>NZ_BAAGUJ010000019.1:0-153228 GCF_054781455.1 Amycolatopsis stemonae | reverse complement strand
CTTGCGCCGGCAGGGCTTCCACGAGTGGGTCGCCGCCGAGACGGCCCGGGCCCAGCGGGCGGCGGTCGAGGCCGACCTGGTCACCTTGATCGCCTCGATTCATGCCGAGCACCGGCGCGCCTACGGGGTGCCGCGGATCACCGCGGAGCTGCACCGCCGCGGGATCGTGGTGAACCACAAGCGGGTCGAGCGGCTGATGCGCGAATACGGCCTGGCCGGGATCACCCGCCGCAAACGCCGGAACTTGACCCGGCCCGCGGCCGGCCCGATCACCCCGGTGGCTGACCTGATCCGCCGCGACTTCACCGCCACCGCGCCCGGAGAACGCATGGTCGGGGACATCACCTGCCTGCCCACCTTCGAAGGCTGGCTGTATCTGGCCACCGTCATCGACCTGCACACCCGCGAGGTCGTCGGCCACGCCATGGCCGACCACATGCGCACCGACCTCGTCTGCCAGGCGATCGACCTCGCCACCGCCCGCGGCCTCATCAACGATGACGCGGTCTTCCACTCCGACCGCGGGATCCAATACACCTCGAGCCAGTTCCGGGCCGCGCTCACCGAACACAAGATCCGGCCCTCGGTCGGGCGGGTCGGGTCCTGCTACGACAACGCCGTCGCCGAAGCCTTCTTCGCCACCCTCAAGACCGAGATCGGCACCACAATCTGGCCCACCCGCGCCGCAGCCCGCCAGGACGTGTTCACCTGGCTGCACTACTACAACCACACGAGGCTGCACTCCACCGTCGGCCACAACACCCCCACCGAAACCCGCATCAACCACTACGCTCAGGCCTCTGCCGCCTGAAAACCCGTGTCCGCCTCACCGGGGCAACTCCACCACCGTCATCGACCTGCACACCCGCGAGGTCGTCGGCCACGCCATGGCCGACCACATGCGCACCGACCTGGTCTGCCAGGCGATCGACCTCGCCACCGCCCGCGGCCTCATCAACGACGATGCGGTCTTCCACTCCGACCGCGGGGTCCAATACACCTCGAGCCAGTTCCGGGCCGCGCTCACCGAACACAAGATCCGGCCCTCGGTCGGGCGGGTCGGGTCCTGCTACGACAACGCCGTCGCCGAAGCCTTCTTCGCCACCCTCAAGACCGAGATCGGCACCACAATCTGGCCCACCCGCGCCGCAGCCCGCCAGGACGTGTTCACCTGGCTGCACTACTACAACCACACGAGGCTGCACTCCACCGTCGGCCACAACACCCCCACCGAAACCCGCATCAACCACTACGCTCAGGCCTCTGCCGCCTGAAAACCCCGTGTCCGCCTCACCGGGGCAACTCCACGTGTCGCCCCTTCAATCACGCGTGATGCCCGCTCAATCACGGTGTCCGGCCGTCGCTTCACGGGAAAGTGGCGGTCGTCAGCCGAGGGAGACCAGGCGGGCGCCGCCGTCGGCCTCCAGGACCGTGCCGGTCAGGTTGCGGTTCGTGGCCGCCAAGGCCACCACCTCCGCGACGTCGTCGGCCGTCGCCACGCGGCGGGACGGGATCGAAGCCGCCGTCTGCGCGAAGAACCCCTCCCGCACCTCCGCCGGGAAGCCGCTCCACCAGGCCGTGTCGACGACGCCCGGCGAGACCGCGTTCACCCGCCGCGGCGCCAGCTCGACGGCCAGCGGCTTGACCAGCGCTTCCACCGCCGCGTTGAGCGCGGCGATCCCCGCTGTCCCCGGCATGGCTGCCCGCGCGCTGATCGCGCCCAGCAGCGTGATCGACCCGTCCGACGCCAGGTGCGGCAGCACCGCCTGGATGGTCGTCAGGTGTGCCCAGAACTTCGCGTCGAACGCCCGCCGCAGCATCTCGAGGTCCAGCGCGTCGACCGGCCCCATGCCTTCGGCCCCGGACAGGCTCACCACCAGCACGTCGACCGTCCCCAGCGACGACGCCAGGGCACCCATCGCCGTGGCGTCGCCACCGTCCGCTTGGTGGCCGGTCAGCTCCGGATCACTCGAAGCGACGTCGTCGAGGCGCTCCTTGCCGCGCCCGGTCACGTGGACGTCGTAACCCTGCTCGCGTAGCCGCCGCGCGGTCGCCAGGCCGATGCCCGAAGTGCCGCCGGCGACGAGAGCGATGCTCATGCTGTTCCCCATTTCGAACCGGTACGTCTCGTTTCGAATTCGACGCTACCATCGGATCCCATGACCGACCAGTCCCGTCCCGGACGCAAGCGCAGCGAACAGAGCCGGCTGGCGATCCTCGCCGCCACGCTCGACCTGGTCGCGGAGGCGGGTTACGGCGCACTGACCGTCGAAGGCATCGCCGCGCGCTCCGGCGTCGGCAAGCAGACGATCTACCGCTGGTGGCCCTCGAAGGCCGACGTCCTGCTCGACGCGCTCGCGACGAAGGCGGACCTGCACGTGCCCATCCCCGACGAGGGGACGTTCCGCGCCGACCTCGCGCACTTCCTGGGCAATACGTTCGAACTCGGCGACAAAGCGCAGGTCGCGGACACCCTGCGCGCGCTGATGGCGCAGGCGCAGATCGACCCGGAATTCGGCAAAAGGTTCCGCGAGGACTTCCTCAACCGCCGCCGCGAGGCGCTCGGCGTGATCGTCGACCGGGCCCGCGAGTGCGGCGAACTGCCCGCGGGTGTCCGGCCGGGCACGGTCGTCGACGTCGTGTTCGGCACGCTCTGGTACCGGCTCCTCGCGACGCGGGAGCCGGTCGGCCGCGGCCTGGCCGATGAACTGGTGGCGCTACTGGCGGATCAGGGCGCTTCGACCGCGGAAATCCGGTAGCGCGACACGGAGGCGTCGAGGATCTGCGCCGTCTGCTCGTCCGACGGCCCGGACCCGCGGAAGCGCTCGAGGTCCTCATCGGACTCCCAGCGCTCGTACACCGTGATCCGGCCGGGGTCGAGCAGGTCGGCGCCCAGCGCGTAGTCCAGGCAGCCGGGCGCCTCCCGCGCCAGCCGGATCGCTTCGACGCAGCTTTCGAGGTACGCGTCGCGGGTTTCGGGGGCGACCGCGAGCCAGCCGGCGATGATGATCACGTCGGGTTGATCCGGTCCGGCTTGATCGTGAGCAGCAGCCGCGTCTGGTCGCGCCCGCCCCACCACGGGTACGGGCCGCCGAGGTAGCGCTGCGACAGCTTTTCGATGTGGTCGACGGCGCCGTCCTCGGTCATCTCCAGGACCTGCCCGCGGATCGCGTAGTACCGCGACGGCCGGTCGCGGTCGGCGACGTTGAGCGCCACCCGCGGGTCACGCTCGATGTTGCGCTGCTTCTGGTGGCCCAGCACGGTGTTGACGAGGATGTGCGTGCCGTCGGTGTCCACCCAGGTCTGGGTGAGCTGCGGCGAGCCGTCCGGCATCACCGTCGACAGGAAGCAGAGGCTGGGCTCGCGGAGCAACGCGAGCAGGTCGCCGGGCAGTTCCACAGTGGTCTCCCGCTAGAGCCGGTCGGGCGCTTCGATGCCGAGCAGGGAGAGCCCGAGCGCGAGCGTGGTCGACGTCAGCGTAGTCAACCTGAGCCGCGAAGCGCGCAGCGACGGCGAAGACGCCTTCAGGACCGGACATTCCTCGAAGAACCGGGAGAACGCGACCGCCGTCTCGTACAGGTACGTACAGAGCTTGTGTGGCGCGTAGCCGTCTGTCGCGGCCTTCAGTGCTTCGCCGAACCTAAGCAGCTTCAGCGCCAGAGCCCGCTCCGCCGCCGCTTCGAGCGTGATTGCCCGTCCGTCAGGCACGCCGCCGGCCTTGCGCAGGATCGACTGCGTCCGTGCGTGCGCGTACTGGAGGTACACCGAGGTGTTGCCCTCCTTGGCGAGCATCCGGTCCCAGGCGAAGACGTAGTCACGCTCGCGGTCACCCGACAGGTCCGCGTACTTGACCGCACCGATGCCCACCGCGCGGGCGACCTCGGCCTGGCCCGCCGCGTCGAGCTCACTGCGTTCGGCGACGACCGCGGCGGCCTGCGTCACGGCTTCGGCGAGCAGGTCGGCCAGCTTCACCGTGCCGCCGGCGCGGGTCCGCATGGTCTTGCCGTCCGCGCCCAGCACGGTGCCGAACCCGATGTGCTCGGCGTGCGCGGGCAACCAGCCCGCCTCGCGGCAGACGGCGAACAGCATCGCGAAGTGCTGGGCCTGAGGCGCTCCGACGACGTAGAGCAGGTCGGTCGCGCCGCGTTCGGCCGTCCAGTACCGGACCGTGGCCAGGTCGGTGGCCGCGTAGCCGAAGCCGCCGTCGCGCTTGCGGACGATCAGCGGCAGCCGGTCGCCTTCGCGGTTGCGGAACCCGTCGGGGAACACGCAGATCGCGCCGTCGCTGACTTCGGTCAGCCCGGCCTTCTCGAGGTCCTCGACCACGGCAGCGAGGTACGGGTTGTAGAAGCTCTCGCCGTAGATGTCCTTGTCCGTCAAGGAAATGCCGAGCAGTGCGTAGACCTCGTGGAAGTGCCGGGTCGACTCGGCGATCAGCTCCCTCCAGACGGCGAGCGTCTCTTCGTCCCCGCCTTGCAACAGCACGACCCGCTCGCGCGCCCGCATCGCGAAGGCCTCGTCGTTGTCGAACTTCTGCCGTGCTTCGCCGTAGAACGCGTCGAGGTCGGCGATCCCGCTCTGCCCGGCCGAGACGTCGAGGAGGTGCTCGATGAGCATCCCGAACGGCGTGCCCCAGTCGCCGAGGTGGTTGTGCGGCAGCACTTCGTGCCCCGCGAAGCGCAGCAGACGCGCCAGCGCGTCGCCGATCACCGTCGTGCGCAGGTGCCCGACGTGCATCTCCTTCGCGACGTTCGGGCTGCTGTAGTCCAGCGCGATCCGCCGGGGCGCCGCGGTTTCCGGCACGCCGAGACGGGGATCGGCGAGTAGCGTGGCCGTGCGCTCTTCGAGCCATTCTCTGCACAGCACGAAGTTGAGGAAGCCCGGCCCGGCGATTTCGGGCGGCCCGGCGATGCCGTCGAGCTCCAGGGCCCCGGCGATCGCCTCGGCTACTTCACGAGGTGGGCGCCCGAGCCGCTTGCCCAGGCTCATCGCGAGGTTGCCCTGGTAGTCGACGCCTTCGCGCGGCGACGCCTGGATCAGCGCCTGCTCCGGCGTCAGGTCGACGTCGAGTGCCCGGCCGGCGGCGGCCACCACGCGGCGCGCCAGCTCCTCGGTAACGTCGGCGGTCTGCGGCACGGTGTCCCTCCTTCGGCTCGGTCACGGAGCCCGCAGCGTAGCGAGCGTGACCGGCCGGTGACGAAGGGTTTACCGCAGCTCGCTGCCCTTGGTTTCCGGCAGCGTGAGGATCACGGCGAACGCGATCGCGGCGCCGACGGCCACGTACCAGAAGTAGAGCGTCGGCGAGACAGAGCCGAAGAGCGTGATCAGCAGGGGTGCGGTGCCGCCGAAGATCGCGACGGTCAGGTTGTACCAGGCACCGATGCCCAGCCCGCGCAGCTCGGTGGGGAAGAGCTCGCTCATGATGGCCGGCGCGATCGACGTCATCGCGCTGTACAGCCCCAGCCCGACGCAGAACACGACGAGCAGGCCGCCGATGTTCGGGCCGATCAAAGTGGACAGCGGCACGATGACCACGGCGGTCGCGCCCGACCAGACGAGCAGCTGCGGCTTCCGCCCGACCCGGTCCGCCAGCGCGCCGAGCGGGTACTGCAGCGCGATGAACAGGGCCGTGCCGACCGAAAGCGCGAGGAAGACGGCGTCGGCGTCGGCGTGCCGGCTCTTCACCGCGAACGACGTGAGCGCGCTGAAGAACGTGTAGTAGCAGAGGGTCGAGAGCATCGTGAAGCCGACGAGCCGGCCGACGGCCTTCGGGTGGTGCGTCAACGTCGTCAGCAGCGGCCGCTCGAGCTTCCGCGCCTTGGTCTTCGTCTGCTCGAACAGTTCGGTCTCGGCGATGCTCCGGCGCAGCCACAGCCCGATCAGGCCGAAGACGCCGCCGAGCAGGAACGGCAGCCGCCAGCCCCAGGACGCGAGCTGCGCCTTGTCCAGCGCCCGGGACAGGACGAACCCGAGCACGGTCGCGACCAGCACGGCCGACCCGGTCGAGATGTAGAAGAACGCCGAGTACCGGCCGCGACGCTCGCGCGGCGCGATCTCGCCGAGGTACGCCGACGCGTTCGACACCTCCCCGCCGAGCGACAGCCCCTGCGCGACGCGGGCGAGCAGCAGCAGGATCGGCGCCAGCCAGCCGACCAGCGAGAACGTCGGCAGCAGCCCGATCGCGACCGACCCGCCCGCCATCAGCAGGATGGTCAGGATCATCGCCGGCTTCCGGCCGCGCGTGTCCGCGAACCGCCCGAGCAGCACCCCGCCGAGCGGGCGGAAGAAGAACGCGAGCGCGTAGGTGGCGAACGTGTTGATCAGGGCCAGGGTGTCGTTCCCCGGTGGGAAGAACGCGCTGGCGAAGTAGATGCTGAACGTCGCGTAGATCGTCCAGTCGAACCATTCCAGCGCGTTGCCCGCGCTCGCCGCGAACAGCTTGCGCACCGGCAGCCTGTGCCGCTGCGACGCCTGCACGGTGGACTCGGTCATGGCGGCCTCCACGTCACCCGAAGGTGTCACGGGACTTTGCCACAGTGCTTCGCTGTGCGAAAGGTTCTCACTCGTCCGGATCCCCGTTTTTTACCGTCTCCTAAGCCGTGCTCGCCAACGCGAACGGCAGGACCGCCGGTGCCCCGGCCTTCCGCAGCAAGCGCGCCGCCAGTGTCATGGTCCAGCCCGTGTCGATGACGTCGTCGACCAGCAGGATCGGTCCGCCCGGCAGGCTCGCCGCCAGGTCGGCCGGCATGCTCATCCGCCGCCACAGGTCGGCCAGCCGCTGCGCGCTGTTCGCCTGACGCGGCGGCGGGCCCTCGGCGTCGAGCGCGCCCAGGAAGTCCAGCCTGCCGACCTCGGCCAGCCGGGTCGCGAGGCTGTACACGAGCTGCGGCCGCGTCTCCGACGGCACCGCCACCACCGCGACCGGCCGTTCGGACCACTGCCACCCGGCCAGCACCTGGACGCAGGCCTTGAACACGGAATCGGGCACCTCGGTGTCCCGGGCCTGGGGACCCACCAGCTCGCGCAGCCGGTTGCCCCAGCCGACGTCGGTGAGCCGGCCGAGCACCTGGCCCGGCTCGGCCTGGTCGTCCGCGCCGATCCGGCCCGAGACCGGAACGTCCAAAGAGGACATTCCCGTGGGCCACTGCTTCCGCGGCGCGACCTCGACGCCGGGCCGCTGCAGCCGTTCGCGGGTCGCCTCGGCGACGTCTTCGGCCACCGTGGTGTCCCAGTGGTTCCCGGTGCAGTTGTCGCACCGCCCGCACGGCGCCGCCTCGGGGTCGTCCAGCTGGCGCCGCAGGTATTCCATCCGGCAGCCGTCGGCCGCCAGGTAGCCGAGCATCGCTTCCTGCTCGCGGTCGCGGGCTTCGGCGACCCGCTTGTACCGCCCGCGGTCGTACTCCCAGTTCTCGCCCGTGCTCGTCCAGCCGCCCTTGACGCGCCGCACCGCGCCGTCGACGTCCAGCACCTTGAGCACCATTTCCAGCCGTGACCGGGAAAGCTCCACCGACGGCTCGAGCGCGGCCGTCGACAGTGGACGGTCGGCGTAGGCGAGCGTGTTCAGCACCTGCGTCACCCGCAGCTCGTCGGGGAACGCGAGCGAGCCGAAGTACGCCCAGATCGCCCTGTCCTCTTCGCCGGGCAGCAGCACGACCTCGGCGCGTTCCACGCCACGCCCGGCGCGGCCGACCTGCTGGTAGTACGCGATCGGCGACGACGGTGCCCCGAGGTGCACGACGAACCCGAGGTCCGGCTTGTCGAACCCCATGCCCAGCGCGGACGTCGCGACCAGCGCCTTGACCCG
Organism: Amycolatopsis stemonae; assembly: GCF_054781455.1. Classification (NCBI taxonomy): domain Bacteria; kingdom Bacillati; phylum Actinomycetota; class Actinomycetes; order Pseudonocardiales; family Pseudonocardiaceae; genus Amycolatopsis; species Amycolatopsis stemonae. Next base: position 145,424 of record NZ_BAAGUJ010000019.1, on the reverse strand, counting down.
GTTGCCGAGCAGGTCGTCCTCGGCCGCCTGCCGGTCGGCCGGGTCGGTCTTGCCGGTGTAGGCCGCCACCGGGTAGCCGCGGTCCTTGAGCAGCGACGCGACGTCGTGCGCCGCCGCGACCGTCAGGCAGTAGATGATCCCGGACCCGGGCAGTTCGGCCAGGTGCTCCGCCAGCCACGCGAGCCGGGCCTGCGACGTCGGCAGCCGGCACACCGACAGCCGCAGGCTTTCCCGGTCGAGGCTGCCGCGCAGCACCAGCGTGTCGCCGCCGGTGCCGAGGCCGAGTTGCTCGGCGACGTCGGTGACCACGCGGTCGTTCGCCGTCGCGGTGGTCGCCAGCACCGGGACGCCGTCGGGCAGCTCGCCCAGCAGCGTGCGCAGGCGCCGGTAGTCCGGCCGGAAGTCGTGCCCCCAGTCGGAGATGCAGTGCGCCTCGTCGACCACCAGCAGCCCGGTGCTCGCGGTCAGCTTCGGCAGCACGTTGTCGCGGAAGTCCGGGTTGTTCAGCCGTTCGGGGCTGACCAGCAGGACGTCGACCTCGCCGGCCGCGACGGCGGCCTGGACCTGCTCCCACTCCTGGGGGTTGGCTGAGTTCATGGTGGCCGCGTGGATCCCGGCCCGCGCCGCCGCCGAGATCTGGTTGCGCATCAGGGCGAGCAGGGGCGAGACGATGACCGTCGGCCCGCTGCCCTGCTCGCGCAGCAGGGCCGTGGCCAGGAAGTACACCGCCGACTTGCCCCAGCCGGTCCGTTGCACGACCAGCGCGCGACGGCGCTGCGCGACGAGGGCCTCGATGGCCGTCCATTGGTCTTCGCGCAGCTTCGCCGAGTCGCCGGCCAGGGCCCGGAGGAGGGTCTCGGCGCGGTCGCGGAGGGCTGAGGTGGTGCTGGTCGTGTCCACGTCCCCACGTCTACCCCATGGCACCGACAGACCGGGAATCGGCGGCGTCGCGAACGGACCGTTCGCGACGAATACCGGCCGTAATGTGAGCTGAATCACAGTAATTGCCCGGTCGGGCGAGGTGTCCGGCAGCACAGGACGGCCGCGCCCGCCGATGTATAGGCTCCTCTTCCATGTCACCACGGCGGATCGGGGTCATGGGCGGCACGTTCGACCCCGTGCACCACGGCCACCTCGTCGCGGCCAGCGAGGTCCAGTCCCGGTTCGGGCTCGACGAAGTGATCTTCGTCCCCACCGGCCAGCCGTGGCAGAAGACGAGCCGCCAGGTGACCAAGGCCGAGGACCGCTACCTGATGACGGTCATCGCGACCGCGTCCAACCCGGTCTTCTCGGTCAGCCGCGTGGACATCGACCGCGCCGGCCAGACATACACCGTCGACACGCTGCGCGACCTGCACGCCGAATACCCGGAGGACCAGCTCTACTTCATCACCGGCGCCGACGCGCTCGAGCAGATCCTCACCTGGCACAAGGCCGACGAGCTGTTCGACTTCGCGCACTTCATCGGCGTCACGCGGCCCGGCTACCGGCTCAACTCGCACCACCTGCCCAGCGGCAAGGTGAGCCTGGTCGAGGTCACCGCGATGGCGATCTCGTCGACCGGCTGCCGCGAGCGCGTCGAACGCGGCGAGCCGGTCTGGTACCTCGTCCCCGACGGCGTCGTCCGCTACATCGCCAAGAAGGATCTCTACCGGAAGAGCGACTGAAAGGCCGCTGGTCCCGGCGGGTACCCTTCTCGGGCGAACCCGATCTGTGAAGGAGCACTGTGGCAGCCACGTCCGAGGCACGAGAGCTGGCCGTAGCGGCCGCACACGCGGCGGCGGACAAGAAGGCCAGCGACGTCGTCGTGCTGGACGTGTCCGAGCAGCTCGTCATCACCGACGCCTTCGTCATCGCCTCCGCGTCCAACGAGCGCCTGGTCGGCGCGATCGTCGACAACGTCGAGGAGAAGCTGCGGGAGAGCGGGCACAAGCCGGTGCGCCGCGAAGGCGCCCGCGAGGGCCGCTGGGTCCTGCTGGACTACGTCGACGTCGTCGTGCACGTCCAGCACGTCGAGGAGCGCACGTTCTACGGCCTCGAACGGCTGTGGAAGGACTGCCCGCGCATCGAGGTCGCCGGACTCGACGAACAGCCCGCCGACGAGGACGCGGACGCCCCGTGAGTCCGCGGCGGCTCGTGCTCTGGCGCCACGGCGAGACGGACTACAACGCCGCCGGACGCATGCAGGGTCACCTCGACTCGGCGCTGACCCCGCGCGGCTGGAACCAGGCCCGGTTCGCGGTTCCCGCGCTGGCCCGGTTCTCCCCGGACCTCGTCATCGCGTCCGACCTGCGCCGCGCCACCGACACGGCCACCGTGCTCACCGACGCGATCGGCGTCCCGCTGCGGATCGACAAGCGGCTGCGCGAGACGCACCTCGGCGAGTGGCAGGGCATGACCGGCGCGGAGGTCGACGAGGCCTACCCCGGCGAGCGCGACCGCTGGCGCCGTGACGCCACCTGGGCACCGCCGGGCGGCGAGAACCGCCTCGACGTCGCCGACCGGGCGAGCGAGGTGGTCGCCGACCTGCTGCAGGCCAACTCCGAAGTCGGCGACACCGTGCTGCTCGCCGCGCACGGCGGGCTGATCACGGCGCTCACCGCGCGGCTGCTGAACCTGCCGGTGGAGACCTGGCCGTCGCTCGGCGGCATCTCCAACTGCCACTGGGTCGAGCTGGGCCGGCGCGACGACAAGTGGCGGCTGCAGGCCTACAACGCGGGGATGCACGGCTAGCCGATGGGGCCGCGCCTGCTGGTGTTCGGCGACTCGCTGAGCTTTCACGGTCCCGAAGGACCCTGCGCCGCGGACGAGCCGCGGCTGTGGCCCAACGTCGCCGCCGCGGCCCTGGGCGGCACCGCGGACCTGGTCGCGGGCATCGGCTGGACCGCGCGGGACGTCTGGTGGTCGCTGACCGGCGATCCGCGCGTCTGGGCCGACCTGCACCACGTCGACGCGGTCGTGCTGGCGATCGGGAGCATGGACACGCTGCCTTCGCCGTTGCCGACCTACCTGCGCACGGGCCTGCGGTACCTGCGGCCCGACCCGGTCCGGCGGGTGGTCCGCAAGGCCTACCTCGCCGCGCAGCCCCGGCTTTCGGTCGCCTTCCGCGGTCGTCCCGCGGTGCTGCCCGCGAAGCTCACGGTGCAGTACCTCGACATGGCGGTGGAGGCGCTGCGCGTCCTGCGGCCCGAACTGCCGATCTTCGGGTGGCTGCCGTCGGTGCACCGGGCCGCGGCCTACGGCGGCGTGCACACCGCGCGTCCCGCCGCGGCGGCGGCGATGGCGGCGTGGGGTGCGCGGGCACGGGTTCCCCTGCTCGACCTCGAAGCCGTTGTCGGAGAGCACGTCCTGAGCGGCGAAGGCAACCCGGACGGCATGCACTGGGGCTGGCAGGGGCACGCGTCGGTGGGGGACGCGATGTCCGTGTTGCTGGCGCCGGTCCCGGCTCCCGGCCACGTAGGCTGACGGCGTGTCGGTCGCCGTAGTCACGGATTCCACCGCCCACCTGCCGGAGGGCTTCGCCGAACGGCACTCGGTCCGGGTGGTGCCGCTGCACGTCCTCGTCGACGGCGTGGTCTCCCTCGACGGCGTCGAAACCGGCCCCGCGGCGGTCGCCGAAGCGATGAGCCAGCGCAAGATCGTGACGACCTCCCGGCCGACACCCACCGAATTCGCGGCGGAGTACCGCAAGGCGCTCGCCGACGGCGCGGACGCGATCGTTTCGGTGCACCTTTCGCGCGAGCTGTCGGGCACCTGGGAAGCGGCCGTGCTGGCGGCGCAGGAGGTCGGGCCGGACCGGGTCCGCGTGGTCGACTCGCGCACGACGGCGATGGGGCTCGGGTTCGCCGCGCTGCACGCCGCCGACGCCGCCGCGGCCGGGTCTTCCGCGGCGGACGTCGAGGCCGCGGCCGTGACGGCGGCCGGCTGCTCGTCGACGTTGTTCGTCGTCGAGACCCTCGACCACCTGCGCCGCGGCGGCCGGATCGGCCCGGCGGCGGCCCTGCTGGGCACGGCGCTGGCGGTGAAGCCGGTGCTGCACATGTCGGACGGCCGGATCCTGCCGCTGGAGAAGGTCCGCACCATGAACCGCGCGCTCGCGCGGCTGGTCGAGCTCGCCGCTCAGGCCGCGAAGGACGACGACGTCGAGCTCGCCGTCCACCACCTCGCCTCGCCGGAGCGGGCGGTCGAGCTGGCGAACCGCCTGGAGGAAGCGGTGCCGCGCTCGGCGGGCTGCGTGGTCTCCGAACTGGGCGCGGTGATCGGGGCGCACACCGGGCCCGGCGTGCTCGGCGTGGTCGTCCAGCGGGCGGTGCCCTCCCGCCGGTAGCCGCGGCCGGGTGGCGCGCCGAACCCTCCAGCATGCCACCCGGGTACGACGGAAACGGCCGTTCCCGGGCCGGGCCGGAGGGATCCATCCCCATCACCCCGGTTGTCCACAGGACGCGGCGGCACCCCTGTCGGACGCCTCCCCGCGGGCCCTAACGTCGATCGTGTGTTCGAGCAGCCCGCCCGGGATCCGGGCCCTCCCGTCAACGACCGGCTCGCCTGGCTGGCCGACCAGCTCTCGCCCGACGCGACCACCGTCGGGCCGGGCGGCCGGCTGGTCCGGCGCTGGCTGCCGAGCGGCCCGGCCGGTGCCGGCCGCCGCCGGTGGGCGTTCGCCGGTGTCCTCGCGGCGGTCGTGGTGATCGTCCTCGGCTCGGTCGCGCTCCTCGGGGGCCGTCCGGTGCCCGAGCCGCCACCTGCGCTCCCCAGCGCGAAACCGGCGAGTGAGGCATCGGCCCGGGCCGCACCCCAGGCCGGCCTCGTCGTCAGCGTGATCGGCCGCGTGCGGTCGCCCGGTCTCGTCACCGTCCCCCAGGGCGCCCGCGTCGCGGACGTGCTGCGGGCGGTCGGCGGCGCCGAACCCGGCGCGGACCTGAACGCGCTGAACCTCGCCCGCCGGGTGACCGACGGCGAACAGCTCGCGGTCGGGATCCCGGCACCGGCACCACCCGCCGGCCCGGGCGGCGCCCCGGCGGGCGGCAAGGTCGACCTCAACGCGGCCAGCGCGGACCAGCTGGACACGCTGCCGGGCGTCGGCGAGGTGACGGCCCAGCGGATCGTCCAGTGGCGCACCGACCACGGCGGCTTCACGAAAGTCGAGCAACTGCGCGAAGTCTCCGGGATCGGGGAAAGCAAGTTCGAGAAACTCCGTGGGCAGGTGACGGTCGGATGAGCACCCTTCCCCCGATCGACACCCGCCAGGACATGCGCCTCGTCCCGGCGGCGCTGACCTGCTGGCTCGCGGCGCTGGGCGGCCTGCTGCTGGGCTGGTGGACGGCGGTCGCCGTCGGCCTGGTCTCGGCGGTGCTCGCCGGGCTGGTGCTCTGGCGAGCGCGGGGGCGGCCGCGAGTGCTCGGTGCGGCGGCGGCGCTGCTCGTGCTGGGGCTCGTCGCCGCCGGTCCGGTCGCCTGGCGGATCCGCGGCGCGCAGGCAGACGACCTGCGCGCCGCGGCCGGGGACGGGCTGCCGGCGGCCTTGCGGGTCGTCGTCACCGAACGCCCGAAACCCGTGCGCAGCGCGGGGTACGCCGATCAGCAGGCGGGTGCCCGGTCGGTGGTGCTGACCGCCGACGTCCGCTCGGCGTCGGTCGACGGCCGGCCGGTCTCGTCGTCCGGACGCGTCCTGCTGCTGGCACCGGTCGCGCAGTGGGCGGCCCTCGTGCCGGGCCAGGACGTGACGGCCACCGGCATGCTGCTGCCGCCGCGCGGTGCGGACCTGACCGTCGCGGTGCTGTCCGTCCGCGGCCCGCCGGGGGAGCCCGGCCCGGCGCCGTGGTGGCAGCGGGCGGCGGCCGGCCTGCGCGCCGGTCTCCACGACCTGTGCCAGGTCCTGCCGGACGAACCCGCCGGCCTGATACCGGGACTGGTCCTGGGCGACACGAGCGCGTTGTCGCCGCGGGTCGAGCAGGAGTTCGTCACCGCGGGACTCGCCCACCTGACCGCGGTCAGCGGGGGAAACCTCGCCGTGGCGTGCGGAGCCGTCCTGCTCCTGCTGCGCTTGCTGCGGCTCGGCCCCAGGCTGTCGGCGGTCGCCGCCGGCGTGTGCCTGGCCGGGTTCCTCGTGCTGGTCGGCCCGGAACCGAGCGTGCTGCGGGCCGGGGTGATGGCGGCGGTCGCCCTGCTGGCGCTGGCGCTGGGACGGCGGGGTTCGGCGTTGCCCGCGCTGGCGTTCGCGGTGTGCGTGCTCGTGGTGGCGGATCCCGCCATGGCGACGGACTTCGGGTTCGCGCTCTCGGTGTTCGCCACCGCCGGGCTGGTCCTGCTCGCGCCCCGCTGGGCCGGCGCGCTGGTCCGCCGCGGCGTCCCACCCGGGTTCGCCGAAGGGCTGGCGATCCCGCTGGCGGCGTTCCTGGTGACGGCGCCGGTCATCGCGGGCATGGCGGGTTCGGTGAGCCTGGTGTCGGTGCTGACGAACGTCCTCGCCGCGCCCGTGGTGGCGCCGGTGACGGTGCTCGGCGTGCTGGCCACGGTCACCGGTCCCTGGTGGCCGGGCGCCGGGAAGGTCTTGGTGCACCTGGCCGGTCCGGAGGCCGAGTGGCTGATCACGGTGGCGCGTCACGGTGCCCGGGCGCCCGGGGCGGTCGTGCCGTGGCCGGGTGGCTGGTCAGGTGGGCTGCTCGCCGCCGCCGTCCTCGCGGTGCTGGTCCTGGCGGCCCGGCGTCGTCGCGTGCGGCTGGCGATGGCCGTGCTGGTGGTCGGCGCCCTGCTGGTGTTCGTGCCGGTCCGGGTGCTCGCGCCGGCGTGGCCCCCGCGGAACTGGGCGATGGTCGAGTGCGACGTCGGCCAGGGCGACGCGGTCGTGCTGGCGACCGCCGAGCCCGGGCGGGCGGTCGTCGTCGACACCGGGCCCGAGCCGGGGCCGGTCGACGAATGCCTGCAGCGGCTGGCCGTCGACCGGATCCCGCTGCTGGTGCTGAGCCACCTGCACGCGGACCACATCGGCGGGCTCGCGTCGGTCTTCGACGGCCGGGCGGTGGGCGGTGTCGCCGTCGGCCCCGGGCGGGCGCCGGAGTGGGCGTGGCGCCAGGTGGCGGCGGAGGCGGAGCGGCAAGCAGTGCCGCTGGTGGAGCTGAGCCCGGGGGAGAAGCTGGCGTGGCCCGGGCTTTCGCTCGACGTGCTCGGCCCGCGTTACGTCCCGGCCCGCTCGGCCGGTCAGCAGGACGGCACCACGATCAACAACAGCTCGGTGGTCCTGCGCGCGGAAACCCCGGCGGGCCGGGTGCTCCTGACCGGCGACGTCGAACTGGCGGCGCAGGCGGACCTCTTGGCCGACGTCGGCGACCTGAAGGCGGAGGTGTTGAAGGTGCCCCACCACGGTTCGCGCTACTCGCTGCCGTCGTTCCTCGCGGCGGTGGCCCCCCGGATGGCGTTGGTCAGCGTGGGCGCGGGCAACACGTACGGCCACCCGAGCAAGTCCACAATGGACAGCCTGACGGCGCTGGGCGCCCTGGTCACCCGGACCGACGTGGACGGCGACACGGCGGTGGTCGCGGGCCCGGCGATCGTCCGCCGGGGCGAGCCACGCGGTCCGCCGCGCCGGTGAGCCCGGCGGCCACCGGGAGCGTGGCCGGGCGAGGAGCACCCCGGCCGATGAACCGCCCACCGCGCGAACGGAAGGAGGCCATGGCGCCGGGGCGGGCACGCGGGCTCGCCCCGGCTGCGGACGTCAGTAGCCGAGGGCCTCGTTCACGGCCTTGGCCGACGGGGGCACGGTCGCCTTCGGGCCGATGTGGTTCTCGACCGCGTCGAGGGTCTTGAGGCCGTCGCCGGTGATCAGGAGGACCGTCTCGGCGTCCGGGTCCAGCTTGCCCGTCTCGACCAGCTTCTTCGCCGTGGCAACGGTGACCCCGCCGGCCGTCTCGGTGAAGATGCCCTCGGTGCGGGCCAGCAGACGGATGCCCTCGACGACCTCTTCGTCGGTGACGTCCTCGATCGCGCCGCCGGTGCGGTTGACGATGTCGAGCACGTACGGGCCGTCGGCCGGGTTGCCGATCGCCAGCGAACGGGCGATCGTGTCCGGCTTCACCGGCTGGACCACGTCGTGGCCCTCGCGGAACGCCGTCGACACCGGCGAGCAGCCCGTGGCCTGGGCGCCGAACACCTTGTACGGGCTGGCGTCCACGAGACCGAGCTGGCCCAGCTCGCGGAAACCCTTGTCCACCTTGGTCAGCTGCGAACCGGAGGCGATCGGCACGACGATCTGCGGCGGGATGCGCCAGCCGAGCTGCTCGGCGACCTCGAAGGCCAGCGTCTTCGAGCCTTCCGAGTAGTACGGCCGGACGTTCACGTTCACGAACGCCCACTTCGGGTGCTCGCCGGCCAGCTCGGTGGCGAGGCGGTTGACGTCGTCGTAGTTGCCGTCGACGGCGATCAGGTCGCCGTCGTACACCGCGGTGGTGAGGATCTTGGCGCGCTCGAGGGTCTTCGGGATCAGCACGACCGACCGCCAGCCCGCGCGGGCCGCGGCGGCGGCCGTCGCGTTGGCCAGGTTGCCGGTCGACGGACACGCGAGCACCTCGAACCCGAACTCGCGCGCCGCGGCCAGGGCGACGGCGACGACGCGGTCCTTGAAGGAGTGCGTCGGGTTGCCGGTGTCGTCCTTGACCCACACGCGCTTGAGGCCGAGCTCCTTCGCGAGCCGGTCGGCGCGGATGAGGCGGGTCGCGCCGGGCTCGGTGTTCGGGATCTCTTCGACGTTGGACGGCACCGGGAGGAGCTTCTTGTAGCGCCAGATGTTCTTGGGGCCGGCCTCGATGTCCTCACGGCGGACGCGGCCGAAGTCGTAGGCGACCTCGAGCGGCGAGAAGTCCTCGGCGGAGACGAACTCGGGGGCGAGCGGCTGCCGGTGGCCCTCTTCCTTCGACACCAGTTCGACGGCGGGACCGAGATCCGGGGTCTTCGTGGTGGAGGTCGTTCCGAGGGTGGCGGTCATCGCGAGGTTCCTTTCCTCATCTGCCCCGCCGAAGCGGGCCGGAATTGGCACCGTGGTCGTCAGCTACCCCGCGATCGCGGGATGACGGGCTGTACGCCGGTTGCCGGGGCTTCGTCGGGCCGTTCCCTCTGCCCCTCTGGATGAGCGGTATTCGGTTGTCGGTGCGCGCGAGTCAGCGCGCCGCCTCGAGGACACCGTACGACATGGCGGTCACGCTGTGCCATGGTGGCTGCCCGACATCACCGGAGCGGGGGCACGAAGGAGCAAGTGAGAGGATTCGTCCGTGACCGCGCAAGCCACCGCCCCGGCCCCGCTGCACCTGGTGCTCGGCGAGGAAGAACTGCTGATCGAGCGGGCCGTCCGCGAGACGCTCGGCGCCGCCCGCGCCGTCGACGCGACGGCCGAGCTGACCCGCGTCCGGGTGTCCGAACTCACAGCGCCCGAGCTCGCCGAACTGGTCAGCCCGTCGCTGTTCAGCGAAGGCCGTGTGATCGTCCTGGAGTCGGCGCAGGACATCTCGCAGGAGCTGGCCGACGCCGTCGCGTCGTACCTGAAGGACCCGGCGGACGGTGTCGTGCTGGTCGTCGTGCACACCGGCGGGGGCCGCAGCAAGGCGGGCAAGTCGCTGCCGGCCGCGCTCAAGAAGGCCGGCGCCGAGGTCACCGAGTGCCCGAAGCTGACCAAGCCGGCCGAGCGCGAGCAGTTCGTGCGGCACGAGGTGCGCCGGGCGGGCGGCAAGATCGACCCGGCCGGGGTGGCCGCGCTGATCGACGCCGTGGGCTCCGACCTGCGGGAACTCTCCTCGGCGGCCGGTCAGCTGGTGGCCGACACGGGCGGGACGGTCGACGCCGACGCGGTCCGCCGCTACCACCGCGGCCGCGCCGACGTGACCGGGTTCGCGGTCGCGGAGAAGGCGGTCGGCGGCGACCGCTCGGCGGCGCTGGAGTCGCTGCGCTGGGCGATGCAGCTGGGCGTCCCGCACGTCCTGGTGGCCGACGCGCTGGCCGACGCGGTCCGGACGATCGCCCGCGTGTCCGGCGCGGGCCGGGGCAACCCGAATCAGCTGGCGGGCGAGCTGGGCATGCCGCCGTGGAAGATCCGCAAGGCGCAGGGCCAGTCGCGCGGCTGGAACCCCGACGGCCTGGCGACGGCGATGCGCGTGGTGGCGAGGCTGAACGCCGAGGTCAAGGGGGTGGCGGCGGACCCGGGCTACGCGCTGGAGCGAGCCGTGCTGGAGGTGGCGGCCGCCAAGGGCGATCGGTGACGACGAGCGTGTCCGGGCATGAAAAAGCCCCGGCCGGAGCCGGGGCTTTCCCAGAAATCAAGCGGCTCAGAGCGCGTTGACGCGCTTCGCCAGCGCCGACTTCTTGTTGGCGGCCTGGTTGGCGTGGATGACGCCCTTCGAGACGGCCTTGTCCAGCTTCTGGGCGGCGTCGCGCTGCAGCTCGACGGCCTTGGCCTTGTCGCCGGCCTCGGCGGCTTCGCGGACCTTGCGGATCGCGGTCTTCACCGAGGACCGGATCGCCTGGTTGCGCTGACGCGCCTTCTCGTTCGTCGTGATGCGCTTGATCTGCGACTTGATGTTGGCCATAGGGCAACTCCTGTTTCACTCGGTGAGATTCGCCGCCGCGCTCCTGTGGCCCCGCTCGGAAGCGGGTTTCCTCCATGACGGAATGCCGCACGGGCAACGAGCGACCACTTTAACAGCCGCGCCGCGCGCGTCCGGAACCGGGAGTACGGTGGGGCGGAGTCAGTGCCTAGGGTTCCGTCGCCGGTCCGCGCTCCCCGCACCACACAACCAGGACCGGCGGGTCTGGTCCGAGCGGCACCATCGGCGGGCCCGGACGGCCGGTCGTTCATCTGACGGGGCAAAAGCCTGGAGGACCCGGTTTTCGCGCGCGCGAAAACCCGAAGGGGTCCCGTGAACGCCACTGCTCTGTCCTTCGTCCTCGTCGCGGCCGTCGTGCACGCCGCGTGGAACCTCGCCGCCAAGCGGATCTCCTCCGGCGGCACCCAGTTCGTCTGGCTCTACTACACGGTTTCCGCCGTGCTCCTCCTGCCGGTCACGGCCGTGCTGCTGGTGGTCGAGCCGGAACGTCCACAGTGGAGCTGGCTGGTGGCCGCCGTGGTGACGTCGGTGCTGCACATCGCCTACGGCGTCGTGCTGCAGCGCGGGTACCGCGTCGGCGACCTTTCCGTCGTCTACCCGGTCGCCCGCGGTACCGGGCCGCTGCTCTCGGTGCTCGCCGCCGTCCTGGTGCTCGGCGAGCGGCCGGGATGGCTCGGCCTGGTCGGCGCGTTCCTGGTGATCGCCGGGGTGCTGGTGATCAGCACCGGCCGCAAGGCGGGCGACCCCCAGGCGGTCAAGGCCGGGATCTTCTACGGCCTCCTGACCGGGGCCGTGATCGCCGGCTACACGCTCTGGGACGCGCACTCGGTGACCGGGCTCCGCGTGCCGCCGGTCGTCTACTTCGGGCTCGGCTCGGTGCTGCAGAGCGTGCTGCTGGTGCCCGGGGCGCTGGCCGACCGCGCCGAGGTGACCCGGGTCTGGCGCGAACACCGCCGCGAGGTGCTGCTGGTCGCGGTGCTCTCGCCGGTCGCGTACATCCTCGTGCTGTTCGCGCTCACGATGGCGCCGGTCAGCCTCGTCGCGCCCGCCCGGGAGCTGAGCATCGTGCTCGGCGGCCTCGCCGCCTGGCTGGTGCTGGGCGAGAGCGACGCCGTGCGGCGGCTCACCGGGTCCGTGATCGTGCTGACCGGCATCGCCGCGATTGCGGCCGCCTGAGCCCGTCCGGTAGGCATGGTCGGATGGAAGTCCTGAAGAGCCGGCTGCTGATCCGCCCGCGTGACGTCGAGGCGACGACGGCGTTCTACCGCGACACCCTGGGCCTCGCCGTGGAGCGCGAGTTCCCCGGCGGCACCGTGTTCTTCCTCGGCCACGGCTCCCTGGAGGTCTCGGGCCGGGGCGAGACGGGCGCGTCGCCCGACCTGGTGCTCTGGCTGCAGGTCCGGGACCTCGCCGGGACCATGGCGGACCTCGCGGCGAAGGGCCTGGAACCCGTGCGGGACGCCCAGCGGGAGCCCTGGGGCCTCGACGAGGCCTGGATCGCCGACCCGGACGGCACGCGCATCGTGCTGATCGAGGTGCCGGAGGGCCACCCGATCCGCACGGACACCCGCTAGGCGGGCTTGACCGCGCGCAACTGCGCGGCGAGCGCGGCGAAGCCGGGCGGGTCCCAGGTCCAGGTCTGGAGGTCGGCGAAGCCCGCCTCGGCGGCTTCGTCGGCCAGCACGTGCCTGCTCACCGGCAGCCACTTCTCGTGCGCGGACAGCAGCAGCCGCCCGCCGGGGCGCAGCACCCGGAACAGCTCGGCGAACCCGGCCGCGCGGTCGTCCCAGAGCATCACGTTGTTCACGGTCAGCACGACGTCGACGGAGGCGTCGGGCTCGCCGGTGCGCGCGGCCGAGCCCTCGCGCAGCTCGACGGTCTCGCCGCAGCGCTCGTGGCAGAGCCCGAGCATCTCGGGGGAGGGGTCGACGCCGATCGTGCGCCCGGCCAGCCGGGCCGCGGCCGCCAGGCCGACGCCCGGCCCGGGCCCGACGACGAGCGCGGTCTCGTCCGGTTCGATCTTCGCGAGGTCGACGACGCGGTGTTCGGTGGCGGCGTTGCCCCGCGCCATCACCCAGCCGCCGAGGCGGCCGAGCGGTCCGGAGGGGTGACCGAACGCACGGTCGAGAACGCGGGCGAAGCCGCTGGTCTCCGGCTGGGGAGGGGGTGCCGGCTGGGGCGAAGTGCTCATCCTTCGAGGGCACCACGGATCTCCGAACCCCGCATCGGGGATGACCCCCACCCGCACCCGGAGGGCCATGGGAACATAGAGGTGGCCATCCCCGACTTTCCGAGGACTCATTCGAGTGACGACGTTCGCCGACACCACCTTCACGCCGCCGGAGCTGATCCGGAACTTCTGCATCATCGCGCACATCGACCACGGCAAGTCCACCCTGGCCGACCGCATGCTGCAGCTCACCGGCGTCGTGGAAGAGCGGGCGATGCGCGCCCAGTACCTCGACCGGATGGACATCGAGCGCGAGCGCGGGATCACGATCAAGGCGCAGAACGTCCGGCTGCCGTGGCAGGTCGACGGCCAGGACCACGTCCTGCACATGATCGACACCCCCGGCCACGTGGACTTCACCTACGAGGTCTCCCGGGCCCTGGAGGCGTGCGAAGGCGCGATCCTGCTGGTCGACGCCGCGCAGGGGATCGAGGCCCAGACGCTGGCCAACCTGTACCTGGCGCTGGAGAACAACCTCCAGATCATCCCGGTGCTGAACAAGATCGACCTGCCCTCGGCCGACCCCGACAAGTACGCGGGTGAGCTCGCCCACATCATCGGCTGCGCGCCGGAGGACGTCCTGCGGGTCTCGGCCAAGACCGGCATGGGCGTCGCCGAGCTGCTCGACGAGGTCGTGAAGCAGGTCCCGGCGCCGCAGGGCGACGCCGACGCGCCGGCCCGCGCGATGATCTTCGACTCCGTGTACGACACCTACCGCGGCGTCGTCACCTACATCCGGGTCGTCGACGGCAAGATCACGCCGCGCGAGAAGATCAAGATGATGTCCACCGGCGCCACGCACGAGCTGCTGGAAGTCGGCATCATCTCGCCGGAACCCAAGCCCAGCAAGGGGCTCGGCGTCGGCGAGGTCGGCTACCTGATCACCGGCGTGAAGGACGTCCGGCAGTCCAAGGTCGGCGACACCGTGACGTCGGAGCGCCACGGCGCCAAGGAAGCGCTGGCGGGCTACCGCGAGCCGAAGCCGATGGTCTACTCGGGACTGTATCCGGTGGACGGGTCCGACTACCCCGAGCTGCGCGAGGCGCTGGACAAGCTCCAGCTGAACGACGCCGCGCTCGACTACGAGCCGGAGACGTCGGTGGCGCTGGGCTTCGGCTTCCGCTGCGGCTTCCTCGGCCTGCTGCACCTGGAGATCACGCGCGACCGGCTCGAGCGCGAGTTCGGCCTCGACCTGATTTCGACGGCGCCGAACGTCATCTACCGCGTGATCCTGGAGGACCGCAGCGAGGTCGTCGTGACGAACCCGTCCGACTGGCCGAGCGGGCTGAAGATCGCCGAGGTGCACGAGCCCGTGTCGAAGGTCAGCATCCTGGCGCCGTCGGAGTTCGTCGGCACGATCATGGAGCTCTGCCAGACGAAGCGCGGCACGTTGCTGGGCATGGACTACCTGTCCGAGGACCGCGTCGAGCTGCGCTACAACATCCCGCTGGCGGAAATCATCTTCGACTTCTTCGACACGCTGAAGTCGCGCACGCGCGGCTACGCGTCACTGGACTACGAAGAGGCCGGCGAGCAGATCGCCGACCTGGTCAAGGTGGACATCCTGCTGCAGGGCGAAACCGTCGACGCGTTCTCGGCGATCGTGCACAAGGACGCGGCGTACGGCTACGGCAACCGGATGGCGACGCGGCTGCGCGAGCTCATCCCGCGCCAGCAGTTCGAGGTGCCGATCCAGGCGGCGGTCGGTTCGCGGATCATCGCGCGCGAAACGATCCGCGCGATCCGCAAGGACGTCCTCGCCAAGTGCTACGGCGGTGACATCTCGCGGAAGCGGAAGCTGCTGGAAAAGCAGAAGGAAGGCAAGAAGCGGATGAAGACCGTCGGCCGGGTCGAGGTCCCGCAGGAAGCCTTCGTCGCCGCTCTGTCCACTGAGGACACCGGGAAGAGCAAGAAGTAAGTGTCACGCTGAAGTGACAGCGGCGCCCATATTCACGCCTTCGTGTGAATATGGGCGCCGAACCCGTGTTCGATGCGGTTTCTGTCGGTGCTGTCTGGTGCTCTGGTGTGAAGAGCGAAAGGAGGGCACCATGACTGCCATGACGGACATCCAGTATCCGGCCGGGTCGGGCCCCATGACGGTGCGCGACCTGGAGGGGATGCCGGATGACGGGCGAAGATACGAGCTCATCGACGGGGCGCTGCTCGTGACCCCGGCACCCGGTGCCCGGCACCAGAAGATCACCTACCGGCTCTACGGCGTGCTGGAAGCGGTGTGCCCGGCGGAGTTCGACGTTTTCGGGGCGCCCTTCGCGGTGCACCACGGCGACCGGATCGAACTGCAGCCGGACGTCCTGGTCGGCCGGGTCGGGGACTTCACCGAGAAGGACCTGCCGGCGCCGCCGGTGCTGGCCGTCGAAGTGCTGTCGCCCAGCACCGCCATCTACGACCTCAACCTCAAGAAGGCGGTCTACGAGCGGCTCGGGACCGGGAGCTACTGGGTGATCGACCCGGCCGACCCCACGCTGTCGGTGTTCGAGCTGGACGAGGAGGGCCACTACCACCAGGTGGCCAAGGCCGCGGGTGACGAGGCGCTGGAGGTCGAGCGGCCGTACCCGGTGCGGATCGTGCCGCGGGAGCTGCTGGGCCGGCTCGGCTGAACCGGGCGCCGGTCAGCGGATGCGCGGGGTGCCGCGGAGCTGGGCGTGCAGCTGCCGGTTGCGCAGCTCCTTCCGGAGCCGGTCGACGACGGCGTCGAAGAGGACCGGGTCGAGGATCGCGGTCTGGTCGAACTGCCTCCGGTGCGGCGGAGCCGGTTCGAGGCGGGCGCGGGGTGCGTACCGCTGCACCGAGCTCTCGACGCCGCCGCCGGTGACCAGGTCGAGCCAGAGGGCGTCGCGCAGGTAGCCGTCGCCGAAGCGGGCCGACCGGCGGGGGTTGACGTCGGCGATCTGCGACCACGGGACGACCCGGGTGCTCAGCGTGCCCGCGGGCAGGCGGATGCCTTCGTCGCCGATGGTGAGGTCGCGCAGGCCTTCGAAGCCGCGCTTGAGCATGCGCGCGCGGGAGACGCGGTAGGCCAAGACGGCGACGAGCACGGTGGCCGCGTAGGCGCCGCCGATCAGCCACGGCGAAAGGCCGCGCACCAGGCCCAGGGCAAGAGCCACCCCGAACCCGGCGTCGGCGACGGCGAAGACGCCGACCAGGACCTTGACCGGGGTGGTGACGCGGAGCGGGGACTCGGACAACGGGACGACTCCTGGGGGCCGGGTGGGATCAGGGGTTGCCGATTATCCGGTCCGCCGTGACGAACACCGCGACCCGGCGCTCCTCGGCCATCACGCGGTCGTACTCGGCCCAGTCGTCGTGGGTGCCGGTGGCGGCGATGAACACGTCGCGCAGGAGCTTCGGCAGGCCCGCGGCGTCGAAGGCGGGGTCGGGGTCGTCCGGCCCGATGAGGTGCACGGCGCCGGTGACCGAGACCCAGTTCCAGCCACGCCGGAAGGTCACGGTGGCGTGCCCGGCCCGCCGCAGCAGGGCGAGCTTGCGCGCCTGCCCGACCGCGACGTACGCGACGCCCGGCGCGCCGGTCACCGGGTCCGCGAGGACGCCGGCATTGACGACGGAGGCGTGGACGGTGCCGTCCGCCCGGGTGGTGGCGACCGTGGCCAGGCCGTTTTCCTTCAGCGACAGCGTGCGCACCTGCTCCAGATCAACGCTCATGCCCCAACCTAACCCGCGGGGCGAACCGGGTGTTCCGGAATCACCGGATGAACGGTGGGTGGGACGTGGTTGACTGGCTCACCCGCGAAGGAGAGAAATGCGCGACGACGACTCCGCTTGGGGCCGGAAGTACTTCCCGGCCGCGTTCGTGGCGTTCCTGGTTCTCTCGTTCGCCGGTATGCACCTGATCCACCAACAGCCGTGGCGCCAGCTGTGGCCGATCTGCGCCGGTGTGCTCGTCGCCCTCGTGGGCCTGGTGTGGCGGCAGGTCCGGGCCAGGCGGAAGCCGGGCTCCTGACGAAGCGAGCCCGGCCGCCGGCTCAGCAGGCGCCGTTGTCCGTCCACACTCCCCACTGGCCCGTCGTGCCCGGCTCCTCGCCTTGCGTCCACCACTTCGCCGTCCACTTGTGGCCGTTGTGGGACACCACGTTCCCGCCGGTGTACACCTGCGACGCGCTCCACTCCGGGTCCGCGCACGTCCCCGGGTTCGTCGTGCCGCCCGTGTCCCACGAGACCTGGGCCGAGCGGTAGAAGTTGATCGACTGTGCCACCCAGCGCGGGGCCTGGGCGCCCAGGCGGGTGCGGAACGCCGTCCAGTCGTGGGTCGACCACGGGGACCAGCCCAGCTCGGCGTGCGCCGCCAGCCGCGGAAACGCCAGGTAGTCGATGTCCGCGGGCGTCACCACGGTTTCCGCCCACAGCGGCGATTCGACGCCGCGGACGGCCGACTCGCCGACGCCCGACAGGTACGACCCCGGGTTCCAGCCGTACGCGTCCTGGACCTCGATGTAGCCCGCCCACGACAGGCCGATCGGGGTCGAGCTGTTGTACTTCATGTCGAGGTACGCCTTGTTCGCCGGCGACAGGATCACCGTGCTGCCGCGCGAAACCGCGGCCGACACGCCGGAGTCCGCCGTCGTGGTGCCCCAGAACTGCGGCGTCGCCGAAGCGGGCAGCGTGGCCTTCGCGATGTCGTGCCAGCCCACCACCGACTTGCCGGTCGCCGCGACCAGGGGCAGCACCTTGTTCACGAACGTCAGGTAGTCCGCCGACGACGTCGACGAGGCTTCGTCGCCGCCGATGTGGAGGTACGGGCCCGGCGTCAGGGCCGCCAGTTCGCGCAGGACGTCCGCGATGAACGTGTACGTGATGTCCTTCGAGATGCACAGCGAGCTGTAGCCGACCGCCGTGTCCGTGCGCAGCGCCGGCGCGACACCGTTGCAGTTCAGTTCGGCGTACGACGCCAGGGCCGCGTTCACGTGCCCCGGCATGTCGATCTCGGGGATGATCGTGATGTGGCGCGAAGCCGCGTAGTTCACGATGTCCGTGTACTGCGCCTTCGTGTAGTAGCCGCCCGCGCCGCCACCGACCTGCGTGCTGCCGCCGTAGGTCGCCAGCCGGGGCCAGCTGTCGATCTGGATGCGCCAGCCCTGGTCGTCGGCCAGGTGCAGGTGCAGGTTGTTGATCTTGTACTGGGCGAGCTCGTCGATGTACCGCTTGACCGTCGGCACCGGGTGGAAGTGCCGCGCGACGTCGAGCATCGCGCCGCGGTAGCCGAAACGCGGGTAGTCGAGGATCGTCGCGCCCGGGACGCTCCACGGGCCCGTCTGCGCGGTGGGGCTCTCGACCCGGCCCGGCAGCAGCTGCCGCAGGGTCTGGACGCCCGCGAACAGTCCGTCGGCGGTGGTGGCTCGCACGGTGACCGACGAAGCGGTGGCCACCAGCTGGTAGCCCTGCGCGCCGACCGACGCGGGCGCGCCGCTGAGCAGGAGCGCGATGCTGTCCGACGGCACGGACGCCGGGGCGTCGGACACCGGCAGCGCGAAGCCCGTCGAGGGGCGCAGCACCCCGGCGAGGTAGTCGCCGACCTGCTTGGCGGGCGCCGAGCCGGCTTCGGTGACGATCTTCGTCGTCGAGACCAGCGGGAACGCGACGCCGGCCGCCGGTGTCACCGACACCGGGACGGGCACGATCGACTGCAGCGCGGGGGTGGCCGCGGCGGCCGGGGTGAGCTGGGCGGCGGTGGTACTGGCGCCGATCAGGGCCAGCACGGCGAGTGCGCGGCCGACGCGCCGCGCGAGGGGTGTCTTCACCGGGGACCTCCTGGCGGGATGGGCGCGACCTCGCCGTCGCACCTGGCCGGATCGTCGCATTTCCGGCGGTCATGGTCTAGACCAGTTCGGGTGGTTAAGCTCGCGAGGTGACGCGGGACTTCGTGCCGGGCTCGCCGTTCGCGCTGCTTACCGGCGCCGAGACGGCCGCTTGGTACGCCTACATGAAGGTGCACCTCCGCCTGGAGTACGAGCTGAACCGGCAACTGCGCGCCGACAGCGGCCTGTCGCTCGCGGACTACCACGTGCTGGTCGCCCTCACGAGCGAGCCCGCCGGCCGGATGCGGGTCACCGACCTCGCGATCCGCATCGGCTGGGAGCGCAGCAGGCTTTCGCACCACCTCAAGCGGATGCGGGAACGCGGCCTGGTCGGCACCGGCGTCAGTCCCGAAGACCGCCGGGCCACCGACGTCGAGCTGACCGGCGACGGCTGGGAGGCGCTCCGGCGGGCCGCGCCGGACCACGTCGAGTTCGTGCGCAAGGCCTTCCTGGACGCGCTCGGGCCGGACGGGCAGCCGCAGCTGGCCGCCTTGCTCGACCGCGTCTACGACTCGCTCGTCGAGCACGGCAGCCTGCCGCGGCCGGAGGACCACCCCTGACAATTACGTGACATGTCACGTAATATGGCGGTCGTCTTCGGAACGAGGAGGGTGCGATGGCGACGGTGGCCGAGCTGATGGAGGCCAATCTCCTGGAAGTCTTCAACGAGCGCGACGACGAGCGGCGCGCGAAGGCGATCGCGGCGACCTACGCGGCCGACGTCGAGTTCGCCGATCCCGAAGGGTTCGCGACCGGCCACGAGGAGCTGGACGCCAAGGCCCGCGGGCTGCTGGCGCAGTCTCCCGACTTCGAGTTCTCGCCGGCCGGGCCAGTGCTGGTGAACCGCGACCTGGGCCACCTCGCCTGGGCGCTCGGCCCGGCGGGCGGGCCGCCGGTCGTGCGCGGGATCGACGTCGCCCTCGTCGAGGACGGGCGCATCAAGAAGCTGTACACGATGGTGCTGCCCGCCTGAGTACTACGCTCGGCGGCATGTTCGACGAGCTGAGTTTCCCGGTCATCGCCGCCCCGATGGCGGGCGGCCCGACCACGCCCGAGCTGGTCGCCGCGGTGACCGAGGCCGGCGGTTTCGGCTTCCTGAGCGCCGGCATGCTCACCCCGGCGGCGCTCGCCGCGCAGATCGACCGCACGCGCGAGCTGACCGGGCAGCCGTTCGGCGTCAACCTCTTCGTCCCGCAGCCCGACACCGGCGCCGACGTCTCCGCGCACCGCGAGCGTCTGGAGGCCTTCGCGCGTGAGTACGACGTCGAGCTCGGCGAGGCGAAGTGGGACGACGACGCCTACCCGGCGAAGCTGGACGTCGTCCTCGAGAAGGGCGTTCCCGTGGTGTCGTTCACCTTCGGGCCGCCCACGCCGTCGGACGTCGTGCGCCTGCACGAGGCCGGGAGCAAGGTCGTCGTCACGGTGACCACGCCGGAAGCCGCGCGGAGGGCCGTGGACCTCGGCGCCGACGCGCTCGTGGTGCAGGGGTTCGAGGCGGGTGGGCACCGGAGCCTGTTCACCGACGACGCCGCCTCGCCCGGTGGCGGCGCGGAATACGGCGTGCTCGCGTTGCTGCGGCTGGTCGCCGCGCACGTCGACCTGCCGCTGATCGCCGCCGGCGGCTTGGTGCACGGCGCCGACGTCGCTGCCGTGCTCGCCGCCGGTGCCGCGGCCGCCCAGCTGGGCACGGTCTTCCTGCGCGCCGACGAAGCCGGGACGTCCGAGCCGCACCGCAAGGCGCTGGCGCTCGCCGAGCGCGAGACGGCGTTCACGCGCGCCTTCAGCGGACGCCCGGCACGCGGCCTGGTCAACAGGTTCATGGACGCGCTGTCCGAGGGCGCGCCCGCCGCGTACCCGCAGCTGAACAGCCTGGCCGGGCCGGTGCGCAAGGCGGCGGCGAAAGCCGGTGACCCCGAAGCGATTTCCCTGTGGGCGGGCCAGACCTACCCGCTCGCCTACGACGCCTCGGCCGCCGTGATCGTCGAACGGCTGAAGGTCGAGGCGCGCGACGCCGCCGCGCGCCTCGACCGGATCCGCTAACCCTTGCGGTTCAGCACCGAGTGCCGCTTGCTGTAGGCGAAGTAGATGACCATGCCGATGACGAACCAGACGGCGAACCGCAGCCAGGTCGCCGGCTGCAGGAACGTGATCAGCCAGATCGAGAACACCACGCCGATCGCCGGGACCACCGGCATGCCCGGCGTCTTGAACGTCCGCGGCAGGTCGGGCTGCTTGTAGCGCAGCACGATCACCGCGACGCAGACGACGACGAAGGCGAGCAGGATGCCGATGTTCGTCAGCTCGGCGGCCTCGCCGATCGGGAGCAGCCCGGCGATGACCGCCGACGCGCCGCCGAGGATCCACGTCATCCGGCTCGGCACCTGGCGCTTCGGGTTCGTCTTGCCGAGCCACGGCGGGAGCAGGCCGTCGCGGCTCATCGAGTAGCCGACGCGGGTGGCGCCCATCAGGAACGTGAACAGCACGGTGAGGATGCCGATGATGGCGCCGATCGCGATCACCGTGGCCAGCCCGGAGAGCCCGACGGACTTGAACGCCGTCGAGAAACCGCTCTTCGGGTCGATCTCGGTGTACTTCTGCATGCCGGTCAGCACCAGGCAGGCCAGCACGTACAGCACCATCGAGATGGCCAGCGAGTAGATGATCGCCTTCGGCATGTGCCGTTGCGCGTCCTTGGACTCTTCTGCCGCGGTGCTCATGGCGTCGTACCCGAAGACGGCGAAGAACACCGTCGCGGCACCGGTCACCGCGCCGCCGAAGCCCGCCGGGGCGAACGGCGTGTAGTTGCCGGTCTTGACGTAGAAGAAGCCGACCAGGATGACCACCAGCACGATCAGGACCTTGATCCCGACCATCGCCGTCTCGAAGCGGGCGGCGCTGCGGATGCCGCGGTTGAGCAGGTACGCGATCAGCAGGCACAGCAGCGCGGCGAACAGGTCGACCTTGTGGCCCGGGCCGGTGCCGGGCGCGCCGAGCATCCAGGCGGGCAGGTCGAGGCCGAGCTGGCCGAGCAGGAAGCTGAAGTAGCCGGAGATGCCGATCGCGACGACCGAGACGATCGCGGTGTACTCCAGCAGCAGGTCCCAGCCGATGAACCAGCCGACGACCTCGCCCAGCACCGCGTAGCCGTAGGTGTAGGCCGAACCGGCCTTGGGGATCAGGCCCGCGAACTCGGCGTAGGAGAACGCGGCCGCGGCGCTCGCGACGCCGGCGATGAGGAACGAGATCAGCACGGCCGGGCCGACGCCGGGGATGCCCGCCGAGTCGTCGCCGTGCGCGACGCTGCCGGCGAGGGCGAAGATCCCCGCGCCGATGATGCCGCCGATGCCGATGGCGGTCAGCTGCCACAGGCCCAGGGTGCGGTTGAGGCCACCGCTTTCGCTGGTGTCCTGGATCTGGTCGATCGGCTTGCGCCGGAAGATGCCGGAGCTGGAGCCCAGGCTTGGAGCGGACATCTTCGTCTCCCGAACGTCGGTGTACGAGCCCGGATCACGGACCCCAACGGGGGAACCTACCGCCAACTCCGCGTGAAGACAGTGTGAGCCGCTCAGCCCGCCGCGGTGTCCTCGCTCACGGCCCGCGACGCCGTTTCGGCGGCCCGCTTGGCCTGGGTGGTCCGGACCGCGCTCGCCGCGAAGTACGTGAGCAGCTCGGCGATCTCGACCGGGTCGTCCAGCTGCGGGCAGTGCCCCCAGTCCTCGCGGACCAGCAGCCTGCTGTGCGGCACCAGCGTGTGCAGCTGGCGCCCGGACGCGGCCGTGACCAGCTTGTCCTTGCCGCACGCGACGACGAGCAGTGGGACCTTCACCGAGTCGAGCCGGTAGGCGTCGGCGAGCTCGGCGACCAGCTGGCGGGCCTCCTCCAGGCGGTTCTTGGTCGCCCGGTAGTCCGGGAAGAGCGCGGTGAAGCGCTGCACCTGCGTCGCGTCCGCCGCGGTCGAGTTCGCGTAGAGCAGCCGCGGGACGACCTGCTCGGCGACCTTGCGCACCAGGAAGCCCGGCACCGGTACCGGCAGCGAGGAGTACAGCCGCAGCGGCAGCGGGTAGCGCGCGACCGTGCGGATCAGCCACGAGTCGACGAACCCGGGCGCGGCGATCGAGACGACGCCGGAGATCGGCAAACGGCTGTTTTGGGCCGCGCGCAGGCTCATCGTGCCGCCGAGGGAGTTGCCGGCCAGCACGACCGAGCCGAGCACGGCCTGTTCGCGGACGACGGCCGTGGTGAACGCGTCGAGCTGCGGCAGCATCGGGCCGGGCCGCAGTGGCTGCGCGTCCCCGAAGCCGGGCAGATCGACCGCGACCGCCGGGATCCCGGCGGCCGCGAGCTGCTCCAGGGCGGGGCGCCACGTGTCGGCGCTGTCGCAGTACCCGTGCAGCAGCACCAAGCGCGGTGCCGAGGGCCGCACGTGCGGCACTGCGGACCGCCGGCGCAGTGAACGGCGGGGGAGCTCCGGGTCCTGGGCGGGTTCGCCGACCTCGAGGACACGGGTGCGGACGCCGGCGTAGCGCCGGAAGGAGACCCGGATGGGGTCCGGGTCGCTGCTGGGCCGGCCGCCCGGTCCAGCCGAGTCGGGCCGCTGCGTCGCGGTCATGACTACAGATTACCTTGCGACCATTGGCTTTTGGTCGAATTCAGGTGCTAACGACCAGATCTCGAACTGAGTACGTTAGAGATTCACCTGATGCCGAGCCGGGCGGAACAAGACGATCCGCCCAGCTCAGCGGGGCTCTAGCGGGTGAAGACGATCTTGCCGGCGGTGTCGCCGTCGAGCATCGCCCGGAACCCCTTGGGGGCCTCGGTGAACGGCAGCTCGGTGCCGATCTGCGGCCGGACGCCGGTCAGGTCGAGGTAGGCGAGCAGGTCCGCGAGCTCGTCGCGGGTGCCCATGGTCGACCCGGAGACGCGCAGCTGGAGGAAGAAGACGCGCTGCAGCTCGGCGTTCGCGTCGGGGCCGCTGGTCGAGCCGGAGACCACGATGATGCCGCCCGGCTTGAGCGACTTCACCGAGTGTGACCAGGTGGCCTTGCCGACCGTCTCGAACACGGCGTCGACGCGTTCGGGCAGCCGCGCGCCAGACTCGAACGTCCGGTGGGCGCCCAGGCTCGAGGCGAGGGCGCGTTTCTCCTCGGTGCGGCCGGTGACCCAGACGCGGAGCCCGGCCGCGCGGCCGAGCTGCACCAGCGCCGTCGAGACGCCGCCGGAGGCGCCCTGCACGAGCATCGTCTGGCCCGGCCGCAGCCCGGACTTGACGAAGATCATCCGGTAGGCGGTCAGCCAGGCCGTGCCCATCGTGGCGGCTTCGGCGAAGGTGAGCCCGGCGGGCTTCGGGACGACGTTGCGGGCCGGGACGATCACCTGGTCGGCGAAGGTGCCCTGGTGCTTCTCGGTGAGCAGCGTGCGCTTCGGGTCGAGCGTGTCGTCGCCCTGCCAGCCCGGCGCGTTGATCACGGAGTGGATCACGACCTCGGAGCCGTCGTCGAGGGTGCCGGCGCCGTCGCAGCCGAGGATCATCGGGAACTGGTCGGGCTTGATGCCGACGCCCCGCAGGGTCCAGAGGTCGTGCATGTTGAGGCTGGCGGCCTTGACGTGCACGCGGACCCAGCCGTCCGGCACGTCGGGTTCGGGTCGCTCGCCCACGACGAGCGAGTCCAGCGGGCTTTCGGCGTTGGGTTCCTGCGCGTACACGGCGAACATGTCAGGCAACGTACCTCCCCTGGGGCGCGGGGGCAGCAGACCGCGCGTAGGCTCACACCGTGTTCAACGGGCTTGCCGACTGGTGGGACGGGGTCGAGCTGTGGCTCGCCCAGGCGTGGTTCCCGGTCCAGTTCGTGCTGGTCATGGTGGTCGTCGTGCCGCTGTGCCTGGCCGCCGCGTGGGTGCTCGACAAGCTCGTGGGCCTGTTCGCCCGCCGGCTCACTCCGGGGCGTGACGACGACCGCTCCGACACCCCGTCCTAGGCTGGCGCACCATGTTCAACCGAAGGCGGATCACCGCCGCCCTGATCGGGCTCCTCGTGCTGGTGCTGGGGGGCTGGCTGGTCAAGGACGTCGTGAGCGGCACCTCGCCGGCGACGCCTGCTTCGAGCACCTCGGCGAGTGCGCCCGCGAAGGGGAGCGCGGCCGTGCCGGGCACCGACTCCGGGCTGCCCGTCAAGGCGTTGTCGGCTCTGCCCCCGCAGGCGTCCGACACGTGGAAGCTGATCGAAAAGGGCGGCCCGTACCCGTACCCGCGCAACGACGACGTCGTGTTCGAGAACCGCGAGAAGCGCTTGCCCGCCAAGAAGTCCGGTTACTACCACGAGTACACCGTGAAGACCCCGGGCAGCGCCGACCGCGGCGCGCGGCGGCTGATCACGGGCTCCGCGCACGAGCTGTACTACACCGGCGACCACTACGCGTCGTTCGTCGTCGTGGACCCGGCCCGATGAGCGCGTCGGAGCAGGCGAAGGCCGCCGCCGAAGAGGCCTTCGCGAGGGGCGCGTACCCGCACGTGGTGAACTCGCAGCCGACCGTGGACAAGGCGGGCACGCTGAACGCGTTCGCCGAGGCACTGTCCTTTCCGGACTACTTCGGTCACAACCTCGACGCGCTCTACGACTGCCTGACGGATCTGTCCTGGCTGCCGCCGGGGGAGCACGTGCTGATCTGGCCGGGCTCGGAGGCGCTGCGCAAGGCCGAGCCGAAGACGTACCTGGCGATCCGCAGCGTGCTTTCGGACGCGCAGCGCGCCCTCGGGCCGAGCGGCCGCAGCGCCGGCTCGTGGCGGCTCACGGTCGTGCTGCCGGACGCCTGAGCGGCGTCCGGCCGCCACGTCAGTCCTCGGGGACCCAGTTCGGCTTGCGCTTCTGGGCGAAGGCCAGGATGCCCTCCTGGCCTTCCTCGCTGGCGAAGAACTTCGCCGAGAGGCCGAGCATCTCCTCGAAGCCCTCCGACGGCGTTGCGGGGCGGGGGCGGCTCAGCAGTTCCTTCGTCGCCGCCAGCGCCTTCGGGCCGCCCGCCGCGAGTGCCTTCACGAACCGGGCCACTTCGGCGTCGAGGTCGGACGTCGCCGAGTTCAGCAGGCCGATTTCGACCGCGCGCCGGGCGTCGAACGTGTCGCCCGTCAGGAACAGTTCGTGCGCCGCGCGCGGGTTCAACCGCGGCAGCACCGTCAGGGAGATGACCGCCGGGACCACGCCGATGCGGACCTCGGAGAAGGCGAACGTCGCTTCCGGCACCGCCACCGCGATGTCGCACGCCGCGACCATGCCGATGCCGCCCGCGCGGGCCGGGCCGGCCAGCCGGGCGACCACCGGCTTCGGGCTCGTCCACAGCTGCTCGAGGATCTTCGGGAACTCGTTCACGCCCTGGTCGCCCGCGCCGGCGCCGCGGGCCTCCTTGAGGTCCATCCCCGCGCAGAACACCGGGCCCGTGTGGGTCAGCACGATGACGCGGACGGCGTCGTCGGCCGCCGCTTCGCTCAGCGAGTCCGAGAGTTCGCGGCGCAGCTGGGCCGAGAGCGCGTTGCGGTTGTGCGGGGAGTCCAGGGTGATCGTGGCGGTGCCGCCCACCACGTCGTAGTGCACCAGTTCGTCAGCCATGCCGACACCCTTGCACACTCCCCGCACGCGGCCGGTGTTACGCGGGGCACAGCCAGCCGGGGTCACCCTCGCGGGCTTCCGCCACGGGCGAGAAGTGCTGCTTCAGCGTGAACGCCTCGGGCGTCGGGCCGTGGACGCGCAGGTGCTTGATCTTCGCCTCGGCCTCCGCGGTCGTCGGCCGGTGCCCGGCGGGGACCCACCACAGCACCGTCATCGCCTCGCGGACGTGGTGGAACCACTCGCGGCGGCGCTTCATGATCGCCACGTGCCCGGCTGAGTAGACGAAGGCGGCCAACGTCTCCACCGACGTCCACACGGACATGTTGACCAGGACCCCGGACGTGCCGCGGACGTCCCACTCGAAGGCGCGGACCGACGTCGCGTCGCCGTCCTCAGTCTGCAGGCGCCAGACGAACCCGGGTGCGGCGTCGGCGAGGGCGTTCACGGGTTCGAGGTTGCCGACGAAGTCGCGGAAGGACTCGTCGTCCAGCGGCGTCTTCATCCGGCTGATGTTGACCTGAGCGAGTTCGAAGTTCCCCATGCGGCCACCCTACGGGCGGAATCCCGCCCGCGGGGTGGCGCGCGGTCAGCCGATGGTCGTCGTGGTGAAGACCGGGCTGGGGTTGGGGAAGCAGGCCGTCGGCGCGGTGACGTCGCCGATGATGCTGCTCGCCACGGCCTTGAACGTCAGGCCGGGGTCCGTGTAGCTGGTGCCGGACAGCTTCGTCTCGATGGTGCCCGACTGGCCGGCGGTCAGGTGGGCGGTGATGGTCGGCAGCTCGAAGGTGGCGCCGCCGGCGATCGGGCCGGGGAAGCTCAGGGTCGCGACGCCGTTCGCGACCGCGATGGTGGGTGCGGTGCTGCCGAGGCCGGACCCGCCGGCGAGGTCCGCGCCGACGTAGGTGGAGTTGGCCGGGATCGGGAACTTCAGCGCGAAGGTGTTGATGTTCTTGACCTTGTTCCCGCTGACGTCGCTCGGCACGGTGTTCGGTGCCGGGTCGATGACGACGTCGAACGCGCCGCCGGGGGCGACCGTGGCGGGCGCGGTGACGTCCGCGTCCTGGTTCAGCGACACCTTCTGCGGTCCGACGATGGGTGCGTCGGCCTGGCAGTCGAAGGTGACCGTGGTGGCCGCCGACGCCGGGGCGGCGAGGGCGACCGGAAGGGCCGCGGCCGCGACCAGAGCGCCGAGTTCGGAAAAGTGAAGAGCTTTCATCTGTATCCACCTACCTGCGGTTTCAAGAGGGGAGGGAGAAAGCTGCGCAGCGCTTAGAGAGTTACCGGCAAGTTAAGTAGCGCGTCAAGGATTTACCGTTCCCATGTACGCGCGGTGACGCTAAATGTGAATGACGCTCACCTTTTGGCGGTACGGGCCGGGGTCAGGCGTACTGGCGGAGCAACCCGCTCATCGCGGCGGCATACCTGCTGATCACGACGTCGGCGACGCGCGGGTCGTCGGCCAGCGGCCCGGCGATGAACGCCTTCGGGTCCGCCTCGCGGGCCAGCCGGGCGATCCGGTCCGGCAGCAGACCCGGCGCCAGGAACCACGACGCCACGACCAGGTGCCGCGCGCCCCGCGAACGCAGTTTCGCCACCGCCGCCGGGATGTCCGGCTGGGACGCCGAAGCGAAGGCCTCGCTCACCGGGACACCCAGGCGCTCTTCCCAGCGCGCGGCCAGGGAGGCGACCACCGCGTTCGCGTCGGCGTTGGCCGAGCCGACCGCGCTGACCAGCACGCCCGTGCCGCGGCGGCGTGACGCGGAAGCCAGCCGGTCCAAGGCGACGGCCTCCAGTGCCGGGTCCGCACCGAGCACGTCCGACACCCGGATGCGGAAGCCCGGGCATTCCGAGACGACCTGGTCGATCAGCGCGGGCAGGTCGACCCGGGCGTGGAACGCGCTCCCGAGCAGCAGGGGCACCACGACCGCCGACCGGTGGCCGTCCGCGTACAGCTTGCGCAGCACGTCGGTCACCAGCGGCGAAGAAAGGTCCAAAAAGGACTCGTGGACCGGAAGCCCTGGCGCCTGCGCGCGCACGACGTCGACGAGCGCCCGCACGGTCGCGGCCGAGCGGGGGTCACGACTGCCGTGCGCGACGGCGACCAGGGGCGGCGTCACGAGAAGCGCTCACCCACCAGGCCGGCGGCGAGCGTGTCGCCGTCCTTCGGGTCGATGACCAGGAACGCGCCCGTGCGCGGAATGACGCCGTAGTCGTCGACGCCCAGCTCCTCGGCCAGCCGCAGCGTGACCCGCCCGATGTCGTTCAGCTCCAGCGACGACGGTGAGTCCACACTGGACAGCGTCTGCTCGTCGAACCGCGCGTGCAGGTCGCCGGCCAGCGCCTGGACCGTGCGGGTACCGTGCTTGACGAGCACTCGCGCGCCCGGCTTCAGCGGCTTCGACGACAGCCAGCACAGCGTGCCGGTGATCTCGTCGGTGACCTGCGGCGGCGCGTCCGCGGCGGCGATCAGGTCGCCGCGGGAGATGTCGATGTCGTCGGCCAGCACGAGGGTCACCGACGTCCCGGCGCCCGCCTCGGCGAGGGGACCGTCCGCCGTGTCGATGCGTTCGACGCGGCTGCGGATGCCTTGCGGCACCACGACGATCTCGTCGCCGGGCCGCACCGTGCCCGCCGCGATCTGGCCCGCGTAGCCGCGGTAGTCCGGGTACTCGGGCGTGCGCGGGCGGATCACGTACTGCACCGGGAACCGCAGCGCCGAGTCGTGCGGGTCCGGCGCGACCGGCACGTCCTCCAGGTGCTCCAGCAGGCTGGGGCCGGAGTACCACGGCGTGCGCTCCGAGCGCGTCGCGACGTTGTCGCCCTCCAGTGCCGACACCGGGATCGCGAGCACCGAACCCCGCTTGTACCCCAGCGAAAGCGCGTGCTCGGCGAACTCCTCGGCGATCACCGTGAAGGTCGCTTCGTCGTAGCCGACCAGGTCGATCTTGTTCACCGCCAGCACCAGCTGCGGGACGCCCAGCAGGGCCAGCACGGCCGCGTGCCGGCGGGTCTGCTCGATGACGCCCTTGCGCGCGTCGACCAGCAGCACGGCGAGCTGCGCGGTCGAAGCGCCGGTCACCGTGTTGCGCGTGTACTGCACGTGCCCGGGCGTGTCCGCCAGCACGAACGACCGCTTCGGCGTCGCGAAGTACCGGTACGCGACGTCGATGGTGATGCCCTGCTCACGCTCCGAGCGCAGGCCGTCGACGAGCAGGGAAAGGTCCGGAGTGGACAGTCCCTTGTCGACGGACGCGCGCGTGACGGCGTCGAGCTGGTCGGCGAGCACCGACTTCGTGTCGTAGAGGAGCCGGCCGACCAGGGTGGACTTGCCGTCGTCGACGCTCCCGGCCGTGGCCAGGCGCAGCAGCGAACTCATCAGAAGTACCCCTCACGCTTGCGGTCTTCCATGGCCGCTTCGGACATCCGGTCGTCGGCGCGGGTCGCGCCGCGTTCGGTGAGCCGCGAGGCCGACACCTCGGCGATGACCTCTTCGACGGTGGTCGCGGTGGACTCGATCGCGCCGGTGCACGAGCCGTCGCCGACCGTCCGGTAGCGGACCGTCAGCTCGCGGACGTCTTCGCCCGGACGCGGGCCGCCCCACGGGCCCTCGGCGAGCAGCATCCCGTCGCGCAGGTAGACCTCGCGCCGGTGCGCGTAGTAGATCGACGGCAGCTCGACCTTCTCGCGGGCGATGTAGTTCCAGACGTCGGCCTCGGTCCAGTTGGACAGCGGGAAGACGCGGACCTGCTCGCCCGGGCGGTGGCGTCCGTTGTAGAGGTTCCACAGCTCGGGCCGCTGCCGCCGAGGTTCCCACTGGCCGAAAGCGTTGCGGAGGCTGAAGATCCGCTCCTTCGCGCGGGCGCGCTCCTCGTCGCGGCGGCCGCCGCCGAACACGGCGTCGAACCTGTTCTCGGAGATCGTGTCCAGCAACGGCGTGGTCTGCAGCGGGTTGCGCATGCCGTCGGCGCGCTCTTCCAGGCGGCCGTCGTCGATCCAGTCCTGGACCTTCGCCACGACCAGCCGCAGCCCGTGCTGCTCGACGACGCGGTCGCGGAACTCGATGACCTCGTCGAAGTTGTGCCCGGTGTCCACGTGCAGCAGCGGGAACGGCACCGGCGCCGGCCAGAACGCCTTGATCGCCAGGTGCAGCAGCAGCGTCGAGTCCTTGCCGCCGGAGAACAGGATCACCGGCCGGTCGAACTCGCCCGCCACTTCGCGGAAGATGTGGATGGCTTCGGATTCGAGAGCGGCCAGGTTGTCCTGCGCCGCGTCGGTAGCGGGCTCCAAGGTCGTCATGCGTCCCTTCCTCAGCCGTGCAGTCCGCACTCGGTCTTGCTCTGCCCCGCCCACCGGCCGCTACGCGGGTCCTGTCCCGGCGCCACCTTGGCCGTGCAGGGCGCGCAGCCGATCGACAGGTAACCGATCGACACCAGCGGGTTCTCGAGGATGCCGTGCTCGCGGATGTAGCCGTTGAACTCGTCGTCGGTCCACGCCGCGATCGGGTTGATCTTGACCAGGCCGTTGCGGTCGTCCCAGGTGACGATCGGGGTGTTCGCGCGGGTGGGCGCGTCGACGCGGCGGACACCGGTGATCCACGCCGAGTAGTTCGCCAGCGTCTTGCGCAGCGGTACGACCTTGCGCAGGTTGCAGCACAGCGTCGGGTCGCGGTCGTGCAGCTTCTCGCCGTACTCCGCGTCCTGCTCGGCGACGCTCTGCTCGGCCTGCGCGTTGACGATCTTCACGTTCGGGTAGACCGCCTCGACCGCGTCGCGGGTGCCGATGGTCTCCGCGAAGTGGTAGCCGGTCTCCAGGAACAGGATGTCCACATCGGACTTCACCTTGGTGGTGAGGTCGATCAGGACGGCGTCCTGCATGTTGGACGCGACGATGAAGTCGTCGCCGAACGTGTCGACGGTCCAGCGGATCGCCTCGTCGGCGGTGGCTTCGGCGAGCTCCTTGGAAGCGCGCTCGGCGAGGGTCTTGTAGTCGGCAGTGGCGGTCATCGGGACACCTCCGGAAGGGACAGTCCGAGGAACTTGACCGAGAAAACCCGGCGACAGGCGGAACAAAGCCAGCCGCCGTTCTCTTCCGGCCGCAGGTCCTCGTCCCCGCAGTAAGGGCAGTAGAACGGCGTCGCGCGCTCGGTCATTGCAGCGCGCTTTCCTCGGCCCGGGCGGCCCACTGCGCGAACCGCTCACCGTCTTCGCGCCCGGCGACGTAGTTGCGCACGACGCGCTCGACGTACCCGGTCAGCTCCGCGGCGGTCACCTTGTGGCCCCGCAGTTTCCGGCCGAACCCGGCGTCGAGGCCGAGCCCCCCGCCGAGGTGCACCTGGAAGCCTTCGACCTGGTTGCCGTCGGCGTCGGTGACGATCTGGCCCTTCAGCCCGATGTCCGCGGTCTGGATCCGCGCGCAGGAGTTGGGGCAGCCGTTGAGGTGCACGGTGACCGGCGTGTCGAGGCCGTCCTGGATGTCCGCGAGCGACTTCTCCAGATCGGCGACGAGCTGCTGCGCACGCGCCTTCGTCTCGACGATGGCGAGCTTGCAGAACTCCAGCCCGGTGCACGCCATCACGTTGCGCCGCCACGGCGAAGGCTTCGTCTCGAGGCCCAGCTCGGCCAGCTCCGCCTGCAGCCCGGCGACCTGCTCCTGCGGGACGTCCAGCACGACGAGCTTCTGCTGCGGGGTGAGCCGGACCCGGCCCGACCCGGCACGCTCGGCGGCCTTCGCGACGGCGACCAGCGTGCCGCCGGAGACGCGGCCGGCGATCGGCGCGGCGCCCACGTAGAACTTGCCGTCGACCTGCGGGTGCACGCCGACGTGGTCGATCGGGACGGCCGGGTCGACCGGCGGCGGGCCGTCGATCAGCTCGCGCTTGAGGTACTCCTCCTGCAGCACCTGGCGGAACTTCTCGGCGCCCCAGTCCTTGACCAGGAACTTGATCCGGGCCCGCGAGCGCAGCCGGCGGTAGCCGTAGTCGCGGAAGATCGAGATGACGCCTTCCCAGACGTCCGGGACCTCGTCGCGCGGCACCCAGGCGCCGAGGCGCCGGCCGAGCATCGGGTTGGTGGACAGGCCGCCGCCGACCCAGAGGTCGAAGCCGGGGCCGTGCTCGGGGTGGTTCACGCCGACGAAGGCGATGTCGTGGATCTCGTGCGCCACGTCGGGCTGGCCCGAGATCGCCGTCTTGAACTTGCGCGGCAGGTTCGCGAACTCGGGCTTGCCGATGTAGCGGCGCTTGATCTCGTCGATCGCCGGGGTGCCGTCGATCACCTCGTCGGCGGCGATGCCCGCGACCGGCGAGCCGAGGATGACGCGCGGGCTGTCGCCGCAGGCCTCCATCGTCGTCATGCCGGCGTTCTCGAGCTTCGCCCAGATCTTCGGGACGTCTTCGATCTGGATCCAGTGGTACTGGATGTTCTGCCGGTCGGTGATGTCGGCGGTGTCGCGCGCGTGCGCCTGCGAGATCTCGCCGAGCACGGTGAGCTGGCCGGTGGTCAGCGCGCCGCCGTCGAGCCGGACCCGCAGCATGAAGTAGCGGTCGTCGAGCTCTTCGGGCTCCAGCGTCGCCGTGCGGCCGCCGTCGATGCCCGGCTTGCGCTGGGTGTAGAGGCCGAACCAGCGGAACCGGCCGCGCAGGTCACCGGGGTCGATGGCGTCGAACCCGCGGTGGGCGTAGATGTTCTCGATCCGCGCCCGCACGTTGAGCGGGTGGTCGTCCTTCTTGGAGCGCTCGTTCGGGTTCAGCGGCTCCCGGTAACCGAGCGCCCACTGCCCCTCACCGCGCTTCTGCTTGGCGCGCGCGGGGCGGGCGGGGGTCTGGCGCGTGGGGGTGGCCATGGCGGCGTCCTCCGAGAGGCTCTTCGTGGCAGCGGAGGAGCACCGGCTCGCGCGGGTTTCCTCCGGCGCCGGCTGTCCAGATTTCGTGGCAGGTGGTGGCGGCGGCAGTCAGCGAACGGGTACGCAGAGGGCGCTGGCGACCCGCAGGAGGTCGACGTGGCGGCGGGCCACGAGGAGAACACCGGCATGAGTCACGGCGCCAGCGTGCCACGCGTCCACAATGTGGTCCAGAGCTGCCCGCATGGTGGGAGAAGGGTCACTCGCCTGGGAGAATGCGGTCGACCAGCAGGCCCACGACCTGCGCGTCCGAGTACCCCGCGAACGCCCCGGGCAATGTCAACCGCTCGACGGTCAGGCCGGTGAGGGCCAGATAGAGCAGCAGGACCTCGTCCCGTCCGCCGGGCAGCCCGGCGGCTTCGTGGAAGCCCACGCTGACGTCGAAGCTCTCCTTCACCGTCGCGGTCAGCGCCGTCGCCAGCTCCGGACGGCGGTTCGCCTCCAGGCGCAGTTCGAGCAGCGCCAGGTACGAGCTGCGGCGCGTGGTCAGCCGCGTCACCAGGTCGCCGAGCAGGGCGGCGACCCGCCCGGTCGACGGCTCTTCGGCCCGCGGGTCGGCCATGACGTCCTCCGGCGCGGACAGCCGGACGTGCACGCGTTCCCCGGCTTCCGAGAGCAGTTGGTCGCGGCTGCGGAAGTAGTTCGACGTCGTCCCCGGCGGGACCCCGGCCTCGGTGTCCACCGCGCGGTAGGTGAGGCCGCGTGCGCCGTCGCGGGCGAGGACCTCGATGGCCGCGTCGGTCAACGCCGTCCGCCGTTCGGTGTTCTGCCGCACGAAATCCTCCTTGCCCGATTAGAGCCACTACGGATAGAGTACTACGGACGCAGTGGTTTGAAGAGAGGAACTGGGGATGCAGGTCAAGGGGTTCGGGGCGGGGTACCTGGTCGACGACGTCGCCGCGACCACCCGCTTCTACCGGGACGTGGTCGGCCTGCCGGTCACGGTCGAGCTGGACTGGTTCGCCAGCATCAACGCCGGCGCGCCCGGCTACGAGATCAGCTTCGTCCGGCGCGGGCACGAGTCGCTGCCCGAGGGGTTCCGGGCGCAGCCGACGTCGGGGCTGTCCTTCGGGCTCGTGGTCGAGGACGCCGCGGCCGAGGCGAAGCGGCTCGCGGAGGCGGGCGTCGAACTGGTCGCCCCGGTCGTCGACGAGCTGTACGGGCAGCGGCACTTCTTCGTCGCCGATCCGAACGGCGTGCTGCTCGACGTCATCGAGATGATCGCGCCCGACCCCGAGTGGGCGGCGGCGAACCTCCCGGCTTCGTAAGGGACAATCGGGGGGTGCCCGATTCCCCGACCGACCTCACGCTGCCCGAAAGCGCCCTGAAGGGGCTCGGCAGCAGAGCGTTCGGGGTCTACGTGCACGTCCCGTTCTGCGCGACGCGCTGCGGGTACTGCGACTTCAACACCTATACCGCGGGTGAGCTCGACTCGGGCTCGTCGCCGCAGTCCTGGCTCGAAGGGCTGCGGCGCGAGCTGGAGCTCGCCGCGAAGGTCCTGGTCGTGCCGCCCGCCGCCGACACCGTGTTCGTCGGCGGCGGCACGCCGTCACTGCTCGGCGCCGACGGTCTCGCTTCGGTCCTCGACGCCGTCCGCGACGTCTTCGGGCTCGCCCCGGGCGCCGAGGTGACGACCGAGTCGAACCCGGAGTCGACGTCGCCGGAGTTCTTCGCCGGCATCCGCGAAGCCGGCTACACGCGTGTCTCGCTGGGCATGCAGTCGGCCGCGCCGCACGTGCTGAAGATCCTCGACCGCGTGCACACCCCGGGCCGGCCCGGGAAGGCCGCCGCCGAAGCGCGCGCGGCCGGGTTCGAGCACGTGAACCTCGACGTGATCTACGGCACGCCGGGGGAGCGGCCCGACGACCTCCTCGCGACGCTCGACGCCGTGCTCGCGGCGGGTGTCGACCACGTGTCGGCGTACGCGCTGATCGTCGAGGACGGCACGGCGCTGGCCCGCCGGGTCCGCCGCGGCGAGCTGCCCGCGCCGGACGACGACGTGCTGGCCGCGGACTACGAAATGATCGACGCCGCCCTGTCGGCCGCGGGTCTGCGCTGGTACGAGGTGTCGAACTGGGCGGCGTCCGACGCCGCCCGGTGCCGGCACAACCTCGGCTACTGGCGTGGCGACGACTGGTGGGGCGCCGGGCCGGGCGCGCACAGCCACGTCGGCGGCGTCCGCTGGTGGAACGTCAAGCACCCGGCGCGCTACACCGCGCTCCTCGCGGCCGGCGACTCGCCCGCGGGCGGCCTCGAGGTGCTCACCGACGACGACCAGCACCTCGAGCGGATCATGCTCGAACTGCGCGTCGCCGAAGGGCTCCCGCTGGACGTCCTCGACGAGCCCGGCCTGGCCGAAGCCCGGGCGGCGGCGGCCGAAGGGCTGCTCGATCCGTCCGCTTTGGACACCCGCGGCCGCGCGGTGCTCACCGACCGCGGGCGGCTGCTGGCCGACGGGGTCGTCCGGCGCCTCGCGGGCTGACGGGAATTAAAACCGGGGCCCCGGTCGTTGCTTGTATCGAGCAACGACTTTGAGGAGGCCCCATGGCGCGCGCGATCAGGTTCGACGAGTACGGCGACGTGGAGGTCCTCCGGGTCGAGGACGTCCCGCGGCCGGCACCGGGACGGGGGCAGGTGCTCGTCGAGGTGCGCGCGGCCGGGATCAACCCCGGCGAGGCGGCCATCCGCCGGGGCCTCATGCACGAGCGCTTCCCGGCGATGTTCCCGTCCGGGCAGGGCAGCGACTTCGCGGGGGTCGTGGCCGAGCTCGGCGAGGGCGTCGAGGAGATCGCCGTCGGCGACGAGGTGATCGGCTTCGTCGAGACGCGGTCCAGCCACGCGGAGTTCGTCGTGGCGGCGGCCTCGGACCTCACGCCCAAGCCCGACGGCGTCTCGTGGGAGGTCGCCGGCGGGCTGTTCGTCGCCGGCACCACCGCCTACGCCGCGGTGCGCGCGGTGTGCCCACGCGAGGGCGAGACCGTCGTCGTCTCGGGGGCCGCGGGCGGCGTGGGGTCGCTCGCCGTGCAGCTGGCGCTGCTGTCCGGCGCGACGGTGATCGGCCTGGCCGGTCCCGCGAACCACGACTGGCTGCGCGAGCTCGGCGTGGTCCCGGTGGCCTACGGCGACGGCGTCCTCGAGCGGATCAAGGAAGCCGCCCCGGACGGCGTGCACGCGTTCGTCGACACGTTCGGCGACGGCTACGTGGATCTGGCGCTGCACCTGGGCATCCACCCCGGCCGCATCGACACGATCATCGACTTCGAGGCGGCCCAGAAGTACAACGTGAAAGCCGAAGGCAACGCGGCCGCGGCGTCGGCCGAGGTACTGCGCGAGCTGAGCCTGCTGGTGGGCAAGGGATTGCTCGAGGTCCCGGTCGCGCGCGTCTACCCGCTGGACGAGGTCCGCGAGGCCTACCGCGACCTGGAGCAGCGGCACACGCGCGGCAAGATCGTGCTGCGGCCCTAGTTCTTCGCCGCGAGGACCTTCAAGCCGGCCAGGTACGTATCGAGCGCGAACTCGAGGCGTTCCTGCGCCGTCTCGGCGGAGAAGAACTCGCCGACGTGCAGCATGTTCGGGAACGCCTCGGGCGGCAGCGACCGCATGTACGCCACCATCTGCTCGCCGCGTTTCGCCGTCTCGGCTTCGTCGATGTCGCCCCAGGTCCAGCCGCTCGCTTCGTAGGCGTACGCCTTGGCGTACAACGCCAGCGCGTCGCCCGCGAAAGTCGCCTGCTTGAGCGTGAGGCCGCCCGCGCGCAGCAAGGCCAGCATCGCTTCGCCCTGCCGCAGCGAGCTGGGCGTGACCGGCACGGCGATGTCCCACGCGACCCGCGCGATGCCGGGGTGGGCGACCATCACCCGGATCTGGTCGCGGACCTGTTCCTTGACCTGTTCGTCCCAGCGCGCCGGGTCCGGTTCCGGCAGCACGGCTTCCGCGAGCACGGCGTCGAGCATCAGCTCCGCCAGCTCGTCCTTGTTGGCCACGTGCGCGTAGAGCGACGCGGGCCCGGTTTCGAGCGCCTGGGCGACCCGTCGCATGGTCACCGCCTCGAGCCCCTCCTTCGCCAGGATTTCCAGGGCCGTCTTCACGATCAGGCCCTGGGAGAGCGCGGGTTTCGCGGCTCGGCGGCGCGGGGCGCTGCGCCACGGCGGCGGGGGAACGGTCACGCGAACACTGTACTTGACGCGAACGCTGTTCGTAAGTAGAACTGTGTTCGTCGAACGAACGCCGTTCGCGAAAGGGGATCCCATGACCACCACCACTGCCGATGCCGCCGTCCGCGCCGTGCTCGGCCGCCTCACGGAGGCCTGGAACGCCGGCGACGCCACCGCGTACGGCCGGCTCTTCACCGAGGACGCCGACTACGTGACGTTCTTCGGGATGAACTTCCCGGGCCGCGAAGCGATCGAAAGTTCGCACCGCGCGCTGTTCGAAGGGCCGCTCAAGGGCTCGAAGCTGACCGCCAGACTCGGCGAGACGGCGAAGGTGCGGTTCGTCCGCCCTGACGTCGCCGTGGTCGTCGCCGGCGGTGGCTCGTCGGTCACTGGCGCCGACACCACCGACGAAGGCCGCGAGTCCACCGTCGGCTTCGTGCTCGTCGAGGAAGGCGGCGAATGGCTGATCACGGCGTTCCAGAACACGCGCGTCTCGGACCCGCGCGGGTGAAAGCGCTTGCGGAGGCGTCGGGGGTCGTCGCGCGGCCGCCGGACGAGGTGTTCGACCGCCTGCGGCGCATGCTGAGCGGGGGCGCGTACCCGATGCGGATGGACGTCGACCGCGAGCGGGGGTTCCTCGCGGTGCAGGGCGGCTGGTGGTACCGCGGCGAATACCGCGTCACGCCCGATCCGGCCGGTGCGCGCGTCGAACACCGCGTGGTCAACGCGGCTTCGCGGGGGCGATGGGGGGTGCCGCTGGCCAACCGGCTCTTCCTCGGGTTCCGCGCGAAGACGGCCGCCGGATTTGCCCGGGTGCTCGAAGAACTGGGGCGGCCCGATGGCCAGGAACCGGACTGGGCGCGTACGGTTGCTTAGGTAACCCTTAGTTCTTGCGAGGAGTTGTCGATGGCTGAAGCACCCCGGCGGTCCGGGCGTCCCGCGGTGCGGCTGCGGGTGCTGCGCACCGAGCGGATCACCCCGCACATGATCCGGATCGTCGCGGGCGGCGAGGGCATCGCCGGCTTCACGCCCAACGCGTTCACCGACGCGTACGTGAAGGTGCTGTTCAAGGTGCCGGGCGTCGAGTACCCGGAGCCGTTCGACGTGCAGGAATGCCGCGCGACGCTGCCGCGTGAGCACTGGCCGCGGATGCGCTCCTACACGGTCCGGGCGTTCGACCCGCAGGCCGGCGAGCTGACCTTCGATTTCGTCCACCACGGCGACGAAGGCATCGCCGGCCCGTGGGCCGCGTCCGCGCAGCCGGGCGACGAGCTGCTGCTGTCCGGCCCCGGCGGCGCGTACGCGCCGGGCGCCGAGGCCGACTGGCACCTGCTGGCCGGCGACGAAAGCGCGTTGCCGGCCATCGCGGCGTCCCTCGAAGCGCTCCCGGCGGGCGTCCCGGCGCACGCGGTGATCCTGGTCGAGAACGCCGGCGAAGAGCAGGTCCTGGTGACGAAGGCGGACGCGCAGATCACGTGGCTGCACCGGTCGTCGGGCGGCGACGTCGCGGAGGCGGTGCGGGCCCTGCCGTGGCGCGCGGGCGTCGTCCAGGCGTTCGTCCACGGCGAGGCCGGGTTCGTGCGCGAGCTGCGGCGCTACCTGCTCGACGAGCGCGGCGTGCGGCGCGAGCTGCTGTCCATCTCGGGGTACTGGCGCCTCGGGAAGAACGACGAAGCCTGGCGTGAGGAGAAAGCGGCCGAACGGGCTCGCGAAAGCCACCAACCCGGCCAAAAGTAGGTCGACACCCGCACGGGCGAGCAACCGTGGCCACGAAGCCGTTCGGCCGTGGCTGTGGCCGGTTTGGTGGCCATCGGCGCAGTAGTCTCGCTGCATGGACCTCAAGGTGGACGTCGACCCGGCCGAAGCCGGCTTCGACGCGGCGCGGCTTTCCCGGATCGACACCCATTTCGACCGCTATGTCGAGGATGGACGGTTGCCCGGCTGGCTCGCGGTGGTGAGCCGGCACGGCCGGATCGTGCACGTCGGCAGTGGTGGGTACAGCGACGTCGAGGCGGGCACGCCGGTCGAGACCGACACGCTGTGGCGGATCTTCTCGATGTCGAAGCCGGTCACGTCGGTCGCGGCGATGATGCTCGCCGAAGAGGGCCTGCTGGAGCTGGACGACCCGATCTCGCGGTGGCTGCCGGAGTTCGCGTCGCCGCGGGTGTACGTCAAGGGGTCGGCGCTTCGTCCCCTGACCGAGCCGGCCACCGAGCCGATCCGCGTCTGGCACCTGCTGACGCACACGGCGGGCCTGACCTACGGCTTCCACCACGGGCACCCGGTGGACGCGATCTACCGCGCGGCGGGCTTCGAGTGGGGCACGCCGCCGGGCGCGGACCTGGCCGCGTGCTCCGAGCAGTGGGCGGCGCTGCCGCTGGTGTTCCAGCCGGGATCGGAGTGGAACTACTCGGTGGCGACGGACGTCCTCGGGCGGCTGGTCGAGGTCGTGTCCGGGCTGGCCCTGGACGAGTTCTTCTCCTCCCGCATCTTCGGCCCGCTGGGCATGACGGAGACGGGGTTCGTGGCGGCGTCCCCCTCGCGCTTGGCGGCGTTGTACGTCCCGGATCCCGCGACGGGCCGGGCCGTCCGCAACGAAGCCTTCGGCCGCTTGGGCACCTCCCGGCCCGACTGCCTGTCCGGCGGTGGCGGCCTGGTGTCGTCCGCTTCGGACTACTGGCGCTTCACGGAAATGCTGCTGCGCGGCGGCTCGTTCGAGGACGTGCGGCTGTTGTCCCCGCGGACGGTTTCCCTGATGGCCAGCAACCACCTGCCCGGTCACGTGGACCTCGAGGAGTTCGGCCGCCCGCTGTTCGCCGAGATGCCGTTCCACGGGCACGGGTTCGGCCTGGGCTTCTCGGTGCTGGAAGACCCGGTGAAGGCCCGAACCCTGTCGTCGGCGGGAGAGTTCGCCTGGGGCGGCGCGGCTTCGACGGCGTTCTGGGTGGACCCCGACGAGGACCTGACGGTCGGCTTCTACACGCAGCTGCTGCCGTCGAGCACCTACCGGCTGCGCTCCCAGCTGCGGCAGCTGGTCTACCAGGCGCTGGTGGACTGAGGGGTGTCGGCCACCTGCGGACGGGCGGTGCCGAGGTATCTCGCGACCGTGCTCCGCAGGTGGTCCGCGTGCTGGTAGATGTCCTCGACGGCGTCGATCGGCAGCCGCGTCTCGACCTTGTTCTCGTCGAACACGCCGAGGTACTTCTTCGCCCGGTTGAACCACAGCCGCGCGATCGGCTTCCGGTTGTTGTCGTCGAGAAGGACCCCGAAGTAGGTCTGGGTGTCCCGCGCGGCGACCCGTGAGGCGGGTACCTCGGCGCAGACGATGGCCCGGACGATCCGGTACCCCTCGAGCTCTTCTTCGGTGGTGACGACCCGCTCGGGTTCCTCGGCCGGCGTCTCGGCGGCCGGTGCGGGCTCGGGCTGCGCGGTGTTCCCGCTCGACACGCTCACGTAGGAATCGGGCCCGCCGAGCGCGTTCTTCAGCCGGTCGTTGACCTGCTCGTTGAGGAACTGGCTCGTCGCCTTGGCCACCAGCGGCCCGAACTGCTCACGAACGCGCTGTGTGAAAGGGCCTTCGTACACCCTCGTCGTCAGGAACTTCACCCACTCGTCCTCGGGCTCCTTGAACTGCGCTGCGAGAATGCGCTTCAGCTGCCCGATGTACTTCAGCTCGCCGGCGGCGCTGATGACCGAATCGAGGTCGAAGGACTCCTTCGTCAGCTTGGCGAGTTCGGGCAGCAGGGTCTCGTCGATATCGGCGAAATCCAGGACGAGGAACGGCTTCGCGTCCATCCGGTTCGGTGCGTCGAGATCGGTGTAGAACTCGTAGACCTGGCCGTTCGTCAGAATCGCGATCCGGGCGTTTGTCACCGCGAAGTAGCGGAAGAGCTGGGAGGCGTGCTCGATGCGGAGCGGATCGTTGATCTTCTTCGCTTCGACGAGAACCTGGACCTGGCCGTTGTGGACGATCGCGTAGTCGATCTTCTCGCCTCGCTTCGTGCCCACGTCGGCGGTGAATTCCGGGATCACCTCGGCCGGGTTGAACACGTCGTAACCGAGGACGGTGCTGATGAACGGCATCACGAAGGCGTTCTTGGTCGCCTCTTCGGTCTCGATGCCGTCCTTGTGCTTGCGGATCTTCAGGGCCAGTGCTTGCGCGCGCTCCGCGATGTCCATGCCGGTGCCGTTCTCTTCGATCAACGAGGTGCGCAGCTGGGATCGGTCGCCTCGTTCCGTCCGTTACTGACCAGGCCGAAAGAAAAGCGGCGATGAATCAACCGTTATGATGTTACTTTCCAACAGTTGTACAGGGCGTGTGTTGCCCGGTGGTCAATGACCGGCCCGCTGGGAATGCTTGGGCGGCAACTCGACCAGCGCCGATGCCAGCAGGTGCACCCCAGCGCGAGGTCGAAACCAGATCAGCGTAGCGAAGTACAGCGAGGTCGGGCCGAACCGTTTGAAGAGGGCCGCGCCGAGAGCAACCGCGAACTAAGTTCCTTCGCTCGAACTAAGTTCCGTATAGTGACCGACATGCCCCTCGACCCGAAGCAGCGCCGCGCGGCTCGGCACGCCCAGCCGCACCCGGACGCCGCGCCCGTGCCGCGGAAGACGCCCATCACGGCCGAGCGGATCACCGACGCCGCGCTGCAGGTCATCGCCACCGAGGGCTATGACGCGCTGACGATCCGCCGGGTCGCGGCCGTGCTCGGCAGTGGGCCCTCGTCGCTGTACGCGCACATCGTCAACAAGGAGGACCTCGACGACCTGCTCATCGGCCGGCTCTTCGCCGAGGTCGAACTGCCCGAGCCCGACCCGGCTTCGTGGCGCGCGCAGCTGATCGACGTCTACGCGCGGATCCGCGACCAGTACCTGAAGTACCCGGGCATCCCGCGGGCCGCGCTGGCCATGGTGCCGACCCACCTCGAGACGTTGCGCGTCGGCGAGGGGATCCTGGCGATCCTGCTCGCCGGGGGCGTCGAACCGCGGACCGCCGCGTGGGTGCGCGACGGGCTCACCCTCTACGTCAGCGCGTACGCCCTCGAGCGGTCGCTCGTCGAGCAGCACCACGACGGCGACTGGGTCCTCAGCCGCGACGAGCTCGTCGAGCGGTTCACCGCCCTGCCCGCCGACCGCTTCCCGAACACCCGGCGCCACGCGGCCGAACTGACGTCCGGCACCGCGCACGAGCGGTTCGACTTCATGCTCGGTCTGATGATCGACAACCTCACCGCGCGCTGACTCAGCGGGGCAGCCGGACCTCGGCCTCCGCGAGACCTTCCGCGATCACGTGCTTCCCGCCCGCCCAGTCGAGCAGCTCCGCCACCGGCTTGTTGTCGGCGAAGTACACCGCCGTGAAGCGGTCGAAGCCGCGCTCCAGCGCCGCCAGCCCGAGCATGTGCAGCAGCGCTGTAGCCAGCCCGACCCGGCGCCACGCGGGCGCGACCGCCACCGCGATCTCCGCCACCCGCCTGCTCGTGGCCTCGTACCGGGCGACCGCCACGCCCGGGCCTTCGAGGCAGCGCGCCACCAGGGCGAACCGGCGCTGGTAGTCCAGCACCGTCAGCCGCTCCAGCAGCCGGGGTGTCACCCTCGGGGCCGAGCCGCAGAAGCGGCGCCGCAACGTCTCCGGGTCCGCGGTGCGGATGGCTTCGCCCAGCTCGGGCGCGTCCGCCGGGGTGAGCGGCCGGACGCGCACCCACCGGTTGTCGCGGAGGCGGATCGTGCGGTCGTATCCCGTCGGCGGCTGCGTCACCGCGCCACCCTAGCGGCCGCCCCTTCGGGCAGGGCGGTTTTCGGCAGAACGAGTACGTTGGCAGGCAAGGGCTTTCGGGGGAGGGGCGGCCATGCGGCGGATCGGGATCGTCGGAGCGGGGCAAGCCGGGCTGGTCCTGGCCATTGGTTTACGCCAATCGGGCTATGCCGTGACGGTGTTCGCCGAACGCACCGCGGAAGACGTGCGCGCCGGCCGGCTCGTCTCCAACCAATGCGTCTTCGCTCCCGCCCTGCAGCGGGAACACGAGCTGGGCATCGACTTCTGGGACGCGCCGCCCATCCGCGAAGTCGCGTTCGCGGCCGCGGGCAATGGTGCCGAGCCCGCGATTTCCTGGCGCGTCGGGCTCGACCGGCCCGCGCGGTCGGTCGACCAGCGCGTCAAGGTTTCCGGCTGGATGGCCGAGTTCGAGCGCCTCGGTGGTGACATGCGCATCGGCCGTGTCACGCCGGACGCCCTCGACGAGTGTGCCCGGGAATGCGACCTGCTCATCGTGGCGGCCGGCCGCGGTCCGCAGTTCGACGCGCTGTTCCCGCGCGACGACGAACGTTCGCCGTACCGCGAGCCGCAGCGCGCGATCGGCGTGCTGTACGTCGAGGGGACGCTGGATGCGGTGCCGGGCCTGACGTTCGGCCTGGCGCCGGTCGGCGAGTTCTTCCTGCTGCCGGTGCTTTCCGTGCACGGCCCGGTGCACGGCATCGGGTTCTTCGGCCTGCCCGGCGGCCCGATGGACGTCTGGACCGACGTCACCGACGTCGACCAGCACTACGAGACCGCGCGGAACCTGCTGCGCGCGCACTACCCGTGGCAGGCGAAGCTGCTCGACGACGCCCGCCCGGCGGCGCCCACCGAGATGCTGCACGGCCGGATCACGCCGGTCGTGCGGCACCCGGTGGGCACCCTGCCGTCCGGGGCGAAGGTCCTCGCGATGGGTGACACCGCGGTGACCAACGACCCGGTCGGCGGTCAGGGCGCCAACATGGCCGCCCGTGCGGCCCGGGCGTACCAGGAAGCCATCGTCGAGCGCGCCGACCGGCCGTTCGACGAAGAGTTCATGCACGACGCCTTCGCGCGCTACTGGCAGCACGCCCGGCACGCCACACTCTTCAACA
This sequence comes from Amycolatopsis stemonae, assembly GCF_054781455.1. Taxonomy (NCBI): domain Bacteria; kingdom Bacillati; phylum Actinomycetota; class Actinomycetes; order Pseudonocardiales; family Pseudonocardiaceae; genus Amycolatopsis; species Amycolatopsis stemonae. The sequence continues at coordinate 101,245 of NZ_BAAGUJ010000019.1, read as the reverse complement.
ACGCCCTCCTGGCCCCGCCGCCGCCCCACGTCCTGGCCACTTTGGACGCCGCGCAGCGGGTACCCGAAGTGGCGCACCGGTTCGCGCACCTCTTCGAGGACCCGGCCGGCTACGAAAGCTGGCTGGGCGACCCCGACGCGGCGATGGCCTACCTTCAGTCGAAGGGGCCCTTGTCCGGCGCGCAGACCGTGCCGGGCGCCGGGACGGCGCCGGTCGCGAAGTAGCGGTCGAGCCAGCCGTCGACACACGCGCTCTTGCCGCGCGAGCCGTGGCCGTACGTGTCGAGGCTCAGCAGATGCGCGTTGCCCAGCAGGCGTTCCGTGCGCCGCGCCCCCGCATAGGGCGTCTCGAGGTCGCCCTTTCGGTTGGCCAGCAAAAGAATCGGCGCCGTCGGGCGGTTCCACGGGCCGGTGTAGCGGCCGGTGTCCGAGACGTCCCAGCTCGCGCACGGGAGCGTCTTGTAGACGTCGTACGGGCCGAAGCCGCGCCCGGCCTCGTCGGCACGCCGGGCGTAGTCCCACCACACCGCCGGGTCGCGCGGGTTGTCCGCGTCCGAGCAGAGGGTCGCGCCGCCACCCAGCAGGGAGTCGACGTCCGGTGGGCCGCCCGCCGAGGCCGGGGCGCGTGCCGCTGGGTCCGCCAGAGCCTGCAGGAATAACGCCAGCCGCGGCGCGGCCTGGGCGTCGGTCAGGTAGTTGTGGATCGTGGCGATCGCGCTCGGGTAGGTGACGACGACCTGCTTGCCCGTCGTGTCCGTCACCGTGATGGGTCCGGTTTGGAGCCGGTCGAGGATGGTGTCGTAGTCGAAGGCACAGCGCGACGCGCAGGCGTCCAAAAAGGACTGTACGGCCCGCGGGCCGTCTTCGTAACCGCGCAGGCGGTAGCTCATCGGACCGGGGCCGGTCGCCCAGCGCGTCGGGTCGTCGACGGCGTCGAGCGCCAAAGTTCCGACCCGGCCGGGAAACAGGTTGGCGTAGGTCTCGCCGAGGTAGGTGCCGTACGACTTGCCGTAGAAGCGCAGTTTCCGCTCGCCGAACGCCGCCCGCAACCGGTCGAGGTCGCGGGCGATCGTGCCGGTCGACAGGTGGTTGGCCAGGGGACCCGCGTTCCGCTCGCAGAGATCGGTGACCGTGCGGGTGTCCGCGATCTGCCGCTGCTCGGCGTCGCGGGTCAGCGGGAACGTGCCGAGCGCCCGCTGGAGCACCTCGAGCTGCGAAGGTTCGGTGAAGCAGTGGATCTTCGAGCTGGCGCCGACACCGCGCGGGTCGACCCCGACGATGTCGTAGCGCTCGTGCAGGAAAGGCGTCAACGCGGGCGCGAAGCGGCCGGACGAGCCCGGCCCGCCGGGGTTGTAGAAGACGGTGCCCAGTTTGCGGGCCTGGTCGGTGGCCGGGAGCCGGCCGACGGCGATGGACACGGTTCCCAGCGAAGGGTCCTGATAGGACAGCGGGACGTCGAGGTGGCCGCATTGGTATCCGGCGGCGCACGCGGCTTCCCAGACGATTCCGGCCGGGCTCGCCGCGGCCGCGGGCGCGAGTGCGCCCACGGCGAGCGCGGCGGCCCCCAAAGCCAGCGCGGCGCGGAGTTTCGGAGCGTTCATGGCCCCGATCGTCCCGTCACCGGGACCGGGGGCGCGCTGGTGCGCACCCCCGGAAGCGGAGTAGGGCGAGCCCTACGCGGTGAGCTTCGGGATGATCTGCGCCCCGTACGACGCCAGCGTCGTCTCGCGGTCGTCGTGCATCAGGTACAGCGAGAACTGGTCGACGCCCAGCTCCGCCAGTTCCTGCAGCCGTTCGACGTGGGACGATGCCGGGCCCAGGAGGCAGAACCGGTCGACGATCTCGTCCGGCACGAACTCCGTCGACGGGTTGCCCGCCTTGCCGTGGTGGCTGTAGTCGTAGCCCTCCCGCTCGCGGATGTAGTCCGTCAGCTCTCGCGGCACCGCGCCCGTCGAGCCGTAGCGCGCGACCAGGTCCGCGACGTGGTTGCCGACCATCCCGCCGAACCAGCGCAGCTGTTCGCGCTGGTGCGGCAGGTCGTCGCCGACGTACGCCGGGGCCGCGACGCAGATCGTGATGCCGCCTGGGTCACGGCCGGCCGCGCGGGCGGCGTCGCGCACCGCGCCGATCGTCCAGCGCGCGATCGCCGGGTCCGCGCACTGCAGGATGAAGCCGTCGGCGTGCTCGCCGACCGTCTTCAGCGCCTTCGGCCCGTACCCGGCCATCCACATCTCCAGGCGGCCGTTGCGGATCCACGGGATCCGCACGGCCGTCTCGTTCATTTCCACCGCGCGACCTTCGGCGAGGTCCTTGACCACGCGCATGCAGTCGCGGACGGTGGCCAAAGTGGACGGTGGCTTGCCCACGACCCGGTGCGCGGAGTCGCCGCGGCCGATGCCGCAGACCGTCCGGTTGCCGTACATGTCGTTGAGCGTGGCGAACGTCGAGGCCATCACCGACCAGTCCCGCGTGCCCGGGCTGGTCACCATCGGCCCGACGACCAGCGACGACGTCGCCGCCAGGATCGCCGAGTAGATGACGAACGGCTCCTGCCACAGCACGCAGGAGTCGAACGTCCAGCCGTAGCGGAACCCGGCGTCCTCGGCGTCCTTCATCAGCCGCACGACGTCCCGCGCGGGCGGGTCCGTCTGCAGCACGATCCCGAAGTCCATGACTACCTCAGTTCAGGTACTGGTTCAGCTCACGGGACAGGAACTTGCCGTGCGACGTCGACCCGGTGAACCCGTCCGGGGAGACGACCACGCGTCCCCGCGACAGCACGGTGTGCACGCGGCCGGTCAGCTCGAACCCTTCGTACGCCGAGTAGTCCACGTTCATGTGGTGCGTCTCGGCGGACAGGGTCTGCGTCGCCGACGGGTCGTAGATCACGATGTCCGCGTCCGAACCCGCCGCGATGACACCCTTGCGCGGGTACAGCCCGAACATCCGCGCCGGCGTCGCCGAGCACGTCTCGACCCAGCGCCCGAGCGTCAGCTCGCCCGCGACGACGCCCTGGTGCAGCAGGTCCATCCGGTGCTCCACACCCGGCATGCCGTTCGGGATGGCCCGGAAGTCGCCGCGCCCCAGCTCCTTCTGGTCCTTGAAGCAGAACGGGCAGTGGTCGGTGGACACCACGGACAGGTCGTTCGTCCGCAGCCCCCGCCACAGGTCGGCCTGGTGCGACTTCTCCCGCAGCGGCGGGGAGGCGACGTACTTGGCGCCCTCGAAGTCCGGCTTCGCCAGGTCCTCAATGGACAGGTACAGGTACTGCGGGCACGTCTCGGCGAAGACGTTCTGGCCGTCGTTGCGTGCCTCCGCGACCGCCGCAAGCGCTTGCGACGCCGAGAGGTGCACGATGTACAGCGGTGAGCCGGTCACCTTCGCGAGCTGGATCGCCCGCGATGTCGCTTCGCCCTCCAGCTCGGGTGGACGCGTGTACCCGTGCTGCACCGGGTCGATGTTCCCGGCCTCGAACGCCTGCGCGGCCAGCTGGTCGATCGCGATGCCGTTCTCGGCGTGCATCATGATCGTCGCGCCGATCTCGCGCGCCTTCTGCATGGCCAGCAGGATTTCGCCGTCGGTGGAGTAGAACACGCCCGGGTAGGCCATGAACATCTTGAAGCTGCCGACGCCGCCGTCGACGCAGGCTTCCATCTCCTTCAGCGACTGGTCGTTGACGTCGCTGACGATCATGTGGAAGCCGTAGTCGATCGCGCAGTTGCCGTCCGCCTTGGCGTGCCACTTGTCCAGTGTGGACAGCAGGGACGTGCCCTTGGCCTGGACGGCGAAGTCGATGATCGTCGTGGTGCCGCCCCAGGCCGCCGCCGTGGTGCCGGTCGAGAACGTGTCGACCGAGTGCGTCCCGCCGAAGGGCATCTCCATGTGCGTGTGCGCGTCGATGCCGCCGGGCAGCACGTACTTGCCTCCTGCGTCGATCGTCTCGTCGCCGGTCAGCGTCCCGGGCGCCCCGACGGCGGCGATGGTCTCGCCGTCGACGAGGACGTCCGCGAGCAGCGCGCCCGACGGGGAGACGACCTGACCGCCCGAGATGAGCGTGGTCATCAGGCCTCCGTGAGCGGGCCGTAGGTGTCCGGGCGGCGGTCGCGGTAGAACGCCCACAGGTCCCGGACCTCGTCGAGCTGCGCCATGTCGAGGTCGCGCACCACCACCTCGTCCTCGGTGTCGGACGCGGCGTCGCCGATCAGCTGCCCGCGCGGGTCGGCGAAGTACGTCTGGCCGTAGAAGTCGTTCTCCCCCAGCGGTTCCACGCCGACGCGGTTGATCGCGCCGACGAAGTACTCGTTGGCCACCGCGGCCGCCGGCTGCTCCAGCCGCCACAGGTACTGCGACAGCCCGCGGCTGGTCGCCGACGGGTTGAACACGATCTTCGCCCCGGCCAGGCCCAGCGCGCGCCAGCCCTCGGGGAAGTGCCGCTCGTAGCAGATGTAGACGCCGATGCGGCCCACGGCGGTGTCGAACACCGGGTAGCCCAGGTTGCCGGGCCGGAAGTAGAACTTCTCCCAGAAGCCCTTGACCTGCGGGATGTGGTTCTTGCGGTGCTTGCCGAGGTAGGTGCCGTCGGCGTCGATCACCGCGGCGGTGTTGTAGTAGACGCCGGGCTGCTCGACCTCGTACATCGGCACGACGAGCACCACGCCGTGGCGCTCGGCGACCTCCTGCATGAGCTGGGTCGTCGGGCCGTCCGGGATGCCTTCGGTGTAGGAGTAGAACTCGGTGTCCTGCACCTGGCAGAAGTACGGCCCGTAGAACAGCTCCTGCAGGCAGACGACCTGGGCGCCCTGCGAGGCGGCGGTGGCGATGTGGTCGACCGCCGCCTTGATCATGGACTCCTTGTCACCCGTCCACCGCTGCTGGATCAATCCGGCTCGGACGACGCTCACTTGCTTCCTCCTTGTTAGCGGATACCGACAGGGCGGCGAAGACGACGAACGCGCCGACGAAGCCGACCACCCAGTTGTAGTCGTAAAGGGGCTTGAGGAACGGGATCAGGCCGCCGTCGGGGAACGGCCCGCCGTAGGCGCCGCCGACGGCCAGCACGGCTCCCACCAGCGTGGCGACCAGCGCGCGCCAGTTCCAGCCGCCGCTGAACCAATACACCCCATCGGGTGTGTAGAGGTCCTTCAGCTTCAGCTTGGTGCGGGCGATCACCCAGTACCCGGCGACGAGCACGCCCGCGACGGCGCCGAGCAGGCCGCCGTAGAAGCCGAGCCACGCGAAGATGTAGATGTTCGGGTCGGAGTAGAGCCGCCACGGCTGGATCAGGATGCCGATGACGCCGGTGATGCCGCCGCCGACCGCGAACGTGATCTTCTTCGGGAAGGCGTTCGAGAAGTCGTAGGACGGGCTGACGACGTTGGCCGCGAGGTTCGCCGAAATCGTCGCCAGCACGAGCGCGATCAGGGCGACGACGACCACGACCGGGCTGGAGAACTTGTCCGCCAGCTGCGCCGGGTCCCAGATGTCCTCGCCGTAGAGCACGTGCCCGCCCGACGTCGTCAGGATGGCCACGATCGCGATGAACGTCATGGTCGTCGGCAGGCCGAGGATCTGGCCGCGGACCTGCTTGCGCTGGCTGCCGCCGAAGCGGGTGAAGTCCGGCATGTTCAGCGAGAGCGTCGACCAGAACGCGATCATCGCCATCAGCGACGGCGCGAACACCTTCCAGAAGTCCGGGCCCCAGCCGAGCTTGCCGCCGTCGGACAGGATCGGGCCGAGCCCGCCCGCCTTGACCAGCACGTAGCCGAGCAGGATGAGGAAGCCGACCGACACCAGCGGCGCCGTCCAGTTCTCGAACCGGCGGACCGCCTCCATGCCGCGCCAGATGATGAGCATCTGGCCGATCCAGAAGACCACGAAGGACAGCCACAGTGTCCAGTGCTGGCCGGCGACCACCGGCGAGTCGCGCCACCACGAGCCGAGCAGCCGGCCCAGGATGACGTAGATCGCTTCGCCGCCGACCCAGGTCTGGATGCCGAACCAGCCGCACGCGATGAACGCCCGCAGCAGCGCGGCCAGGTTGGCGCCGCGCAGGCCGTAGAACGCGCGGGCGAACACCGGGAACGGGATGCCGTACTTCGTGCCGGCGTGGCTGTTGAGCAGCATCGGCGCGAGCACGACGATGTTGCCGATGGTGATCGTGATCAGCGCCTGCACCCAGTTCATGCCGAGCGCGATCAGCGACGCGGCCAGGGCGTAGCTGGGGATGTTGTGCGCCATCCCCATCCAGAGCGCGAAGTAGTTGTAAGTGGTCCAGGTCCGTTTTTCGACGGGAACGGGTGCCAGTTCGGAGTTGAAGAACCGGCTGCCTTCGAGAGACCCGACGTCGGCGGGGTCCAGTTCGACCCGGCCGTCGTCGTGCACGCGCTGGTCTGCGGGTGTCGGCGCCATTGCGGAATCCTGCGCGTCCGGTTGTGACGAGGGCAACGGCAGTCTGTTCACTCTTCGCTGATCAGGAGTGCAGTCTGTCGATTGCGCGAACGGGCGCCGGAGTGCATGACCTGTGTCACACATCTCCCCGTCATCAACCGGCAAAGCGGGTGAAACGTCTCCACAGGATCTCCACACTTCACGCGAACCGTCTCCACCGGGGGTGCATAGGGTCGTGGCCATGGAACTGGGTGGGCGGCGGGTGCTGGTCGTCGAGGACGACGTCACGATCGCCGCGTCGATCGCGGCCCGGCTGCGGGCCGAAGGGTTCAGCGTGGAGGTCGCCCACGACGGGCCGGCCGCCGTCGAAGCGGACAGCGCTTTCGAGCCGGATCTCGTGGTGCTGGACGTGATGATCCCGGGGTTCGACGGCCTGGAGGTCTGCCGCCGCATCCAGGGGCGGCGGCCGGTGCCGGTGCTCATGCTGACCGCGCGCGCCGACGAGACGGACCTGCTGGTCGGCCTGGGCGTCGGCGCCGACGACTACCTGACGAAGCCGTTCTCGATGCGGGTGCTGACCGCGCGGGTGCACGCGCTGCTGCGGCGGGTCGACCGCTCGGCCGCGGTCCCGGGCACCCGGATCGTGCTCGGCGACCTCGAGATCGACGTCGACCAGCGGCGCGTCGCCCGGGCCGGGGTCGCGGCGCAGCTGACGCCGATCGAGTTCGACCTGCTGGTGCACTTCGCGCGGCGGCCGCGGGCGGTGCAGCCGCGGGAACGGCTGCTGTCGGAGGTGTGGGACTGGGACGTCCACGGCACTTCCGCGGGCACCCGGGCGGTCGACAGCCACATCAAGGCGCTGCGGCGGAAGCTCGGGGCCGACCTGATCCGGACCGTGCACGGAGTCGGCTACGCACTGGAGGCGGGATCGTGAACCTCGTGCCGCGGCCCCTCGACCGGATCCGGTCGATCAAGCTCAAGCTCGCCATCCTGATGGTCGCCTCGGGCGGCATCGCGTTCGCGTTCTTCAACTGGCAGATCGGCTGGCTGCCACCCCGGACGACGATCACGGCGATGGTCCTGGCGCTGGTGCTCTCCCAGGTGCTGGCCCACGGGATGACGCGCCCGCTGCGCGAGATGACGGCGGCGGCCCGCGCGATGGCGAAGGGCGACTACACCCGCCGGATCCGCGCGACGACCCGCGACGAAGTGGGCTCGCTGGCCCGGGCGTTCAACCAGATGGCCGCCGACCTCGGCGACGCGGACCGGCAGCGCCGCGAGCTGGTCGCGAACGTCTCCCACGAGCTGCGCACGCCGATCACGGCGCTGAACGGCGTGCTGGAGAACCTGGTGGACGGCGTCGAGGACGCCGATCCCGCGACGTTGAAGACGGCGCTGCAGCAGACCGAGCGCCTGGCGACGCTGGTGGACGAGCTCCTGGACCTGTCCCGGCTCGACGCGGGGGCGATCCCGCTGCACAGGACTTCCTTTCCGTTGGCGTCGTTGCTTTCCTCGGCGGTCTCCGAAGCGGCGCTGGTGCGCGGGGTGACGTTCTCGGTGTCGGTTTCGCCGCCCGACGCCGTGGTGACGGCGGACCGCGGCCGGCTGTTCCAGGTGGTGGCCAACCTGCTGGAGAACGCGGCCCGCCACGGCCCGGCGGGCGGCTCGGTCCGGGTCCTCGCGGAGGTCCGGCCGGGCGAGGTCCGCATCGACGTCTGCGACGAGGGGCCCGGGATCGCCCCAGCCGACCGCGAGCGGGTGTTCGAGCGGTTCACCCGGGGCGAGCGTCCGTCCGGTGGCGGAACGGGCCTCGGGCTGGCGATCGCCCGGTGGGCGGTGGAACTGCACGGCGGAACGATCGGGGTGGTCGAACCGGCCACCGGAGTGGGCAGCCGGATCCGGGTGACGTTGCCGACGAGCTGAAGTTGTCCGAAGACCGCGGCGGCGGGCCTCGCGCCGCGGATTCGCAAAAGCGAACATCGACTCGTGTGTCGCCCGGTGGGTGAGGCACGGAAGGAAGCGGGCGAGATGCCGAAGAACAGAACGGGCGGCTCCGGCGCGGGAGACCGCGTGCCACGGGGGAAGCGGCAGGTGGCCACGGGTGTCCCGGCAGACGAGGCTGAGGGTGGCGCACCCGGGGCGGCGGGGCGAGGTGCGGCCCGAGCGGACGGGGCTGCCGACCGGGTGGCTGGCGGGGCGGCGGGGCGAGAACCGGCGAGTGCGGCGCGAGCGGATGCGGCTGCCGGGCGAGTTGGCGGGGAGGCGGCGCGGGAACCGGCGAGTACGGCTCGAGCGGACGGGGCTGCCGAGCGAGCTGGCGGGGCGGCGGGGCGAGGTTCGGCGAGTGCGGTCGGCGCCGCCGAGCGAACAGCCGGTGGTTCGGTGGGCGGGGCTGTTGCAGGGCCGGGTCCCGGTGGTGTGGCGGTCGCCGAGCGGCCCGCTGTTCCGGTCCTCTCCCGGCCGGTCCCGCCGCCCAAGTCGGCCGTCGTTCCGCTTCCTCCCGCCGTTCTGCCCGCGGCCGTCCTCGCCGGGATCGCCGCCGCTCTCGTCCTGCCCGTCGACCGGCCCGGGATCGGCTGGCTGCTCGCCGGACTCGCCGTCGCCGCAGCCGTCTTCGTCGCCGACCGGCGGTCGAGACCCGCGGGGGAAACCGGCTTCACCTGGGGCAATGCCGGCTGGGCCGCCCTCACCCTCGCCCTTCTCGGGATGGGCGCCGTGCGGGCGTCGGGGTGGTTGTTCGTCCTCTGCGTGCTCGCCGCCGTGGTCACCGGGTCGCTGGCCGTCGTCGGGGCGCGGACCGTCAACTCCGTCGTCTACGACATGCTCGCCGTTCCCCTCGAGGCCGTGCGCGCCATTCCGTGGGCGGGCCGCGGCGTGGGACGGTTCGCCGCCCGCCGCGACGGCGTCGCCCGGCGGATCGCGCTCGCCGTGCTGGCCGCCGCCGTGCTCGTGGCCGTCTTCGTTCCGCTGCTCGCCAGTGCCGATGCCGCCTTCGCCGCCGTCGTCAGCGCCGTGATCCCGGATCTCGGCGTCGACGTGCTCGTCCGGTGGTGTGGTGTCTTCGCGGTCGTCACGTCGGTCGTCGCCGGGGCCTGCTACTTCCTCGCCGCCCCACCGCACCGCGCGACGGCGGACCGTCCTCACCGGACGAAGAACGGTCTGGAGTGGACGGTCCCGCTCGGCGTCCTCGTGCTGCTCTTCAGCGTGTTCGTCGGCGTGCGGCTGGTCGTGCTGTTCGGCGGGACCGGGTACGTCCTGCGCACCAGCGGCTTGACGTCGGCCGAGTACGCCCGCAGCGGCTTCTGGCAGCTGTGCGCCGTCACGGTCCTGACGCTCGCCATCGTCGCCGCGGCCTTGCGCTGGGCGCCGAACGCGACCAGGGCCGACCGGCTTCGGCAGCGGGTCCTGCTGGGCGCCTTGAGCGCGTTGAGCCTGGTGCTCGTCGGGTCGGCGTTGAGTCGCATGTGGACCTACCAGGAGGCCTACGGCTTCACCGTCCTGCGGCTGCTCGTCGAGGTCTGCGAACTCTGGTTCGGCGCCGTGTTCGTCCTGGTGCTGGTCTCGCTGGTCAAGCTCCGCTCGACGTGGCTGCCGCGCGCCGCGATCGGGGCCGCCGCCGGGGCGCTGCTGGTGCTCGCCGTCCTCGACCCGGAACGCCTGATCGCCGACGCCAACCTCGACCGCGCGGCCGCCGGGAAACCGCTCGACCACCGGTACCTCGCGGGCTTTTCGGCCGACGTCGTCCCGGTCGTGTCGGCCCGGCTGCCCGAGCCGTTGCGGACGTGCGTGCTGCGCGAAGTCCTCGCCGGCGACACCCCCGACGGCTGGCCCGCCTGGAACCTCAGCCGCGCCGCGGCACGTGACGTGCCTCTCGGCCGCTGCGGCTGAACCGGGCGCCCCGGTCTTGCGTGGTTAAGAGAGTTGCGCGGAAGCCACCGGACCGTCGTGGGGGCGGCCCGGCGGCTTCCGCGCCGGGCGCGCCCGCGTCAGAACGCGAAGACGTCGTCCGAGTCGCGGTCCGCCGCGCAGCGGTTCGGGAACGTCGTCTGGTACGACACCGGCTTTCCGCGCCAGCTGCCGACCACCGTGACGTCCACCGGGGCGTAGATCAGCGTGCACATCTGGTGCCGGGCGTTGATCTTCGAGAAGTCGCCGCCGGCGCTGGAGAGCACCGAGCACGCCTTGTCGCGCTTGGGGTGCGTGCCGCCGGTCGGGTCGCACGTGAGCACCACCGAGCTGACGCGGTTCGCGGTGTCGTGGCTGGTGAGCTGCAACGTCGACGCCGGCGGGTGCGCGGGCGCGAGGCAGCTCAAGCTCATCAGGCAGGCTGCGAAGGGAAGGATGGCCATATCGGTTCCATCGGCAGCCCGGGACCGATCACTGTGCTCCTCGTCCGGGTGACTCTTCTTCGCTCGTCCGGGTGAGGTCCCCCGCCAGCAGCGCGACGTAGAGGGAGAGCATCGACTCCGGGTCCTCCAGCCGGACGCCCAGCACCTGCTCGATCCGGGCGAGCTGCTGGTAGTACGCCGTCCGCGAGGTGTGCGCCGCCGCGGCCGCCGCGGACTTGTTGCCGCCCTGCTCGCAGTAGTGCCGCAGGGCCTGCACGAGCCGGCTGCCGGACGCCGCGTCCCGCTGGAGCAGCGGGCCCAGTTCCCGGTGCGCGAACGCCGTCACGCGCTCGTCGCCCGAGAGCAGGTGCAGCAGGCCGCGCAGGCGGACGTCGGAAAGGCGGTGCAGCACGCGCGTGTCGCCCGTCCCGAGCGCCGCCGCCGCGACCTGGCCGGCCTCCAGCAGCGTCCGGCCCGCTTCGGCCGGGGAGAGCACCGTCGTGCCGACGGCCAGCACACCCGGCGCGCTGCCGCGGGCCTCGTGGACGTCGGTGGCCAGCCGGTGCAGCACCGCGTCGGCGTTCGCCTCCGGTGACAGCGCGATCAGCGCCCGCACGCCCAGGTCGTCCGTCGCGACCAGCGCCGACACCTTCGCGCGGCGCGCCGCCAGGACCGTCGCCTCGGCCAGTTCGCGCAGCACCGGCGGCGTGGACAGCGCGGGCCGGGTGCCGGCCAGCCGGGGCCGCGCCGCCAGCCCGACCAGCTGCCGCCCGGTCAGCGGCACGGCCAGCGCCGAAGCACGCGCCAGCAGCTCCGCCGACGGCGCCGGCGACGCGAGCAGCTCAGTCAGGACGGCGCGGTGCGCCTGCCGCTCGAGGCCGTCGGTGTCCTTCGCGACGAGCCGGTGCACGGCCAGCGCGGACGCGGCCCGCTCGGCGACCACGCGGTGGCGGTGCGGCGGCGGGTCGGCGCACACCACGACGAGCCGGCCCCAGTCGTGCCCGCGGGCGCCGACCACCGTCACCAGCCAGCCGGACGCCGGGTGGTAGCCGGTCCGCTCGCCGAGCTGGACCACCCGCGACCGGGCGGGCCAGCCGGTGAGCAGCTCCGCCGGATCGGTGCCGGCCGCGTCGTAGGCGAGCACCTCGTGCGAAAGGGTCTCCAGCACCACCGGCTGCTCGGTCAGCCGCGCGACCTCGCCGAGGACGACGCCGGGCTCGGCGCCCGCGACCGTGAGCGCGGTGAACGTCTCGTGCACGCGTTCGGCGGCGCGCAGCTCGGCGACCTGGGCGTCGACGATCTGGCCGTTCACCGCCTCGGTGACGCTCACGTACCGCGTCTCCCGCGACAGCGTCACCAGCGGCAGCCCGTGCTTCTCCGCGGCCTCGACCAGGGCGGCCGGCAGCTTGTCGTTCCAGTGCCGGACCAGCTCGATCACCAGGCCGGCGGCGCCGACCCCGGCCAGGTCGGCGACGTAGCGGGCCAGCGCCGGGCCGTCGTCGGGCAGCGCGACACCGGTCGTCAGCACGAGTTCGCCGCCGCGCAGCAGGTGCGCGATGTCGGCGACCTCGGCGACGTGCGCCCAGCGCACCGGGGCGTCGAGCCCGGCCGTGCCGGCGACGACGTGCGGGCGGCCCTGGCGCAGCACCGGCAGCGCGAGCACCTCGGCGACGGTCGGGTACATGGCTCCTCGCGGTCTGATCGGCAGGGACAGACTGTACGGCCGGGAGTCAACTGACGTACACGTTGCCGATGGCGTTGGCGTGGCGCCCGCCCCGAGACTCGGGAGGACGTCCCCGAGCGAAGGAGCGCCTGCCGTGACCGACCGCATCAGCCACTGGATCGACGGCAAGCCGTTCACCGGGACCGCCGGGCGCTCCGGCGAGGTGTTCGACCCCGCGACCGGGCAGGTCCGCGCGCACGTCGACTTCGCGGGCGACGCCGAGGTCGAGGCCGCCGTCGCCGCGGCCAAAGCGGCGCTGCCGGGCTGGCGCGGGACGTCGCTGGCCGGCCGGACGCGGGTGCTGTTCGCCTTCCGCGAGCTGCTCTCCGCGCGCAAGCACGAGCTGGCGAAGATCGTCACGAGCGAGCACGGCAAGGTCGAGTCCGACGCGGCGGGCGAGGTCGCGCGCGCGATCGAGAACGTCGAGTACGCGTGCGGCGCCGCGCAGCTGCTCAAGGGCGGATTCAGCGAGAACGCCTCGACCGGCGTCGACGTCTACTCGATCGCGCAGCCGCTCGGCGTGGTCGGCGTGATCTCGCCGTTCAACTTCCCGGCCATGGTGCCGCTCTGGTTCGTGCCCAACGCCCTGGCGTGCGGCAACACCGTCGTGCTCAAGCCGAGCGAGAAGGACCCGTCGGCCGCGGTGTTCATCGCCGAGCTGCTGGCCGAGGCCGGGCTGCCCGCGGGCGCGCTCAACGTGCTGCACGGCGACAAGGTGGCGGTGGACGGGCTCCTCGAACACGACGACGTCAAGGCGATCTCGTTCGTCGGGTCGACGCCGATCGCGCGGTACGTCTACGAAACCGGCACCCGGCACGGCAAGCGCGTCCAGGCCCTCGGCGGGGCGAAGAACCACATGGTCGTGCTGCCCGACGCGGACCTCGACCTCGCCGCGGACGCCGCGGTGTCGGCCGGGTTCGGCTCGGCGGGGGAGCGCTGCATGGCGGTGTCGGTGGTCGTGGCCGTGGACCCGGTCGGCGACGAACTGGTGCGCAAGATCAGCGAGCGGATGGCGCGCCTGCGCGTCGGCGACGGCCGGGACCCCGAGTCGGAGATGGGCCCGCTCGTCACCAAGGCGCACCACGCGCGGGTGGCGTCCTATGTGGACGCCGGCGTCGAGTCGGGCGCGTCGCTCGTCGTGGACGGCCGCGGCATCGAGGTCGACGGCGACGGCTTCTGGCTCGGCCCGACGCTGTTCGACCACGTCCGCCCCGAAATGTCCATCTACACCGACGAAATCTTCGGCCCGGTGCTGTCGGTGGCGCGCAGCGCGTCCTACGACGACGCGCTGGACCTGATCAACGCCAACCCGTACGGCAACGGCGTGGCGATCTTCACCGGCGACGGCGCGGCGGCCCGGCGGTTCCAGAACGAGGTCGAGGTCGGCATGGTCGGGGTCAACGTCCCGATCCCCGTCCCGGTCGGCTACTACTCCTTCGGCGGCTGGAAGGACTCGCTGTTCGGCGACAGCCACGCGTACGGGCCGGAGGGCTTCCACTTCTTCACCCGGACGAAGGTCGTGACGTCGCGCTGGCCGGACCGCTCGCACGCCGGGGTCAACCTGGGCTTCCCGCGCAACTCCTGAACGGGAATCGTCCGCGGGTCCGCCGGGTTGGCACCGGAGAGGGGACCCGCGGACGACGTCAGGAGAAGAATGAGCGCGAAGAACTCCGGCACCTTCACCCTCGGCGGCGACCTGCCGGTGCACCGCCTCGGCTACGGCACCATGCAGCTCACCGGCCCCGGTGTCTGGGGTGACCCGAAGGACCCCGAGGAAGCGGTCCGCGTGCTGCGGCGCGCCGTCGAGCTGGGCGTGAACCTGATCGACACGGCCGACGCCTACGGCCCGTTCGTCGCCGACCTGCTCATCAAGAAGGCGCTGCACCCGTACACCGACGACCTCGTCATCGCGACGAAGGCCGGTTTCACCCGGCAGGGCCCGAACCAGTGGGTCCCGGTCGGCCGCCCCGAGTACCTGCGCCAGCAGGTCGAGCTGAGCCTGCGGAACCTCGGCCTCGAGCGGATCGACCTGCTGCAGCTGCACCGGATCGACCCGAAGGTGCCGGTGGCCGAGCAGGTCGGCGAGCTGAAGAAGCTCCAGGAGGAAGGCAAGATCCGGCACATCGGCCTGTCCGAGGTGAGCGTGGCCGACCTGCAGGAGGCGCAGAAGACGGCCGAGATCGTTTCGGTGCAGAACCTGTTCAACCTGGCCAAGCGCGACGCCGAGCCGCTGCTGGAGCACGCGGCCGCGCACGGCATCGCGTTCATCCCGTGGTTCCCGCTGGCCACGGGCGCGCTGGCCGGCGAGGACAGCCCGCTGAGCGCGCTGGCGAAGGAGCACCAGGCGACGCCGTCGCAGCTCGCGCTGGCGTGGCTGCTCAAGCGGTCGCCGGTGGTGCTGCCGATCCCCGGGACGTCGTCGGTCGCGCACCTCGAGGACAACGTCGCGGCGGCGGACATCGAGCTGACCGACGCCGAGTTCGACGCCCTGACCGAGCGGTCTAAGCGGGCAGGACGTTGATCAGCAGCTTCGACCGCGGGGCGATCAGCACCGTGTTGACGCGGTCCGGCCGGATCCGCTCGCGGAGCTTCCGTTCCAGCGGGTAGGTCCGGCCGCCCGTCTTCAGGTAGTAGTGCTCGTTGTAGCCCTGGCTGAGCCGGGTGGAGAGCGCGATCGGGTGGTCGTCGCCGGGCCGTTGCCTGCCGAAGTCGTGGGTCCAGCCCGTGGTCGCGACCAGCTGACCGCTCCGCACGTCCGCCAGCCGGCGCCAGCAGACGAACGCGAACCACGCGGTGATCGCCAGGATCGGGACGAGGGTGCCGAGGACTTCGGCGGCGGTCTCCGCCGCGGCGGAGACCAGCACCGCCACCACGAGGCCGGCGACGACCAGGACGGCCGCGACCCAGAAGGTGAAGTCGAGCAGCTTTCCCCGTTGCGAGGGGTGGAGCCGGCCGTGGCGGTTGGCCAGCTCCACCTCGGCCTGCTCGATCACTCGGCCCCGCCTTCGGGGTGTTCCTTCTCGTAGGCCTCCCGGCCTTCGTGATAGCGGTCGATCTGTTCGTTCTCCTGACGGCGGCCTTCGGTCACGACACCGACGGTGTCCGCCGTGCCCCACCCCGGATAGCCGCCGGCCTTCTGCCACTCCGCCGGCTTGAGCGCGCTGCGGCCGTCCTCCGAGTACTTGTCGCCGAGGCCTTCGACCTTTTCGCGGCCGGGGACATGGGACTCAGCGGCGTCGCTCCAGCCCTTCGCCGTCTCCTCGGCGGACTTCGCCTCTTTGCCGGCCTGCTTGAGCTCGTTGGCCTTCTGCTCGATCTTCGCGGCCGTGTCGACGCTCTTGTCCACGATCTTGTCGACGCTCTTCCCGGCCTTCTTCAGCGCGTTCGCCGCGCCTTCGAGGGCCGCCTTCGACTTGCCGGCCCCCTTCGCCAGGCTCTCCAGCTTCTCGACGACCTTCGTGATGCGCGTGCTGATCTTCTCGGCCAGCACCCCGCCCTCGACGACGGTGTCGGCGATGAACGCCGCGATCGTCCCGCCGAAGGTGCACCAGGACGCGGCGAGCGCGGCCAGGGCCTTGATGATCAGCTCGCCCACGAACGACGAGATCATGTCGCGGATCAGCCCGCGCTCGGTGCCGACCAGGGCCGCGCCGATGTTCATGGCCGTCGACGCGCCTTCGGCGTGCGACGCGGCACCGCGCAGGACGCCGACGTAGCTCTCCGCCGTCCGCTGGTAGGCCTCGGCCGAGCCGCAGTCGCTGAAGGACTCCTGGACCTTCTTCGCCTTCTGCTCGTACTCCTCGGCGGTCTCATTGAGCTGCTTCGCGATGTTCGTCCAGGTCACGGCCTTGGCCGTGATCGCCTCGGGCTTGCCCGCGAGCTTGTCGAGCCCGTCCTTGAGGAAGCTGATGTGCTCGATCAGCCAGCCGACTCCGGCGCCGGCGAGCGTGCCGAGCGGGTCCATCGCCGCGCCGAGCAGGTCGAGGGCGTCGGTGCCGACGTCCATCGCGAGGTTGCCCCAGTCGCCGTTGCGGGCGTCGGTGAGCGTGGACGCGGCGTCGCTGAAGATGCCGGCGCCGCCGGTCTGGGCGTTGAGGTTGTCCAGCTCGCCCTTGGCCGGGTCGCCCATGCCGGTGGTGAGGCCGCCGGGCGACTCGGCCGTCGCGACCAGGGAGTTCTCGGTCATGCGGGCAGCTCCTTGCCGATGCCTTCGAGCAGGCACTTCGTGTTCTCTTCGTGCTCGCGGAAGGCCGTGTGCGCCTTCTTCACGCGGTCGGCCACGTCGTGCCCGGCCTCGACGGCCGCGTTCAGGAAGCCGTCGGCGGTGGTCAGCCACACCTGGATCGGGATCGCGAACACCTGCCCGACCAGCCCGAACGCGTCGAAGTCGAGCGCCTGTGCGGTGCCCGCGGCGTCGACCGCCTGCTGCACGCGGTCGGCGATCTCGCGGATCTCGTCCTCGTGCCCGCCGAGGACGTCGAAGTCGACCTTCATCCCTTCGCCCGCCATCACAGCCCCCGGCGCAGGATCGGGCCGCCGAAGTCTTCGTCGTCGTCCGGGCGCGACGGCCGGGCCGGGCGCGGGGGCGGCGGATTTTCCTGCGGCTTCTCGGCGAATTCCCAGCGCGGCGGCGCCGCTTCTTCTTCCGGCAGTTCGGGCGCCGGGATCTGTTCCTGCAGGAATTTCATCGCGTCGCTGTCGGCGCCGATGACGGGCGCCATCACGGCGGTCAGCTGCTGGGCGGCGTCGACCTGGGCGCGCTTGGCCGTCGCCAGGATCTCGGCCGCCAGCCGGGTGCGCGACAGCTCGTCCGCACGCGGGCCGAAGGAGAGTTCCTGCAGCGCACCGCCGGTGTTGACGGTGACGGTGACGGCACCGTCGGCACTCGTGGCGGTCGCGGCGATGTGCTCGAGGCGCGCCTTCGCCTCCGCCGCCCGCCGGGCGATGTCGGGCATTCCGGCCGAAGCGGGTTCAGTGGGGTTCACGGCGACCTCGGAAGTCGGGGAAGGGCATGCGGATCAGAGGCAGCAAACCGCTTTTCGGTTCCCCCGACAACCCGGGAAATTATTTCGGGAAGAATGCATGGGAATTCGTTTGTCGGGCCTTTACCCGGACGTGGCCCGCCGCCGGGCGGGCCGGGGTTGAGCACGACCGGCTCAGGCTTCCGTAAACTCGGGGTGAGCAGCGAGCGAGGTAGGTGAGGAACCGGTGGCCAACGCGGATGAGCGCCGCTTCGACGTGCTGCGCGCGATCGTGGCCGACTACGTGTCCAACCAGGAGCCCGTCGGGTCCAAGGCGATCGTCGAGCGGCACAACCTGGGCGTTTCCAGCGCGACCGTGCGCAACGACATGGCGACCCTCGAAGAAGAGGGCTACATCACCCAGCCGCACACCAGCGCCGGCCGCGTGCCGACCGACAAGGGCTACCGCCTCTTCGTCGACCGGCTCTCGGAGATCAAGCCGCTCTCCACGGCCGAACGCAAGGCCATCACCACCTTCCTCGACAGCGGCACCGACCTCGACGACGTCCTCCGCCGCTCGGTCCGGCTGCTCGCGCAGCTGACCCGGCAGGTCGCCGTCGTCCAGTACCCGATGCTGACCAACGCCGCCGTGCGGCACCTCGAAGTGGTGCCGCTCACCCCGGCGCGGCTCATGCTCGTGCTGATCACCGACTCCGGGCGCGTCGACCAGCGCACGGTCGACCTCGGCGACGTCGTCACCGAGGAGGACGTGGCCCGGCTCCGGACCGTGCTCAACACGGCCATGGCCGGACGGCGGCTCAACGAGGCCGCCGCCCGCGTCGCCGAGCTGCCCGACAAGGCGCCCGGCGAGCTGCGGGACGCGCTCATCCGCGTCTCGACGGTCCTGGTCGAGTCCCTGGCCGAACACCCCGAGGAACGCCTGGTCCTGGGCGGTACCGCCAACCTCACCCGCAACGTCGCCGACTTCCCCGGCTCCCTGCGCCAGGTCCTCGAAGCCCTCGAGGAGCAGGTCGTCGTGCTCAAGCTGCTGGCCGCCGCGCGCAACCCCGGTGCGATCACGGTGCGCATCGGTGAGGAAAATGAAGACGAGCAGATGCGCAGCACCTCGGTCGTCTCGATCGGCTACGGCCGCGACGACGTGGTGCTCGGCGGCATGGGGGTGGTCGGACCGACCCGGATGGACTACCCCGGCACGATCGCCGCGGTGCGCGCGGTCGCCAACTACGTGGGGCAGATCCTGGCCGGCCGCTGAGCCGGGCAGAGCAGAAGGAGAAGCAGAGACGGTGGCGAGGGACTACTACGGCATCCTCGGGGTGGCGAAGAACGCGAGCGATCAGGACATCAAGCGCGCGTACCGGAAGCTGGCCCGGGAGCTGCACCCCGACGTCAACCCGTCGGAGGACGCGCAGCACCGCTTCGGCGAGGTCACCACGGCCTACGAGGTGCTGTCCGACCCGCAGAAGCGCAAGATCGTCGACCTCGGCGGCGACCCCATGGACAACGGGGCCGGGCGCGGCGGGGGCGGCGACCCGTTCGCCGGGTTCGGCGGCCTCGGCGACATCATGGACGCCTTCTTCGGCGCGGCCGGCGGCGGTGGCGGGCGGGGCCGCGGGCCTCGCAGCCGGGTCCAGCCCGGCTCCGACGCCCTCATCCGGCTCGGCCTGAGCCTGGAGGAGTGCGCCACCGGTGTCGACAAGGAGATCGCCGTCGACACCGCGATCGTCTGCGACCTCTGCCGCGGCGCCGGCACGTCGGAAGGCACCTCGGTCAAGACCTGCGACACCTGCGGTGGCGCCGGCGAGGTCCAGTCCGTCCAGCGGTCCTTCCTCGGCCAGGTCGTCACGGCCCGCCCGTGCCCGGTCTGCCGCGGCTTCGGCGAGGTCATCCCCGACCCCTGCCGCCAGTGCGGCGGCGACGGCCGCATCCGCGCCCGCCGCAACGTCACGGCCAAGATCCCGCCGGGCGTCGGCGACGGCATGCGCATCCGGCTGTCCGGCCAGGGCGAGGTCGGCCCCGGCGGCGGCCCGGCGGGCGACCTGTACGTCGAGATCGACGAGACCCCGCACGAGGTCTTCGTCCGGCAGGGCCACGACCTCCACTGCAACTTCCGCATCCCGATGACCACCGCCGCCCTCGGCGCCACCGTGCCCATCGCGACGCTCGTCGACGGCGACTACGAGCTCGACATCGAGCCCGGCACCCAGCCCAACGCCGAGCTCGTCCTCACCGGCAAGGGCATGCCGCGGCTGCGGTCCTCCGGCCGCGTCGACGGCCGCGGCGACCTGCACGTCCACATCGACGTCCAGGTGCCGACCAAGCTCGACGAAGCCCAGCGCGACCTGCTGGTCGAGCTGGCCCAACAGCGCGGCGAAGAAGCTCCGACGCTGTCGTCCAACGGGAACAAGCACGGCGGCCTGTTCTCCAAGCTGCGCGCCAAGAACCACCGCTGACCCGTGCCCGACACCACCCTGCCGGTCTTCCTCGCCGCGTCCGTGCCCGCCTCCGGGCGCACGGTCCTCGACGGCGAGGAAGCCCGGCACGCGGCCACGGTCCGCCGCCTGCGCGCGGGGGAGCGGCTGGTGCTCTCCGACGGCGCCGGCGCGATGGCCCGCTGCGTCGTCGAGGCCGTCCAGCCGGGCCGCGACGCCGCGGTCACGCTGTCGGTCGAGGAACACTGGACCGAGGAACCACCCGCCCTGCGCGTCGTGGTCGCCCAGGCCCTCGCCAAAGGCGACCGCGGCGAGCTGGCGGTCGAGCTGGCCACCGAGGCCGGCGTCGACGCCGTCGTGCCCTGGCGCGCCGCCCGCAGCGTCGCCAAGTGGGAAGACGGCAACCGCGGCGGCAAGGCCCTCGCCCGCTGGCGCGCCACCGCCCGCGCGGCCGCCAAACAAGCCCGCCGCGCCCACGTCCCCGACGTCACCGAACCCGTCACCACCGGCGAGCTCGCCGAGCTGGTCGCCACCACGAGCCTCGCGATCGTGCTCGAATCCGGCACCCCGGCCCGCCTCACCGACCTCGCCCTCCCCGACACCGGCGACATCCTCCTCGTGGTCGGCCCCGAGGGCGGCATCACCGACGCCGAGCTTCGCACCCTGTGCGAAGCCGGTGCTCAGGCCGTTCGCCTCGGCACGACCGTCCTGCGCACCTCCACCGCCGCGGCCGTCGCCCTCGGCGCGCTCGGCGCCCTCACCACCCGGTGGCGGTGAAAAGATCACCGGAAAAAAGCCCCCCGATTTTGCGCCCAGTTATGGCGCGATCACACTCCGACCCGTTACTCTCGTTTACTAACGCGCCACCCACCGTTTCGGCGCGCCACTGGGAAAGCACAGACCCCGCCGGGCACCTCCCCCCTCGGTCCGGCGGCCGCCGCGGCTGCGGTAGATCGACCCCCAGGGTCTACCGCGCCGCGGCCCCCTTCCTCGCTTCGCTCGGTCGGGGGCCGCTTTGCGTTCGTTGTGTTTTCTGGGGGTCGGACCCCCAGGCCCCCGCCGGGGCGAGCCCCGGACCCCCGCGTGGGTTCTCGTGTGGTTGGGGGGCGTTGGCGGGTGTGGTTGGGGGCGATGGCGGCTTGCTTGCTGTCGCTAGGGTGCTCCTATGAGCGACAGTGATGCCGAGACTCTCTTCGAGCGGATCATCGGTGGGGAGATTCCTGCCGATGTCGTCTACCAGGATGACTCCACCTTCGCCTTTCGGGATATTCGGCCGCAGGCGAAGGTTCATGTGCTTGTCGTGCCCAAGAAGCGGTATCGGAACGTCGGAGAGCTTGCCGCAGCCGACCCGCAGCTGCTGAGTGATCTTGTTGCCACTGCTCGTAAGGTTGCCGAGCTTGAGGGGATCCTTGAGAGTGGGTATCGCGTGGTCTTCAACACTGATGGGGATGCCGGGCAGACCGTGTTTCACGTTCATGCCCATGTGCTGGGCGGGGAACAGCTGGGGTTCTTCGGCGCGCACGGCGGCTGACCGGTAAACCGGCCTGCGTTCTGTCGGGGGGTGCCAGTAGCATCGGAGGGGTCCGCAGTCCCTCATGCAGAAAGCAGGGCCGAGGCCACGTGGCCGGAACCGTACCGGGTGGAGCCGCCCGACCCGACGTCCCCGGGGACGTCCCGAAGACCGAGGATGCCGCCACCCAGGCCGCGCAGTCCCGGTTCCCCATTCCCGACGCCGCCGCCCTGAGCCTGCTCGGGTCCCGCGACGAGAACCTGCGCGTCGCCGAAGAGCTCCTGGCCGCCGACGTGCACGTGCGCGGCAACGAGGTCACCCTCACCGGCACCCCCGCCGACGTCGCGTTCGCCGAGCGCGTCTTCGCCGAGCTCGTCCAGCTCGCCGGGGGCGGGCAGCAGGTCGGGCCCGACACCGTCCGCCGCACCGTCTCCATGCTCTCCAGCGGAGACGCGTCCCCGGCCGAGGTGCTCAGCCTCAACATCGTCTCCCGCCGCGGCAAGACCATCCGGCCCAAGACGCTCAACCAGAAGCGCTACGTCGACGCCATCGACAAGCACACCGTCGTCTTCGGCATCGGCCCCGCCGGCACCGGCAAGACGTACCTCGCGATGGCCAAGGCCGTCCAGGCGCTGCAGGCCAAGCAGGTCACCCGCATCGTGCTGACCCGCCCGGCCGTCGAAGCCGGCGAGCGCCTCGGCTACCTGCCCGGCACGCTCAACGAGAAGATCGACCCCTACCTGCGGCCGCTCTACGACGCGCTGCACGACATGGTCGAACCCGAGTCCATCCCGCGGCTCATGCAGGCCGGCACCATCGAGATCGCGCCGCTCGCCTACATGCGCGGCCGTACGCTCAATGACGCCTTCATCATCCTCGACGAGGCGCAGAACACCACGCCCGAGCAGATGAAGATGTTCCTCACCCGCCTCGGCTTCGGCTCCAAGATCGTCGTCACCGGCGACATCACCCAGGTCGACCTGCCCAGCGGGCAGCGCAGCGGCCTCCGGGTCGTCCGCGACATCCTCCACGGCGTCGAGGACCTCCACTTCGCCGAGCTGACCAGCCAGGACGTCGTCCGGCACAAGCTCGTCGGCGACATCGTCGACGCCTACGAGAAGTGGCAGGCCGTGCAGGACGCGCAGCAACAGCAGGGCAACGGCTGGAAGGGCAACCGGCGGTGAGCATCGAGATCGCCAACGAGTCCGGCGTCAACGTCGACGAGACGTCCATCGTCTCGGCCGCCCGCTACGCCCTCGACAAGATGGAGGTCAGCCCGCTCGCCGAGCTGTCCATCCTGCTCGTCACGCTCGACGTCATGGAAGACCTCCACGAACGCTGGATGGACCTGCCCGGCCCCACCGACGTCATGGCCTTCCCGATGGACGAGCTCGACTCCTCCCGCCGCCCGGACGCGCCCGACGCGTCGCCCGCGCTGCTCGGGGACATCGTGCTCTGCCCGGCGTTCGCCAAGGACCAGGCCAAGACCGCGGGTCACGCCCTGATCGACGAGCTGCACCTGCTCACCGTGCACGGCTGCCTTCACCTCCTCGGCTACGACCACGCCGAGCCCGCCGAGGAACGCGAGATGTTCGCCCTCCAGAAGCGGATCCTCGGCGAGTACCAGGAAGCCGTCGCGGCCCTGCAGAAGCGCGACGCCCAGCGCAGCTCCGACGACCGTGTCCTCGGCTTCGCCGGGCTCGACGCCGGCGAACAACCACCCGCCGGGGAAACGCCTTAGGCGCGAGCCATGGTCCAGCTCCTCTTCGCGATCGCGCTCGTGCTCCTCGCGGGCGTGTTCGCCGCGGCCGACGCCGCCATCAGCACCGTCTCGCAGGCCCGGGCCGACGGCCTCGCCCGGCTCGGGCTGCCCGGCGCGCGCCACCTTTCCGCCGTCGTCGCCGAACGACGGCGGCACATCAACCTGCTGCTCCTGCTGCGCCTCGGCTGCGAGCTCACCGCGACGGTGCTCGTCACCGTGGCCCTCGGCACCCGCATCCGGCCCCTCGGGCTCGCCGTGCTGGTCGCCGCGGTCGTCATGGTCGTGGTCAGCTACGTCCTCATCGGCGTCGGCCCCCGCACCCTCGGCCGCCAGCACCCGTACCGCATCGGCCGCTACGTCGCCGGGCCCGTCCGCGTCCTCGGCTCGGTCCTCGGCCCGCTGTCCCGGCTGCTGATCCTGATCGGTAACGCGATCACGCCCGGCCAGGGCTTCCGCGAAGGCCCGTTCACCTCCGAAGTCGAGCTGCGGGAGCTCGTCGACCTCGCCCAGGAACGCGGCGTCGTCGAGGACTCCGAGCGCGAGATGATCCACTCGGTGTTCGAGCTCGGCGACACCGTCGCCCGCGAGGTCATGGTGCCGCGCACCGAGATCGTCTGGATCGAGCGCACCAAGACCGTCCGGCAGGCCCTCGCGCTCGCCCTGCGCACCGGCTTCACCCGGCTCCCGGTGATCGACGAGTCCGTCGACGACATCGTCGGCGTCGTCAACATCAAGGACCTGATGTCGGCGTACATGGACCCGGACGGGTCGAGCACGATCGTCGACACGCTGATGAACGAGGCGTCCTTCGTCCCCGACTCGAAGCGCCTCGACGAGCTGCTCAAGGAAATGCAGCGCTCGCACAACCACATGGCGATCGCCGTCGACGAGTACGGCGGCACCGCGGGCCTGCTCACCATCGAGGACGTGCTCGAGGAGATCGTCGGCGAGATCACCGACGAGTCCGACGCCGACGAGCGCCCCGAGGTCGAGGAGCTCGACGACGGCGCGGTCCGCGTCTCGTCCCGGATGAGCGTCGACGACCTGGGCGAACTGTTCGGCCTCGACCTCGAAGACCACGACGTGGAGACCGTGGGCGGGCTGCTCGCGGAACGACTGGGTAGGGTCCCGCTACCGGGGGCCGAAGCCGAGGTCGCCGGCCTTCGGCTGTTCGCCGAAGGGGGCAAGGACCGGCGGGGCCGCATGCGGATCACGTCCGTGGTCGTGCACCCGGCCGACGCCGAGGCGATGACCGACCCGGCCGACCGGACCGCGCGCCGCCGCACGCGCCCGCCCCACCCCGACGAACGCGACAGGAGCGTCGAACATGCCTGACCTCGAGGCGGAGGACCAGAAGCTGGTCACCCTCGCGCGGTCCTCGCGCGCCCGCATCCAGGCCCCCGAGGGCGCCGCGGTCCGCGACACCGACGGCCGCACCTACGCCGCGGGCACGGTCGACCAGCCGTCGTTCAAGCTCACCGCGCTCCAGGCCGCGGTCGCCGCCGCGCTCTCCAGCGGTGCCGAAGGCATCGAGGCCGCCGCCGTCGTCTCCGAGGAGGGCCTGCTCAAGGAGGCGTCGGTGCACGCCGTTCGCGACATCGCGAAGTACGCGCCGATCATCCTCGCCGCCCCGGACGGCGAAGTCCTCAAGGTGCTCGAGCGATGACCGAGCACCGCTCCGGCTTCGCCTGCTTCGTCGGCCGTCCCAACGCGGGCAAGTCGACGCTGACCAACGCCCTCGTCGGCACCAAGGTCGCGATCACCTCCAGCAAGCCGCAGACCACGCGCCACGCCATCCGCGGCATCGTGCACCGCGAGGACGCCCAGCTCGTCCTCATCGACACCCCCGGCCTGCACCGCCCGCGCACGCTGCTCGGCGAGCGGCTCAACGACGTCGTGCACGCCACGTGGTCCGAAGTGGACGTCATCGGGCTCTGCGTGCCGGCGAACGAAAAGATCGGCCCCGGCGACAGGTTCATCGCCGCCGAGCTGCAGAAGATCGCGAAGCGCACCCCCGTCGTCGGCATCGTCACGAAGACGGACCTCGTGCAGCCGCAGCAGGTCGCCGAACAGTTGCTTGCCCTGCAGCAAGTGATGGACTTCGCCGAGCTCGTCCCGGTGTCCGCAGTGGACGGTTTCCAGGTCGACACGCTGGCGAAGCTGCTCGTCGAGCGGCTGCCCGAGGGCCCGCAGCTCTACCCGGGCGGCGAGCTCACCGACGAACCCGAGCAGACCCTGGTCGCGGAGCTGATCCGCGAGGCGGCGCTGGAAGGCGTCCGCGACGAGCTGCCGCACTCGATCGCCGTCACCGTCGAGGAGATGCTGCCCCGCGAAGGCCGCGACGACCTCATCGACGTGCACGCCTTCCTCTACGTCGAACGCCCCAGCCAGAAGGGGATCATCCTCGGGCACAAGGGCGAACGGCTGCGCGAGGTCGGCGCCACCGCGCGCGGGCACATCGAGCGGCTGCTCGGCTCGAAGGTGTATCTCGACCTGCACGTCAAGGTGGCCAAGGACTGGCAGCGCGACCCGCGCCAGCTGCGCCGGCTGGGTTTCTGACCCCGGCCGGGGAGCGTCAGCCGAATTCCTGGTCTCGATTCGGTCGCGGCGGGAGCAAACGCCGGGCACGCGACGTTCCGGCCCCCTACAGTCGCGGCTTCGACCACACCGCAGCCGATCGGGGCGGCGGCGAACCCGGTGGTCGTCCAGGGAGCACGACGAAGGGGAACGACCGACCATGACCGACAGCCAGGGCATGCCCAACTACCCCGGCGACCAGCCGAACCAGCCCGGCGGCCAGCCGAACTACCCCGGTGGGCAGCCGAACTACCCCGGCGGCCAGCCGGGTGGCTACCAGCCGGGCCCGCCGCCCAGCAACTACCTCGTGTGGGCCATCCTCACCACGATCTTCTGCTGCCTCCCGTTCGGCATCGTGTCGATCGTGAAGTCGACCCAGGTCAACAGCCTGTGGGCGCAGGGGCAGACGGCCGCCGCGCAGGAAGCGTCCGAAGCCGCCAAGAAGTGGGCGATCATCTCGGCGATCGTGGGTGTCGCGCTCAGCGTGCTGTACATCATCCTGGTGGTCGCCGGGGCCTTCACCTTCGGCTTCAGCACGTCGTCATACTGACGTAGCCGAGCAGCAGGAGGATTCCGGTGACCGACCAGTACCCGCCGCCGTACCCGCCCCCGGGCGGGCCGCCGCCTCCCGGTTACGGCTACGGCTACGGCTATGGACCGCCGAACTACGGGCCGCCCCCGGACAACAACATGGTGTGGGCGATCCTGAGCACGGTGCTCTGCTGCCTGCCGCTGGGCATCGTCGCCATCGTGAAGTCCAGCCAGGTGAGCTCGCTGTGGTTCCAGGGCTACCACGCCGAGGCGCAGAAGGCCGCGGACGACGCCCGCAAGTGGGCGATGTGGTCGGCCATCTCGATCGGGATCCTCCTGCTGCTCTACGTCATCTTCATCGTGGTCATGCTCGTGGTCGTCGGGGTCAGCGCCGATCGGATCACGCCGTGACGGCGACGACCGTCTACACGGGATTCCCCGCGCACGGCACCAAGGCGAAGCTGCGGGCGCTGGGCCCGCCGCTCGCCGTGGTGGCCGGGCTCGGCGTGTGCTGCGCGGTCGTCTGGGCGGGCGACCCGACCACGCCGGGCGGGTTCCTGCCGGTCTGCCCGACCAAGGCCCTGCTCGGCATCGACTGCCCGGGCTGCGGCGGCCTGCGGATGGCCTACAGCCTGATGCACGGCGACATCCCCGCGGCCGTCCACTACAACGCCGTGTCCTTCGTCGTCGTGCTCCTGTTCGTGTGGAGCATCGCGGCGTGGACCGTCGGACGCCTGCGCGGCCGGGCCGTCGCGAGCTGGCTGCACTGGCGCTGGACGCCGCTGGCGTTTTCGGTCGTGTTCGTCGTCTGGTTCGTCATCCGCAACCTGCCGTTCGCGCCGTTCACCGGTCTGCGCGTCTGAACGATCACGCAGGGGAACCGGAAACGCGCCCCTCGCGTCGGACCCGCGGTCGGGTCACCCGGACAGCGGATGCCTGGGAGGCGCGACCGTCACCGGAGCGAGTACGCTCCCGCGGACCGGACCGATGAGGGCGGATCCGTTCCGCGACGTCGGGGAAGTGACCAGCGAGGGGGAGACCCACATGACCGATCCCTACGGCCAGCAGTCCTTCGGGCAGCCGCCCGGTGGCCAGCAGCCGTTCGGACAGCCGCAGCCGGGCCAGGCGCCGCCCCCGTACGGGCAGCCCGCGCCGTTCGGGCAGCCGGCTCCGTTCGGCCAGCCTGGCACTCCCTTCGGCGCACCGCAGAACTACGCGAACTGGGGCCAGCGCGCCGGCGCCCTGATCATCGACCAGGCACCGGTGCTCGTCATCTACCTCCTCGCGGTGATCCTCATGTTCACCGGCGCGCGGGGCATCGGCTTCCTCCTCTACGGGCTCGGCGGCCTGGTCGGCCTCGGCTGGACCATCTACAACCGGTGGATCCAGCAGGGCAACACCGGCCAGTCGCTCGGCAAGCGCGTCGTCGGGATCAAGCTCGTCGCCGAGCAGACCGGGCAGCCGGTCGGCGTCGGCACGGCCATCCTGCGCGACATCTGCCACATCGTCGACGGCCTGCCCTGCTACATCGGCTACCTGTGGCCGCTGTGGGACGACAAGAGCCAGACCTTCGCCGACAAGATCGTCAACTCGGTCGTCGTGGTCGGCGAAGCCTCGCCGGTGCCCGGCCAGGCGCCGTTCGGCCAGCCCGGCGGCTACCCGCCGCCGGGGCAGCAGCCCGGCCAGTTCGGCCAGCCGCCGTCCGGTGGTTTCCCGCAGCAGCAGCCGCAGTCCGGCGGGTTCGGCCAGCCCGCGCCGGGTGGCTTCCCGCAGCAGCCGCAGGGCTTCGGCCAGCCGCCGGCCGGGGGTCAGCCGCCGCAGCCGGGCGGGTTCGGCCAGCAGCCGGGCCAGCCGCTCGCCCCGCCGCCGGGCGGGTCGCCCTTCGACGAGGTCGAGCGCACCCAGATGCTCCGCCCGGACGCCCCCGCCGGGGGCGGGTCCGCGTTCGACGAGCAGGCCGAGCGCACCCAGATGCTGCGTCCCGAAGGCCAGGGCGACGCCGGTGCGACCCAGAAGATCCAGCCGGGCCAGTTCGGTCAGCCGCCGAACGACCAGCCGCCGCACCAGCAGTAAGCCGTTTCCGCGCACCACCGCCGGGTGACCCGGCGGACGTTCACGAATAGTTGGGGTACAAGTTCATGACCAATCCCTACGGCCAGCAGCAGCCGCCTTACGGCCAGCAGCCGCAGTCCGGCGGTTTCCAGCAGCCGCAGCAGCCCGGCTACGGCACGCCGTCCGGCGGCATGCCCGCGCCCTACGGCCAGCCCGCGCCGTACGGCCAGCCGGCCACCGGTGGCTTCGGCTCCCCGGGCTACGGCATGCCCGGTGGTGGCGGCGACATCAACGCCATCAAGGACTACAAGGGCTGGGCGATCGGCTGCATCTTCCTCTGCTGGATCCTCGCGATCTTCGCGATCATGAAGTCCAACGAGGTCCAGACGTACAAGATGCAGGGCAACTACATGATGGCGGAGCAGGCGTCGAAGACGACCAAGACGCTCTGCCTCATCGCCTCCATCATCGGCGCGCTCGGCTGCGTGTTCGCGATCATCTGGATCATCATCGCGGTCGTGGCGGCCTCGAGCGTCAGCTACTGCTCCGGGTACTACTGCTGATCCTCGCGGTTCCGCGGGGCGCTCCACCCCGGCATCGCCCGAGAGTGGGACGATGTCGGGGTGGTGAACCTCTACCGCGACACCGGCGTGGTGCTGCGGACGCACAAACTGGGTGAGGCCGACCGGATCGTCACCCTCCTCACGCGGCGGCACGGCAAGGTCCGTGCCGTGGCGAAGGGCGTGCGGCGCACGTCGTCGCGCTTCGGGGCCCGGCTGGAGCCGTTCGGCCACGTCGACGTGCAGTTCTACACCGGCCGCACGCTCGACGTCATCACCCAGGTCGAGACCGTCGACGCGTTCCAGCTGCCGCTGGTCGCCGACTACCAGGCCTACACCGCGGCCAGCGCGATCGCCGAAACCGCGGACCGGCTCTCGGCCGAAGAGGGCGAGCCGGTGCTCAAGCTGTACCTCCTCGTCGTCGGGGCGCTGCGCGCGCTCGCCGCGGGGGAGCGCGACTCCTCCCTGGTGCTCGACGCCTTCTTCCTCCGCGCGATGTCCTACGCCGGCTGGGCGCCCGCGCTCACCGAATGCGCCCGCTGCGGCCTGCCCGGCCCGCACAACGCGTTCAGCGTCGCCGCCGGCGGCTCGATGTGCCAGGACTGCCGCGTGCCCGGCTGCGTGCACCCCGCCCCCGAGGTCCTGGACCTGCTCACCGCCCTCCTGCACGGCGAATGGCCGCTGGCCGAGGCGACCCTGGCCGGCACCCGCCGCGACGCGAGCGGCCTGGTCGCGGCCCACCTGCAGTGGCATCTGGAGCGCCAGCTCCGCTCGCTTCCTCTGGTCGAGCGACGCGCCCGGGAAGCGGTGCAGCCCGGGCAGTAGGGTCGGCCTGATCGGTCAACCACCCAGGGAGGCGCCCAGTGCTGCGCAGGGGACGCGAGAACAAGGCGTCGCGATACGAGCTGCGGGCCCCGGATCCGCATCCCTCGGGCGCGAAGCCCCCGGAGATCCCGCGAGAGCTGGTCCCGAAGCACGTCGCGCTGGTCATGGACGGCAACGGCCGCTGGGCCAACCAGCGCGGCCTGCCGCGGATCGAAGGCCACAAGCGCGGCGAAGCGGTGATGATCGACGTCGCGAGCGGCGCCGTGGAGCTGGGCGTCAAGTGGCTCTCGGTGTACGCGTTCTCGACCGAGAACTGGAAGCGCAGCCCCGAAGAGGTGCGGTTCCTGATGGGCTTCAACCGCGACACGATCCGCCGTCAGGTCGACTACCTGGGCTCGATCGGCGTCCGCATCCGCTGGGCCGGGCGGCGGCCGAAGCTGTGGGCGTCGGTGATCAAGGAACTGCAGGCGGCCGAAGAGAAGACCAAGCACAACACCGCCCTGAACATGACGATGTGCGTCAACTACGGCGGCCGCGCCGAGCTGGGCGACGCGATGCAGCGGATCGCGCGGGACGTCGCCGACGGCAAGCTCGATCCCGGCAAGGTCACCGAGAAGACCATCGGGAAGTACCTGTACCAGCCCGAAATGCCGGACGTGGACCTGTTCCTGCGGCCCTCCGGCGAGCAGCGGACGTCGAACTTCCTGCTGTGGCAGTCGGCCTACGCCGAGATGGTCTACCAGGACACGCTGTTCCCGGACTTCGACCGGACGCACCTGTGGCGCGCCTGCCTGGAGTTCGCGAAGCGGGACCGCCGCTTCGGCGGCGCTGTCGACCAGGCGTCGTCATGAGCGCGACCGAAGCGGCCGAGACCGCGGAGCTGCTGACGCAGGCGAAGGACGCTCTCGAGCGTTACCTTGAAGTACGCGTCGACGACGACGGTGCGCTGACGTTCTCGCACGGCGACGTCCCGTGCGTCATCCAGGCCACCCGGCTCGGGGAGGGGCTCACCGTGCTCTCGCTGACCTGCGTGGTCGGCTGGGACCTGCCGGACCGCCCGGAGCTGTCGGTCGCGGTCGCCGAGCGCGCGGGCCAGGGGCTCTTCGGCACGCTCGGGGTGGGCCACTCGGACAACGGCCTCGACGTGACGCTGCGGTACGCCTTCCCCGCGGCCGGGCTGGACGAGGCGGCGCTCGGCACGTTGCTGATGCTCGTGGTGTCGACGGCGTCGCAGCTGCGGACCGATCTGCCCGGAATCGCCCCCGCCGAGTAACCCACACGGGCTGTCCTGTTCGCCGCGAACGGCGAATTCCCGCCGGAATCCGGCGCTTTTCGACCGTTCGCGGCTGTGCGGTGCTCTCGCTGTCGGACCCGGCTGGCATCATCGCCGTCGTGAACATCGTTTCCGACAACCCGCGGCGGACCCGGCGGTTCCGGGTCAGCTCGGTCGAGGTGCTGTGCGCGATCCTGCTGGTCGCGATCCTCGGCCAGGGCTGGCTGCAGCAGGCGTTCGACGTGCCCGCGCTGCGCACCGGCTCGACCGTGTTCGTCGCCGTCTGCGTGCAGGCGCTGCCCTTCCTGGTGCTGGGCGTGCTGATCAGCGGCGCGATCGCGGCGTTCGTGCCGGCCCGCGTGCTGGAGAAGGTGCTGCCGCGGCGGGCCGGGGCGGCGGTCGGCGTCGCCGGGCTGGCCGGCGTCGCGTTGCCGGGCTGCGAATGCGCTTCGGTGCCGGTGGCGCGGCGGCTGATGGGCCAGGGTGTGGCCCCGGCGGCGGCGCTGACGTTCCTGCTGGCGGCGCCGGCGGTGAACCCGGTGGTGCTGGTGGCCACGGCGGTGGCGTTCCCGGGCAAGCCGGAGATGGTCGTGGCGCGCTTCGCGGGTTCGCTCGCGACGGCGATGGTGATGGGCTGGCTGTGGGCCCGGTGGGGCAAGCTCGAGTGGATCACCGAGCGCGCGCTGCGGCGCTTGCCGGACGTTTCCGACGGCCACCGCTGGCGCGTCTTCGCGGAGACGGCCCGCACGGATCTGGTGGAGGCAGGCGGTTTCCTGGTGCTGGGGGCGCTGATCTCGTCGGCGCTGAACGTGCTGGTGCCGGCGCGCTGGTTCGGCGTCCTCGGCGACCAGCTGGTGCTGGGCATCGTGGTGATGGCGGTGCTCGCGGTGGTGCTGGCGCTGTGCAGCGAGGCGGACGCGTTCGTGGCGGCGTCGCTGACGGCGTTGCCGCTGCTGCCGAAGCTGGTGTTCCTGGTGGTGGGGCCGGCGGTGGACGTGAAGCTGTTCGCGTTGCAGGCGGGCACGTTCGGCCGGTCGTTCGCGATCCGGTTCGCCCCGGTGACCTTCGTGGTGGCGGCGGTGTGCGCGGTGGCGGCCGGGCTCGTGGTGGGGCTGGTATGAGGCGCGAGACGCAGAACATCCTGCTGGTCCTGCTCGGCGGCGCGCTGGTCAAGATCGCGGTGAACGGCGACTACCTGCGCTACGTCAAGCCCGCGCAGCAGCCGTGGGTCATCGCGGGTGGCGCGGTGATGGTGGTGCTGGGTGTGGTGGCGATCGCGCGTGACCTGCGGGCGGCGCGGGCGAAGGTCGCGGCGGGGGCGGAGCCGGGGACGGCGCCGGACGGGCCGGACCACGGCCACTCGCACTCGGCCCGGCCCGCGTGGCTGCTGCTGGTGCCGGTGCTGGCGGTGTTCCTGGTGGCCCCGCCCGCGCTGGGCGCGGACTCGGTGATCCGCACCGAGGCCCGGGTCCCGGCGAGCGCGGCGGCGGCCAACGCGGCGGCCTTCCCGCCGCTGCCGGCGGGCGCCGTGGTGCCGCTGTCGGTCAACGAGTTCGTCACGCGCGCGGGCTGGGACGCGGCGGGCACGCTCAACGGCCGCACGATCTCCCTGACCGGCTTCGTCGTGCACACGAACGGCACAACGTTGTTGGCGCGCTTGGTGATCAGCTGCTGCGCGGCGGACGCGTTCCCGGTGACGGTCCACCTCCGCGGCGGCGAAGCCGACCACTTGGCGACCGACGCGTGGATCCAGGTGACCGGCCAGGTGGTGCCGGGAACGGCGACGAGGAACAACAGCTACACGCCGGACTTCACGCTGTCTTCGATCGAGACGGTCCCCACGCCGAAGGACCCTTACGAATACTGAGCCTCCGCGGCTCAGTGCTCGGCGCAGGTCCCGGTGATCTCCACCGTGTGCGAGATCTGCGAAAAGCCGTTCTCGGCGGCGATCTTCTCGGCCCACCGCTCGACCGCGGGCCCCTCGACCTCCACCGTGCGGCCGCACACGCGGCACACCAGGTGATGGTGGTGGTGCGCGGAGCAGCGGCGGTAGATCGCTTCGCCCGAATCCGTGCGCAGGACGTCGATTTCGCCGGCCTCCGAGAGGGACTGCAGCGTGCGGTACACCGTCGTCAGGCCGATGCCGTCGCCGCGCTTGCGCAGCTCGTCGTGCAGCTCCTGGGCCGACCGGAAGTCGTCGACGGTGCTCAGCAGCTCGACGACCGCGGCCCGCTGGCGGGTCGATCGGCGCCCGGGCACCGGGGCCTGGCCGCGGTGTGCGGCGGGCTGGGCGGCGGGGGTCATCACTTTCCTTCCTGCACGTGGGCGACGGCGTCGACGACGATGTGCGCCAGGTGGTCGTCGGCGAGCCGGTAGACGACCTCGCGGCCGCGCCGCTCGCCCTGGACCACGCCGGCCGTCTTCAGCACCCGCAGGTGCTGGGAGATCAGCGGCTGCGCGACGTCGAGGGCGTCCACCAGCTCGTGCACGCACCGGTCGGCCGCGCGCAGCTGCAGCACGATCGCGATCCGGACCGGCGCCGCCAGCGCGCGCAGCAGGTCGCCGGCGTCGCTCAGGACCGCCGACGGCGGGTGGGCCGGTGCCGCGGCCACCGCCGGCGCGCACTCCGCGAGACCCGGCTGGGCGCCGCCCCCGGTCACCGTCGCCATACCCGCCTCCACCCTCGTCGCCGCGACATGAATTCCGTAGTCATTGCCGATAACGGCGCCACCCATCCTAGTGTTCCCCCGGGACGCGCCCCGCTCCGTCACCGGGGCTACGGGCTACGGCCGGTCGTATTACTCCATTCGGGTGAGTTCGTGGGGAATTGCCTCTTCGGCTTCGCATGTCGTGGCCGACGGTGCAAGGTTGTCGCGGAGCGTTTCGTCGCTTCTCGTACGCTGACGACCCGCCCGAGCAGAGCAGTGGGGAGACATGACCCGTTTCGTGACGAAGGCGGCTGTCCTGACGGCCGTGCTGTTCCCGCTGGTCGGAGCCGGGGTGGCCGGTGCCCAAGCGCAAGGGGTCGACGAGAAGACCGGACCGGTTTCGTTCGCGAACGTCGCGTCCGTCCGGATCTCGAGCGCGGGCCAGCCCGGCGGGGCCCTGATCACCGAGACGCAACGCTCGCCGCTGCTGCCCGGCCAGTCGAAGCTCGGCGCGGACCGCGTCTCGGTTCCCAAGGACGACGGCGAGCGCGCCACCTTCGGCGGGCACTACCAGATCGACCTCGGCCACTACACCAACGGGAACCCATACCCGCCGGGCGTCGCGATCCGTGACCACAACGTCGTCGCCGCGCTGCAGGCGACCACTGTGCCCACCGCCGTCGCCGAGACGAACTACGCGCTGCGCGACAACTCGCGCGGCGGGGCGAACGCGATCGACAACACCGTGCTCGTGCTCGAGGGCGCGAAGACGTCGGTCGACTGCACCGCGCCGTCGAAGCTCACGGGTACCTCGACGGTGACCCGGCTGTGGGTGCGCCAGGGCGGCGGCCTCGGCATCGTCCCGATGCCCGGCGGCACCGCGGGCCTGGAGCTGAAGAACCTGCGCCTGGGGCCGCCCGGCGACATCACGAACGCGTCCAAGGACACCTCGGTGTCCGACCTCAGGCTGACCCGCGTCTCCGCGTTCGACCAGCTGATCCGCCAGGACGGCTGGCGCGGCGGCGACTACACCGCCGTCGCCGGCTGGCACGTCGAGATCACCACGCACGTCAAGGACGCGGCGGGCACCGCGCTGCAGGACGTCGTGACGAACATCGTGCTCGGCGGGGTCAGCTGCTCGATCCCGAAGGGCTTCGTCGCGAAGGCCGCCGGCGGCACCGGCGGCGGCACGAGCGCGACGCAGGCCGCGGTGCCGACGCAGGTCCCGGCCGGCTACCTCGGCGCGGCCGAGCCCGACACCGGCAGTGACGGCTCGCGCGTCCCGCTCGGCATCGGCCTGCTGTTCGGCGGGGTGTTCTTCGCCGCCGTCGCGCTGCTGCTCGGCAGGCGGCGCAAGTCCGGGACGGACTAGGTGCTGCGCACCGGGCTGGCCGCTGTCGCGGCGGCGCTGGCCGTGGCCGCCTTCTCGGCCGGCGTCATCCTGCTGACCTGGCTGCCGCCCAAGCAGCCGTCGCTCGCGGCCCCGGCGCCCGGTTCGCTGCCGGGGGAGAACGCGGCCCCGGCCGTGCTGCCCGCGGACAGCGAATCGGCCGCGCAGCAGCGTCCGGGCACGGTCCGGCTGCCCGACGGCGCCACCGCCCGCCTGGTCCGCACCGAGCTGACCGACCAGGGCGTGCTGCCGATCCCGCGCGGCCTCGGCGACGCCGCCTGGTGGGGCGCCAAGCTGGGCGCGGCGCACGGGGCGTCGCTGCTGTCGGGGCACGTGAACTGGGAAGGGCGCCGAGGGCCGTTCGACGAGCTCTGGCGCATGCGCGACGGCGACGACATCAGCGTGGTCGACGCGCGCGGCGGCCGCTGGCTCTACCGCGTGTACGACGTCGTGACGCTGCCGAAGGAGGCGCTGCCGGCGCAGGCCGCGAAGTGGTTCGGCCAGGACGGCCCGCACCGCCTGGTCCTGGTGACCTGCGGCGGCGACTACGTCGGCGGCACCGAGGGCTACGACGAGAACCGCCTGGTCACCGCGAAGCTGGTGACCCGCCCCACCGCCTGAACCAGCCGCGGCGCCGGGTTCGGTGCAACCTCCCGCGCCCGCCGCCGCATGTCTGTCTTCGCAACGGCACGACCAGCGAAGGAGCACAGGCGCATGCAGGAGCGGAACCCGGCGGAGCGGAAGAAGGGCTCCGGCCGCTGGTGGATCGTCGGGGTCGCCGGCGCGTTCGTGGTCGCGGCGATCGTCGCGACGCTGCTCATCTTCACCGGAAAGGATGAACCCGCGGTCGCGAACGGCACGACCACGCCCGTCGCCGCCGCGGACCGGCCGGCGCGGCAGGACACCGGGCAGGCGCCCGTGCGGCTGAGCCTGCCCGGCGGCGGCACCGCCGAGCTGGTCCAGGAGGACCTCGACCAGGCCGGCGCGCTCAAGATCCCCGAAGGCCTCGACGAGGCCGCCTGGTGGGGTGCGAAGCTCGGCGCGGACCACGGCGTCGCGCTGCTGTCCGGGCACGTGAACTGGAAGGGCAAGAAGGGCCCGTTCACCGAGCTTTGGCAGGTCAAGCAGGGGCAGGAGGTCAAGCTGACCGACGCCGCGGGCGGCGCCTGGGTCTACCGCGTCGACGCGACGGAGACGATCCACAAGTCGGAGCTGGCCGGGCGCTCGGCGCAGCTGTTCGACCCGGACGGGCCGCACAAGCTGCTCCTGGTCACCTGCGGTGGCGAGTACGTCGGCGGCAGCGAGGGCTACGAGGACAACCGGGTCGTCACGGCGTCGCTGGTGTCCCGGCCGTAACCTGCGCGAAAAGACGTGGGCACCGGCGGATACCCTTGAGGTTCTAGTCCGATAACCGTCCCCGCATGCTTCCGGAGCGTGGAGTGCCCACGAACACCATCGATACCGTAGTCAGCCTGTGCAAGCGCCGTGGTTTCGTCTTCCCCAGCGGGGAGATCTACGGCGGTACCCGCTCGGCGTGGGACTACGGGCCGCTCGGGGTCGAACTCAAGGACAACATCAAGCGCCAGTGGTGGAAGACGGTCGTGCAGGGCCGGGACGACGTCGTCGGCCTCGACTCGTCGGTGATCCTGCCGCGCCAGGTGTGGGTGGCTTCGGGGCACGTCAACGTGTTCACCGACCCGCTGATCGAGTGCCTGTCGTGCCACAAGCGCTTCCGCGCCGACCAGCTGGCCGAGGAGTACGAAGCGCGCAGCGGCAAGCAGACGACCGAGGACGACCTGTCCGACGTCCCCTGCCCGAACTGCGGCACGCGCGGCAAGTACACCGAGCCGCGGGACTTCAACATGATGCTGAAGACCTACCTCGGCCCGGTGGAGTCCGAAGAGGGCCTGGCCTACCTCCGCCCGGAGACGGCGCAGGGCATCTTCGTGAACTTCCTCAACGTCCAGACGACGTCGCGGAAGAAGCCGCCGTTCGGTATCGGCCAGATCGGCAAGTCGTTCCGCAACGAGATCACGCCGGGCAACTTCATCTTCCGGACGCGCGAGTTCGAGCAGATGGAGATGGAGTTCTTCGTCGAGCCGGGCGAGGACGAGACCTGGCACCAGTACTGGATCGACCAGCGCACGGAGTGGTACACGGACCTCGGCATCAAGGCCGAGAACCTGCGCCACTACGAGCACCCGAAGGAGAAGCTCTCCCACTACTCGAAGCGCACCGTCGACATCGAGTACCGGTTCGCGTTCAACGCGGGCCAGGAGTGGGGCGAGCTGGAAGGCATCGCCAACCGGACCGACTTCGACCTGACGACGCACTCGAACCACTCGGGCGTGGACCTGTCGTACTTCGACCAGGCGGCCGGGCAGCGCTACCGCCCGTTCGTGATCGAGCCCGCGGCGGGTGTCGGCCGGTCGATGATGGCCTTCCTCGTCGACGCCTACCACGAGGAAGAGGCGCCGACGGCCAAGGGCACGGTCGAGACCCGCGTGGTGCTTAAGCTCGACCCGCGGCTTTCGCCGTTCAAGGTCGCGGTGCTGCCGCTCTCGCGCAACGCCGACCTGACCCCGAAGGCGAAGGACGTCGCGGCGACGCTGCGCAAGCACTGGAACGTCGACTTCGACGACGCCCAGGCGATCGGCCGCCGCTACCGCCGCCAGGACGAGATCGGCACGCCGTACTGCGTCACGGTGGACTTCGATTCGCTCGAGGACCAGGCCGTGACGGTGCGCGAGCGCGACTCGATGTCGCAGGAGCGCATCGCGATCGACAAGCTGGAGTCGTACCTGGCCGCGCGCCTGATCGGCTGCTGAACACCCCGGGGCCCGGATACCCCTGACACCTGTCACGGTCAGGTGGTGACGCACGGTCTGGGGATCCGGGCCGCCGGGGCGGCAGCCTGGGGGCATGCGAGAAACAGACTCCCAGGCGGTGGCGGCGGGGGCCGCGGTCCACCTCACCGGCCTGCGCAAGCACTACGGCGACGTGGCCGCGGTCGACGGCGTCGACCTCACGATCGCCCCGGGCGAGGTGGTCGCCCTGCTCGGCCCGAACGGCGCCGGCAAGTCCACCACCGTCGACATGATCCTCGGGCTGACCAAGCCCGACGCCGGCGACGTCCGCGTGTTCGGGCGGAAGCCGATCGACGCCGTCCGCGCCGGCCTGATCGGCGCGATGCTGCAGGGCGGCGCGCTGATGGACGACCTGACGGTCGCGGAGACCGTCGGCATGGTCGCGGCCCTGCACCGCAAGCCGATGCCCCTGGCGCAGGCCCTGCGCGCCGCGGGCGTCGAGGAGCTGGCCGGCCGTCGCGCGAACAAGCTCTCCGGGGGCCAGAAGCAGCGCGTGCGCTTCGCCGTCGCCCTGGTCAGCAACCCCGACCTGCTGGTCCTCGACGAGCCGACCGCCGCGATGGACGTCGGGACGCGGCGCGAGTTCTGGCAGTCGATGTACTCGTTCACCGAGTCCGGCCGCACGGTCCTGTTCGCCACGCACTACCTCGAAGAGGCCGAGGAGTTCGCCGACCGCGTCGTGCTGATGCGGCGGGGGCACGTCGTCGCCGACGGTTCGGTCGCCGAGGTCCGGGCGCTGGCCGGGGGCCGCACGCTGCGCGCCGCCGTCCCGGGCGCCACCGAAGCCGTGATCGCGGCCCTGCCCGGCGTCAAGGAGTTCGAGCTGCGCGGCGATCGCGTCGCCATCTCCAGCGGCGACTCCGACGCGACGCTGTGGGCGCTCAAGGCCGCCGTCCCGGGCGTGCACGACGTCGAAATCGGCGCTGTCGGTCTCGAAGGCGCCTTCCTGTCCCTGACCGCCGACGAGCCCGCGGAGACCGTGCGATGACCACCTACCTGTTCACCGAGATCCGCCGCAACTTCCGGCAGCCGCGGTTCCTGGTCTTCGTCGTCGCGTTCCCGGTGCTGATGTTCCTGTTGCAGGCCAACGTCTTCACCAAGGCGGACGCGCCGGACCACGCCGCGATCGCCGCGGTGATCATGATCAACATGATGACGTTCGGGACGTTCGCCGCGGCCAACACCAGCGGCGGCCGGCTCGCCCTGGAACGCGCGCTCGGCTGGCAGCGGCAGCTGCGTCTGACGCCGCTCACCGGCACCGGCTACCTGGCGGGCAAGGGCATCTCCGGCATGCTCGTCGGGCTGCCCGCGCTCGTCCTCGTGCCGCTGCTGGCCATCACCGTCGAAGGCGTGCACCTCGACGCGGCGGGCTGGTTCCGGATCTTCGCCGGCGTCTGGCTCGGCACCATCCCCCTGGTCCTGCTCGGCCTGCTGATCGGGCAGTTCGGCACCCCCGAGACGATGCAGCCGATCAGCATGATCGTCACCCTCGGTATGGGCTTCCTCGGCGGTCTGTGGATCCCGCTCGAAGGCATGCCGGCCTGGATGCACGACGTCGCGCAGATCATGCCGACGTACTGGGTGCTGCAGGTGGCGCGGCCCGCGGTGACGACCGACATGGTGGTCTCGCTGCCGACGGCCGTGGGCGTGCTCGCGGCGTGGACGGTCGTGCTGGGGGCGCTGGTGATCAGGCGTTACCGTAAGGACAGCGCCCGCGTTTGAGGGCCGGAGGGGACGAGGGATGGCGGAGTCGGAGCAGCGCCGGTTCGGGCTGAACAGCAAGGAAGCCTGGTGGGAGGACCCGCTCTCCGACCCGGACAGCGGCGGCCCGGACCGTACGCGCTGGCCGATCGCCGGCGTGGTGTTCCTCCTGCCCTTCCTGATCCCGGTCACGAAGTCGCTGGCCGCCCGGCCCGAGCTGGACGCCGGGGTGGTGCTCATCTGGGTGCTGGTCTACGCCTACGCGCTCTGCTACCTGCTGTTCCCGTTCGCCTTCCGTCGGCCGCGGACCGCGAAGCTGGCGTTCGGGATCGGGATGAACGTCCTGGGGCTCGGCGTGGTCGCGGCGACTTCGGCGAGCCCGTTCATCCTGCTCTACGGCACCGCGGTGATGGTCTTCCTGACCCCGGCCGCGTGGGCGGTGATCGTCGACGTCGCGACGCTGCTCGTCGGGGCGGTGCTGCTGCTCGTCGAAGGCAAGTTCCTGGACGACTACGGCGACCTGATCACCGTCGCTTCGGTGACGCTGGCGATGTTCTTCATGGCCAACCTCATCCGCGCCATCCGGCGGCTGGAGCTGGCCAACAAGGAGATCGCCACCCTCGCCGTCACCAACGAGCGCCAGCGCGTCGCCCGCGATCTGCACGACCTGCTCGGGCACAGCCTCACCACGATCACCGTCAAGGCGGGGCTGGCCCGGCGGGTGCTGGAGAGCTCGGGCGACATCCCGCGCACGGTCGAGGAGATCCGCGAGATCGAAAGCCTCACCCGCAGCGCGCTGTCCGACGTCCGCGCCACCGTCTCGGAGTACCGCGAGGTGTCGCTGTCGGCCGAGGTCGCCGGCGCGCGGGCGGCGTTGCGGGCGGCGGAGATCGACGCCGACCTGCCGCACGCGGTCGACAACGTGCGGCCGGAGTTCCAGAGCGTCTTCGGATACGTCCTGCGCGAGGCCGTGACGAACGTGCTGCGCCACTCCGGGGCCAAGCAGGTGACGGTCAAGCTGGGCGACACCTGGCTGGAGATCGAGGACGACGGCACGGCCACCGGGGTCGTCCCGGGC
The DNA here is from genome assembly GCF_054781455.1 of Amycolatopsis stemonae. NCBI lineage: Bacteria > Bacillati > Actinomycetota > Actinomycetes > Pseudonocardiales > Pseudonocardiaceae > Amycolatopsis > Amycolatopsis stemonae. The sequence goes on along the minus strand of NZ_BAAGUJ010000019.1, from coordinate 60,623 downwards.
AACGGCCTGCGCGGGCTCACCGAGCGGCTGGACGCGGTCGGGGGCACCCTGCGGGCGTCGGCCCGGCCCGGGGGAGGATTGCTGGTGCGGGCGGAGATCCCGCTGCCGGAACCCCGCGCGGCCGCCCCGGCCGTGCGCGCCGAACCCGCGGGAGGACTCGCTTGATCCGGGTGTTGCTGGCCGACGACCAGGCCATGGTGCGCGGCGCGCTGGCCACCGTGCTCGGCCTCGAACCGGACATCGAGGTCGTCGGGCAGGTCGGCTCGGGCGACGAGGTGATGGCCGCCGCGCGTGAGACCAAGCCGGACGTCGCCCTGCTCGACGTCCAGATGCCGGGCAAGGACGGCCTGGAAGCCGCCGCCGACCTGCGGGCCGCGCTCCCGTCGTGCCGGGTGATCATCTGCACCACGTTCGGGCGGCCCGGCTACCTGGCCCGCGCGATGGCGGCCGGCGCGGCCGGGTTCGTCGTCAAGGACGCCCCGCCCGAGCAGCTCGTCGAAGCCGTCCGCCGAGTCCACAGTGGACTCCGGGTGGTGGACCCGGCGCTGGCCGCCGAGTCGCTGGCCACCGGGGCCAGCCCGCTCACCGGGCGCGAACGGGACGTGTTGCGGGAGGCCAAGGACGGCAGCACGGTGGCCGACGTCGCGCGCGCGTTGCACCTTTCCGAGGGCACCGTGCGCAACCACCTGTCCGCCGCGATCGGCAAGACCGGCGCCCGGACGCGCGCCGAAGCCGTGCGCGTCGCGGAGGAGCGCGGCTGGCTCTGACAGAATGGGCGCCGTGGGTACCGCTGAACGCAGGAAGCCGACGCGCGCGAACTGGGCGCGTCGCATCGCCTTCGGCACGGTCCTCATGGTGCTCGCGCTCGTCGGCGGCACCGCGTTCCGCGTCTGGCAGGTCGCGCGGGTGAACGACCGCACGCACGCGGACGTGATCGTGGTGCTCGGCGCGGCCCAGTACAACGGCAAGCCGTCGGACATCTACGCGGCGCGGCTGGTCAAGGCGAAGCAGCTCTACGACTCGGGCGTCGCGAAGACGATCGTCACCACGGGCGGCAAGAAGGCCGAGGACAACTTCACCGAGGCGCGGGCCGGCCAGCTGTGGCTGACCCGGCACGGCGTGCCGGCGTCGGCGACCTTGGCGGTCGGGGAAGGCAGCGACACGCTGCGCAGCCTCCGCGCGGTCGCCGAGCAGGTGGAAGCGCGCAGCTGGCACACCGCGGTGCTGGTCAGCGACCCGTGGCACTCCTTCCGCGCCCGGACCATGGCCGACGACCTGGGCCTCGACGCCTGGACCGCGCCGACGCACAGCGGGCCGATCGTGCAGGAGCGCGTCACCCAGATCCGCTACATCGTCCGCGAGACGGGCGCCCTGCTGTTCTACCGGGTGACGAAGACCCCGGCCGACGACCTGTTCGCCACCTTCCTGGGTTGAGTTTTTTGTCAGTGGCGGCGTTTAGGCTGGTCGGGTGGACTACACCGAGCACGACACCGCCCGCCTGCTGCCGGAACCGGCGAAGGGCGCGGCGCTGCCCGGCACGCGCGAAGACGGGCGAAGCGCCTTCTCGCGCGACCGGGCCCGTGTGCTGCATTCGGCCGCGCTGCGGCGGCTCGCCGGCAAGACCCAGGTGGTCGGGCCGGGGGAAGGCGCCGAGGTCACCGGCGTCCCGCGCACCCGGCTGACGCACTCCCTGGAGGTCGCGCAGATCGGCCGTGGCATCGCCGAGGAGCTGGGCGCCGACCCGGACCTGGCCGACACCGCGGGGCTGGCGCACGACATCGGGCACCCGCCGTTCGGGCACAACGGCGAACGCGCGCTCGACTCGGTGGCGGCCGCGTGCGGCGGGTTCGAGGGCAACGCGCAGACGTTGCGCATCCTCACCCGGCTCGAGCCGAAGCTCCTCGGTCCCGGCGGCGAGACCGGCGGGCTCAACCTGACCCGCGCGTGCCTCGACGCGACCACCAAGTACCCGTGGCCGCGCAAGCCCGGTATGGCCAAGTACGGCGTCTACCCCGACGACGCGGAGGTCTTCGCGTGGTTCCGCGAGGGCGCACCGGCGGAGCAGATCTGCCTGGAAGCGCAGATCATGGACTGGGCGGACGACGTCGCCTATTCGGTGCACGACGTCGAGGACGGCGTGCTGGCCGGCCGGATCAAGCTGCGCGTGCTCGCCCACGCGGACGAGCGCGCCGCCGTCGCCGAGGCGGCGGCCAAGCACTTCTCGGCCCAGTCGGTGTCCACATTGGAGGATGCGGCGAAGGAGCTGCTGGCCCTGCCGGTGGTGGCGGAGCTGGCGTCGGCGGAGCCCGACGGCTCACCGGGCGCCCAGGTCGCGCTGAAGCGCCTGACGAGCGAGCTGGTGGGCCGCTTCACGACGGCGGCGGTCACGGGCACGCGCGCGGAGTTCGGCGAGGGCCCGCTGGGGCGCTACCGGGCCCGGCTGTGCGTGCCGGAGCAGGTCGCGGCCGAGGTGGCGCTGCTGAAGGCGCTGGCACTGCGGTACGTGATGAGCGACCGCCGCCGCCTGGCGATGCAGGAGGGCCAGCGGGAGCTGCTGGTGGAGCTGGTGCACGCGCTGGCCCGCCGGGCCCCGGAGTCCCTGGACCCGCTGTTCGTCCCGGCCTGGAACACCGCCCCCGACGACGCCGGCCTGCTCCGCGTGGTGGTCGACCAGGTGGCTTCCCTCACCGACGCACAGGCCCACGTCTGGTACTCCTGGCACGTAACCCGCCTCCACCACGGCTAACCCCGTCTTCTCGCGTGCGTGGGGGCATCACCCGTGATTGGAGGGGCATCACGCGTGTCTGGAGGGGCATCGCGGTGATGCCCGCTCAATCACGCTTGATGCCCCGCTGATCACGCGTGATGCCCGCTCAATCACGGGTGATGCCTCTCCAGACACGCGGGCCGACCGTCGTGGGGAGGTGATCGGGGCGGACCTGGTTGTGTGGTGGTTCTGGCATTCGGTGGTGGGCTGTGCGGTGGGGGATTTGTCACCCGTGGGCGGAGTTCCGCGTGGCCGCCCGGCGGGGTGAACCGTTCCGGTACTCTCGCCCGCATGGCCACGGACAGCCACCTCCGGTTCGCCCTCGCCGTCCACGCGGCCCTCGGCGCCGGGGGCGCGAACTCCTGTTTCTCGCCTTATTCGGTGGCCAGTGCGCTGACCCTGGCCGCGCGGGCCGCCCGGGGACGGACCCGCGAGGAGCTCGTCGCCCTGCTCGGTGACCCCGACGAGCAGACCACCCTGCTCCGGGACGCCGCGCAGCTCGTCGAAGAGGGCCGGGGCGAACAAGCCGAGCTCGCCGTCGCCAACACGCTCTGGGCCGACGACCGGCTCCCGCTCGAAGACTCCTTCAAGACCGAGCTGGCCGAGTGGCCCGGCGCGGCCGTCGCGAGCGCGCCCTTCGAGAAGGATCCCGAAGCCGCCCGCACCCTGATCAACGAGGACGTCGAGCGCACCACGCGCGGGCTCATCCCCGAGCTGCTGCCGTCCGGCTCGATCGACCCGGACGTCGCGGCCGTGCTGGTCAACGCGCTCTACCTCAAGGCGGCGTGGAAGCTGCCCTTCCGCGAGGCCAACACCGCCGACGCGCCGTTCCACGCGCCGTCCGGGACCCGGGACGTCCCGACGATGTGGCTCAGCGAGCGCGTCGGCTACGCGCACGCCGCGGGCTGGCAGGCCGTGCAGCTCGTCGCGGCGGGCGGGCTGCAGGCCGTCGTGCTGCTGCCCGACGGCGACCTCGCCGACGCCGAGGCGGCCCTCGACCAGGCCGCGCTGACGAGCCTGCTCGACGGGATCGGCGCGAAAGCCGTGGAGCTCGCGCTGCCCAAGATTTCGCTCGACGTCCCGAGCTCGCTCACCGGCGTGCTGCGCGGCCTCGGCGTCACCACGATGTTCACCGACGAGGCCGACCTGAGCGGGCTCTCCCCGGACCCGCGGCTCACCGTGTCCGAGGTGCTGCACCAGGCCGTGCTGCGGGTGGACGAGCAGGGCTTCGAGGGCGCCGCGGCGACCGCGCTGACCATGCGCCTCACCTCGATGGTCATCGACGAACCGGTCACCGTCACGGTCGACCGGCCGTTCCTGCTGCTGGTCCGGCACGCCGGCACCGGGGCCCTCCACTTCGTCGCCAGGGTGGTCGAACCGTGAGCTTGAAGTCCGAAGCGATTCCCGAACTGGTGCCGCCCGCCCCCGAACCACCCGAAGGCCCGAAGCGCTGGGCGTGGCAGGACTCCGCGATCACCGGCGGGTTCCTGCTGTTCACGATCCTGCTCTACAACGGGCTGTGGTTCGACCTCAAGCGCGGCTACCTCTGGAACGGCGCCTCCGACCAGAGCCAGTGGGAGTGGTACTCGACGGTCGTCGCGAAGGCCGTCCTGCACTTCCAGAACCCGTTCACGACGGACCTGCAGAACTACCCACTCGGCGTGAACATGGCGGCGAACGCGGCGATGTTCGGCCTGAACATCCCGCTCGCGCCGATCACGCTGACCTTCGGCGCGACGCTGACCTGGGCCATCGTGCTCACCGCGGGCCTCGCGGGCACCGCGACCGGCTGGTACTGGGTGTTCTCCCGCCACCTGGTGCCCAACCGCACGGCGGCCGCGATCGGCGGCGCGTTCTGCGGCTTCGCGCCGCCGATGATCTCGCACGGCAACGCGCACCCGAACTTCGTCGTGCTGTTCGTGCTGCCGTTCATCGCGCTGAAGACGATCCAGATCGCGCACGGCGAGCGCCCGGTGCGCAACGGCATCGTGCTCGGCGTGCTCGTCGCGTGGCAGATCCTCCTCGGGGAAGAGCCGCTGGCGATCTTCGCGCTGACGTTCCTCGTCTTCGCGATCGCCTACCTGATCCCGCACCGCGCCGAGATCCGCGGCATGCTGGCGCCGCTGGCCAAGGGGGTCGGCGTCGGTGCGGTCGTCGCTCTGCTGATCGCCGGGTTCCCGCTGTACTGGCAGTTCTTCGGCCCGCAGAGCTTCCACTCGCTGCTGCACGGCTCGGCGGGCAACGACACGGCGGCGTTCACGCGCTTCGCGACGCAGTCGATCGCCGGCTCGCCCGAGGCGGCCGCCGACGTGTCGATGAACCGCACGGAGGAGAACGCGTTCTTCGGCTGGCCGCTGATCGTGCTGATGGTGATGCTCACGATCTGGCTCTGGCGCGACGTCGTCTCGCGAGCGCTGGCGATCACGATGTACGTGATGGCGCTCCTTTCGCTGGGCATCGAAATCACGGTGGCGCACGACGACACCGGCATCCCGGGGCCGTGGAAGTGGCTCGGGCAGCTGCCGCTGCTGGACTCGTTGCTCGAGTCCCGGCTCGCGATGGGCTGCATCCCGGTGGTGGGCGGGCTCCTGGCGATCGCGACGCACCGCGTCTGGACGGCGGCGGCCGAGCAGCCGGAGCTCCTCGAAGGCAAGCAACGCTTCCCGCTGCGCATGATCTGGATCGGCGCGGTGGTGGCGGTGCTCCTCCCGATCGCGCCGACCGCCCTGGTGACGCACGAACGCCCGCTCTCGCCGCCGTTTTTCGCCGACGGCATCTGGCGCCAGTACGTCGCCCCGGGCGGCTCGCTGGTGCCGGTGCCGCTCCCGAGCACGGGTGAGGCCGAGCCCCTGCACTGGCAGGTCGACGCCGGCCTCGGCTACCCGATGCCGGAGGGCTACTTCGTCGGCCCGACCTCCCCGGACGACCGCCGCGGCCGCTACGGCGCCGTGCCGCGCCCGACCTCGGACCTGTTCGCCGAGGTGGAGAAGACGGGCCAGGCCGCGGAGGTCACGGAAGCCGATCGCACGCAGGCCTTGGCGGACCTGCGGTACTGGAACGCCGACGTGCTGGTGGTCGGCCCGCGGCAGAACCAGGAAGCGCTCAAGTCCACTGTGGAGCTGCTGCTCCGCAAGCCGGCGGAGTTCGTCGGCGGGGTGTGGGTTTGGGACGTGCGCCCGCTGACGCCCTGACGCCCTGACGCCCATGCCGGGTCGGTGGCCGCCCGCTTGATTTGTCCCGCGAATGGTGCGCGGGAACGCCGGGGTGGTTGCCGCCCGCCTGGTTTGTCTCGCGACTGGTGCGCGGGGCCGCCGGGTCGGTGGCCGCCCGCGGGAGGTGGGTGGGTTCGGCCGGGTCGCGGGTCCGGCCTGACGTGTCGCGCGGCCGGAGGGCGGCTCGCCGGTGTGGCTGCCGTTCGCGGGAGGTGGGTGGGTTCGGCAGGGGCGCGAGCCCGCCCTGACCTGTCGCGCGGCCGGAGGGCGGGATCGCCGGGGCGGTGGCCGCTCTCGGGATGTGAGCCGGTTCGGCCCGTCCCTGACCGATCATGCGACCGCCAGCAGGATCCGGGCCAGTTCCGCCGGTTGCGACACCATCGGCCAATGGCCCGTCTCCATCTCCACCAGCTCCCACCGGTCGCTCTTCAGCAGCTCCGCCACGTCCGGGCTCGGGGTGTCGCCGTCGAGGAGGCACTTGATGTACGTCGCCGGGAGGTCGGCCAGCGAACCCTTCACCGAAGCCGGTTCCGTCAACGACGCTGCCGGGTGCGGGGTCGCACCGCCGACGATCCGGGCGATCGAAGCGTCCGAAAGTCCTTGTCCCGCAAAGTCTTCCGCAGCCAACGGTGGCCAGAAGCCGTGGTCGGTCAGCTCCGCGACCTGCGAAGGGCTCCAGAACGACGTGAACGACTCGCCGTCCGCCGGGACGTTCGAGTCCACGAACACGACCCGCTTCAGCCGCCCTCCGATCCGTGAGGCCGCTTGGCCCACCGGGATTCCCGAGTAGCTGTGCCCGACCACGACGACGTCGGACAGGTCGCCACCCTCCACGACGTCGACGATGTCCTGGACGTGCGTCTCCTGCCCGGCCGGTACCGAGCTCCGCTCGGCCAGGCCCGACAGCGTCACCGGATGGGCGCCGTGCCCGGCCGCGCGCAGCGCCGGTACCACGTCGTCCCAGGCCCACGCGCCGAGCCAAGCCCCTGCCACCAGTACGAATTCAGCCATGATCGGAACCTAGCGGACCCCACCGACAATTTCGGTAGAGTCGGCGCCCGTGAGCTCAGTGGACGAACAGGGCCGGCCCGAGCCGCCCGCCGGTGGTGACGAAACCGCCACCCTCCTCGGCTTCCTCGACTTCCACCGCGCGACGCTCGCCTGGAAGTGCGCCGGGCTGGACGCGGCCGGCCTGCGCGCGACGCACCCGCCGGCCACGATGACGCTCGGCGGCATGCTGAAGCACCTCGCCTACGTGGAAGACCAGTGGTTCTCGCGGGTGCTGTTCGGCCGTGCGCACACGGCGCCGTTCGACACGGTGGACTGGGCGGCGAACGCCGACTGGGACTGGGATTCCGCCGCCGACGACACCCCGGAGCAGCTCCGCGCGCTCTGGGAGGCGGCCGTCGCCCGCTCCCGCGAACTCACCGCGAAAGCCCTGGAGAACGGCGATCTTTCCCAGCCGGCCCAACGCCCGTTGCGGGACGGCACGACCGTGAGCCTGCGCTGGATCCTGGTCCACATGGTCGAGGAGTACTCCCGCCACAACGGTCACGCCGACCTCATCCGCGAGTCGATCGACGGCCTCACGGGGGAGTAGGGCCGACGAAGAGGCAGAACGGGTGACCCGCCGGGTCGGCGTAGACCCGCAACGGCTCCTCGGGATCGTCCGCTTCGTCGGCCAGCAGCCGCGCGCCCAGCGCGAGCGCGCGCGAGTGCTGCTCGTCCAGCTCCGCGCGCGTCTCTACGGTCAGGTCCAGGTGCATCATCTGCGGCCGCGGACCGGTGGGCCACGTCGGCGGCGGGAGCGACGCGACCTGCTGGAACGCCAGCCGTGGCACGCCGGACGCGTCGAGCAGGACCAGCCAGCCGGCGGCGTCGCCCGGGCGGTAGGAGAACCCCAGCAGCCGCCGGTAGAACTCGGCCAGCGCCGGGGCGTCCGTCGCGTCGAGCACGACCTGGCGCAGCCGCGGCACGCGGTCAGGCACGGCGGTGCGCGATCTGGAAGACGTTGCCGAACGGGTCGCGGACCATCGCCCGCCGGTCGCCGTAGGGCGTGTTCGCCGGGGCCTCCAGGCTGGTCGCGCCGCAGTCGAGGGCGCGGCGGTACGTCGCGTCCGCGTCGGTGACGTAGACGTGGAGGAACGCGGGGAACAGCTCCCGCTCGCCCTCGGCCGAGACCATCAGGAGCGAGTCGTCGATGCGGATCTCGGCGGGCCGGCCGCCTTCGGCCTCGCCGGTGGCACCGAAGACCGTGCGCAGGAACGCGACGGCGGCGACGAGGTCGCGCACCACCAGCCGCGGGATCACCGTTGGGAAACCCGGGTTCATACCCGAGCACCCAAGCCGGTTCGCGGCCTGATCACAAGTCCAGGCCGACCAGCTTCACCAGGAACCGGTCGAGCTGCTCGACGGCGGGCGGCCACGGCAGGTCGGGCTCGTTGATGCGCTGCGCGAGCATGCCGTTGACGGCGGTCCGCAGGTCGATGGCGACGGTCGCGGCGTCGTCCGCGGGCGCCAGGCCGGCGTCCATGCACCGCTGGACGGCTTCGGTGGTGCGCGCGACCATCACCTCCTTGAACGGCATGCCGTGGCGCCGGTGGACCGCGCTTTCGTGCAGCACCTTGTAGAGCCCGGCGTGCTCCTGCGCCCACTCGGCCTGCGCGAGGATCCGGGAACGCAGCGCGTCCGCCGGGTCCGAAGCGGCCGCCGCGGCGGCGTCGCCGGTGCTGACGAGCTCGTCGTGGCAGCGCTGCATGGCGGCCAGCACGAGCGCGTCGCGGTCGGGGAAGTGCAGGTAGACCGACGTCGCGGCGATCGACACCTCGCGCGCGACGGCCCGCAGGGAGAGCGCTTCGTCGTCGGCCAGCTCGTCCAGCATCCGCACGGCGGCTGTGACGATCTCGTCGCGCAGCAGCTCGCCCTTGCCGCGGGCGTTGGGACGGCGTCGGGGTTCGGTCATGGTCGCCCCAGTGTAGCTGGACACCCATTGCGCTACAGGTGTAGCGTAATTTGCACTACAGCTGTAGCGCTACGTATGTTCACTAACTGAGGGAGCACCACCTTGACCACCACCGAATCGGCTGTGCTGGACCCGGTGTTCGCGCAGATGGCCGGCGCCAGCGCGAAGTTCGCCGGCTCGATCCCCGAGCTGACCGAACGCGAGAAGACGTTCCTGGGCGTCACGGCGGACGTCTGCCAGGGCAGTCTCGGCTCGGCCTTCACGGCTCATGTACGGGCCGGACTGGCCGCTGGAGTGTCCACTTCGGACATCCGCGCGCTGCTGCGGTTCGTCTCCTACGACTGCGGCTACCACGTCGCGACGGCCGGGATCGAGCGGATCGCCGAGTTCGAAGCGGAGCTCGGCATCCCCCCCGCACGAGGCCGAACTGCTGGCGCCCGAGCTGCTGACGACCGGGCCCAGCCCGCTTCCGGAGGCGACCAGGGCCCGGATCGACGAACTGGATCCGCAGTTCCGCGAGTACTTCGAACTCCAGTCGCGGATGCGCACCGGTCACGGGCCGGGGACGCTTTCCGAGCGCGAGCGCGGCCTGGTCAGCATGAGCGTCGACGTCCACTACCAGACGCTGGCCGATACGTTCCGCACGCACGTCGGCCGCGCGCGGCGGGGTGGCGCGTCGCCGGAGGACGTGCGGGCCGCGCTGCGGTTCCTGGGCCAGTTCGGCGTCACGCGGGCCTGGCACGCCTGGGAAGCGCTGAACGCGATCCTCGAGGAGGGTTAGCCGAGGACCTCGTCCGCGAGGCGGCTCAAGTAGGCCGCGAAGCGCTCGCGGTCTTCCTCGGCCCAGTGGCCCACCAGTGCCTCGAACGCCTGCCGCTGGTGGGCCTGCGAAGCGGCGAGGAACTCCTTCGCGGCTTCGGTGAGTGTCAGGACCGCGCGCCGCGCGTCGCGGGGCGAAGTCGAGCGCACGACGAAGCCGTCTCGACCCGCTTCGCCGACCATGCGGCTCGCCACCGAGCGGTCGATGCCCAGCTGGCGGGCGACGTCCGCGACAGTCACCTCGTCGCCCGTCGCGCCGTCGATCGCCTGGATGACGAACAGGTTCGGCACCGTCCACGCCGGCGGGGCGTCCGCGTCGAAGCGCTGGACGACGTCCGGGGCCCACTGGCGCGCCCAGTGCCGGACGAGCCGGAAGAGAGCCGGACCGCCCGACCTTGATGTGTGCATAAGGCACGTTATAACGTGTGCTTTATGCACGCATCTCGGAACCTCGCCTTCGCCGGCCTCCTGCTCGGCATGGCCATGGCCCAGCTCGACGGCCTGATCGTCACGGCGGCTCTCCCGTCGATCGGCGCCGACCTGCACGCCCGCACCGGGCTCGTCGCCGTGACCGCCGCCGGGCTGCTCACGCTCACCGTCGCGACGCCGCTGCACGGCAGGCTCGGCGACCTCTACGGCCGCCGGCGCTCCTTCGCCGCGTCGGTCCTGGTGTTCGCCGCCGCCTCCGCGTGGTGCGCCGCCGCGTCGGACGTCGGGTCGCTGATCGCCGCCCGCGCCCTGCAGGGGGTGGGCGGGAGCGGCCTGGTCGTCACGGCGATGAGCGGGCTCGGTGAGCTGTTCGACCGCGACGAGCTGCTGCGCCGCCAGGGCTGGCAGACGGCCGTCTTCGCCGCGGCCACCCTGGGCGGGCCGCCGCTGGGCGGGCTGCTCGCGGCGGGCCCGGGCTGGCGGTGGATCTTCCTGGTCAACCTGCCGCTGTGCGTGCCCGCCCTCGTGCTCGGCCTGCGCGGCCTGCCCGCGAAACCGCGGCGCACGCAGGAGGAGTTCGACGCCGGGAGCAGCGTCCTGCTGGTGGTCGCGGGCTCGGCGGTGGTCGCGCTCGGCACGTTCGACGGCCTCGCTCGCAGTCCACTGTGGACGCCGATCCTCGGTGGAGCCGCCGTGGCCGCGGGGTTCCTGTTCGTGCGCAGGCAGCGGCGAGTGAAGAGTCCGCTGATCTCGCCGAGGGTCTTCGCCGACACCGTTCTGGCACGCGCAGTCGTCGTCAACGCCTTGGCGGGCGCCGGGCTCTACGGCACCTTCACCTACGTCGCGTTGGTGGCGGCGTTACGAGCGGACGCGGCCGGGACCGGCGTGCTGCTCGTCGCGATGACCGCCGGTCAGCTCGTGTTGTCCGCGTCCTTCGCCGCGCTGGCCCGGAAACGCCCGGAAATGGCGGCGTGGGGCCGGTTCGGCTGCCTGCTCGGCACGGCCGGGCTCGCCGCGGTCGCCGTCGCGGCCGCGCTGGGCGGCACGCCCTGGCTCCTCGCTTCGGGGCTCTTCGCGATCGGTGCGGCTTTCGCGGTCTGTACGTCCGCGTACACCGTCCTGGGCCAGACTCGCGCGAAGCGGGACCTGATGGGTGTCACGCTCGGTTCGCTGACCTTCGCCCGTCAGGGCGGCGGGCTCGCCGGCGCCGCGGTGTTCGGCTGGCTCGCGCTGGTCACGACCGGCGGGCTCGACGCCGCAGGCCTCACCGTGGTGTTCGCCGCCGCGGCCGCGATCCTGCTGGTGGCGTGGCTCACGGCGCCCGCTGTCACGTCTTCCGAGGCGGTCTCGTCCCCTTCGTGACCGCGAACGAAGGAGAGTCCAGATGCCTCGCATCCCCGCGAAGAAGACGTCCGAAGCCGGCCTGGTGCTGAAGCTGATGTACCGGTTCGCGGGCCGCCGCTACGGCGCGGTGCCCGAGCCGATGGCCGTCGCCGCCCACCACCCGGCCCTGCTCCGCACCTACGCGGTGCACGAGATGCTGGCCGAACGGGCGTCGAAGAAGGTGCCGGCGAACGTGCGCGAACTCGCCGTCTACCGCGTCGCGACCAGGATCGGCTGCTCGTGGTGCGTCGACTTCGGCACGATGCTGCAGAAGCACGACGGCCTGGACGTCGAGCGGCTCAAGAAGATCGACGACTACGCGGCTTCGCCCGCCTTCAGCCGTCAGGAACGCCTGGCGATCGCCTACGCCGACGCGATGTCCGGCGACCAGGTCACCGTGACCGACGAGCAGGTCGCCGAACTCGAGCGCGAGTTCGGCCGCGACGGCGTCGTCGAGCTGACCTACCAGATCGCGCTGGAGAACTCGCGGGCCCGGATGAACAGCGCGCTCGGCATCGTCGACCAGGGCTTCACCTCGGGCGACGCCTGCCGCGTCCCGCTCCCGTAGGACCTCCCGAACCCGACCCCGGTGGGACGCGCCGCCGGGGTCTCCCGCGGGACCGTTCCGGGCATGCACCTCGTCGCCGCCGAGCGGATCAAGCTCTTCAGCATCGCCACGCCCTGGACGTGTGGCCTCTTCGCGGTGGCCGCGCTGGTGGCCCCGGCCGCGCTCACCGCGCTGACGGCCACCGAGTCACGGCTGCCGCCGACCGTCGCGAGCACCCAGTTCGGCTTCCAGCTCGGCCTGGTCGCCGTGCTGGTGCTGGCCGGGCTCGCGGTGACCGGCGAGTACCACTCCGGCACGATCCACGGCACCTTCCAGGCCGTGCCGAGCCGGACACCGGTGTTGCTGGCCAAGGCCGTGCTGGTGGCCGGGTACGCGTTCGTGCTCGGCGAGGCCGGCGCCTTCGCGGCGTGGCTGGTCGCGCGCGTCCTCGCCCCGGACGCCGACCTCGCCCTGGACAGCGGCGCGGACTGGACGATCGTCGCCGGCACCGGCCCGGTGTTCGCCCTGGCCGCGGTCGCCGGGGTCGGCGCCGGGCTGCTCGTGCGCCACACGGCCGGCGCGGTCGCGCTGCTCGTCGGCTACCCGCTGATGGCGGAGAACGTCGTCCAGCTGATCCCGTGGGCGGGGCAGGCGATCCACCGGTGGCTGCCGCTGAACGCCGCCACGAAGTTCCTCAGCGGCACCGGCGGGGCGAACGCCGGGCGCGACGGCGGCAATGCCGGCGTCCTGTCCGATTCGCCGCTGGGCCCGGGCTGGGCGCTGGCCTACTTCGGTGCCTTCGCCGTGCTCGTGCTCGCCGCCGGGATCACGAAGACCCGGCTCCGGGACGCGTGATCCGGGTCAGCTTGTCGGGGTTGACGACGTCGTAGATGGCGACGATCTTCCCGTCGCGGATGCTGACCGACTGCACGTGCTCGTCCAGCGCCAGGAAGCCCTCCCGGCCCGGCATCGGCGGCAGGTACATGCCGAGGTCGCCGTTGACCAGCACGGGCGCCCCCCGCTCGACCATGCCGGGTGCGTACTTGTGGGTGAGGCCGACGAAGAACCGGGCGATCTTGTCCGGGCCCACGATGAGCTGGCGGGCGGTGCGGCCCTTGCCGTCCGAGTCGCCGATGAGCACGACGTCCGGGGCGAGCAGCTCGGTCATCGCGCGGATGTCGCCCTGCTGCAGCGCGGTGACGAACTTCTCGAGGATCTTCGCCTGGTCCTCCAGCGGGACGCGCGGCGCCGGGTCGGCGTCGGCCAGCGCCTTGCGGCCCCGGGACGCGTGCTGGCGCGCGGCCTCGACCGAGACGCCGAGCGCGCCGGCGATCTCGGAGAACGGCACCGAGAAGGCGTCGTGCAGCACGAACGCGACGCGCTGCTCCGGCGTCAGCTTGTCGAGCACGACCAGCGCGGCCATCCGGAGGCCGTCGTCGCGGACGGCGACGTCGAGCGGGTCCTCGCTCACCGGCTGCCCGAACGGCGTCACGACCGGCTCCGGCAGCCAGTTGCCCACGTACTTCTCGCGCTGCGCGGCGGCCGACTTCAGCCGGTCGAGGCAGATCCGGCCGACCACGGTGGTCAGCCAGCCGCGCAGGTCGCGGATGGCCGCGCGGCCGGCGTCGTCGAGCCCCGCCAGGCGCAGCCAGGACTCCTGGACCGCGTCCTCGGCGTCGGCGCGGGTGCCGGTCAGCCGGTAGGCGACCCCGATCAGGTGGCCGCGGTGCTCGGCGAACTCCGCGGCTAACGTGTCCTGGGCGGTGGGCGTGGAGACCATGCCCCGAGTGTGCCGCAACGGGCGAGACTAGAGTGGGTGACGTGGCAGGACGGATTCGGGAGAGCGACATCGCGGAGGTGCGCGAGCGGAACCGGATCGACGAGGTCGTCGGGGAGTACGTGGCGCTGCGCCGCGCCGGCGGGGGCAGCCTGAAGGGCCTCTGCCCGTTCCACAACGAGAAGACCCCGTCGTTCAACGTCCGCCCGACGCACGGCACCTTCCACTGCTTCGGCTGTGGCGAGGGCGGCGACGTCATCAAGTTCATCCAGAAGATCGACCTGATCTCGTTCGTGGAGGCCGTCGAGCGGCTGGCCGACCGGGTCGGCATCCGGCTCACCTACGAAGGCGGCGGCGCGACGATCCAGCGCGACCGCGGCAGCCGCACCCGGCTGGTCGAGGCGCACCGCGCCGCGCAGGAGTTCTACGCCGAGCAGCTGGTCACCGACGAGGCGCGTGCCGCGCGGGACTTCCTGTCCGAGCGCGGGTTCGACGCCGCCGCGGCCAAGACGTTCGGCTGCGGGTACGCCCCCGGCGGCTGGGACAAGCTGACGAAGTTCCTGCTCAACCGCGGCTTCGAGGTCAAGGAGCTGCTCACCGCGGGCCTGTCCAAGGAGGGCCAGCGCGGCCCGATGGACCGGTTCCACCGGCGGCTGGTCTGGCCGATCCGCGACGTCGGCAACGACGTGGTCGGCTTCGGCGCCCGGCGGCTGTTCGACGACGACCGGATCTCGGCGAAGTACCTCAACACCGCCGAATCGCCGATCTACAAGAAGTCCCAGGTCATGTTCGGCCTCGACCTGGCCAAGCGCGAGATCGCGAAGCGGCACCAGGTGGTCGTGGTCGAGGGCTACACCGACGTGATGGCGATGCACGCGGCGGGCGTGCCGACGGCGGTCGCGTCGTCCGGCACGGCGTTCGGCGAAGACCACATGAAGGTGCTTCGCCGGCTGATGATGGACGACGACGCCTTCCGCGGCGAAGTGATCTTCACCTTCGACGGCGACGAAGCCGGCCAGAAAGCCGCGCTGAAGGCGTTCGAGGGGGACCAGACGTTCGCCGGCCAGACGTACATCGCGGTCGCGCCGGACGGCATGGACCCGTGCGAGCTGCGCCTGGCCAAGGGCGACAGCGCGGTGAAGGACCTGGTCGCGCGGCGGACCCCGCTGTTCGAGTTCGTCATCCGCAGCACGCTCAAGAACTACGACCTCGACTCGGTCGACGGCCAGGTCGCGGCCCTGCAGAAGACCGTGCCGATGGTGGCGTCGATCAAGGACCGCGCGGCCCGCGACGGCTACGCGTCGAAGCTCGCCTGGTGGGTGGGCTGGCAGGACGTCGCCCAGGTGGTCAACCGGGTCCGCGGCAGCGCGGGCGCGACCGACCGGCGCGGCGGTGCGCCCTTGAAGCAGCCGGCTCGCGCCGGTGCCCCGGCTCCGGCGGCCCCGGCGGCCCAGGACGTCGCGCGCCCGGCGCCGAAGGACCCGCGGTTCGCCGTCCAGCGCGAGGCGCTGAAGGCCGCGCTGCAGCAGCCCGCGATCGCCGGGCCGGAGTACGACGCGCTGCCGCTGGAGGCGTTCACGCACCCGGTGTACGTCGCGGTGCACGAGGCGGTTTTGAAGGCGGGCGGCGCGGGCTCGGGGCTGACCGGCCCGGCGCTGCTGGACGCGGCGGCTCCGCACTGTCCGGAAGGGACGGTCCGGCGCGTGCTCTCCGAACTGGCCGTGGAACCGTTGCAGGCCAAGGACGAAGTCGACTCCCGGTACATCTCGTCGATCCTCGCCCGGCTGCAGGAGGGGCTCGTCGGCCGGCAGATCGCCGAGATCAAGGGGAAGCTGCAGCGGCTCTCGCCGGTCGAAGCGCCGGACGACTACCGCGCGCTGTTCGGCGACCTCGTCGCGCTCGAGCAGTACAAGAAGTCGCTGGGCGAGCAGGCCGCCGCCAGCACGTGGAGCTGACATGGGCTTCCTGCGCCGGTTGCTGGGGGACCGCACGCCCGCGGACTTCGCGGGTGCGCTGGACCCGGGTGAGGACGTCGTCGACAGCGCCCCGGTCGAGGGCGGCGGCCACTTGGTCGTGACGCCACTGGGGCTGTGGGTCCCCGGCGAAGACGGCGCGCGCCGCGTCGGCTGGCACCTGATCGCCAAGGCGGCCTGGGCGGACGGCGTGTTCACGCTGACGGAGTCGTCCGAGGCCGGCACCGCGGGCACGGCCGTCGTGCTGGCCGACCTGCCGCCGGTCCGGTTCCGGCTGCCGGTGCCGGGCAAGGTGCCGCGCGAGGCCTACCAGCGCGTCGAGGGCTCGATCCGGTCGCGGCACCGGCAGGAGATCGGGTCCGGGGGCGCGTGGTTCGTGCAGCGCAAGGTGCCCGGGCGCGACGGCAGCGTCCTGCAGGTCCGGCCCGACCCCGGCACCGACGTCGAGCTGGTGGCGGCCATCGCCGAGCAGGTCGCCGCGAAGCTGGTCAACCCCGCCGAATAGCAGTACGCTCGTACTCAGTACAGGCGTACTGTTTACCGGGAGGCTGCCGTGTGGGATCCGGACAAGTACCTCGACTACGCCGACCTGCGGGCCCGGCCGTTCTACGACCTGGTTTCCCGCATCGGCGCCACTGCTCCGCGGCGCGTTGTCGACCTGGGCTGCGGGCCCGGCAACCTGACGGTCTCCCTCCGCGACCGGTGGCCCTCGGCGGCGCTGGAGTGCAGTGACAGTTCACCCGAAATGGTGGCCGCCGCGCGGGCTCGCGGCCTCGACGCGACGGTGCTCGACGTCCGCGACTGGACGCCGGCGCCGGACACCGACGTCGTGGTGTCGAACGCCGTCCTCCAGTGGGTGCCGGACCACGGCGCGGTGCTCCGCCGCTGGGTCTCTTCGCTGCCTTCGGGCGCCTACCTGGCGATCCAGGTGCCGGGCAACTTCGCCGCGCCTTCGCACGCGCTGACCCGGGAGCTGGCGGCGTCCCCGGCCTGGTCGTCCCGGCTCGCGGAGGTCGTCCTGCGCGAGGACGACGCGGTCTCGAGCCCGCTGGAGTACGCGAACCTCCTGGCCGACGCGGGCTGCGGCGTCGACGCCTGGGAAACGACGTACGTCCAGCCCTTGCGGGGGTCGTCACCGGTGCTGGAATGGATCACCGGAACGGCCCTGCGTCCCATCCGGGCGGCGCTGCCGGACGCCGAATGGGAGCAGTTCCGCGCCGAGCTGGCCCCGCGCCTGGCCGCGGCCTACCCGGCCCGCGCCGACGGCACGACGTGGTTCGAGTTCCGCAGGATCTTCTTCGTCGCCCGCGTCTAGCGCCGCACCTTCTCGCTGATCTTGGCGCGCGCGACCCCGGCGGCCCCCTGGACCATCGGGTGGTCGACGACCCGGCGGTAGGTGCGCACGAGCTGCTCGTACCGCCCCCGGCCTGCCTTGGCGCCCAGCACGTACCCCAGGCCTGCCCCCAGCAGGAACTTCTTCATCCGCGTCCACGCCTTCCGTCCGTAGGTCGTCCGACTGTCCATTGTCCAGGAAAACGGCCCGAGGGGGGCGGTTGCGCTAAGTGGGGGGTGGGTGCGAGCGGCGGAGCGGGCATGGGCTAAAGTTCTTCTCGTCGGTCGGAGAGACCGGCACCGGAAGTGAGCGACATTCCCCTGTAGCTCAACTGGCAGAGCATTCGGCTGTTAACCGGAGGGTTCTTGGTTCGAGTCCAAGCGGGGGAGCAAAGCCCAGGTCGGTGACCTGGGCTTTTTGCTACCCATGGGTGGGCGATTCAGTGTCTATCTTGACGATCGTCCAACGGACGACCATGGGTCCATCGGGGTCGGCTGCGATGACCTGTTGATCGGCTGGTTCTGCGGCAAGACGGTAACGCTGCGGGTTCGGAGGTTGCCGGAATGGAGTTCGCCACCGGTGGCGTAGCGTGCCCCGTCCGCCGCTGCCCGGCTGTAGTCCTGGCGTACGCAGTCCAGGTTGTGAGGTCGGCAGGTGTGTCCGGTCTGGCGCGGCTGCGGTAGCTACTCAGCCCAGGGGCCTCGAAGTCGACGGCGTAAGCCGCTGGAGCGGTCAGGCGTATGCGGCGCGGTTGCGCCTTCCGAAACAAGGTCGACTTGGTCGACGACGGTAGGGCGCGACGACGAGAGGATCCTGAACTCCGATGACCTGGACGCGGCCGAGAGCCGAGACGCTGGCCCTGCCGATCGACGCGCTCGCCTTGTTGATCTTGCGCGACTACAAGGCTGGAGATGGCTGGAACTGGCAGAACTGGATGCGAAGTGCCGAGCAGCGCGGAACCGCTCGGGATCGTGAAGTCGGCCGCGCGCTGTCGGAAGGCTGGAGTTGGTCGATGACTCACGGCTTGGTCGTGCGCGATCCGTCGCAGCCGTCTGCAGACGCTTACGTAGTGAGCCGTCTGGGCGAGGAGACGCTGCGGTACGGCGTCGGCAAGCTCGCTGCGGCCGAGCGGCTGGGGATTGTCGCTGCACCCGCGTATCGCCCAACTGGTCGAGCAGCAATTCATGCTCGGCGAGTACGACGTCGCCGTGTTCGTGGCCATGCGAGAGGTGGAGATCCGCGTCCGAGACCTCACCGGCGCGTCGGACTCGGACCTGGGCACCAAATTGATCGACAAAGCCTTCGCGCCCGGGATCCCGGGAGTTCTGGTCGACTCCAATGCCGAGCCGGGTGAGCAGCAGGCGATGCTGAATCTCTTCAAGGGGGCCATCGGAATGTTCAAGAACCCGACGTCGCACCGTGCCGTCGAGTTCGAAGACCCGGCGGTCGCCAGCGATGCGGTCCTGTTGGCCGATCTGCTCCTGCGGCTGTTGGATGGTGTCGAAGCCCGACCGGCTTCTTGATCAATCGCTCGGGTTGATGGCGTCGTCCGCCGCTTGGGCGAGGAGGCCAGACTTCCCGGCCAGTCTCAGAAGTTCACGAGTCTCGGCCTCGTAGCCGGGTTTCCCCATAGTGGCGAAAGGATTGCTTCCCGGTCCGGGTAGCCGGAGCCGGTAGGCGTCGTTGTTGAGGCTAGTGCCCTGCTTACCCGCACGGCGTAAGCGGATGATCTCGTCGACGACATCGGCATCGATGCCTGGCAAGCTGCCGTACCTTCTCCGCGCTTGCTCGATCCTGTCTTCGGTAGCCGAAGGAATCGATTCCGCCATCTCTGCTTGCTGCTTGGCGACGATGTGCTCACCCAGTCGCAGTTGCCACCCGATCTGGTGGACATGCCCGATGACTTGGCGCAGTGATTCCTCATCCACCACCGAGTTCGGCGTGAGTATGCCCTCGTCCTCGACGACATCTACGTAGAACCCGCGTTGTTTGAAGCTGTTGTACTTACGGGCCCACTCGTCGATTTCTCCCAGCCAGTCCAGGTGCTCGCCGATGTCGGGTGGTTGTGTGTCGAACCAGTACTTCTCTTGGACGAGGAATTTTGGCGAGGTTGCTGTCGACGAACGGTTCGCCTTCCGGGGCGTAAGCGATCTCGACACGCCTTTCGTGGATGGCGATCGCCTTACCGGACTCCTCCAGGCCCAAGATGGCCAGGGATCGGGCCAGGCCGAGGCCGCCGGCGTCGAGGACAACGAGAGCCGACGTCAGCAGGCGGTCCGCGTTGGCGAGCAGATCGTCTTGCAGCTGCACCACCTGCTCCGCCGTCAGCGGTGGGAGCGCGTTCCTCTTGGGCATTTTCACAGTCTGCATAGTGCGGACTGCGATTTCACGGCAATTCCTTCGGGCCTGTCGTGTTTGAAGCCGAGTTGCCTTGTGAGCGTCGGATGCGATGGCGCTGTGGAACCCGGAGGACCGCGCCGAACTCGTGTCGATACTTCTCCGATGAGCGAGGACAGCGTTGGTGACCCCCACTGCCAGTGCTGGCCACGGGCATCGGGCTAGCGGTTCGGCGGGCGTCGGCGCTGCGACTGTCAGGCCGTCAAGGGGCGGCGGGTGCGGCGGAGCCGGACGCTCTTGGCTGACAGGTAGCGGCGGCGATCGGTGATCAGGATGGACACGAGGGTGCCGACGAGAAGCCACGCGGCGAGCTGGGCGACGCCGGTGGCCAGTCCGGTGCCGTCGGTGACCACGGCGCGGAGCGCGAGGATCGCGCCGTGGGTGGGCAGGTAGTCGGCGAGGGTGTACAGCGGGCCCGGCAGCGTCGAGACGATGCCGGTCGCCGCGGCCAGGACCAGCACGGCCAGGGACGCGAGCCGCCCTGCGCGGCCGAAGATCGCCGTGGCCGCCTGGTTGAGTGCGACGAACGCGGACGCGGCCAGCAACGCGATCAGCAGGAAGCCGACGGTGCTTGCGACACCGAGTTTCAGGACGGGAACGGCGATCGCGGTGATGGCGAGCGCGGCCAGCGCGGCGGCGGTCGCGCCGGGGATGGCGGCTCGGAGGATGATCTTCCAGGTCGGTTCGCGGGCGGTGAGGACCGCGTCGGGAACGGCTCGGGTGACGATGTAGGTGGCCAGGGCCAGCGCCCACAGCGCCAAGACCGCGAACAGGGTCAGTGCCAGGGTGCCGATCGGTGTGCGGTCGGTCGTGGCGGTGCTGGGGGTGGCCGCGACGGTCTTGAGGTGGGCGCGTTCGGCGTCGGTGTAGGTGGGTACCTGGTCGCGGCCCTTGTCCAGCTCGGTGGCGAGCTGGTGGGCACCTTGGTCGACCTTGATGACTCCGTCGTTGAGCTGCCCTGCCCCCGTGGCGAGTTGGTTCGCTCCGTCGGCGAGCTGGGTGGCTCCGCTCGCGAGTTTGCGGGCGCCGGTGTTGGCCTGCTGGACGCCGGTGTTCAGCTGCCGGGCGCCGGCGGCGGCGTCGGCGATACCGGCCGCGAGCGCGGACGATTTGTCCGCGAGCTGCGCGTTGCCGTTCGCGACCTGCCGGGCTCCGGTGGCCAGCGCCTGAATGGAGTCACGGGCTTTGACGGCGTTGGACCGGACGGTGGCTTTGGCGTTGTCGATCTTCTGTGCGTCGGCGGTGAACCGGTCTGCGGCCTGGCGGAGGTCGCGGCAGAAGGACGCGGAGCCGCCGTTGGTGGTGCAGTCGTCGGCGAGGCGGCGGAACTGCTGGGCGGCGTCGCGGGCCGAGGGCAGGGTGTCGATCGCGGCGATGATGCGGTTGGCCAGCGGCACGACGGTGGCGGCGAGCTGTTCGTTGCCGTCGGCGACCTGGTCGGCGCCGTTCGCGAGCTGGCGGGTGAGGGCCGGCAGCTGGGCGGTGTCGCGCTCGGCTTGGCTCAGCCCGGTGGCCAGCTGGCGGGAGCCGGTGGCGAGCTGGGCCGTGCCGTCGGCGAGTTGGCCGGCGCCGGCCGACAGCTGGGTGGCGGCGGTGGCCAGTTGGGCCGATCCGTCGGCGAGCTGTTTGGCGCCGGGGGCGAGCTGGGCGGTGCCGTCGGCGAGCTGGGCCGCGCCGTCCGCGGCTTGGTTGACCTGCTTGTGGATGGTGGTGAAGCCGACGTACACGTTGTCCAGGTAGGTCTCGACGACTTGCTGGTTCAGGGTGCGTTGGGTGGCTTGGGCGATGTTGTCGGCGAGGCCGGGGTCGGTGACACCGGCGGCGTCGGCTGTGCGCACTTGCAGCTGCGCCTGCCGGGCTTCGAGGGGTTTGCCCGTGGCGGCCGAGGTGGCACGGGCCGAGAAGTCCTTCGGGATGGTCACTGTCGCGGCGTAGCTGCCGTCGGCGAGGCCGGCCGCGGCGTCGTCGGCGTCGGTGAGCACCCAGTCGTAGGCGGAATCCTTGCTGTGGGTCAGATATCCCGCGAGCTGACGACCCAACGGGATGGTCTGGCCGTTGACCTGGACGGGTTCGTCGCTGTTGACCACCGCAGCCTTGGCGGCGCCGTGGTTGGTGTCCGGCGCCCAGAACGCCCAGGTGAGCAGGCCCATGATGATGAGCGGGACGGCGATCAGGCCGGTCCAGGTGCGCCAGGTCAGCGGCCCGGAGGCCAGGGCGCGGGCGGAGTTGGCGAACGGCTTGAGCATCAGGAGACCTCGGCGGGCTGGGTGGCGGTGAGGGCGTGCAGGCGGGTGGTTCCCGCTGGGAGCAGGTCCCGGATGCGGTCGGGGTCCTGGCAGGTCAGCACGAAGGTCGCGGGGCTCGAGGAGTGGGTGCGCCGCTCGGCGAGCAGGTCACGCAGCCGGTCGCGGACGTCGGTGCGGAGTACGAGGTCGACGTCGTCGACCACGACGAGGCCGGCGTCGTGGTCGAGCGCGGTGGTGATTTGCCCGGCGGGGTCGGCGGTGTCGCGGCACGGGACGACGGCGACGTCGCGGCGCAGCGCGTGGCTGTGCTGGGGCAGGACCCGTCCGAGTACCTTGAGGTCGCCGGTGAACTTGGTGGCCCGTCCGGCCAGGGTGTAGAGCAGTGCGGTCTTGCCGCAGGCGTCGGCACCGTGCAACACGAGGATCTCGCCAGCCGGTATGTGCAGGTCGATGCCGTCGTAGACCGGCAGGCCCCGGTCGTCCTCCATGCGGAGCGCGTGCGCGCTGATCGCCTCGGTGCTGTCCGGGGAAGGCCAGTCGGCGAGCCTGAGCTCGTGCACGAGCGCGTCGCCTTCGGCGTCGAACACCGGCAAGCTCCGATCGAGCTTGGGTGGCAGGCCCCAGGCGCGGCGGCCCAGCAGGGCCAGGACGGCCGGGACGAGGGTCATGCGGACGATGAAGGCGTCGATGAAGACGCCGACGGCGAGGCTGAACGCGATGGGTTTGATCGTGGCGCTGCCTTCGGGCACGAACGCCGCGAACACGGCGAACATGATCACGGCTGCGGCGACCACCACCCGGGAGGCGGAGACGAACCCGGTTTCGATCGCGTGGTGCGGATCGCCGTGGTGCACGAAATCCTCGCGGATCCGCGAGACGAGGAACACCTCGTAGTCCATCGCGAGTCCGAAAAGGACTCCCATCAGGATGATCGGCAGGAAGCTGATCACGCTGCCGGTGTGGGTCACGTTGAGGACATCGGCGAGATGTCCCTGCACGAAGACGAACGAGGTCGCACCGAAGGCGGCGGCGACCGAGAGCAGGAACCCGGCGGTCGCCTTGATCGGTACCCAGATCGAGCGGAACACCATTGCCAGCAGGATCAGCGAGAGCCCGACGACCAGGATCCCGAACGGGAGCAGGGCGTCGCCGAGCTGCGTGGACACGTCGATACCGACCGCGGTGATCCCGGTGACCGCGGTCTGCGTGCCGTAGACGTCGAGAAAATGCTGTTCCTGCCCGCGCAGCCGGGCCACCAGGTCGTCGGTTTGCGCGGAGTCCGGCGCGGTCGAGGGGATCACCTGGATGATGCCGGTGTCGCCCTTGGGATTCGGGGTCGCCAGCGGCACCGAGGCGACACCGGGAAGGCCCCGGATTTCGTCGGCGATCTTGTTCACCAGCCCGACGGGGTCGGTACTGGTGATGATGTCCGCGGTGACCACCAGGGGGCCGTTGAAGCCGGGACCGAAGTGTTGGCTGACGACCTCGTAGGTGTCGCGCGCGGGACTGCCGTGCTCCTCGGTGCCGCTGTCGGGCAACGCCAACCGGAGGCTGGCCGCGGGGATCGCGCAGATCCCCAGCCCGGCGACGACGATCAGCACGGTGACCAGTGGTGCCCTGGTCGCCGTGCGGACCCACCACCGCGCGATCTGCGGCTTGTCCCGGCGGCGCCGGGTCCGCCGGGGTTTCGGTGCGCGCGGCCGCAGCCGCCGGCCCGCGAAGGACATCAGCGCGGGGACGAGTGTGACGGCGATGCTGACTGCGAGGGCCACCGCGGCCGCGGCGGCGACGCCCATGGTGGTCAGGAACGGGATGCCGGCCACCGACAAGCCGAGCAGGGCGATGACGACGGTGAGGCCGGCGAAGATGACCGCCGAGCCCGCGGTCGCGGTGGCGCGAGCGACGGACTCCTCGACCTCGAGCCCTTCGCCGAGTTGATCACGATGTCGTGAGAGCAGGAACAGGGCGTAGTCGATGCCGACCGCGAGCCCGATCATCACCGCCAGCATCGGCGCGGTGGAGGAGATGGGCGTGACGAGGGTGGCCAGGAAGATCAGCCCGATGGCGATACCGACCCCGAGGACCGCGGTGACCAGCGGCATGACCGAGGCGATCAGCGAACGGAACATCAGCACCAGCACGAGCAGCGCGATGACCAGGCCGATGCCCTCGGTGGGGCTGAGCTTGGGCACCCGGTCGGAGAACGCGTCTCCGCCGGTGTGGACCTCCGCCCCGATCTGCCGGCCGAGGTCGTCGGCGATCGCGGCGAGCTGGGTCTTGGTGGCCGGATCGACGTCGGCGAGCTGGACCTTCAGCGGCACCGCGATCAACGCGGCACGGCCGTCACCTGACACCGCGCCGGAGACGTTCTTGTCGAACGGGTTCACCACGGTGGCGACCTGGTCGAGCTTCCCGATCCGCGTCACCGCCTGTGCTGTCGCGGCGCGGATCTGCGGGGTGTCCACCTGTGTGCCTTCCCCGGCAACGAGGACCAGCTGGGCAGAGGTGCCACTGACCTCGGGGAAGACCCTTCCGAGGTGGTCCAGCGCGTCCTGCGACTCCGAGCCGGGGATCGCGAAGGTGTCGTCGGTGCCCTGGTTGAACACCAGAGCGGCGCCGCCGGTCAGCGCCAGGATCACGATCCACAGGGCGAGGACCAGCACGCGTGCCCGGGCGGCGGCGCGTCCGAGCCGGTAGAGGAATGACGACACGAGGCCTCCCGACCGCAGTGGATACGTCATGTATCGTAATGCATGGCGTATCCGATGCGCTGTGCATCCTGTCACCCGTCCGGGTGGGCGGTGAAAGTAAGGTGACCGCATGACGACCAGTGGGGCAGACGTGGGGAGCCCGAAGGGCATGACCCGTCGGCGCGCGGAGACGCGCCGGCGGGTCGTCGAGGCCGCCTACGACGTCTTCACCGAAATGGGTATCCGTGACGCGCCGGTCGAGCTGATCTGCGACCGGGCGGGCTTCACCCGTGGTGCCTTCTACTCCAACTTCGCCAGCAAGGAGGAGTTGTTCCTCGCGGTCTACGAGACGCAAATGCGAGAACGCAGCGAGCGGCTACGCGCGGCTGTCGACAGGGCCGCCGCGGCCGTCGATCCGACGTCCGCGGACGCGGTCACGCGCGTCCTTCAGGAAGCAGGCGTCCTGTTCATGGAGTCCTTGACCGCGGACGAGACCTGGTACCTGCTCAACGCCGAGTTCCGGGCCCAGGCTTTGCGCCAGCCCGAATTGCGCGCGCCGACGGCGGCGGTCGAACGCGGTTTTCACGACACGCTCGCCGAGATCCTGCTCGATCTGCTCGCGAGGCTGGGCATGCGGCTGACCGTCGAGCCGCACAGCGCGGTCATCACGATCGTCCGGCTGTACGAGACCATGCTCGAACAGGCGATCCTCGACGAAGTGCCTGACCGAGTCGACCGCAGCTACCTCACCGACGTGCTTCCCCGGCTGTTCGCGGCCCTGATCGCCCCGGACCGGTGATCGTCGCGCCGAGCTGTTCGGCGGCGGCCAGCACCGACGTGGCGTGGAGTTCGAACAACCGGAGGAGGTCGACGCTGTCGCCGCCGACCTCCTTGGCGATGAACAGACCGTCCGCGGCGGCGATGGCGTAGGTGGTCAGCAGCTGCACCGAGGCCTCGTCGAGGTTCTCACCCGACTTCCGGATGATGTCCGCGAAGTAGCGGTGCGCGGTGTCGCGCACCCGCAGGAACATCGTGCGGGCGCTGGGTTCCTGCGGGCGGCGCTCCAGGGCGAGCATGAGGCCGAGCCGCAGGAAGTCGGGGGCTTCGAGCAGTCCTTTCGCAACGGTCGCCGCCAGCCCGAGGATCCGATCCGGGGTGTCGCCGTCCTTGCCGGGCAGCGACACCGCGTCGAGCCAGGTGGCGAAGCTGCGCTCGATCACCGCGGCGATGAGCTCGTCCTTGTCCTTGAAGTGCCAGTAGATGGAACTCGCGGGCAGCCCGCACTTGGCGCTGACGAGGGCGATGCTGGTTCCCTCGTAACCGCGTTCGCCGGCGACCTCGACGGCGGCGTCGAGGATCTTGCGGCGGGATTCCTCGCCGTTGGCGCGGCGCTGGCGGGTGGCGCGCGGATCGCTCATGGTCCCCAGCCTACTGGAACGATTGCTCCAGCTCAGTCGTCGGGAATGCCGTCGCCACTGAGCGCGGGCACGGTGTCCTCCCGCTCCCGCAGCGACCGCGCGGCTCGGGTGAACTGGGCGAGTTTGTCGATCACGGTCTGCCCGACCGGGGTGTGTCCCCAGATGCTGATGCCCTGATGGGTGCTGGGTTCCCAGGTGTTCTCGTCGACGACGATCGGGTTCCAGCCGACTTCCCACTCGAACCCCGACGGGGTCTGGGCGTAGTAGGACAGCTCCTTGTCGTTGGTGTGCTGGCCGACGGACAAGGCCATGCCGAACCCGAGTTCCCGCACCCGCTGGTAGGACTGTGTCAGGTCGTCGAGTCCGGCGACCTGGATGTTGAGGTGCTGCACGCGGGTGCGGATGGGGTTCACCGGCAGTCCACGCACGGCGGCCACCGCGATGGAGTGGTGGCGCTGGTTGACCCGCAGGAAACGGATCTTGAGCTTGACCCCGCTGATCGTCTCGTCGATGTAGTCCGACAGCCGCGCGTCGAACACCGTGTCGAAGTAGCCGCGCAGCTGCGCCGGTTTGGTGGTGGTCAGGGCGACGTGACCCATGCCGGCCTCGCCGGTGACGAACGCGGTGGTCTGCATCGACAGCGGTTGCCCGGACCGGACCGGCGCGGTGAAGATCTCCTGGCTGATGCCCTTGGGGCCGGGGAACCGCCACAGCCGTTCGACGCCGCGCAGCGCGGCTTCCTCCGCGGTGCCTTCCTCGATGGGGACGCCGCGGTCGGCGACGCGCCGGAGAATGTCGTCGAAGGTGGCGTGGTCGTCGATGTGCCAGCCCAGGGTGGTGACGTCCTCGGCCAGGCCCCAGCGCAGCAGGAACCGGCAGTCGTGCTCGTCCATCCGGAAGCGCATCGTGGCGGCGTCGGGTTCGTCGACGTGCAGGCCGATGGCGTCGCGGCCGAACCGGTGCCAGTCGGCGAACTTCCGCGTTTCGATGACGACGTAGCCGAGGTGGACGGCGCCGAAGACGTTCACGCGGCACCTCCGAGGAACGTGCGCAGGGTGGCGTTGAACAGCTCGGCGCGTTCCCATTGGACCCAGTGCCCGGTGTTGGCGACCAGCAGCAGGTCGCAGTTCGGCATGGTGTCCGCGAGCGTACGGCCGCCGCTGGGGCGGTTGACCTTGTCGTCCGCGCCCCAGAAGGCGAGCGTGGGCGTGCGCAGCTGACGCAGGCGCCGGTCGCGGGTGAAGTCCATGCGCCACAGCGTTTTCAGTGAGGACGGCCGCTGCAAGGGCGGGGCGGCGACGACTTCGGGATCGATGCTGGCCTGATAGCGCTGCTCGATGGCCTCATCCGGGATGGCGGTGCCGTCGAAGACGAGGTAGTGGCGGATGAACTCCTCCAGCTTGCGCCGGCTCGGTCCGGCGCCGCGGTAGTAGTTGATCAGCTTCTGCAGGCCCGGGGTCGGCAGGGCACGGGTGGTGCCGATTCCGCCGGGTCCCATCAGGACCAGCCGCCCGGCGCGGTCGGGGGTGTCCAGGGCGAGCCGGAGCGCGGCCGAGGCGCCGAGGGAGTTGCCGACCAGATGGGCCGAGCCGAGGCCGAGTTCGTCCAGCAGGTCGCGGACGGCGTTCGCCAGATCCCCGAAGGGGTCGGTCTGGTCGACGTTCTTGGTGGAGCGGCCGTAGCCGGGCAGGTCGGGCACGATGACTCGGTAGTGCTCGGCGAGGGGTTCGATGTTGCGGACGTAGTTGGACACCCCGGAGGCGCCGGGCCCGCCGCCGTGCAGCAGCAGGACCGCGGGGCCGTCGCCGGCTTCGGCAACGAAGACGTCGCGGTCTCCGACGCGGTAGGTCTTCTCGGACATGGTCATGGTGCTGGTACCTCCGGGCGTTGCGGACTGGGTGCCGGCTTGGTCGGGCGCAGGCCGGGCGGGGGCGGCGGCAACGACTGCTCGGAGGAGGCAGCGGCGTAGACGATGCTGTCCGGCCGCAGCACCAACGCGGTCGCCTTCGTGCGAGCCATCCAGGCTGTGAGTGCCCCAGTGGAATCGACGACCGCGTCCGAGCGGGGCGCCGAGCCTGCGGGAAGTACCGCCAGGCATGGGATGCCGTGCCATTCCGGCGCGATCGGCGCGGGATCGAGGTGCAGGACGACCCAGCGCCCCGCGATGACGTCGTCGAGAAGCTGAGTTTTCCCCGTCTCCTCCAGCACGACGGGCTGCGGGATCTTCCAGCCCGCAGCCTGTCGCCGACCCGACGGTGTGAGAAATCCCTTGCGGTAGTGGCACTGTGGCACCCAGCCACTGTTGTGGAATGCCCGGGCGAGCGGCGAGACTCGTTCGATCGCCCGGAACACCGTGTTGCGGGCCTTGGCGACGGCGGCGCGGCGCTCGGTGATGACGTGCCCGGCCAGCACGGCGCGGCGAGTCACGGCCCGCACGTGCGGCTGCCGTTCGGTCTCGTAGGAGTCCAAAACAGACTCCGGCAGGGTACCGTGGACGACGGCGGCGATTTTCCAGCACAGGTTGCCGGCGTCGCGCACCCCGGCCGCCATCCCCTGGCCGATCCACGGCGGCATCACGTGCGCGGCGTCACCGGCGAGGAAGATCCGGCCGACCCGCCAGCGTGAGGCGAACCGGACGTGGTGGCTGTAGACGACCGCGCGCAGGATCTCGACCTGATCGCCGGTGATGCCCTGGCGGTTCAGCAGCCGCCACACTGCCTGCTCGGTCACCAGTTCCTTCTCGTCCTCTCCCGCCAGGACCGGGAACTCCCAGCGATGGTGCTCCAGCGGCGTGGGACAGTCGACCGCGGGACGGTCGGGATCGCACCAGAACCGCAGCCGGTCGTGACCAGGCCAGGGAGTGCGCATCTTCGTGTCGATGACGACCCAGCAGTCCTCGTAGGTCCGGCCATCGAAGCCGATGCCCAGCTGCCCGCGCGTCGGGCTCGAGCCGCCATCGGCGGCGATCACGTACGACGCGGTGATCCGTGTGATCTCGTCGGTGCGCAGGTCCACGAGCATCAGCTCGACGTGGCCGTCACGCTGGAACACCCGCACGCATTCGTGTTCCAGCCGCAGCTCCACGTTCGGGTACCTCGACACGCCTTCGCGGAGAACACCTTCCAGCGCGGGCTGGTAGATGAACATCTGCGGCGGGTGACCATGCCCACGCGACGTCAGCTTGGCGCGGATGAAAGGCCGGCCGGCCCGGTCCACGAACTCCAGGGGCCGGTCGGCCAACACGTCCTGTTTGAGCCGCTCGGCCAGCCCGATCCGCTGCCAGATGCGCACGACCTCTTCATCGGTGGAGATCGCCCGGGCCCGGTTGTAGATGGCGGCGTCCCGCTCGACCACGGCGACCGACAGCCCTTCCGAGCCGAGGAGGTTGGCCGCGGTGACGCCGGTCGGGCCGTAGCCGATCACGGCCACGTCGTAGTGCGGATGCTCGGTCACGACGATGTGCCTCCGAGGACTTGCTGTATCGATCACTCCAGCAGTTACTGGAATGAGTGCTACAGTAAGGTCGTCGACGACCACCGTCAAGGACCGCCTCTGGCGGCGTCCTGACGGTCACCCCTCCCACCACGCATCAGGAGGAAGCCCTCGATGAACGGGAAAATCTCGCGTCGCCGTGCGGTCGGCGCCACAGCTGCGCTGGCCGGCGCCGGCCTGCTCGGCACGGTGCCCGCCACCGCGCGTGCGGCGAGCGCGCCCTCCGGGACCTACCGCATCGACCTGCACGCCCACTTCCTGCCGCCGGAGTACCGCGCCGCGCTGCTGTCGTACGGCTACCTGACGATCGGCGGATACCCGACGCCGCAGTGGTCGCCGGAAGCCGCGCTGGAATTCATGGGCCGCTACGGCATCGCCGCGCAAGCACTCTCCATTTCGGACCCAGGCGTCTCCTTTCTCAGCGGCAAGGAAGCGCGTGACATGGCCCGGTACTGCAACACCTACGCGGCGAACCTGTTCAAAGCCCATCCCGCCCGGTTCGGCGGGTTCGCCGTCCTGCCCATGCCCGACGTCGCCGCATCGATCGCGGAACTGGAGTACGCACTCAACGCGCTGAAGCTCGACGGCGTCGTGCTGCTGTCCGCCTACGACGGAATCTACCTCGGCGACCCGCGGTTCGAGGCGCTGATGGCCGCGCTGAACAAGCACAAGGCCTACGTATTCGTACACCCGGCAGCCTTGCCCGCCGACAACAAACCCGAACTTCCGCTACCGGACTTCCTCTACGAGTTCACCTTCGACACCACACGAGCCGCCACGCTCATGATGTTCACCGGCACCCGCAAGCGCTACCCGAACATCCGTTTCCAGCTCGCCCACGCCGGCGGCACCCTGCCGTTTCTGACCCACCGCATCGGAATCCTCGCCAAGACCGGCTTCGCCGACCTCCTGCCGCCTGGCGCGCCCCGCCCGTCCGCCGTCGACATCGCGAACCTGGTCAAAACCTTCTACTACGACACGGCGCTGAGCCCCGCCCCGACAGCCATGCGCAGCGTTCTCGCTGCCGGTATCCAATCGCGCATCGTCTTCGGCAGCGACTGGCCGTTTTCCGCGCTCACGCTCAGCGGTTCCGGTGACCCGCAACCCGAACTGGACACGACCTTCACTACGGAGGGCCGCCTGCAGATCGAACGGCAGAACGCCCTGCGTGAGCTGCCCCGCCTCGCCCAGGTCCTCGGTGGCTGAGACCACCACGACCGGCTGGTCAGCGACATAACCGGCGTGTTTCCGTAGTGAGCAATACAGTAAGAATGCCGTTCATGGTCCGCGCTTACGCACCCTGACCGCACCGAACCTACCCACCGGAGAAGCGATGACCGCCCGAATCGACGTCCACCAGCACCTCGTTCCGCCGCCCTACCGCGACGCCCTCGTAGCGGCCGGCATCACCGAGGTCGGCGGCCGCGCACTCCCGGACTGGAGTCCCGAGAGCGCCCTGGCGCTGATGGACGAAACCGGAATCGCCACCGGTGTGCTCTCCGTGTCCGCACCTGGCACCACGTTCCTGTCTGACTCCCGCGCCGGTTCCAAACTCGCCCGCGAGGTCAACGAGTACGGCGCGGAACTGGTCGAGCGAAACCCCGCCCGGTTCGGGCACTTCGCGACCATCCCGATGCCTGACGTTGACGCCGCCACCGCCGAAGCCGTGCACGCCCTCGACACCCTGCATGCCGACGGCGTCGTCCTGCTGGCCAATTCCCTCGGCACCTACCTCGGCGCAGAGGGCCAGGACAAGCTCTTCGCCGCTCTCGACGAACGCAACGCCGTGGCCTTCGTTCACCCCGCCGAGCTACCCGGACCCGCCGTGCCGGGCGTCGTCCCCTTCGCCGCCGACTTCCTGCTCGACACCACCCGCGCCGCCTACCTGCTGGTCCGCAACGGCGTCGTCCGCCGCTACCCCAACATCCGCTTCGTGCTTTCCCACGCCGGCGGCTTCGTGCCCTACGCGGCACACCGGATGGCCATGGGCATGGCCAACGACGGCCTCAGCATCCGCGACACCCTCACCGACCTGCGCACCTTCTACTTCGATACCGCGCTCTCAGCCAGCCCCACCGCACTGCCCGCTCTGCTCGCCTTCGCCCAGCCCGAACGCATCCTTTTCGGCAGCGACTGGCCCTTCGCCCCCGACATGGCGGTGCACTACTTTGCCTCCGGCCTGGAAGAACACCTCCGGAACGCACCCTTCGGAGCCACCATCAGCGCCGCCATCGACCACGGCAACGCCGCGAAGCTGTTCCCCCGCCTGGCCCGCGAAACCGTTCCTCCCAATCAGATCGGACGCGCCGCCGCTCTCCGTGGCGCCCTCAAAAGCCGCGCGATCCGCGCGCTGTTCAAAATCGCCGACCCGGCTCGGGGTTAGCTGGTCGCCCTCGTCGCGGGCAGCACGGCCGCGGCGGCGAGCCCGCCACGGTGGCATGTGGACGATCGTGTCGCGCGAATGAATGACGCTTGACGAGGAGCTTTCGTTCGTCCACGGCTCGACAGATCCACGGGACCTCGGTGCAGCGGGCTACATCCCGGGCGTGCCGAGGCTCGGCATCCCCGAGTTGCGGTCGACCGACGGCCCGGCCGGTGTGCGGCTGCGCGGGACCGCGACCGCTATGCCGGCCCCGGTGGCGTTGGCGGCGACCTTCGACCCGTCGCTGGCTTTCTCCTACGGCGCCTTTCTGGAACTATTCGGCAGTTGTGAGTAAGCCGGGACTGAGGACGAGCGGCCATCCGGATGGAGGCAGGAGCGAGTAGGCAGCTGAAGGCGGAGGGTGCGGGGCCTGGGTTGCGGTTGAGGCTGGTTCGGTGATCTGGGGATTTGTTTCTGCGCTGAGGACGATAGACGCCTGTTTCCCGATCTTATGGTGGGGCTCCGGGACGAGCGGGTCATCTTTCCGAGGCGATGAAGTCGTCGACCATCGTGCCGGCCTCGACGGGCTTGCCGATCAGCGCCGCGTGCATCATGCGAACCTGCAGGTCCTCCTGCCGGACCAGGTAATCGAGGAAGCTCCGCTCCGTCGAAGGTCCTGCGGCGCTGAGTCCTCGAAGGTCCTCGGTGTACTCGACGGTTCTGGGGTAGGCGATTCGGAGCAACTCCCGGAGAAGCGGGAGGGGTGTGTGTCCGGTGAGCCACCCCCGTGCCCGGGTCGTCGCCTTCGCCGTGAAGTCGATGCCCATGCGTCCGGCGGCGGCTCCGTACCTTGGTGCGTTGAAATCTTCCAAGCGGGCATAGCCGGCGAAGAACGGACCCAGGTCATGCTCTTTCGCCCGAGCGGCGATCAGGGACATCGAGATGCGCGCGAACTCGCGGTTCGCCAGCTCGAAGCGGAAGCCGTCGTCGAAGTTCGTGAATTTCATGGTTTCACCTCTGCTGTCGGGTCAGCCGGCGTTGATGACTTCTCATGCCGCGCGGACGCCCGATTCCAGGGCGCCTTCGAAGTAGCCGATGTAGCGGGTGGCGGTCTCGGTGCCGGCCCAGTGGATCCGGCCCACGGGCTCACGGATGGCGTCGCCGTACCCGGTGACGACCCGCGGTGGCATGTGCGCTGCGTAGCCGCCTTCCGCCCGCTCGTCCCGTGTCCAGGTCCCTGTACTCGACGGCGTGACTGCCTTCGATCAGCCCGACGAGGACGCCGACGCCGTCGTCGGCGAGGGTCTGGTCGAAGACCAGGCCCAACGCGCGTTCGGTGCTCATCGCTGCGCCGCTGAGGCCCCGCGTCCGCCAGAACGGTGTCGGGTACGCCACGTGCAATTTGATCACCGAACCCATCGGCATGCGCTGCTGCAACGCGGCCCTGCGCGCCGGCAGCGCGGGAGTGAAGGTGATGCGGTTCGCGATCGAGGGCGGCGTCGTGACGATGACATGCCGGCACGAGTACGACGCACGCTGCGTGCGGACTCGCGCGCCCTCCTCGGTCTGCTCGACCGCGGCTACCGGTGAATCCAGCTGGACGGCGTCGCCGAGTTCGTCCGCCATGGCCTTGGCCACCGACCAGGCGCCACCGACGACCTTGTCCTGTTGCGCCCCGCCCTCGACACCCAGCATTTTCTCGACGCCGCCGCCCTGGCGCAGGCACTCCAGGAAGCAGAGGTAGGAAACCTCGGCCGCGTCGGTGCAGAGGATCGAGTTCGCCGCGAGCCGGACGATCTTCGCCGAGGCCGTCGTCTTCACGTGGTGGTCGATCCAGCTGCCGAGCGATTCCGCGTCCCACCTGCGGGCCTGGTCGGCGTCCCAGGGAGCACCCGGTGGGAACTGGTCGAGTTTGCGGGTCAGCTGGTGCTCGCCGATGCCGAGTTCGATCATCGACAAAAGCGGGAGTGCGTGACCGTGGACGGGCAGCCCTACCGGTACGACCCGTTCAACTACCTGGTGCTGAACAGCCACCTGCACTTCCAGGCCGAGATCCTCGAGGCCAGTGTCACCAAGCCCTTCCTCTCGTTCGTGCTGCAGATCGACCCCGCCGTGGTCCGGCGGGTGTCGGTGGAAATGCTCGAACAGCGGCGCGCGGAAATGCTCGTCGACGGTCCGCCGGACGCGTCGAAGGCGTTCGTCTCGGCGCTGGACTCCGAGCTGATGAGTTCGGTCATCCGGTTCCTGCGGGCGCTGTCCACCGGGCCGGACCGGCGGATCCTGGCGCCGGCGTACCTGCAGGAGATGGTCTACCGCGTGCTGCAGGCCGAGCAGTACGAGCGGCTGCTGGAAATCGCCGCGGCGCAGCAGAACCACGATCCGGTCGCGCGGGTCGTCAGGTTCATCCAGGAGAACCTGGCCGAGCCGCTGACCGTCACCGACATGGCGGAGCAGGTGGCGATGAGCCCCTCCGCGCTGACCGCCCTGTTCAGGCAGTCCACCGGGAAGTCGCCCTACCAGTTCGTCAAGGAAATGCGGCTGACCACGGCGCGGGACCTGCTGGTGCGCGGCAACGGCACCGTGGTGTCGGTGTCGCGGGCCGTCGGTTACCCCAGCGCGTCGCACTTCACCAACGAGTTCCGCCGCCGCTTCGGGCTGCCGCCGCGGGCGTACTGCGACCTGAGCACGTTGCGTTCACAGCTGGGCGCGCAGCACACCGGGAACCCGACCTGAGCCCGGCCGCTCACCCGGTCCCGGACGGCTGTTTCACCCCTGACCAGCCTGGGCACCAAGGCCACAGACGGTCGATGTCGTCCGGTGACGGCCAGCGACTCATCCGGAGGGATTCTCATGCTCGAGAATGGCCCGTCCGAGTGGACGGACTGCACAGCGCCGGTGGCGAGGGCGACGATCGAAGTCCAGCCCGGACAGGTGGTACTGAGCGGCGAGTTCGACGGGAGCAATCGAGCCGAGGTCGGCGCTGCCTTCGGTGAGGCGGCCTGGGCTTCCGGGGACGTACTGCTGGTCGATATGGCCGAGGTGACCTTCTGCGGCATCGCGCTCCTCCACGCGCTTCTTCGGCTTGACAGGCGGTGCGCCTCGCGCGGCATCGCGATGCGCATCCTGCCGTCACCGGTCGTGCGTCGAGCGCTCGCGATCACCGGAATCGACGGCAGGGTGGCAGTCGCGGACGTGTGACGTCGGTGCTGTCATCGCGCAGTGCTCTCTTCGACCTCCGAGCCCACGTGCAGCCAGGCGATCAGTGCGCCGGCAGTCAGTACTTTGCTTGAATCCGTTCCGACGCGGCGGGAGTGCTTGCGGCGTCGGCGAACGTTCGGTGGTGCGCGAGAGCGGCGACCGCGAAGGCCAGGTGGACCACTGCCCAGGCGTGGTCTCGACGGTGCAACACCTGCAGGAGGTCGAGTGTGGCGTCGTTCGGGCTGCGGCCTTGCCGGCGGGCCGCGGCTGTCTGGCGGATCAGCTCGTCGAGGTTTCGCTGGAACTCATTGAAGGGTTCCGCTTTCCGGGTGCGGGGATCGTGAAGCATGTGACCGAGGGTGACATGTTTCTCGGGTCGGTCCTGGGCGCGACGCGCCACAACCCCCCGCCCGGGGGGTAAGCCGGCTGACGCGGCGTATGCGGTATGGCGTCCGAACAGTCCGCCGGCGGTGACTCAACCGCCGTAGCCGCGGTCGGTGTCGGTTTCGTATTCCTCTTCCGAGGACGAAATGCTGTCGGCGGCGGCGTGGCGACCGTAATCGCCGCCTTGGGGCCGGCCGGAGTCGTCGTCTGCCGTGCTGTCGCCGTCTCGATGCCCGCTCGGTTGCTCGTCGCGGGATTCGTTGCCGAGAAAGCTCTTTGCCCGGTCGGCGACTTCGTCGATCTTGTCGGCGTGATCGCCGAATCGGGATTTCGCGAACTCGGCGGCCTGGTCGACGTTGTCGCCGTTGGCGACGTTCTTGAGATCGTCGAAGTCGATGCCCATGGGAACTCCTCGAGTTTTTGGCGTGGTTGGCGCGCTCCATCAAAGTTGGTCGGCGTCGGTGCGCAACTTGAACCCGTTGGCAGGGTGAAGGGTGTGGCCGGTGGTAGGTGATCGGTGCCGTCGAAGCTATGCTGTCGCGCTTTTCCGCGGTAGCCGGGTGTTGTTCATCTCGCGTTCGACGGGGACGAGAACCGCGACGATCCCTCACGTGGGTGGATCTCCGGTTGCCGGCCGAGTCATGGGCAGGACCCGTTGCGGGTGCGAGGTTTTCCTGGTGGGGGCGTCGCCGCCGGAGATATCGGTGGCGTCCGATTGCGCCGTTGTGGCTTTCGTTCGTGGTTGCCGCCGCGGTCCCGGCGTGTTCGTATCCCTGGCATCAGCCGACGCGAAGCGAAAAGTAAAGGGAGTTTACCTTCATGCGCAGCACAATTGCCCGAACGGCGGCGGGAATGGCCATCGTGGCGTGCTCGGTCACCGCGTGCGGCTCAGGCGGCACGGGCAGTACGGCCTCGTCCGGCCCGGACCTCAGCTCGTCCGGCGGCACGGCCCCGTCGTCGGGCGCCGGCGCGCCGAATTCGCCCGGCCAGGGCGCCGGAGACGCGGCCCAGCAGGTGACCGCGTCGATCGCGCAGGCGCTGCAGCAGTCGCCGATCACGTTCACGCCGGAGAAGGCCGAGCTGACCGCGCAGGCGTCGCAGGCGCTCGGCGAGATCGCCAAGGCGCTGCAGGGAAACCAGGTGAAGATCAGCGTCGCCACCCACGCGGGTTACCCCGACGCGGACAAGGCGAAGACGCTGTCCGAGAAACGCGCCGAGGCGATCGCCTCGGCCCTCGAAGGGCTCGGCGTCGGCAAGGACCGGGTCGCGCAGGACGCGTCCGGCAACGAAAAGGCGCAGGGCGATCAGGCGTTGGACACGCAGATCAGCGTCACGCAGTGACGTTGGGCAACGGGGTCGGCTGGTTCCGGCCGGCCAATTCGGCCCTGCCGAGCGGCGCGCGCCGCGTGCTCTACCTCGTCGGGCCCAGCGGCTACCCCAACTTCGGCGACGAGCTGATCGCCGCGACGTGGCTGCGCCACCTGGCCAGGACCGAACCCGACGCCGACGTCTGGCTCGACACCCATTCCCCCGGGCCCGCCCAGCTGCTGCTCGGCGAGCTGCATCCCCGGCTGCGGTGCACGGACACCTTGTGGCGGCTGTGCGCGGAAGCACCGTCGGACGAGCCGGCGGACGTGGTGGACTGGGTGCGGGCGGCCGTGGGCGACCCCGGGCTCGCGCCGAGGTGGGACGCCGGCATCGAGCTGCTCGGCCGGACCGACGTGTTGCACCTGATCGGCGGCGGCTACCTGAACGCGTTGTGGCCCCGGCACCTCGGGCTGGTCGCCGGAGTTGCCGCCGCCGCCCGGCGGTCCGGCGCCCGCACCGCCATGACCGGCCAGGGCCTCGTGCCGGTCCTGCACGGCGCGGCCGGACTTTTCCGGTCGCTGTCCGACGAGTTCGATGTGGCCGACGCGCGCGACGCCCCGTCGGCGGACCTGCTGAACCGGGGTGCGTGCACGTGCGACGACGTCTTTCTCGAGCTGCCCGCACCGATGCCCGGCCGGGAGCCGCGGGAGTTCGTGGTGTGCGTGCAGTCCGACATCGGCGCCGCCGCACCGGACGTGCTGGCCACCCGGCTGCTGGACGTCCTGCGGGCCTGGGACGTCGATCCGCGGCGGCTGGCGGTCGTCGAAGGCATCCCGCGGGTGGACCGCACCGTCCCGGCCCTCCTGGAAGCCGAACTCGACGGTGCCGAGTTCCACCCGTTCCGCGACGTCTGGCGGCACGGCCTGCCCGTGGCGCCGGGGCAGTCCTGGATTTCCAGCCGGTACCACATGCACCTGCTCGCGGCCGCCGGCGGCGCGAACGGTCTGGCCGTGAGCGTCTCCCGCGGCTACTACACCCCCAAGCACCGCAGCCTGATCGACCTCGGCTCGGGCTGGCGCCTTTCGGGTACGGACGACGGCCCGCCGGCGCGGCCCGAAGGTGGCGGGTTCCCACCGGATGTCCTGCGTCGATGCCGTGTCCTCAAGCGCTCGGTCGCCGAGTCGGTCTACGGCACCGATTCCCTCACCCCGACCGAACCGGTCCCCACCTCGCTGGCGCGCCGGCTGACCCAGCGCTCCCGCCGGTGAGGGTCACACCCGGGAGGCCGGCGGCTCCCGGGGCGGGGACGGCAACGGCTGGTGCGGGTCGAGCTCGATCCCGCCGGCGCGGAGCGAGTCGTCGAGAATGCGCCAGATCCAGCGGGTGAGCAGATCGGTGAGCTGGGCCCGCGTGATGCCCCGCGGGCTTTCGAGCCATTGCGCGGCGCAGGAGTCCACCAGACCGACGACCCCGAAGGAAATGACATCGGCGATGCGCGCGTCCAGCCGGAACGCGGTCAAGTAGAACTCGAACACCTGGGTCAGCTGGCGGGCGATGACGGTTTTGACGTCGGCGACGGCGTCCTGGCCCTCGGTCCGCCCGATCTGGGAATGCCGGGTCAGGTAGCGGTAGAGGTTGCCGTGTTCGGCGAGCCAGCCGGTGTGCGCGTCGACCGCGACGGCGATCATCTGAAGGGCGCTCCCCTGCGGTTCCCAAATCGGCTGCAGCGCGGTGGTGATGAGTTCGGTCGCGCGGTCGGCGATCGCCCGCTTCAGGTCGCCGGCGTCGTCGAAGTGTTTGTACAGCTGAGGACGAGCCACGCCCGCCGCGTCCGCGATGTGCCCCGTGGACACGTCGGGGCCGTGCTCGGCGATCGCCCGCAGCGCGGCGTCGATGAACTCGCGACGCCGGCGTTCACGCTGCCCCGCCCAGCGGGCGGCGCGGCCGTCGCCGGGGCCCGCGGGCGCTGAAGGGGACGTCACGGCAGGGACCCTACCGGGGAGCAGGTAGGGGCTACGTCACTGTATCTGTTACTTTTGGTCCCGGCTTATCACGGAGAGTGCCCGGTGTCGGGTGAATCGGAGAACGCGATGGCGGATGCGGTGGACGATGGCGGCCCTTCGGACGCTCGGCTGATCGCCGAGTTCCGCCGGGGAGACGCCCGAGCGGGTGAACTGCTCTTCCGCCGGCACGCCGGGGCCCTGCGCCGGGTCGCCGTGGGCTGGGCCGCCCAGCCGGCCGAACTCGACGACCTGGTGGCGGAGGCGTTCACCTGCGTCCTCGCGGTGCTTCGCGCCGGAGGCGGGCCGCGCGAGAACCTCCGTCCGTACCTCGTCGTGACGATGCGCAACCTGGCTGCCCGGTGGAGCCGGCACCGATTCCGGACCGAGCCCCGTGCGGTGGTCCCGGAGAACGCGAGCGCCGCCGGTGCCGACGACCTGGTCCTGCGGCGCTCGACCGATGAGCTGGTCAGGTCGGCGTTCCACACCCTGCCGGTCCGGTGGCGGATGGTGTTGTGGAGCACCGTCGCCGAAGGGCACACGACGGCCGAGCTGGCCCCCGTGCTGGGGGTCTCGCCCAATGGGGTCGCCGCGCTGCTCAGCCGGGCCCGCGAAGGGTTGCGGCAGGCCTACCTCCAAGCCCAGCAGTTGCCCAAGACAGGGGAGCGGTCCTGTGCCGAGTCGCGACCTCACCTCGGCTCGTGGCTCAGGGGCGAGCTCCCGGAGCGTCGTGCCGAACTGGTCGCCGCGCACGTCGCCGTCTGCGTGACCTGCCGAGCGGCCGTGGACGCGATCGATCGTGACCCGCGGCGTGCGCGCCGGACCGGCGGCGTCTCCGGGCCCGGCATCGAGCGCCGCCCGCCGAGCGGGGCCGCGACCCGACGGAACCGTCGATGAACGATCCGGCGGCCGGCTCGGCCACCCCGATTTTCGACACCCTCATCGCGGAGATCCGCGTGCCCTGGCCGCATCCCGCCACCGGTGCGCTCGACGCCGAACCCGCCGCGAGCCTTCCCGACAGCCCGGAGCCGCCGGCGGCTACCGGCTGTTGAGCCCGGCTCGGGTCCGTCACCAGTTCGAGACGCATAGCCCGGGTGGGTTAGCTCATCCGGCGGGCCCGGCGACCGCACCGCGTCACGGCCGGCGCCCCGTCCGGTCCCACCATCGACACCAACGCGTGGACGAGGCACGTTGTCACGAACTGTGACGGCCTGGAGGGGCGGAGCCAGTGGGCGACCGAGATCACGTCGGCGGGACCGAGGGAGCCGTGCTGAGACTGCGCAACCGCTGGCGGATAGCGAGTATCACCAGCGGGTGGCGGTATCCGAGCGACTGGGCGGTATCCGAGGTGGACACCGTGTGCGGCGCGGCGCTGTTCGACGGCGACCTGACCACGGCGTTGACCCTGCTTGGCGGATCGCGAGCGCAGACGGGCGCCGGGCTGGACGAGACGCTCTACGACGTTGCCGCGCTCCACGCGGTCCTGGACCGCGAGTCCGACTCCGACGGGCTGGTCTCGGCGGACCCTCACGCGGCGCCCTTCCCGATGCTCCGCGCCGCCGCGATCGGCTGGGCCGACGTCGCGAGCGGGGCCTGCGGCCACGCGACGACGGAATCGTCCAGCGGTCTGGCCACGGAGTCGTACCTGCGGACCAGGATGGGCGAGGTGTACCAGCGATCCGCGCGGGCTGACCGCGGCGTGCCGGAGACATTGGTGCTGCTGGTGATCGGACTCGACCTGTCGCAGGTGACCGGCTGGTCCCGGCCGATGGCGATGGCCCTGGTTGCCGACGTGCTGCGCGGCGTCTTCGACGGCGGGGAAACCACAGCCGCGTTGGGCCGGTCCGCCGCGGTGGTGCTCGCCGAGCGGGACGCCGGTACGAGCCGTCGCATCCGGCACGCACGCCGCCGGATCGCGGATCGGTTCTCCCGTGACCCGCAGCTGGCCACCGCCCACGCAGACGTCCGGCTGCACCGGCTGCCGGAAACCCTGGCCGCGGCGTACGGCTTGCTGGACCACCTCGCGGGCCGTGCGACCGGTGCCGGGGACGTGCGGCAAGAACGTGGCTCACGATGAGACTTCGGACTCGCCGGCCGTGCAGCCTGAACCACTTCGGCGTCCACAGCCTGGAAACGGCTCTGACAAAACCCCGCCAATCGCCGCGCTTGCGGCGAATTCGGGCGCGATGGACGTGAGTTGCCGTCCACATGATGAGACGGTGGATCGATCACCGAAAAACTTCATAGGGTCCGGTCGTCACTCGAACGGCTGAACCCTTGAGGTGCTGTGTCCACCCCCTCGCTCCCGCCACTCGCGGCGCGCTCGCTGCCCGCCGCCGTGTGGCGTGCCGTCCGGACCGGGCGGTGGACGCCGGTCTGCGCGGTGCTGATCGTCGTCATCCTGCTGCTCGCCGCCGGCGCCGACCTGTTCGTCCTGGCCGAAGGGCAGAGCCTCGCCCCGGACATCGCCACCCTCGGCCCCACCGGGCTGCCCGCCGGCGCGCTCGGCGGCGTCAGCGGTGCCCACTGGTTCGGGGTGGAACCGCTGACCGGGGTCGACCTCTTCGCGCTCGTCGCCCACGGCGCCCGCACGTCCCTGCTCGTCGGGCTGGGCGCCACCGCGCTGGGCACGGTGCTCGGCGTCGTGATCGGGGTCAGCGCCGGCTACCTCGGCGGCTGGTGGGACCGGCTGGTCACCTGGACCGCCGACGTCATCCTCGGCTTCCCCTACCTGATCTTCATGATCGCCCTGGGCGCGGTCCTGCCGGTCGACTTCCCCCGCCAGATCACGCTGGTCGTCGTGCTCGGGCTCTTCGGCTGGCCCCGCATCGCACGCATCGTGCGGGCCCAGACCCTGACACTCGCGAAGCGCGACTTCGTCGCCGCGGCCCGGGTCGTCGGCGGCGGGCCGTGGCACGTGTTCACCAAGGAGCTGCTGCCGAACCTCTGGGCGCCGATCATCGTCGTCGCCAGCCTGACCATCCCGTCGATGATCGGCAACGAGGCCGCGCTGTCGTTCCTCGGCGTCGGCGTCCTGCCGCCGACGCCCAGCTGGGGCCGCACGATCAGCGCGGCCATCGACTTCTTCGAAACGGACCCGATGTACCTCGTCTTCCCCGGGGCGATGCTGTTCCTCATCACGCTGGCGTTCAACGTCGTCGGCGACGCCGTCCGCGACGCGCTCGACCCGCGCTCCGGCGGTGCTGCCTGATGCGCACCGCCCGGTTCGTGGCCACCCGGTTCGCCGGGATGCTGCTCGTCCTGTTCGTCGTCGCCTTCGTGACGTTCGTGGTGTTCTACGTCCTGCCCGCCGACCCGGCACGGATGGCCTGCGGCCGCCCGTGCTCGCCCGAGGGCCTGCAGCTGGCGCGGGAGTTCATGGGCTACGACGTCCCGTGGTACCACCAGTTCCTCGACTTCCTCGGCGGCATCTTCGGCGGCCGCACGTTCGGCACCGGCGCCGCGGCCGTCCACTGCACCGCGCCCTGCTTCGGCTGGGACTTCCAGAACAACGTCGACGTGCTGAGCGAGATCGGCGGCCGGATCGAAGTCAGCTTCTCGGTCGCCCTCGGCGCGGCGGCGATCTGGATCGTCCTCGGGGTCGGTCTCGGCGTGCTTTCGGCCCTGCGGCGCGGAACCGCCGTCGACCGGATCACCATGGCCGCCGCGATGACCGGGGTGTCCATGCCCGCCTACCTCGCCGGGATGATCGGCATCACGATCTTCGC
The DNA here is from genome assembly GCF_054781455.1 of Amycolatopsis stemonae. Classification (NCBI taxonomy): domain Bacteria; kingdom Bacillati; phylum Actinomycetota; class Actinomycetes; order Pseudonocardiales; family Pseudonocardiaceae; genus Amycolatopsis; species Amycolatopsis stemonae. Next base: position 18,198 of record NZ_BAAGUJ010000019.1, on the reverse strand, counting down.
GTTCGCGCTCGACGTCGTCCCGAAGAACGGGTACGTGCCGCTGACCGAAAACCCGGCCCAGTGGGCGTGGCACCTCGTGCTGCCGTGGTGCGTGCTGGCGTTCCTGCACGCCGCGATCTACGCGCGGCTCACCCGCGGCCAGATGCTCGAAACCCTCGGCGAGGACTACATCCGCACCGCGCGGGCGAAAGGGCTCACCGAGCGGAAGGTCGTGGGCCGGCACGCGCTGCGCAACGTCCTGCTGCCGGTCATCACGGTGTTCGGCGTCGACCTCGGCGCACTGCTGGCCGGAACCGTGATCACCGAGCGGATCTTCGGCATGGCCGGCGTCGGACGGCTGCTCGTCGACGCCATCGCCTCGCTCAACCTGCCGGTCCTGCTGGGCGTGACGTTGTTCTCGGCCCTGTTGGTCACCGTCCTGAACTTCCTGGTCGATCTCTGCTACGGCGCGCTCGATCCGCGGGCTCGCCTCGTCTGAAGGGGAAACGATGAAGAAGCTGCGGTTCGCCGCGGGGGTGCTGGCCGCCCTCACGCTGCTGACGGCGTGCGGCGCCAACGACGCACCCACCGGGCAGGGCGGCACCGTCAAGCCGGGCGGGAACCTCGTCCTGCTCGACGACGCGCCGTCGATCACCTGGGACCCGGCGAAGAGCTCGAACCTCGTCGTCACGACGCTCGGGCTGATCCACCGGCGGCTGACGTCGTGGGACGTCGCGCCGGGCAAGGACACCACGATCGTGCCGGACCTGGCCACCGACACCGGGAAGGCCACCGACGGCGGCAAGACGTGGACGTTCACCCTCAAGGACGGCCTGAAGTACGCCGACGGCACCGCCATCACCTCGGCGGACGTCAAGTGGGGCCTCGAGCGTTCGTTCGCGCCCGCGTTCTCCGGCGGCCTGGCCTACCACAAGGACCTGCTCTCGCCGGGCCTGGCGTACAAGGGCCCGTTCGACGGCAAGGAACTCGACACCATCCAGACGCCGGACCCGAAGACGATCGTGTTCCACCTCGCCCGCGCCTACGGCGACTTCAACTGGGTCGCCAGCACGCCGGCGTTCTCGCCGGTGCCCAAGGGCAAGGGCGCCGAGGCGAACTACGGTGACCACCCGGTCGCGTCCGGCCCGTACCAGCTGCAGAGCTACGAGCGCGGCAAGTCGGCGAAGCTGGTGCGCAACCCGAACTGGAACCGCGACGAGGACACCACGCGCAAGGCGTACGCGGACACCATCGACTTCGAGCTCGGCCAGGACACCAGCGTCATCTCCAAGCGGCTGATCGACGACACCGGCAAGGACCGCAACGCCTTCGGCATGTCGTTCGCCTCGCCCGCCCAGCTGGCGCAGATCCAGGGCAACGCGTCGGCGAAGTCGCGGCTGGTGACGTCGGAATCCGGGGCACTGGCCTACCTTTCGCTGAACACCCAGCGCGGCAACCTCACCAACCCCAAGGTGCGCCAGGCGTTCCAGTACGCCGTCGACAAGGCCGCCTACCAGGTCGCCAGCGCGGGCAGCGCCCAGCTGGCCGGGGACGTCGCCACCACGCTCATCACGCCGGGCCTGCAGGGCCGCGAGCAGTACGACCTGTACCCGGCACCGCCGTCCGGCGATCCGGCGAAGGCCAAGCAGCTGCTCGCCGAGGCCGGGTTCCCGAACGGGCTCGACGGGCTGGTCCTGGCCACGCACAACGAAAACGGCTACCCGGAGAAGGCCGCGGCGATCCAGGCGTCGCTCGCGCGGGCGAACATCAAGGTCACGATCAAGCCGCTCGACGAGGACACCTACACGTCCGAAGTGGACACCAAGGGTCTGTCCGACTACGACCTGACGCTCACCTCGTGGCAGCCGGACATCCCGTCGGCCAACGCGAACATCCAGCCGCTGTTCCAGTCGACCGAGATCGGCAACGGCGGGTACAACGAGTCCCGCTACGACAACCCCGAGGTCGACAAGCTCATCGGCGAGGCACAGGCCACTGTGGACCCGGCCGAGGCCGGCAAGAAGTGGGCGGCGCTGGACAAGAAGATCCTCGCCGACTCGCCGGTCGTACCGCTGATCTACACCCGCAACTCGTTCCTGCACGGGTCGCAGGTCGGCGGCGTCCAGATCGGACGGTTCCCGGCCTACGTCGACTACCGCAAGTTCGGGATCCTCCAGTGAGCGGAGCCGGGCTCCTGCGGCTGCACGACGTCGCGATCTCGTTCGGGGACGTCGAAGCCGTCCGCGGGGTCGGCTACGAGGTCCACGCGGGCGAAGTCGTCGCGGTGGTCGGGGAGTCCGGCTCGGGCAAGACGGTCACCGCGATGTCCCTGCTCGGCCTGCTCCCGCCCACGGCCCGCGTGACGGGCCGCGCGGAGCTGGCCGGGCGGGACCTCTACGCGATGACCCCGGCCGAGCTGCGCGCGGTGCGCGGCGGCGAGGTCGGCATGGTGTTCCAGGAGCCGATGAGCGCGTTGAACCCGGTGTTCACCGTCGGCGACCAGCTCGTCGAGGCGATCCGCACCCACCGGAGCGTGCCCGCCGCCGCGGCCCGGGACCGCGCGATCGAGCTGTTCGGCCTGGTCGGGCTGCCCGCACCGGCCGAGCGGTTCCGGTCGTACCCGCACGAGCTGTCCGGTGGGCAGCTGCAGCGCGTCGTCATCGCGATGGCGGTGGCGAACGAGCCGAAGCTGCTGATCGCCGACGAGCCGACCACGGCCCTGGACGTCACCGTGCAGGCCGAGATCCTCGAGCTCCTGCGCGACCTGCGGGAACGGCTGGGCACGGCGATCCTGCTGATCACCCACGACATGGGCGTGGTCGCCGACCTCGCCGACCGGGTGGTGGTGATGCACGACGGCCGCGTCGTCGAACAGGGCGACGTCCGGTCCGTGTTCACCGCGCCGGCGCAGGAGTACACGCGGCAGCTGCTCGGTTCCGTGGTCTCGCTGGGCGCGGCCGCCACGACCGGGCTCGAGCGGGCGATCACGGCCGAGGTCGAAGTGTCCCCGGGGCACGTGGTGGCGGGGGAGCACCCCGCGGCCGAGCCCGTCCCGGCCGACGCGGCGCTGCTGCGGGTCGAGAACCTCTCGGTCACCTACCGCGGCCGGTTCCGGGCGCACGCCGTCCATGCCGCGAACGGCGTGCACCTGTCGGTCGAGCCGGGCGAGATCCTCGGCCTGGTCGGGGAATCCGGGTCGGGCAAGAGCACGGTGGCCCGGGCGGTCACCGGCCTGCTCACCCCGACCACCGGCGTGGTCCGCATCGGGGGCACCGACATCACGCGGGTGCGCGGGCGGGGAGCGAAGGCGCTCCGGCGGCGCATCGGTGTCGTGTTCCAGGACCCGCTGTCGTCGCTCAACCCGCGCACGACGGTGGGCGAGAGCGTCGCGACACCGCTGCGGCTGCACCGGGCCGTCCGGCCGTCCGAAGTGGACGGCCGGGTCGCGGAGCTGCTCGACGCGGTGCAGCTGTCGCCTTCGCTGGCCGCCCGGTACCCGCACGAGCTCTCGGGCGGCCAGCGCCAGCGGGCCTGCATCGCCCGGGCGCTGGCGTTGCGGCCCGACCTGCTCGTCGCCGACGAGCCGACCAGCGCCCTCGACGTCACGATCCAGGCCCGGATCCTCGACCTGCTGCGCGAGCTGCAGCGCGAGTTCGGGTTCGCGTGCCTGTTCATCAGCCACGACCTCGCGGTGATCGAGCAGCTGGCCGGCCGGGTCGCGGTGATGCACCGCGGCCAGGTCGTCGAGCAGGGGCCGGCGAAGGAGGTGCTGACCGCACCGGCGCACCCCTACACCCAGCGCCTGCTTTCGGCGGCGCCGGTCGCCGACCCCGAGGCCCAGCACCGCCGCCGCGAAGCCTGGCGGCAGCTGCGCTAGGCGCGGTGCGGGCTGATGGCGAACCCGTCCACCGCCCGGGTGCGAGCGTGTTTCGGGATGGATCCCGCTCTCCTTCGGCGGGCTCGGTGTCCGCGCGGGTCGTACGCCGGTGCTGTTCGAGGCGGGCGTGACCGACCTGCTCGTCAGCTCGGCCTGATCACACCGCGGCGAGGCGGCGGAAGCGGCTGCCGTGGAAGACCAGGGGCGGGTTTTCCTCCGTGTGCAGGCCGTGGATGCGCAGCAACGCGATCAGGTGGTCGCCGGCAGGCACTTCTTCGTGCAGGGAACAGTCCAGCCAGGCGCTTGCCCCGTCGATGAACACGCTGCCGTCCGCTCCGGCCTGCCAGGAGACGTCGCGGAAGCGGTCGCCGTGGCGGGCGGACAAGCTCAGGCACGCGTCGTGCTGCCCTTCGGCGAGAACGCTCAGGCCGAGCCGCCGGCCGCGCAGCCGGGGCCAGGTCGACGACGTCCGCTGGATGCAGATCGACACCAGCGGCGGGGCCAGCGAGACCGAGGTGAACGAGCTGGCGGCCATCCCGTGCGGGACACCGTCGATGAGGGCGCACGCGGCGGTGACGCCGGACGGGAAACACCCGAACGCTTCGCGCAACCGGCTTTCGGACGTCGCGGGCTGCAAGACGGTCATCGGGATCCTCTCGCGATCGGGGGACGCAGGGCGCGTACTTCCGGGAGCGGGCCGCCGAAGCGTTCGACGTCGACAGCCGCGTGCTGGCCGGCGCAGCCCTGCGACAGCCGGGACGACGGGACGTCGGCGGTGAGGACGTTCGGGTTGCCGTGCGCGCACAGCGGCCCGGCGGGGTGGTCGTCGACCGGGTCGAACCAGGCACCGGTGGCCAGCTGGACGACGCCGGGGCGGAGCGCGTTGTCGACGACGGCGCCCGCCAGGCAGGCGCCGCGCGCGTTGAACACGCGGACGACGTCGCCGGTCGTGATGCCGCGAGCGGCCGCGTCGGCGGGGTTGAGCCGGATCCGTTCCCGGCCGGCCACCTTGCCCGCACGGCTGACGTCACCGGCGTCGAGCTGGCTGTGCAGGCGGGTGTGCGGCTGGTTCGCGATCAGCCACAGCGGCCCGGCTTCGGTGGGCGGTAGCCAGGCAGGGTGGCCGGGGCAGTCGGGGTAGCCGAACCCGGCGACGGTCGCCGAGAAGAGTTCGATGCGGCCGCTGGGCGTCTTCAGCGGGTGGGTGTCCGGGTCCGCGCGGAAGTCGGCGAACAGGGTGTGGTGTTCGCGGCCGGGCGGGAGCCGCACCTGGCCGGCGGACCAGAATTCGCCGAACGTGGGCGCGTCGCGCCAGCCGGAGTAGAGGTGTTCCAGCCACTGCCGGGCGGTGCGGCCTTCGGTGAACGCCTCGGCGACGCCGAGCCGACGGGCCAGCCCGGTGAAGATCGCGTAGTCGTCGCGTGCTTCGCCCGCGGGCGGGGCGATCCGGTGCATCGCGATGAGGTGGGTGTCGCGGCGGCCGGAGCCGAGGTCCTCGCGTTCGAGCGCGGTGGTGGCGGGCAGGACGATGTCGGCGTGCCGGGCGGTGGCGGTCCAGTGGGGTTCGTGGACGACGACGGTGTCGGGCCGCGCAAAGGCGCGGCGGAGGCGGTTGAGGTCCTGGTGGTGGTGGAACGGGTTGCCACCGGCCCAGTACACGAGCCGGGTGTCCGGGTAACGGCGGACTTCGCCGTTGTAGTCGTAGCTGTCGCCGGGGTGCAGCAGCAGGTCGGCGATCCGGGCGACCGGGATGAACTCGCCGACCGGGTTCACTCCTTGGGGCAAGTAGGGGATGCGCTCTTCGGGCCCGGTGTCGCCGACGTCGCCCATCGAGCCGTAGCCGTGCCCGAAGCCGCCGCCCGGGAGGCCGATCTGCCCCAGCAGCGCGGCCAGGGCGATGCCGGCCCAGACCGGCTGTTCGCCGTGTTCGGTGCGCTGCAGCGACCACGTGACCGTGATCAGGGTCCGGTGTGCGGCCATGTCCCGGGCGAGTTCGACGATGTCGGCGGCCGGGATGCCGGTGATCCCGGCGGCCCAGGCCGGGTCCCTGTCGCGCAGGTAGCGTTCGAACTCGGGGTAGCCGACGGTGTAGCGGTCGAGGAAGTCCCCGTCGTGCAGTCCCTCGGCGACGAGGGTGTGGGCCAGCGCGAGCATCAGCGCCGTGTCGGTGGCGGGCCGGATCGGGTACCAGCGGGCGTCCACAGTGGACGGCAGGTCGTCGCGCAACGGGCTGACCAGCCCGACGCGGCCGCCGAACCGCGCGAGGTGCCCGGGCGTCCCGTGGACCGTGACCCCGCCGGGCGTGACGAACACGTTTTTCTCCGGCACACCGCCGAAGGCGACGATCAGCTCGGTGTGCTCGGCGATGGTCGGCCAGGTGGACGCCTGCCGCAGCACCGCGTGCGTGTCACCGACGACGTGCGGCAGCAGCACCGACGACGTCCCGTTGCTGTAGGTGTTGCGCGAGGCCGTGAAGCCGCCGATCGCGTTCAGGAACCGGTGCAGCTGGCTCTGGGCGTGGTGGAAGCGCCCGGCGCTGGCCCAGCCGTACGAGCCACCGAAGATCGCCTGGTTGCCGTGCTCGGTCCGGACCCGGTCCAGCTCGGTGGCCAGCCGGTCGAGGACGTCGTCCCAGGGGACCTCGACGAACTCGTCCCGGCCGCGGCGGGAGTCCGGCCCCGGGCCGTCCTCGAGCCAGCCGCGGCGGACCGCCGGCCGGGCCACCCGGCTCGGGTGGTCCAGTGCGGCGCCGAGGTTGCCCAGCAGCGGCGACGGCGCCGGGTCGGCCGGATGCGGTTCGACGCGCAACCGGCCGTCCGGGCCGACCTCGGCCGAGAAGGCTCCCCAATGCGATGTGCTGGGCTTCATGCCCCGACGGTAACCGCGTCGGTCCGCTCCCGGACGAGCTTGACCAGGGTGCCGTAGTCGCGGGCGTCGGCCAGCGGCGAGAACCCGCGGATCAGCAGGGTGCCGACGCCCAGCCGCACGTAGTCGAGCAGCGAGTCGGCCACCTGTTCGTAGCTGCCGACCAGTGCGGTGGAGTTCCCGGCCGCGCCGGTTGTCTTCGCCACGGCCGTCCACAGGCGCTCGTCGACCACGTCACCCGTCGCCGCCGCCTCCAGCAGACGCCGCGAACCGACGGCTTCGCTCGAGTCGCGGCGGCCCTTGAACTCGCCGGCGCGGTCCTGGGTCAGCCGCAGGATGTCGCGGGCCCGCTCCCACGCCTCGGCCTCGGTCGCCGCGGGGATCGGCCGCAGGCTGACGCTGAACGCGACGTCCCGGCCGCCCGCGGCCGTGCGGACCTGTTCGATGCGCTCGGCGATGCCCGCCAGGGGCTCGCCCCAGAAGGCGTAGACGTCGGCGTGCCTGCCGCCGACCCGGATCGCGTCTTCGGACGCGCCGCCGAAGTAGACCGGGATCGGCCGCTCGGGCCGGATGTCCGAGAGCGCGCCGCGGACCCGGTAGAACTCGCCTTCGTGGTCGAACGGCTCGGCCGACTCCCACGTCCGCCGCACGACCGACAGGAAGTCGTCGGTGCGGCGGTAGCGGGTGGGCTTGTCGGTGAAGTCGCCGTCGCGGGCCTGGTCGGCGTCGTCGCCGCCGGTGATCACGTGCAGCGCGACCCGGCCGGGGTGGAACGCGTCGAGCGTGGCGAACTTGCGGGCCAGCTGGGTCGGCGCGACGAACCCGGGGCGGTGGGCGAGCAGCACGCCCAGCCGCTCGGTGGCGGACAGGACCTGGTCGGCGAGCACGAACCCGTCCGGGCTGCTCGCCGACTGCGCGACCAGCACCCGGTCGAACCCGGCTTCCTCGTGCGTGCGGGCGACTTCGCGCAGGTAACCGGGCTGGATGATCGGGCCCTCGGGGGCGACGATCTCGCTGGCCTGGCGGCCGGCGGCGTAACCGATGAATTCGAGCGTCACGGGGTCTCCTGTCCCAGGGCGCGGGCGGCGGCGAAGATGTCGCTCATCCGCCAGCTTTCGTTGGCGTGGGTGCGGCGCGCCCGGCCCCAGCCGGAGTCGCGCCGGTACTGCGCGGGCCAGTCCGTGGCGCGGACGGCCGTTTCGTCGACGGTGACGGGCGTGCGGCAGTCCGGATCGACGAACAGCGCGTCGACCGGGCAGTACAGCTCGCACAGGAAGCAGGTCTGGCAGTCGCTCTGCCGGGCGATGACGGGAACCGCGTCCGGGACGGCGTCGAAGACGTCGCTGGGACACACCTGGACGCACTTGTCGCAGGCGATGCAGCGGTCGGCGAGGACGAGTTCGATCACGCGGCCGCCTCCTGCTCGTCCGTGCGCCAGTGCATGCCGAGGCTTTTCCGGCGGCGCAGCGCGGCTTCCTTGACCCAGCGGCCCATGGCGACCAGGGACGCCGTCTCGCGCGCGGTCACGGCGTCCCGGCCTTCTCCGGTGAGTGCGGACTCGACCTCCGTCCACAGCGAATCCAATGTAGACAAAGAAGCAAGGAGACCCGGCTCGTCGCGGAACATGTTCTTGTCGTAGGCGTTCAGCTCCTCGCGCACGACGTCGACGACCGCGGTGGTGTCCACTGTGGCCGCCCGCCCGCTGGGCCGGAGCCCGGCGCGGCCCACCGGACGCAGCGGTGCGAGCCGGGCCGAACGGGCGTGCCGGACCGCGGCGCGCCCGGCCCAGGTGCCCGACGACACCGCCCACGCCGAGTTGGGCGAGCCGCCGCCGGAGACCGCGCCGACCACCGGGACCCGGCTCGCGACGTCGCCCGCGGCGAACAGGCCGGGCACGCCGGTGGTGCAGTCTTCGCCGGTGACGAGCCCGCCGACGCCGCGGATGGTGCCCTCCCCGAGCAGCGTGACCTCGAACCGGTCGGTGTACGGGTCGATGCCGCGGCGGCTGAACGGCAGCAGGAAGTTCGGCTGCACCACGGGCATCTTGCGGCGCACCCACCCCGGCGCGCGGTCGAGGGTCGTGTACACCGGCCCGCGCAGCATCGCCGCGCCGAGGACGCGGTTGCGGTCCGGCCCGGACGGCAGCTCGATGACGTGCCCGCCGGCGTCGGTGTAGGTGCCGAACAGGTAGGACATCGACCGCGCCATCGTCGAGAACGCCGGGGCCAGGGTGTAGTAGTTCGAGAACTCCATCCCGGACAGCCGCGCGCCGGCTTCGACGGCCATCAGGTGCCCGTCGCCGGTGTTACCGCGCGAACCCAGCAGGTGCGACCGGAACGCCGTGCCGCCGGTGGCCAGCACGACCGCGCCCGCGTGGACCTGCCAGTTGCCGCCCGCCTGCCGCCGGATCCCGGCCGCGCCGCCCACGGAACCATCGGGGCGGAGCAGGAGTTCGAGGGCCGGGTGGTGGTCGAGGATGCGGACGCCCGCGCGGTGGATCAGGCCACGCATCGCGCGCAGGTACTCGGGCCCGCGCACGTTGTTCGTCCGGTCGGGTTCGCCGTCGCGGACCGGGAACGGGTAGTACTTGTCCAAAGTGGGCAGTCGTTCCCACGTCGTGCGCAGGACCCGCAGCGCCCGCTCGGGGTCGGCGAGCCCGCCCGCGTGCGCGTGCCGCTCGGCGACCGCTCGCTCGTGGTCCTCGGGGCGGACGAACCAGTGCGTGACCCCGGCCGTGGCGGTGACGCCGCTGGTGCCGCAGTAGCCCTTGTCCACCAGCACGACGTCGCCGCCGGCCTGGGCCGCGGCCAGGGCGGTCCAGGTCGCGGCGAGGCCGCCGCCGATGACGAGCACTTCGGCGTTCACCGGGTCTCGGCCAGTTCGGCGACGCCGAGTTCGGCGAGCAGGCGGTGGCGCAGCTCGTCGAACGCGGGGTTGCGGCGGCTGCGTTCGCCGTCGAAGTCGACGCGGTGCTCGGCGGCGAGCCGGCCGGCCCGCATCGCGACCACGCGGTCGGCGAGCAGGATGGCCTCGTCGACATCGTGGGTGACCAGCAGGACTGCCGGGCGGTGCGCGGCGACGAGGTCCCGGACCAGGGCGTGCATCTTGATCCGGGTCAGCGCGTCGAGGGCGGCGAAGGGTTCGTCGAGCAGCAGCAGCCGGGGTTCGCGCACCAGGGCCCGGGCGAGGGCGACGCGCTGGGCCTCGCCGCCGGAGAGCGTCACGGGCCAGGCGTCGAGGTGCCCGGCCAGGCCGACTTCGGTCAGCGCGCGGGCGGCGGCCTCGCGGGGGAGGCCGACGGCGACGTTCTGCCACACCCGCCGCCACGGCAGCAGGCGGTGTTCCTGGAACACCACCATCCGTTCGGCCGGGGCTTCGAGGTCGCCGCCGTCGGGGGCGTCGAGCCCCGCGAGCAGGCGCAGCAACGTCGTCTTGCCGCAGCCGCTTTCGCCGATGAGCGCGACGAACTCGCCGGCCGCGATGTCGAGGTCGAGTCCACCCAGGACGGTCCGAGACCCGAAGGACTTGGTCAGCGCGCGCACGCGCACGGCGGTCGTCACAGCTTCACCGCGTGGTCGGCGATGGTGATCGGGCCGCTGAGGACCTTGCGCTGGGTGAGCCAGTCGGCGCCGCGCTGCAGCTGCGCGATCCCGTCGTTGTTGACGAGCGACAGCTTGGTCTGGACGTTCTTGGCGGCCATCTTGTCCAGTACGGCCTGCGGGTAGTGGGAGACGGCGTTGCCGATGTCCAGGGACTCCTTGTAGTGCTGGTTCTGCCACTCGTAGTCGGCCTGGAACGCGGCGATCACCTTGCGGATCGTGTCGGCGTTCTGCTCGGCGTAGTCGCGGCGGACGAGGTAGCTGGTGAAGTCGATCTGGAAGTCCAGCTCGTCGCCGTCGACGAAGATCGGCTTGGCGCCGTACTGCACTTCGGCGATCTCGCGGAAGCCCTGCCAGATGGCCCAGGCGTCGATCTTCCCGGCGCCGAAGGCGGCGGACGCCTCGGGCGGGTTGAGGTAGGTGACCTTCACCGACTCGCGCGGCACGTGGTACTTCTCCAGCGCGGCGACCAGCAGGAACTCGCCGAGCCCGGCCTTGTTGACCGCGACCGTCTTGCCCGCCAGGTCGGTGACCTTCTCGATGCCGGTGTGCGCGCCCGCGACGATCGCCGTGGTGCGCGGGGTGGACGCGGCCCAGGCGACGTAGACGAGGTCGGCGCCGGACAGGATGGCCTGGTCGGCGGGGGTGGTGCTGCCACCGAAGCTGAAGTCGGCGGTGCCGCCGACCACGGCCTGCAGGGTGGGCGCGTGGTTGGGGAACGGGCCGACCCATTCGACCGCGATGCCCTGGTCCTTCAGGGTTTTCTCCAGCACCCCGCGGGCCTTGGGGACGGAGATGGTGCTGTAGGTCAGCCGGACCTTGCCCTGCGTTGCGCCACCGGCCGAGCCGGTGGCGCAGGCGGCGAGCGGGGCGGCCAGCGCGGTCAGCGCGAGTGAACCTTGCAGGAACGTACGTCGGGAGAGCGTCATGGCGGGTCCTCAGGCGGTCAGGCGGGCGTAGGTGGGGTGCCAGCGCAGCAGCCGGCGTTCGAGGAGACGGGTGACCAGGTCGCAGAGGATCCCGATCACGGCGTAGATGAGCACGACGAGCACGATCACGTCGGTCTGCAGGAACTCGCGGGCGTTGGTGGCCATGAATCCGAGCCCGGCGTCGGCGCCGAGGGTTTCGGCGATGACCAGGGCCAGCCAGGCCGCCGTGAGCGACAGCCGCAGGCCGCCGAGGATCGACGGCAGCGCGCCCGGCAGCACGACCCAGCGGATCCGCGCGGCCCGGCCGAGGCCGACGACGTCGGTCATTTCGAGGAGCTTCGGGTCGATCTGCCGGATGCCGAGCACGGTGGTCAGGTACAGCGGGACGGCGGTGCCGAGGGAGATCAGGAAGATCTTCCCGGCCTCGCCGATCCCGAACCAGACGATGACGAGCGGCAGGATGGCCAGGAACGGGACCGCGCGGATCATCTGGATGCTGCGGTCGAGAACTGCTTCGGCCACTTTGGACAGTCCGACGAGCAGGCCGAGCCCGAGGCCCAGGCTCGCCCCGATGGCGAACCCGGTGGCCGAGCGCTGCAGGCTGGCGAGCAAGTTGGCAGGCAGCTCGCCGTCGGCGATCAGGTCTCCCGCCTTGACCACGACGCTGCTCGGCGCCGGCAGCACCTGTTTCGGCAGGATCCCGGCCTGGGCCAGCAGTTCCCAGATCGCGAGCACGGCGACCGGCGTCAGCCACGACACCACGCGGTACGGGAAGCGGATCCCGGCGACCGGCGGACGGTCCAGCGCGCGGGTCATCGCGGATCGAGCCCGGAGTCGATGTAGTCGGCCAGCTTCTTGCCGCCGGGGAACAGGCCCTGCTGCACCCAGGTGTCGTAGGTCTTCTGCAGCTGGGCGGCGAGGGCGGCGTCGACCGGGATGCGCTGGTAGGTCGTCTCGTCCGGGCGGACCTGCTTCGCGATTTCGAGCGACTGGTGCGCGAACCCGGCGTACCACTTGTCGAAGGCGTCGGGGTTGTCCTTGGACCACGTGTAGCTCTTGTCGACGCGGCTTGCGAAGTCCTGGATCGCAGTGCGCTTGCGCGGATCGCCCAGTGCTTTGTCGGTGGCGGACAGCACGTTGAGGCCGGAGTTGATGCCGGTGCCGTCGGACAGCACGCGGGCGCCCAGTTCGCCGCGGGCGCGGGCGGCGTAGACGCTCCAGGTGGCCCAGGCGTCGATGTTGCCGGTGGAGAACGCGCCGTTCGCTTCCGACGGCGCGAGGAAGTTCAGCGTGACGTCCTTGTCCGAGAGCCCCGCCTGCTTCAGCGCGCCGATCACCAGGTAGTGCGCGACGCTGCCGCGGGTGGTGGGGGAGATGCGCTTGCCCTTGAGGTCGGCGACCGTGCGGGCCGGGCTGTCCTTGGGGACCAGGAGGTAGGTGCCCTTGCCGCCGTTGCTCCAGGCGGCGGCGACCTTGATCTTCGAACCACCGGCGATCGCCGTGACCGTGGGGGAGTCGTTGGCGCCGCCGATGTCGATCGCGTCGGCGCGCAGGGCTTCGTGCAGGTTCACCGCGGCGGCGAACTGCGACCACTCGATCTTGTACGGCAGGTTGTCGAGCAGCCCGGCCGCCTTCAGCCGGGACTGGGTGGCACCGGTCTGGTCGCCGACGCGCAGCACGACCTCGCCGGAAGCGTCCGAAGTGGACGATCCGCACGCCGTGAGCGTGGTGAGGCCGAGCAACGCGGCCACGAGCAGGGCGAGCCGGGGTTTCGAGGGCATGCGGAACTCCCCAATGCGGTATCGGGCGCGGAGGATCGGTGGTGGGGACCGGGCTAATCAGTCACCGGCATGTGTCTATTTTCCCCGGCGCCCGGGGAGAGTCAACGCCCCCGGGTGGGTTCCCACGAACCGGGAAGAGATCCACTGTGGACCGTCGCGGCCCGCGCGGCGTCGAAGTACTCGCGCAGGGGACGCCAGCCGGGGACGACGAACCGGCCGCCGGGGCCGGTGAAGGTCACCGTCGGCAAGGCGTAGCGGACGTGGTGCTCGAGGTGCTTCGCGCGGCCGCTGTGCGGGCCGGGCGCGGTGATGTCGAGGACTTCCGGGCACGGGTTGCGCGTCTCACGCCAGTCGTCGCGGACGGCCTGGCGGATCTCGTCGCTCGTCATGGCCGCGTGCAACGCCGGAAGGTCGAGGCCGGGCACGTCCGCGACCGCGGCGAGCACGCGCTCGGTGTCGTCGGCCGGGGTGCCGAGCAGGAACGTCGTCTCGCGCAGCCGTCGCAGGACCTGCTCGGCGACGGCTTCCCCTTGTGCCTCAGCGGCTTTCGCGGCGAGGGAGGCCGGCCAGCTCGTGCGGGCTACCCAGGCGAGGTGGCGTGGCTTGGGGGCGCCGGTGTGCTCGGTGACGCCGTCGATGAACTTCGCGTACCAGGCCGCTTCCGCGGCCGGATCCGGCGCGGGGTCCTCGTCGTCGTCGAAGAGGATGCCGAAGACCCGGCGCCACCGGGCCTCCGGCAGTTCCGCCCGCAACCGGCGGAACTTCGGCTCTGACCCCCACGCCCAAGGGCAGGCGGGGTCGGTGTATTCGACGACGTCGAGCGGCACGCCTCAGTCCTCGGGCACGTCGACCGGGGACCAGAGACTCGGCAGGTTGACCACGATGCCCTCCTGGCTGCTGCGCGCGATGATCACAACCGCCTCTTCGTCGGTCGGGTTCTCCTCGCGGTGGGGTACGTACGGCGGCACGAAGATGTAGTCCCCGGGCCCGGTTTCGATGCGGATCTCCTCGTCGCCGTCGGCGAAGACGAACACCGGGTGGCCGGACTTGACGTAGATCGCCGTCTCCGCCTCGCCGTGGTGGTGGTCGCCGGAGTTCGTCACCGGCGCGACGTGCGTCTCGCCCATCCACACCTTCGACGAGCCGACCGTCTTGCCGGAGATCGCCTCCAGCCGGGTCATCCCGGTCGTCTGGTTCGTGTCGCCGGTCAGGTCGGCGCCGCGGATGTGGCGCAGCGGCTGGTGCCACAGGTCGGTCATCGAAGGTCCTTTCAGGTCGCGACGCGGGCGGGCGCCGCGCTTTCGAGCAGGTCGGCGAGCGTGGTCGCGCGCAGGAGCGTGTCGAGCCCGGCTTCGAGGCCGGACCAGAACGGCGTGAGCCCGGCGGCCGTGCCGTGATAGGACAACGCCGGGCGGGGCTCGCCGCGGACGGAGAGGAACTCGCCGTCGACCGCCACGACGGCGTCCCGCACGGTGACCTCACCGGCCGGCCGGGCCAGCCAGTAGCCGCCTTCGCAGCCGCGCTGGCTGCGGACCAGCCCGGCCTGGCGCAGGTCCCGCATGACCGCCTTGATGAACCGGGCCGGGATGTCCTGGGTGGAGGCGACGGCTTCGCAGGTGATCGGCCGCGTGGTGTCCGCGGCGAGCTCCAGCAGCACCCTGATCGCGTAGTCCGCCCTGGCCGAGATGCGCATGCCCGCCATCATCCCCGGACCAGCGCCGGGGCGCTCGTCCCGGCGCGCAGCCATTCCAGGAACTGGACGACCTCGGCGGCGACGCTGCGGTGGTCCAGGTCGTTGAGCACGTCGTGGCGGCCCCCGGCGACGAGCACGAACCGGGCCCGGGCGAGGCGTGCGGCGAACGCGCGGGCGGCGTCCGGCGACGCCACGCGGTCGGCCTCGCCGTGCAGGACCAGCACCGGGACGTCCGGTTCGGCGACCCGGTCCGGCACCGGTTCCCGCAGCTCACCGGGGGTGAACCGGGCGTCGCCGTCGAGCAGGGCCAGGTGCACGGGGCACGCGGTCCGCGCGTCCAGTTCGTCCGTCCAGCCTCCCGGGCCGCCCAGCGGCAGCCCGCTGGCGACCACGGCGTCGACCGGCCGGCGCGCCGCCAGGTCGAGGGCCCGCAGCGCGCCGGTGTCGTGGCCGAGCAGCACCACCGGGCCCGGCCCGGTGTCCGCCTCGGAGGTGGTGACGCGGTAGCCGTCGAAGGACAGTCGCGTGCCGAGCCGCGCGTAGAGGCCGGGGTGCTCGCCACGGCCGGGCAGCAGCACGACCGTGCCGCGCACGGTCACGCCCTCGGGCGGCGCCCAGTGGACGGAGCCGGCGAGCGTCATACGGCGGCCGCCGTGGCGGGCCGCCGGTCGCGCCGGGCCAGCTCCGAACGGACCAGCGGCAGCAGGTGCCTGCCGTAGTCGATCGCGTCGTCGAGCGGGTCGTAGCCGCGGATGAGGAGCGTCGTGACGCCGATGTCGACGTAGTCCAGCAGCGCCTGCGCGACGGTCTCGGGCGTCCCGACCAGCGCGGTGGAGTTGCCCGCCGCGCCGGTGGCCGTCGCGGTGGGTGTCCACAGTGCCCGGTCGTGCCGGTCGCCCTTCGCGGCCGCGGCCAGCAGCCGGACGCTGCCGACGTTGCTCGGCGGGCCGCCGTCACGCCACTCGCGCGCCGCCTTCGCCGCGCCGGACGCGGTGATCGTGTCCAGGATCCGCTGCGCGCGTTCCCAGGCCAGCTCTTCGGTGGGGCCGAGAATCGGCCGGAAGGACACGCTGATCCCGGGCGGGGTGAGCCGTCCGGCCGCCTTCGCCGCCGCCCGGACGGACGCGATCTGCTCGGCCGTTTCCTTCAGCGGCTCGCCCCACAGCGCGAAGACGTCGGCGTGCTTGCCGCCGACCCGGTAGGCCGCTTCGGAGGAACCGCCGAAGTACACGGGGATCCGCGGGTTCTGCAGCGGCCGCACCTGCGGGGTGTAGTCGTCGAGCCGGTAGTGCTTGCCGTGGTGGGAAAACGCGTCGCCGGACGTCCAGGCGCGCTTGAGGATCTCCAGGTATTCGTCGGTGCGCTCGTACCGCTCGTCCTTGGCCAGGTAGTCGCCGTCGCGGGCCTGCTCGACGTCGCTGCCGCCGGTGATCGTGTGCACCGCGACCCGCCCGCCGCTGAAGTGGTCCAGCGTGGCGAACGCGCGCGCCGCCAGCGTCGGCGCGACGAACCCGGGCCGGTGGGCGATCAGCAGGCCCAGGCGCTCGGTGTGCGCGGTCGCGTAGGCGGCGACCTGCTGGCCTTCGGGCCAGCCCGCGCCGTAGCCGATGAGCACCCGGTCGAACCCGCCGTCCTCGTGCGCCCGGGCGAACCGGCGAACGTAGGCGGGGTCGATGACCGGCCCTCTGGCCGGCCGGGTCTCGCTCGCGTCCCGGGTGCCGATCATGCCGACGAACTCGACGGGCATCTGCTTTCCTTTCGCCGCAGCAAAAACGCCTCTTCAGGGAACGGCACGGGCGGCCGCGCTGTCAATTAGGCATCTCCAGGTGTCCATTTGGTGGACGGTGCTGGCTTCGCCGGCGGCGGGCGGCTTATCGTCGGCCCGCTCGCCGACACCTTCGGGAGGATTCGTGACCACGAGCGTCGCCACCGTGCCGCTGCCTGACCTGGCCGCGTTGCCGTCGATCGTCCGTGCGCTGGCCGCACGGGCCGACGAGCACGACCGCGAGGGGACGTTCCCGCACGAGGGCGTCGAACTGGTCCACGCCGCCGGCCTGCTGACCACGACCGTGCACCCGCGCCACGGCGGGCCGGGTGCCGGTGTCCTCGACACCGCCCGGCTGCTCGCCGAACTGGGCCGCGGCGACCCGTCGGTGGCGCTGGTGACGGCGATGACGTTGTTCATTCACGCCGCGCAGGGCGCCGACCCGACGTGGCCGGAGGAGACCTACCGGGAGGTGCTCGCGGAGTCCGCCGAGCGGCCGGTGCTGATCAACGCGCTGCGCGTGGAACCCGAGCTGGGCTCGCCGACCCGCGGCGGCCTGCCCGCGACGATCGCGCGCCGCGGCGCCGGCGGCTGGCGCCTGTCCGGGCGCAAGATCTACTCGACGGGTTCGGTGGGGCTGCGCTGGATGGTCGTCTGGGCCCGCACCGACGAACCCGAACCCCGCGTGGGCGGGTTCCTGGTCCGCGCCGACACGCCGGGCATCACGATCGAGCCGACCTGGGACCACCTGGGCCTGCGCGCGAGCGCCAGCCACGACGTCGTGTTCACCGACGTCCTGGTCCCCGAAGCAGCCACCACCGGACTGTCCACACCGGACGCACTGCGGCCGCCGGTGCTGACCTTCCCCTTGGCGCTGCCCGCGCTCTACCTCGGCGTGGCGCGCAACGCGCTGGACTGGCTCACCGGGTTCCTCCGCGAGCGTGTTCCGAGCGGGCTCGGCAAGCCGCTGGCCACGCTGCCGAGGTTCCAGGCGGGCGTGGGGGAGATCGCGGCGAGGATCACCGGCGCGCAGGAGGTGTTGTTCGGCGTCGCCCGCCGGGCCGACCAGGGTGACCCGGACGCGGCAGCACACGCGGGCGTGGCGAAGGTGCTCGCGACCCGGCTGCTCATCGAAGCGGTCGAGCAGGCCGTCGCGCTGGCGGGCAATCCCGGGCTGACGCGGGCCAACCCGCTGCAGCGGCACTACCGGGACGTCCTGTGCAGCCGGGTCCACACCCCGCAGGACGACGCCGTGCTGGCCGGCCTGGGCCGGTCGCTGCTCGCCTGAAACTTCGTCGTTGGGAGGAAGCCGTGTCGATTTCCGTCACGGGCGTGCTGGCGCGCGCCCGGAAACGTGCCGACGAGCCGCCGCGCAGAAGTGTGCCGAGGCTGGACCTGCGGCGCTGGATCAGTCCAGTGGTGCTTCTCGCCGCTTGGCAGCTGGCCAGTGCCACCGGTGTCCTGCCGTCGGACAAGCTCAGTTCTCCGTGGACGGTGGTGCAGGCGGGTGTGGAAGTCGCGCGCAGCGGTGAACTCGGCGACGCGTTCGCGGTTTCGCTCGGCCGGGTCGGTGCCGGGTTCGTGATCGGTGCGGTCGTCGGGGTGGTGCTGGGCGTCGTGTCCGGGCTGTCCCGGTGGGGTGAGGCGCTGGTCGACCCGCCGGTGCAGATGCTGCGGACGTTGCCGTTCCTCGGCTTGATCCCGTTGTTC
>NZ_BAAGUJ010000018.1:0-169550 GCF_054781455.1 Amycolatopsis stemonae | reverse complement strand
CTCCAACAATGTCTTCGAATTCAACCGAGGCAATTCAATGCTCTCAAAGGAACCTCATACGAGGTTCAATACATAAGCTCTACTGGCTTAGTTCACTAGCACACTGTTGAGTTCTCAAGCAACACACTCTGAATCCACCCGCTTTATCGACGGCTGAGATTCTCGGCATTTGTTTCAAGCTATGTCCGAGGCTGGCACCTCGGTTCAGGACCACCCACTCTACCACGTTCGTGGGAGCTTGGTTCGTGGCCCCGGCGGCCGCCCGGTTTCCCTGGCGACTTGGAGAACTTTACATGCCCCCGAAACGCCCTTGCGCAGGGGGGTCCCTTTTATCGCGCCAGGCCGTTGACCTGCACCGATCCGCGGTCAAGCCGGCTGGGGCTCGCCGTGTGTCGCGATGACCGTCAGCGCGACGAGCGCGGCCGTCAGCACCGCGGCGATGTGGATCGGTGCCGGCGTGAACGACGCCGCCACGACGAGCAGCGCCGTCACCGGGAAGCCGATGGCGATCGGACGGCATTCGTTGGTCGGGCCGATGTGCAGCAGCCACACGCCCAGCAGGAAGATCGCGACCGGCACGGTGGTCGGCAACGCGGCCGCCACGCCGCCGAGCTCGTGCAGCGTCCCGGTGTCGTAGGCGACGGCCACCTCGAGCCCCGCGCCCACGGCCGCGACCGACGCGAAGATGAAGTAGTGCCCGTACCCCCAGCTCATCGACGTGAACATGGTCGGACGGCGGACGAGCCGCGCGTGGCCGGGGCGGTCGAAGTACAGCCACCACATCGAGAACACCAGCACCAGCCCGGCCGCGGCCAGCGAGATCAGCGCGCCGAGGTGCCCGGGTTCGGCGGCGCCCTCCTTGATCGCGTTCGTCGCGCTGAGGATCACCTCGCCGAGCACGATCAGCGTGAACAGGCCGTACCGCTCGGCGATGTGGTGCGGGTGCCACGTCGTGCCGTGCCGGCTTTCCGCCCACACCGGGACGGCCATCTCGAGGATCGCGAGGACGAAGAACGCGTACGGCTGCAGGCCGTGCGGCAACCACAGGTAGGCGACCCACAGGACCTGGCAGGCGGCGATCCCGGCGGCGTACCGGAGCGCGGCGGGGCGGCAGTCGCGGTCCGACCGCGCCGCGCGCACCCACTGGACGACCATCGCGAGCCGCATCAGCACGTAGCCGGCGACCATCACCCGGAAGTCGCCGTTGAACGCGCGTTCGACCCCCGCCGCCACGGTCAGGCCGCCGGCGATCTGCACCAGCGTCGCCAGCCGGTACGGGACGTCGTCGGTGTCGAACGCCGAGGCGAACCAGCTGAAGTTCAGCCAGCCCCACCAGATGCCGAAGAACACCAGCGCGAACGAGAACACGCCGTGGCCGACGTGGCCTTCGGCGAGCGCGTGGTGCAGCTGCGCGGCGGCCTGGCCGACCGCGACCACGAAACAGAGGTCGAACAGCAGTTCCAGCGGGGTCGCGACGCGGTGGTGCTCGTGGCGGTCACGCGACCGCATCGGCCGGCGCCACACCCGGAGCCGGCTCTCCGGTCGCAACGGCTGCTCGGTCATCGACGCTCCCCGGCTCGTGCCTGTCGGACGTCGTCATCCCAACATGATCACCGGCCGGGAGGAAAGCACGACACGAAGAACGGGCGGGCCCGGTTCCCCCTCACCCGGGCCCGCCCGCTGCCGTCACGCGCCGGCGGCTGCCGATGGGCATCCCTTCCGCGAGTGCCGGGCGGTCCCCCGCGGACGCCGACAGCTCACTGGACGGAAGGTGACCGAGTGTGTCCATTCCCTCGAACTCCGGACGCCTCGATCGCTCGTGCCGGTCACCCCATCCCCGGGTGGCCGACCGATTGCCACTGTCGGTAGCCGAAGCCGCGCAGTGAAGGCTCCATAAGATCTACCCGGTTGCTCTGCGTAGCACCAGTGTCTTTCCGTGCTCGTCACTCGGATGGAGCATCGCTAATCTGCCGAAAGTAGTGTCTCAGCCCCGTTGCACGTCCGCGGCCGACGTCTGGGTACGCCGCGTTTCCGTTTCTTCCTCGGAAGTCTGCGCACGGTGACGCCGCGCCCGCAGCTCGGCGATCGCGAGGGCCAGCGCGGTGCACGTCAGCGCGGCCGCGCAGCACAAGGCGATCGTCAGGGCGAGCGAGTAGCCCTTCGCGGAGCCGACGACCGTGCCGAACACCGACGCGAGCACCGCCGTGCCGATCGCGGTGCCGATCCGCTGGCCCGTCTGCAGGGCGCCACCCGCGACGCCGGCCATCCGGACGGGCACGCACTCGAGGGTCAACGTCGTGTTAGGCGGGATCACCATCCCGCCGCCGACCCCCGCGAACAGCAGCGGGAGCGCGAACGCCCACCCGGCCGACGACGGCGGGACGAGCTCGGCGAGCAGCGCGACGCCGAGCAGGCCGAGGGCGACCATCGTCAGGCCGGTGACGGTCAGCCGCCGGCCGAGCGTCGGCACGAACCGGCCGGCGACGGCCGCGGACACCGCCGAGCCGAGCGCGAACGGCGTCACCGACAGGCCGGACTGCAGGGGCGAGTAGCCGAGGCCCTGCTGGAAGAACATCGCGAAGACCAGCCAGATCCCGGCGAACCCGCAGAAGTAGAGCGCGCCGACCGACGCGCCGGTGGCGTACCCCGGCGTGCCGGTGAACAGCCGCGTGTCCAGCAGCGGTGACCGGCCGTGCCGTACCACCCGCTGTTCCCAGCGCACGAACGCCGCCCCGAAGACGAGCGCGACGAGGAACAGCCACCACAGCCGCGCGGGGCCGTCGCTGTCGGATTCGATGACCGGGAGCAGCACGCCGAGGACGGCGACCGCGAGCAGCACGATGCCGACGAAGTCGATCTCCGACCGGATCCTGAGCTGCTTCTTCTCGCTGCGCGGCAGCAGCCGCAGGGCCAGCGCGAACGCGACGACGCCGATCGGGACGTTGACGTAGAACACCCACCGCCAGCCGTCGTGGGCACCGAACACCGCGAGGATCACGCCGCCGAGGATCGGGCCGACGGCCGTCGAGATCCCGACGATCGCGCCGAACATCCCGAACGCGCGGGCGCGCTCGGCGCCGCGGAAGAGGTCCTGGATCAGGCCCGTGTTCTGCGGCGTCAGCATGCCCGCGGCGACACCCTGGGCGAGCCGGGCGATGACCAGCGTCGTCTCGTTCGGTGCCGCGCCGGCCAGCGCGCTGGTGACGACGAACGCCGCGAGGGCGCCGAGGAACATGTTCCGGCGGCCGAACGCGTCGCCGAGGCGGCCGCCGGTGACCAGGACCAGGCCGAACGCGAGCGCGTAGCCGGAGACGACCCAGCGGATGCCGCCGCTGCTCGCGTTCAGCCCCGACTGCATCGACGGCAGGGCGACGTTCACGATGGAAACGTCGAGCAGGCCCATGAACCCCGCGGTCAGCGAGACGGCAAGCGCTTTCCAGCGCCGGGGATCGGGTTCGTACGACATCGGCCTGCTGACCTCACGCCCGGTGACTCGAAAACTGGACCACCGCGGGGGTTCCGGGGGCTCGCCCCCGGGCGGGGTGTGGGGGTTGCACCCCCACAGGACACCGTAGGCGAGGGAGGTGGCGAGCGCATTTTGCGAGCGCACCTCCCTCAGCCGCGCGCCTACGTGCTGGCTGTGATCCCGCGGATGCCCTTGAGCTCGCCGATCAGCATGGAGCTGACCTTCACCGGGTAGTCGTAGAGCGCGAAGACCGTCTGGTTCTTGCCCACCAGCTTGAGGTGGACCGGGGTCTCCCCCTTGTGCGCGAGCAGCGTGGACCGCAGCTCGCTGACCACCGACTGGTCGATCTTCTCGGCCGCGGCGAGCAGCACGAGCGGTGGCTCGTCGTCGCCGTTGCCCGTGCCGACCTCGGACAGGTCGAGCGTCGCCAGGCCGCCGCCGAAGACCGACATCTTGTCTTCGCGCCAGTTGACCCGGCCCTTGACCAGCACCGCGTTGTCTTCGATCAGCTCACCGGCGAACAGCGCGTACGCCTTCGGGAAGAACAGCACCTCGAGCGAGGCGTCCATGTCCTCGACCGTGCAGATCGCCCAGGGCTCGCCCTTCTTGTTGACCCGCCGCTCCAGGGACGTGATCAGCCCGGAGATGACGATCTCGCCTTCCTTCGGCGGGTCGGCGAGGATGCCGGCGATCGGCTTCGGGGCGTGCTTGCGCAGGATCCGCTCGGCGCCGTCCAGCGGGTGGGCCGAGACGTACAGGCCGAGCATCTCCCGCTCGTAGGCGAGCAGCTGCTTGCGCGGGTACTCCTCCTCGCCGAACTTCAGGTGCGCGAGCGGCGAGGACGACGGCGCGGCCTCGCCCTCGTCGCCGCCGAAGCCGAACAGGTCGAACTGGCCCATCGCCTCCTGGCGCTTGAGCGGGACGACGGCTTCCACCGCGTCTTCGTGGACCTGGATCATCGACAGCCGCGTGTGGCCGAGCGAATCGAACCCGCCCGCCTTGATCAGCGACTCGATGACCCGCTTGTTGCAGGCCACGAGCTCGGACTTGTCGAGGAAGTCGGTGAAGGAGGCGTACTTGCCCTTCTCCTCGCGCGTCTTGATGATCGACTCGACGACGTTCGCGCCGACGTTGCGGACGGCACCCAGGCCGAAGCGGATGTCGTCCCCGACGGCCGCGAACCGCAGGGCCGACTCGTTGACGTCCGGCGGCAGCACCTTGATGCCGAGGCGACGGCACTCCGACAGGTAGACCGCCGACTTGTCCTTGTTGTCGCCGACCGACGTCAGCAGGGCGGCCATGTACTCCGCGGTGAAGTTCGCCTTGAGGTACGCGGTCCAGTAGGAGACCAGGCCGTACGCGGCCGCGTGGCTCTTGTTGAACGCGTAGCCGGCGAACGGGAGGATCGTGTCCCACAGCGCCTTGACGGCCTCGGCGGAGAACCCGCCGGGGACCAGGTCGCTGGCCTTCATGCCGGCCTCGAAGCCCTCGTACTCGAGGTCGAGGACTTCCTTCTTCTTCTTGCCCATCGCGCGGCGGAGCACGTCCGCGCGGCCCATCGTGTACCCGGCCACCTTCTGGCCGATGTGCATGATCTGCTCTTGGTACACGATCAGGCCGTAGGTGTCGGCCAGGATCTCCCGCAGCGGCTCGTCGAGCTCCGGGTGGATCGGCTTGACCTTCTGCCGGTTGTTCTTCCGGTCGGCGTAGTCGTTGTGCGCGTTCATGCCCATCGGGCCGGGGCGGTACAGCGCACCGACCGCGACGATGTCGTCGAAGACCGTGGGCTCCATGCGGCGCAGCAGGTCGCGCATGGGCCCGCCGTCCAGCTGGAACACGCCGAGCGTGTCGCCGCGGGCGAGCAGCTTGTACGTCTCCGGGTCCTCGACGCCGAGGGTGTCGAGGTCGATGTCGATCCCGCGGTTGGCCTTGATGTTGTCGATCGCGTCCCCGATGACCGTCAGGTTCCGCAGGCCCAGGAAGTCCATCTTCAGCAGGCCGATGGCCTCGCACGACGGGTAGTCCCAGCCCGTGATGATCGAGCCGTCGTCACGCTGCCAGAGCGGGATGGCGTCCGTCAGCGGGTCGCAGGACATGATGACCGCGCAGGCGTGCACGCCCGCGTTGCGGATCAGGCCCTCGAGACCGCGGGCGGTCTCGAAGATCGTCTTGCACTCTTCGTCGGTTTCGACCAGCGCGCGGACCTCGGCGGCCTCGCCGTAGCGCTCGTGCTTCGAGTCGACGATGCCCGAGAGCGGGATGTCCTTCGCCATGATCGGCGGGGGCAGCGCCTTGGAGATCTTGTCCGCGATGGCGTAACCGGGCTGGCCGAAGTGGACGCGCGCGGAGTCCTTGATCGCGGCCTTGGTCTTGATCGTGCCGAAGGTGATGACCTGGGCGACCTTGTCCGAGCCGTACTTCTCGGTCGCGTACCGGATCATCTCGCCGCGCCGGCGGTCGTCGAAGTCGATGTCGATGTCGGGCATCGAGACGCGCTCGGGGTTCAGGAACCGCTCGAACAGCAGCTTCTGCGGGATCGGGTCCAGGTTCGTGATACCGAGCACGTACGCGACCAGCGAACCGGCGGCCGAACCACGGCCCGGGCCGACCCGGATGCCGACGCGGCGGGCGTAGGAGATGAGGTCGGCGACGATCAGGAAGTAGGCCGGGAAGCCCTTCCCGATGATGACGTCGAGCTCCTTCTCGATGCGCTCGTCGTAGCCCTCGGGCGGCCCCTCCGGGAAGCGCCACTTCAGGCCCTTCGCGACCTCTTCGCGCAGCCAGCCGCCCTGGTCGTAGCCCTCCGGGACCTCGAAGAACGGCAGCCGGTCCTTGTGCGCGTAGACGTCTTCGTAGGACTCGATGCGCTCGGCGATCATCAGCGTCGTGTCCGCCGCGCCCGGGACCTCCTTGTCCCAGTACTCGCGCATCTCGGCGGCGGACTTGAGGTAGTAGCCGTCGCCGTCGAACTTGAACCGGGTCGGGTCGTTGAGGGTCTTGCCGGCCTGGACGCACAGGAGCGCCGAGTGCGTGTCGGCCTGGTCCTTGGTGACGTAGTGCGAGTCGTTCGTGGCGAGGGGCTTGAGGTCGAGGAGGCGGCCGATCTCGAGGAGGCCTTCGCGGACCGACCGCTCGATCGGCAGGCCGTGGTCCATCAGCTCGAGGAAGAAGTTGTCGGCGCCGAAGATGTCCTTGTAGTCGGACGCGGCCTGGATCGCCGCTTCCTTCTGGCCCAGCCGCAGCCGGGTCTGCACCTCGCCGGACGGGCAGCCGGTGGTGGCGATGATCCCGGAGTGGTTCTCGGCGATCAGCTCGCGGTCCATCCGCGGCTTGCGGTAGTAGCCCTGCATGCTGGCCAGCGAGGACAGCTTGAAGAGGTTCCGCAGGCCGGTCGCGTTCTGCGCGAGCATCGTCATGTGGGTGTACGCGCCGGCGCCCGAGACGTCGCCGCCCTCGCCCAGCTCGTCGGAGCCGCGCTGGTTCGACTGCCCCCAGAAGACCGGCTTCTTGTGGAACCGGCTCTCCGGCGCGATGTAGGCCTCGATGCCGATGATCGGCTTGAGGCCGTGCTTCTTCGACTGCTGGTAGAACTCGTCGCCGCCGTACATGTTGCCGTGGTCGGTCATGCCGACCGCGGGCATGCCGAGGCGGGCGGCCTCCGCGAAGAGGGGAGCGATCTTCGCCGCACCGTCGAGCATGGAGTACTCGGTGTGGACGTGCAGGTGGACGAAAGAATCGTTCGACACCAGCGAAAACCTCCCCTAGGTGAAGCGGACCGGCGCGCCCGGGTCCCCCACCCTAACCCGTGGCGTTCCCGGTGCCGACACGTGCTCGCCGGCTCGATTCTGCTCCTCCCGGGAGCCGTTCCGCCGCTGCGACGCGCCACCGCTTCGGGCGGTGATGATCACTGCGGCGGACCGTGACCGGGTGGTCGCGGGGCGGGGTGGGCGCGCGGCGCGTCAGCCGGCCGGGGTCACCACCGTGCGGGCGGGTGTCGGGGCCGCCGGGGCGGCCACGTTCGGGTGAAATGCCGGGAGCGCCGCCTGCGGTGGGGCGTCGGCCGCCGCCGTGCCCCACGACTGGTTCGGCGTCGCAGCCAGGTCGTAGCCGATCGTGCCGCCGTTCGCGGTGAACGACTCCGGGACCCACGGCTTCGACGTCGGCGAGCCGTTCACCCGCACGCCCTGGACGTAGTACGTGTCCGCCGACGCGCGCGGGGCGTCCACCGTGATCGTCGCGCCGTTGCCGCGGTGGACCACCGCGCGCGGGAACAGCGGGGACGCCAGCACCAGGTCCGCGCGGCTCGGGACCTGCGGGAACATCCCCAGCGTCGCGAAGACGTACCACGCCGACATCGTGCCGAGGTCGTCGTTGCCGGGCAGGCCGCCCGTGCCCGGGCCGTAGATCGTGGTCACGATCTGCCGGACCGTCTCCTGCGTCTGCCACGGCCGCTGGAGGTAGTCGTACAGCCAGGGCGCGTTGATGTCCGGCTCGTTCCCCGGGTTGTAGTGGACGTCGTCGGCACCGGAGAGCGCCCAGTTGCCCGCCGCGTCGTGGAAGAAGCCGTCCAGGCGCTTCAAGGCGGCCGGTGCGCCGCCCAGGCCCGCGACCACGCCGGCCACGTCGTGCGACGCCATCCAGGTGTACTGCGCGCTGCTGCCCTCGACGAACCCGGTGTCCGTCGCCGGTTCGAACGGCGTCACCCACGTGCCGTCCGACTTCCGCGCCTGGACGTACGGGCCGGACGGCGAAGCCTGCGGGTTCACCAGGTTCCGCCAGTAACCCGACCGCGCCAGGAAGGAAGCCGAGCCGGCACCGAGCCGCGAAGCCCAGTCCGAAAGCGCGAAGTCCGCGACGGAGTCTTCGAGCGTCTCGGCGGCCGAGCCCCAGCAGTGGCACGCGTCGTCCGGCGCGTAGTGCAGCTTCAGGTAGTCCGCCAGGCCGGGACGCTGGCCGATGCACTGGATCGGGCAGCCCGCGTCGCGCGTGTCGTCGGCCGTCGGGACCGTGGCGGCCCGCGACAGCGAAGCAAAGGCGCCGCGGACGTCGAAGTTGCGAGCGCCGAACGCGTACATCCCGGCCAGCGCCGGCGCCGACGGGTCGCCCGACATCACGTGCGTGCCGCCGTTGTTGTGCAGCCAGCGGTCCCACTCGCCGCCGTTCTGGCTGGCGTAGTTGTACAGCGATTGCGCGTAGTCGCCCGCCCGCGCCGGGTCGAGGAACGCGAGCAGCTGGACCTGCGCGCGGTAGACGTCCCAGCCGGAGAACGTCCCGTACTGCGCGTGCTGGCCCTTCGCGAGCTTGTGCACCTTCCGGTCGCTGCCGAGGTATTCGCCGGTGACGTCGCTGGCGAGGCTCGGCTCCTGCAGCGCGTGGTACAGCGCGGTGTAGAACGTCGTGAGCTGGGCGTGCGTGCCGCCGCCGATCTCGATCTTCTTCAGCTGGTCCGTCCACGCGCGACGCGCGGAAGCACGCACGTCGCCGAACGTCCGCGAAGCCGGGATCTCGGCGTCGGCGTTGCGCTGGGCGTTCGCCGCACTGACGTACGAGATGCCGATCCGGGCCGTGACCGGGCTGCCCTGCGCGAAGCCGACGTACCCGCCCGAGCCCTTGCCGACGCGCTCGGCGTCGGTGTAGCCCTCGCCGCCGGAGGCGCTGCGGGAACCGGGCCGCAATGTCCCGTCGACCCAGGTGCCCTGCGACGTGATCGGCTGGTCGAACGTGACGCTGAAGTGCAGCGTGTAGTAGGAGCGCTGGTTCTCCTCGCCGCCCGTGGTGCGGCCGCAGAAGCCGCCCGAGTCGACCGAGCCCGTCACGCGCCGGTGCGCCGCGTCGATGCTGATCGACGCGTTCGAGCTGCCCGGCAGCGAGTTCGACGTCCGGAAGAGCAGCGTGGCCGGTGATCCGGCGGGGAAGGCGAACTTGCCGATCCCGGCGCGGTCCGTGGTCGTCAGGTCGACGCCGACGCCGTTGGCCAGGCGAACGCCGTAGTGGCCCGGCTCGGCGATTTCGTCGGCGTGGGAGAAGTCGCTCGCGAAGACCTGGTCGGTCGCGTCGGCCGACGGCGACGACAGGACCGCGCCCGGGAACGGCATGATCGGGATGTCCCCCGAAGCGCCCGGCGTGCAGCCGGTGCCGTCGAGATGGGTGAGGCTGAAGCCGCGCAGCCGCGTGACGTCGTACTGGTAGCCGCCGGCCGCGCCCGTTCCGTTCTGCTTGCCGCGGGTCGTCGTCGGGCTCCACGCCAGCATGCCGAACGGCGTCGTCGCGCCCGGGTAGGTGTTGCCCGCATTGGTGCTGCCGATCAGCGGGTCGACGTAGGACGCCGGGTCGGCGACCAGGGCGACGCCCGCCGCTGCCGGTGGCGCGAACGCCGTCGCGGCCAGGGCCACGGTGCCGAGCACCGTCAGGAACTTCCGCGCGACCATGGCTCGCTCCCGCTGACAACGATGTCGGACTTGACGCTGCGCAACGCTACGGTCACCCGTTTCCGGGCGTCAACGACCCGGTGGACTTCTGTCCGGTTGTCAGCGAACCCGTGAAGTGGCCCACAAGCGTGCGGGCGACCGTTGACAGCGGACCCCGCGGAACCGAGCATTCCCCGCATGAACCTGTCTGACAGCCAGACAGCCGGACAAGGTGGTCCACGCCGGGTGAGCGCCATGGAGGCCGTGCTGGCCCACCTGCGCCGGCTCATCGAAAGCGGTGACTACCCCGTCGGCGCCAAGCTGCCGTCCGAGGCGTCCCTGAGCAGGGAGTTCGAGGTCAGCCGCTCGGTCATCCGCGAGGCGCTGCGCGGCCTGCAGGCCCTCGGCATGACCGAGTCCAAGACCGGCAAGGGCACTTTCGTGACCGCCGCCGGGCCCGCGGAGAACCCGACGTTCGGGCCCTACTCCGCCCGCGACCTCATCGAGGTGCGCCGGCACGTCGAGATCCCCGTCGCCGGCTACGCCGCGCTGAGACGCAGCCAGGACGACCTCGACCTGCTCGCCCACCTCGTCGAGCGGATGGACGCCGAGACCGACAACACGGCATGGGTCGCGCTCGACTCGCTCTTCCACATCACCATCGCCCAGGCCTCGGGCAACCCCGTGTTCGGGAAGGTGATCGAAGAGATCCGGGACGCGCTCGCGCGGCAGTCCGCCTTCCTGAACCAGCTCGGCGACCGGCGCCGCCGGTCGAACGTCGAGCACCGGGCGATCGTCGCGGCGATCGAGAGCGGCTCCGAAACGGAAGCCGTCGACGCCATGACCGCACACCTCACGCACGTCGAAGCCACTCTCACCAGCATCGTGAACGGGGACCAGTGACCGAACAGACCCTCACGGCCACGTCCGCGGACGCGGGCGACGCCGGCTACAACAAGGCCCTGAAACCGCGTCACGTCACCATGATCGCGATCGGCGGCGCCATCGGCACCGGCCTGTTCCTCGGCGCAGGCGGGCGGCTCGCGCAGGCCGGCCCGGCGCTGGCGATCGTCTACGCCGTCTGCGGGCTCTTCGCGTTCTTCGTCGTGCGCGCGCTCGGCGAACTGATTCTCTACCGGCCCTCCAGCGGCGCCTTCGTCTCCTACGCGCGTGAGTTCATGGGCGAGAAGGGCGCGTACGTCGCCGGCTGGATGCACTTCCTCAACTGGTCGACCACCGGCATCGCCGACATCACGGCCATCGCGCTCTACGCGCACTTCTGGTCGTTCTTCTCGCCGGTCCCGCAGTGGGTGCTCGCGCTGATCGCGCTGGCGGTCGTGCTGACGCTCAACCTCGTCTCGGTGAAGCTGTTCGGCGAGATGGAGTTCTGGTTCGCCATCGTCAAGGTCGCCGCGCTCGTGCTGTTCATGGTGATCGGGATCTTCCTGCTGGTGACGCAGACGCCGATCGACGGCGCCGCCGGCGGGCCGCGACTGCTGGCCGACCACGGCGGGTTCTTCCCCGCCGGGCTGCTGCCGATGGTGCTGATCGTGCAGGGTGTCGTGTTCGCCTACGCCTCGGTCGAGCTGGTCGGCGTCGCCGCGGGCGAGACCGAGAACCCGGAGAAGATCATGCCGAAGGCGATCAACTCCATCATGTGGCGCATCCTCGTGTTCTACGTCGGTTCGGTCGTGCTGCTGGCGATGCTGCTGCCGTGGAGCTCGTACACGAAGGACCAGAGCCCGTTCGTCACCGTGCTCGCGCACCTCGGCGTGCCCGCGGCGGACAGCGTGATGAACCTGGTCGTGCTCACCGCGGCGCTGTCCAGCCTGAACTCGGGGCTGTACTCGACCGGCCGCATCCTGCGCTCGATGGCGAAGGCGGGTTCGGCGCCGAAGTTCACCGGCGTGATGAACCGCAACCAGGTGCCCTACGGCGGCATCCTGCTGACGGCGTCGGTCTGCGTGGCCGGCGTCGGGCTGAACTACGTCGTGCCGAAGGACGCCTTCGACATCGTGCTCAACTTCGCCGCCATCGGCATCCTCGCGACCTGGGCGATCATCGTGCTCTGCCACCTGCTGTTCGTCCGGAAGGCGAAGCGCGACGGCCTCGAGCGGCCCGCGTTCCGGCTCCCGTTCTCGCCGTACACCGAGATCGCGACGCTCGTGTTCCTCGCCGCCGTCGTCGTGCTGATGGGCTTCGACGAGACCGGCCGGATCACCCTGCTGTGCCTGCCCGCGATCGCCGTCGCGCTGGTCGCCGGCTGGTTCGCCGTGCGCAGGCGGATCGACATGCGCGAGTTCGACAAGGAGGGCCTGTGAGCCACGAACCGCTGGTCGAGCTGATCCGCGACGGCATGGTCGAGGGCGGCCACCACGGCTCCCTGGTCGTGCTCGCCCCGGACGGCTCGACGCTGACCGCCGCGGGCGACCCCGACGCCCCGATGTACCCGCGTTCGACGGCGAAACCCTTGCAGGCCACGGCGATGGCGCGGCTCGGGCTGCGGCTGTCCCCCGCCGGGTTCGCCATCGCGGCGGCCAGCCACTCCGGCGAGGCCCGGCACCTCGACGCCACCTCGGCCGTCCTCGACGGCCGCTCTCCCGACGCGCTCGGCAACCCGGCGGACTTCCCGTTCGACCCGATCGAGCGGGACATCTGGGTGGCGTCGGGCCGCGCGCCGAGCCGGCTCGCGCACAACTGCTCCGGCAAGCACGCGGCGATGCTCGCGACGTGCGACCTGAACGGCTGGAGCACCGACGGCTACCTCGGCCCCGCCCACCCATTGCAGCGCGCGATCGCCGCCACCGTCGAGGACCTGACCGGCCGCGGCATCGAGCGCGTCGCCGTCGACGGCTGCGGCGCGCCCCTTTTCGCGACGACGTTGCGCGGCCTCGCCACGGCCGTCTCGAAGATCGCCACGGCCGCGCCCGGCACACCGGAATTCCTGGTGGCCGACGGGATCCGCCGGCACCCGGACCTGGTCGGCGGCAGCCGCCGTGACGTCACGGCCGTCATGCGCGCGGTGCCCGGGCTGATCGCGAAGGACGGCTTCGAGGCCGTCCAGATCGCCGCGCTGCCGGACGGCACGGCGATCGCGTTCAAGATCGCCGACGGCGGTGACCGGGCGCGCTACCCGGTGCTGGCCGCGGCGCTGAAGCTGTGCGGCGTCGACGTGCCGCCCGGCCCGGACAACCTGCGTTTCACCGGAAACCTGTCTGTGGGGAGCCTGCGATGACCACCCGCCGCGAACACGACCTGCTCGGCGACAAGGACGTCCCCGCCGAGGCGTACTGGGGCGTGCACACCGCTCGCGCCCGCGAAAACTTCCCCATCACCGGCACGACGATCTCCGCCTACCCGCACCTGATCGAAGCGCTGGCCGCGGTGAAGGAAGCCGCCGCGCGCGCGAACGCCGAGCTGGGGCTGTTGAAGCCGGAGATCGCCGACGCGATCTGCGCCGCTTGCACGGAAATCCGCGAAGGCGGGCTGCACGGCGAGTTCGTCGTCGACGTCATCCAGGGCGGCGCCGGGACGTCGACGAACATGAACGCCAACGAGGTCATCGCGAACCGCGCCCTCGAGCTGCTCGGGCACGCCAAGGGCGACTACCACGTGGTGCACCCCAACGAGCACGTCAACCTCGGGCAGTCGACGAACGACGCGTACCCGACCGCGGTGAACGTCGCGACCATCATCGCCGTGCGCGAGCTGTCCGAAGCGATGATCGTGCTGGAGAAGGCGTTCGCGGCCAAGGCCGTCGAGTTCCACGACGTGCTGAAGATGGGCCGCACGCAGCTGCAGGACGCCGTCCCGATGACGCTCGGGCAGGAGTTCGGCACCTACGCCGTCATGCTCGGCGAAGACCGGCAGCGGCTCAACGAAGCCGTCACGCTGCTGCACGAGATCAACCTCGGCGCGACCGCGATCGGCACCGGCCTCAACGCCGCGCCGGGCTACGCCGAGGCGGCGTGCCGCCACCTGCGCGAGATCACCGGGCTGCCGGTCGTCACCGCCGCGGACCTCGTCGAGGCGACGCAGGACTGCGGCGCGTTCGTGCACCTTTCCGGCGTGCTCAAGCGGATCGCCGTCAAGCTGTCGAAGAGCTGCAACGACCTTCGCCTGCTTTCGTCGGGCCCGCGCGCCGGGCTCAACGAGATCAACCTGCCGCCGGTGCAGGCCGGGTCGTCGATCATGCCCGGCAAGATCAACCCCGTCGTCCCCGAGGTGGTCAACCAGGTCGCGTTCGAGGTGATCGGCAACGACGTCACCGTGACCATGGCCGCCGAAGCCGGGCAGCTGCAGCTCAACGCGTTCGAACCGGTCATCCTGCACGCGCTGTCGGAGAGCATCACGCACCTCGGCGCGGCCTGCCGGACACTGGCCACGAAGTGCGTCTCGGGCATCACGGCGAACGTCGACGTCATGCGCGCCTACGTCGAGAACTCGATCGGGCTCGTCACGGCGCTCAACCCGAGCATCGGCTACGCGGCCGCGACCGAGATCGCGAAGGAGGCCCTCGCGACCGGGCGGGGCGTCGCCGAGCTCGTCGTCGAGAAGGGCCTGATCCCGGCCGAGGAGCTCGCGAGGCTGCTGCGTCCGGAAACGCTCGCGCGCGCGAACTGAGGTACCGTCGGATCCGGAAGGATCGACTCCACTTCGGAAGGCGGGCGCCCGTGCTGGACCGACTTGTCGACAAGCTGTTCGGACTCCCCCGCGCCGAGGGCCCCAAGCCCGTCGTCACGCGCGATCTCGCCGTGCCGATGCACGACGGCGTGACGCTGCTCGCCGACCGGTGGGCCCCCGCCGGCACGACGTCGGCGCCGGTGGTGCTGATCCGCACGCCGTACGGCCGCTCGGGCCTGCTCGGGAAGCTCTTCGGGGACACGTTCGCCCGGCACGGCCTGCAGACGGTCGTCCAGAGCACCCGCGGCTCGTTCGGCTCCGGCGGCGAGTTCCGGCCCTTCCACCTCGAGCGCGAAGACGGCATCGCGACCGCCGAGTGGCTGCGCGCCCAGCCGTGGTGCGACGGGACCATCGGCACCGCGGGGGCCAGCTACCTCGGGCACACGCAGTGGGCGCTCGGGCCGTACCTCGACCCGCCCTTGGCCGCGATGTGCCTGGGCGTCACGGCGTCGGAGTTCATTTCGACGTTCTACCCGGGTGGCGTGCTCGCCGCGGACAACATGGTCTCGTGGTCGGCGATGATCGGCCGGCAGGAAGAGCGGTTCGCCGCGCTGCCGAACCCGCTGCAGAAGCGCAAGACGCGCAAGGCGATGTCGTTCCTGCCGCTGGGCCGCGCCGACGTCGCCGCGATCGGGAAGCCCGTGCAGTTCCTCCAGGACGTCACCGAGCACTTCGTGCCGGACGACGACTACTGGGCCATGTCCGACCACAGCGCCGAAGTCGCGAAGCTCGACGTCCCGGTGTCGATGGTCACCGGCTGGTACGACCTGTTCATCGGCTCCCAGCTGCAGGACTTCCGGACCCTCGCCGAGGCGGGCAAGGCGCCGCGGATCACGATCGGGCCGTGGGCGCACGGCGAGCCCGGGAGCATGGGCCCGATGATCCGCGACCAGCTCGGGTTCCTGCGCGCGCACCTGCTCGGCGACCGCACCCAGCTGCAGCGCGCCCCGGTCCGGCTCTTCCTGCAGGGCGCGAACTCCTGGCTGGACTTCGAGTCCTGGCCGCCGCCCTCGGCGCCGACCGCGTCGCACCTGCGGCCGATCGGCGGGCTCGGCGAGGCCGTCGCGGCCGAGGCGCGGCCGACGACGTTCACCTACGACCCGGCGGACCCGACGCCCGCGGTCGGCGGCCCGCTGCTGACCGGCGACTGGAAGCAGCGGGACAACCAGGAGGTCGAGGCGCGCCCGGACGTGCTGGTGTTCACCGGCGAGCCGCTGCCGTCGGACCTCGACGTCATCGGCGAGGTGACGGCGACCGTCCACGTGCGCACCGAACTGGGCCACGCCGACGTCTACGTCCGGGTCTGCGACGTCGACGCCGGCGGCGTGTCCCGCAACGTCACCGACGGGATCCTCCGGCTGCGCCCGGGCTTCCCGGCCTCGGACGCCGACGGCGTCGTGGCGGCGGAGGTCACGCTCGACCCGACGGCCTACCGCTTCCGCCGCGGCCACCGCCTGCGCGTCCAGGTCGCGGGCGGCGCGTTCCCGCGCTTCGCGCGCAACCACGGCACGGACGAGCCGGTGACGCGGGCGATCGAGGGCAAGGCCAACCGGTTCGAGGTGTTCCACGACGCGGCGAGGCCGTCGAAGGTCACGCTGCCGGTGTTCAACCGCTAGCGACGACGCGGTGGTGGCTGGTCACCCGGCCGTCGTCGTGCAGGACGTGCAGGAGCAGGGACGGCGGCCGCTCGTAGTCCAGCGGGCCGCCCTCCGCCCAGCCGCGCCCGGAGCCGGGCTCGGCCGGGAGCAGCGACTGCGAAACCACGCCCGGCGCGATCCGCAGCGGGACGCCCGCGAACGTCGTCGACGCGCCCGTGTGCACGTGGCCGGCCAGCAGCGCCTTCACGCGCGGGTGGCGGGCCAGCACCGAAGCCAGCCGCTCCTCGCCGGCCTGCCGGATCGCGTCCACCAGCGGGACACCGACCTCGACCGGCGGGTGGTGGAAGGCGACGAACGCCGGGCCGTCGCCCTCGGAAAGCACGCCGTCGAGCCAGCCGAGGGTCTCGTCGGCGAGGAACCCCGCGCCGCGGCCCGGGATCGTCGAGTCGCACAGCGCGAACAGGACGCCGCCGACCTCGTGGGCGACGTCGATCGGTTCGCCGGAGGCGGGCAGCCCGAGCAACCCGGCGCGGAACGCGGCGCGGCTGTCGTGGTTGCCCGGGAGGACCAGCACCGGCGCCGGGTGCACGAGCAGTTCGGCGGCGCGCGCGTACTCCGGCGCGGCGCCGTGGTCGGCGATGTCGCCGGTGACGACGACCACGTCGACGGCCAGGTCCCGCAGGTAGCCCATGACGGCGGCGACGCGGTCTTCGGCCCGCTGCCCGCCGTCGAGGTGGAGGTCGCTCAGGTGCGCGATGATCATCGTTCGTCCTTCCCCAGGTAGGTCAGCGCTTTCACCCAGTTGCGGACGAGCACCGCGGACGCGGCGGGCAGATCGCCGTCGCGCAGGACGGCCGCGATCCGGCGGTGCTCGCCGATGCTCTCCGCGGCGCGGCCCGCCCCGCCGAAGTAGCACGATTCGTACCGCTTCAGCAGCGGCTTGGTCTGCTCGATCAGGCGCAGCAGGTGCGGGTTCGGGCAGCGCGACAGCAGCAGCGCGTGCCACCGGTCGTCCACTTCGGACAGATCGCCGCCGGTTTCGAGTGCCGCGGTCATCTCCTCGGCGACGGCGTCGAGCGCGTCCGGCAGCCCGGCCAGCTCGAGCGGCGACGTCCAGCGCAGGGCGAGCGCTTCGAGCTCGGCGACCAGCGGGTAGAGGCGGCGGGCCTCGTCCGGGTCGAACGGCGGCACCAGGAACCCGCGGCCCGGCGCGGAGACGAGCAGCCCGCGGTCGGCGAGCCCGATCAGCGCCTCGCGCAGCGGCGTCCGGCTGACCCCCAGCTCGCGGGCCAGGTGCACCTCGTTGACGCGGGTACCGGCGGCGAGCCGCCCGTCGAGCACGCGGGCCGTGACCTCCTCGGTGAGGTCGCTGCGCATCGGCGTCTTGGCCATGCGGGCAGTATTGCATACAGAACTGACCTACTGTATTCAGTTCACATGACCTTCGACGTCGACCGCGCCCGCCGTGAAACGCCCGGCTGCGCCGAAGTGGTCCACTTCAACAACGCGGGTTCCGCCCTGCCCCCGGCCGTCGTGACCGACACCGTCGTCGACTACCTGCGCCACGAAGCCCTGGTCGGCGGCTACGAAGCGGCCGCCGAAGCGGCGGACCGCCTGGCCGCGGTGTACGCGTCGGCGGCGGCCCTCGTCGGCGGCGAACCCGACGACATCGCGCTGACCGACAACGCGACCCGGTCGTGGCAGGCGGTCTTCTACGCGCTGCCGTTCGGGCCCGGCGACCGGATCCTCACCTCCCGCGCGGAGTACGCCAGCAACGCCATCGCGTTCCTGCAGGTCGCGAAGCGCACCGGCGCGGTCGTCGAGGTGGTCGGCGACGACGAGTCGGGCCAGCTGGACGTCGAGGAGCTGCGGCGGCGCGTCGACGGCGACGTCAAGCTGATCGCCGTCAGCCACGTGCCCACCCAGGGCGGGCTGGTCAACCCGGCCGAGGAGATCGGCGCGGTCGCCGAAGCGGCCGGCATCCCGTTCCTGCTCGACGCGTGCCAGTCGGCCGGCCAGGTCGACCTCGACGTCGCGCGCCTGAAGTGCGACGCGCTGTCGACGACCGGGCGCAAGTACCTGCGCGGCCCGCGCGGCACCGGGTTCCTATACGTGCACCCGCGGCTGCGGGAGCGGCTCGAGCCCGCGATGCTCGACCTGCATTCGGCGACCTGGGAAGCACCGTCGGAGTACGTCGTCGACCCGACCGCGAAGCGCTTCGAGGTGTGGGAGCGCGACTTCGCCGCGGTGGTCGGCCTCGGCGCGGCGATCGACTACGCGCTCGGCTGGGGACTGCCGGCCATCGAAGAGCGCGTCGCGTCTCTGGCCGCGACACTGCGAAGCCGTCTCTCGGACACCGGAGCGCGCGTACACGACGTCGGCGCCCGCAAGTGCGGCATCGTCACCTTCAGCGTCGATGGCACCCCGGCGGCGGAGGTCAAGGTCAAGCTCGCCGAGGCGAACATCAACACGTCACTGTCGACGGCCACCTCGGCCCAGTTCGACTTCACCGCGCGCGCCCTGCCGGACATGGTCCGAGCGTCCGTGCACTACTACAACACCGAGGACGAGATCGACCTCCTGGTGCGGCAGGTCGAAAAGCTCTAGCACGGCGTCAGGCGAAAGCGTCGACACCGGTCAGCTCGGCCGAGACCGTCCACAGGCGCTCGGCGAAGGCCGGGTCGATCGCGTAGTCCTTGACGCCCGTGCGGGTGCCGTCGGCGGGGGCGGGCTCGGCGATGTCGCAGTCTTCGAGGTAGACGCCGCCGAGGCCGTCGAGCTGGGCGGACGTCGCCGCCCAAACCTGCGTCGCGGCGCCCTGCTCCGGCGTCTTCACCTCGCCGGTCACCTGGCCGTCCGCGTCCAGCATGCCCGCCGCGACCAGCTCCTCGCGGTCGAGGTAGCGCACCAGGTCCGTCAAGATCCGGCCCGGGTGCACGGCGAACGCGCGAACGTCTCGCGCCAGCTTGTCCAGCTGCACCGCGAAGAGGACGTTCGCGGTCTTCGCCTGGCCGTAGGCGAGCCACTTGTCGTAGCCCCGGCGGAAGTCGAGGTCGTCGAAGCGGACCGGGCCGAAGTGGTGGCCGCGCGAGGACACCGAAACGACGCGCGCGCCCGGGTTGACCGCGGGCCACAACCGGTTCACCAGGGCGAAGTGCCCGAGGTGGTTGGTCGCGAACTGCGCCTCCCAGCCCGGCCCGACCCGGGTTTCGGGCGACGCCATGATCCCGGCGCTGCCGATGAAGACGTCGATGCCGCGGCCCGAGGCGGCGAACCGCTCGGCGAACGCGCGGACGCTTTCGAGGTCGGCCAGGTCGAGCTCGTCGACCTCGACGTTTTCCCAGCCCCGCAAGGCTTCTTCGGCCGTGGCGCGGCGACGGGCCGGGACGACGACGTGCGCGCCGGCGGCGGTCAGCGCCCGCGTCGTCTCCAGGCCGATGCCGGAGTAGCCGCCGGTGACGATCGCGAGCTTGCCGGTCAGGTCGAGGCCGGCGACGACGTCGGCCGCGGTGCTGGTGGCGCCGAAGCCCGAGCCGAGCTTGTGCTGTGCAGTGGTCATCCCCCGACGTTAAGAGCTGGAGCGAACTCCAGCGCAAGCCCGGATGACCCGCCGAGCGCTGCCCGATCGGCGGCCCCCGCGGGCACCCCGGTTCGCGGTAGCTTTCCCCCGTCCCCGAGGGAGGAGTCCCCGATGCGCAAGCCCGTCACCGTTCTCGCCGCGTCCGTGCTCGCCGCGGTCCTGCTGCCCGCGACCGCGTCCGCGACGCCCGGCAGCGGCGTCACGGGCACGATCCTGGCGCAGAAGACCGTCGGCCACACCGACTACACGCTGCGGGAGATCACCATCCAGCCCGGCGGCTACACCGGCTGGCACTTCCACGACGGCACGCTCTACGCGTACGTGAAGTCCGGGACGCTCACGCACAACCTGGCCGACTGCAGCCTCGACGGCGTCTTCCGCGCCGGGCGCGCGTTCACCGAAAAGCCCGACCAGGTGCACATCGGCCGCAACCTCGGGACGACGCCGCTGGTGCTCGAAGTCCTGTACGTGCTCCCGGCGGGCAGCCCGCTGTCGGAGGACGCGCCGGACCCGGGCTGCGGTTACTAGCTCGTCGGTCATCATTCGTCACGCTTCGGGCCGCTGCGGCGCCACTCGTCGCGGAGCGTGCGCAGGGCCCGGACGATGGGGATCAGCGCACGCAGGAACAGCGTCACGGCGGCCGGCAGCCTGGCAGCCGCCTGCAGCACCAGCACCATCGCCCCCAGGGCCGCCAGGATTCCCGTAACCATCTTCGTCTCCCGCTCGATTCATTCGGATGACCGAGGTGTCCCGGCCACCCCGCAATTCGACCGGTGCGGCCGGAAACCGATCGCCTCACGAGGCAGGGGAAGGCGGCTTTACCCTGGTCAATGCTCACGAACCGAAGTACCGGTCCGGTACCGACCGACGTGTGGCCCGACCGGAGGCAACGCATGGCGAAGCAAAGCAGGCTGGCGGAACGGCTCCGCGCGCTCAAGGACCTTTCCGGTCTCAGCAACGTGGAGATCGCCAAGCGGTCGAAGAACTTCGTCGTCACCGGCACTCAGCGGCGTCACCCGCTGAACGACCGCAGCATCGGCGACTGGCTGCGGGGCGACCACATACCTCCCGACGACGGCCTGCACGTGCTGGTTGGTGTCATGCTGGCTGCGGCGGTCAACCGTCGGCCGCCGATCTCCCCGTCGGATCCGGAGCTGATGAAGGGCGTCGGCGAAGGCAGTTGGTTAGC
The DNA here is from genome assembly GCF_054781455.1 of Amycolatopsis stemonae. Taxonomy (NCBI): domain Bacteria; kingdom Bacillati; phylum Actinomycetota; class Actinomycetes; order Pseudonocardiales; family Pseudonocardiaceae; genus Amycolatopsis; species Amycolatopsis stemonae. The sequence goes on along the minus strand of NZ_BAAGUJ010000018.1, from coordinate 148,627 downwards.
ATGGCGGGAGGAGGTTCAAGAACGCGACGGGCGGCATCCGGTCGGGGACAGCTCGCCGTGGGAGGAGCTCGTTCGCGAGACGAAGATCTGGCCGGATGCCGACGACGCAACAGAGCTGCGAGGGCAGGCGCTGGCCGCCCTGCGGCAATTGGATGGTGAGCGTCGTAGGGCGGTGGAGACGGCGCTGATCGATGACCCGTGGCTCGACGAGGAGCTGCCAGAGCGAACCGTGCGGCGTGTCGGCGAGCTCATGGGATACCTCTCCGGTGCCGGAAACCCGATTCTGTTCTCGGCGGCGGAGGCGTTCCTGCTCACAGTCGCGCCGTTGCTCCACCACACCCGATGGGCACAGAACGCCGCCAAAGCACACCCGCATGTGGACCCCAACCGGCTCCAACGTCACCCCGGCCGCGAAGCCGAGCCCGAGTACGAGTTCTTCTTGAGCGGCGGCCAGCAGCAGCGCCTCGTCGAGCGAGCCGGGCGCATTCCGGCCGAGCACGAACCGGACCGCCGGGCGATCTGCTGGTGGCTGTTCCACCGGTGGCTCGACCAGAGCGCAACCGGACAGGCCCCGGCAGGAGGGCAACAGTTGCCTGGACTGGAATCGCCGCAAGCCGCCGCGCTCGAACACCACCTGACGGAGCTCCTGCAGGTGTTCCGGCTGTCCCCCGGCAAGCTCAAGGACTGGCGTCTGAGCGCGGACCACTCGGAAGAGTGGCTCGGCGGTCATCAGCTGCGGATCCGGCTCGTGGCATTCGTGCTGGGCCTCGCCCACACCATGGCCATCGAACCGGGCTCTCTGTCGAGCACACTCGTCGAGCACCTGGGCATCGACCACCAGGTGGATCTGGCGGACGTCCGTCGGACACTGCGCGGAAGCAGGTGGGTACGCACCCCCACGGCGCTGCGGTTGAACACCGAGTGCCGACACGAAGCGGTGTACGAGGTGCTTACCGAGCACGTGACGCGAATGTCCGAAGTTCTCCGGGCCGCCCGTGAGGCCGCCGCGCGCGAAACGGCGGTGGCGCCACTACTCGCGTTGCCGGAACGGGCGTCGGACGAAGACGTCAGGCCGGCGGAGCGGGAAGGGCAGCCCGAGTTCGTGGTCCCGACGACGAAGTTCCGCCTCGACGAGACCCGCGTGCGTGAGTTGCTGATGGGCGAGCAGCTCTATCGCGACCGATCTCTGGCCATCCGCGAGCTGTACCAGAACGCGCTCGACGCCTGCCGGTACAGCCAAGCGTGGCGCCGCTACATCGTCGTGAAGAACGGCGGGCCGCGGGACTGGTCCTGGCCGGGGAAGATCGAGTTCAGGCAGTGGGAAGAGGACGGCCGGCACTTCCTGAGCTGTCGAGACAACGGCGTCGGGATGGGCGAAGCCGAGCTGCGCGAGGTGTTCTCGCAGGCGGGGATCCGGTTCGCAGACCGGCGTGAGTTCGCGGTGGAGCGCGCACGCTGGGAAGAGGAGAACATCCACGTCTACCCCAACAGTCGCTTCGGCATCGGGGTGATGAGCTACTTCATGCTCGCCGACCGGATCGAGGTCACGACCCGCCGAATGAACCCGGGCGGGGAACGTCTGCCGCTGGTGAAGGTGGTCATCGCCGGACCTGGCCATCTGTTCCGAGTCGAGACGCTCACCGGTCCCGACGACGACGGCCGCGACGCGGGCACGGAGGTCAAATTGCACCTGCGGGACGGGGCGCACGCCCCATCCTGCGTCGTGACCTTGCGCCGGCTGCTGGGCATCGCCGAATTCGAAACGATGGCGAAATATGGCGACGAGGAGGTCGAGCGCTGGCATCCGTTCGAATTCATACCCCGCCGCCGGCACCCCGCGCGCGACGACAGCATCGAGGCGTACGGACGTCTGCAACACGGAGTCGCATCCGACAACGGTCAGGTCGTCTGGTGTGAGAGCGGTGGTGCCCTGCTCGTCGACGGCATTTACGTGCGCTGCGAGAACCAGCGCGGAGTGCTCACCGCACAGGGGAGTCACGGTGATCCGCGTGGCGCGGTGATCAATCTGACCGGACGCTACTCACCCCGGCTCAGCGTCGACCGGATGTCGGTGCTCCAGGACGTATCCGAACAAGCCGAGGTGCTGCTGAACGAGGCCACCGCAGAGCTCCGGCGGCCTGATTCCCTTCTCGGATACAAGTGGACGCTGGATATCGCGAAGAACAACCCGGGAATCGCCGATATCGTCGCCGACGCGGCGATCGTCCAAGGCATGCCGACGCGGGTCGGCCCGTACGATACCACCGCGGACGTTGCCGGAGTCATCGAGCTGGACCCGGAACTGGCCCATGATGACATGGTGGACGACGGCTCGTGGAGCTTTGGGTTCGCCGGAACGGCGCCCCAACACGTCCTGCTGTGGCGGTTGCTGGCACTGAACGCAGAACGTGCCGACGATACCGGCCGGCCGCTGCGTCCGGCGCTGCCTTCGGACAACTCCCTGATCAATCTGGTGCGCTTCACCCAACCGGACAGCGCTCACCGTGTGGAGGCCTTTCCCCCTTCCGTGTGGCGCGCGGCCTTCCGGCTCGGTATCAGCCCGACGAAGGCCATACGGCGGCTGGCTCACCTGGGCTACTCGGTGGCCGAGTGTGAAACCCTGCCGCCGCCTGCTCACATCGACTCCACCGACGTGGTGTTGATCGAGACGAGCATCGATTTCAAGGAGAGCTCAGAACACCACACCCGGACTGATCTACACGCTCAGCTGGTCATTGCGAGCGCTCGGCTGGACCTGTCCATGGCCCAAGTGGCCCAGCGACTCTCCGAGCTCGGCCTCGAAAGACCGCGTGTCGTGCCGCCGGGCCGTGCCGACGGCACCGACGTCAGGCTGATCAGCAATTATCGCGACCTACCGTTCGACACCGATCGTCCCTGCCTGGCTTCTGGAGAACCCGTCTCCGCCCTGTATCTGCTGCTGGCCGCCCGGGCGACCGGTTTGGAACCGGCGCACGCCGTGAATCGGTTACGTCGACTGGGGTGGGACGTTCCGGACTTCGAAGTGACCATGGCCGACCTCGATGCCCTCGCTCCGGCTCTGCGCAAGGCGATGGAGGAAGTGAACGAATACTGGCAGAAGCCGCGAGCCAGCGAAATCTGCCGTGAAGCGATGAAGGCGGGGTGTCAGCCGGGAGAACTCGTCCGGGAGTTGGCGCGTTTCGGCATACACACCGACAAGCAGTTGCCGGAGCAGCTGACTGCGACAGACCAAGCCTTTATGCCGTTCGTACGCGACTTGCCTGACCGCATAGAGCCGCGAGCATTACTGGGGACTCTTTTGAGAGTGAGTCTGACGGCCCAGGAGACGGCCAACCGACTCGAAGCCATGGGGTTCAACATTTGCGAGACCGTGTATCTCCTGCCGGACCCCGACTCGATAGATCGGGAAATCCTCCAGGGAATCGATCTGGCCAACCATTCCGGAACGGTGGACCTGCGAAGTTTCGCCATGATGGTGACGCGAACCGATTACCCCTCCGAAGAGGTTGCCAAGCGCCTGGCGAAGTTCGGATTCTCTGTCGAATACCCTAAGGATTTCGACGATGTCGATGCACATCTGATTCCACCGAATCTGCCCGCAATGGTCGCATCAGGACAGCGCGAAGTGCCGCTGTCCGCCATCTTCCAGCATGCCGACGATTACAAAATGGAGCCGCGGGCAATTATTTCCTGCCTTCGCGAACTAGGCTGCTCGGCGCCGGAACCCACGGAACTCACCGAGCAAGATTTTGCTTTACTCTGTGAAGACAAGTCTTCTCTCGATGAGGCTCTCGACGTGTGGACTCCGCTCACCATGTCCAAGTTGCTCGAAAGTGCCATCCGCGCCGCGATGCCGATCCACGAGGCCGCCGCGCGATTGACAAAGTTCGGGTATCACTTCAAATTCACGAACCTGGAGGACGAACTGCAGAGACTGCATCGCCTGGTCGCATACCAGCGCGATGGTAGTGAGGCCCGAGGATGACCTCGACACGACGGCCGAAGCCAGCGAGCCCGTAGCGACAAGGTGATTCAGCTCGAGAACCAGCCCGCCGCGTCGAGCCGGTACACGGCGGGACCGACGACCGCGCGCAAGTCCGCCTCGAGGGCGGCGACACGCTCGGCACCGACCGTGCGAGCCCAGTCCTTCCGCAGGTCGTCGAAGATTTCCGCGGACTTCGAGAGCGCGTCGACGCCGTGCGCGGTGAGCCGCACGATCTTGCGGCGCGCGTCGTCCGGGTCGTCGGCGCGCTCGGCGTACCCGAGCGCCTCGAGCCGTTCGACCGTCTTGCCCGCCGCCTGCTTGGACACGCCGAGCCGGCGGCCGATCTCCGACGCCGTCGCGCCCCTTACGCCGATGGCCTGCATCGCGAAGCCGTAGGACGGGCGGACGTCCGGGTGCCCGCGGCGCGCGAGCTCGGCGTGGAGGCGGTCGATGAGCGTGCGGAAGCCGCCGAAGAGCAGGAAGGGCAGCTCGTACCCGGGCGTGTCGGTCATGAGTCCTTGCCAAATTCGACAACCAGGTTTACGGTTTCGACAACCACATTGTCGATCGTACGTCTGGAGACGTCTTGTTCCCCGATCACACCCCGGAGTCTGCACCCCCGGCCGCCCGCCCCGCGATGGCGGCCACCGCGAAGAAGTTCGGCCGCGTCCCGGCGGCCGTCGCCCGCCTGGCGACGTCTCCGGAGCTGCTGAACGGCTTCCTGAAGCTGAACGCGATCTTCGAGTCCACGACCCTGCCGGCCCTGGACCGCGAAGTCCTGGTCATGACGGTGGCGGCCCGCAACGGGTGTCACCTGTGCGTGGCAATGCACACGGCTGCTCTGTCCGGCCTGCCGGCGTCACCGGAGCTGATCACGGCGTTGCGGGCGCAGTCGGACTTGCCCTCGCCGCGACTGGAAGCGTTGCGCCGCTTCGTGCTCGTGGTGCTCGACACGACCGGCGACGTCCCGCCCGCGGAGCTGACGGCGTTCACCGACGCCGGGTACACGGCCCGGAACGCGCTGGAAGTCGTGCTGGGTATCGGGACTTACACGCTGTCGACGTTCGCGAACCGCCTGACGGACGCCCCGCTGGACGACGCCTTCGCCGACCACGCCTGGCACGCTACCGCGGTCTGACGGTGGTCCCGTTCGCGTCGCCTTCGACGAGGGCGCGGTAGGCCTCGGCGACCACGGCCACCGGCGTCCCGCCCGTCTCCCCCATCGCTTCGAGGGTCTCGCGGATCCAGCCCGGGCTGACGACGTTGATGCGCAGGCCGTCCGGCAGTTCGGCGGCGGCCGAGCGGACGAAGCCCTCGAGCCCGGCGTTGACGAGCGCGCCGAGCCCGCTGCCCGGGATCGGCTCGGCGAACGTCCCGCCGGTGAGGGTGATGGAGCCGCCGGTCAGGTGCGCCGCCGCGCGCCGGGCAAGGGCCACCTGGCCGAGCAGCTTGCCGCACAGGTCGTCCAGGACCCGCTCGTCGGTCAGCTCGGCCAGGGGCCGCAAGGGGACGTTGGCCGCGCAGCACACGACAGCGTCCGGCTCGGCCTCGAAGAGCCCGTCGAGCGAGTCGGGGTCCCGGAGGTCGGCGCGCACGGAGGAAGCCCGGGAGACCCGGACGACGTCGTGACGCGGTTCGAGAGCGGCTGCAACGGCCCGCCCGACAAGCCCGGTCGCACCCAGCACGATGATCTTCACGCCGTCGACGCTACTCGTTTTCCTTGCGCGGCAACAGGAAGCCCGATTTTGTCGGTGCCCGCCGATAAGCTCTCGAGTGTTCGGTCGGAGGTTGGTCCGATGTCCTGGGAGGACGATTGCGCAAGTGGGGGAAGTACGCCGCTGCCGCCGTCGCGGCGATGGTGACGGCAGTGGTCATGACCGGGCCGCAGGCCGCGGCAGCGGAGGGATGTCGATGGAGTTCGTCGGCGTTGCCGGTGCCTGACGGCTATCGGCTGGGTAGCGTCGGTCAGGGCGACGGGGCGGGCGCGATCACCGGCACTCTGCGGCCGAATTCGCTCGACGGACCGATCCTCGGAGTCGTCTGGCGCGCCGACGAGCCGCACGTGCTCGGCGCCGCGTTCGGGCTGGACACCGAACTCGCCGACGTGAACACGTCCGGCGTGGCGGTCGGCTCGTACACCGATCCGCGGGTGTTCGGCGAGTTCCCGCTGGACCACGCGATCCGGTACGCCGATGGCCGGTTCGAGCGGCTGCCGGCCCCGCCGGGGTACCCGAACACGAAGGCCCTGGCGATCAACGCACGCGGCGACATCATGGGCCAGGTCGGCGAAACAGCGGCAACCGGCGTCGGCACCACGGTGGTGTGGCCGGCGGACGCGCCGGGGACGGTGCGGGTGCTGCCCATGCCGTTGCCGGGCTGGCAGGTCGCGGCCGGCATCGACGACGACGGCACAGTCGCCGCGGCGGCCTTCGACCAGTCCACCGGCGGCTACCTAGCGGGCTACGTACTGCCGTCGGGCGGCGGCTCGATCCGCATGGCGTCTCCGGTCTCCTCCGGCTCGGTGACTCCCTCGGCGATCACGGCACAGCGGATCACCGGGGACGTCGAGGAAGCAGGGGCGTTCCTCTGGCGCCTCGACGGCTCGATCGACCGGGCGCTGCCGGGCTTGCGGAGCGTGTCGGCGATGAACGCCGCGGGAGCGATCGTCGGTCGCGCGGACGACGGGTCGACGCTGTTCCTCCCGGCCGGTGGAGGCCCGGAGCAGACCGTCGTGCCGAGTGGGCAAGACGCCCAGGTCAAGGAGGTCGCCGAGAACGGTGACGTCTTCGGCGTGCTGACGACGCAGTCGCCGGAGTACCGGCAGGACCTCGTGCGCTGGCACTGCGGGTGAACCCGCGGAGCTCCCGCCGTTTGCGCGGCGGGAGCTCCGTCACCTGATCGAGTCACGCGGCGCGCAGCCGGGCGGCCGCGCTTCGATACTGGGGCCGTGGACAGGGATGCGGAGCTGGCGCGGGTCGCCGCCCTGCGTGCGCTCGAGCTGCTCGACACCCCCAGCGAAGAGCGCTTCGACCGGATCACCCGGCTCGCCCAGCACTCCTTCGGGGTGCCCATCGCGCTCGTCTCGCTCGTCGAACTCGACCGGCAGTGGTTCAAGTCCTGCGTCGGGCTCGACGAGCGGGAAAGCCCGCGCAGTGCGTCCTTCTGCTCGCGGGCCATCGAACGCGACGACCTGATGGAGATCCCCGACGCGCGCCTCGACCCGCGCTTCGCGGACAACCCGATGGTCACCGGGCCGCCGTACATCCGGTTCTACGCCGGGCAGCCGGTGAGCACGCCGTCCGGGCACAAGGTCGGGACGCTGTGCGTGATCGACCGCGAGCCGCGCCGGCTGACGGCGGAGCAGCGGGACCGCCTGCGCGATCTGGCGCACTGGGTCGAACTCGAGGTCGCGGTCGTCCAGGCGCGGCGCGACGCCCACCGCGCCCGCGAGGTGCGCGAGGAGTTCGTTTCGCTGGTGAGCCACGAGCTGCGGACGCCGCTGACGTCGATCCACGGTTCCCTCGAGCTGGTCGGCTCGGGGCGGTTCGGGGAACTGGACGAGCGGGCGGCGCGGCTGGTCGCGATCGCGGCCAAGAACACCGACCGGCTCATCCGGCTGTCCAACGACGTGCTCGACCTGACCCGCCTCCAAGGCGGCAGGCTGCGGCTGAAACTGTCCGATGTGGACGTCGCGGGCGTGCTGGAGAGCGCTGTGGACAGCGTCGAAGGCGCGGCCGAGCGGATGGGCGTCCGGATCGAGCGCACCGGCGCGGCCGGCCCGGTCCGCGGCGACGCCGACCGGCTCGTCCAGGTGTTCACCAATCTGCTCGCCAACGCGGCGGCGGTCGCCCCGGAAGGCACGGCGATCACGGTCGGCGCCCGCGACGACCACGCGTGGGCCGAGGTGTCGGTCCGCGACCACGGCCCGGGCGTGCCGCCGGAAGACCTCGACCGGATCTTCGAGCCGTTCGTCCAGGCGGGCGCGCCCACCGGCGGCGCGGGCCTGGGCCTGGCGATCACCCGCGGCATCGTGCACGCCCACGGCGGCACGGTCCGCGCCGCCGCGGCGGACGGCGGCGGCAGCACCTTCACCGTCCGGCTCCCGGTCGCCGGGCCGGACGTCGAACGCGCCTGGTGGTGACACCCGACCGGAGAGTCGTCAGTCCCAGTGCAGCAGGCCCGCCAGCCGGGTCCCGATGCCCAGCGGGTCGAACGGCTTGCCCAGCACCGCGAGCGCGCCCAGCTCCAGCAGGCCCGCCGTGTCCGGGGCCGCCGTCAGGAACACCACCGGCAGGGCCGCGTTCGCCGCCCGCAGCTCGCGCAGGGTGCGGCGGCCGTCGTAGCCCGGCATCTCCACGTCCAGCACCACCGCGTCCACCCCGCCGTTCCCGCAGCGCCGGACCGCTTCCGCGCCGCCCGCCAGCGTCTCGATCCGCCACGTCGAAAACGCCGAAAGCGCCAGGCTCAGGACCTCCCGCACGTCCGGGTCGTCGTCGACGACCAGGACCGTGCGCGTCACCGGGCACCCCGGTCGATGCGGTAGCCGATGCCGCGGACCGTCGCGATGAACCCCGGCGCGCCCGCCGCGGCCAGCTTGCGGCGCAGGTTCGACAGGTGGACGTCGACGGCGTGGTCGTCGGCCAGCCAGCTCTCGCCCCACGCGCGGCGGCGCAGGGCGTCGCGGCTGCTGACCGCGCGGACGTTCTCGGTGAGCGCGTCCAGCAGGTCGAACTCGATGCGCGTCAGCTCGACGTGCGCACCGTCCACCGTCACGTCCCGGGCCTCGGTGTCGATGCGGACCGGGCCGACCACGCGGCCCGGCGCGGGCGAGGGGTCCCCGAGGGCCCGCGGCCGCCGCAGCATCGCCTGGATCCGCGCCACCAGCTCGCGGGGCGAGAACGGCTTGGTCAGGTAGTCGTCGGCGCCGCTGGCCAGGCCGACCAGCTTGTCGACCTCGTCGGACTTCGCGGTCAGCATCACGACGTAGGCCTGCGAGAAGCCACGCAGCCGGCGGCACACCTCGAGACCGTCCGGGCCGGGGATGTTCAGGTCGAGCACGACGACGTCCGGGTCCCACGCCCGCAGCTCGGCCAGCGCGCGGTCGCCGTCCGCGGCGGTGCGCACGTCGAAGCAGGCGTCGTCGAGCGCGAGCTCGACGACCTCGCGGATGCTGTCGGTGTCCTCCACCACCAGAACCTTCGCCATGATCGCGATTGTGACCGGCCTGGCGCGGGTCGGCAGCATCACCACAACGCCCGCTTCGCGGCCACGAGCAGGCACAGCCCCACGAAGACGATCACCGCGACGCGCACCACGCCGTACTGGCCGAGCAGCGCCACCCGCCCGATCCACGGCACGTGCCCGACGGCCACCGGCACCGTCGCGGACGTGATGCGCAGGCGCTGCGGGTCCGCGGCGGCGTTGTTGTCACCCTTCGTCCGCACCAGCGGCTCGGCCCCCGAGCGGTCGACCTCGACGACGCGGTGGGCGTACCGCTCCCCCGGCGCGTCCGGCCGGGGCAGGACGACGACGTCGCCGACGTCCACCGATCGGGCGTCCACCTGACGGGTGACGAGCAGGTCTCCCGGCGCGAAGCCGGGCTCCATGCTCGGCGAGAGCACGGGGGCGAAGCCGATCCGGAGCACGAAGACGGCGACAGCGCCCGCGACGGCGAGCACCGCCACCAGGGCGAGCACCACCCCGGGCAGCCGGCGCGGCGGGCGGGTCGCGCGGTGCCGGGCGGGCGCGGTGGCGGTCATGGTGGCTCCTACGAGTTCGAGGTGGTGGCGGCGCGGACCTGCGCGCGGGAGACGGAGACGCTGAGAGAGGCGCTGGCGAGCCCCAGCAGGCCGTTCGGGGTGAGCCGCAGGCCCAGCTGCTCACCGGCGGCGAGCGCGCGGGTGACCGCGGTCGCGCCGGACGCCGAGTCGGTGAGCGTGACGATCGCGCCCGAACACGCGCCGCCGGACCAGGTGCCGCCGACGCAGGCGTCCAAGCGGACCGTCGCCAGGCTCGCGCTCACCTGGTAGGTCTCGCCGGTCAGCGCGACGCTGCCGTTGTTGCGCACCGACGCGTAGCGCGGCGAGGTGTCGAGCAGGCCCCACGAGACCGTGAGCGGCTTGCCGGTCTGGACCGCGCCGGCGCTGTCGGCCAGCACGGCCGACCACGTCACGGTGCTCGCTCGGGCCGTCGCCGAAGCGGTGGCCAGGCCGGCCGCGTCCGCCGTGGCGGGCACGGCGGCCAGCGCGGCGGCCGCCGTCAGCCCGGCGGCCCAGAGCCGGCGCCCCACCTCAGGAGTTGGTGGTGACGGCCGAGCGCTGAGTCTCGGCGAAGGTGTAGGTCAGGTTGGCGGTCAGGCCCTGGATCGTCGCCGTGGGCAGGGTGCCGTTGACCGTGGTCTCGGTCTGGTCCGGCAGCTGCACGGAGACCTGCAGGTGCGAGACGGCGCCCGCGGCGACCGCGCCCGCGATCAGTGACTGGGCGCTGCTCAGGCCGCTCAGCGCGGTCGCCGGGAGCAGCGTCGTCGCGGTGCCGGTGCACGCGCCGGTCGAGGTGTTCCAGGTGCCCGGGCACTGCTTGACGGTGACCCGCAGGGCCTTCGTCGTGGTGCCGTCGGTGACGAGCGCGCCCGCGCCGGTGGCGGCGACCTGCATGGTCAGCGCCTGCGCGTCGAGGCTGCCGCCGCTGGTCAGGTCGACGTAGCGGTTGACGACGTCGCCCGGGGCGAGGTTGGAGATCGCCTGGTCGAACCCGGCGCCGTTGCCCGCGAGGGTCAGCTTGAGGGTGCCGCTGCTGATCGTCTCGGGCGTCGCGTTGGAGGCGGTCGCCGAGAGCGTCGCCCAGACACCGGCGCCCATGGCGACGAGCACCGCGCCCCCGATGACGGCGAGGGCGACGGGCCGGCGGGCGGAGCGGCGGCGAGCGGGGAGCGCGTGGTTGGCCATGGGGTTCCTTGTCCGGTGGGCACCACCTGCTGTGGTGCGCTGGAACCAGGTTCGGACGCGGACCTCCGGCCGCCCTCCGCCGTTCCTCAAGATCGCCTCAAGAAAGTTCCCGCGCCCGTGTCCGGCCGGGCCGGGCGGCTCCGACCCCTCGGTGACCGCACCACCGAAAAGGAGTCGAAATGGACAAGCCGGCCGGACGGCGGGAGTGGCTGGGGCTGACGGTGCTCGTGCTGCCCACCCTGCTCGTCGCCATGGACATGACCTCGCTGTTCCTCGCGCTGCCCCAGCTCAGCGCCGACCTCGGGGCGAGCGCCACCGAGCAGCTGTGGATCACCGACAGCTACGGCTTCGTCGTCGCCGGGTTCGTCATCACCATGGGCACCCTCGGCGACCGGATCGGCCGCCGCCGGCTGCTGCTCGTCGGCGGCGGCGCCTTCGCGGCCGTCTCGGTCGTCGCCGCGTTCTCCACCAGCCCGGCGATGCTCATCGTCGCGCGCGGCGCGCTCGGCATCGCCGGGGCGACGCTCATGCCGTCGACGCTCGCGTTGATCACGAACATGTTCCGCGACGGCCGCGAGCGCGGGAAGGCCATCTCGATCTGGGCGACGTGCCAGTTCGCGGGCGGCGCGGCCGGCCCGGTCCTCGCCGGGTTCCTGCTGCAGCACTTCGCGTGGGGCTCGGTCTTCCTGGTCGCGGTCCCGGCCATGGGCCTGCTGCTGGTCGCCGGCCCGGTGCTGCTGCCGGAGTTCCGCGCGCCCGCGTCCGGCCGGCTCGACTTCGCCGGCGTCGGGCTTTCGCTGGCCGCGGTGCTGCTGATCGTGTTCGGCCTCAAGCAGCTGACGACGGGCGAGCTGCTGACGCCGCTCGGCGCGATCGCCGCGGGCGCCGTGCTGGGGGTGGTGTTCGCCCGCCGCCAGCTGACGACGTCGCCGCCGCTGCTGGACCTGCGGCTGTTCCGGAACCGGGCGTTCACGGCGGTGCTGGTGGCGCTGGTCTTCGCCGGGGTCGCGATGGCCGGGGTCGGCCTGCTGGTGACGCAGTACCTGCAGAGCGTCCTGGGCTACTCGCCGCTCGCGTCGGCGGTGCTGTTCGCGCCGATGGGCCTCGGCGTCGCGGCGGGCACGATGACGGCCCCGTCCCTGACCCGCCGGCTGACCCCGTCGACGGCGATCGCGGGCGGCCTGGCGGTGTCGGCCTCCGGCGGCCTCCTGCTGGCCCTCACGGACGGCCTGGCCTGGGTGATGGTGGGCATCACGGTCCTGACGCTGGGCACGGGCCCGCTGTTCGCGCTCGGCATCGGCCTGGTGGTGGGCGCGGTCCCGCCGGAGCGCGCGGGCTCGGCGGCTTCGATGGCCGACACGGGCAACTACCTGGGCGGCTCACTGGGCATGGCCCTGATCGGCCTGACGGCAACCGCGGTCTACCACGCGGCGTTCCCGGCGGGCACGACACTCGCGGCGGACGTGACCCGGCCGGAGGTGGCGGCTCAGGCCCGGGAAGCGTTCACGACGGCGTTGAACGTGACGGGCGTGATCGCGGCGGTGCTCTTCGCGGGGCTGGCGCTGCTGGTGCGCACGATGCGCCCGGCGCCCGTGCCGGCGATGGCGGAGTGAGCCGAAAGCGGCGCCCCGGGCGGTGCGGGGCGCCGCTGTCCGGTGGGTGCAGGGGATCAGCAGTTCACCGCCAACGCCGGACTCACGACCGTAGTCCGGGTCCCGCCGTAGGAAACGGCGACGTTGGCGGTGATGGTGGCCGCATTCGGTCGCGTCGCGCAGACGGTCGAACGCTTCACCGCGGTGCCGTAACAGGCCGCCGTATAGCCGGCGGAGAGCGCGCTGGCGTAGCAGGAGTCACCCTGGATCTGCTGCGCCGGGCTGGGCGTGCTCCAGATGTTCACCACCGGCGCGCTCATCTGGTAGCCGACAGCGGTGTCGTTGGTGACGACCATCACCGCTTTGTAGACCTGCTGGGTGCCGTCGTTCGAGTTGATCAGGCACGAGTAGACCTTGCGCGACTGGTCCGCGCAGTGCCAGTTGCCGGGGATCGGAAAGGGATCCGGCGACCAGCTTCGCACCGCTGCGGAGGCCGACGGCGCCGTCAGCACCAGCAGTGCCATCAGGCCCGCGGTGACAACCCCGCCGCGGCGCCTCGTGGCCTTCGTCGATCGCATGCATTCTCCCTCTCGTTCCCCGCGCGAGGACAGCTCTCACCGTGCTGTCGGATCCGGCGGATGGTTCACGCCTGAACCGGAGAGGGGTTGACATTCCGGCCGGAGCCCACCCGATCGGAGCAACGGCAAGCTCCGGCCACCATCCGAGAGGTGGCGGAGCACGACTCGATCGCGTGACGAGCATCCACGGGCCACGTCGTCGACTGGTGTCACCGGGCCCGAACGATCTTCGGGCCCCGTATTCGCTGGTGGGCGCAGCAGGGTTCGAACCTGCGACCGCTCGGGTGTAAGCCGAGTGCTCTTCCGCTGAGCTATGCGCCCGCGGACGGCGGCCCCGAGCGGGACCGCCGTCCGAGGGGGATCAAGCCAGTTCGGCCACGGCCTTCTTCCACGCCTGCTGGTCGCGGGCCTCGCCCGGCGCGTTGACCTCGGCGAAGCGGACCACGCCGGACGTGTCGATCAGGAACGTGCCGCGCACCGCCAAGCCCGCGTCGGCGTTGAAGACGCCGTACGCCTGGGCCACCTCGCCGTGCGGCCAGAAGTCGGACAGCAGCGGGAACTGGTAGCCCTCCTTGTCGGCCCATGCCTTCAGCGAGAACGGTGTGTCGACCGAGACGCCCAGGACCTGGACGCCCTTGTTGTCGTAGTCGGCGAACTCGTCGCGGAGCTGGCACAGCTCGCCCGTGCAGATGCCGCTGAACGCGAACGGGTAGAAGACCAGCAGGACCGGCTTGTCACCCCGGAAGGAGGACAGCTGCACCGGCTGCTTGTTGTAGTCGTTGAGCGTGAAGTCAGGGGCCTCAGAGCCGACCTCGACGGCCATACCGCGTTTCCTCTCCCGAACGGACACGTGCCTGCGACGACAACCCTATCGTGTCGGCCCGGCGAGACCTGTTCAGCGCTGCTTGGACTTCGACTTGGGGGAGACCAGCCGGGTGCCGATCCAGTTCGCGCCGACACTCATGTTGGCGGTCTGGGCCAGTCCGACGGCGGGCACCGCTTCGGCGATTTCGCTCGGCTCGACGTGCCCGGGCTGCCCCGTCTTCGGGGTGAGCACCCAGATGACGCCGTTCTCGTCCAGGGGGCCCCTGGCGTCGATGAGCGCGTCGCCGAGGTCTCCGTCGTCTTCGCGCCACCACAGCAGCACCACGTCGATGACCTCGTCGGCTTCCTCGTCGAGGATGTCCCCGCCGATCTGCTCCTCGATCGCCGCGCGGACGTCGTCGTCGACGTCCTCGTCCCAGCCGATCTCCTGGACCACCATCTCGGGCTTGATGCCGAGCCTCTCGGCGACGCTGGTCTGATCAGCGTCTCCCGCGGCGACCACTGCTTTCACTCCTCCAACTACGACGGAGTGTGGCGTCGGAACACCCCCGCGAGGGTACGACGGCGCCACACTCGGCGACCCGGTTGCCGATAGCGAACACTGGTGCGGCTCCGCGCGCAACCGTCCACACCGGATCTTTGACAACTCGTGTCGCAGGATACGGCCCGCGCGAGGCCCCTCGCGACGGCGTTTCGGGTACCTCGCGAGACCGGTCTGCCACCCCTTCGGGGGGCGTCCCCTAGGGTGGGGAAGAAGAAAACGCGCGCGCGATACACCGCGCGCTGGGAGTGGCTCGACCGGGTCGGCCGATGTTACCGCCAAGTAGCGGTGCGGAAGCCGGGACGGAAGACGACGATGGAGAGTCGTACACCCCCGCGTACGAGCACCACCGGCTACAACTTTTCGCAAGGAGACCCCTTGGCCCCGCAGAACGACGGCGCCTCCGGCAAGGAGACCCCGGCACGCGTACGCGTCATCCGTGACGGATTGGCGGCGCACCTGCCCGACATCGACCCGGAGGAGACCGCCGAGTGGCTGGACTCCTTCGACGAGGCGCTGGCCAGGGGTGGTCAGCAGCGGGCGCGCTACCTGATGCTGCGCATCCTGGAGCGCGCCCGGGAGCGGAACGTCGGTGTCCCGGCGCTGACGTCGACGGACTTCGTCAACACCATCCCCACCGAGAACGAGCCCTGGTTCCCCGGCGACGAGGAGATCGAGCGCCGTTACCGGGCCTACATCCGCTGGAACGCGGCGATCATGGTGCACCGGGCACAGCGCCCGGGCGTCGGCGTCGGCGGTCACATCTCGACCTACGCCTCCTCGGCCGCGCTCTACGAAGTGGGCTTCAACCACTTCTTCCGCGGCAAGGACCACTCCGGCGGCGGCGACCAGATCTACATCCAGGGCCACGCCTCCCCCGGCATCTACGCCCGCGCGTTCCTCGAGGGCCGGCTGTCGGAGCAGCAGCTCGACGGCTTCCGCCAGGAGTACAGCCACGCCGGTGAGGGCGGCGGCCTGCCGTCGTACCCGCACCCGCGGCTGATGCCGGAGTTCTGGGAGAACCCGACGGTGTCGATGGGCCTCGGCCCGATGAACGCCATCTACCAGGCGCGGTTCAACCGCTACCTGCGCGACCGCGGCATCAAGAACACCGACGACCAGCACGTCTGGGCGTTCCTGGGCGACGGCGAGATGGACGAGGCCGAGTCCCGCGGCCTGATCCACGTCGCGGCCGGCGAAGGCCTCGACAACCTGACCTTCGTGATCAACTGCAACCTGCAGCGGCTCGACGGCCCGGTGCGCGGCAACGGCAAGATCATCCAGGAGCTGGAGTCGTACTTCCGCGGCGCCGGCTGGAACGTCATCAAGGTCATCTGGGGCCGCGAGTGGGACTCGCTGCTGCACGCCGACCGCGACGGCGCGCTGGTCAACCTGATGAACGTGACACCCGACGGTGACTTCCAGACGTACAAGGCCAACGACGGCGCGTTCGTCCGCGAGCACTTCTTCGGCCGCGACCCGCGGACGAAGGACCTGGTCAAGGACCTCTCCGACGCCGACATCTGGAACCTCAAGCGCGGCGGCCACGACTACCGCAAGGTGTACGCGGCCTACAAGGCGGCGCTGGAGCACCACGGCCAGCCGACGGTGATCCTGGCCCACACCATCAAGGGCTACGGCCTGGGCCCGGCGTTCGAGGGCCGCAACGCCACGCACCAGATGAAGAAGCTCACCCTCGACGACCTGAAGCTGTTCCGCGACTCCCAGCGGATCCCGATCAGCGACGAGGAGCTCGAGCGCGACCCGAAGCTGCCGCCGTACTACCACCCGGGCGCGAACTCGCCCGAGATCGAGTACCTCATCGGCCGCCGCAAGGCGCTCGGCGGCTTCCTGCCGGAACGCCGTCCCAAGGCCGCGAAGGCCCTGGTGCTGCCCGGCGACAAGGTCTACGAGGGCATCCGGAAGGGCTCCGGCAAGCAGGAGGTCGCCACGACGATGGCGTTCGTCCGGCTCGTCCGCGAGCTCGCCAAGGACTCCGAAATCGGCAAGCGCGTCGTCCCGATCATCCCGGACGAGGCCCGCACCTTCGGCCTCGACTCGATGTTCCCGACCGCCAAGATCTACAACCCGCACGGCCAGACGTACACGTCGGTCGACGCGAGCCTGATGCTGGCCTACAAGGAGTCCGAGAAGGGCCAGCTGCTGCACGAGGGCATCAACGAGGCCGGCTCGACCGCGTCGTTCACCGCCGTCGGCACGTCGTACGCGACGCACGGCGAGCCGATGATCCCGATCTACATCTTCTACTCGATGTTCGGGTTCCAGCGCACCGGTGACGGCCTCTACGCCGCCGCCGACCAGATGGCCCGCGGGTTCGTCCTCGGCGCCACCGCCGGGCGCACCACGCTGACCGGTGAGGGCCTGCAGCACGCGGACGGGCACTCGCTGCTGCTGGCGGCGACCAACCCGGCCGCGGTGGCCTACGACCCGGCGTGGTCGTTCGAGATCGCGCACATCGTGAAGGACGGCCTGCGCCGGATGTACGGCGAAGCCGGCCCGGACGGCAACGGCGAGAACGTCTTCTACTACATGACGATCTACAACGAGCCGTACCAGCAGCCCGCCGAGCCGGAGAACCTCGACGTCGACGGCCTGCTCAAGGGCCTGTACAAGTACGCCGACGCCCCTGGGGGCGACGGTCCCGAGGTGCAGATCCTGGTCTCGGGCGTCACGATGCCGGACGCGCTCAAGGCGCAGAAGCTGCTGGCCGAGGAGTGGGGCGTGCGGGCCGCGGTGTGGTCGGCGACGTCGTGGACCGAGCTGCGGCGGGAGGCCGTCGAGATCGACCACGACAACCTGCTCTACCCGGGCAGCGAGCCGCGCGTCCCGTACGTGACCGAGAAGCTCTCGGGCAGCAACGGGCCGGTCGTGGCGGTGTCGGACTGGATGCGCGCGGTGCCGGACCTGATCCGCCCGTACGTCCCGACCGACATGCTGACGCTGGGCACGGACGGCTTCGGCTTCTCCGACACCCGGCCGGCGGCGCGGCGGAAGTTCCTCGTCGACGCCGAGTCGATCACCGTCGGGGCGCTGTCGATCCTCGCCAAGCGCGGCGAGGTCGACCAGGCGAAGGTCCTCGAAGCGGCCACGAAGTACCGGCTCGACGACATCGCGGCCGCCGGGCCGCAGACGTCGGATTCCGGCAGCGCGTGATCCGATGCTAGAAAGGGACCCGGCAGACATCCGATGTCTGCCGGGTCCCGCTCGCTTAGGGAGTTGATGAGGGTGACGAAGCGCCGACTGCCCAAGCCGGACGAGCTGAAGCAGATCCTGCGGCCGAAGCCGATCGTGCTGAACCCGACCGACCGGCGGCTGGCGAACGCCCACACCATCGCCGACCTGCGGATGATCGCCCGCAAGCGGACCCCGCGGGCGGCGTTCGACTACACCGACGGCGCCGCCGAGCTCGAGGACAGCCTGCGCCGGGCGCGGCAGGCCTACCGGCGCGTCGAGTTCCACCCGAACGTGCTGCGCGGGGTGTCCGATGTGGACACCACCCGCGAGATCCTCGGCAAGACGTCGGCGCTGCCGTTCGCCTTCGCCCCCACCGGGTTCACGCGGATGATGCAGCATGAAGGCGAGAGCGCGGTCGCGCGCGTCGCCGAGCGCAACGGCATCCCGATGGGCCTCTCGACGATGGCGACGACGTCGATCGAGGACCTGGCCGCGGCCGCGCCGGGCGCCCGCAAGTGGTTCCAGCTCTACGTCTGGCGCGACCACGGCGCCGGTGAAGATCTGATGAATCGGGCGTGGGAGCACGGCTTCGACACGCTGATGCTGACCGTGGACACCCCGGTCGGCGGCGCGCGCCTGCGGGATGTCCGCAACGGCCTGACCATCCCGCCCGCGTTGACGCTCAAGACGTTCCTCGACGGCGCGACGCACCCGGCGTGGTGGTTCAACCTGCTCACCACCGAGCCGCTGCAGTTCGCTTCGCTCACCCACTTCGGCGGCACCGTCGCCGAGCTGCTGAACAAGCTGTTCGACCCGACGCTGAACTTCGACGACCTCGACTGGGTGCGCCGCACCTGGCCCGGGAAGCTCGTGGTGAAGGGCGTCCAGAACGTCGACGACGCGCGGGACGTCGTGAAACACGGCGCCGACGCGGTGCTGATCTCGAACCACGGCGGCCGCCAGCTCGACCGCGCCCCGACGCCCCTGGAGCTGCTGCCCGCGGTGCTGGACGAGCTCCAGGGCGGCGCCGAGGTGTGGATCGACACGGGCATCCTGTCCGGCGGCGACATCGTCGCGGCGATCGCCCGCGGCGCCGACGCGGTGCTGGTCGGCCGCGCGTTCCTCTACGGCCTGATGGCCGGCGGCGAGCGCGGCGTCCAGCGGTGCGTCGACATCCTGCGGACCGAGATGGTCCGCACGATGCAGCTGCTCGGCGTCCGGACGCTGAAGGACCTGACGCCGAGCCACGCCACCCTGCGTTAGACCTGCGCCTGGCCGCCGTCGACGAAGAACTCGACGCCGTTGACGAAGCTCGCCTCGTCGGTGGCCAGGAACAGCGCCGCCGCGGCGATCTCCGCCGGGTCGCCGATCCGGCCCAGCGGGACCGCGTCCGTCATCCGCTCCACCATCGCCTGCTGCGCACCCGGCTCGGCCAGGCCGAGCAGGCCCGGGGTCAGCGTCGGCCCCGGGCTCAGGACGTTCACGCGCACGCCACGGCCCTGCAGGTCGAGCGCCCAGGTGCGGGCGAAGTTGCGGACGGCGGCCTTCGTCGACGCGTAGACGCTCATGCCGGGCGCCACCCGGGTCGACGTGGTCGAGCCGATGATGACGACCGATGCCTTCTCGTTGAGCAGCGGCAACGCCTTCTGCACGGTGAACAGCACGCCTTTGACGTTCGTGCCGAAGGTGACGTCGAACTGCTCCTCGGTGATCTCGCCGAGCGGGGCGTTGACGCCGCTGCCGGAGTTGGCCACCACGACGTCCAGGCCGCGGCCGCGTTCGGCGATCGCGCGGTAGACCTCGTCCAGGTCGGCGAGGTCCGACGAGTCGGCGCGGATCGCCTGCACCGAACCGCCGATCTCGGCGACGGCGTCGTCGAGGACCTCCTTGCGCCGCCCGGTGATCACGACGTGCGCGCCCTCCGCGGCGAACCGCTTCGCGATGCCCAGGCCGATGCCGGTCCCGGCGCCGGTCACGAGGGCGGTCTTGTTCGCCAGCTTCACGATGTCCTCCCGAATTCTTGACTGTCTCGTCCAGAACCTACGCCGTTCTGGACGAGACAGTCAAGAATGCCTATCCTGAAGTCATGGCGAGACCGCGGAGCTTCGACGAAGGCGCGGTCCTGCGCACGGCGCGGGACCGGTTCTGGTCGACCGGCTACGCGGGCACGAAGATCGACGACATCGCCGCCGCGACCGGCCTCGGCAAGGGCAGCCTCTACGGCGCCTTCGGCGACAAGCACGCCCTGTTCGTGCGCGTCTTCGCCGACCACTGCGCCACCGCCGTCGAGGGCGCGCGACGCCGGCTCGAAGGCCCCGACAGCGAGGCCTACCAGCGGCTGCGCGACTACGTCCTGGCCGACGCCGAAGCCGTCGCCGCGGACGCCATCCACCGCGGCTGCCTCATCGCGAAGACCGCCGCCGAGTGCGCCGAGCACGACCCCGAGATCGCGGCCCGCGCCCGTCAGGCGTTCCGCGAGCTGAACGGCCTGCTGACGGCCTGCGTCGCCGGCGCCCAGCGCGCGGGCGACATCGCCGAGGGCCACGAACCGGCCCGGCTGGCCGGCCTCCTGCTGGCGACCCTGCGCGGCATCGAAGCCCTCGGCAAGGGCGGCTGCGACCAGGCCGACCTGCTCGGCATCGCCGAAACCGCCCTCGCCGTGCTGCCGGTCAGCCGCTGACCGACTGGGCCAACCGGTCTCAACTTCTTGACGGACCGACTGGTTTGTGACGAAGATCTCGGGCACCCGCCGAAAGGCCGTTTTCGCATCGTGGAAAACGGAGGTCGCCCGTGTTCGTGCAAGACCTGACTCCCCTCGATTCGCTGGGCCTGTCGGCGCTCGTCGCCGTGCTGCCGCTCGCCACCGTCCTCGTCCTCCTCGGCGTCGTCCGGATGCGGGCGCACCACGCCGCCCTGATCGGGCTGCTCGTCGCGCTCGTCGTCGGGATCGCCGCGTACGGCATGCCGGTCGTCCAGGCCGTCTCCGGCGCGCTGTCGGGCGCCGCGTTCGGGCTGTGGCCGATCATGTGGATCGTCGTCAACGCGCTGTGGATCTACCGGCTCACCGTGCGGACCGGGCACTTCGACGTCCTGCGCCGCTCGTTCGGCCGGATCTCCGACGACCCGCGCATCCAGGCGCTGATCATCGCCTTCTGCTTCGGCGCGCTGATGGAGGCCCTGGCGGGCTTCGGCGCACCGGTCGCGATCAGCGCCGTGATGCTGGTGGCCGTCGGCTTCCACCCGGTGAAGGCCGCGGTCGTCGCGCTGGTGGCGAACACCGCACCGGTCGCGTTCGGCGCCATGGGCACCCCGGTCGTCACGCTCGCCCAGGTGACCGGGCTGCCGCTGGAGCAGGTCTCCTCGATCGTCGGCCGCCAGACGCCGCTGCTCGCGCTGGTCGTGCCGCTGCTGCTGGTGACCATCGTCGACGGCAAGCGCGGCCTGAAGGACACCTGGCTGCCCGCGCTGGTCTGCGGCGTCGCGTTCGGGCTGGTGCAGTTCCTCGCGTCCAACTACGTTTCGCCGCAGTTGGCCGACATCGCCGCCGCGCTCGCCGGCGCGGCCGCGCTCGTGGCCCTCCCCCAGATCCGCCGCCCGGTGCCGGAAGCCGTCCGGATCGGCACGGGCGGGACGGCGACCGAGGAAGCACCGCCGGAGGATTCACGCACCGACGTCGTGAAGGCGTACCTGCCGTACGCCCTGATCATCGTGATCTTCTCGCTGGCCGTGCTGCCGCCGGTCAAGAAGCTGCTCGACAAGGCGACCTGGAAGTTCCACTGGCCCGGGCTGAACGTCGCCGGGCCGAACGGGAAACCGGTGTCCGGCAACACGTTCTCGCTGCCGTTCCTCAACACCGGCGGCACGCTCGTGCTGCTGGCCGGCGTCCTGACGGCGGCGATCCTGGCCGTCTCGGCGGGCGGTGCCGCGAGCGAGTGGGGCGCGACCGTGAAGGAGCTGCGGTTCGCGATCCTGACCGTGACCGGGGTGCTCGCCTTGGCCTACGTGATGAACCTGTCCGGCCAGACGAGCACGATCGGCACGTTCATCGCGGCCGCCGGCAGCGGGCTGGCGTTCCTCTCGCCGGTGCTGGGCTGGTTCGGCGTCGCCGTCTCGGGCTCGGACACGTCGGCGAACGCGTTGTTCGGCGCGCTGCAGGTGACCGCGGCGAACAAGACCGGCCTGCCCGCCGACCTGCTGGCCGCGGCCAACAGCTCGGGCGGCGTGCTCGGCAAGATGGTCTCGCCGCAGAACCTCACGATCGCCTGCGTCGCGGCGAACCTGCCGGGCGAAGAGGGCAAGCTGCTGCGGAAGGTGCTCCCGTGGAGCCTGGGGCTGCTGCTGGTGATGTGCCTGATCGTGCTCGGGCAGAGCACGCCGGTGCTCAGCTGGATGCTGCCATGACGCTTTGCCCGACCCGCTTGGCCGAGCGGTTCCAGCTCCACCAGCCGTGGATGACGAGCCCGGCGAAGACGATGTAGATCGCGGCCGAGAAGTACAGCCCGGACGAGATCTGCAGCGGCACGCCGATCGCGTCGACGACCAGCCAGACCAGCCAGAACTCGACGAGCCCGGCCCCCTGCGCCCCGAAGGCGACCAGGGTGCCGACGAAGATGGCGGCGTCCGGCCACGGCGCCCAGGACGCGTTCAGCGCGTCGAGCACCAGGGCCATCACGGTGGTGCCGGCGACGAAGGCACCGAGCATGGCGAGTCGTTCGGCGAGCCGCCCCTGCCGCACGACGACGCCGAAGACCGGGTCCTGCCGGCGCGTCCAGGCCCACCAGCCGTAGACGGAGATGGCGAGGATGGCGACCTGCCGGGCGGCGAGCCCGCCGAGGTGCGCGGAGACGTAGACGGCGAAGAGCAGCACGGTGGCCCCGACCTGCACGGGCCACGTCCACAGGGTGCGACGCTGCGCGAGGAACACGACAGCGAGCGCGAACACCTGCCCGGCGAGCTCCGCGATCGAGATCCACTGGCCGAGCACCGTGATTCCGTGGTGCAGCAGGAAATCCACGTGACGCCCCTTTCGTCCTACCGCACCCAACATGCTCCGGGGGTGGTGAATTCCCTAGGAACTGTGAGCGGCGGAACATCCCGGACCGTGGGACGCCGGCCGGGTGGGGCGAAAGACCGGGGCGGGCCCGGCGCCTTCCTCGTCCGCCGGACCCGCCCCGAAACCGTTCGAAAACCTCAGCCCTGCGGGCGCGGCGTGCCCGCCGGCGGGGTCGGGGTGTTGTCGGCACCGACCGGGACGCGCGGGGCCGCGCTGGTGCCCATCTCGCCCGTGCGCTGCTTCGGCGTCTCCATCTGGTGCTCCATGTTCGCGATCCAGCCGCGCCAGCGGTCCTGCGCCGGCTTGATCAGGCCGCCGCCGAAGCCGACCACGATGACGCCGCCGATCGTCGCCAGCACCGCGATCAGGAGCGGGCCGGTGATCGTCGTCGCGATGTTCACCTGGCCGAGCGCCGCGATGATGCCGAACGCCATGATCAGCCAGTAGGCGGCCAGCGACAGCGGGCGAGCGGCCCCGCGGCCGGACAGCGCCGACGCGACGACGTCACGCACGACCTTCGCGATGGCCGCCGCGACCACCACCAGCACCAGCGCCACCAGGATCCGCGGCAGGAACGCGATGATGTCGTTCAGCAGCTGGCTCACCGGGTTCGTCGGCCCGAAGACGCCGAACGCCAGCTGCAGCGCGATCAGCAGGATGAAGTAGTAGACCAGTTTCACGAGGATCCCGGTCGCGTCGATCTTCTGCTGGCCGACCGTTCCGCTCAGGCCGGTCTTCTCCACGAGCTTCCCGAACCCGACTTTCGCGAGGACGAGCCCCAAGGCTTTCGAGACGGCCTTCGCGATCAGCCAGCCGATCAGCAGGATGATCAGGAATCCGACGAGTTTCGGGACGAACGTGGCCACCAGGTTCCACGCTTGCCCGAGCCCGTCCTTCAGTTGCTGGCCCATACCGATCCCTCCACGGTTTTTGCGCCGAATCGCCACGCAACGATTCGGGTTGGTGGCGCTGTGTTGCACCGGATCGTTGATCAGGTACCCAGCGTCGGCAACTCGTGCGCCCCACGATCGAGTGAGACGACTGGCGCGCGAAGATCAGCGATGGCCATACTGGTTTCACCGGTGGGGACCGGGGAGACGAGGCCGTCCGGCGCAGCGAAAACCGCGAGCGCCGGGCGGCCTCGAGCATTTACCGGACGTAAAGAACCGGCCCCCGGACACCGAAGCGTCCGAGGGCCGGATGAACAACCGGGAAACGTCAGGCGGCGCGCAAGGCGTCCCGCAGCTTCACCTTCGCGCCGGTGCGCATCACGGCGTTGCGGTAGATCCGCGCGGCCAGCCAGATCAGCCCCGGAATCATCAGCACCACCAGCACCACCGACAACGCGGCTTCCCACACCGGCACGCCGCCCATCGCCAGCCGGATCGGCATCAGCGTCGGCGAGAACACCGGGATCACGGAAAGCACCTCGACGAACGTGCTGCCCGGATTCGACGGCAGCACCGAAATGCCGATCACGTACCCGGCGATCACGAACATCAGCGCCGGCATCGTCGCCCCGCCGACGTCCTCCTGACGGGAAACCAGGGCACCGAGCGCGGCGAACACGATCGAGTACATGAAGAACCCGAGCAGGTACCAGACGATCAGCCAGACGACCGTGCCGACGGCCGAGGAAAGCGAGAGGTCCGGCAAAGCTCCGGTCGCCAGCGCGGCCACCATTCCGCCGACGCCGATGACGACCATCTGGATCAGCCCGACCACCCCGATGCCGAGCACCTTCCCGGCCATCAGCTGCCATGGCTTGATCGTCGACAGCAGCAGTTCGACGACCCGCGACGTCTTCTCCTCGACGACGCCCTGCGCCACGCTCTGGCCGTTGATCATCAGCGACAGGTAGATGAGGATGCCGGCGGCGATGCCGAGCCCCAGCTGCGTGCCGTTGTAGTCGTACGGCTGCTCCAGCGGCGGGTCTTCGACGTACTTCGCCGACGCGACGGCGGCCTTGAAGCGCGCCGGGTCGCCGCCCAGGCTCGTGATCTGCCGGTCGATCGCCACCTGCTGGGACAGCAGCTGCAGCACGTTGGCCAGCTTGCCGTCGAGGTCCTTCTTCACCTGGACGTGCACGGTCCTGCCGTCGCCGGTGAGGAGCGCGTCGATCGAGCCGTCGGCCAGCTTCGCGCGCCCGGCGGCCTCGTCGGAGACCTGGGTGACGTCGATCTTCTCGCCGACCGTCTGCCCGCCGGCCTGCAGCGGCGCGGAGAGCGGGGCGGTCGCCGCCGTGTAGCCGACGGTCGCGTCGGCGCCGCTGCCGCCGGAGATCAGCTTGAGCAGCAGGATCCCGGCCACGATCAGCACCAGCATGACGACGGTGGCGACGCGGAAGGCCTTCGACTTGACCCGGGTGGTGATCTCGCGGGAGGCGACCAGCCCCACCGCCGCCATCGGGCTCATCCGGACGTCGGGAACCGGGGCGCTCATGCGGGGACCTCCACGGTCACGACGGAACGGAACAGGTCGGCCAGCGACGGTTGTTCGCGGGCGAACTCGCGCACCGGCCCGGTGGCCAGCGCGGCCTTGAGGACGTCCTGGTCGTCGGCGCCGTCGCCGAGCTCGAGCTCGGTCACCGGGCCCGAGTGGCCCAGCACCTTCACCCCGGCCAGGCCGTCGGCCCAGCCCTCGGGGGCCTCGGGTGCGTCGACCCGCAGCCGGACCGTGCCGCCGGCCCGCAGCTCGCCGACGGTGCCCTTGGCCACCATCTGTCCACTCCGGACGATCCCGACGCGGTCGCAGAGCCGCTCGACCAGGTCGAGCTGGTGGCTGGAGAACACGACCGGCACGCCTTCGGCGGCCTTTTCCTTGAGCACCTGGCTCATCACGTCGACCGCGACCGGGTCGAGGCCCGAGAACGGCTCGTCGAGCACCAGGATCCGCGGCTCGTGCACGAGCGCCGCGGCCAGCTGGACGCGCTGCTGGTTGCCCAGGCTGAGCTTCTGGACCTCGTCGTCGCGGCGGGCGGCGACCCCGAGCCGTTCGGTCCACTTCTCCGCCGACTTCCGCGCGTCCGCGGCCGACATGCCGTGCAGGCGCGCGAGGTACGTCAGCTGCTCGGCGACGACCATCTTCGGGTAGAGGCCGCGTTCTTCCGGCATGTACCCGATGTGGCGCCGCGTTTCGTGCGTCACGGGCTCGCCGTCGTAACGGACTTCGCCCGCGTCGGCGGAAAGCACGCCGAGCGCGATCCGCATGGTCGTGGTCTTGCCCGCGCCGTTGCTGCCGACGAAGCCGAACAATTCACCCGGCCGGACGTCGAACGTCATTTCGTGCAGAGCCACCACGTCGCCGAAGCGTTTGGAGATCCTGTCGATCTCTAAACCGGTCATTCCGGTTCCCCCATTCCTGTGTGGTGCCGATCCTAGGCAGTACGAAGACGCGCCGCACACCACCCGACGTTGCCACCGGGGCTGCGAAAGTTGCGAGCCACGTAGGATCGCCTACGCCATGGAAGGAACCCCGCGCCCGGTGCCGAAGCACCACGGACTGTCCGCGAAGACGCTCCGGCGGCTGGAGCACGCGTCCGGCAGCCTGGCGAGCGCGAGCATCGCGGTGATGGAGCGGCGGCTGCCGTGGTTCGCCCGGCTCCCGGCCGACCAGCGCGCGAGCGTGCTGCTGATCACCCAGGCGGGCGCGGCGGGCTTCGTCGACTGGCTGCGGGACTCGAAGGAAGCGCTGAAGCTGACGACCGAAGCGTTCCGCGACGCACCGGCCGAGCTCTCGCGGTGGGTGAGCCTGCGCCAGGCGGTCGGCATGGTGCGGCTCGCCATCGAAGTGTTCGAGGAGCAGCTGCCCGAGTTCGCCGCGAACGAAGCGGAACGAGCCGCCCTGATCGAAGGAATCCTGCGCTACGGCCGGGAAATCGCGTTCGCGGCGGCGAATTCCTACGCCGCGGCGGCCGAAGCGCGCGGCGCGTGGGACGCCCGGCTGGAGGCGCTGGTCGTCGACGGCATCGTCCGTGGCGACGCGGAGGAGTCCGTGCTTTCGCGCGCTACGGCGCTCGGCTGGGAGCCGACCGCCGCGGCGACGGTCCTGGTCGGCAACCCGCCGTCGGAGGACCCGCCGACGGTGGTGTTCGAGGTCCGCAGCCGCGCCGCCCGCGTCGGCCGCGCGGTGCTGCTTTCGGTGCAGGGCTCCCGGCTGGTGGTCGTGGTGGGCGGCCCGACCGACGGCGGGGTCAAGGAACGGGAGATCCTCGCCCGGATGTCGGTGGCGTTCGCCGACGGCCCGGTGGTCGCCGGCCCGACCGTGCCGACGCTCGCCGAGGCGCACCACAGCGCGACGGAGGCCCTGTCCGGCCTGCGGGCGGTGGTCGGCTGGCCGGGCGCGCCCCGGCCGGTCCGCTCGGCCGACCTGCTGCCCGAGCGGGCGCTCTCGGGCGACGCCGAGGCGGAACGCCTCCTGGTGGACCGGATCGCGCGTCCGCTGGAAGAGGCGGGCCCGACGCTGCAGCGCACGGTCGAGGCGTACCTGGAGAGCGGCGGGGTGCTGGAGACGTGCGCCAAGACGCTGTTCGTCCACCCGAACACGGTCCGGTACCGGCTGCGGAAGGCGGCGGAGCTGACGGGCTGCCAGGCGACCGACCCCCGGGACGCGCTGGTGCTGCGGATCGCGCTCACGGTGGGCAGGCTGGCCCGCGCCCGCGGCCTCTGGTGACGCTCGGCGCGTGACCCAGATTACAGTGAACCCGACAAGGCTTCCGGGTTACGAGCGAGCTCGTCCGGCGCGTCTTTGGAGGGTTCCGACAAAGACGCCGGGCAGACACTGTGAGCGTCGGCATCCCCGGAAACGCCCTCTCCCGTGTTGTCTTGAGGGGTGACAGCAGCAGTCCTCGCTCCCGGTCAGGGGTCCCAGGCCCCCGGTATGTTCACGCCCTGGCTCGACCTCGACGGCGCCCGCGAACGCGTCGCCCAGTGGTCCGAGCGCGCGGGGCTCGACCTGCTCCGCCTCGGCACCGAGGCCGACGCCGACGAGATCCAGGACACGGCGGTGGCGCAGCCACTGATCGTCGCGCTGTCGCTGCTCACCTTCGAGCACCTCCAGGCCACCGCGCCGGTCCCCGCGGACGCGCCGGTCGCCGGGCACTCCGTCGGCGAGCTCGCCGCCGCCGCGATCGCCGGGGTGCTCGAGCCCGCCGACGCCGTCGCGCTCGCCGCCGTCCGCGGCGCGGAGATGGCGAAGGCGTGCGCGCTCGAACCGACGTCGATGGCCGCGGTCATGCTCGGGGACCCCGAGCAGGTCGTCGCGTGGCTGGCCGAGCAGGGCCTGACCGCGGCGAACCGCAACGGAGCGGGGCAGATCGTCGCCTCCGGCGCCGCCGACGCCATCGCGAAGATCGTCGCCGAGCCCCTCGAAGGCACGAAGATCCGGGCCCTCAAGGTGGCCGGCGCGTTCCACACGCAGTACATGGCGCCCGCCGAAGAGGCGATGCGCGCCCACGCCGCCGAACTGACCCCGGCCGACCCCACCCGCCCGCTGCTGTCGAACGCCGACGGCGCGGTCGTCACCAGCGGAGCCGAGTACCTGGAGCGCCTCGTCGCGCAGGTCACCCGCTCGGTCCGCTGGGACCTGACGATGGACGGCCTGGTCTCGCTCGGCGTCACCCGCACCGTCGAACTCGCGCCCGCGGGCACCCTGACCGGCCTGGTCAAGCGGCAGCTCAAGGGCGTCGTCACCACTACCACCGCGCTGAAGACGCCGGCCGAGCTGGCCGCGCTGCGCCAGGAGGACGCCTCGTGACCGACCGACCCACCCTGAGCCTCAACCCCGGCTCGCGCGGCAGCCGCGTGCTGGGCATCGGCAGCGCGCAGCCCGAGAAGGTCGTCACCAACGACGACCTCTCGAAGATCATGGACACCAACGACGAGTGGATCCAGACGCGCGTCGGCATCATCGAGCGCCGGTTCGCCGAGAAGGACGAGTCGCTCACCGACTTCGCCGTCGCCGCCGGCAAGGCCGCCCTCGAGGACGCCGGGGTCGACCCGTCCGAAGTGGACACGGTGATCCTGCCGAACTGCACCATGCCGACGCTGATCCCGAACGCCGCCGCCCAGGTGGCCGCGCGGATCGGCATCCCGAGCCCCGGCGCGTTCGACCTCAACGCCGCGTGCGCCGGGTTCTGCTACGGCCTCGGCGTCGCCTCGGACCTGATCCGGGCGGGCTCGGCGAAGAAGGTCCTCGTGATCGGCGCGGAGAAGCTCACCGACTCGGTCGACCCGGTCGACCGGGCCAACGCGATCATCTTCGCGGACGGCGCGGGCGCCGCGGTCGTCGGTGCCTCCGACGAGCCGGGCATCGGCCCGGTCTCCTGGGGCAGCGCGGGCGACCTGGTCGACCTGATCTACATGCGCGACGACAAGTACATCTACCAGGAGGGCCAGTCGGTCTTCCGGTGGGCGACGACGAAGATCGCGCCGATCGCGATGCAGGCGCTCGAGGCCGCCGGGCTCAAGCCGTCCGATGTGGACGTCCTGATCCCGCACCAGGCGAACCTGCGCATCGTCGAGGCGATCGCGAAGAAGCTGCGGGCGCAGGGCGCCCGTGACGACATGGTCGTCGCCGACGACATCAAGTACTCCGGCAACACCTCGTCGGCGTCCATCCCCCTCGCGCTGGACCACATGCGCAAGGCCGGGACGGTCAAGTCCGGCGACGTGGTGCTGGCGGTCGGGTTCGGCGCGGGCCTGTCCTACGCCGGGCAGGCGTTCGTCTGCCCCTGATCACCGTTACGCTCCCCGCGGGCATTCGCCCACGGGCAACACAGAACCCCCAGAAAGACCGAGAAGGGAACAACCCCATGGCTGACAACGCTGAGATCCTCGCCGGCCTCGCCGAGATCGTCGAAGAGGTGGCCGGTGTGGCTCAGGACGACGTCACCGCCGAGAAGTCGTTCGTCGACGACCTGGACATCGACTCGCTGTCGATGGTCGAGATCGCCGTGCAGGCCGAGGACAAGTTCGGCGTCAAGATCCCGGACGACGAGCTCGCCAACCTCAAGACCGTGGGCGACGCCGTGAACTACGTGTCGGCCAACTCGAAGTAAGTCCTCTTCCCCTCCTTGAGGAGACTCAAATGAGCAACATCGACGTCGTGATCACCGGTCTCGGCGCCACCACACCGCTCGGCGGGGACGTCACGTCCACCTGGGACGGTCTGCTGGCCGGGCGGAGCGGGGTCCGGGCGATCGAGGCCGACTGGGTCGAAGAGCTGCAGCTTCCGGTCAAGATCGGCGGCCAGCTGGCCGTCGACCCGGCCGAGGTCCTGCCCCGGGTCCAGGCCCGCCGGCTCGACCGCTGCGAGCAGGTCGCGCTGATCGCCGCCCGCCAGGCGTGGGCCGACGCCGGGTACACGGAGCCGACCGACGAGCACACCGACGTCGATCCCGACCGCCTCGGCGTGTCGATCGGCACCGGCATCGGCGGCCCGGTCACCCTGCTCACCCAGAACGACCTGTTGCACCAGCAGGGTCTCCGCAAGGTGTCGCCGCTGACCGTGCCCATGCTGATGCCGAACGGCCCGGCCGCGCACGTCGGCATCGACCTGAAGGCGCGGGCCGGGGTGCACTCCCCGGCCTCGGCCTGCGCTTCCGGCGCCGAGGGCATCGCCAGCGGCGTGGAGATGATCCGCTCCGGGCGCGCCGACGTCGTGGTCGCCGGGGGTGCCGAGGCGTGCATCCACCCGATCACGCTGGCCGGCTTCGCCCAGGCCCGCACGGTGTCCACGCGCAACGACGACCCGGCGAGCGCGTCGCGGCCGTTCGACGCGAACCGCGACGGCTTCGTCCTCGGCGAGGGCGCCGGCGTGGTCATCCTGGAGCGCGCCGACCAGGCGAGGGCCCGCGGGGCGCGCGTCTACGCGACGATCGCCGGGCACGGCATCACCTCGGACGCCTACCACATCACGGGCAACCACCCCGAGGGCGTCGGCCAGATCGCCGCGATGCGCGCGGCGATGAAGATGGCCGGCGTGACGGCGGCGGACGTCGGGCACGTGAACGCCCACGCGACGTCCACTGTGGTCGGTGACATCGGCGAGGCGGCGGCGATCCGCAACGCGGTCGGGGAACACCCGGTCGTGACGGCGCCGAAGGGCTCGCTCGGCCACCTCGTCGGCGGCGCCGGCGCGGTCGAGGGGATCATCACGATCCTGGCGCTCTACCACGGCATCGTGCCGGCGACCCTGAACCTGACCGACCTGGACCCGCGGGTGCAGCTGGACGTCGTTTCGGGTGAGGCGCGCAAGGTCGACCTGACCGCCGCGATCAGCAACTCGTTCGGCTTCGGCGGGCACAACACCGCGCTGTTGTTCACCCACGCGGCCTGAGTTCCGGCGAAAAAAGGGGGCCCGGCTTCGGCCGGGCCCCCTTTTTCAGCGTCTTTTCAGCACTTCTCGTGCTCGGGTGCCGGCCCGGGGTCGACGGTGTCGATCCGGAGCGAGTTCCGCTCGACGACCACCGGCATCACGAGGCGCCACTTGATGCAGGGCTCCTTGAAGAACTCCGGGGCGTCCTTGGTGTCCTGCACGCTGGTGAACGCGACCAGCACCCGCAGCGACGTGCCGGACCCGCGTTCGATCCGGTAGACCAGCGCGTCGGAGTCCCTTGTGGACTTGACACCGGCCCGCCACGCGGCAGGCGGCTGCTGCGCGGCCCGCTCACTGCTGACGGTCTGGGTCCACTGCTGGTAGTTCTTGGCGTTGATGGCCCCGAAGTACGTCTCGAGGAGCTTGCGGACGGCGTCGGCCTGCGGGTGTGCCAGCGCGTCGTCGGTCATCCGCACCGGGCCCGTCGGCGCGGGTACGCCCCCGGCCGGCGACGAGGTGGCCGTCGACGCGGTGGTCTCGTCCGCGGGCTGGTCGGGACGGCGGTAGAGCTCACGCGCGAGCAGGCCGCTGCCCACGGTCACGGACAGCACCACGACCACGATGGGCGCCAGCCAGCGCTGGCGGGAGCTGGGGGCGGGGGTGGTCACCCCGCAGAGCGTACCGGCCCGGCGGAGGGCGGTTTCCCCGCCGGGCCGCGCGTCAGCCGACCTGGTGCAGCCAGGTGACCGGGGCGCCGTCGCCGGCGTGGCGGTAGGGCTCGAGGGCTTCGTCCCAGCTCGCGGCGAGGAGCTCGTCGAGCTTGTGCGCGAGGGACTCACCCCCGCGGGTCATGGCGACGAGGGCGCGAAGCTGGTCCTCGCCCACCACGATGTCGCCGTTGGCGCTGGTCCGCCCGTGCCACAGGCCGAGGCCGGGCGCGAAGCAGAACCGCTCGCCGTCGAGGCCCGCGCTGGGCTCTTCGGTGACTTCGAACCGAATCATCGGCCACGCCTTGAGCGCGGCCGCCAGCTTGGCGCCGGTGCCCGCGGGCGCGCGCCAGCCGCACTCGGCGCGAAGCTGACCCGGACTGGCCGGCTGCGCCGTCCACTTCAGGTCAACGCGGGCACCCAGGGTGCCCGAAATAGCCCACTCGACGTGCGGACACACCGCAGACGGCGACGAGTGGACGTACACCACACCTCGGGTGCTGCCACGGGTGCTCACTGCTACCTCCGCTTGTTGCTCGACGAGGGACGTCTTCCCCTACGCCCTGACTCGAGCTGCGGTGCGGCTTCAGCGCGGCTCCCGAATGCCGCCTCCGATGCGTTGTAGCACATTCTGCACCCCAACCGTGCTGTTTGGCCACATGAACACCACAAGTCACCCGGGGCACCACTTTCGGAGGGCACCCGGCCGCGTCGTCCCCGTGTCGCGCCGGGGATTCGGCCGGGCGCGCTAGCGTGTTGACCCGGAACGACGAGCAGGGAGGGGTTTTCGGTGCGACTGGTGCGCCTGGAGCGGCAGCAGTCCCGGGTCGCCGACGACGTCCGGGCGGCACTGGCGTCCCTGGGCCGCGGCAGCACCGTGATCGGCGGGATCGCGCTGGTGGGTGTCGGCTCGGTGACCGAGCGCCCGATCGAGGCGGTGGTCCTGCTCCCCCACGGGGTGATCATCGTGATCGGCGTCGACCTCCCGGACCCGGCCCTGCGCCTGGAAGCCCCGCTGGGCGCGGAGTGGAAGGCGGACGGCTGGCCCCTGGTGGCCGACGACGACGCGGTCAACCCGGCCACCGAAGCACTGGACATCTCCCAGGCGTGCGAGCAGCGGATCGCGGAACTGGTCCCGGGCACGGCCCCGGTGGGCACGATCGTCGCGGTAGGACCGTACGTGGAGACGGTCGACCAGCCGGCAGGCGACCTGGCCGGCCCGGTCCGGGTGCTCCACCCGACCCCCACGACCATGCTGGCGGCCACGGTCTCCCTGGCCACGGCGCACCGCCCGCGCTCGGTGGACCAGGTACGGGCCCTGATCCGCGGCCTGGCCCCGGAGGCTCCGGAGTTTTCGGACGAAATCCTGCTGGGCGAGGGATTCAGCAGGTTTTCCGACGACTCACCCCCGGAGTCCCTTTGGGACACGGCCCCACCGGCACCCCGCCAGGCCACACCGCCCGCGGCCCCAACCTCGGCAGGCACGGCTTCGGCCGGTACGACTTCGGCCGGGGCGGCTGCGGCGGGGGCGGCTTCGGCCGGTACGGCCGAGTGGCACACCAAGACCCCGGTGCCCGCCGAGCCGGAGCCTGCCGAGCCAGGACCTGCCGAGCCCGGACCTGCCGGGCTTGCAGCGCCGGGGTCCGCCGAGCTGGGCCCTGCCGAGCCGCGGCCTCCCGGGCTTGCCACGCCGGAGCCCGCCAAGCCGACGCCCGCCGGGCCAGGGCCCACCGAACTTGCCGAGCCCGCGCCTGCAGGGCCCGAGCCTTCCGGGCTGGGGCCTGCCGAGCACGAGCCCACAGAGCCGGGACCTGCCGAGCGTGCGGAACCCGAGCCCACCGAGTCGGCGGCCGCCAAGCCCGAGCCAGCCAGGCTGGGGCTTGCCGAGCCGGGGCCCGCCGCGCCCGAATCCGGCGTGCCAGGGCCTGCCAGGCCCGAGGCGGAGGCGACCGCGGTGGCACCGGAAGCCGATCGTGCCGGGTCGCCGGATGCGCTCGCGGAAACCGGGCAAACGGAGACCATTCCGGTTCCCGCACCGGAGAAAACCTCCACGCTGCCGATCTTCCCCGGCGCGGCGCTGCCACAATCCACCCAGGCGAGTGATGCGAACGCATCGCCGACCGCGGATACGGAGCGAACTGAAAACCTCAGCGTTCCCACGGCGACGCGACCAGTCGAGTCCGAACCTGAGAAAGCCGGCTCCCGGCCGAGCGAGCCCGAGCAGCCGGCCACGCAAGAACACGCGCAGCCCGCGCACGGCCTCTCCTCAACCGAAGCCGCATCCCCGGACAGCCCGCGGCCCTTCCCCACCCCGCGGCCGCCCGCGCCCACCGAAACCCCGGCCTCGCGGACCGTCCGGTGGCTGCCCCTCGGGGCCATCGGGTTGCTCGCCGCGCTGATCGTTGCCGCCGTTGTCGTGGCCACCTCCGGGGACGACACCGCCGCCGCCCCCGGCACGACCACCCCACCGGCGCCGCCGCCGCGGACGACCGCTTCCGCGCCTCCCGTGCAGAGTCTGCGGTTCGCCCTGCGCGCCGCCGATCACGATCAGCGCTGTGCTTCGCACGCCTTCGGGGATGCCCAGGCCAGCCTGCAGCAGACCAGCTGCTCCGGCGTGCGGCGTGCCTCCTACGCCGTCACCGTCGACGGGCGGGCCGGGGCCGTCACCGTCGGGATCGTCGAGTTTCCCGACGCCGGCCAGGCCGCCGCCTTCAAGGCCGTCGCCGACACGCCCGGTGGGGGCGGGATCCTCGACCTCGCCACCGAGACCGGCAAGTGGGACGGCACCCCCGCGCCGCGCTTCGAGAACGCCGCCTACGCCTCCAAGGCCGACGGCAACTCCGTGCGGCTCGTCGAAGCCGTGTGGGTGCCGGGACCGTCCACTGCGGACGATCCCGGCCTGGCCCGGGCCGCGAAGGCGGCCCTGGACCTGCCCGCCGAGTGACTCAGAGGCCGTACGCCTCCAGCAGCCGCAGCCACACCTCGCTGATCGTCGGGAACGACGGCACCGCGTGCCACAGCCGGTCCAGCGGCACCTCGGCGACGATCGCAATCGTCGCCGAGTGCAGCAGTTCCGAGACGTCCTGGCCGACGAACGTCACACCGAGCAGCACGTTCCGCTCGGTGTCGACGACGATCCGGGCCTTGCCGGTGTAGCCGTCCGCGTGCAGCGACGAGCCCGCCACCGCGATGTCGATGTCGACGACCCGGTCGGCCGAGCCCGGCCGCGCGTCCGCCAGGCCGACGGCCGCGACCTCCGGGTCGGTGAACACCACCTGCGGCACCGCGTGGTGGTCGGCCGTCGCGGTGAAGGGGCTCCACGCCGCCGACGAGACCGGCTTGCCCGCCGCCAGGGCCGCCACCGTGTCACCCGCCGCGCGGGCGCCGTACTTGCCCTGGTGGGTCAGCGGGGCGCGGCCCGTGACGTCACCCGCCGCGTACAGCCAGCCACCGTCCACTGCGGACACCCGGCCGGTGTCGTCCACCTCCAGCGCGCGGCCGGCCTCGACACCGATCGCCTCCAGGCCGAGCCGGGCCGTCGCGGGACGCCGGCCGGTCGCGACCAGGAACTCGTCGACGACCAGCACCTCACCGTCCTTCAGCGTCAGCTCGGTGCCGTCCGAACCCGCCGCGACCCGCTCGACCCCCGACTCCGTGTGCACGTACACACCCGCCTCACGCAGCCCGTGCAGCACGAGGTCGCCGGCGAACGCGGCGGTGCGCGGCAGCGGCCGCTCGCCGGTGATCACCAGGTGGACCTCCGAGCCGAGGGTGGCGAACGCCTGCGCCATCTCGACGCCGACCACGCCGCCGCCGAGGACGCCGAGGCGCCGCGGTGCGGACTCCGCCGACGTCGCCTCCCGCGAACCCCACGGCTTGATCGTGTCGAGGCCGGGGATCGACGGCGTGCTGGGCACGCTGCCGGTGCACACGATCACGGCGTGCCGCGCGGTCAGCACGAGGTCGCCGTCGACGGTCACTTCCCGCTCACCGGTGAGCTCGCCGTGCCCGCGGATCGGCTCGATGCCCACGCCCTTGGCCCAGCCGACCTGCCCCGAGTCGTCGCCCTTGCCGGTGAACCAGTCGCGCCGCGCGAAGACCGCGGCGGGGTCGAGCCGGTCGCCGACCGGCACGCCGGGGATCCGCTTCGCCGCGGCGAGGAGGTTTCCCGGCCGCAGCAACGCCTTGCTCGGGATGCACGCCCAATAGGAGCACTCGCCACCGAAGCGCTCGTGCTCGACGAGGGCGACCTTGAGGCCTCCGCGGGCCGCCCGTTCGGCGGCCACCTCCCCCACCGGACCCGCGCCGATCACCACTACGTCAAAAGTCTGTCCAGACATGGCTTCAGCGCACACCACCACGCGGGATCACGCAAGCCAGCGGTTATCCTCGTCGGGAAGCTGCAAGAAGTCGGCGGCCCCGGGTGCCGTCGGCCCCGGTGCGCGCGCGGTTACCACGTTCGGAGCACGGGAGGTTTGTCGTGGCCAGGAACACGGCGGTGCAGGTACTGGATGATCTGACCGGCGACCCCGCCGGGGAGACCGTCGGGTTCGGGCTGGACGGCATCGACTACGACATCGACCTCTCCTTCGCCAACGCCGAGGCGCTGCGCGAGCTGCTGCAGCGCTACGCCGACGCCGGCCGCCGCACCGGTGGCCGCAAGCGCCGGCCGCGGATCGTCCCGGGCGCCAAGAAGCCACGCGCGAAAGCGGCCCCCAAGACGGCCAAGGCGGTCGCCGGGCGGCGCACGGCGGCCAAGACCGCGAAGACCGAGCCCAAGACGACGACCCGCGCGAAGGCGGTCAAGGCGAAGGCCGAGCCCGCGAAGACGACCCGCACGCGCAAGGCCGCGGAGCCGAAGAAGACCACGCGCGCGACGGCGCGGAAGGTGCCCGGCGTCACGTTCTCCGCGGCCGAGTAAGTCCACAGTAGACAGAGGGTCAGGCGGCGCGCTGGCTGCCGTCGGCGTGCCAAGAGGGGTAGCGGTAGCGCGTGTGCAGCAGCGCCCGCTGCCGCGCCAGCTCGGCCGCGGACGGCGGGCGCGGCACCAGCGTCCCGAGGATCTGCGACGCCGCCGCCCGCACCGCCGCTTCGACCGACGGGAAGCCGGGACGCAGGCCGTGCTCGGCCAGCGACGCCACCGGGCTGCGGTGGGAGTCGAGCGGCCGCGGGTCCGGCGGCGCGCTCGTCAGGTAGCGGCCGACGAGCGACGCCGACGTCTCGACCAGCAGGGTCGAGTGGGCCAGCAGGCCGGTCTTGGTGCGGAACACGGCGAACCCGCAGAGCTTCGCCTCGCCGACGAACAGGCCGCGGTCGCCGATCCGGGGCACCAGCCCGAGCTGGTCGACGGCGGCGCTCATCACCTTGCCGAGCGTCTCCAGCGGCCGGTCCGTGGGCCCCGGCAGCACCAGCGTCACGTTGAGGTTTCCCGGGTCGTGGAACACCGTGCCGCCGCCGCTCGCCCGCCGCAGCACCGGGACGCCGTCGCGCTCGCACTCCGCGACGCGCACCTCGCGCGCGATCCGCTGCCCGCGCCCCACCACGACGCAAACCGGGTTGCGCCAGAGCCACAGCACCGGTGACTCGGGCGCAACCCGGAGGAGTGCTTCGTCGAACGCCAGGTTTTCGGCCGGATCCGTGAACGCGGCACGGACATCCGACCCGGTCGTCATAGCGCTTTGAGTTCCTCCACGATTTCGCCCACCGACGACTTGGCGTCCCCGAAGAGCATGCTGGTCTTCGGATCGTAGAACAGGTCGTTGTCGATGCCGGCGAAGCCGGAGCTCATCCCGCGTTTCAACACGATCACGGACCGGCTCTCGTTGACCTTCAGGATCGGCATCCCGTAGATCGGCGAACTCGGGTCGGTCTGCGCGGCCGGGTTGGTGACGTCGTTCGCGCCGATGACCAGCGCGACGTCGGTCTGGGCGAACTCGGAGTTGATCTCGTCCATCTCCTTGAGCTGCTCGTACGGCACGTCGGCCTCGGCGAGCAGCACGTTCATGTGCCCGGGCATCCGGCCGGCCACCGGGTGGATGGCGTAGGCGACCGTGATGCCCTTCTTCTCCAGCAGCTTCGCCATCTCGCGGACGGTGTGCTGCGCCTGCGCCACCGCCATGCCGTAGCCGGGCACCACGACGACTTTGCTGGCGTACGCCATCTGGATCGCGGTGTCGGCCGCGCTGGTCGAGCGCACCGGGCGCTCTTCCTTCGTGCCGCCACCGCCCGAGACCGCCGGGCCGCCGCCGAAGCCGCCCGCGACGATCGCCGGGATGGACCGGTTCATCGCCTTGGCCATCAGGTTCGTCAGGATCGAACCGGACGCCCCGACGATCATGCCGGCCACGATCAGCGCCGTGTTGTCCAGCGCGAGGCCCATCGCCGCGGCCGAGAGCCCGGTGAACGCGTTGAGCAGCGAAATCACGACCGGCATGTCCGCGCCGCCGATCGGCAGCACGACCGTGAGGCCGAGGATGCCCGCCGCGACGAGCAGCCCGACGATCAGGAAGCCGGAGTCGCCGCCCGCGATGATGATCACCGCGCAGGCGAGCGCGATCAGCAGGAGCAGCGCGTTGACCGGCTGCTGCAGCTTGCCCAGCGTGATCGGGCGGCCGCTGATCAGCTCCTGGAGCTTGCCGAACGCGACGTTCGAACCCCAGAACGAGATCGACCCGATGATCGCCGCGAAGAGCGACGCGATCGCGATGTACGCGGGTTCGTGCGCGTAGCCGTCGGTGGAGTTGAACTCGACCCAGGCGATGAGCGCGACCGCGCCGCCGCCGACGCCGTTGAACAGGGCCACCATCTGCGGCATCGCGGTCATCTTGACCTTGCGCGCGGACGGGACGCCGACCACCGCGCCGATCGCGACGCCGAGGACGATGAGCAGCCAGTTGCCCATGCCCGGGGTGAGCAGGGTGGCGATGACGGCGATGCCCATGCCGACCGCGGCGATCCAGTTGCCGCGGACCGCGGTGCGCGGGCCGGTCAGGCCCATCAGGCCGTAGATGAAGAGGGCGAACGCGATGATGTAGAGGATCGCGACGAAGTCGGTCACTTGTCGTCCTCCTCGGCCGGAGCGGGCTTCTTGCCCTTGAACATCGACAGCATCCGGTCGGTGACCAGGAACCCGCCGACGACGTTGATCGTGCCGAAGGCGATCGCGATCACCAGCAGGATCTTGTTGAAGACGCCGTCGACGCCGAGGCCCAGCACGACCAGGCCGCCCAGCAGCACGATGCCGTGGATGGCGTTCGTGCCGGACATCAGCGGTGTGTGCAGGGTGTTGGGCACCTTGGAAATGACGGCGAAGCCGACGAACCCGGCCAGCACGAGGACGGCGAGGTTCTGCACCAGCGGACTCACGACGCGCTCCCTTCGCGCCCGGCCACGCAGGCACCGGCGACGATCTCGTCTTCGAAGTTCAGCTCCAGCGCGCCTTCCTTCGTCACGAGCAGTTCGAGCAGCTCGGTGACGTTGCGCGCGTACAGCTCGCTGGCGTGCGAAGGCATTTCGGCGGGCAGGTTCAGCGGGGAGGAGATGGTGACGTCGTGCTCCACGACGTCCTCGCCCGGCTTGGTCAGCTCGCAGTTGCCGCCGGTCTCGCCGGCGAGGTCGACGACGACCGACCCCGCGGGCATGCCCTTGACGGCGTCCGCGGTGACGAGCGTCGGCGCCTTGCGGCCCGGCACCAGCGCGGTGGTGATCACGACGTCGAACTTCGTGATCGCCTCGGTGAGCCGCCGCTGCTGCTCTTCGCGCTCCTCCGCGGTCAGCTCGCGGGCGTACCCGCCCTCGCCGACCGCCTCGATGCCGAGGTCGAGGAACTGCGCGCCGAGCGACTTGACCTGCTCGGCGACCTCGGGCCGGACGTCGTAACCGGTCGTCTGCGCGCCGAGCCGCTTCGCCGTGGCGAGCGCCTGCAGGCCCGCGACGCCGGCGCCGAGCACCAGCACCTTGGCCGGCGGGACGGTGCCCGCCGCGGTGGTGAGCATCGGGAAGAAGCGCGGGAGCTTCTGCGCCGCGAGCAGCACGGCGCGGTAGCCGCCGATGCTGGCCTGCGACGACAGCGCGTCCATCGCCTGCGCCCGGGAGATCCGCGGGATCGCCTCCATCGCGAACGCGCGCAAGCCCGCTTCTTCGAGCTTCGCGAGCCCCTCCGGATTGCCGCGCGGGTCGAGGAAGCCGACGAGGACGGCGCCCCGGCTCAGCTTGGCGACCTCTTCCGGCGCGGGTGGGTTCACCTTGACGACGATCGGCGCGCTCCAGGCGTCACCGAGTTCGGCGCCCGCCTGGGTGTACGCGTCGTCACTCAGGTGCGCGCCGGCCCCGGCGCCCGGTTCGACGAGCACGCGCAAACCGCGCTGCGCGAGCCTCCCGACCAGTTTGGGCACCATGGCCACCCGGCGCTCCCCGGGGCGTGACTCGGCCACCACACCCACGGTGAGCTGCTGATGCTGTTCGCTGTCCGCCACACGACCTCCTCATCGGCGAGGCACGATCCGAGGGTTGTACCACGTCGGACCGACACTCCCCAGTGACGTGGGTCGCAAGTCTCGTGGTTGTGCCAGAAGATACGAGCGTCGTGCGGGAAACTGTGAGGACTATTCAGACGTCGGCCGGCGCAAGGTTCCGCCAGGCGCTCCGCCCCCGTGCCGCAGCGCCGGCCTGATCCGAATAGCCCTCATTCAGCGAGTTTTCCAATGGGGGATGCCGAGCAGGATCAGGCGCAGCCGTTTTTCCGCCGTTCCGGTGATTTTCGCGTCTTCACCGGGGCGGGCTTCCAGCAGTTCGACCGTCGTCGTGATCATCACGGAAACGATCAAGTCGGCCAGCATGTGCAGATCTTCGGTGCTCCACGCGCGCAGCGGTGCGAACCGCGCGAGGTCGATCGCCAGATCGCCGGAAAACATCCGGAGTTCGACGGCGATGGACCGCGCGAGCGGGCCGCCGCCGTAGCGCTCGCGCGTCAGGAACCGGAAGTGGTCCTCGTGCGCCCGGACGAACTGGTGGACGGTGGCCACCGAGGCGCTGATCATCCCCTGGTAGGTGTCGGGGTCGGTGCGCGCGGAGCGCATCATGCCGCGCAGCGTGCGCGTCGCCTCTTCGACGAGCGCGATGCCGAGTTCCTCCATCGAGGCGAAGTGCCGGTAGAAGGCCGTCGGCACCAGGCCGGCGCCCTTGGCGACTTCGCGCAGCGAAAGCGTCGCGAAGGGACGGTCGGCCAGCAGCTCGAGGGCCGTGTCCAGCAACGCCTGGCGCGTGCGCTGCTTGCGCTCCTGACGGCTTACCGGCTCCTCCGACACGAGGTCCAGCGTACGGATGTCCACCGCGTTGCTCACGTCACATCCTCCGCGCTCTTCGTTGACAGGCGGTCCACTCCTGCAGTGCACTGTTGAGTGTACAGTCGTTCACTGTAATCGAGGAGGACCGATGACGGCGCTGATCCCCCGGCGGGTGCGCGGCCTCGCCTCGCTGGCCGAGGCGCTGCTGACGCCGCACGGGATGGACCGGTACCTCGAGCTCGTCGACCCGATGCTGGTCCGCCGCGAGATCCGCGGGCTGGTCACGGCGGTGCGCAAGCAGACGCCGGACAGCGTCACCTTCACCGTGCGGCCGAGCCGCGCGTGGCCCGGCTTCACCGCCGGGCAGTACGTCCGCCTGCAGGTCGAGATCGACGGCGTCCGGCGCACGCGCTGCTATTCGCCGTGCGGTTCGCAGTACGACGGCGAACTGGAGTTCACGGTCAAGGAGCAGGGCCTGGTTTCCGGGCACCTGAACCGCGGGCTCGGCACCGGCTCGGTGGTCGGTCTGTCCACTCCGGACGGTACGTTCACCCTGCCCGCCGCCCGGCCGGACCGGCTGCTGCTGATCGCCGGCGGCAGCGGCATCACGCCGGTGCTCGCCATGGCCCGCACCCTGGTCGACGAAGGCCACGCGGGCGAGATCGTGTTCGTGCAGTACTCGAACGGG
The DNA here is from genome assembly GCF_054781455.1 of Amycolatopsis stemonae. Taxonomy (NCBI): domain Bacteria; kingdom Bacillati; phylum Actinomycetota; class Actinomycetes; order Pseudonocardiales; family Pseudonocardiaceae; genus Amycolatopsis; species Amycolatopsis stemonae. Next base: position 106,919 of record NZ_BAAGUJ010000018.1, on the reverse strand, counting down.
CCGGCCGACGCGCTCTACCGCACCGAACTGGCCGAGCTCGCCGCCCGGCACCCCGGGCTGCGGGTCGTGCACGCCTACACCCACACCCAGGGCGGGGACCTGCGCGGCTTCTTCTCGCCGGAGCACCTCGCGCAGGTCGCGCCCTGGTTCCGCGACGCGGAGGCGTTCGTCTGCGGCCCGAAGCCGCTCATGGACGCCGTTCGCGAGGAGTTGGGTGAACGCGTGCACACCGAGGAGTTCACGCCACCGGCGTTGACCTTCGACACGTCGGCCGCGGAAGGCCAGGTGCGCTTCAAGCGCAGCGGGCGCGAGTGCGCCAACTCGGGGAAGCCGTTGCTGGAGCAGGCCGAAGAAGCGGGCCTTTCGCCGGAGCACGGCTGCCGGATGGGTATCTGCTTCTCCTGCACCCAGCTCAAGACCGCCGGGCGCGTCCGCAACGCGAAGACGGGCGAGATCTCCGGCGAAGAAGACGAAGAAATCCAGCTCTGCATCTCCGTCCCGGTCGGGGACGTCGAGATCGACGCGTAGGGAGAACCGCCATGACCGGTCTGCAGGACCGCCTGACCCCGGAACAGGTCGAGGAGTTCGGCCGCGAGCTCGACGCGCTGCGGCAGCGGATCGTCGACGACCTGGGCCAGGAGGACGTCGACTACATCCACAACGTCATCAAGACGCAACGCGGCCTGGAGGTCGCCGGACGGGCGCTGCTGTTCGCCGGGTTCTTCCCGCCCGCGTGGCTCGCCGGCGTCGGCGCGCTTTCGGTGGCCAAGATCCTCGACAACATGGAGATCGGCCACAACGTCATGCACGGCCAGTACGACTGGACGCGCGACCCGGCGCTGAGCTCGCAGCGCTTCGAGTGGGACACGGTGGCGCCGGCGGAGAACTGGCGGCATTCGCACAACTACATCCACCACACGTACACGAACATCGTCGACAAGGACCGCGACGTCGGCTACGGCATCCTGCGGATGGACACCGCCCAGAAGTGGCACCCGTACTACCTGGGCAACCCGGTGTACGCGACGCTGCTGGCGCTGTTCTTCCAGTGGGGCGTGATGCTGCACGACCTCGAGGTCGAGAACGTCGTCAAGGGCGAGCGGACCTGGGCCGAGAACGTGCCGGTGCTGCGGCGGATCGTCCGGAAGGCGTCGCGGCAGATCGGCAAGGACTACGTGCTGTTCCCGCTGCTGACCGGCCCGCTGGCGCCGCTGACGTTCCTCGGCAACGCGACGGCGAACCTGACCCGCAACCTGTGGGCGTTCGCGATCATCTTCTGCGGCCACTTCCCCGCCGACGTCGAAAGCTTCACCGAGGAGGAGACGGCCTCGGAATCGCGCGGGCAGTGGTACCTGCGCCAGATCCTCGGCTCGGCGAACATTTCGGGCGGCCCGCTGTTCCACATCATGAGCGGGAACCTGTCCCACCAGATCGAGCACCACCTGTTCCCGGACATCCCGGCGCGCCGCTACCCGCAGATCGCCGGCGAGGTGCGCGCGATCTGCGAGAAGTACGGCCTGCCGTACCACACCGGCCCGCTGCGCAAGCAGCTCTGGTCGGTGGCGAAGAAGATCGTGAAGCTGGCTCTCCCGCAGACTTCGCCGTCGCCGACTACCGTGGAACCCGACCGGCAGCTCCGAGCAGCGTGAGGGTGACATGGTGGGCCAGTTCGAACGAGACAAGGACACCTTGCAAGTGATCACCGAATCGGCCGCGACCCACGTGGGCAACATCGCCTCGATCATCACGGGCGCGATCCGCGACATCGCCCGCGAAACGGGCGACTGGCTGACCGACGTCATCGAGATGCGCGAAGCCGCGCAGAAGGCCCGGGAGGACGACCCGGACCACGTCTGAACCCAGTGTTCGCGAAGGCCGCGTCGAGAGTCCCTCGACGTGGCCTTCGCGGCTTTCGGGGAGCGGAATTGTCGGTGGTCGCCGGTAGCGTGGAAAACGGGGGCGCCCCCAGCGGGCACTCGGCGACGCGGGGCCTGAGCGAGGCCGGGCCGCTCGGCGAAGCCGCCCCGGCAGGCCCAGGCAGCTCGGCGAAGCCGCCCCCGGCGGGACCGGGCGGCCCAGCGAAGCCGGGCAACCTTCCCAAAGCAGCTTCCCGGGGCCGCGGTAGGGGGAAAACCGGATGGGCAGCCCGCCCAGCCCAGGCGAGACTGGGCAGGTGACCGGCTACGACCTGCCCCGCCCCCACCCGCTGCGGCGGGTGTTCGGGCCGCTGGCCTCTCGGGACTTCCGGGCCGAATACCTCTGGCTGTGCCTCTCCGCGCCCCTGACGCTGTTCGCCCTCGTCACCTTCCTCACCGTGGTCGCCCTCGGCCTCTGGCTGACGCCGATCCTCCTCGGGTTTCTCGTGCTCGCCGGGGCGCTGCTGTACGCACGTGGCCTCGGTGCCGTCCACCGGCGGCTCGCGCGGGCGCTGCTCGGCGTGAGCGTGCCCGCTCCGCGGCGGCCCGAGCTGAAGCCCGGGCTGTGGGCGTGGGTCAAGGCGCGCGTCGGCGATCCGGCCGGCTGGCGCACCGCCGGCTACCTGCTGCTGCGCCTGCCGCTGACCCTCGTCGCGCTGTTCACCATGGTCGTCGCGACGGTCTACGGCGTCGCCGCCACCAGCTACGCCTTCCTGTGGTTCCCGCTCGGCGAAGAGCGGATGCCCGCCTTCGACATCCACGCCGACGGCTGGCCGGGTGCGCTCGCCTGGTCGGCGTCGGGGCTGCTGGTGCTGGTGGCGCTCCCGTGGGTGACGCACGCCTTCGCCGCGCTCGACCGGCTGCTCGTCGTCGGCCTGCTCGGTACGCGCGTGCTCTCCGAACGCGTCCGCGACCTGGAGGCGAGCCGGGCGACGGCGGTCGAAGACGCGGCCCTGCGGCTGCGGCGCATCGAGCGTGACCTGCACGACGGCGCGCAGGCCCAGCTCGTCGCCCTCGCCATGAAACTCGGCCTGGCCAAGGACGAGCTGGCGGACGTCGACCTCCCCCAGGTGAAGGCGCTGGTCAACGCCGCGCACGCCCACGCGAAGCAGGCCCTGACCGAGCTGCGCGACCTCGCCCGCGGCATCCACCCCGCGGCCCTGGACGCCGGTCTCGACGTGGCCCTCTCCACGCTCGTCGCGACGTCGGGGATCGACGCGCGGGTGACCGTCGCGCTGCCGCGGCGCCCGCCGCCGTCGCTGGAGACGATCGTCTACTTCAGCGCCGCCGAGCTGCTCACCAACGCCGCGAAGCACGGCGGGACGACGCTGGTCGAGCTCACCGAGGAGCGCGACGTCCTGTGGCTGCGGGTCCGCGACAGCGGCCGGGGTGGCGCGCGGATCGTGCCGGGTGGCGGCCTCGCCGGGGTCGCCGAGCGGCTGCGGACGGTCGACGGCGAACTGGCCGTCGCCAGTCCCGCGGGCGGGCCCACCGAAGTGACCGCGCGAGTGCCCTTGCCCGGATAAGCTCCCGCGCATGCGGATCGTCATCGCGGAGGACTCGACCATCCTGCGCCAGGGTCTCGTCGAGCTGCTGACCTTCCGCGGCCACGAGGTCGTCGCCGCGGTGAAGGACGCGGACGCGCTGCGGACGGCCGTCGCGGACACCGCCCCCGATGTGTCTATTGTGGACATCCGGATGCCGCCGACGCACACCGACGAGGGCCTGCGGGCGGCGATCGCGCTGCGCCACGAGGTGCCGGGCCGCGCGATCCTGCTGTTCTCCCAGTACGTCGAGACGAAGTACGCGGCCCAGCTGCTCGCCGACCGCGCGGGCGGCGTCGGGTACCTGCTCAAGGACCGCGTCGCCGAGGTGTCGGACTTCCTCGACGCGCTGCGCCGGGTCTCGGACGGGGAAACGGTGCTCGACCCCGAGGTCGTCAGCCAGCTGTTCTCGGCGACGCGCAAGACCGACGCGCTCGGCGGGCTCACCCCGCGCGAACGCGAAGTCCTCGGCCTGATGGCGGAAGGCCGGTCGAACTCGGCGATCGCGGCGAAGCTGTTCCTCTCGGCCGGCTCGGTCGAGAAGTACGTGACGTCGATCTTCGGCAAGCTCGGCCTGCCACCGTCCGAAGGGGACAACCGCCGGGTGCTGGCGGTGTTGCGCTACCTGGAGTCCTGAGCCGGAAGCCCGAGGGAGCCCGTCCCTCCCTAGGCTGGGGCGTATGTACTCCACCGAGATCGAGGTCCGCACCGGCTCCGAAGCCGTCGTCCACGACCTCACCCACGAGGCCGAAGCGTTCCTGCGCGACGCCGACGCGGCGGACGGCCTGCTGCACGTCTGGGTCCCGCACGCCACCGCCGGGCTGGCGGTCCTGGAGACCGGCGCGGGCAGCGACGAGGACCTGCTGACCGCGCTCGACGAGCTGCTCCCCCGCGACGGCCGCTGGCGGCACCGGCACGGGAGCCCGGGTCACGGCCGTGACCACGTGCTTCCCGCGCTGGTGCCGCCCTACGCGACGATCCCGGTGCTCGGCGGCGTCCTGGCGCTGGGCACCTGGCAGTCGATCTGCCTAGTGGACACCAACCTCGACAACCCGGTCCGCAAGGTGCGGTTCAGCCTCCTGGCGGGCTGACCGGCCCGGCCAGAGGGCCAGGAGCAGCCCCGCGGCGAGCAGGCCGCCGAGCACCCAGACGCCGGTCTTGACGTCGGGCGCGCCCGGCACGCCCTGGAGCAGGCTGCGCAGGCCTTCGGCGGAGAAGCGGAACGGCGTCCACGACCACAGCAGCGTGCGGTAGGCCGGGTTCAGCAGCTCCGGGACCTGCCCGGCGACCGCGGGCGCGACCAGGTAGAGCGGGCCGAGGACGGCCATCGCGCGCAGCCCGAGCAGGCGCAGCAGCCCGGCCTGCAGGGCCGCGAACGCGGTTGCGGCGAGGAAGACGAACCCGAGCACTCGGGCGTTCAGCGGCAGTGTGGCGTCCCAGAGCGCGAAGAACCCGGCGACGACCGCCGTGACGAGCACGCCCACCCCGACGACCTGCGCGAGCCGGGCGCCGGCGCCGGCCGTGCGGCCGGATCGCTTGGCCAGCTGCGTCAGCGCGAGACCGCCGGCGAGCGCGCCGATCCAGGCCAGCGCGGACGCGGCCAGCGGCGCGGTCCGGCCGGCGAGGCTCACCGGGTGCAGCACCTCCTGCTTCGGCGCACCACCCAGGGCGGCCGCGCCCGCGGTCAGCGCCTGCTGCGCGACCTGGGTACCGGCCGGGTTGACCGCGCCGGACGTCACGACCGTCGCGGGCGAACCGAGTTCGAGCACGCCGTAGACCTTCTTGTCCTCCAGCAGCTGCCGCGCGCCGGCGGGGTCGGTGACGGTCCAGGCGAGCTGGCCGCCGCCGTGCCCGGCGAGCTGGTGCGCGACGCCCTGCAGGGGCCCCGGCGGCGCGGCGACGGCGACCGGGACGCCGTCGGGCGCGACGGTGGCCTGCGCACCGAAGGTGAGGAACCCGAGCACCACGGCCACCAGCGCGCCGACCACGGCGGCGACCAGGGCGAGCGCCCCGGCGGGGCGCCGGACGGGACTGGTCATGACAAGCCTCCAGTAATTCGTCACTTGTTGAATTGCAGCTCACGGTACGGCGCGTTCACCAAGAAGTCAACACGTGTTGAATAGCGCTCCCGGTAGCCTCGAAGCCGTGACGAAGACACGGCTGGTGCTCTGGGACATCGACCACACGCTGGTGGACTTCGCCGGGCTCGGCGCTTCCTGGTACTCGGCGGCGTTCACCGCCGCGACCGGCGCTACCCTGCGGGTCGACCCGGTGTTCGGCGGCCGCACGGAGCTGGCGACCACGACCGAGCTGCTCACCTCGAACGGCATCGAGGCCGGCCGGGAGACGATCGAGGCGATGTTCGCCGCGCTCGTCGCCGAGTCCGAACGCGCGGTCGACCGGTTCCCGACCGAAGCCCGGGTGCTGCCCGGCGCGGCCGAGGCGCTGCTCGCGTTCGCCGGGTACGGCGAGGTCGTCCAGACGCTCGTCACCGGCAACCTGCCGGAGATCTCGCGGCACAAGCTCGCCGCGTTCGACCTGCTGGAGCACCTCGACCTCGAGATCGGCGGGTACGGCGCGCTGTCGGTGCACCGCCCCGACCTGGTGCCGCACGCCGTCGGCCTCGCCGCCGCCAAGCACAGCGCGTCGTTCGAGGGCGCCGACGTCGTCGTCATCGGCGACACCCCGAACGACGTCGAGGCCGCGCTGCACCACGGCGCCGTCTCGATCGCGGTGGCGACCGGCCTCTACTCCGCCGACGTGCTGCGGGAGGCGGGCGCGCACATCGTGCTGCCGGACCTGGCCGACACGGACGCCGTCCGGAGCGCCGTCCTCGGCTGAGCGTGGTCCTCCAGAGGGGGATGACCCTCAATCGAAAGGCGGACTCCCCTAGGGGATAAGTCCGTCCTTCGCCTGATGTCCGCGGCGGGCGGAGTCGACATGCTTTTCGCATGACCGAAACAGCGTCGGCGGCCGTGGCCGCCGGAGGGGGACGCATCCGGGGCACGCTCGCCGTACTCAGGCGACGGCTGCCCTTCACCAGCGGCGTCGTGCTCGCGATGCTCGTGCTGGCCGTCGCGACCGGGGCGGTGTGGAACGCCGCCGAGGACCGCGCGGCCTACCCGTTCGTCGCCTACGGGCTGCCGTCGCTGGAGACGGGCCGGTGGTGGACCATGCTCACCGGGCCGTTCTTCGCCGTCATCCCCTGGTACTACCTCCCGATGGTCGGCAGCTTCGCGCTCTTCGCCGGCTTCGCCGAGTGGCAGCTGGGCACCCGGCGGGCGATGGTCGTGACCATCGGCGGCCAGTTCGTCTCGGTGCTCGCCGCGACGCAGTTCCTCGCGCTGTGCCGCAACTCCGGCTGGCTGTGGGCCGAACGCATGGCGGGCAGCCTCGACGTCGGGTTCTCCGGCGGCGCGCTCGCCGCGGTCGCGGTCGCCAGCGCGACGCTGCGGCCGCCGTGGGCGCTGCGGCTGCGGGCCGGGCTGTGCGTGTACGCCGGGGTCGCGATCGTCTACGTCGGCACGCTCGCCGACCTGGTGCACTTCTTCGCGCTGCTGCTGGCGATCCCGCTCGGCAACCGGCTCGTCGGCTCGCGGCGGGTGCCGTCGGCGGGGCCGAACCTGCGGGAGTGGCGGCTGCTGACCGTCGCGGGCCTGCTGCTGCTCACCATCGCCGAGATCGTGATGTTCCTGGTGCCCGGCGAAGGCCCGTTCGGCTCCACGGAAGGGGTCTCGCTGTCGGCGCCGGAGCTGGCGGTGCTGGTGCTGGTCGTCGTGCCGATGATCAACGGGCTGCGCAAGGGCGGCCGCGTCGCCTGGCGCTGGGCGGCCGGGCTGTCGGCGTTCGTCACGCTGCAAGGGCTCGCGGCGGCCACGGTCTACGGGCTGGCCGACCTCTTCGGGGCTGACTACGACCCCACCGGCCTGCCGTTGTTCTTCGTGGACAATCTCTTGTGGACGGTCCTGCTGGGCGTCCTGATCGCCGCGCGCCACGCCTTCCGCGTGCCTTCGCGGCGCCGGCTGCGGCGGCACGCCCAGGGCCCGGGCGCGGCACTGGCCCGCACGCTGCTCGGGCGCCACGGCGGCAGCACGCTGTCGTGGATGACGACCTGGCCGCGCAACACGTACTTCGTCCGCGCGGACGGCCGGTCCTACCTCGCCTACCGCCGGCACGCGGGCGTCGCGGTCGCGTTGGGCGACCCGATCGCCCCGGACGGCACGGCGGCGGCCACGGTCACCGAGTTCACCACGATGTGCGAGAACACCGGCCTGGTGCCGTGCGTGTTCTCGGCGACCGAAGCGACCGTCGCGGCGACCCGCGAGCAGGGCTGGCAGCACGTCCAGGTGGCCGAGGACAACGTGCTCGACCTGGAAGGACTGGAGTTCCGCGGCAAGGCGTGGCAGGACGTCCGCTCGGCGCTGAACAAGGCCGCCAAGCAGGGCATCGACTTCCGGCTGGTCCGCTTGGCCGACCAGCCGGAACCCATCCTCGCCCAGGTCCGCGCGCTGTCGGAGGAGTGGATGTCCGGCAAGGGCATGCCGGAGATGGGTTTCACCCTCGGCGGCCTCGACGAGGCGATGGACCCGGCGACGCGCGTCGGCCTGGCGGTGGACGCGGAGGGCACGGTCCACGGCGTCACGTCGTGGCTCCCGGTCCACACGGGCGCGGGCAAGGTGGGCGGCTGGACCCTGGACGTGATGCGCCGCAGCGCCCACGGCTTCCGCCCGGTGATGGAGTTCCTGATCGCGTCGGCGTGCGTGCAGTTCCGCGCGGAGGGCGCGAGGTTCGTCTCGCTGTCGGGCGCACCGCTGGCCCGCAGCGCGTCACCGGCGGGCACGGTGGACCGCGCACTGGAGTCACTGGGCCGGGTCATGGAGCCGTACTACGGCTTCCGGTCACTGCACGCGTTCAAGGCGAAGTTCCAGCCACGGCGGGTACCGCTGTACCTGGCCTACCGCGACGAAGCCGACCTGCCGCGGATCGGGCTGGCGCTGAGCCGGGCGTACCTGCCGGACGTCCGCCTGCGGGAGCTGGCGAAGCTGGCCCGGAAGCGGTGACCCGAGCGGTACCCTGAGCCACGGACCGAGGGAGGCGGACGTGGCCGAGGGGACCGTTGGGCGACTGTACTTCGGCCGCGACGACGCCGAGCACGACTTCGCGGACGGGCTGCTTCGCGAAGGGTTCCTGGTCACCAAGGCCTTCGAAGAGGTGTCGGCCGGGCACAAGAACCTCGTCATCGGGCGCAAGGGCACGGGCAAGAGCGCCATCTGCATGCAGCTCACCGCGGACGACGGCACGTGCCTGATCACGCCGGACGACGCCGCCGGCGAGGAGCTCCGCCGCTTCGAGCTGCAGGGCCTCACCGGGGCGACCGCGAAGTCGTTGATCTGGCGGTACGTCTTCGCGGTGCAAGCGGCCCGTCACCTCGTCGCCCACGCGCGGCGCGGGCACCGCCGCCGGTCCGCGAAGCCGGTCCGCGCGCTACGCCGGTTCTTGAAGAAGAACGGCGAGCTCGCCGACGTGAGCTTCTACGACCGGATCCTCCGGGGCGGCCAGGGCCTGCAGGCGTCGCTCTCGCTGGAGGCGTTCGGGGTCAAGGCGAGCGTCGACCACAAGAACGGGGCATCGGAGGGAGCTCGCGCCTCGAAGCAGCTCGAGGTGCTCGAATCCGGTGTCGCACGGGGCTTCCGGGCGCTCGGCTGTGCGGACCACGCCCCGCTGCTCGTTCTCGTCGACCAGCTGGAGCAGGTCTGGTCGAGCGATCGCGACAGCGACGACCTGGTGGTCGGGTTGCTGCTGGCGAGCAAGCGCGTCACCCAGGTCTACGGCGGCGCCGTGCGCTGCGTGCTGTTCCTGCGCTCGGACATCTACGACGCGCTCCAGTTCGACGACGCCGACAAGTTCCACAGCGACGAGCTGCGCCTCGACTGGACCCCGGAGAAGCTCGGCGAAGTCGCCTTGCTGCGAGCCCGGGCCTCCCTCGGCCGTTCGCTGACCCGCGACGAACTCTGGGGCGAGGTCTTCCCGGCGCGGATCGGGCACGAGCCGACCGATGCCTACCTCTTCTCGCGCACGCTGCCACGCCCGCGCGACGCGATCCAGTTCCTCAACCTCTGCCGCGACGCCGCGCACGACCACGGCGCGGACCGGATCACGGAGCCGGACGTGCGGGGCGCGACCTTGCGGTTCTCCCAGTGGAAGCTGCTGGACCTCGCCAAGGAGTACCTGGTCACCATCCCGTTCCTCGACCGGCTGTTCGTGCTGTTCCAGAACACGGGGTACGTGGTCATGCGCGGCGCGGTGGCCACGCGGCTGGAGCCGTTCGCCGAGGCGCTGCACAGCCAGTTCCCGAACTACGCGGGCGTCCTGACCGCGGACGGCGTCGTCGACGTCCTCTACCGCGTCGGGTTCCTCGGCGTGCTCCGCGAAACCGGCGTGTCCTACTCCGGGTCGGGGCAGCTCCCCCTGCAGCCGCAGGAGAACGAGTTCCACATCCACCCCTGCTTCCGGCCGGCGCTCAGCGTCGACCAGCCGGCGGCGCTGACGCCGTTCCCGGTAGCGGCCCAGCAGAGCCGGATCGCCATCGGCCCCGACAACATCGGAGTGGCCCAGCAGATCGCCACCGCGGACACGTTCGTCGTCGCGCCGCGTGACTTCCAGCTCCTCGACCTGCTGATCGACACCTGCCAGCGGCTCCTGCGCACGCTCGCGCGGTCGCCGTTGCCCGGCGGAGCCCACAGCCAGCTTTCGGACCAGCTGTCCGACCTCGTCGCACGGACGGTCGCGCTGCGGTCCCACCCCGGCATGGACGATTCGGTTGCGTACGTGTCGAAGGCCGCGACCTACCTCGACGAGCTGGCCCGGCAGCTCATCGAGTCCGGACTCGGCGGTTCCCGCGACGACGGGATCGTCCGCTCGCTCCGCGTCGCGGCACAAGGGCTGCACCGGCGAATCGGCGGCGACTACACCCGGTACGACCCTTCCTAGCGGTAGGTGGTCGGCGGCGGGGTGGTCGTGCTCCGGTCCGCCGCCGGCACGAACCGGTAGCTCCGCACGATCCGCACCAGGTCCTCGCGGATCGACGCTCCGCCGCGGTCGCTGTCGGCGTACGCCACCACTACGCCCGACGCCCCCGAGCCGTTCCCGAAGGCCATTGCCGCGACCAGCGCGTGCTTCGCGGTGCACTCCCCCGTGCCCGTCGGGGCGACCTCGGCGACCACGAACCGGGCTGGGACCTTCGTGCCGTCGGCCTTGGTGAGCGGGGCTTCCGCGCCCGGGTCCACCTGGGCTGTCCCGCCGTACGCGGCCGCCGCCAGGTCCGTTGCGACCTTGCGCGCCGCCGCGTCCGGGTCCGGCTCCGGCGAGGTCGTGACGCCCGCGCCGCCCAGGTCGTCCTCGCCGCAGAAGTTCTTGCCCAGGAACGCGCTCGTGACCAGCCGGATCGACGGCTGGTCCCAGCCGTGCAGCGTGGTCGGGGCCGGTTCCCAGTTCGGCGGGACGTCGTAGGCGTACGACCCGTCACGAGCCGCGACCGGATGCCAGCCGGCGACCGCAGCGGGCACCGCGACCCGCGGCGACGGGGTCGCCACCAGCGGCGAACGCGGCGCGGGCGTCGGCGACGCCTGGTGCGTCTTGCCGACGCCCAGCGCGTTCAGCACGCCCGCGATCAGCGCGATGAGGGCGAGCCCGAGCCACGGCGCCCGCCGCCACTTCGGCGGCTTCGCGACCGGGCGGATCCGCTTCGGCTGTGCGCGCGGGGCGTCCGCGGGTTCGTAGCCGCCGAACCCGCGGAGCGCCGCGTTGTCCTCGTACCCCGGCGTCGGGTTGTCGGACCGCCGGGAGAACCGCCCCATCAGGAGCGGACGAGCTTGACCAGGTGCTCGACGACGGCGTCGACCGCGATCTCCTCGCGCTCGCCGGAGCGCCGGTCCTTGACCTCGACGACGCCGTTGGCCAGGCCGCGCCCGACCACCAGGATGGTCGGCACGCCGACCAGCTCGGCGTCGGCGAACTTGACGCCCGGGGTCGCCTTGCGGTCGTCGAGGATGACCTCGATGCCGGCCGCGTCCAGCTCGGCGGCGATCTTCTCGGCGCCGGCCGCGACCGCCTCGTCCTTGCCCGCGATGACGATGTGCACGTCGAACGGCGACACCTCGCGCGGCCAGATGAGGCCGAGGTCGTCGTGGTTCTGCTCGGCGAGCACGCCGACCAGCCGCGAGACGCCGACGCCGTAGGAGCCCATCGTGATGCGGATCGGCTTCGAGTCGGGGCCGAGGGCGTCGACCTCGAACGCGTCGGTGTACTTGCGGCCGAGCTGGAAGATGTGCCCGATCTCGATGCCGCGGGCGGCGACCAGGGTGCCGTGGCCGTCCGGCGACGCGTCGCCCTCACGGACCTCGGCGGCCTCGATCGTGCCGTCCGGGGTGAAGTCGCGGCCGGCCAGCAGGTCGACGACGTGGTGGTCGACCTTGTCGGCCCCGGTGACCCAGGCGGTGCCGGGCACGATCCGGGGGTCGGCGAGGTAGCGCACGCCGTTGTCCTGCAGCGCCTTCGGGCCGATGTAGCCCTTGACCAGGAACGGGTTCTTGGCGAAGTCGGCCTCGTCGAGCAGGGCGACCTCGGCGGGCTCCAGCGACGCTTCGAGGCGCTTCATGTCCACTTCGCGGTCGCCCGGGACGGCCACGCAGACCAGCTCCCACTCCGACGCGCCCGGCCGGCGCGTCTTGAGCATGACGTTCTTCAGCGTGTCCGCGGCGGTGAACGTGCGGCCGAGGTTCGCGCCGTTGAGGAAGGTGACCAGCGACTCGATGGTCGGCGTGTTCGGCGTGTGGTGCACCTGCGCCTCGGGACGGCCCTCGATCGGCTGCGCGGGGGGCGCGGGCGTGACCACGGCTTCGACGTTCGCCGCGTAGCCCGACTCGGTGCTGCGGACGTAGGTGTCCTCGCCCGTCTCGGCGACGGCGAGGAACTCCTCGGACGCCGAGCCGCCCATCGCGCCCGACGTCGCCTTGACGACGACGTACTCGAGGCCGAGGCGGTCGAAGAGCTTGACGTAGGCGTCGCGGTGGGCCTGGTAGGAGCGCGCCAGGCCCTCGTCGTCGAGGTCGAAGGAGTAGGAGTCCTTCATGACGAACTCGCGGCCGCGCAGGATGCCGGCGCGGGGGCGCGCCTCGTCGCGGTACTTCGTCTGGATCTGGTACAGCGTGACCGGGTAGTCGCGGTACGAGCTGTACTCGCCCTTCACGGTGAGCGCGAAGAGCTCCTCGTGCGTCGGGCCGAGCAGGTAGTCGGCACCCTTGCGGTCCTTGAGGCGGAAGAGCGCGTCGCCGTACTCGGTCCAGCGGCCGGTGGCCTCGTAGGGCTCCTTCGGCAGCAGCGCGGGGAACTGGATCTCCTGCGCGCCGATGGCGTTCATCTCGTCGCGCACGACGTTCTCGATGCGCCGCAGCACCCGCAGGCCCAGCGGCAGCCAGGAGTACCCGCCCGGGGCGACCCGGCGGACGTAGCCGGCGCGTACCAGGAGCCGGTGGCTCGGTACCTCGGCGTCCGCCGGATCCTCGCGCAACGTGCGAAGGAACAACGACGAAGTCCTGGTGATCACTGCGGGGCTCCCTGCTCCGGGCGGGTGTGAAAGTACCGCTCAGGGTAGTCAACCCCCCGGCCGTGACTCCAACGGGTTACGCGGGCTCCGGTTTTCGTCGGTGGTGGCCGCTAGCTTCGGGGGCATGGCGATCCACATGGGCATGATCACGATCGACTGCGCCGACCCGCGCGGTCTGGCGGAGTTCTGGACGGCCGCGCTCGGCACGACGGTCGCCCAGGACCACGGAGGGGAGTTCCTGGTGCTGGCGCCGCCCGAGGGCGGGCTGCCGCTCGGGTTGCAACGGGTCCCGGAGCCCCGGGCCGGGAAGAACAGAGTCCACGTCGACTTCGGCGGGGACGACCGCGCAGCGGAGGTGAAACGCCTGGTGGAGCTGGGCGCGCGGGAGGTCGCGGAGCACTCCGTGCCGGGCCTGGCGTGGACGGTGCTGACGGATCCGGAAGGGAACGAGTTCTGCGTCTCCGGGTAGAAAGGCGGGCATGAGCGCTCGGGTACTGCTGCCTTGGACCGACATCGAAGTGCCGGAAGGGGTCGAGGCCGCGTACTACGACGGCGTCTCGTCGCCGCCCGGCGATCTGGGCGAGGTCGAGTTCTACGTGCTGCCCTACGACCGCGGGCCCGAACCGCCGAAGCTGATCCGGGAGCTGCCGTCGTTGCGCGTGGTGCAGTCGCTGTCGGCGGGCGTCGAGACGCTCGTGCCGCTGCTGCCCGAGGGCGTGCGGCTGGCGAACGGGCGCGGGCTCCACGACCTGAGCGTCGCCGAGCACGCGCTCGCGCTGATCCACGCGGCGCAGCGCGACCTGCCGCGCTGGTTCGCGCAGCAGGCTCGCGGCGAGTGGGTGCGCGAGCACACGCGGTCGCTGGCCGACAGCCGGGCGCTGCTGGTCGGCCACGGCTCGATCGGCCGGGCGATCGAGCGCCAGCTGCTCGCCGCCGAGGCCGTGGTGACGCGGGTGGCGAGCCGGGCGCGGCCCGAGGACCACGTCCACGCCGTCGCCGAGCTGCCCGGGCTGCTGCCGGAAGCCGACATCGTGGTCCTGGTCCTCCCGGACACGCCCGCGACACACGGCCTGCTCGACGCGAAGGCCCTGGCCGCGTTGCCCGACGACGCGCTGGTGGTGAACGTCGGGCGCGGCACGGCGATCGACACGGACGCCCTGGTGGCGGAGACCGGCACCGGCCGGCTGCGCGCGGCTCTCGACGTCGTGGACCCGGAACCCCTGCCGTCCGACCATCCACTGTGGACGATTCCCGGCGTGGTGCTGACCCCGCACGTCGCGGGCGGGTCGGCGTCGTTCTACCCGCGCGCGAAGAAGCTGGCGGCGGAGCAGCTCAAGCGGTACGTGAACGGAGAGGAGCTGGTCAACCTCGTGGACCTTTGAGCACGTGGACGTGCCACTCGTCTTCGACGCGGTATCCGCAGCGCTCGTAGACCCCGAGCGCGCGGTGCGCGTTGTCGACGTCGACGTTCAGCGCCGAGCGCTCGAAGCCGGCTGCCTTCGCGGCCAGCAAGGTGTGGCCCAGCAACCCTGACGCGACACCGCGTCCGCGCAGGGCCGCGCGCGTGCCCACCCAGCTGGCGTAGTGCTCGCGAATGCCCGTCACCTCGGCGTCGGTCGCGTAGAAGTGGCTCAGCACGAACGCGAGCACCTTGTCGCCGTCGAGCACCAGGTACGAGAGGTCCGGGCGGAAGTCCTTCGCGCCGGTGACCAGGTGGCGCCAGGCGTCCGGTTCGTAGACGGTGCTGCCCCAGTGGTCGCCGAAGGTGTCGTTGCGGGCGTCGAGCGCGGCCAGGTCGTACTCGAAGTCGAACGGCACGGCCACGAAGCCGGCCGGCAGCGGGGGCTGCGGTGGCAGGTCGGCGAGACCGACGCGCATGGTCACCATCGTCCGCACGTGCTCGTAGCCCGCACCGGCGAGGACGCCGGCGATCCAGCGCTCGTTCTCGTGGTGGCCGTGGTGCACCTCGAGCGGCGCGGCCGGGAAGGCGCGCTCGTGGACCTCGCGGCTGGTGCGCGCGAACCACTCGACCAGGTGCGCGCCGACGGCGTCGGTGCGGTGGTCCGGGTGCACGGCCGACTGGACCCGGACCATGTGGACCGGGTTCGCGGCGTCGCGCCGGCGGACCAGGCCGTAGCCGGCGAGCTCGTCGCCCGCCCAGGCGCCGGTGGTGGCCCGGGCCAGGTCGACGTTGGGCGCTTCGAGCTCCTCGCGGAGGTCTTCCGCGCTCAGGTGCTCCCCCGTCCGGTCGACCTCCTCGGCGGCGGCGTACAGCCGGGCGAGCGCGGGGACGTCGTCGAGGCTCAACGGGCGCCAGGTCAGGTCCATGCCGGGAGGCTAGGCCGGGCGACGGCGTCCGCGCACCCCGATTTGCCGGGCGGGCGGTCCGGGCGCGGCTGTGGTCGGACCGGCGAAAACCGGCGCAGTACGCTCGGTCCGTGCTCGTGCTGCTCCCTCCTTCCGAAACCAAGGCCGACGGCGGCCGCGGCGGTCCGCTGGACCTCGACGCGCTGTCGTTCCCCGAGCTGAACCCGGCGCGCGCGAAGCTCGCCGACGCGCTCGTCGAGCTGGCCCGCGACGTCCCGGCCAGCATCGCGGCCCTGGGCATCACCGAGCGCCAGACCGGCGAGGTCACCCGCAACGCGCAGCTGTGGACATCGCCGACGATGCCGGCCCTGCGCCGCTACACCGGCGTGCTGTACGACGCGCTCGACGTGAAGAGCTTCACCCGCGCGGGCCTGGCGAAGGCCCACCGGCGGCTGGCGGTGACGTCGTCGCTGTTCGGCGTGGTGTCGGCGACCGACCCGATCCCCGCGTACCGGCTTTCGGGCGGGAACTCGCTGCCGTCGATCGGGACGGTCCGCGGGCTGTGGAAGCCGGTCCTCGAGCTGGTGCTGCAGCAGGTCGAGGGCCTGGTCGTGGACCTGCGCTCGGGCACGTACTCGGCGTTCGCGAAGCTGCGCCCGGACGCGGTGACGGTCCGCGTGGTGACGGAGGGCGCGAGCGGCGAGCGCGTGACGGTCAGCCACTTCAACAAGGCGTACAAGGGCCGCCTGGCGCACGTGCTGGCGGACACCCGCGCCGAACCGTCCACTGTGGACCAATTGGCGAAGGTGATCCGGCGGGCGGGCCTGGTGGTCGAGCGCACGGGCGAGCACGCCCTGGACCTGATCACCGAGGGCTGACGGGTCCTGCGACGGCCCGTGGGGCAGACCGGTCAGAACCGGTCCGGGGCGAACGCGGTCAGGTCGAAGCCCGGATCCTCCCCCAGGGCGATCGACGCGACCAGCTTGCCGGCGAACGGCGCGTTCGTCAGCCCGCCCGCGCCGAAGCCCGTCGCCACCGTCAGGCCCGGGCGCAGCGCGCCGAGCACCGGCAAGCCGTCCGGGGTGCCCGGGCGGAAGCCGACGCGGGTCTCCGCCAGCGTCGCGTTCGCCAAGCCGGGCGCGACCGTCAGCGCGTTGTCCAGCACCTCGCGCTGGCCGGCCGCCGTCACGCGGTAGTCGAAGCCGGCGTCCGCCTCGCGCGTCGCGCCCGCCACCACGCGGCCGCCGCCGAACGCCAGGAGGTAGTGGCTGGTGCGCGGGAGCACCACCGGCCACACCGCGGTATCCGTGTCCGGCAGGTCGAAGTGGCTGATCTGGCCGCGGTGCGGCGTCACCGGCAGGTCGATCCCGAGCGGTGCCAGCAGGTCCCGGCTCCACGCGCCGGCGGCGACCACGACGCTGTCGGCTTCCAACGGGCCGGCTTCACCCGCGACCGTCCCGTCGGCCCGGAACGCGATCTCGCCTTCGACGAACTTCGCGCCCTTGCGCTCGGCGTCCTGCAGCAGGGCGCGGCGCAGCTCGTGCCCGTCGACCCGGCCCGCGCCGGAAAGGTGCACCGCGCCCAGCCCGGGCGCCAGCGCCGGGAACAGTTCGCGGGCCTGGGCCGGGTCGAGCCGGCGGACCTCGCCGATCTCCGGCGCGTCCGCCGCGCGCCCGGCCAGCCGTTCTTCCGCTTCGGTCAGTTCGGCGTCGTCGGCCGAAACGATCATGCCGCCGACGATCTCGAACGACGAGCCCCCGAGCTCCGCCGTGAACTCGCGGTAGTAGCGGCCCGCGGCCGAGGCGAGCGGGTACACCGCGTCTTCCCAGCGCGACGTCCACGGGCTGACGATCCCGGCACCGGCCTCGGTGGCCGTCCCCGGTCGGGCCGCGTCCGCCACGACCACTTCCGCGCCCCGGCCCGCCAGGTGCCAGGCCGTCGCCGCGCCGCCGATTCCGCTTCCGATCACGAGGACTCGCATACCCCCACCCTGCCCGAAACTGCCGCGCCGGGGCCAACGGGATGCGCCGCGCGTTCGGCCGGCCGGTCGTATGCTGCGCGCCATGCCGAGCCGTGCCGAGCGGTATGTCGCCCATCTCGACACCCTGACCGGGAACGCCGAACCCCGGCTGCAGCCGATCCCGTCGACCCACGCCGGCCTCGACGACGTCGTCGCGTTCGTCTACGCCGACGAGCCGGAGCCGCGCTACCTCACCGGAGCGACGTACGGGCTTTCGCTGGCCGACCACCCCGACTGGCACGGCGTGAAACCGGAGCTGTGGATCAGCGTCCGGTCCGACGACCCGGTGTGGGCGCTCGCCATCGGCTACCTCGCCGAGCAGCTGCGCGGCACCTGCCCGTTCGTCTACGGCGACACCATCGACTTCGGCGAGCCGATCGCCCCGGAGTCCAAGATGACCGCGTTCGCCGTTTCGGCGCCCGCGAGCCTCGACGCGCACCAGTACACGCTGATCGACATCGGCGGCGCGCCGATCAGCATCGCCGGCTGCTACCCGGTGCACGACACCGAGCGGCGCTACATCCGCGAGCACGGCATCGACGCGTTCTGGCAGCTGGACTGGGACCTCTACGACGTCCGGCGCCCGCCGGTCGTCTGATACGCGTCCGCCGCCAGCCGCACGAACGACCGGACCAGCGGGCCGGCGTCCTTCCAGGCGACGACCACCGGGTTCGGCGCGAGGTCGGTGAGCGGCACGACTTCCAGTTCGCCGGGCGGGCGGTGGCCGAGCGGCATCAGCCCGACCGTGCCGTTCCAGAGCACGGCCTGCAGGCACTCCTGGACGGCGCGCACCACCGGGCCTTCGCGCGGTTCGCCGCCGTGCCAGTACGCCTGCCAGGCCGGGTCGGTGCCGTCCGGGAACCGGAACCAGCGCCGCGCGGCCAGGTCGGCGAGCTCCAGGTGGTCGCGCGCGGCGAGCGGGTCGTCGGCGCGCAGCACCGCGCCCACCGGGTCGGCGCGCAGCCGGTGCACGGTCAGGCCGGTCTCGTCGAACGGCCCGCGGGTCAGCGCGACGTCGACCAGCCCGGCCCGCAGCCCGCACGTGGGGTCGGTCAGGTCCGTGTCGCGGACGCGGACCTCGACGTCCGGGTGCTTGCGGCGGTAGGCGTCGGCGAGCCGCACCGCGCCCGGATCCGCGCCGTCGCCGAGGATCCCGACGGTGATCGTCGCGGCCCCGGCCGCGGCGGCCACCCGCACGCGCGCCTGGTCGGCCTGGTCGAGCAGCGCCCGCGCCTCCTCCAGCAACGCCGCCCCGGCCGGGGTCAGCGCGACACCCGCCGCGGACCGCACGAGCAGCACGGCGCCGACGTCGGCCTCCAGCTGCTTGACCGCCCGGCTCAGCGGCGGCTGGCTCATGTGCAGCCGCGCGGCGGCCCGGCCGAAGTGACGTTCTTCGGCGACGGCCACGAAGTACCGCAGCGTGCGCAGCTCCATGACCCGCGACGATAGGCGTCCGGTATCGGCACCACGCAATCGGTCTTGGACGGCTCGCGGGCCCGGCGGTGGAATCGGGGGCATGACCGACCTGACCGATCCCGCCGTGCGGGTGAGCGGCGCCCGCGAACTCGCCGCGGACCTGCTCGTGATCCCCAACGCCCGCGTCGACCTCGTGCCCAACATCGGCGTCGTCGCCGGGACCGAAGCCGTCCTGGTCGTCGACACCGGCATCGGCACCGAGAACGCCTCGCAGGTGCTCGCCTTCGCGGCCGAGTTCGCGAAGGGCCGCCGCCTGTACCTGACCACGACGCACTTCCACCCGGAGCACGCCTTCGGCGCGCAGGTGTTCGCCGGCGAGGCGACCTACCTGGTCAACCGCGCCCAGGCGGTCGACCTCGCCGCGAAGGGCCCGGGCTACCTGGAGATGTTCCGCGGCCTGGGCGAGGTCGTCGCCCGCCGGCTCGACGGCGTCCGGGTGCCCGCTCCCGACGTCGTCTACGACGGCGTGCACGAGCTCGACCTCGGCGGCCGGACCGTCCGGCTGCGCCCCACGGGCCGCGGCCACACCGTCGGCGACCAAGTCGTCGAGGTGCCGGACGCCGGCGTGCTGTTCACCGGCGACCTCGCCGAGACCGGGCAGTTCGCGATCCTCCCGTGGTTCCCGCCGCACGACACGGACGTCACCGGCACCGGCTGGCTCGCGGTGCTGGACGCACTGGCCGCGCGCGAGCCGCGCGTGGTGGTGCCCGGCCACGGAGAGGTCGGCGGCACCTCGGTGCTCACCGACGTCCGCGACTACCTGGGCGAACTGCGGGACGAGACCTGGCACCGCCGCGACTCCGCGATGGGCGTGGACGAGATCACGGCCGAGGTGCGGACGCTGCTCGTCGAACGCCACCCGGAGTGGGCCGGGCGGGAGTGGATCGAGCCGGGCGTCGGGTGCCTGTGCGCCGAACACGACGCCGCCCGGGCCTGACGCCCGTCACCCGCCGGGGAGACCCAGCACCGCCATCGCCGCGTTGTGGCCCGGAATGCCGCTGACACCACCTCCCCGCACCGCTCCCGCGCCGCACAGCAGCACGCGTTCGTGGTCCGTTTCCACGCCCCACTTCCCCGCCTGCGCCGGATCCGACGCGTACGGCCAGGCCAGGTCCCGGTGGAAGATGTGGCCGGCCGGCAGGCCCAGCTCGGCCTCCAGGTCGAGCGGGGTCTTCGCTTCCACGCAGGGTTTTCCGTCCGGCCCGGTCAGCAGGCAGTCCTCGATCGGTTCGGCCAGCACGCTGTTCAGGGAAGCCAGCGTCGCGCGCAACGCCGCTTCGCGCGCCTCTTCGTTGCGTCCCTCGAAAAGGCGCGCGGGCATGTGCAAGCCGAACAACGTCAGGGTCTGCGCGCCGGCCGCGCGTTCGGCCGGGCCGAGGATCGACGGGTCCGTCAGCGAATGGCAGTAGATCTCGCACGGCGGCAGCGTGGGGATCCGCCCCGCCGCCGCCTCGCGGTAGGCCGTCTCGAGCTGGGTGAACGTCTCGTTGACGTGGAACGTGCCGCCGAACGCCTCGGCCGGGTCGACGTCCGGGTCGCGCAGCTTCGGCAACCGCGAAAGCACCATGTTCACCTTCAGCTGCGCGCCTTCCGGCCGCTCCGGCGGTTCCTCGCCCAGCAGCCGCGCGAGGGTCGCCGGCGCGACGTTCGCCAGGACGTGCCCGCCGTGCACGACGTGCTCCGCGTCGTCACGGCGGTAGCGCACCTCGCCGTCCGGGTCGACCGAGAGCACCTCCGCACCGGTCACCAGCCGCGCCCCCGCCGAAGCCGCCACCGCGGCCAGGGAGCCGGTGACCGAGCCCATGCCGCCGACCGGGACGTCCCAGTCGCCCGTGCCGTTGCCGATCACGTGGTAGAGCAGGCACCGGTTCTGCCGCAGGTCCTCGCCGTCCGCCGCGGCGAACGTGCCGATCAGCGCGTCGGTGAGCACGACGCCGCGGACGAGGTCGTCGCCGAACCACGACGCCAGCGTCTCGCCGATCGGCCGCTCGAACAGCAGCGACCACGCGTCGCCGTCGCCGACCCGGCCGCGGAAGTCCACTTCGGACAGAAGTGGCTCGGTGAGCGTGCCGGCGACGCGTTCGGCGACGCCGCCGGTCAGCTCGTAGAACCGGCGCCAGGCCGCGAAGTCCGATGTGGACCCGGTGACCGCGCGGAACGACGCCGCCGTCCGGCCGTCGTCGCCCGTGTCGACAAGGAGACCCGAGCCGCCCGAGGGCGTGTAGGACGACATCCGGCGCCGTTTCAGCCGCACGTCGAGGCCCAGGTCGGCCACGATCTTCCGGGGCAGCAGGCTGACCAGGTAGGAGTAGCGCGAAAGCCGCACGTCGACGCCTTCGAACGCGCGGAACGACACGGCGGCGCCACCGGTCTCCCCGCGCCGTTCGAGCACGAGCACCGACCGGCCCGCCCGCGCCAGGTACGCGGCCGCCACCAGTCCGTTGTGCCCGCCGCCGACGACCACGACGTCGTACGCATCCATCCGCCCCTCCTCGGGTGAGCTTGCCCGTTCATCGTGACCGCGGCGGCGGGCCGAATTCAAGGAAAGCGCACGAACGGTCCGTTCGCGCTATTCGGTTGCGCGGCCCCGGAACGGTCGGGCAAGCTGACCGGGTCCGGCAGGGAGCCGGTGCGTGAGAGCGGGGAGGTGCCGTCGTGATGGATGTCCGGGCCTTTTCGCGCCCCCACCCACCCGCCCCACGGAGCTGACCACGCGCCCGGTGGGGCATCCCGACCAAGGAGAACCCCACCAGTGCGCACGCACGACTCCGAAGACTTCGATTCGTTCGACGACCACCCCACCCACCGCCGTCAGGCGCGGGCCCGCCGGCGCGGGCGGGTCGAGGAACCCGAACCCGCCCGCCGCGGCCGGCTCACCGAGGGCGAGCGCGTCCGCCTCGCCAAGCTCCGTGACGACGCCTACACCGAACGGCAGCTGCCCGACGGCGCCGACCGCTGGTCCACCTGGGACGACGCCGAACACGGCCCGCTCCCCCGGCCGGACTGGGTCGTCACCGAGCTCGCCGCGGTCGACACCGACCTCGGCGTCCTCAAGACCGGCAAGGAGGCCGACGTCCACCTGCTGCGGCGCGGCCTGCCCGGCACCGGCGGCGCGCTGCTCGCCGCGAAGCGCTACCGCAGCGACGAACACAAGCTGTTCCACCGCGACGCGGGCTACCTCGAAGGGCGGCGGATGCGCCGCTCCCGCGAGATGCGCGCGATCGAGCACCGCACGGCGTTCGGCCGCAACCTCATCGCCGAACAGTGGGCCGTCGCGGAGTTCTCCGCGTTGAGTCGCTTGTGGACGCTCGGCGCGCCGGTGCCGTACCCGGTGCAGCGCAACGGCACCGAGCTGCTCCTCGAGTTCCTCGGCGAGGACGACGGGACGGCCGCACCGAGGCTCGCCCAGGCGCGTCCGGAGCCGGACGAGCTCAAGGACCTCTGGTACCAGGCCACCGCGGCGCTCGAGCTGCTCGCTTCGGAAGGCCTCGCCCACGGCGACCTCTCGGCGTACAACCTGCTCGTGCACCGGGGGCGGCTGGTGGTGATCGACCTGCCGCAGGTGGTCGACGTCGTCGCCAACCCCGGCGGCGTCGAGTTCCTCGAGCGGGACGTCCGCAACCTCGCCGGCTGGTTCCACGGCCGGGGGCTCGGCGAGCACGTCACGAACACCGGCGAACTGCTGGCGGAGCTCGTCTCCGCGGCCGGGATCGGGTGATTCCACGGCGGCGTCGCGGGTGTGGCGCGGAACACGCCTGCGACGCCGCCCACAACCGGTTACCTCCGTGCGGAGGACCAGGCCCCCCTCAGGTACTATCGATACAGACCGCAACCGGCGGCGTGGATGTAGTTGGTGTCCGTCGCCTCCAAAGCCACCGAATGGCTCGCGGTGATCCGTAACCCCCAAGCGGCGCGCAGTGTCGGAACAAGCGCAAGACACAGTGTGCCGGGTCCGTCCCTGTGAACGCCCATCGCACACCATCTTGCCCTGCCTGCGCGCGGGGAGCCCGGGCCTCCTTGTGACGAACCACGTCCGAGAGGCATTTGTGACCGTCACGTTCAACTCCGGCCCTTCCTCGACGTCCGCGCGCGCGGACCGTCCCGACCGCAAGCCGCGCCAGCGCGCCGCCGGCGGGGACATGCTGCGCGACGACGCCGTCGAGACCGTGGCCACCAAGACCTTCGCCCAGCTGGGCCTGCCGGAGCCGCTGCTCCGCGCGCTGGCCGACGCGGGCATCGCCACCCCGTTCCCGATCCAGTCCGCGACCATCCCGGACGCGCTGGCCGGCCGCGACGTCCTGGGCCGCGCCCAGACCGGTTCGGGCAAGACCCTCGCCTTCGGCCTGGCCATGCTGGCCCGGCTCGACGGCGGCAAGGCGCGCCCGAAGCGTCCCCGCGCGCTTATCCTCGTCCCGACCCGCGAGCTGGCCATGCAGGTGGCCGACTCGCTGACCCCGCTGGCCAAGGCGCTCGGCCTGTGGTGCCGCACGGCCGTCGGCGGCATGGCCTTCGCCCGCCAGGCGGACGCGCTGTCCCGCGGCGTCGACCTGCTGATCGCCACCCCGGGCCGGCTGTCGGACCACGTCCGGCAGGGCACCGCGCACCTCGGTGACTGCAACTTCATCGCGCTCGACGAGGCCGACCAGATGGCGGACATGGGCTTCATGCCGCAGGTCCGCGAGATCCTCGACCTCACTCCGCCGGGCGGGCAGCGGCTGCTGTTCTCGGCGACGCTCGACGGTGACGTCAACCGCCTGGTCCGCCAGTACCTGACCGACCCGGTGACGCACTCGGTCGCGCCGTCGACCGCGAGCGTCGACACGATGGACCACCACGTGCTCCAGGTGTCGCACCAGGACAAGCAGGACGTCGTCACGCAGATCGGCGCCCGCGAGGGCCGCACGATCATGTTCGTGCGCACCAAGCACCACGTCGACCGCCTCACCGAGCGGCTGCGCGAGCAGGGTGTGCACGCGGCGGCGCTGCACGGCGGCAAGACGCAGGGGCAGCGCAACCGCGTCCTGGCCGACTTCAAGGAAGGCCACACCCCGGTGCTGGTCGCCACGGACGTCGCCGCGCGCGGCATCCACGTCGACGACATCTCGCTGGTGCTGCACGTCGACCCGGCGGCCGACCACAAGGACTACCTGCACCGCGCGGGCCGCACGGCGCGCGCCGGGGCGTCCGGTGTGGTCGTCACGCTGGTCACGCACGACCAGCGCCGCATGGTCAAGCGGATGACCGACCGGGCCGGCGTGCGCGCCGAGTCCACGACGGTCCGCCCGGGTGACGACGCGCTGTCGCGCATCACCGGTGCCCAGGAGCCCAGCGGCGAGCCGGTGGTCGAGCGGCGGCGCGAGAACCCGCGTCGCGGCGGTGGCTTCCGCGGCGACCGCGGCTTCGGCGGCCGCGGCGGTGACCGTGGCGGCTACAACCGCGGCGACCGCAACCACGGTGACCGTGACCGCGGGAGCTACGGCGACCGCGGTGGCTACGGCGACCGCGAGCGCGGTGGCGACCGCGGCTACCAGGGTTCGCGCGACGGGCACGGTCACCGCGAAGGCCGTCCCGGCGGCTTCGGCGGCCGCGGCCGTCAGCCCCGCTCGGGCAACGGCGGTGGCTACGGCCGCCCGAGCCGTGGCCCGCGGCGCGGCTACGACAGCTGATCTCGTCCTTCGGAAGCCCCGGACCCCGCGGTCCGGGGCTTCCGGCGTTTCCGGGCCCTGCTGCACGGTCGCGCGAGGCCCGGATGGGAGACTGCCGGACGTGACTACGCCGCCGACGCTCCCGCCCGAAGAGGTTTTCGACTGGCTCGACACCGAGGCGGAGAAGCGGGCGAACGCGGGACTCGTGCGGCAGCTGCGGCCGCGTCCCGCGCAGGCGGACGAGCTGGACCTGGCCGGCAACGACTACCTCGGGCTGGCCCGCGACAAGCGCGTCGCCGGCGCCGCCGCGGCCGCCGCGCTGCGCTGGGGCGCCGGCTCGACGGGGTCACGGCTGGTGACCGGGTCGACCGAGCTGCACACCGAGCTGGAGCTGGAGCTCGCCCGGTTCTGCGGCGCGCAGGCGGCGCTGGTGTTCTCCTCCGGCTTCGCGGCCAACCTCGGCGCGGTGACGGCGCTGTCGGGCGCCGAGGCCGCGATCGTCACGGACAAGTACATCCACGCGTCGCTGATCGAGGGCTGCCGGCTCTCGCGGGCGGACGTCGCCGCGGTCGCGCACTCGACGCCGTCAGCGATCAAGCACGCGCTGGCGACCCGGCGCAAGCCGCGCGCCCTGGTGGTGACGGACTCGGTGTTCTCGGTCGACGGCGACCTCGCGCCGCTCGGCG
This sequence comes from Amycolatopsis stemonae, assembly GCF_054781455.1. Classification (NCBI taxonomy): domain Bacteria; kingdom Bacillati; phylum Actinomycetota; class Actinomycetes; order Pseudonocardiales; family Pseudonocardiaceae; genus Amycolatopsis; species Amycolatopsis stemonae. Next base: position 81,721 of record NZ_BAAGUJ010000018.1, on the reverse strand, counting down.
AGCTGGCCGGGATCTGCCGTGCGCACAGCGCGGCGCTGCTGGTGGACGACGCGCACGGCTTCGGCGTCCTCGGCGAAGGCGGCCGCGGCGCGGTCCACGCGGCCGGGCTGTCGGGCGCGCCCGACGTCGTCACGACGTTGACGCTGTCGAAGTCGCTCGGTGCCCAGGGCGGGGCGGTGGTGGGGCCGCGTCGCGTGATCAAGCACCTCGTGGACACCGCTCGCAGCTTCATCTTCGACACGGCTCTGGCGCCCGCGAGTGCCGCGGCCGCGTTGGCCGCGTTGCACGCGCTGAAGGAAGAGCCGGGGCTGGCGGAGAAGGTCGTCGAGAACGCGGGCAACCTGGCGATGTCGTTGAAGGCGGCCGGGTTGACGGTGAGCCTGCCGGACGCGGCGGTGATCTCGGTCCAGGCACCGTCCGCGGAGACGGCCGTCGCGTGGGCGGCGGCGTGCGCGGAGCAGGGCATCCGCGTCGGCTGCTTCCGGCCGCCGTCGGTGCCGGACGGCATTTCCCGGCTGCGGCTGACCGCGCGGGCCGACCTCACGGAGTCCGATGTGGACCGTGCGGTGAAGGTGATCACGGCGACGGCACCCCGCGGCGCGACCGGCTGAGCCACACCGCACCGGACGTCTCGCGTGATTGGACGGGCATCACGCGTGATCAGAGAGGTATCACGCGTGATTGAAGGGGCATCACGCGTCAGTGCGGGAGGCGGCGCATGCGGATGTGCGGGATTCCGTCGTCGTCGGTGTATTCCTGGCCTTCCGCGACGAAGCCGTAGCGTGCGTAGAAGCCCTGGACGTACGTTTGCGCGTCCAGCACGTATTCGCCCGGGACCGTCAGGGCCGCGTCCATCAGGCGGGCCGCCAGGCCGGCGCCGCGCGCGGAGGACGCCGTCACCACTCGGCCGATGCGGCGGACGCCGCCCGGGTCGAGCAGCACCCGCAGGTACGACGTGACCCCGGTGGCGTCCGAGAACCACAGGTGGCGGGTGTCCGGCAGCAGGTCACGGCCGTCGAGCTCCGGGTAGGCGGCCTTCTGCTCCACCACGAACACGTCCACGCGCAGGCGGAGGATGTCGTGCAGCTGGGCGGCGGTCAGCTCGGGCCCGGTCGCGTCGTGCAGGGTCGGCATGCCCCCTGCTTACCACGCTCAGAAGATGCGCGGCTTCGCCTGGTCCTGGATGTCGTCGACGTACGCCGAGACGCGCGTGTAGACGCCCGGCTTGCCGGCCTTGCCGCAGCCGTCGCCGAAGGACACGATGCCGATCAGCGTGTCACCCACGACGAGCGGGCCGCCCGAGTCGCCCTGGCAGGCGTCGACACCGCCGTTCGGGTACCCGGCGCAGACCATCGACTTCTGGTCGTAGACGTCGTAGTCGGACTTGCAGGCGTTGTCCGACACGACCGGCACCTGGGCGCTGCGCAGGTAGTCGGAGCGGTCGCCGCCGTCGGCGACGCGGCCCCAGCCGAGCACCGTCGCCTGGGTGCCTTCGCGGTACGAAGAAGCGTCACCGCTGCTGGGCAGCTGAGCGGGCCGGTAGCCGAGCTGGCCGCGGACGGTCAGCACCGCGATGTCGTTGCCCTGCGTGGGGTCGTTGTAGCCCTTGCTGACCCAGACCTTCGACACGCTCAGGACGTCACCGTCGTCGGTGCGCTTGTCCTCGCGGCCCGCCACCACGCGGATGTCCTGCTTGGCCACGGCCTTGGCGCAGTGCGCGGCCGTCGCGACCGCCGTGGAGCTGACGATCACCGCGCCGCAGAACTGGTTCCCGCCCGAGTCGGTCAGGTACACCGCGTACGGGTGGTCGGCCAGCGAAGCCTTGTCACCGCCCACGATCCGCGGCTGGTTGGCGGACGCCGGGTCCGCCGAAGCCGTGCCGACCACCACCGGGACGGCCACCGCGGCGACCGCGAGGAGCGCGCCGCTCGCGAGCAGCAAGGATCGGCGGGACTTCACGGACATGGGTCGTTCCCCTCATTCGGCACAGCAGAAGACAGAGCACTCGGCACCCGGATGACTCCGGTGCGTGAACGATGTGCGCTCAATACCCTAATCCGAGGGGGCCCAAAACGGTGTCACTGGAACGGGTGGACTCCGCGCTCACCGACCGCTTCTGCCAAGCTGGCCGGATGCGACGGAGTGCGACGGCGACATTCGGGGCGGTGCTGACCCTGCTGCTGGCCTCGTGCTCGTCGGAAGGGCCCTCGACACCGCCGTCCGCGGCTCCGGCGCCGCCGCGGACCACGCCCACGACGGGGGTCACGACGCCGGCGCCGGCGACGTCGAGCGCGCCCGCCGTCACCTGGCAGGTGGGTGCCCACCCCCTCCCCCGGCGCCCGGACGGCTTCGGTGAGATCGAGCCGACGCCACCCGAACTGGTGAACCGGGCACTTCCGACAAAAGACGTCCTCCCGCCACCGGCCGGCGACCGGTACGCGTCGACGATCAGCGCGGTCCCCGCCGACGTCCTCGCGCGCAGCACCTGGCAGGCCGCCTGCCCGGTCAACTCCACCGACCTGCGCTACCTGACGATGTCGTTCTGGGGGTTCGACGGCCGCGCGCACACCGGCGAGCTGCTGGTGAACGCGTCCGGCGCCGCCGGGATCACCCGGGTGTTCGGGCAGCTCTTCGCGGCGCGCTTCCCGCTCGAGGAGATGCGCATCACCAGCCCGGCGGAGCTCACCGCGCCGCCGACCGGCGACGGCAACGACACCAGCGCGTTCGTCTGCCGCCCCGCCCGCGGGCAGACGAACTGGTCGGCGCACGCCTACGGGCTCGCGGTCGACGTCAACCCGTTCTGCAACCCCTACACCCAGGGCGACCTCGTGCTGCCCGAGCTGGCCTCGGCCTACGTCGACCGCGCGGACCGCCGGCCGGGGATGGTGCTGGCCGGCGACGCGACCGTGCGCGCGTTCGCGGCGGCCGGGTGGAGCTGGGGCGGCGCCTGGCACGACCCGACCGACCGGATGCACTTCACCGCGACCGGCCACTGACCACGTAATACGACGTTAAGCACAACGGGGAACATCGGCTTTCCGAGCCTGGTTGGCTAGGGTGAACCGACCGAACGGACCCCGGAGGATGCAGTGCCCCACTACGACCTGGTGATCATCGGGACGGGATCGGGGAACTCGATCCTCGGCCCCGGTTTCGCCGACAAGAAGACGGCGATCGTGGAGAAGGGCACCTTCGGCGGCACTTGCCTGAACGTCGGCTGCATCCCGACGAAGATGTTCGTGTATGCCGCCGATGTCGCGTACACGCCTTCGCACAGCGCGAAGTACGGCGTCGACGAAGAGCTGAAGGGTGTCCGCTGGCGCGACATCCGCGACCGGATCTTCGGCCGGATCGACCCGATCGCCGCCGGGGGCGCGGAGTACCGCCGCAGCCACGAGGACAACGCGAACGTCGACGTCTACGAGGGCACCGGCACGTTCACCGGGCACAAGGAGCTGCGGGTCAGCTTCGCCGACGGGCGTCCCGACGAGGTGCTGACGGCCGACAAGTTCGTGCTCGCCGCGGGCGGGCGGCCGGTCATCCCCGAGATCCCCGGCCTGGACACCGTCGGCTACCACACCTCCGACACGGTCATGCGGCTCGACGAGCTGCCCGAGCGCATCGTCATCCTCGGCGGCGGGTACATCGCGGCCGAGTTCGCGCACGTCTTCGCGTCGTTCGGCGTGCGGGTCACGCTGGTCAACCGCTCGGGACGGCTGCTGCGTTCGGAGGACGAAGACGTCAGCGAGCGCTTCACCGAACTGGCCGCCGAGCGCTTCGACGTCCGCCTGGACCGCAAGACCGTCCGGGCGCGCAAGACCGACACCGGCGTGGCCCTGGACCTCGAAGGCCCGCAGGGCGCCGAGACCGTCGAAGGCGACCTGCTGCTGATCGCCACCGGCCGGAAGCCGAACTCGGACCTGCTCGACGTCGCCGCCACCGGAGTGACCACAATGGACAGTGGGCACGTCGTGGTCGACGACTACCAGGAGACCGCGGTCGAGGGGATCTACGCCCTCGGCGACCTCTCCTCGCCGCACGAGCTGAAGCACGTCGCGAACCACGAATCCCGCGTGGTGCAGCACAACCTGCTGCACCCGGACGAGCGGATCACCGCCGACCACCGGTTCGTGCCGCACGCGGTGTTCACCCACCCGCAGGTCGCCTCCGTCGGGCTCACCGAGCAGAAGGCGCGCGACCTCGGCGTGTCCTATGTGGTCTCGAAGCAGGACTACGCCGGGATCGCCTACGGCTGGGCGATGGAGGACACGACGGGCTTCGCGAAGCTGCTGGCCGACCCGGCGACCGGGCAGCTGCTGGGCGCGCACATCATCGGGCCGCAGGCGTCGTCGGTGATCCAGCCGCTGATCCAGGCGATGAGTTTCGGCCTGGACGCGCGTTCGATGGCGCGCGGCCAGTACTGGATCCACCCGGCCATGCCGGAGCTGGTCGAGAACGCCCTGCTCAACCTGCCCCTGGACTGACGCAAGGCCATGAGGGGCACCTTCACCGCGAAGGTGCCCCTCATGGCGTTCAGAGGGTGAGGGACCAGGTGTCGAGGGTGCCGGTGTCGCCGGGGCCGTAGTCGGTGACGCGCAGCTGCCACTTGCCCGCGGCCGGGGAGGCGACGCCCGGGACCGTGAACGTGCGGGCGCCGTTCCACGGCGTGCACGTGCTGCCGCCGCTGTACTTCAGCGCGTACGCAACCCCGCGCGGGTCGAGCAGGGTGACGCCGAGGTCTTCGGCGCACGTGTGGCGGATCGTCACCGCGACCGACAGCGACGTCGCCGCCTGGCCGGTGAGCGTCGAGGCGATCGGGCTGAACACCTGCTGGTAGTCGCGGATCGCGTAGTCCGTGTCGTTGGTCAGTGTCCGGCTTCCACCCCCGGCCTGGGTCCGGGCCGAGACCGCGGCGCTCGCCGGCGAGGTGTTGCCCGCGGCGTCGCGCGCCTTGATCGTGAACGTGTACGCCGTGTTCGGCGAAAGCCCGGTGACCGTGGAGCTGGTGCCCGCGACGCTCGTCGCCGGCGCGGAGCCGTTGTAGACGTCGTACGCGGTGACGTCGCCCGTCGGCGCGTCCCAGGCGAGCGAGACGCTGGTCGCGGTCGTGCCGGTCACCCGCGGGTTGCCGGGCGCGCCCGGCGCCGTCGTGCCGCCGCTCGTCACCAGGCTGAGCTGCCACTTGGCCAGCGCCTCGAGCACCGGCTGGAACAGGGACAGGTCGCCGTCGGACGGGTTGTCGACGCACTGCGACGGGCCGCCGTCGTGCAGGCCGGTGGCCTTGTCGCCGAGCAGCCAGCCGCCACCGGAGTCGCCGCCGAGGGAGCACGCCGTCGTCCAGGTCAGGTCGTCGATGACCAGGCCGCCGCCGTAGTCGACGGACTTGTGCGTGTACTTGACCTCGCCGCACTGCCAGTGCGAGGTGTTGCCGGAGTGGCAGACGCGGTCGCCGACCATCGCTTCGGCCGCGCCGGTGAGCGTGACTGCCGGCTGGCCCCAGGTGTTCACCGACGCCGAAAGGTTCCAGCCCGCTTCCGTCACCGCGACGACACCCATGTCGCCTTCGCGGGCGTTGACGCTGTGGGTGCCGCCGACGTTCGACGTGCCGATCCTGTTCTGCTGCCCCGCAGCGCCGTACGCGGCTTGGTCGCGGTCGTTGGTGCAGTGCCCCGCGGTCAGGAAGTGCTTGGCCCCGCTCGAATCCGTCACGGGGAATCCGACCGAGCAGTTGCTCTCGCTGCCCGGCCACCACGGGTTGCCGGTCTGGATAGTGCCGGACTGCTGCCGCGGCGATGACGTCGTCTCGGTGATCCGGACGCCGAGAGCCCGCACGCGGGAAAGGAAGCTCTCGGTCGCGGCCGTCGACTTCGTCCGGTCGACGTCGACGCCGACCTCGTTGCCCCGCACGTCGACGCCCCAGCCGTAGACGCCGGGGACGCCCGTGCCGACCAGGTCCCGGACGGCCGCGTCCGTGCGGTCCAGATCGGCCTGGCTCCGCGCGACCACCTTCGCGGCGGCGCCCGCGGCCCGCGCCTGTCCGGCAGCGGACGGCGAGGTGACGGCGACGGTCAGCTTCCCGGCGGCCGCGTCGAACCACTGGCCGGCCGAAGCCGCGCGCACCGCCGCGGGCAGGTGCGCCGCCAGCCGGTGGGCGTCGTCCTGGGCGGTGAGCTGCGCGCGGGCCTGGTCCGCGGTGAGGCCGAAGGCCGCGGCGACGCCCGCCACCTCGGCGTCCGGGTGGTCCGGCGCCGCTTCGGCGGGCGTCAGGCCCAAGCCGAGCGCGGCCAGCGCGGCCGCGCTCGCGACGGAAACGATTCTGCGCATCGGTTTCTCCTCGGATCGGCGAGTGGAGTGCGCAGACCGTAAAACGCGCGGCGGAGCGAATTGAAGATCCGCAGGTCCTTAACAGTTAACTGGCGGGCCAGTCCCATTCGAAACCGTACCGGCCGGGTCCGAAGTTGAGCGCGACCCCGTGCACCGCATCGGCTTCCGGGACGACGTCGGTTTCCTCGCCGGGTTCGGCGAACCGGCGGCACACCGGCGGGACCGCGCCGGGCGAGAAGCGGATTTCGAGCACGTATTCGCGGACCGGGAGCCGGAACTTCCGTTCGTAGTTCGTCGCGACCGGATGCGGCGCGCGATTCACGAGCGTGTGTTCGGTCAGGACGGTTTCGCCACGCCGGAGCGGCCGGCCGAAGAGCAGTTCGACGACGAGGAGGCCGTCTTCCGGCCGGAGCACCCGGCGACCGGGACGGCAGCCGCGCAGCCCGCGCAGTTCCGGCAGCGGCCGGTCGTGCTCGTCGAGGTGCAGGATCACCACCCACCGGTCCGGGCCGTCGGCTTCCGCGCGCAGCACCTGCCGCGACCGGATCTCCAGCTCTTCGCGATCGGGGCCGACGAGGACGACGTCGTGCTGGCTGAGCCGGGTCAGCCGCTCGTCCCAGCGAGTGTCCACATCGGACACCGCGGCGTCGATGCGCCGCCCGTCGGGCCAGAAGCGGCCGATCTCCGCGGGCGCGGACCGGCGCGCCCGCGGCGGGCCGAGCAGCGCGGCGAGCGAACCCTCCGGCACGTCGAGAACGGCCTCGAGCTGCCCCAGCCCGCGCACCGAATCCCGCCGTTCGGGGCGGCTCCGGCCGGACTGCCAGTAGCTCAGCGTCGCCGTCGTCACCGTGACGCCGCGGGCGCGCAGGTGCTCGCGCAGCCGGTCGAGGCTCAGCCCGCGAGCACGGATCGCCGCGCGCAGGGCCGCGTCGAACGGCCCCTCGCGCAGCAACGTCCGCAGGTCCGGCGCCGGCACGGCCACCCGGTGATCTTAAGCCGGGCCGGCGGGACGAACGGCGTTAACAGTTAAGAATCAGACGAACCGGCGGCGGCCGGCCAGCGCGCCGAACACCATCTGGACCAGCAGCAACGCCAGCAGCATCCCGAGCGGCACCGGCCAGCCGCCCGCGACGTCGTGCAGCAGGCCGAACAGGAACGGCCCCAGCGCGGCGAAGAGGTAGCCGAAGCCCTGCGCCATGCCGGACAGCCGCGCGGTGTCGGCACCGGTCCGGGCGCGCAGCGCGATCACCGTCAGGGCCAGCGAAAACACGCTCATCCCGAGCCCGACCAGCAGGCTCCACAGCAGCGGCGACCACTCCGGGGCCAGCATCAGCCCGGCCGTCCCGGCGAAGCCGAACACGCCGAGCGTGACGATCCACCGGCCCTGCCCGCGCTGGCGGGCGGCCATCGGCGCGACGACGAGGCTGATCGGCACGGCGATCAGCGAGACCAGGCCGAACAACAGCCCGGCCTCGTCGCGCGGCACCCCGGCGTCCATCAGCACCTGCGGGAACCAGCCCATCGCCGCGTAGGCGTAGAAGGCCTGCAGCCCGAAGAAGACCGTGACGATCCAGGCGAGCCGGTTGCGCAGCAGCGACCGGCCGGCGTCGGCGGCATCGGCGTGACGCGGTGCCCGGCCGGTGCCGCGGGCTGCGAGAATCCACGCCACGAGGGCGACCACGGCCACCACCGCCCACGAGCCCAGCGCCGGGCGCCAGCCGCCGAACGCGTCGCCGAGCTGCGGGGTCACGGCGGACCCGAGCGCGCCGCCGCCCTGCAGCGCCGCGGTGTAGACGCCGGTCATCACGCCGATGCGGGCCGGGAAGGAGTCCTTGATGACGACCGGGATGAGCACGTTGATCAGCGCGATCCCGGCGGTGGCGACGAGCGTCCCGCCGAGCACGACGGCCGGGCCGTCGAGCACGCGCAGCACCAGCCCGGCGCCGAGGGCGGTCAACGCGATCGCGATGGCGGCGCCGATCCCGGCCCGGCGCGCGAGCAGCGGCGCGGCCAGCCCGGCACCGGCGAAGCAGAGCGTCGGCAACGTCGTGAGCACGCCCGCCCAGACCACCGACGTGCCCAGGTCCGCGCGCATTTCGGCGAGCATCGGGCCGACACCGGTGATGGCCGGGCGCAGGTTGAGAGCGGTGAGCACCACCGCGACCGCCAGGAGCGCGCCGGCGGCGACCACCCCCGGCGTCCGGACCTCGATGGCGCCGTCCAGCTCGGGTTCGAGGGCGGATTCACGGTGTTCGACCTGCATGACCGCTACTATCGCATACGTAGGATGATTGGATGAAGGGATAATCCTGTGCCTCTGGCCACCACCCGCCGGGCCGGCCTGGTCGACCAGGTCATCGAGCAGCTGCGGACCGCGGTCGCGCAGGGCGAATGGCCCATCGGCGACCGCATCCCGACCGAAGCCGAGCTCGTCGACCAGCTCGGCGTCGGCCGCAACACCGTCCGCGAAGCCGTGCGCGCGCTCGCGCACACCGGCATCCTCGAAGTCCGCCAGGGCGACGGCACGTACGTGCGCGCCACCAGCGAGGTGTCGGGCGCGATCCGCCGCCTCTGCGGCGACGAGCTGCGCGAGATCCTGCAGGTCCGGCGCACCCTGGAGGCCGAAGGCGCCCGCCTGGCCGCGACGTCGCGCACCCAGGAGGAGGTCGCCGAGCTGTGGTCGCTGCTCGCCCGCCGCGAGCAGGAGCAGCGCGAGAAGCGCTGGGAGGACTTCGCGCACACCGACGCCGAATTCCACCTGGCCGTCGTGCGGGCCGGGCACAACCAGCTGCTCACCGAGCTGTACCGGGGCCTGACCGAGGTCATCACGGCGAGCGTCGCGGCGACGTCGAGCATCACCCCGGGCGTCGACTACGTGCCCGAAATCGGCCACGAAGGCCTCGCCGACGCCATCGCCAAACGCAACCCGGAGCAGGCCGCCGCCGAGGCCTGCGGGTTCCTGGACGAGCTCCTGGAGCGCATCGAGCGCTCCTGACCTGCGTTTGTGCCAAGCTTGACCCCTAAGGGTGCCAATTCAGGGTTGTCGTGGCACCACCGTGGTGCCACAGTAGCGCCATGGACCTGACGCCCTTCGTGGACGAACTCCGCCGGGAGCTCGCGGTCGCCGCCGAAGCGGCGGGCGAGGAGGCCGTCGCCCTCGCGGAGCGGCTCACCGCGCCGCTCGAATCGGCGATCCGGCTCACCCTGCTCGACGCCCTGTCGGCCGCGGCCGACGAGATCACCCGCGACCTCGCCCCCGGCTCCGTCGAAGTACGCCTTCGCCGCCGTGAAGCCGAGTTCGCCGTCTCCCTGCCCACCACGCCCGAGCCCGCGGCCGACGAGCCCCCGCCTCCCCCGCCGGAGGCCGAGGACGGCGCCGTCTCGCGGATCAACCTGCGGCTGCCCGAACACCTCAAGCAGCGGGTCGAAGAAGCCGCGAACCGGGACATGCTCTCGATCAACGCCTGGCTCGTCCGGGCCGCGAGCACCGCGCTCGGCCCCGGCAGCCGTCCGGCGCCACGCCGGTCGGTGTTCGGCGAGAAGTACACCGGCTGGGTTCAGTAGCCCTTCCCGTTCCTCACCCGCACGTCTCCGACCTGCGGAGACGCCACCCACGCACCCCAGGAGGGCGCAGCCATGCCCGTTTTCGCCACCCCCGAGCCGATCTCGGCCGTGATCGACGTCAGCATCGCCGACGTCCGGATCGTCGCCGGCGAGCGCGCCGAAACCACCGTCGAGGTCGAGCCCGCCGACCCGGGCGACCCCGAAGACGTCAAGGCGGTCGCCAAGACCCGCGTCGAGTTCGCCGACGGCGAGCTGCTGGTCAAGGGCCAGAAGTACACCACCCGGCTGTGGGGCAAGGGCGGCGCCCTGCACGTCACGGTCGAGCTGCCGGCCGGCTCCCGCGTCCGGACCACGGCCGCCATGGGCGACGTCCGGATCAGCGGCCGCGTCGGGGAAAGCCGCGTGAAGACCTCCGTCGGCAACATCCACCTCGACGAGGCCGCCCGGGTCGAGGCGACCACCGCGACCGGCGACGTCACCGTGGAGCGGGCCACCGGGCACGCCGAGGTCGGCACCGGCTCCGGCGAGCTGCGGATCCGCGAGATCGACGGCTCGGCCGTGGTGAAGAACTCCAACGGCGAGACCCGCGTCGGCGAGGTCACCGGCGACCTGCGGGTCTCCACCGCCAACGGCGACATCCTGGTCGGCCTCGCCCACGCGGGCGTCAACGCCAAGACCGCGGCGGGCGACATCCGCGTCAACGAGGTCATCCGCGACCGGGTCGTCCTCGAAACGGCCGTCGGCGAGATCGAGGTCGGCATCCGCGAAGGCAGTGCCGCGTGGCTCGAGCTCAACTCGCTGACCGGCACCGTCCTCAACTCGCTCACCGCCTCCGAGGGACCCGGCGGCAGCACCGAGACGGTCGAGGTCAAGGCCCACACCTACACCGGCGACATCGTCATCCGGCGCGCCTGAAACTCCACACGGAAAAGGGGAAATCCATGCCAGACGCCATCGTGGCCGAAGGACTGGTCAAGAAGTACGGGAAGGTCACCGCGCTCGACGGGATGGACCTGCGGGTGCCCGAGGGGACGGTGCTCGGCGTGCTCGGGCCGAACGGGGCCGGCAAGACCACGACCGTCCAGATCCTCACGACGCTGCAGAAACCGGACGCGGGGAGAGCGACCGTCGCCGGGCTGGACGTCGTGCGGGACGCGCACGAGCTGCGTTCGCGCATCGGCGCGTCGGGGCAGTACGCCGCCGTTGACCAGGAGCTGACCGGCGCCGAGAACCTCGAGATGGTCGGGCGGCTCTACCACCTGGGCACCAAGCGGGCCAAGGCGCGCGGCCGGGAGCTGCTGGCCCGGTTCAGCCTCGCCGACGCCGCCGACCGCCCGGTCAAGGGCTACTCCGGCGGCATGCGGCGCCGGCTCGACCTGGCCGGCGCGCTCGTCGCGAACCCGCCGGTGCTGTTCCTCGACGAGCCCACGACCGGGCTCGACCCGCGGGCCCGCACCGAGTTGTGGGACGTCATCACCGAGCTCGTCGCGGGCGGCACCACGCTGCTGCTCACCACGCAGTACCTGGAAGAGGCCGACCGGCTGGCCGACAGCATCGCCGTCGTCGACCACGGGCGCGTCATCGCCCGCGGCACCGCCGACGAGCTCAAGGACCTGGTCGGCGGCGAGCGGATCGAGCTGACCGTCGGCTCCCACGCCGACGTCGGGTTCGCGCAGCGGGCCCTCGCCCGCCTGGCCAACGGCGAACCGCAGGCCGAGGGCTTCCGGCTCACCGTGCCCGTGACCCACGGCGCGAAAGCGCTTACCGAGGCACTGGCGCTGCTGGCCGCCGACGGCGTCGACGTCCGCGACGTCGGGGTCCGCCGCCCCACCCTCGACGACGTTTTCCTTTCCCTGACCGGACACGACGTGAAGGAGGCCGTGTGATGAACGCGGTACAGCTGGCCGTGACCGACGGTGTCACCGTCGCCAAGCGCAACTCGATCAAGATCCTGCGCTCGATGGACCTGCTCGGGTCGATCGTGTTCATGCCCGTGATGTTCGTGCTGCTGTTCGGGTTCGTGTTCGGCAGCGTGATCGACATCCCCGGCATGTCGTACCGGGAGTTCATGCTGCCGGGGATCTTCACCCTGGCCGTGGCGATGGGCAGCATCGTCACCGGCTACGGGCTGACCGACGACCTCCAGAAGGGCATCATCGACCGGTTCCGCTCACTGCCGATGTCCCCGGCCGCGGTGCTGGTCGGGCGGACCACGGCGGACCTGATCCTCAACGTGACGAGCCTGCTCATCATGGGTCTCGTGGGGCTGCTGGTCGGCTGGCGCATCCACACCGGCGTCTTCGAGGCTTTGGGCGGCGTGCTCCTGCTGCTGGCCTTCGCGTACGCGCTGTCGTGGGTGATGGGGACGCTCGGCCTGGCCGTGCGCAAGCCCGAGGTGTTCAACAACGTCGCGAGCGTGGCCATCTTCCCGCTGACGTTCCTGGCCAACACGTTCGTCGACAGCGCCCGGCTGCCCACGCCGTTGCGTGTGGTCGCGGACTGGAACCCGGTCTCGGCGATCACGCAGGCGGCGCGGGAGCTGTTCGGCAACACGAGCGCCACGATGCCCGTGCACGACGTCTGGCCGATGCAGCACGCCGTGCTGGCTTCGGTGCTGTGGATCGTGGTGCTGCTGGTGGTCTTCGTGCCGCTCTCGGTGCGCTGCTACAAGCGAGCCACGAGCCACTGAGGCCGTGTCGTCGCTCTGATCACGCGTGTCGACCCTCCAGTCACGCGTATCGACCTCCCAGTCACGCGTGTCGGCTCCTCCATCACCGGAGCCCGGCCGGTCCGCCGGCGGCCCCGGTGATCCGGGGGTCGACACGCGTGATTGCGGGGTCGACACGCCGTGGGGGTCAGGGGAGGGTGAGGATTTCGCTGCCGTCCGCGGTCACCACGAGGGTGTGCTCGAACTGGGCCGTCCACTTCTTGTCCTTCGTGGTGACGGTCCAGTCGTCCGGCCAGATGTCGTAGTCGATGGTGCCCAGGGTGATCATCGGCTCGATCGTGAAGGTCATGCCCTCCTCGATCACCGTCTCCACCGAGGGCTCCTCGTAGTGCAGCACCGTCGGCGGCGTGTGGAACGCCGGGCCGACGCCGTGGCCGGTGAAGTCGCGGACCACGCCGTAGCCGAAGCGCTTGGCGTAGGACTCGATGACCCGGCCGATGACGTTGAGCTGACGGCCCGGCCGGACCGCCTTGATCGCCCGCAGCGTCGCCTCGCGGGTGCGCTCCACCAGCAGGCGGGCCTCCTCCGAGACGTCGCCGGCCAGGAACGTCGCGTTCGTGTCGCCGTGCACGCCGCCGATGTAGGCGGTGACGTCGATGTTGCAGATGTCGCCGTCCTCGATCACCGTCGAGTCCGGGATGCCGTGGCAGATCACCTCGTTGAGCGAGGTGCAGCACGACTTCGGGAACCGGCGGTAGCCCAGCGTCGAGGGGTAGGCGTGGTGGTCGAGCAGGAACTCGTGCACCACCTTGTCGATGTCGTCGGTGGTGGCGCCCGGCTTGACGGCCTTGCCGCCCTCCTCCAGGGCCTGTGCCGCGATCCGGCTCGCGACCCGCATCGCCTCGATCACCTCGGGCGTGCGCACGCCGCTTCCGGTGTCCCGCTTCGGCGCCGGCTTGTCCACGTACTCGGGACGGGCGATCGAACTGGGGACGTCACGGCGCGGCGTCTGGACGCCGGGAACGAGCGGGGCACGAACGGACATGCCTCCACCTTACGACGGCCGGGTCAGCCGACCGCCGCCAGGAACCGGTGGGCGGCCTGCACCGCCGGTTTGGACGAGCCCGCTTCGGTCAGCAGCACGGCGAACGCCAGGTCACCCCGGTAGCCGACGAACCAGCCGTGCGAGCGGGAGCCGTCGCCGAACTGGGCGGTCCCCGTCTTGCCCGCGACGTCGGGGATGTCCCGCAGCCCGGTCGCGGTGCCCGACGTGACGACCTCGCGCATCATGTCGCGCAGCGCGCCGAGGACGTCGTCCGACGGCGCGTCACCGACGTTGTTCGTGGCCGCGGGCATCCCCTTGACCAGCGACGGCGTCGGCACCTTCCCGGCCTGCACGGTCGCCGCCGCCAGCGCCATGCCGAACGGGCTGGTCACCACCGTGCCCTGGCCGAAGCCGTTCTCCGCGCGCTGGACGGCCGAGTCGCTGGCCGGGACGGCCCCGGTGACCGTGGTCAGGCCGGGGACGACGAAGTCGGCGCCGATCCCGAACGAGCGCGCGGCGTCGGTGAGCGCCGACGCCGGGAGCCCCGCGGCGAGCCGGGCGAAGGTCGTGTTGCACGAGCGGGCGAACGCCGTCTTCAGGGGGACGCGCCCGAGGTCGAACCGGCCTTCGTTGGGGATCACGCGGTTCTCGACCGTCGTGGTGCCGGGGCAGTCGACCGGGCTGCCGGCGTCGACGTCCCCGGTCGCCAGCGCGGCCGCCGCCGTGACGATCTTGAACGTCGACCCCGGCGGGAAGCGGCCGGCCAGGGCCAGCGAGCCTTCGTCGTCGGCGGCCTGGTTCTGCGCCACGGCGAGGATGTCGCCGCTCGAGGGCTGGATCGCCACCAGAGCCGCCGGGTACTGCTCGGTGTCCAGCGCCTTCTCGGCGGCGTCCTGGATCTTCGCGCTGAGCGTGCTGGTGACCGCGGGCGACGGCCGCGGCGGCTCGGCCCGCAGCTCCGAAACCTCGCCGCCGGTGACGTCCCGGGTGACGATCCGCCAGCCCGCCGCCCCGGCCAGCTGCTGCTCGACCAGGGCGCGGATGCCGGGGAGGACCTGCTGCCCGGAGCCGCGCGCGACCGGCAGCAGCCGCTCCTGGCTGGCGAACCGGACGCCGGGCAGGTCGTAGATCACCGGCTTGACGCGCTGGTAGTCCCCGGCCCGCAGGGTGATCACCGAGTAGGCGTCGCCGGGCTTGGTCTTGCTCATCCCGTCGAGCACCGAGCGGCCGGTGACCGACGGCTCGTACCGGTGCAGCGCCTTGGCGAGCGACCCGGCGACCGCGGTCGCGTTGCCGGTCTTCTGCGGGTCGACGACCACGCCGACCACGGTCTGCGGGCGCATCAGCGGCACGCCGTCGCGGTCGAGGACCGGCGCGGTCTCGGGCGGCTGCGGCACCAGGCCGAGGGTCTGGCCGACGGCCAGCTGCGGGTGCACGACCGTCGGCTGCCAGTGCACCTGCCAGCCGTTCTCGGCCGCGCGCAGCTGGGCGTCGGCGCGGTAGCTCCAGGTGCGGCCGTGCGGCAGGTGCCAGGTGAGCTGGTAGCCGGCCGTGACGGTGTCGCCGTCGGCCGGCTCCTTCACCGCTTCGTCGTCGACGTCCAGCGACTCGGGTTCGAGCACGCCGCGGACCTGGGACAACACGGTCTTGGCGGCGTCCGGCGAGTCGGTGTTCGCCGCCGCGGCGGCGATGTCCCCGGACGCGAAGGCGTCGAGGAAGGCCGAGAGGGCGTCCTCGGGGCTGTCGCCCGAGCACCCGGCCGTGGTCGCGGCGGCGAGCAGCAGCACCGCGAGCGCACCACGGCGCCGACGTGCACTCATGGCGAGATAATGCCTGGTCAGCGCGCTGCGACGGCCTCGAAACGCCGCCACGGAAGAGTGGCTAGAAGAGCACCGTCGCGTACTGGCCGACCTGCTGGAAGCCGATCTTGCGGTAGGCCGCGAGGGCGGGGGTGTTGAACGCGTTGACGTACAGGCTCGCGGTGCGGCCGAGGCCTTTCACGAGCCGGTTCACGACGGCGGCGGTGCCGGCGGTGCCCAGGCCGTCGCCGCGGCGGTCCGGGTGCACCCAGACCCCCTGGATCTGGCCGACGGTCGCGGACATGGCGCCGATCTCGGCCTTGAAGACGACTTCGCCGTTCTCGAACCGGGCGAACGCGCGCCCGGCGCCGATCAGCTCGGTGACGCGGGCGCGGTAGCTGGCGCCGCCGTCGCCGCTGCGCGGGTCGACGCCGACCTCTTCGATGAACATCGCGACGGCCGCGGGCAGGTAGCGCTCCAGCTCGTCGGGCCGGACGGGCCGGACCAGCGGGTCGGCCTTGACGAGCGGGGTGCTGTCCAGGGCCATCAGCGGCTGGTCATCGCGGACTTCGCGGGCCGGACCCCACTCGTCGGCGAGCTCGTCCCACAGGCCGAGGACCTGCTCGGCCGGGCCGACCAGTGAGGAGCAGGTTCTCTGTCTCCGCAGGGCACGGTCGGCGAAGGAGCGCAACGCGGGCGCGTTGCCGCGGAGCGGGATGAGGTTGGGGCCGGAAAAGCACAGCCCTTGGAGCCGGCCGGCGCGGACCGGTCGGCTGTCGGCAGCCCAGAGCTCACCACCGAGCCGCCACGGGTCGAGGCCCGCGGCCTCGACCCGGGCGCTGACCATGCAGCTGCCCACCGGGTCGGCGGCGAGCGCGGCACGGACCGCCGGATAGTCCCGATCATCGAGCAGCCGTGCACCTGCAAGCCGCAACACGCGCTCCAGGGTGCCAGATTCGGCTCGCAAACGGAACGCGAGCCCGCCGACACGCTGGGATGAAGGGTCCGCGGGCGGAATCGGGCCGATGCAGCTGTTCACGGACAAGGTCGTCGAAGTCCGCGAAAAGCTCATCGGCGGCAAGCCCGAGAAGCTCCTGAACGACCACGGGGTCGACGGGTGGCAGCTGAAGGCCATCACCCCGGCGGAGGTGAAGGGCCGGGTCGGGCCCGGCGGAGTGGGGGCCTGCTGGCCACGTTCGAGCGGTCGGTGGGCTGACCCGCGACGCCGGGGCGATCAGGGAGCGCCTCGGTAGGTGCCGAACGTCCAGGCGTTGCCTTCCGGGTCGCGGAGGCTGAACGTGTGGGAGCCGTAGCCGGTATCCGTCAGCCCGGCCGTGATCTCCGCGCCCGCCGCCTTCGCGCGCTCGTGGATTTCGTCCACCTCGTCCGACACCACGTACACCGCGCCCGTGCCGGGCTTCATCGCGTCGTGGACGCCGTCCGGCGGGCGGACGCTGCCCAGCATCACGGCGCCACCCTCGGGCCAGCGCAACTCGGCGTGGGCGATCAGGTCGCCTTCGGGCACCACCAGCGCCTCGGTGAAGCCCACGACGTCGACCAGGAAGCGGATCGCCGCCGGGGCGTCGTCGTAGCGCAGGGCGGGCCAGACGTTCGGCTGAGGAGTCATACCGGCGAGTTTTGCCCGGCCGCCACCTCCTCGTCTTGGAGGAACGGGAGCTCCTCGGCGATCCACGTGCCCGGCGTGCACCCGGCCAGCGCGCGCCACTCGTTCGTCAGGTGCGCCTGGTCGTAGTACCCGCACTCGACGGCCAAGCGCGCCAGGTCCGTCTGCCCGGTGCGCAGCAGCCGCCCGGCGCGCTCGAACCGCAGCACCCGCGCCACCTGCTTCGGGGGCAAGCCCAGCTCCGCGCGGAACCGTTCGCTCAGGTGACGGCGGCTCCAGCCCACTTCGCCGGCCAACTCCGCGACGCGGACCTGGCCGTCGGCGCCGCGCATCCGCCGCCACGCCTCCCCCAGCTCGGGCGCCGGTGCCACCGGCGAGACCGCCCGGGCCGCCAAGACGTCGTCGAGCAGCGCGAACCGCTCGCTCCACGTCGGCACCGAGCGCAGCCGGTCCGGCAGCGAGCCCAGGCCGAACTCGGCCAGATCGGCCACCTCGCCGCTCAGCTCCGCCGCCGTGACGCCGAACAGCGTGCGCACGCCCAGCGGGTCGAGCTCCAGTTGCAGCCCTTCCTGCGTGCGGTCCTGCCGGATCAGGACCGCGCGCGTGTGCAGGCCGCCGACCAGCGCCTGCAGGCTGCGCCCGGCCATCCGGACCGGCCCGGCCAGGCTGATGACCAGCGTCACGTGCCGGGACGGCAGGCCGCGGTGGACCGGCAGCGTCACCTCGTCCTGCGCGTATCCGACATAGCGCGTGACCAGGGGCCGCACCACGGGGTGCGGCTCGTGAACAGCCCAGGTCACGGTCACGAATGCCAGCGTAAACGTCACCACCGACAGTTCCGGTTCTGATAACACGGAGGGTGCGTCCCCCACCGCGGAAGGAACACCCGATGACGATCCAGGAGCAGGCGCAGCAGCTGGAGCTGCTCGCCGACCAGGTGCCCACCGGCATCGCGCTCGCCACCAAGAGCGACCTCGAAGACCTGCAGGCCCAGGTGCTCGGCCTGCTCGGGGAGACGTCGACCGCGACCGCGATCCAGGGCTCCATCCAGCTCGCCGCGCAGCAGATCGACGAGGTCGCCGCCGCGCTGGAGAACGTCCGCCTGCAGATCCGGGACGCCGCCCAGCACCACCTACAGGGCTGATTCGTAGTACGAGTGGACGGCGGGCTGGCCGGTGTAGTTCGGGCCGGCCCGGTCGTCCGCGCCGAGGTAGCGGAACGGCAGCGTGCCGGTGAAGTGGCCCTGACGACGGATGCGGCGAGCCCGCGCGTCATAGGTGAAGCCCGCCGCGCGCAAGGCCGGGAGCAGCCGTCGCGCGCCACCCGGCAGGCGGACGCCGGCGGCGTCGAAGTTCGCCACGAACACGCCGTCCTCGCTCAGCCACGACACCGCCCGCAGCAGCGCGCCGAGCTTGTCGCCGACGTAGTGCAACCCGTGCACGCAGGTCACGAGGTCGAACCGGCCCGCGGGCACCCACGTCGTGATCGACGCGGTCTCGAACCGCACGGGCCCGGCCGCCGCGAAGGACCCGGCCAGGTCGACACCGGTGATGTCCAGGTCCGGCCGGGTCGCCGCCGCGTCGAGGAGCGCGCGCCCGCTGCCGCAGCAGAGATCCAGCCACCGCGCGCCCGGCGGCAGGCCCGGGATGTCGAAGCCGAGGACCCGCGAATACCCGTCACGACCGGCCAGCCGCCGGTCGCGGTTCATCGCGTTGTTGGCCACGACGGACGACGCCTCGAGGACGTCGTCCGGGAGCAGCTCAGCCAGCGGTGACGACCGGAGCACCCTCGCCGAGGGACTCCCCCGACTCTTCGGCGATGCGCATGGCCTCTTCGATGAGCGTCTCGACGATCGCGTGCTCGGGCACGGTCTTGATGACCTCGCCCTTGACGAAGATCTGGCCCTTGCCGTTGCCCGAGGCGACGCCCAGGTCGGCCTCGCGGGCCTCGCCCGGGCCGTTGACGACGCAGCCCATGACGGCCACGCGCAGCGGGATCTCCATGCCCTCGAGCCCGGCGGTGACCTGGTCGGCGAGGGTGTAGACGTCCACCTGCGCGCGCCCGCACGACGGGCACGACACGATCTCCAGCTTGCGCGGGCGCAGGTTCAGCGACTGCAGGATCTGCGCGCCGACCTTGACCTCTTCGACCGGCGGCGCGGACAGCGAGACGCGGATCGTGTCGCCGATGCCCTGGCGCAGCAGCGCGCCGAACGCGACGGCCGACTTGATCGTGCCCTGGAACGCCGGGCCCGCCTCGGTGACGCCGAGGTGCAGCGGGTAGTCGCACTGCTCGGCCAGCAGTTCGTACGCACGCACCATGACCACGGGGTCGTTGTGCTTCACGGAGATCTTGATGTCGTGGAAGTCGTGCTCGGCGAACAGCGACGCCTCCCACAGCGCGGACTCGGCCAGCGCTTCCGGGGTCGCCTTGCCGTACTTGTCCATGATCCGCTTGTCCAGCGAGCCGGCGTTGACGCCGATCCGGATCGGCGTGCCGTGGTCCTTCGCGGCCTGCGCGATCTCCTTGACCTGGTCGTCGAACTTCCGGATGTTGCCCGGGTTGACGCGCACCGCGGCGCAGCCGGCCTCGATGGCGGCGAAGACGTACTTCGGCTGGAAGTGGATGTCCGCGATCACCGGGATCTGCGACTTCTTCGCGATCGCGGGCAGCGCCTCGGCGTCGTCGGCCGACGGGCACGCAACGCGGACGATGTCGCAGCCCGCGGCGGTCAGCTCGGCGATCTGCTGCAGGGTCGCGTTGACGTCGGAGGTGAGCGTCGTCGTCATCGACTGGACGGAGATCGGGAAGTCGCTGCCGACGCCGACCGGGCCCACCTGGAGCTGGCGGGTCTTGCGGCGCTCGGAGAGGACGGGCGGGGGCAGGGCTGGCATACCGAGTGCGACGGTCACGGCCTCCAGCGTACCTACCCCGACCGGGCCACCTTCACCAAGTCAACCGTCACGGTGAGCAGTATTACGCCCGGTGCCACCCGCCACGGAGGGGCCGGAACCCCTCCGTGGCGGGGCGCTACTGCAGACGAATCGGGTTGACGATGTCCGCTGTCACCGTGAGTAGCGTCACCGCACCCCCGATGAGCACCAGCACCATCGTGATCCCGGACAGCTTCGTGTAGTCGACGGGACCGCCCGCCGCCTTGCCGCGCAGGCCCCGGATCCAGTCGCGGACGCGCTCGTACCAGACCACCGCGATGTGCCCGCCGTCGAGCGGGAGCAGCGGCAGCAGGTTGAACACGCCGATGAAGAAGTTGAGGCTGGCCAGCAGGAAGAAGAACAGCACCCAGATGCCCTGCTCGACGGCCTCGCCGCCGATCCGGCTCGCGCCGACGACGCTGACCGGGGTGTTCGGGTCGCGCTCGCCGCCGAAGATCGCGGTGACCACGGCCGGGATGCGCTGGGGGAACTCGACGAGCCGCTGCGCCGTCTCGGAGAACATCGTGCCGGTGAAGCCGAACGTCGCGCCGACCGCGGCGACCGGGCCGTACTGGGTGGTCACGGCGGGCTGCTTCGGGGAGGCGCCGATCATGCCGACCGTCTTGACGCCGGCGCTGGTCCAGCGCTGCACCTGCGGCACGTCGACGACGAGCGCGAGCCGCTGGTCGCCGCGCTGGACGTCGAACTCGGTGCGGCCCTTGGTGGCCTGCACGGCGGCGAGCATCTCGGTCCAGCTCGCGACCGCCTTGCCGCCGACGGCGAGGATCTTGTCGCCGGCCCGCAGCCCGGCGGCCTCGGCCGGCCGCACGGCACCCGGCGGGCAGTCGGTGGCCTTGGCCTGCTCCTCGGTCGTCGCCGCCCGCGCACACGACGTCGACGCCAGCACCGGCGAGGTGTCGGCGGGGGTCAGGTTCGGCAGCCCCATCGTCACGGCCATCAGGTAGAGCACGACGAAGCCGAGGATGAAGTGCGTGATGGACCCGGCGGACATCACGACGGTGCGCTTCCAGGTCTTGAACCGCCACATCGCGCGCGGCGCCTCGTCCGGCGTCACCTCGTCGAGCGCCGTCATGCCCGCGATGTCGCAGAACCCGCCGAGCGGGATCCACTTCAGGCCGTATTCGGTCTCCCCGCGGCGCCACGAGAACACCGTGGGCCCGAAGCCCACGAAGTACCGGCGGACCTTCATGCCGAAGGCCTTCGCGGTGATCATGTGGCCGGCCTCGTGCAACGCGACGGAGACGCAGATCCCCAGCGCGAAGAGCACCACCCCGATGATGTAGGCGAGCACCCGCTACTTCCCCTCGATGATCGAACCGGCCCGCGCGCGAGCCCAGCGCTCGGCGGCGAGAACGTCCTCGACGTCGCGCGGTTCGCGACGCCACTCGTCGGCGGCTCCCACCACCTCGGAAACAGTGTCCACTATCGACGTGAAGCGGGTGTTCTGCGCGAGGAAAGCGGAGACGAGCTCCTCGTTCGCGGCGTTGTAGACGGCGGGCAGGCAGCCGCCCACGGTCCCGCAGTGCCGGGCCAGCTCGACCGAGGGGAAGGCCTCGTTGTCGAGCGGCTCGAACGTCCAGGTCGCGGCCTTGTCCCAGGTGCAGGCGGGCGCGGCGCCGGGCACCCGGTCCGGCCAGTGCAGCGCGAGCGCGATCGGCAGCCGCATGTCGGGCGGGCTGGCCTGGGCGATCGTCGAGCCGTCGGTGAAGGTCACCATCGAGTGAACGATCGACTGCGGGTGCACGGTGACGTCGATCCGGTCCGGCTCGATGCCGAACAGCAGCGCCGCCTCGATGAGCTCGAGGCCCTTGTTGACCAGGGTCGCCGAGTTGATCGTGATCAGCGGGCCCATCGACCAGGTCGGGTGGGCCATCGCCTGCTCGACGGTGACGTCCGCCAGCTCCTCGCGCCTGCGGCCGCGGAACGGGCCCCCGGAGGCGGTGAGGACGAGCCTCGCGACCTCGTTCTCCTTGCCGGACCGCAGGGCCTGCGCGATGGCGGAGTGCTCGGAGTCGACCGGCACGAGCTGGCCGGGCTTCGCGGCGGCGAGCACCAGCGGACCGCCGGCGATGAGGGACTCCTTGTTCGCGAGCGCGAGGGTGGCGCCGGTGGCGAGCGCCTTGAGCGTCGGCTCGAGGCCGCGGGAGCCCGGCAGGGCGTTGAGGACGGTGTCGACGGGGACGGCGTCGATCAGCTCGGTGACGGCGTCGGACCCCGCGAAGAGCCGCGGCAGCTTGAAGTCCCCCTGGGAGTAGCCGCGCTTCTGCGCTTCGGCGTACAGCGCGAGCTGCACGTCTTCGGCGGCCGTGGCCTTGGTCACGGCGACGGCTTCGACGCCGTGGGCGAGCGCCTGCGCGGCGAGCTTGGCCGGATCGGCGCCGCCCGCGGCGATGCCGGCCACCCGGAACAGGTGCGGGTTGCGGGCCGCGACGTCCAGGGCCTGCACGCCGATGGACCCGGTGGACCCGAGCACGAGAACGCTTCGCGAGGTAGTCATCGCGGGTCATTGTCGCGCGGCGCGTCGCCGCGGCGCACCCGGAGGTACACCGTCGCGCGAGCCTGGTTCCGGAAACCCTCGCCGGGGTGTCCGGCGCCACGCGGGGCGTGTCCGCGGCGCACCCCGAGGTGTGGGATCATCAGCGCGTCCGAGGTTCACGGGTCTTGAGGAGTTCATCGTGGCAGGCAAGGCGGTCGAGAAGCGGCGTCCCGAGGTCGACCCGCGCGACGAGCCGTCCGCGGCCTGGGGCTGGCACGGCACGTTCCCGAAGGCCACCCGGGTCGCCGGCTGGGTCAGCGCGATCATCCTGCTCGTGATGCTCAAGGGCAACCACGAGAACAACACCGAGAACGTCTGGCTCGTCGGGCTCTCGCTGTTCCTGATGCTGCTGCTCGTGCTGGACATCCGCAAGCAGCGCACGGCCTGGCGCAAGTAGTTCGTCCTTCGCTAACGTCCCCGGCATGAAGCTGCGCTGGGGTCTGGCTCTCGTCGGTGTCCTGGGTGCCCTGCTGGTCGCTCCGGCGCCGGCATCCGCGTCGGTTCCGGTCGTCCGGTGCACGTTCACGCCGACGCCGTCGAACCCCGCTGCCCGTCCGGTGGTGCGCCCGCTGCCGTTCGCGTCGACGCTCGGGACGGTCGACGTCACCTTCCGGTTCAACTACGGGCCGGTGACCGTCCGGCTGAACCGCGCGGGCGCGGCGCCTTGTGCGGTGCACAACATGGTCTCGCTGATCGCGCAGCGGTTCTACGACCGGTCCCAGTGCTGGCGGCTTTCGAACTCTTCCCGGCTCGGTGTCCTGCAGTGCGGCGACATCTACGAGGTCGAGAAGGGCGGGCCGGGGTACGCCTTCCCCGACGAGGTGACCGGTTCGGAGACCTACCCGCGCGGGACCGTGGCGATGGGGAACCAGGGGCCCGGGACCAACGGGTCGGAGTTCTTCATCGTGCATTCCTTCGCGAACATCCCGGCCAAGTATTCGGTGCTGGGGACCGTGGTCCGCGGGATGTCGGCCATCGACCACATGGTGGCGGACGGGATCATTCCCACCGATCCGAACGGGCCGCTCGACGGCGCTCCGGCACATCCGGTGAAGATCCAGCGGGCTTCGATCGGCTGGTAGCCCAGGACGCGGAAACCCGGGTGCCGCCGGACGCGGCACCCGGGTTTCCGAAACCACCGTCAGCGTTCGCTGGCGGGCGACACCAGTTCGCTCGGGCCGCCGCCGGACTCGCCGGCCACCGCGGCCAGCTCCTCGCCCACTGACTCGCGGTCCTTGGGGCGGGCGTCCTTCGTCAGCAGCGACGCCACCGCGCCGATCAGGCAGACCGCGATCGCGAAACCGAACGCCACCGCCAGGCCCGACTGGAACGGGCCCGAAATCAGGTTCGGGAAGAAGCTGCGGCCCGTCAGGAACGACGCCTGGTCCGGCGGCAGCGCCGACAGCTGACCGCCCAGCAGCTGCTGGATCGGGTTGTAGCCCAGGAACGCCGCGAACAGCACCGCCACCGCCGGGAGGTGGGCGATCTGGTCCGCCGACGCCGCCGGGACGCCGTGCTGGATCAGGCCCTGGCTCATCGTCGTCGGGAGGCTGCTCGACAGGCCCGCGATGATCAGGCTGAAGAAGAAGCCGATCGACAGGACCATCGCCGCGTTCTGGAACGTCGTCATCATGCCCGCGCCGGACCCGCGCGCGTCCGCCGGCAGGCTGTTCATCACCTCGGCGCGGTTGGGCGAGGAGAACATGCCCATGCCGATGCCGTTGATCAGCAGGATCGCGGCGAACGCCCAGTAATTGAAGTTCACCGGGAGCAGGATCAGCAGCAGGAACGTCACGGCGGTGATGAACAGACCGCTCGAGGCGAGCATTCGGCTGCCGATCCGGTCGGCGAGGATGCCCGACGTCGGCGCGGCCACCAGGAACCCGACCGTCATCGGCAGCATGTAGATGCCGGCCCACAGCGGCGTCTGCTCGAACGTGTAGCCGTGCTGCGGCAGCCAGATGCCCTGCAGCCAGATGATCAGGATGAACTGCAGGCCACCGCGGCCGAGCGACGCCGTCAGGTTCGCGATGTTGCCCCACGTGAACGAGCGGATCTTGAACAGCGACAGCCGGAACAGCGGGTTCGGCACCTTCGTCTCGATGATCACGAACGCGACCAGCACCGCGGCGCCGCCGATCAGGCAGCTCAGCACCATCGGGCTGCCCCAGCCGGTCGACGAGGTGCCGTAGGGCTGGATGCCGTAGGTGATGCCGACCAGGACGGCGATGAGGCCGGCCGCGAAGGTGATGTTGCCCCACCAGTCCATCTTCGCGTGCTTGCGGATGCCGGTGTCGTGCAGCTTGAGGTACGCCCAGATCGTGCCGATCACGCCGAACGGGACCGAGACGAGGAAGATCAGGTTCCAGTCGATCGGGGCGAGCACGCCGCCGACGACCAGGCCGAGGAACGAGCCCGCGATGGCCGCGACGCCGTTCATGCCGAGCGCGAGGCCGCGCTGGTTGGCCGGGAAGGCGTCGGTGAGGATCGCCGACGAGTTCGCCATCAGGAAGGCGCCGCCGACGCCCTGGACGATCCGCCAGCCGATCAGCCACAGCGCGGCGGCGTCGCCGTCGAACCAGGTGACGGCCAGCATGATGGAAGAAACGGTGAAGACGGCGAACCCGAGGTTGTACATCCTCGCGCGGCCGTACATGTCGCCGAGCCGGCCGAAGCTCACCACCAGCACGGCGGTGACCACGAGGAAGCCCATGATCATCCACAGCAGGTAGCTGGTGTTGGCGGGCTCGAGGGGGTTGATGCCGATGCCCTTGAAGATGTCGGGCAGCGCGATCAGCACGATCGAGGAGTTGATCGTGGCGATCAGCATGCCCAGCGTCGTGTTGGACAGCGCGATCCACTTGTACCGCGGCCCCAGTTCCGCGATCGAATACGTCCGGCGTTCCGCCACTGTGCAACCCTTCTGCTCGCAAAGTCCCTTAGCTAGGCTAAGCAACTTGCTTGCGTATGGCAACCAACCGGGCGAATCGCCTGGGAGAGCATGATCACACTTGCTTGACCGTCCTTTGTGGATCCTTTACCCCGCTGGGCGGGCGCCGGTCGCGGATGAGGCGTCCGGGGCTGGGGATGGGTCGGGTGCCCTGTGGACGACCGGGGTGCGTGAGGGCGGAACTGTCGGTGGCCGGCGGTAGCGTTGAAACCGGGCCTCGCAAAAGGCGAGGTCAGCGGGCAAGTCTCCCCAGCACCGCGACCCCTTCCGCGATCTCGGTCGCCGTCCGCGCGGCATAGCCCATCACCAGGCCCGGGCGGCCCGGCAGCTGCCGGTGCCACGACAACGGCTGCACCTTCACCCCTTCCTCCAGCGCGGCCGCCGCCAGGGCGACGTCGTCCACCCCCGAAGGGAACGTGATCGTCAGGTGCAGGCCCGCCGCGGCGCCGTGGACCACCGCGGCAGGCAGGTGAGCGGCGAGCGCGCGGATCATCGCGTCGCGGCGGCGGCGATGTCGCGACCGCACCACCCGTAGCTGGCGCTCCAGCTCGCCCGTCTCCATGAGACGGGCCAGCACCAGCTGGGCCAGCACCGCGTTGCCCAGGTCCGCGAACCGCTTCGCCGCCACCAGATCGTCGCGGAACCGGGGCGGGGCCAGCAGCCAGCCGACCCGCAACGCCGGGGCCAGCAGCTTCGAAACGCTTCCCGTGTAACAGACTTCCGGCAGCATCGACCGGACCGCCGGTACCGGCGCGCGGTCGTAGCGGTGCTCCGCGTCGTAGTCGTCCTCCACCACGATGCCGCCGTCGGCCGCCCAGCTCATCAGGGCGCGGCGGCGCTCGCCGCCGAGGACCACGCCCGTGGGGAACTGGTGGGCCGGGGTCAGCAGCACCGCCGGGGCGTGCAGGTCCGCCACGCGCAGGCCGTCGTCGTCCACCGGGACAGGTGGGGTGGCCAGGCCGCAGTGGTGCAGGTGCTGTCGGGCGCCCAGGGAACCCGGGTCCTCCACCGCGATCTCCGCGACGCCGTGCTGCCGCAGCACCTCCCCCACCAGCGTCAGCGCCTGCGCCACCCCGGACACCACGATGATCTCGCCCGGGTCCACCCGGATGCCGCGGTTGCGCGCCAGCCAGTGCGACACCGCCAGCCGCATCGCCGGGGCGCCGCGCGGGTCGCCGTAGCCGAAGTGGGACGGCTCGAGCTCGTCCAGCACCGCGCGCTCCGCCCGCAGCCACGCCGCGCGCGGGAACGCCGTCAAGTCCGGCACGCCCGGCGTCAAGTCGATCCGGGCCGGGGCCGCCCGGACCGCGTCGAACACCTCGACGCCCGGCAGCGGCGTGATCACCTTCGCGGGCACGCGCACCGGCGCCGGGTCGGGCGCCGTCACCGGGGCGGCGACCACCACCGTGCCCGCGCGGCCGCGGCCCGCCGCGTGGCCGTCGTCGATGAGGCGCTGGTAGGCCTCGGTGACGACGCCTCGCGAGACGCGCAGCTCGGCCGCCAGCACCCGGGACGCGGGCAGCCGGCCGCCGACCGGGAGCCGGCCGTCCGCGACCGCGGCGCGCAGCTGTCCGGCCAGCCAGTCCGCGAGGCCGCCCGGCGGTGCCTCGCGGACGTCGAGCTGGAGGAAGTCCGAGCCTATGGACCCCTCCGGAAGCGGCGTTTTGGCCCTGTCCATCGAGCCATTGTCGCAGCACGCTGGGTTCATGGACACCACCTACGTGCACGGGTACACCGCCCCCGAGGCGCGCCGGCTCGGCGACCAGGCCGACGCCCTCGCCGAGCTGTTGCACGACGGAACCGCCTACCCCGCCGGCAGCCGCGTGCTGGAGGTCGGCTGCGGCGTCGGCGCCCAGACCGGCCACCTCGTGGCCCGCAGCCCGGACGCGCACCTCACCGCGGTCGACATCTCCGCGGACTCCCTCAGCCAGGCAAGAGCCCGGATCAGCGCACCCGTCGAATGGCGGAGAGCCGACCTGTTCGCCCTCGACGGCGAGTACGACCACCTCTTCGTCTGCTTTGTGCTCGAACACCTGCCGGACCCAGGGAAAGCCTTGACGCACTTGAAAACCCTGCTCCGGCCGGGCGGCACGATCACCGTCATCGAGGGCGACCACGGCTCGGCGTTCTTCCACCCGCGCAGCGACCACGCGCAAGCCGCGATCGACTGCCTGATCCGGCTGCAGGCCGGCGCCGGCGGCGACGGGCTCATCGGACGACGGCTGTACCCCCTGCTCGCCGAAGCCGGTTTCGACGACGTGAAAGTCGAGCCGAGGACCGTCTACGCCGACGCGTCGAAACCCGGTCTCGTCACCGGGTTCACCCGCGACACCTTCACCGCGATGGTCGAAGGCATCGGCGAAACGGCCGTCGCGCAAAAGCTGACCACCGCACGGGAATGGGCCCGCGGGATCGCCGACCTTTACCGCACCACCAGGGAATACGGCACCTTCCATTACACGTTCTTCAAGGCAACAGCGTCATCCACTCCGGGAGGAGCACCATGATCATCGCCGTTCTCGCCGCCGTTGTGCTGCTCGCCTGGGCGCTCGACCACGCCTACCGCCGCCGTCCGTACCCGCGGAACCGGCTGGCCGGCAGCACCGACGTCTTCGACCGCGACGTCCAGCGCCTCGAAGGCGACCTCGTCGCCGACGAGCGGCACTACCCGGCGGCACGTTCCAAGGCCGCCAAGTGGTCCCGGACCCGGATCGCGCCGGGCACGCACTCCGCGGCGTAACAGGCCAGCGCGCGTTCCCAGTGTTCGCGCGCGGTCCCTGGCTCGCCGAGTCCACTGTGGACTTCGCCGAGCCCGCAGTGAGCGCGGCCCTGCTCGGGACGGCAGCCCGTTTCCTTCGCCACGGCCAGTGCTTCGCGGTGGTGGGTGAGCGCGTCCGAGGACGCGCCGCGCGCTGCCGCGAGCGTGCCGAGGCTGTTCAGCACCCGGGACTCCACGCCCCGGTCACCGCATTCGCGGGCCAGGCCCAGTGCCTCTTCGAGGTGCTGGGCCGCTTCGTGCACACGGCCCTGCGCCAGCCGGACGTCGCCGAGGTGCTTGAGCGCGACGCTGCGGTTGGTCGGGCTTCCGGTCTCCTGCGCGATTTCCAGCGCGCGTTCGAGGTGCGCCGCGGCTTCCGGGTACCGGCCGCGCGCGTGCTCGACGTCGCCGAGGATGCCCAGCGCGTAGCCTTCGCTGACCCGCACGCCCATCGCGTGGAAGTGCTCGAGTCCTTCCGCCAGCGCCGAAGCGGCTTCGTCGTGCCGCCCCAGCGCGGACAGCGAGTCGCCCAGGTTGACCAGCGCGTAGCCCTCGCTGGTGCGGTCGGCCGTGTCCCGGGCCAGCGCCCGCGCATCTTCGAGGTACCCGATCGCTTCGCCGTACCGGCCGATGCCGCGGCAGGAGCAGCCGAGTACGACGAGCACGAGTCCTTCGCTGGTGCGGTCCCCGGTTTTCCGGGCCAGGGACAGGGCTTCCGTCGAGTACGTGATCGCCTCGGCGAACCGGCCCAGCGCCCGGCAGACCAGGCCGAGGGTGTTGAGCACGTGGACTTCGGTGCGCCGGTCGCCGGTTTCGCGGACCAGGACGAGCGCTTCTTCCAGGTACCGCAACGCTTCCCGGGACCGCCCGACGCGCCAGTGGCCCAGCCCGATGAGCGTGAGCGGCTCGGCCTGGGTCCGGTCGCCGGCGTCGTGGGCCAGCGCCGACGCGTGCGTGTGCAGCACCAGGGCTTCTTCGTGGTAGCCGCCGACGTCCAGGTAGTGCCACAGGATCCCGGACAGCAGCCGCAGGTGGTCGGGCCAGCCGTGCCGCGTCGCGTGCGCGGCGACGGCCAGGAGGTTGCGCCGCTCGGCCTCCAGCCACGGCTGCGCGTCGATCACCTTGACGTCCGGGTCCGGCACCTGCGGGCGCAGGTGCCGTTCCTGCGGCAGGACGGCGTCCATCGCCTGCGCGGCCGACCGGACGTAGAAGTCGAACAGCCGCTCCTGCGCGCCACGGCTCTCGACCGCGTCGGCGGCCGCGAGCTCGGCGGCGTAGACGCGCAGCAGGTCGTGCAGCTGGACGCGGTCCTGGCCGGTCTCCTGCGCGAGGTGGGCGCGCACGAGCGAACCGGTCAGCCGCTCGGCTTCCGGCAGGGGGACGTCGGCGAGCGCGGCGATCGCGGCCGGGGTCAGGTCGCGGCCCGGATGCAGGCCGCAGAGCCGGAACACGCGCGCGGCGTCGGCCGCCAGGTGCCGGTAGGACCACGAGAACACGGCGCGGACCGCGGTCAGCGGGTCGCCGCCGCCGTCGAGGAGGTCGAGCCGCCGCCGTTCGTCGGCCAGTTCGGCGGTGAGCGCCGTGAGCCGCTCCCCCGGGCGGCTCAGCGCCAGCTCCGCCACCAGGCGCAACGCCAGCGGCAGCCTCGCCGAGTAGCGGATCAGGGCATCGGTGGCCTCGGGTTCGTCGTCGACGCGCCGGCCGAGCAGCGTCCGCAGCAGGTCGCGGGCCTCTTCCTCGGTGAGCAGGTCGACGACGACGCGGCGCGCGCCGTGCCGGGCGACCAGTCCCGGCAGCGCGTCGCGGCTGGTCACCAGCACCAGGCACGACGGGGAGCCGGGCAGCAGCGGGCGGACCTGCCCGACCGAGCCGGCGTTGTCGAGCAGCAGCACCATCCGGCGGCCGGCGAGCACCGTGCGGAACTTCGCGGCGCGCTCGTCGGGCTCGGCGGGGATGTCCGCGCCGTCGACGCCGAGGGCGCGCAGGAACCCGGACAGCGCGTCGCCGGGCTCGACCGGCCGGACCGTGCCGTAGCCGTGCAGGTCGAGGTAGAGCTGGCCGTCGGGGAACTCGTCACGCGAGCGCTGGGCCCAGTGCACGGCGAGGGCGGTCTTGCCGACCCCGCCGGTCCCGGTCAGGACGGCGATGCGCGCGCCGGTGCCGTCGCCCTTCCGGAGGCCGTCCAGCTCGGCCAGCTGGGCCGTGCGGCCGCGGAAGCCGGCGACGTCCGCGGGCAGCTGCGCGGGGACGCGCGCCGGCGGCTCGGGCCCCGCGAAGTCCTGCCGCAGCACCTGGCTCTGGGCCGCGCGCAGCTCGGGACCGGGCCCGATGCCGAGTTCGCCGTCGAGGCGGTTCCGGATCTCCTCGAACACGGCCAGGGCGGCGGCCTGCCGCCCGGACGCGGCGAGCACCAGCATCAGCCGGGCGTGCGCGGACTCGTTCAGCGGCTCCTCGGCGGTCAGCACCCGCAGCTGCACGGCGGCGTCCTCGGGGTCCGCGACCTCCGCGTAGGCCATCACGGCCTTGGCGCGCCGCATCCCGAGCGCCAGCCGGGCGGGGTGCTGGCGCAGCCGCCCGACGTCGGCGAGTGCCGGGCCGCGCCAGAGTTCGAGGGCCGCGCGGTGGTCGTCACGCGCCAGCAGGGCCTCGAACCGCAGCAGGTCCAGCTCTTCCGGGCCCGCGGAGAGCCGGTAGCCGCCCTTGTCGGTGGTGATGAGGTCGGCGGGCCGCAGCGCCCGCCGCAGCCGCGCGACATAGGTGTGGACCAGCTCCAGGCACGACGGCGGCGGCTCGTCCCAGATGACGTCGACGAGGTCCTCGCGCCGCACGGTCCGGTTCGGCTGCAGGGCCAGCATCGCCAGCAGCAGGCGCTGCTTCTCGGCGCCGATCTCGACCGGGGAATCCCCGCGCAGCACGGTGAGCGGCCCGAGCACGCCGATCCGCACCGGTTCGGGAGGGGCTTCGGCAAGCGCTTCCCGCAGGCGGCGTTCCGTCTCCGGCCGGGGCCGCCGGACGCTGCCGCGCTCGGCGTTGCGCACCGCCCGCAGGCTCAGCCCGGCGCGCTCGGCCAGCTGGGCCTGGGTGAGGCCGGCGAGCACGCGGCGTTCGCGCAGCCATCCGGCGAACGACAGGCCTTCGTCCACAGATCCTCTCCCCGGGTGCCCGCAGCGGAACGTACCCCTCCAGCATCACGATCGTGCCGCTTTCCCTGTACCACCGAACGGCGAAGATAACCGTTTCCGCAGGTACTGATCGTGACGACGGCCGGGCTGGCGGGTACAGGCGTTCGTCCACCGCGACTTCTTAGGCTTTTCGCGTCCGGTGGTGGCGAGGGGTTCGGAGCAGCCGTCGAGTGGGGTACGACGGCTGCACCCGAGCCTTCAGACGCCGAAGCGCTCCAACAGAGCGCGGACGGCGGCTGGGTCCTCGACATGGGCGTTGTGTCCGAGACCGGCGAGGACGACCGCGTCCGGGTCCAGCGCGCGTAGCTGTTCCGGGCGGCACATCGGGTCGTTCTCGCCCGCCGCCAGCACGACCGGGCACCGCGCCGCGGCGAGCAGCGCCGGCATGTCCGGTGCGCCGACGCCGAACGCGGCCGGGTCCATCGCGAGGCGCCAACCTCCCTCGGTCTCGCGAAGCCCGGCCGGGTCCGCGGGCGCGATCCCGAGCAGCCCGGACACCTTGAGGTACGCCTGCTCGGCGTCTTCGCGGGTCTCGAACACCCGCGCCGGGCGAGCCGCGAAGCTCGCCGCGCGCCCCAGGTCGTCCTGGCTCCACTCCACCTTCACGCCGAGCGCGAGCACGCCCGCGACCTCGACGTCGTACTTCCCGGACGCCAGTTCCAGCGCCAGCACCCCGCCGAGCGAGTGCCCGGCGACGACCAGCGGGCGGCCGTCCGGCAGGGCCCGCGCGAGGGCCGCGGTGAGCGTCTCGAAGCTGTAGTGCGGCAGTGGCGAGGACGGGCCGTGGCCGGGCAGGTCGGGGACCAGGACGCGCCGGTCGAGCAGCACG
Organism: Amycolatopsis stemonae; assembly: GCF_054781455.1. NCBI lineage: Bacteria > Bacillati > Actinomycetota > Actinomycetes > Pseudonocardiales > Pseudonocardiaceae > Amycolatopsis > Amycolatopsis stemonae. Next base: position 49,488 of record NZ_BAAGUJ010000018.1, on the reverse strand, counting down.
GAGAAGTGGGCCCACACGGCGCCGGTCGCGCCCAGGCCGTGCACGAGGAGGACGGCCGGTTCGCCCTGGCCGCCGGTGCGCATGTTCAGCGTGTCCATCCCGGCAGCCTGCCCGAGCGGGCCGCCCGGAGCTAGGGGGCGACGCCGCCGCGGAGGGCGTCGAACAACGCCTCCAGCCGGACGCGCTGGCCGGCGGCCACGTCGTCCGGCGGGTCCCCGGCGATCAGCCGGCGGGCCATCTCCACGAACACCGTGCCGTACCCGGCGACGAAGAAGGCCGCGTACAGGGCCGCGTCGCCGTCGAAGGCCGGGTCGCGGGCCAGTTCCCCGGCGAGGACAGCTTGGAGTTCGGCGCTGATCTCCCGGGCGCGGGAGAGCAGCGCGGGCGAGCCCGCGACGGTCCGGAAGAACGCGGCCGACCCGTCCGCGAGGCCGGAAACCGGGTCGCGCTCGTCGAGGAGACGCAGGGTGGTCGTGCGCAGGGACGCCGTCACGTCGGTGCCGGGCGCCCGGTCGCGCACGGCCGCGCGCAGGACGTCGACGGCGTCGGCCGAGCGGTCCAGGAAGAGGTCTTCCTTGCGCGGGAAGTGCTTGAAGACCGTGACGCTCGAGACACCGGCCTCGCGTCCGACCTCGGCGACCGTCACGTCGTCGAACCCGCGCTCGAGGAACAGCCGGGCCGCGACCCCCGCGATCTTCGCCCGCGTCTGAGGCCCGCCGCGCGCACTGGTCCTGGGCATCCGAGCACCCTCTCTTGTGTCACTAAACTTAGTCAGTTAACGTAGTGGCGTGTCCTCCGAACGTGCCACCGCCATTCTGGCCGCACCCCGCGCCCCGCGATCGCTGCGGGAAGCCTGGGTCGCCCTCGCGGGCCTGTCCGCGGTCTTCCTCTTCGAGATGCTCGACAACTCGATCCTCACCGTCGCGCTGCCGACCATCGGCCGCGACCTGCACGCCTCCACCACCGCCCTGCAGTGGGTGACCGGCGCCTACGCCGTCGTCTTCGGCGGCCTCATGCCGGCCTTCGGCACGCTGGCCGACCGGTTCGGCCGCCGCCGGATCATGCTCGCCGGGCTGGTCCTGCTCGGCGCGGCGAGCCTCGCCACCGCGTTCGTCACCAGCGCGGAGCAGCTGATCGCGGTCCGGGTCGTGATGGGCGTCGCCGCCGCGATGACCACGCCCGGGTCGATGGCGCTGGCCTTCCGGCTCTTCGACGACGACGGCCTGCGCGTCCGCGCGACGACGATCATTTCGACGGTGGGCCTGGCCGGGCTCGCGGTCGGCCCCACCACCGGCGGCTTCGTGCTCGCGCTCGTGCCGTGGCAGGCGCTGCTGCTGGTGAACGTGCCGATCGCGGCGCTCGCCTTCCTCGGCATCCGCGGCGGCATCGCCGCGGACGACCCCGCGAGCCTGCACCGCGACCCGTTCGACGTCCCCGGAGCCGTGCTCGGCACCGCGACCGTCGTGCTCGCGCTCGTCGCCCCGACGCTGTTCGTCGACGAAGGCGCCGGCTCGTGGGTGCCCTGGGCGGTCACGGCCGCGACCGTCGCGGCGGCCGCCGGCTTCGTCCGGCGCGAACGCTCGGCGCGGCACCCGCTGCTCGACCTGGACCTGGTCGCCCGTCCGCTCGTCTCCAGCGGCCTGGCCTACAAGGCCGCGTCCGGGCTGGCGACGGCCGGGCTCGGCTACCTGGTGACCCTGCAACTGCAGCTCGACTGGGGCTGGCCGCCCGTGCTGGCCGCCCTCGGGATGCTGCCCCAGGTCGTCGTCCTCGTCGCGGGCGGCACGCTCGTCTCGCCGTTCGTGAACCGCGTCGGCCTCGAGCGGGCCGCGTGGCTCAGCGCGTCGGCGGTCGTGGCCGGGCTCGCGGTCTACGCCGTGCTGGGCCGGTTCGGCTACGTGTTCGTCGCGCTCGCGCTCGTGCTCGTCGCCGCCGGGATGCGCGTGGTCGGCGTCGTCGCCGGGGTCAACGTGCTGCGCGGCCTGCCGGAGAACCGCACCACGATCGGCGCGGCGCTCACCGACACCGCGACCGAGGTGACCTCCGGTGCGGGCATCGCCGTCTCCGGCACGCTGCTCGCCGCCCTCTTCACCGGCGCCATCGCGACCCCGCACTGGACCGGCCGGCAGACCGCCCAGTTCCGGGAAGCCGTCACGATCGCGGGGCTCACGCTCACCGTCGTCGCCGCGGCACTCGTCGCCTGGGGCTTCCTCCGCATGCGGCGCGCGGCCCGCGACAACGGTTAGATTCAGTCCGTGGGGATCACCGATCCGGACACCTACGTGCGAGGTGTCCCGTACGACGAGCTGGCGCGGCTGCGGGCCGCGTCGCCGGTGGTGCGCGTCGACGACTTCTGGGCCGTGCTGCGGCACGCCGACGTGCGGCGGGTCCTGCGCGACCCCGGGCTGTTCTCCTCGCAGCTCGGCGGGACGCAGATCCGGGACCCGGCGACGTCCGCGGACCTCGCCTACGTGCGCCGGATGATGCTCAACATGGACCCGCCGGAGCACGGCCGGCTGCGCGGGCTGCTCACGAAGGCGTTCACGCCGCGCGCCATCGCGAAGCTGACTTCGCAGATCGAGACGTGGGCGCGGGACCTCGTCGCCGCGGTCGCCGACGACGGCGAGTGCGACTTCGCGAAGGTGGCCGCCGACCTGCCGCTGCTCACGCTGGCCGGGGTGTTCGGCGTGCCGGAGCGGGACCGGCGGCTGATGTACGACTGGAGCAACCGGGTCATCGGCTACCAGGACGCCGAGTACGCGGTCAGCGCGACGGTGTCCGAAGCCGACGTCACCGACCTGGCGCGGGCCGCGCTCGCCGTCCGCCCCTCCCCCGGCCCGGACGGCTCGATGCCGGATCCGCGCACCCGCGCGGGAATGCCCGATCTCTACGCGTACGCGAACGCGTTGGGCGACTACAAGCGCTCGCACCCCGGCGACGACGTGATGAGCAACCTGATGCAGCACGTCGGCGCCGACGGCGGCCGCGTCCCGCTCGCCGAGTTCGAGAACCTCTTCTGGCTGTTTTCCGTGGCGGGCAACGAAACCCTGCGCAACGGCCTGCCCGGCGGGATGCTGGCGCTGCTCTCACACCCCGCGCAGTACCGGCGGTTGCTGGCGGACCGGTCGCTGCTGCCGTCGGCGGTCGAGGAGATGCTCCGCTGGTGGACGCCGGTCATGAACTTCCGGCGGACGGCGACCGCCGACGTCACTCTGTCCGATGTGGACATCCGCGCCGGGGACAAAGTGGTGGTTTGGTTCTCCTCGGCCAACCGCGACCCTGCCGTGTTCGACGACCCGGACGCGTTCGACATCTCCCGGACGCCGAACGACCACCTGACCTTCGGCCACGGCCCGCACTTCTGCCTCGGCTCGCACCTGGCCCGCGTCCAGCTGCGGGCGATGTTCGCCGCGGTCCTCGACCTGCTGGGCGAAGTCTCCCTGGCCGGGGACCCGGTGCGACTGCGGTCGACCTTCCAGAACGGCCTGAAGTCGCTGCCGATCCGCTGGTCCCGCTGATGGAGATCCGCGAACTGCGGGCGTTCGTCGCCGTCGTCGAGGCGGGCGCGATGTCGAAGGCGGCACGCCAGCTGCACGTCAGCCAGCCGGCGCTGTCCCAGACGATCACCGCGCTGGAACGGCGGCTGGGCGTCCAGCTGCTGGTGCGCACCAGCACCGGTGTCCAGGCCACGGACGCCGGGACGACGTTGCTCGGCGAGGCCCGCGCGGTTCTGGCCCGGCACGACCAGGCCGTGGCCACGATGGGCCGGCACACCGCGACCGGCGTGCTGCGCGTCGGCGTTCCCCTCGAGCTGCCGCCGGACCTGCTGCCGTCGGCGCTCGCGCGGCTGGCGGAGGCGTACCCGGACACGCGGGTGCAGGCACGGCACCTGTCGTCGGTGGCGCAGGTGGCGGCGTTGCGGGCGGACGAGCTGGACGTCGGGCTGGTCCGCGAACGCCCGCCCGGGCCCGACCTCGACGCGGCGCTCGTCGTCACCGAGGACGTGGGCGTCCTGCTGGCGACGGACGTCGCGGAGAAGCTGGGCTCGCCCGTCCGGCTGGAAGACCTCGCGGGGCTGGAGTGGTTCGCCTTCCCGCGCGCGGGCAGCCCGGCCTGGTACGACGAGCTGGCGGCGACCCTGCGCAGCCACGGCCTCGACGTCGGCCCGGAAGTGCCCGAGGAGCAGCGGCTGATCGTCGAGCTGAAGATCCCGGCGGTCAGCGCGGGCGGCGCCTACGCCTTCGCCCCGCCAGAGTGGCCGTACCCGACGCCGGACACCGTGCGGTGGCTGCCGCTGGCGGGAAACCCGATCGTGCGACGGACCTGGGCCGTGTGGCCGGCGACGTCGCATCGGCGGGACGTCGCGGAGTTCGTCGCCGCGCTGGAAGACCATCGGCGGGACTGATCACGGGCATAAGGAAGGCCGAACGCTCGTCCGGAAGTCCTTTTCCGTGGTCGCGCTTGTACCTCGTGACGGACATCGGGAACGAGGAGTTGAGTGATGACTGCAGATCTGTCCGGGTCGACGGCCCTGGTGACCGGCGGGACGAGCGGGATCGGCCGCGCGACGGCGGTCGCGCTGGCCGCGCTCGGCGCGCACGTGGTGGTGTCCGGCCGGGACGCGGCCCGCGGCGCGGAGGTCGTCGCGCGGATCCGGGAATCGGGCGGCAAGGCCGACTTCGTCGCGGCCGACCTGAAGGACGCTTCGTCGGCGCGCGAACTGGCCGCGCGTGCCCGTGAAATCGGCGGGCACGTCGACGTGCTGGTGAACAACGCCGGGATCTTCCCGACCGGGCCCACCGCGGACACGGCCGAGGCCGAGTTCGACCGCGTCTCCACGACGAACGTGAAGGTGCCGTTCTTCCTCGTCGCCGAGCTGGCGCCGGAAATGGCCGCGCGCGGGCACGGCGCCATCGTGAACGTGTCGACGATGGTCGCCGCGCGCGGCATGGCCGGGATGGCGCTCTACGGGTCGTCGAAGGCGGCGGTCGAGCTGCTGACCAAGGCGTGGGCCGCGGAGTACGGGCCGTCCGGCGTCCGGGTCAACGCGGTCAGCCCCGGCCCGACGCGCACCGAAGGCACGGCGGTCTTCGGCGACGGCCTGGACGAGCTGGCGGCCGCCGGCCCGGCGGGCCGCACGGCGGCCCCGGAGGAGATCGCCGCGGCGATCGCGTTCCTCGTGACCGGCGAGTCGAGCTTCGTCCAAGGCGCGATCCTGCCGGTCGACGGCGGGCGGCTGGCGGTGTAAGTCCGGCCGGGACGGCGTCACCGCAGGAAGGTGACGCCGTCCCGGGGGCGCTCGTCCACCGTCAGCGAGAAGACGTCCGGGCGCGCGTAGTGACCTGAGACGTCGAGGCTCTTGCGGGCGGTCACGATCTCCTCGAGGTCGATTTCCGCGGTGATCAGGCCTTCGCCGTCCCGCAACGGCCCGGCGAGGACCTCCCCCAGCGGGCCCACGATCACACTGCCGCCGCGGAACGGGTCTTCTCCCGCAGACTCGTACAGGCACGCCGAAACCACGAAACACCGGCCTTCGTCGGCGATGTGGCGCATCGAGGCCTGCCAGACGTCGCGGTCGTCCGCCGTCGGGGCGCACCAGATCTCCACGCCCTTCGCGTACATCGCCGCGCGCAGCAGGGGCATGTGGTTCTCCCAGCAGATCGCCGCGCCCGCCAGGCCCGCCGCCGTCGGGACGACCGGCAGCGTCGAGCCGTCGCCGCGGCCCCAGACCAGGCGTTCGCGCTCGGTCGGGACCAGCTTGCGGTGCTTGCCGACCAGGCCCAGGTGCGGGTCGAGGAACACCGCCGTGCTGTACAGCGTCGAACCGTCGCGCTCGATGACGCCCGCGACCAGGCTCGCGCCGGTGCGGGACGAAAGTGCCGCCAGCGCCGCCACCTCGGGGCCGGGGACGTCCACCGCCGCGCGGAAGTAGCCGGCGAACGGGCCTCCGCGCGGGTAGCCGCCGAGCACCGCCTCAGGCAGCACCACGAGCGAGGCGCCCCGCAGCTGCTCTTCGAACGCCAGGATCCGGTCCAGGCCCGCTCCGACCTGGAGCGCCGCGACGACCGTCATCGGCGGACGGACTCGCGCTTGGGCCACCACGGGACCACCGCGGACACCCGGCGCTGGTAGTCCGCGTACTCCGGGTACCGCGACTTCGTGATGCTCTCGGTGAACTTCGTCGACCCGACGAACAGCAGCGTCAGCAGGACCGCGCCCACGACCGTCCACTGCAGACCGCCCGCGACGACGCCGAACGCCGCGATCGCCCACCACTGTGCCTGCTCGAAGAAGAAGTTCGGGTGCCGCGAGCAGGCGAACAGGCCCGTCTGGCAGAAGCGGGTCGACGCGCGGCCCGCGTGCTTCTCGCGGTGGAAGACCCACTGCTGCTGGTCCGCGGCCGTCTCGCCGACCAGGAAGGCGGCGAAGATCACCGCGACCACGACGTCCGCGACGCCGAACGAGCCCTGGTGCTGCAGCGCCGTCAGCGCGGGCAGCGTGATCAGCAGCAGGATCGCGTTCTGGTACAGGGAGATGAAGAAGAAGTTGAACACCTGGAACTGCCACGGCGCCATCCGCTCGCGCAGCACCGCCCACCGGTAGTCCTCGCCGCCGCGGGCGTAACCACCCTTCCGGGCGAAGTTGAACGTCAGCCGGATCCCCCACAGGGCCACCAGCGCGAACATCACGTCCAGCCGCGCGTCGGCGAACCCGGCGGCGCCCGCGAAGATCGCCAGGTAGACCACCGGGACGATCGACCAGATCCGGTCCACCCAGGAGTACTCCCTGGTCAGCACCGACACCAGCCAGGTGCCGAGCGTCACCCCGGCGAAGACGTAGAGGCACACCCGCAGCGCGTCCATCCCCTCACAATAGGACCTAGGATCGGCCGCATGAACCTGCCGCTGCGGGACCGCAAGATCGACGTCTTCTTCGCGGTGCTGTTCTCGGCCTTCACGGTGACGTCGCTGATCAGCGACCTGCTGCCGACCGTCGGCGTCGACTTCTCGCAGCCGTCGAGCAACTTCTTCGTCAACTCGAACTATTGGTACGCCCACGACGCCGACGTCCTGTTCATGCACCCGCCGGACTGGATGCGGATCGTCACCGGGCTCTCGGCGTTCGTCTACATGCCGTTCTACGTCGTGCTGGTGTTCGCGTTGCTGACCGGCCGGAACTGGATCCAGCTGCCGGCGGTGATCTACGCGACGATGATCGTCACGCTGACCGGGATCGTCGTGTTCGGCGTCGAGTTCTTCGGCGACCCGGCATTCCGGACCGGCAACCCGGCGAAGTTCCTGGCGTTCAACCTGCCCTACGTCCTGGTGCCGCTCCTGCTGCTGGTCCGGATGCGCAAGCCACTCCCGTTCACCCGCCCGTTCTGACCGGAGGCGCCGTGCCGTACTCGTTCCTCAGCCACCTCGAATGCTCCCGGACCGGCGAGCGCCTCGACGCCGACGCGGTGCAGGGCCTGTCGCCCTCCGGCGCGCCGTTGCTCGCGCGCTACGACCTCGACGGCGTCCGCGAAGCCGTGACGCCGAAGGAGATCGCCGGGCGCGAACCGACGCTGTGGCGCTACCACGAGGTGCTGCCGGTGCGGTCGGCCGAACACGTGGTGAGCCTGGGCGAGGGCATGACACCGTTGCTGCGCCTGCCGCGCTACGGCCGTGAGCTGGGGCTTTCGCGGCTGTGGATGAAGGACGAGGGCCTCGTCCCGACAGGCACGTTCAAGGCGCGGGGTGCCGCGGTCGGCGTCTCGCGGGCGGCCGAGCTGGGCGTGGGCGGCATCGCGATGCCGACGAACGGCAACGCGGGCGCGGCCTGGGCGCTGTACGCGGCGCGCGCGGGCATGTCGAGCCTGGTCGCGATGCCGGACGACGCGCCGGCGATCACCATGCGGGAGTGCGTCGCCGCGGGCGCCGAGCTGTACCGGGTGGACGGTCTCATCGGCGACGCGGGGAAGCTCGTGGCGGACGCGGTTTCGCGTCGCTCCGGTGTGCAGGACGTCTCGACGTTGAAGGAGCCGTACCGCATCGAGGGCAAGAAGACGATGGGGTACGAGATCGCCGAGCAGTTCGGCTGGCGGCTGCCCGATGTCATCCTCTACCCGACCGGCGGCGGGGTCGGGATCATCGGGATCTACAAGGCGCTGCTGGAAATGCTGGCCCTGGGCTGGGTTTCCGGGCCGCTGCCGCGGCTCGTCGCCGTTCAGGCCACCGGGTGCGCGCCGATCGTCACGGCGTTCGCGGCGGGTGCCCGGGAGAGTGTTCTGTTCCCGGACGCCCGGACCGTCGCCTTCGGCATCACCGTGCCCAAGGCCCTCGGTGACTTCCTGGTGCTCGACGCGGTTTACGCCACCGACGGGACCGCTGTCGCCGTCACCGACGAGGAACTGCTTGCGGCGCAACGGGAACTGACAACCTTCGAGGGGACGTTCGTCTGCCCCGAAGGTGGTGCGTGCTTCGCCGCGCTCCGGCACCTGCGCTCGTCCGGGTGGCTTTCCGGCGACGAGGACGTCGTGGTCCTGAACACCGGCGCCGGGATCAAGTACCCGGAGACGGTGGCCCTGGACGTGCCTTTGCTGCCGCGGGACGGCCGCATTCCCTAAAGGACCGAGCGGACCGTTTCGGGGTCGCGGGCGACGACCGTCGTGCCGTCGTCGGCCGTGATGATCGGGCGCTGGATCAGCTTCGGGTGGTTCACCAGCGCTTCGATCCACTTCGGCCGGTCCGCGGGCGTGCGGCCCCACGTCTTGAGGCCGAGTTCCTTCGCGACCGGCTCCGCGGTGCGCGTGATGTCCCACGGCTCGAGGCCGAGCCGCTTCAGGACGGCCTTCAGCTCCTTGACGGTCGGCGGATCGTCGAGGTAGCGGCGGACGGTGTACTGCGCGCCCGCTTCGTCGAGCAGCGACACGGCGGACCGGCACTTCGCGCACGCGGGGTTGACCCAGATCTCCACGGCGGCAGCTTACCGCCCTGGTTTTGGAGCACGTGTTCTGTTACGGTGGCGGCATGCCCCGCCCCCGCGTTCACGACCTCGACGCGCTGCTCGACGTCGCCGAACGGCTCGTCGCGTCGTCGGGAGAGGTCACCGTGCGTGGCCTCGCGGCGGCCGCGGGAGTGCCGAACGGGACGATCTACCACGCGTTCGGGTCGCTGAACGCACTGCTGGCGCAGGTCTGGCTGCGCGCGGCGACGGCGTTCCTCGACCTGCAGACCTCGGTGGTGGACGCCGCGCCTTCGCCGGTGGACGCGGTCGTCGCGGCGGCGGACACGCCCGCGGTGTTCGCCACCCGGCGTCCTGACGGCGCGCGGATGCTGTTGAAGGTCCGCGGCGACCGGCTCTTCGGGCCCGACCTGCCCGACGAGCTGGCGGAGTCCCTGCACGCGCTGGACAAACGCCTGGTGGCGCTGCTCGTGCGGCTGGCACGTCAGGTGTGGGACCGCGGCGACGGCCTGGCCGTCGAGGTGATCACCACCTGCGTCGTCGACCTGCCGACCGCGTTCTTCCGGCGGGACATCACCGACCCCCTGGTGCGGGAAAGGCTGGCCGCCGCCGTGCGGGCCGTGCTGACCGTGCCACCCCGAGAAAAGGACTGACCGTGACCGTTTTGCACTTGGGCGACGACGAAAACCGCTTCTCGCCCGACTGGCTGCAGCGCGTTCATTCCACTTTGGACGAAGTGACCGACGTGCTGGTGACCACCGGCGGCGGCAAGTTCTACTCGAACGGCCTCGACCTCGAGTGGCTCCTCGCGAACGGCGACAAGGCCTCGGAGTACGTCGCCGAGGTGCAGGAGCTGTTCGCGCGGGTGCTGACGCTGCCGGTCCCGACGGTCGCGGCGATCAACGGCCACGCGTTCGGCGCGGGCGCGATGCTGGCGATGGCGCACGACTTCCGCGTGATGCGGGCGGACCGCGGCTACTTCTGCTTCCCGGAGGCCGACATCAACATCCCGTTCACGCCCGGGATGGCCGCGCTGATCCAGGGCAAGCTGACACCGTCGGCGGCGATCGCGTCGATGACCACCGGCCGCCGCTTCGGGGGCGCGGACGCGCTCGCGTTCGGCCTGGTGGACGAAGTCGCCGCGGAGCCCGATCTGGTGACGGTGGCCGCGGAGCGGGTCGAGGCCTTGGCGGGCAAGGACCGCGGCACGCTGGGCGCGATCAAGGCGACGATGTTCGCTCCGGCGGTCGCGGCTTTGCGCGCGGTTTAGCCAGCGGTAGCCTTGCGCGCGGCTTAGCCCTCCGGCTCCCGGCGGCCCTGCGGCTTAACCCTCCGGACCCGGAGGCCCCGCCCGCCGCTTAGCCTGCAGCCCCGGAAGCCTCCGCGCGGCGTAGCCTTCCAGCCCCCGGCAGCCCTGCGCGGCTCAGCCCTCCGGCCCCCGGCATCCAGTTTACCGGCGGCCACCGACACTTCCGGGCCTACGCACGCCGCCCGGGCCCACTCCATCCACACCCGCCGTGAGGGTGTCCCTCATGGCTCCCGGCACTCGGTGAGGCGGCGCCGGAGGTGGGCGCGCTCGGGTTCGGTGCGGGCCAGCGTCAGGGCGTCGCGGTAGGCCTGGGCCGCGTCGGTGAAGCGGCCCAGGCGGGCGAGCAAGTCGCCTCGTGCGGCCGGGAACGGGCTGTACTCGCGCAGGCGTGGTTCGTCCGCCAAGGCGTCGAGGAGCACGAGGCCCGCCGATGGGCCGTCGCGCATGGCCACCGCCACCGCCCGGTTCAGCTCCACCACCGGGGACGGCGCCAAGCCGCGCAGGACGTCGTACAACCCGACGATCTGCGGCCAGTCGGTCCGGGACACGTCCGGGGCATCGTCGTGCAGGGCCGCGATCGCCGCCTGGACGCCGTAGGGGCCCGGTGGGCCGCCGGTCAGCGCCACCGGGACCAGGTCGGTTCCCTCCGCGATGAGCGCCGGGTCCCAGCGGGCGCGGTCCTGGTCGTCGAGCAGCACCACGTCGCCGTCCGGACCGGTGCGGGCCTCCCGGCGCGCGTGGATCAGCAACATCAGCGCCAGCAGGCCCGCGACCTCCCGCTCCGCCGGCAGCAGCCGGCGGAGGATGCGGGCCAGCCGGATCGCCTCCTCCGCCAGGTCGAGCCGCTGCAGGTCCGGGCCCGAACTCGCCGCGTAGCCCTCGGTGAAGATCGAGTAGACGACCTGGAGCACGCCCGGCAGCCGGCCGGGCAGCTCGTCCGCGTCCGGCACCCGGAACGGGAGGCGAGCCGCGCGGATGCGGTTCTTCGCCCGCACGATCCGCTTGCCCATCGTCGCGCTGGGCACCAGGAACGCCCTCGCCACCTCCGGCGTCGTCAGGCCGGCCAGGCACCGCAACGTCAGCGCCGTCCGGTCTTCGGCCGGCAACGCCGGGTGGGCGCAGGTGAAGAACAGCTGCAGGCGCTCGTCCGGCAGGCCGCCGTCGGACGCCGGGGCGGGTGCGGCGCGGTCGGCCTCGACCTGCAGCACCGCGAGCCGGGCCGCGTAGGCCTGGTCGCGGCGCAGCCGGTCGACCGCCTTGCGCCGCGCCGTCGTCATCAGCCAGGCACCCGGCTTCGGCGGCACGCCTTCGGCGGGCCAGTGCACCAACGCGGCCTCGATCGCCTCGGACGTCACCTCCTCGGCCAGGTCGAGATCGCCGAACCGGCGGACGAGCGCGGCGAGCAACAGCCCGCGCTCCTCCCGGAACACGGCTGCCAGGGTCAGCCGGGACTCCACCCCGGGCCGGGGGCACCGCCCGGAAGCACCGGCCGCGCCGTCCGCCACGGCCGTCAGTCCCCGTAGGAAGCGAGCGGCCGGACGACGATGTGCCCGCCGTCGCGGGCGCCCGGGCAGCGCGCCGCCCAGTCGAGCGCGACGTCGAAGTCCGGCACGTCGACGACGAAGTAGCCGCCGAGCACCTCGCGGGACTCGGCGAACGGCCCGTCGGTGACGATCCGCTCGCCGCGCTCGTCGACGCGAACCGCGGCGGCCGTCGTGAAGTCGGCGAGCGAGTTGCCGCCGACGTGCACGCCGGCGTCCTTCATGGCCTTGTCGAACAGCATCCAGTCCTCCGGCGTGCTGCAGCCGGCGGGCTCGCCGTTCGCGTCGAGCGAGGCGTTGATCAGCATCAGGTACTTCACGGGATCCTCCTGTGGCTCGGTTGCCGTACGCGGTGACTACGAACGGCCGACGCCGCCTTGGACACCCCTCGAAGAAGATTTTCCCACGTCGGGAAACCGGCAAAACCGACCCGCGTTGCGCACGTGCTCGGGATCATCCCCGGAAGCCGCGGTCCTTCAGCTTCTTGATCCGGTCGATGTGCGCCGGGTGCCCGGCCAGCAACCGCGCCCACAGCCGCCGCTCGTCGCCGCCGGTCACCCGGATCCACTCGCGGAACAGCCCGATCAGCGCGGGACCGTAGCCCAGCCGCGCCGCCATCAGGTCGGCCCGGTACTCGCCGAGCCGTTTCGACCAGGCGAGGAGCGGGCCGAGCAGCGGCGTCAGCAGCAGCCACGGGTCGAGGAAGGCGAGCGCGGTGAGGATGCCCAGTGCCAGCAGCACGGTCACGAGCACGGCCACCGACCGCCCGAACGCGGCGAACGCGCGCCCGACGTAGGGCACGGCCAATGCGAGCAGCCGGACCAGGCGGGCCAGGACCCGGGCCGGCAGCTCCAGCCACCAGAGGAACAGGGAGACGCGGGTGTGCCCGGAAAGGTGGTGGCCGAGCTCGTGGGCGAGGATCGCCTCCAGGCCGGGGCGCGGGAGTTCGAGGGCCAGCCGCGTCACCGCGACGGTCCGGCCGCCCGCGGCGAAGGCGTTCAGCTCCCGCGAACGCTCGACCCACAGCCGGTACCGGCCGCTGTCCACCCCGGCGGCGGTGCAGACGGCCGCCCAGCACGGCGTCAGGCGCGTCAGCTCCCCCGCGGTCGGTGAGCGCAGGCCGAACAGCAGCGGCAGCAGGAAGTGTTCGAACGCGGGCACGAACGTGATCCCGCCCGCCAGCACCCAGCCCGCGGGGATCACCCAGAAGTACGGCGGCCACGCGAGCTTCCCGACGAGGGCGAGCACGAGCAGCCCACTGGCGACGACCGGCACCGACAACACGACGGCGAGCACGGCGGAGAGGTCGGGACGGGAGGCCTTCACCGGGTCAGTGGAAGGCGGCCGCGTGCGCGTGCGCCCAGTCGGCGAACGTGCGGGCGGGCCGTCCGGTCACTTCGGCCACCGTCGGGTACACCGTTGCCTCGTCGAGGGTCCCGGCGACGTAGAAGTCCCAGAACGCGTCGACGTACTCGCGGGGCATGCTCGCCTCCAGTTCGGCGCGCGTCTCCTCGTCGGACAGGCCCACGAACTCCAGGTCCCGGCCGAGCACCCCCGCCAGCACGGCGACCTGCTCGGCGGGCCGCATGGCCACCGGTCCGGTCAGGTCGTACGCCCGGCCCTCGTGGCCGCCCGCGAGGGCTTTCGCCGCCACCGCGGCGATGTCGGCCGGGTCGACGCTCGCCGCGGCGACGTGCGGGAACTGCGCGCGGACCGTGTCGCCTTCGCGCAGCTGCGGCAGCCAGCGCAGCGCGTTCGCCATGAACGCGCGCGGCCGCAGGAACGTCCAGTCCAGGCCCGACGCCCGGACCGCGCGTTCGGCGAGCGTCATGTACGCCGAGACCGCGTTGTCCAGGTTCTCGAGCGCGGCCGACCCGCCGGACAGCAGGACGATCCGGCGGACGCCCGCGTCCCGCGCCCGCGCGAGCATGCCGGGCATGTCCTGGTAGCCGGCCAGCAGGAAGATCCCGTCGACGCCCTTCAGCGCGCCGTCGAGACTTCCGTGGTCGTTGAGATCGCCGACGACGGCTTCGGCGCCCGGCGGCAGGGCGGCGTCCGGCCGCCGCACCAGCGCCCGGACCGGCTCACCCGCCTTCGCCAGTGCCGCAACCACTTCCGCGCCGACGTTGCCGGTGGCGCCGGTGACGAGGAACATCGCTCCACCCCCAGTGAACGGTTCCGCGCCAGCCTAGCGCCACCGGGGCCGTCAGTCCCGCGGCTGAAGGTCCTCGAACTCGACGACCTGGCGGACCTCCACCTCGATCTCGAGGTCGAACAGCTCGACGTACCGCTTCGCGAACTCGATGGCCTCCGCCCGGTCCGCGGCGTTGATCAGCGCGAACCCGCCGATGACCTCCTTGGCCTCGGCGAAGGGGCCGTCGGTGACGCGGACGGCCGCGCCGCGCGGCTTGCGGACCAGGGCGCCCTTGTCCGTCGGGTGGACGCCCTCCGCGGTGATCAGGATGCCCTTCTCGGCCGACTCCTGGATGAACCCGCCCATCTTCGCCATGAACTCCGGGGTGGGGTTCCACGCCTGCGGGTCGTGCTCGTCGATCCGGTGCATCATGAGGAAACGCATGGTCTGCTCCCTGGTTCTCGTCGGCCGGGGCCCGGGTCGTCCCGGGCTCGTGACCGGCCTTCACCCCCGCGTCGATCGGCCGCTCGCGGCGTTCGACATTTTTCCCCCGAGATTTTTCGGGAGCGGCGCAGGCCCCGCTTCGAGCTCGGTGAACAGCGCCGCCGCCCGCCGGGCCGTGACGGCCGCGCGGTCGCCCGTGCTCAGCAGCGCCAGGGCGAGGACGCCGGCGCCGAGCGCGGCCACCAGCCACCACACGCCGGCCGCGGTCCCGGTGCCCGTGCCGGCGATCGTCCCGGCGATCGCGACGCCCAGGGTGGTGCCGGTCTGCCGGCCCGCCGAGGCCAGCGAACCCGCGACCCCCGCCATCGACCGCGGCATCCCGGACACGGCGGTGTTGGTGATCGGCGGGTTGACCGTGCCGAGGAAGATGCCGAACAGCACGTAGACGGCGAGCACCGCGGGCAGCGGCGTCGCCGGGCCGAGCCACGCGGACGCGGCACCGCCCAGGGCGAGCGCTGCCCCGGCGACGACCAGCGGCAGCCGCGGGCCGCGCGTGCCGACCAGCCGGCCCGTCCTCGGCGAAAGGACCAGGACGAGCACGCCGACGGGGAGCAGGCACAGCCCGGCCGTCAGGGCGGTCATGCCGCGCGCGTCCTGCAGGTACTGCGTGGTCAGGAACAGGAAGGCGCCGAACCCGCAGAGCGAGAACAACGCCATGACGATCGCCGAGCTGAACGAGACACTGCGGAACAGGCGCAGTTCGAGCAGCGGGTCGGCGCGGCGCGGCTCGTACCGGAGCAGTCCCAGCACGCCGAGGCCGGCGAGGACGAGCAGGCCGAGCGTCACCGGCGACGTCCAGCCGAGCCACCGCGCCTCGATGATGGCCTCGACGACGCTGCCGAGCACGACGACCACCAGCACCTGGCCGACGAAGTCGAACCGGCGGGCCCGCGGCGCGCGGGACTCGGGCACGAACACGGCGGTGGCGGCGATCGCGACGGCGATGATCGGCACGTTGACCCAGAAGACGGCCCGCCAGCCGAAGCCGTCGACGAGCGCGCCACCGAGGATCGGCCCGAGCGCGAGGGCCAGACCCGACATCGATGCGAAGACGCCGATGGCGCGGGCGCGTTCGGCGGGCACCGGGTAGACGGTGGCGACGATGGCCAGGGCGACCGGGTTGAGCATGGTGCCGCCGACGGCCTGCACGGCGCGGGCCGCGATCAGCCAGCCGATGCCGGGCGCCAGGCTGCAGAGCAGCGAGCCGGCGCCGAAGACGGTGAGCCCGGTGAGGAAGACGCGCTTGCGCCCGAACCGGTCGGCGGTCGACCCGGCCAGCACTAGGAAACCGGCCAGCACGAGCGTGTAGGCGTCGACGGTCCACTGCAGGCCGGAGACGGAGGCGCCGAGGTCACGGCGGATCGACGGCAGCGCGACCGTGACGATGGAGATGTCCATCACCGCGACGACGATGCTGGCGCAGCAGATGGCCAGCACGAGCGCCGGGTGACGCGAAGTCGGAACGTTCATGGCATCGACGCTAGGATTTAGAGCGTGCTCGAAGTCAAACCGATCCCCGAGGCCGGCCTGACCATCGCCGAAGCGGCGAAACGCACCGGAGTCAGCGCACACACGCTGCGTTACTACGAACGCGCGGGTCTGGTGGTCGCCGAGGTCGACCGCACCTCCGGCGGCCGGCGCCGCTACCGCAAGCTGGACCTGGACTGGATCAAGATCTGCACCAAGCTGCGCGCGACGGGCATGCCGATCAAGCTGATCCGCCGCTACGCGGAGCTGGTCAGCGCCGGCCGCGGGAACGAGGAGGAGCGGCTGGCGTTGCTGGAGTCCCATCGGGCGGACGTGCTGGCCCGGCTCGAGGAGCTGCAGGAGAACCTGAAGCTGATCGACCGCAAGATCGGCGTCTACCGCGGCCGGCTGGAGGCCGGGGACGCGGACGGGTTGTGGGCGCCGGGCGGGGTGACCGGGAAAGGGTGTTAGAACAGCGTCGCCTGGGTGGGTTCCTCCGGGGGCTGCCCCCGCCGGCCGTTGAGGGCGAACTTGTCCTCGATCGCCTTGCCCGGCTCCGGGAAGCCGTACCGGGCGATCACCGGCCGGATGCGGGCCGCGATCTCGTGGCGGTACGCCGTCTCCGAGCCCGACGAATACAACCGCGTGTAGTCCGGCACCAAAGCCGGGTGCGCCGACCGGAGCCAGGCGAAGAACACGTCCTTCACCCCGGAAGACAGGTACAGCGGGTGGAACAGCACGTCGGTCGCCCCCGCCGCGGCGACCGCCGCCACCAGCTCCTCCAGCTGCGCAACCGAATCCGACAGGTACGGCAGGATCGGCGACAGGAACACCGTGCACGGCAGCCCGGCTTCGCGGATCGCGCGGACCGTCGCCAGCCGGGCGGACGTCGTCGCCGTGCCGAACTCCACCGACTGCTGCAGCTCCTCGTCCAGCATCGACAGCGACACGCCCAAGTGCACCGTGCACCGCGCCGAGGCGCGGACCAAAGCCGGCAGGTCCCGGCGGATCAACGGGCCCTTCGTCAGGATCGAGAACGGGACCCGGTGCCCGGACAGCGCGTCGATGATCCCCGGCATCAGCTCGTACCGGCCCTCCGCGCGCTGGTAGACGTCCGTGTTCGTGCCGAACGCCACCCGCGGCGGCAGCTTGCGCTTGCGGGCCAGCTCGTTCCGCAGCACCTCCACGATGTTCGTCTTGACGATCACCTCGTTGTCGAAGTCGCCCGCGATGTTCAGCCCCAGGCGCGTGTGCGTCGGCCGCGCGAAGCAGTACTGGCACGCGTGCGTGCAGCCGCGGTACGGGTTGATCGTGTACTCGCCCGGCAGCATCCGCGCGTCCGCCGGGACGTGGTTCAACGCGCTCTTCGCGAGCACTTCGTGGAACGTCACGCCGCGGAACTCCGGTGTCCGGACGCTGCGCACGAACCCCGTCAGCCGCGCCAGCCCGGGGAGTGCGCCCTCGTCGACCCGGTCCGCGCGCTGGCCGCTCCAGCGCATCACGTCTTCGTTCACCCGCCGAGCATGCCCGGGCCGCCGGGGCCCGGGCTAGCCGTATTCGGACATCACCCCCTAGAGCGCTTCGCCCCACTGCCCGGGCCCGGAGACGTGCCGCGGGTCGGTGACCGTGTGGTAGCCGCCGTGCACGAACACCAGGGCCGGCGCGTGCCGGTCGTGGCCGGTCGCCAGGACCTCCCCGACGACCAGCGTGTGGTCGCCGAGGTCGAACTTCTCGGCCAGGGCGCATTCCAGCCAGCTCGCACCGTCGAGGACGAGCGCGCCCGTCCGCTCCCCCGGTTTCGCTTGCAGGGCCGCGATTTCGGCGGCCCGCGCCGCGCGGGGCCCGGCGAGCCGGCGGGCGAGCTCGCGCGCGCCCGCCGGCAGGATGGACACCACCCAGGCGCCGGTCACCAGGAGATCCGTGAGGAACGCGGATTCACGGCGGAAGGCCAGCGAGACCAGCGGCGGGTCCAGCGAAATCGACCCCAGCGAGTTGACGGTCACGGCGTCGTGCCGCCGCCCGCCCGGCGTGTCCAGGTACGTCGTGGCGACGCACACGCCGGTCGCGAAGGTGCGCATGGCACCGCGGAGATCGGTCATCACAACGCCTGCGGGAACTCGAAGAACCGGTCCGGGTCGTACCGGCGCTTGACCTCGGCGAGCCGGGCGGCGTTCGGGCCGTAGTAGGCGTCGCGCCAGTCCTCGAGGTCCGGATCGGTGAAGTTGACGTACGACGCGTCCGGCGCGAACTCGCCCGTCTCGGCGTGCAGCGTGTGCAGCCAGTCCAGGTTCGCCGCGACGACGCCCGGCGAGTCGTCCGAAGTCCACGACGTGTCGAGGCTCAGCAGGAACTTCGTGTCCCGGTGCGGGAACGCGCTGCCGGCCACCGGGACGCGGCCGATCGCCCCGCCCCAGGCGAACAACGCGGCCCCGGCCCCGTCCGGGTTGCCGCTGCCGGGCCACTTTTCGACGGCCCGGACGAGCGCCTCCAGCCCGGCGTCGGCGATCGCGTGCGGCGTGCACCGCGTGCGGACGGCGAACGCCCCGCCCTCGCTGGCGTGGTGCAGGAACCGGGCCGCTTCCCAGAAGTCGCGGTCCTCGACGTCCACGCGGTCGGGTGCCGCGACGGCGAAGGCGGGGGCCAGCAGCTCACGCAGCTCCGACGCCGGGCCCAGGTGGTGGCCCAGCACGGAGACCACGCCGTCTTCGCCCGCCGAGCGCGCGATGCCGATCCGCGCGGAGAACTCCTCCGGCGCGACCAGCATGATCTCCTGCAGCACCGCCAGGACCTCGACCGCGTGCGGCCACGCCCAGAGCACCACGCAGGTCGAACCGGCCGGGGCCGGGCGCGCCTGGAACGTGAAGCTCGTGTTGACGCCGAAGTTGCCGCCACCACCGCCGCGGCAGGCCCAGAACAGGTCCGGGTGCTCCGTGGCGGACGCCGTGACGACCTCGCCGGACGCGAGCACGACGTCGGTCGAGACCAGCGCGTCGCACGTGAGGCCGTGCGCGCGGGAGATCGTCGTGACGCCGCCGCCGAGGGTCAGGCCGCCGATGCCGACGGTGTCGGAGTTGCCGAGCGGGAACGTCAGGTCCCACGGGCGCAACCCCGCGTACAGCGCCTTCATCGGCGTCCCGCCGCCGACGGTGACCAGCCCGGTGCCGCGGTCGACGCGGATCCCGGACAGTCCCCCGAGGTCGAGCACCAGGCCGGGACCCGCCGAGTGGCCCGCGTAGCTGTGCCCGCCGCCGCGGACGGACACGGGCACCGACTCCGCGCGGGCCCACTCGACGGCGCGGGCGACGTCGTCGGCGCGCACCACCGAAAGCACCGCCGCCGGGCGGGTGGCGGCGAACCGCCGGTTCACCGGGGCCACGGCGGCGAAGCCGGGGTCACCGGGGAACCGGAGCTCGCCCAGCCCGCGCAGCGCGTCCCACCTGGTCATGACGCGACCGCCTGCGGGATCTCCTCGAGGTAGGAGACGCCGGTGGCCGCGTGCTCGCCGTAGCGCTCCCAGACCTCGCGCAGCACGAGCGTGCCGCCGTGCCACTGCGGGGTGTTGGTGCTGTGCCCGGCGATCACCTCGCCGCCGCGCAGGACCATCGTGTAGGCCAGCCGCAGGACGCCGCCGGCGTCGCAGGTGCCGGTCACCGTGCCGCGCAGGACGTGCCCGCCCGCGAACTCCGCCCAGACCAGGTTCCCCCGCTGGCGGTATTCCGCGTACGTGCCGTCGCCGCCGCCCAGTGCCTGGAACCGGCGGCCGTCGTAGTGGATGCTCATTCGTCCACGTCCAGGAGCCCGGCCGGCATGGCGAGGGTGGTGCCCACGGGCGGCGGCTCGATCTCGACGGCGTCGAGCTCGACGAGCGAAGCCGCGTGCTCCAGCCGGCCGCGGCACGTCTCGGCGTCGTTCGCCTTGCACACGACGAACGAGTGCCGCGCGATGTAGCCGCCCGGCGGCAGCCGCAGCGTGGTGCCCGGCTCGACCATCGGCGACGCCGTGACCAGGCCGTCGGCGTCCCACGGCACCTCGACCGAGTGCACGACGCAGTCGTGGTCCGGGTAGCCGAACCGGATGCCGGCCACCCCCGAGCGCGTCGGGGTGACGTCCGGGCGCCGGCCGGTGGCGACGTCGAACAGGACGCTGCCCGGGTCGATGCCGGTGGCCGTCTTGCCGAGGAACGGGATGAGGTCGCCGCCGAGCCGGCCGTTGACCTCGATGATCACCGGGCCGCGGGCGGTCAGCCGGACCTCGGTGTGGGTGATCCCGTTCTCGATGCCGAGCACCTTGTGCGCGTCGGCGAGCACGCCCAGCAGCTCCTCGTCGCGCAGCAGCGGGTCGGAGGCGTCGACGAGGTGGCCGGTCTCCTCGAAGAACGGCGGCATGCCGGTGCTCTTGCGGGCGACGAACATCGGCAGGTACTCGCCCTGGTGGACGGCGCCGTCGATGCTGATCTCCGGGCCGTCGGCGAAGCCTTCGACGATCGCGCCGCCGCGGTAGGGCTCGTCGCCGACCAGGCTGGCCTCGTGGGCGACGCGGTAGGCGGCGTCGAACTCCGCCGCGTCCCGGGCGAGCGAGACGCCCATGCTGGCGCCGAGCGCGCGGGGCTTGACGACCACCGGGAAGCCGATCCGGGCGACCGCCGCGCGGGCGTCGTCGAGGTCGGCGGCCAGGTGGAAGCCGGGCTGCGGCAGGCCGGCCTCGGTGAGCCGGACGCGGCAGCTGTGCTTGTCGCGGCAACCGTGCACACCCGGGATGCTCAGGCCCGGCACGCCGAACTCGGCCGCCAGCTCCGCCGCGGGCATCACCAGCGGCTCGTCCCAGCAGAGCACCCCGGCCACGGTGTAGCGGGTCGCGAGCTCGCGGGCGGTCCCGGCCAGCAGCGCGTGGTCGAAGACGTTGACGACGGTGATGTCGTCGAAGTACTCGTGCTGCCAGGTCGGCTTGAGGTTGTTGATCAGGACCAGCCGCAGTCCGGCTTCGCGGGCGCGGTCGGCGACGGACTTGACGAGGTATTCGCGGTACAGCTTGAGACCGCTGCCGATGACGAGCAGCGCACCCGGGTTCGGGTTCATCGGAAGTCCTTTCGGGTCAGGGGAACGAGGGCGGGGCCGGCCAGTTCGGCGACGACGTCGTCGGCGGCCAGCGGGGCGGTGCGGAAGCCGTCGGGGCCGCTGGCCGGGCGGGCCCACGCGGCGGCCCCGACGCGGACGAAGCCGGTGTCGCCGTCTTCGGCCGTGGCGTAGTGGCAGTGCTTGACGCGCACGACGGCGTAACCGTCCACATCGGACACGACGCCGGCGGCCAGAACCCGCGCCGCCCAGCCCGCGTCGTCGTCGGGGCCCGACAGGGTGCGCACCTCGCGCCGGACGGCGTCGGTGCTGACCTTGAGCAGGGTGCCCGCCACCGACGGCAGCAGCCACGCCCGTCCGTCGGCGCCGATGCCGCCCGCGGTGGGCGTCGCCGCCCAGGCGTGGGCGAGTGCGGCGGGCGGGCGCAGGTAGACCATCGTCTGCCGGTGCAGGAACACCGGCCGGTCGACCAGCGCCCCGGTCCACGGCCCGGCGGCGACGAGCACGACGTCGCCGGTTTCGGCGGTGCCGTCGGCCAGCTCCACCCGCGCCCGGTCGGCGTCGACGGCGACGGCCTCCCGGCCGGGCCGCAGCTCGGCGTCCGGGTGGTGCCGCAGCCAGCGGGCCGCGGCGTGCAGCACGCGGTCGGCGAGCAGCGTCCCGGCGTGCGGCTCGAGCACGGCACCGCTGCCGCGCGGGAAGCCGACGAGCGGGTAGGCGGACGGGTGCACGATCCGGACCGGGACCCCGGCGGCCGCCGCGGTGGCGACGGCCGCCGGGATCTGCCCGGGCGGCAGGGCCTGGAGCACCCCGACGCGCCGGTAGAGGCCGGCACCCGGCAGGTGGTCGCACAGCAGGGCGTCCAGCTCCCGCCACCGCCGGTGCAGCTCGGCGGCCCGGCGGGTGGCGGCCCGGTCCCCGACGACGAGCGCCCGCAGCGCCCGGTGCTGGTCGAAGGAGGTGGCCCCGGGGTGCGGCACCGGGCCGCGTTCCAGGAGGACCACGCGGTGCCCGGCCAGCACGGCCCGGATCGCGGTGAGCAGCCCGGTGATCCCGGCCCCGACCACGACGACCCGCAGGCCCCCAGCCGTCGCTTTCCCGGGAAAGTGATGCCCTTCGCTTTCACGAAAAAGCGACGCGCTGTCCTGCCAGGTGCCCGTGCTCACCGCCCGGCCCCCGCTTCCCGCAGCCGCGGCAGCGCGACCGGGGTGA
This sequence comes from Amycolatopsis stemonae, assembly GCF_054781455.1. Lineage (NCBI taxonomy): Bacteria > Bacillati > Actinomycetota > Actinomycetes > Pseudonocardiales > Pseudonocardiaceae > Amycolatopsis > Amycolatopsis stemonae. The sequence continues at coordinate 27,303 of NZ_BAAGUJ010000018.1, read as the reverse complement.
ACGACTCCGCGTCCGCCCCGGCGTCCGGGCCGAGCACCCGCGCCGCCAGGTCCACCAGGATCGGCGCGGCCCCGCGCAGCAGCCGGTCGACCTCGAAGCAGAAGTCGCCGGCGTCCGCGGCCGTCACCTCGCGGCGGTCGAGCCGGGCCAGCTGCTCGGTGATCGCCTCGGCCGCCCGGTTCAGGCTGAACCCGGCCAGCTCGTACGAAGCCGCGAACCGCTCGGCCATCCGCGAAGCCGCGCGGCGCGACCGCGAAGACACCGGCAGCGGGCCCCGCCCGGTCCAGCGGTTCACCTTGTCCGCGACGCGGTTCCAGGGCTCGACCAGCCGCGAAGACGTGACGCTCGCCAGCGCGTCCCGGCTGAAGCTGGTCCGCTGGTGCTCCGGGCTGGTCGCGGCCAGGTGGAACCGGATCAGGTCGCGCGGCACCTCGGCGGCCAGCTCCCGGCTCCACACCACGTGCCCGCGGCTGGTGGAGAACTTCTTGTGGTCCAGCTCGTAGAACTCGTTGGTCAGGTACCGCGTGGGCACCTCGTAGCGGCCGTCGAGCGCGAAGAGCATGGCCGGGCCGGCGATCGCGAACGGGTAGATGTTGTCGAACCCGAGGAAGTACACGATCTCCGAACCCGCCCCGGCGAGCCACAGCGCGTCTTCCGGACCCGGCCGGCCGGACCGCGCTTCCGCGGCCAGCGCCGTCGCGTGCATGCTCCACGCCATCGGCTCGGCGTTGGGGTTGACGCGCTGCTCCGCGACCTCCGGGAAGGGCACCTCGATGCCCCACGAGATCGGGTAGGTCACCGGGAAGTCCGGCAACGGCCGCGCGAGCATCGCCGCCATCGCCTGCGCCATGTGCGGCCGCAGCCCCGCGGCGTGTGCCTCGAAGTGCGCCCGCAGCTGCTCGCGGTAGCGCTCGACGGGCAGCACGAGCACGTCCGCTTCCCGCAGCTCCACCGGGTCCGCGGGGTCCAAAGTGGACCGGACGTCCAGCAGCTCCCCCGCGGCGACGAGCTGCCCGCAGCTCTCGCACAGCCCAGCGCACCCCTCGGCCAGGCACTCCGGGCAGCTGCCCGACGCGAACCCGTCCACGAGGAACTCGCCGGTCCGCGACGAGTACGGGAACTTCATCGTGCGCAGTTCCAGCTTGCCCGCCGAGTGCAGCCGGCCGACGAATTCGGCGACCCACCGGGTGAACCGGGCGTCGTCGCCGGTGTAGCCGTCGACGCCGATGCCCATGGCTTCGAGGCTCGCGGAAATCTGCGCGGCGGAGGTCGCGACCAGCTCGGCCGGCGTGACGCCGCGCCGGTGCGCGGTCGTCACCACGAACGTCGAGGTGTCCTGGAACCCCGTGCCCAGCAACACTTCCCGGCCCTGCGAGCGGGCGTAGCGGGTGTGCACGTCGGCGGCCAGGAACGGGCCGGCGATGTGCCCGAGGTGCAGGTCGCCGTTCGCCGTCGGGGCCGGCGAGATGACGACCGTGCGGGCGCTCATGACACGCCCGCTTCGTGGCGGGCCGTGAACTGCGCGGCCATCTCGGTGTCCCACCAGACGCCGTAGTACTCGAAGTCCGCGTCGCCCTCGTTGGTGACGCAGTGCTTCGAACCCGGCGGCAGCCGGACGACGTCGCCGGCGGTGAACGGGTGCGGCTCGTCGTCCACGACCAGCGTCGCGCTGCCGGAGACGGCGATGAAGATCTCGTACTCGTGGTGGGCGTGCGGCGTGGACGTCGTGCCCGGGCGCAGGACGCACCAGGCCCCTTCGAACGGCGCGTTCAGCTGCGGCCAGGGCAGCAGGCGCTGGGAGTCGAGCCCGTACGCGCGTTCCAGGTTTTCGCGGTCGAGCGAGCGGATGTCGATCATACCGCCACCACCACGGACTCGTCGGACCGGCGGAGGTCGTCGTCGGGATCCGCACCCGTGGCGCGGCGCTCGACGATGTCGCCCGCGATCTCGGCCGAGCGCTGCGCGAGCACGCTGATCAGCGAGTCCGAGATGCCGTGCGTCGCCTCGTTGACGCCCTGCAGGTACAGCGCGCCGTGGGCGTCTTCACCGAGGTCGGCGCGGTACTGCCGGTTGACGGTGACGCCGTCCAGGCCGATCGCGCCGGCCAGGCCGCGGACCATCGACGGCATCCGCGGGTCGAAGCCCGTGCCGAGGAAGACCGCGTCGCAGTGCACCCGCTCGACCATGTCGTGCTTGAGGTCGCGGACGTCGAGCACGATCTCGCCGCCTTCGGCGCGGGCGCCGACGACGTCGGCCGAGCCGCGGATCGTCGAGACGGGCTGGCCGAGCATCTTCTGCTTGTAGAGCATGGTGTAGAGCTCTTCGAGGAACGGCGCGGCGAGGCCGCCGTAGTTGGTCAGGTGCATCTCTTCCAGCACCTTCGCCCGGGCCTCGTCGGACATCGTGAAGAACTCGTCCACGAACGACGGGAAGAACAGCTCGTTGACGAACTTGCTGGTCTGGTAGTCCTTCAGCGCGATCGACCGCAGCAGCAGCGTCGGCGACGAGCCCGGCGCCTCCTGGTGCAGGGCCATGAACATCTCGGCCGCGCTCTGCGCGCCGCCGACCACGACCGGCCGCAGCGCCTTGCCCGGCCGGGCCAGCCCGACGGTCTCCGCGACGCGGGTGCTGAACTCCGTGCTGTGCACGACCCGCTCGGCCGGCAGCCCGCGGAACACCTCGGGCACGTGGGCGTCGCGGCCGCCGCCGACGACGAGGTCGCGGCAGAGGATCGTGTCGCCGTCGGACAGCGGGACGGTGAAGCCGAGCACCCGGCCCGACTCCGAGTGGATCGGCAGGACGCGCTCGGCGCGGGCGTTGTAGCGCACCTTCACCTGCTCCAGCGAGTCGGCCACCCACTGCAGATAGGCCGAGACCTGCCAGCGGAACGGGTTGAACGTGCCGAGGTTGACGAACTCGTCGAGCTCGCCGCGCTCGTGCATGAAGTTGAGGAAGGAGAAGCGGCTGCGCGGGTTGCGCAGGGTCACCAGGTCCTTCACGTAGGACACCTGGCTGCGCGCCCACGGCAGCATCAGGTTCCGCTGCCACTTCACGTCTTCGTACTGCTCGAGGACCATCGCGCCGCCGGCCACGCCGGAGCGGCCGCACTCCTCGAGGGCCACGGCCAGCGCGAGGTTCGCCGGGCCGGCCCCGATCATCAGGACATCCACTTCGTGGACAGTCATCGCTGTTCTTCTTTCCGGGATCGACGTGCGGCGCGCCGGTTCGCGGCGCGCCGCACGGAGCTACTTGCTGACGGTGACGCTGAACAGGTCGAGCTCGCGGAACTGGGTGGGCTGGACGTTGTGCAGCCGGGACGCCCACGCGGCGGTGCCGGACTGCCACCAGATCGGGATGGTCGGCATGTCCTGCAGGACGAGCTTTTCGGCCTGCTGGTACAGCGCCTGGCCCTGCTGCTGCGACGGCGCCGCGTCGGCCTGCTTGAGCAGGTCGTCGACCTTCGGGTTCGAGTACTGGCCGACGTTCGAGGCCGCGCCGGTGCGGAAGAGCGGGTTGAGGAAGTTCTCGATCGACGGGTAGTCCGCGACCCACGCCGAGCGGTAGATGCCCGTGACGGACCGGTCGTTGAGCTTCTTGCGGAACTCGCCCAGCGTGGTCTGCGGGGTGAACTTGCAGGTGTGGCCCAGCGAAGCCTGGATCTGCTTGCAGATGACCTCCATCCACTCCTGGTTGCCGGAGTCGATGTTGGACGTCAGCTCGATGTCACCGGTGAAGCCCGAGGCGTCGAACAGCTGCTTGGCCTTCTGCGGCTGGTAGGTGCACAGCTCGCCGCACTGGTTGTCCAGGTGGCCCTGGACGTTCGGGGCGACCAGGCCGTCGGCCGGGGTGCGGCCGCCGTTGAACACCTGCTGGATCAGCGCCTTGCGGTCGATGGCCATGGAGATCGCCTGGCGGAACTGCGGGCTGTCGTAGCGCTTGTCGAACAGCGGGAACGCGATCGCCTGGTAGCCGAGGTAGGTGTAGGTCTTGCGGCGGTCGTCGGGCAGGTCCTTCTTGATCTTGCCGCCCTGGGTCGACGTCCACGGCGTGAAGGAGAGGAAGTCGAGCTTGTTGGCCAGGACGTCGGCGTAGGCCTTGTCGAGGTCGGTGTAGAAGCGGAAGTCGATACCGCCGATGTTCGGCTTCTGCGCGCCGGCGAAGCCGTCGAACCGCTTGACGACCAGGTCCTTGCCCGGCGTGTAGGACTCGAACTCGAACGGCCCGTTGCCGATCGGGTGCGCTTCGAAGGCCTTGCGGTCGGCGAAGAAGCTCGCGGGCATCGGGAAGAACGCCGCGTAGCCCAGCTGGACGCCGAACTCCGAGAACGGCGCGTCGAGGGTGACGGTGAACGTCCTGTCGTCGACGATCTTCAGGCCCGACAGCGTCTTCGCGGCCGGCAGGGTGGCCGGCTGCTTGCCGTCCGCGGTCGCGTTGTTGACCTGCGCGAAGCCCTCGACGTGCGAGAAGTAGCTGGCGCCGGCCATCAGGTTCGGCGAGTACGCGGTGTAGTTCCACGCGTCGACGAAGCTCTTCGCGGTGACGGGCGTGCCGTCGTGGAACGTCCAGCCGTCCTTGAGCTTGATCGTCCACACCTTGGAGTCGGTCGTGGTGACCGAGTCCGCGACGGCGTTGTGCGGGGCGGCCGTCTTGGCGTCGTACTCGATCAGGCCGCGGAAGAGCGTGCCCAGCACGCTGATCCCGCCGACCTCGGTGGTGTTGCCGGGAACCAGCGGGCTGGCCGGTTCGGTCTCGCTGTAGCTGATGACGGCGTCGCGGTCGATGGCCGCCGCGGCCGGGGCGGCGGCGCCGTCCGGGGTCGGGGCGGTGGTGCCGGACGGCGTGCTGCACGCCGTGAGCGTCACGGCCAGCACGGCGGCCGCGCACACGGCGGCCCGGAGCTTTCGCATGGGTGTCTTCCTTTTCGTGGGGTGGGGTCAGTCAGCGCCGGCTCGAGGTGATGCCGAGGGCCAGCGGGAACGCGGGGCGGCCACCGAGGAGGTGGGCGCCGGCGGTCTGCAGGATCCGGTCCTGCGCCACGATGTGCTGGCACATCGTGGTGGTGTCGCGCAGCCAGCGGTCCAGCGGCGAGGGCCGGTAGATCGCGGACGTCTGCACGAGGTCGTAGAGGCGGGTGACGATCGAGCGGGCGGTGCGGAACGCGTGCCGCCGCGACAGCGGCAGGGCGGCCCGTTCGCGCGGGGTCAGGTCGTCGAGGGTGCCGCCCGCGACGAGGACTTCCTGCTGGCGCCGCAGCGCGCCGTAGACGCCCTCGCGAGCCGCGGCGAAGTCGCCTTCGCACTCGGCGATCGTGGTCTGCGTGCGGTAGTCGTCCTCACGCCCGGCGGCGACGGCGGTGTCCGTGACGTGGTCGAGGGCGGCGCGGGCGACGCCGAGCGCGACGCCCGGCATGTTCCGCATGTGCACCTCGGGCTGGGCCAGCGGACCCGAGCCGCCGCGGACTTCGGCGAAGACGAGCGTGTGCTCGGCGGGCACGAACACGTCGGTGATCGCGTAGTCGCAGCTGCCGCTGCCCGCCAGGCCGGTGGTGTGCCAGGTGTCCAGCACCTCGACGTCGGCCTTCGGCACCATGAGCAGGATCGAGTCGTGCTCGGGCTCGCCGTCGCGGTAGAGGAACGCCCCGGAGACGACCCAGTCGGCGTGGGTGACCCCGCTGCCGAACTGCCAGCGGCCGGTCAGGCGGTAGCCGCCGGGGACGATTTCCGCGCGGCCGTTGGGGAAGAGCAGCCCCGCGGTCGCCATGTCCAGGCTGGGGAACATCGCTTCGGCGACGGCGTGGTCCAGGAAGGACGCGTACAGACCGGTGTCCGACCCGATCATCGCGCACCAGGCGGCGCCGGCGTCGCCGTGGGCGAGGGCCTCGATCACCTCGGTCTGCTCGATCGAGGTGAGCTCGGGCCCGCCGTGGGCGCGGGAGAACCCCATCCGGAACACGCCAGTGCCGCGCAGGAGGTCCACGACGTCCGCGGGCAGCCGCCGGGCCCGCTCGATCTCTTCGGCGCGCTCCCGCAGCACGGGGGCCAGGGCCTGCGCCCGGGCGAGGATCTCCGAGGCGGTCTCGGGCGGCCGGACGGGCAGCGGCTCGACTACGGTCATCACATCACTTCCCTCGAGGTCTTCTTCTCGGTTGTGGAAGTGATTGAAGCCAGCGCATTAATTGATGGAAACGGTTGTCCACCAAGGAAAATCAATGGACCGTGAACGGGAGTGGACACGAAAACGGGCCGCGACCCCGGTCGCGGCCCGTTCGCCGGTGCTCAGCGGGTGACGGCGCCGTTCACCGCCCCGAAGTCGAGGCCTCCTTCGAGCGCGCCGTAGGTCCCGTGCTCGAGCAGCTCGGCCGCGGCCCGCCGCGCGACCCCGTAGGCGGCCTGGGCGATCGCGGTGCCGACGCTGACCCGGCGGACGCCGACCGCTTCCAGCTCCGCGACGGTCGGCGCCCCCGGCCAAACCATCACGTTGACCGGCAGCGGGCTCTCCTTCACCAGCCCCTTGAGGATCTCCAGGTCGACCAGGCCCGGCACGAACAGGCTGTCCGCGCCCGCTTCGGCGTAGGCGGCCGACCGCGCCAGGACGTCGTCGACGCGGCCCTCCGGCTCGCCGATGCCGAAGAGGTAGACGTCCGTGCGGACGTTGATCCACAGCTCGGGCAGGCCGGCCGCCGTCGCCGCGGCGCGGGCCGCGCGAACCCGCTCGGCCTGCTCGGCGACGGCGAAGAGCGGGCCGCCGGGCGCGGTCGAGTCCTCCAGGTTGACGCCCACCGCGCCGGCCTCGACGATCGCCCGGACGGTCGCCGCGACGTCGTCGTAGCCGCCTTCGATGTCGGCGGTCACCGGGACGTCGACGACGCGCACGATCCGCGCGACCAGCTCGGCCATCTCCGCGCGCGTCAGGCCGTGCCCGTCGGGGCGGCCCGCCGACCAGGCGACCCCGCCGCTCGTGGTGGCGATCGCCGGCGCACCGGCCCCCGCGACGAGCGCCGCGCTGGCGGCGTCCCAGGCGTTCGGCAGCACCAGCGTGCCCTCGTGCAGGGCGCGCAGCTTTTCGGCGAGCTCCCGCCGGTTCGTGGACATCCGTTCTCCTTTTCGGGGTGGTCAGCCGGCCGGCGTCGGCAGGCCGGCGGTGATCAGGTGGGTGGCGGCGAACGCGCGCCACGGGTGCCACGCGGCGGCCAGCCGGCCGGCGTCGGCCGCGGGGTCGTGGTCGAGCACTGTCGTCTCGAGCGTGCGCTCGGCGGCCGGGAACGCGTCGGCGTACCCGAGCCGCAGCGCGATCTCCTGGGCGGTGCTCTGCTCGATGCCGGGCAGCGCCGTCAGCGCGGCGGTGCAGTCGGCCAGGCTCGCGCCGGGGTCGAGCAGGTGCTCGTCGGCGGCCGCGGCGGCGGCGAACGCGCGCAGCGTCCGCTCGGTCTTCGCGGGGAGCCGGGCCGCGGACAGGTCCGCCTGGGCCAGGGTCTCGGCCGAGGGGAACAGGTGGGTGAGACCGTGTTCGAGGCCCGGCACGGCCTGGCCCGCCGCCTCGACCAGCGCGGCCAGCTGCCGCCGCACCCGCGTGCGGACGCCGTACTGGCTCAGCACGGCTTCCACGCCGACCTCGAAGAACCCCCACGCGCCGGGCACCCGCAGCCCGGGCCGCGCGCGCAGCAACGGGCCCAGCACCGGATCGCCGGCGAGGGCGCTCACGGCCGGGGCGGTGTCGGCGTCGACGCCGAACATCCGCCCGACGCGGTCGACGACGTGGATCAGGCCTTCCCAGAACGGCATGTGCGCGGTGAGCAGCAGGTGGTCGGCCCCGCCGAGGCGCACCTCGATGACGCCCGCCTCGCCGTCGAGGCTGATGGTGCGCCGGTACACGCCGTCGAGCACCGACTCGACGCCGGGGACCGCGCGTTCGGCCAGGAACCCGCTGAGCGCGGCCCAGTCCAGCGGCGGCGCGAACGGCAGCCGCAGCATCAGGCCACCGTCCGCGGCGAGGCGGTCGGCCTTGCGCCGCCGGTTGCGCAGCTCGACCGGCGAAGCGCGGAAGACCAGCTTCATGTCCCGGTTGAACTGGCGGAGGCTGCCGAACCCGGACGCGAACGCGATGTCGGCGACGGTCAGGTCGGAGTCGTCGAGCAGCCGCCGCGCGAAGTGCGCCCGCCGCGAGCGGGCCAGCCCGTCCGGCGTCACGCCGAGGTGGTCCCGGAAGAGGCGGCGCAGGTGCCGCGGCGACACGGCCAGCCGCTCCCCGAGGGCCGCCTCCGTCCCGGTGTCCAGCACCCCGGCGATGATCAGCTGCACCGCGCGGCAGACCAGCTCGGGCGCGTCGGCGCCGACCGGGCCCGCGACGCGGTAGGGGCGGCAGCGCAGGCACGCCCGGAACCCGGCCGCCTCGGCTTCGGCGGCGAGCTCGAACGTCTTCACGTTCTCGGCGAGCGGCTTCGCCCCGCACCCGGGACGACAGTAGATACCGGTCGTGACCACGGCCGAAAAAGTCGTCATGCCCCAGGTTTAGGCGATCGGCCACCACCCGCGCTAGCCACATCCGGACACGTCGATCGTGTCCGGATGTGGCCGGACGCGCTCCGACCTGCCCGGCAGAGTGGTTCCCGACCGGCGGCGCGCCGACCGCGCACCGCACGACAAGAGAGGTTCCCCCCATGCTGGCGAAGGTGTTCCCCATCCCCCTCAAGCCGGGCAAGCAGGCCGAGGCGGAGCGGCTCGTGCAGGAGTTCGCGCCGCTCGGCCCCGGGCAGGAGGACGGCACCGTGTCCTTCCGCGTGTACCGCGACCCGGCCAAGCCGGACTACCTGCTGTTCGTGGAGCATTTCGCCGACCAGGCCGCCTACGACGCCCACACCGGTTCCGCGGCCTACAAGGAACTGATCGCGGGCAAGTTCGCGGACCTGATCACCGAGTTCGTCGAAATCGATCACGAAATGATCGTCGGTCTCTGATTTTCCGATACCGGCCGGATGCAGCAACCGCTGCGTCCGGCCGGGCGCGGGTAAGACGAAATCCGCGACAACCGCGTCACCCTCCGAATCTTCAGTTGCCCACATCACGCCGGAATTGATTTTCCGGCGGGGACAACTCTGCCGGTCAACCGGCCAGGCCGCTGCAATGAAGAAGCCGTCACCCCGGATCAAGGGGCGGCACCCCCTCTTCGCAAGCCACCTGGAGGCTCGGCCGTGACCACCACCGAAAAACCCGCCGGCGTGCGCGCCGTCCTGCGCCGGACGCCGGCGCCGGTGCGCTACCTGCTCGGCGGCGTGCTCGTCAACCAGCTCGGCGCGTTCGTGCAGACGTTCATGGTGCTGTACCTGGTCTTCCGCGGCTTCTCCGCGGGCCAGGCGGGCGTGGTCATCGCCGCCTACAGCATCGGTTCGGTCCTCGGCGGGCTCGTCGGCGGCGAGCTCGTCCACCGCGCCGGGCCGCGGGCGACGATCGCCGCCGCGATGTCCGGTTCGGCCGCGATCCTCGCCGTCGTCCCGGTGTTCGGCCGTCCCGCGCTGTTCGTCCCGCTGATGGCCGCGATGCTCCTCGCCGGCCTCGCGACCCAGGCGTACCGGCCCGCGGCGGCCGTCCTGCTCAGCGAGCTGATGCCCGACGACGACCGCGTCATGGGCTTTTCGATGATGCGGATCGCGCTCAACCTCGGCGCGGCGCTCAGCCCGCTGGTCGCGGCCGGGCTGATCCTCCTCGACTGGAACCTCCTGCTGTGGTTCGACTCCGCCACCGCGGTGCTCTACGCGGTCATGGCGCTGCGGCTGCTGCCCGACCGCCGGGTCGAACGCGAGCCGGCGACGCGCGAAAAGAGCGGCACCCGGGCGGCGTACGCGACCTTGCTGCGCGACGGGCGGTTCTGGTTCTTCCTCGCGTCGGTGCTGATCGGCTCGGTCATCTACGTCCAGTACACGGTCTCGCTGCCGCTGAAGATCACCGCCGAAGGCCATTCCGCCGGCCTCTACAGCGTCGTGCTCGTCACCGCGTCGGCCGTGCTGATCCTGTGCGAGCTGAAGATCACGTCGTACGTCACGCGCTGGCCGGGCCACGTCGCCGCCACCGCCGGGACCGTCCTGATGGGCCTGGGGGTCGCCGGGTTCGGCATCAGCGGCGGCTCGGCCGTCGCGCTCGTGCTGTGCACGGTCGTGTTCGTCTTCGGGATCATGATCAACGGGCCGACGATGTTCGCCTACCCGTCGACGTTCCCGGCCGCCGTCAAGGCCCGCTACATCAGCGCCCACCAGGCGACGTTCGGCCTCGGCATGGCCCTCGGGCCACTGTTCGGCGTCGCCGCGTGGGTCGCGCTGGGCAACGGCGTCTGGTGGGTGTGCGGCGTGCTGGGCCTGGTCGCGGCGCTGTGCGCCCTGCTCGGCATGACGGCCCGGCGCCCGGCCGCCGCCTGAGCCGGCCCCCTCGACGGCCGCCTGCCGCGCGCGGGCGGCCGTCGAACTTTGCCCCCATTCGCCGGATCGGCGTAAACAAGTACCAGGAATAATCGCAAACCGTCAACGTGATACCCGAACGGGCTAACAAGGCCGCCAATGAGCGGAAGAGACACCGACCGCGAAGAGCGACGCTGAGTGAGAAGGGGAAAGGGATTCACATGGGCAGACCAGAAAAACCCGTCAACACGTCCGGTGGCATCGCCACCCAGTTCGCTCGCGAATTGCGGGAACTGCGCGCCCGGGCCGGCAACCCGACCTACCGGGAAATGGCGCGCTCGGCGATGTTCTCGTCGTCGGTGCTCTCCAGCGCGGCGAGCGGCAACCGGATGCCCTCGCTGCAGGTGACCCTCGCGTTCGTCGCCGCGTGCGGCGGCGACGACGAGGCGTGGCGCCGGCACTGGCACGCGGCCACGAGCGGCTATACGCAGCCCCCGTTCGGGGGCCGCCGAAGAAGACCCACGCTGTTCCAGCGCCGCGGCACCCCGCCGCACCCGGCGCAGCTACCGCAGCGGCCGCGGGGGTTCACCGGACGGACGACCGAGCTGGCCTGGCTGCGGTCCCCGCGCGACACCCCGGTGGTGATCAGCGGCCCGGCCGGCGTCGGCAAGAGCGACCTCGCCCTGCACTACGCGCACTCCATCGCGGCGGAGACCGACGGGCAGCTCTACGCCGACCTCGGCGGCCTGCGCCACGGCGGCGGCGCACCGGCGGCACCGGCACCCGCGGACGTCCTCGACGGCTTCCTGCGGGCCCTCGGTGTCGACGACGACCAGCTGGCCACCACGTTCGACCACCGCGCGGGCCTCTACCGCACGCTCCTGGCCGAACGCCGGCTCGTGGTCGTGCTGGACCACGTCCGGGACGAGCACCAGGTGCGCCCGCTGCTCGCCGAGACCACCACGAGCACGACGCTGCTGGTCAGCCGCAAACGGCTGCTGGGCCTGCGCGACGTCCACCGCCTGCAGCTCATCCCGCTGCCGCGCGGGGACTCGATCGCGATGATCACCGCGGCGCTCCCGCACCTGGCCGTGTCCGCCGGGCCCGACTGCGACCGCCTCGCCGAGCTGTGCGGCGACCTGCCGCTCGCGCTCGACCTGGCGATCCGGAAGATCGCCTCACGGCCGCGGCTGACCCTGCGGCGGGTCGTCGAAGAATGGCGCCTGAACGGCAACACGGTCGACTGGCTGAGCGTCGGGGACCTGTCCCTGCGCGATTCCCTGGCCTCCGCCTACCGCACGCTCGGCCCGGCGGCCCGGGAGCTGCTGGAGCTGCTCGCGCAGACGCCGCCCGGCGAGCTCGCCGCGTTGCCGCCGGCACCGGACGAGCTGACCGAGGAGATCGCCGACGCCGGGCTGCTCACGCACGCCGACCCGTACCTCCACGGCGTGTCGGCACCGGTGCGCGAATTCGTGCTCGGCATCGCCCAAACCGGCGAGCACGACCTCCCGGCCCTCGCCGGGCCCGTGTCCGCCTAGACCCGGACGGTCCGGCAACGGCGCCGCCGTCCTCGTCGTCTCCTCGTTCGCCCCGGTTTGATTTTCCTTTCCGGACAACGCTCCCAGCCAAGTCCGCGATGGCCTGTAATCAGCACAGCACGGATTTTCCGCTGACGCAGGCCGGTTTCGCCCCGGTCGTTCCGGCGGAGCCCGTTCCCACGGCTTTCCCGGAAGGACAAGGACATGCTCGACAACGGCATCCCGGTGCGGGTCGCCCCGCCGCTCGCGCCGCGCCCCAGTGCTCTACGACGCTACGGGGCCTATTACGCGATGTCTGCTTCGATCATGCTGCTCGGCGCGGCGATCTGGCTGTCGACGCAGCTGCGGCCCACGACGGCTTGGCACGACGTCGCGTTGTTCGCGCATCTCGCGTCGCTCGTGCTCGGCTTCGGCGCGGTGCTCGTCGCGGACTACTTCTTCGCGCTGTGGGCGTTGGGGCGCCTGGCGTTCGGCGAGGCCGTCCACAGCGCGTCCCGGCTGCACCTGCTGGTGTGGGGTGGTTTGACGGGCCTGGTCGCGAGCGGCGCGCTGCTCTCGCCGGACCTCGGGTCCGCGGCCACGGTGGTGAAGCTCTGCCTGGTCGGCGTCCTGGCCGTCAACGGCGTGCGCGCGACGGTACTGGGCAAGCGCATGGCGCTGGTCGAGGGCCCGGTCCCGGCCCGCCTGCTCGTCCAGGGCGGGCTCACCACCGCGGTGTCCCAGCTGTGCTGGTGGGGCGCGGTCGTCATCGGCTTCCTCAACGCCACGCGATGAAGCTGTCCGGATCTGGCCAGACCCGCGGGCCCGTCCCCGGGCACCCTGAAATCCGTTGTCCCGCATCACCTACAGGGAGAAGAAATGATCGCCAAACTGGTCCGTGCCGTGAGCTCGGCGATGCGGCCGTCCCCGTCCGCCACGACGGTCGCGCAGCGCATCGAAGCGGCCCGGTCGCAGCCGGACTACCTGATGACGATCGAGCTGTTCCGGCTGCGCGGCCTGGGCTGACGCCGCTCACTCGCTTCGTCGGCCGCGCGCCTCCCGGGCCCGGGTTCCGCCGCAGGCCCACCCCGCCCGTCCGACGAAACGAGTGACCCATGACCCACCAACGGCTTTTGATGTGCTCCGCGCGTTATTTCCGCATCGACTACGAAATCAACCCGTACATGCACGTCGGCGTCCAGCCGGACGTCGACGCCGCGATCGCGGAGCACGAGAACATCGTGGAGGCCCACCTGGCGGCCGGCCGCAAGATCGAGTTCGTCGACGCGGACCCGGCGTGCCCGGACATGACGTACACGGCGAACGCGGCGGTGGTCCGCGGCGACCGCGCGGTGCTGGCGACGCTCCCCCCGGAGCGGGCGGCGGAAACCCCGCACCACCGGGCCTGGCTGGAATCCCACGGCTTCGAGGTCGAGTCGACGCGCTACGCGTTCAGCGGCCAGGGCGACGCCCTGGCGTGCGGCCCGCTGCTGCTGGCGGCCCACGGCCAGCGCACGGACATCCGCGCGTTCCGCACGCTGGCCCGGCTGGACTACGAGATCGTCCCCCTGCGGACGACGAGTGCCCAGTGGTACGACCTGGACCTGGCGGTGGCGGTGATCGCCCCTTCGGTCCTGGCGTACAACCCCGCGGCACTGGACGCACCGAGCCTGCGCACGTTGCGGGGCCTGGGCGTGGAGCTGATCGACGTGGCTCCCGCGGAGGCGGCGGCATTCGCGCTGAACCTGATCAGCGACGGCCACACGGTGACGATGACGTCGGGCGCCCCGCGGCTCGCGGCCGACTTGCGATCGCTGGGGCTGACGGTGACGGAGCTGGACACGACGGAACTCCGCAAGGGCGGCGGCGGAATCCGCTGCACGGCGTTGACGTTGGACAACCCCGCCTGACAACCGGCGCCTGGCGAGCCCACGGCTCGCCAGGCGCCGCTTCACCACCCGCGGCCGAGAGGCCTGCCTTACGGTGATCGGCATGGCGAGTGGCGAGGGTTCGCGTCCGCGGTGTGGCTGCTGACAGCGTGGTCGGAACGGGCGGCCGTGGCCCGCACACACGCGCTGCAGGAGCAGATGGCCGAGGACACCCGCCTGGACGCCGCGGAACGGCGGCTCGCGGAGCTCTACAGCCCGGCGGTCGATCAGCTGGGCTCTGAGCGGCTGGCGGTACAGTTCGGCGGGCTGTACGCGTTGGACCGCCTGGGGTCAGAGCAGTCCGGGCCAACAGCTTCGACGCCGTGGACTATGTAGTGGCGACCGCGTGCGACCTCGACGGCGACCGGCTGTACGCCTGGAACCAGGTGATCGCCCCGATGCTGGCGATCGCCCACCTCACCTACGGCGGCCCGGAGACGGCAATCGGCGAACTGCTCGCGCTGGCCGGTCGAACCGGGTCAGCGGTCAAGCCACGGAGCGAGCAGCTTCTCCAGATCAGCGTCCGACAACGCCCGCGGCCCGCCGTGGAACTCGTGCCACCGCGACGCGTCACACGCCGCCGTGTACTCGACCTCGAACGCGCGCATCCGCACGTACATGAACGTCACCGAGCTGAACCGATCGCCCAGCAGCGTCCGCGCCTCGCGGGCAACCTGCGTCGCGTCCGTGAAGTACGAAAGTTTCAATGATTCCGCAGCCGGGTCCAACAGGCTGGGGGCATATATCACGACAAAATCTCCATCATCGAACCGAAAATCAGCCTTCGGCGGCCAACTGGCCGCACGCCGCGGCGATGTCCTGGCCTCGGGTGTCCCGGACCGTGCAGGCGACGCCGCCCGCGTTGACCAGCCGCACGAACTCGCGCTCCACAGGCTTCGGCGACGCGTCCCACTTCGACCCCGGCGTCGGGTTCAGCGGGATCACGTTCACGTGCACCAGCTGACCCAGGTGCTTCCGCAGCCGCTTGGCCAAAAGCTCCGCCCGCCACGGCTGATCGTTGATGTCCCGGATCAGAGCGTACTCAATGGACACCCGCCGCCCGGAAGTGTCCGCGTAGTACCGCGCCGCCGAGAGCACCTCGTCCACCGACCAGCGCTCGTTCACCGGCACCAACGTATCCCGCAGCTCGTCATCCGGCGTGTGCAGCGACACCGCGAGACGCACCTGCATCTTCTCGTCCGCGAGCTTCCGGATCGCCGGCGCCAGACCCACCGTCGACACCGTCACCGAACGCTGCCCGATCCCCAGCCCACCCGGAGCCGGATCCGTGATCCGGCGAACCGCGGCGACGACGCGCTTGTAGTTGGCCAGCGGCTCACCCATCTCCACTCTTTTACAACTGAGGTGGTTCAGGCCGGCCTGAACCGCCTGTAAACCACTGGAGGCCAGCCGAGATCGTAGGTCCCCCAGTTCAGCGCCGCCGTTCCGCAGTAGGCCGGGATGGTCAATCTTTCGTAGAGCGGGAGCCTCAAGTACGAGTAACCGGATCGGAGCGAAGCCAGAGTGTGGTGGACGAGCGCGACCTCGTCCAGGACGGGCTTGGTGCCCGCCTCGCCGCGCTCCTCGACGGACGAGAGCCTGCTTGCGAGTTCGTCGGGCGCTCCGTCGAACTCGTACAAAACGTTGGCACCGCCGATCCGCAGGATTCCCAGCGACGATTCAACGATGATCTCGAGCTGAGGCGTTCGCCGGTCAGCGTGTGAGAGCGTCAAGATCTCCTGCAAACCATCAGAAGCAGTCTGCCGCACGGTGACCTGGAGCGCGGTACCTGGGAGCCGCGTGTTCAGCGCGGCTCCCAGGGCGGTCGCCCACTCGTGAGATTGTTCGGCGGGATCGAGATCTGTCCATGCCATGGGTCAGTAACGCCTGGGCCCCTTCATGATGTGGTAGTGCCGGAACCGCTTGCTGAGGAACGGCAAGCCGACCCGGAAAGTCGAGTTCTTGGGGTGCTTCCCCACACTCCAGCCTATCCTGAACACCTTGGCCGTCCTCTTGTTCCACGTTCCGGAATGACCGGCGCCCCGGTAGGCGCTGCGGATCGAGTTCGGCATGGCCGAGCTCGAACCGAACCTCCGGCTCATGAAACCCATCGTCCGCGTCTTGGCGACGATGTTGCCGACAAGGCGGGTATACCTCGTCACGCCCCACGTCACCGCTCCCAGCGCGTAGGAAATACCGGCCGCGACGTTCCCCTGCGCGAAGTTGCCGGCCGACGCCACGGCGCTGGCGACGGCTCCGATCGGACCGGGGATGAAGGACGCGACTTCGGCGACCTTGGTGACGACGCTCACCGCGGCCTTGAGCCAACCCCACATCTTGCCGTCGAGATCCTGCGCGTTGATCGGATCGCCGACGACGTAGTCGTAGTCGTTGGCGGATCCGCCGTCGACCGGGTCGACGGACAGGAAGCGCCCGAGCAGCGGACTGTAGGGACGTGCTCCCATCTGGACCAGCGACAGCGCGCCTGTGTGTTCGTAGGGCCGCTGGTACTGGCCGAGCCAGCCGTAGTCCATCGAGCCCGGCGAGTTGTCGGGCACGTTCTGAGTGTCGACGGAACCTGCTGCGTCGAGCGGCTGGCCGTAGGGATCGAAAGCGCGCAGGCCACCGGCCTGCCGGCCCGCTGCGTCAGTCGTCAAGACCAAGTCGCCGCGGACGGACGGGTGATCGTAGGTCGGGGTGAACGCCCCGTCCGAACCGACTTTGCTGACGTACAGGACGCCACCCGGGAGGGTGAGAGACAAGCTGGTGAGCCTGCCGTCGGCGTTCATGGTCAGATCGGCGGTGTCGCCGTCGCCGGTATAGCCGTAGCGGACGGCCGTGTTGTTGTCGCAGTCGTGCGGATCGCGACGGACGATGCGGCTGGTCGCGTCCCGGACGTAGCCGATGTCGGCGTTAAGAGCGGCGTTCGGCCCGACGGTCTTCACGCCGATGTTGCGATCGGAGCCGTCCCAGGTCAGTGACGTCGTGCTGCCGTCCGCAGCTTTCCAGCCCGTCGTGTTGCCGTCCGCGTCGTAGCCGAACGAGCCGAGGGCGGTGGCCCCTTCGGTGGAGATCAGCCGGTCGGCGGCGTCGTAGCAGTAGCGCGTTTCGGCCGTTCCGGTGGAGGTTTGGTCCACCAGCCGCATGCGGTTGGTGTTCAGCCCGGCATTCGCCTGCGTCCCCGTCGGGCACGAAGCGGATGCGGCCGCGGTGTAGTCGTAGGTGTAATGGTGACCGGCGACATAGGCCTCGGTCAGCCGCCCGACACCGTCGTAGACGTAGTTCGGCGCGTTCGGCCGGGCATCGTTCCCCGCGAGCGACTCGTCGATGATGGTTCCACCGGCGGTCCTGCCGACCTGGGAGACCACCTCCTTGCCGTCGCCGGTCTTCCAGCCCAGGCTCAGGACCCGGGCACCGTTGTCCTTGGCGATGGACCCGAGCGCGCTGCCGTTCCCGTATGTGACTGTCGCCAGCTCGCCGGCAGGGTCGTAGCCGGCGGTGGCCAGCACCTGACCGTCGAGTTTTTGAGTGACGACACGGCCTGCGTCGTCGTAGGTGGGCGTGATCGTGTGAGCGGCGTCAGCCGGGTTCGGCGGCGTGACCGTTGACGAGCTGACCCGGCCCACCTGGTCGTAGGCCGTCGTGGTGCGGACGCCGTTGACATCGGTGTACCCGGTGACCCGGCCGAGGAAGTCCGTCGTCGTCGTGATGACGCCCTTGTCGTCGGAAACCGACGTGGTCAGCGGGTTACCCCCGACCGCGTAGTCGTGGCTGACGGTGCGAGCGGGCGCGTCCTGGTTGGCTGGCACGTTCTCCTGCAGCGGCCGATCGCGCGCGTCGTAGCTGGTGCAGGTCCAGGGACCGCCGGTCGCTTCGGCCACGACACGTCCGGACGCGTCGTAAACCTGTTCGTCGACCCGGGCCGGTCCGGCCGCGGGCGCGGGAGCCGTCGTCAGCTTCGGCATGCCGCCTTGGTTGATCGCGGGCGTTCCCGGCTGGCAGGGGTTGACGCGGGTTTCGGTGTCGCCGTAGTAGGCATAGGTCGTCTTCGCCCCGGTCGGCATCGTCTTGGCGACCTTGCGGAGGTAGCCGGCACCGGGCGCCTCGTAGGAAGCCCCTCCCGACAGGTTGAGCCCGCTCGGGTTCGCCTGGCTGGAACTCGCCAAGCCGTAAACCGGGTCAAGACCGTTCTCTCCGTACTTGGTCGCACCGATCTTGTCCTGGACTCCGCTCGACTCCGCCGAACTGGTCGATGTCTTCAACCCGTAGCGAGGGAGCAACTGACTGCCCGGGACCGGTTGCTGGGTCCCGGAAGGCGTGGTCCAGTGCAATTCCAGCTGCGCGGTCTGATCGAATTCGTAGTAGTCGATACGGATTCGCTTCGTCTGGCCGGCGCTGTCGGTGTGCACAACACCTTGCCGCCACGCGGGTGTCGTATTGCGCCAGTCGTCGATGATCAGCTGGTCGTCGATCCAGACCCGGACTCCGTCGTCGGCGAGAAGACGCAGCGTGTAGTCGCCGGCCGCTGGGAAAGCGATGTCACCGGTCGCGCGCAGTGCGAAGTGGTCCGCCGGGATGTTCGCCACCGGTGCTGCGGTGTCCCAGTTCTTGACCAGCGTCCCGTCCGCGGTACCGAGGCCCGTGGTGTAGGTCTTCGGCGCGCCGGTGAGCTGGTCGTTGTCGTACCAGGCCACCGACAGGCCGTTGATGCCCTCGTCGTAACCGTTGTGCGCGTGCCCCATGCCTCCCGGGCACGCAGTGGGCAGCTGTCCGGTGAAGCACGAACCCGGCGCGGGACCGTAAGTGTCGACCGCACGATCCGCATAGTCGTAGACAGTGGTGGTTTTGCGTCCGGCGGCGTCGGTCACCGACAGTTGCAGATCCTTCTGGTTCCACTCCTGTGCAGACGTCTTGCCGGCGCTGTCGGTCACCGAAAGCGCGCGATCCGCATCGTCATAGGTGACCTTCGAGAAGAACCCGGATGCCGGCGTGATGCCCGCGACGTCCGTGAAGGTTTGGCGGTTGGCCTGGTCGTACCGGTACGACCGGCTGGGACGAGCCTGACCGATCGCCGGCGCCGACGAGGCCACTGTCGTCACCTTCGGCTTGGTGCCAGTGTCGTAGGTGATCAGGTTGGTTAGGTCGCCTTCGTACGACTTGCGGTTGGCACTGTCCGCGGCGATCCAGTCGTTGGCCAGGCTTCCCCGAGTTCCGGCGAGCAGGCCCTGCGCGTTGTAGCCGTAGTCGCTGATCTCGGCGCCCGGATCCTCGATCCGGCCGAGCTGGCCGGTTCCGACGTACCACAGCCTCGTCTCGGAGCCGTCCCAGTAGGTGATCCGGCAGAGCATCTGCGACGGCGGGAGGCTCGCGGCTCCTGGCGGCGGAGTGGTACCGCCGTAGCAGTCGTCGCCCAAGCGGTTGTAGTGCAGGACGTGGGACCGCTGCGAAACCGGGTCTTTGATCTCCCGCAACCGCGACGGGTTGCCGTCGTAGATGTACTGGAGCGCCGCCGGCTTCCGCGAATCCGTGGTCGCGGTCTGGCTTTCGAGCTTCCCATCGGACCGGAAGGCGAAGACCTGGCCACCATCGGTGAGCGCCACCTTGCCGGCCGTGTCCACCGCGAGGACACCGTCCTCGTTCGACGGCGGGGTATAGCCACCGGTGCTCTTCTTGGTCCAGGTGTGCTTGGCCCCGGATGCGTCGGTGAGCACGACGTTCTGGTCGGTGACCTTGGCTTCCGTGTAGCTCGCGCCGTCGCCGTCGAGGTCGGCCGAGAGAGTCCAGCCCTGTGGCAGCACCGGCAGGTCACTGGTGTAGAGCCAGTCGGCTGGCACGATCTGCGATGCGACGGTGGTGTTGTCGGTGGTGTGGACGAACAACCGCATCTTGGCCGCGCCAGTCGCCTCGGCGTTCTCCACCTTGATCGGCACCCGCTGGCCCGCGGTGAGCGAGACGTTCGTCGCCTGGGTCCAGTTCAGGTCACTGGGGGTGCCGACGTCATAGACCTTGCCGCCGTTGATCCACACGACCGCGCCGTCGTCGTGGACGCCGGCGAACTGGTATGTGCCGGTGACCGGGGCCTGGAAGAAGCCTTCCCAGCGGGCGACGAACCAGTCCGCCGGCAAGGCCGGAGCGAACGGTGAATCGGTGCCCCAGTCGACGTTGACCTGCGGCTCCGTCCGTACCAGTACGGGCTGCTGGGCGTCACTGATAAGGCCGTTGTGCGACAGGTCGACGAAGTAGGACGCCTTGAGGCCCTTGTTTTCTCGCTGCTGCGAGTTGTAGGTGAGGGTTAGTCCGGCGTTGCCACCGACAGTTGTGAACGTGGGGCTTGCCTGCGACGTCGTCACGTTGCCGTTGGCGAGGTTGACCATTACCGGGCCGGCGTCGTCGGTGGGCGAGGGTCCGTGGTCGCCGATCCGCTGGTCGATCTTGAAGTGGCCCACCCATGTCGGGGTGATCGTCGTGGTGCCGCTATAGGTCATCGCCTGCCAGGTGTAGGCGACGCCGTCCTGCAGAATCCCCGCTGGAACTGTCCAGGTCGGGGTCGTCAGGCAGCCGGACTCGACCACGACGCCAGACTTAGCGTCGGCGCCGGTGGCGATGCGGAAGCAGTACTTGACCTGCTCGCCGTCCGGGTCGGTGACCGGCTTGACCGACAACGTCGGGGTCAGCGACGTCGACACCGTGCCGTCCGCCGGCCCGACCAGGGTGGTCGCCGGGGCCGGGGAACCGGTGTCGACGGTCAGGGTCGCATTGAGGTTCTTGTACGTCCACGTACCGGCGTTCTCCGCGCCGATCATCATGAAGAAGACCGAGCCGTCGCGGGCGTTGACGCGGTCGCGGATGAACCCGGTCATGCCTTCGCCGACGAAGCTGCCGACGTCGCCGACCAGCGCGCTGGTCATGTAGCCGCCGACGCCGTTGTAGTTGAACGCCGAGGCGTGGTAGAGGTTCGCGTTCCACGTCTTGAGCGACCCGACCACGCTGGTGTTGCGGGTCAGGTCCATGCGCGCGCCGACCACGGTCTTGCCGAACAGCGGCGAGTAGTCCATGTGGAAGACGCTGCGGTTGTAGGTGTCGCCCTTGGCCTGGCTGTTACCGATCCGCAGGCCGCAGGCGTCACAGTTGGTGCCGTCTGAGCGGTAGGAGTGCGACTCGGTGACGCCGTAGGTGAAGGTCGGGTCGACGGATACCGGGTAGACGCGCTTGGGGTCGCGCAGCCAGTTCGAGTCGACCGCGACGGTCAGCCACCAGTCCGCGCCGGCCTTGTCCAGGGTGTAGGTGCCGCCGGTCATCGCCGGGGCGGTCACGCCGTTGCCCGCCGAATCCCAGGTCTCGATCGGCGGGAGAACGATCTTCGCCGCGCCGGTCTTGTCGGCGAGGGTGACGGATCCGTTCCTCTCCAGCTTCGGGGTCAGGTCGCCCGTGGTGAGCTTGAATTTCCAGGACGAGCGCCCGTCGGCCGGGGGCCGCTTGAGCTTGATCGTCTCCTTGACTGCGCCCGGCGTGACCTCGTAGTCCAGGTCCGTGCCGACGGTGACCTCGGGGTAGGTGACCGAGTCGCCCTTCACTGCGGCCGCAGTGGGCGCGGCCTGATCGAGGGCCAGGCCGGCGGTGTGACCGCCGGACTCGACCTGCAGCACCGCGGCGTCGTTGGCCTTGGTCGCCAGAGACGGGCTCAGCGGGTGGTTGTCGGCGTCGGCGCGCTTGGTCGCCGGATCCGTCTCGAGGGTGGTCTGGACCGGCCGCCACTGACCGTGCTCGTCCTGCACGTTCATCGGCTGGTTCGACTGGCGCACCGAGCGCGTGCCATCGGCGTTGACGTACTCGGTGGTGAACATCGTCCACGACACCGGCGTCGAGCGCTGCGGATCGAAGTGCGTGCCCGCTCCGCCGTCCAACCGGCTCTGTGCCGCGAAATCGGCCTTCGATGGCGCCTGCGGGGCCACCGGCGCGGGTGCGGCCGACGGCAGCAGGCCGACCTCGCGCGGGTCGATCGGCTTCGGCGCATCCGCGCCCCGCGGCGGAGCCGCGATCGCTTCGGTACTGCCGACGAGCAGGGTCATCGTGAGGGCGAGCACGATCGCTCTGACCCAACGGACCAGATGGACAGGACGCGACAACCGCAGCACGGCCAGTTCCTCCCCCGGCGACCCGGCGTCTCGCCGCGGTCGCCCCCAATGGCCCGCGGAGCACAGCTTGCCGCCGCGGGATAGTGCCTGCCGGGCACTCCAGACACGTAGTGCCGGGTCTACCCGGGGGTCGGGAATTCTCATCCCTCGCCCGCACCCTGCATCGCCACAACCTCACACTGCCGTTACACCGGCCAAATGAGACGAAGGGCACAATTGCCAACACGGCCTGGATCCAGTACACCCAGGTCGTCGCCTTGTCAGCGACCGGTCACCGGCTACCATGCCAGCCGATCTCCAGATCCCGTGTATCCCGTTCTGCAGGAGACCCATGCCCGAGCAAGCGCTCGCCGACGCCGCCGTCACCGCCGAGATCCCGCGCACCACCGTGCAGGTCCGCGGGACAGCCTCGCGCCGGCTCGGCATCGCGGCGCTGTGGGTCTTCGCCGCCGTCCCCGCCGCGTTGGCTCTCCTGGCCGCGGCTCGCGCGCCGAAGATGCACGTGCTCCTCGACTACTGGCACGTCTTCGCGAAGATCACCGACGACAACGGCAATCTTCTGCTCGGCCAGGTCTTCACCTACCACCTCGACCAGCCGTTCGTCGTGCCGTCGCTGCTGTTCTACGCCGACGCCGCGTGGTTCGGCGGTGACAACCGCGTTTTGACCGTCCTGACGATCGCCCTGCTCACGGTCGCGGTGTTCGCGCTGCACACCATGCTTCCGCGGCACCTGAACGCGACGACGCGAGTGACCTTGACCGTGACCATGTCCTGGCTGTTGTTCAGCTCCCACGCCACCGAACTGTGGCTGCAGAGCACGAACGGCATCAGCTGGGTCCCCGCGGTCACGTTCTGCACGATCGCCGTCGCCTGTGCGCACCACGGTCGGCCGATCACCGCTTACGTGGCTGCCGTGCTGGGCTGTCTCAGCTTCGGCGCCGCGCTGCCGATCTGGTTCGTGATCGCCGTCGTCGCCTGGTTGCGCAGGGAACCCCGGCTCCGCGTCGTGGTCCTCGTGGTGGTCGGCCTGGTCGTCCTCGCAGCCTGGTGGTTCACCAAGCCCGCAGGAACGCAGTCCGGGGCGACGTCCGCCTTCGACCCGGACGGACGCGTTTCCGTCATCGCCGCCGCCGTCGGCGGACTGTGGTCGGTGGACATCGCCGTACTCGCGGTCATCGCGGGCGGACTGACCGTCGCCCTGCTCGTCCTGCTGCTGCGCCGGACGGTCACCGAGCGGCCGGCCACGGACGCGGGATGGGCGGGACTGGCCTGCTATGCCTTCGCGCTGGCCGCGATGCTCGCGCTCGGGCGGACCACGACCAACGTCCCCGGGGGTAACGTCGGCCTCATCAGCCGATACGTCCTAGTAGCGGCGCTGGCCACCATCGCACTGCTCGTACTGACCACTTTGCACCGTCCACAGTGGTCACGGCGGTACCTCGTCGTGGCGGTTGTCGCGCTCTCCCTGGTCACCCATGCCATCGGCGGCGGCAAGGCCGACGAAGTGCGCCGCAGCTACGCGCCGCTCAGTCTGTCCGCGATCGCCCTCCGCGTCGACGCACCCGCGGCTCTGGAGCAGCTCCACATCCAGCGCGCCGCCGCCCCAGCCGCCCGCGCGTTACAGGCCTACCCCTTCAACGACAGCTTCACGCTCGGTTGCCACGGCCCCGAACTGGGCGGCCACTTGGATCCGACGACCGCCCAGCCGGTGTCTGCCACCGGCTCCGGCACGGCACACGGAGCACTGGACGCTCCCGCCACCGACGCGGGCGCGATCATCACCGGCTGGGCCGTCGTCGACGGCACGCGCCCGGACTGCGTGGTCATCACCGACCAGACAGGCACGATCACCGGCGGCGGCACCACAGGTCTGCCGCTCACCGCAGGCCAAACCGCGACAGCCCCAGCCGGCGCGACCGCGTGGCAGGCTACGGGTGGCACCGCGAATGGCCCGATCACCGTGCTCGCCGTCCAAGGCGGACACCTCTACCGGCTCAGCTGAACCGGGTCAGCGACCAAGCCACGGAGCCAGCAACTTCTCCAGATCTGAGTCCGACAACGCCCGAGGGCCGCCGTGGAACTCGTGCCACCGCGAAGCATCCCGCGCCGCGTTGTACTCCACCTCGAACGCGCGCATCAGCACGTACATGAACGTCACCGAACTGAACCGCTCACCGAGCAGCGTCCGCGCTCCACGGGCGACGTCCGTCGCGCCGGTGAAGTCCGCGAGCCGAAGCTCCTCCGCAGCCGGATCCAACAGGCTGGGGGCATACATCACGACAAACACTCCATCATCGACACGAACAAAATCAGCCTTCAGCCGCCAGCTGACCACAGGCCGCGGCGATGTCCTGGCCCCGGGTGTCCCGCACCGTGCACGCAACCCCGCCGGCGTTTACCAAGCGCACGAACTCCCGCTCCACCGGCTTCGGCGACGCGTCCCACTTCGACCCCGGCGTCGGGTTCAGCGGAATGACGTTGACGTGCACCAACTGGCCCAGGTGCTTGCGCAGCCGCTTCGCGAGCAGTTCAGCCCGCCACGGCTGGTCATTGATGTCCCGGATCAGGGCGTACTCGATCGACACCCGCCGTCCCGACGTGTCCGCGTAGTACCGAGCCGCGGAAAGCACCTCATCGACAGACCACCGCTCGTTCACCGGAACCAACGTGTCACGCAGCTCGTCATCCGGCGTGTGCAGCGACACCGCGAGACGCACCTGCATCTTCTCGTCCGCGAGCTTCCGGATCGCCGGCGCCAGACCCACCGTCGACACCGTCACCGAACGCTGCCCGATCCCCAGCCCACCCGGAGCCGGATCCGTGATCCGGCGAACCGCGGCGACGACGCGCTTGTAGTTGGCCAGCGGCTCACCCATGCCCATGAAGACGATGTTCGACAGCCGACCCGGGCCGCCCGGCATCGTGCCGTCGCGCATGACCGCCGCCGCCGAGCGGACCTGGTCCACGATCTCCGCCGTCGACAGGTTGCGATCGAGGCCGCCCTGGCCGGTCGCGCAGAACGGGCACGCCATGCCGCAGCCGGCCTGGCTCGAGATGCACAGCGTCGCACGGTCCGGGTAGCGCATCAGGACGCTCTCCAGCAGCGTGCCGTCGTGCGCGCGCCACAGCGTCTTGCGCGTCGCGCCCTTGTCGGCCTCCAGGGCGCGGACCTCGGTCAGCAACGTCGGCATCAACGACTCGACGAGCCGCGAGCGGGACGCCGCCGGGATGTCCGTCATCTCCGCCGGGTCGACCGTCAGACGGGAGAAGTAGTGGTTCGACAGCTGCTTCGCGCGGAACGGCTTCTCCCCCAGCTCGGCCACAGCGGCGGCGCGCTCGGCCACGGTGAGGTCGGCGAGGTGGCGCGGCGGCAGGCCACGCTTGGGGGCGTCGAAGACGAGCGGGAGGGCAGTCATAACCTGACCAGTGTCCCACGCGCCCACCAGCCCCGCCCGGGCCGCCCTGGCCGGATGTATGCCAGGTCACCGGCGAAACCGGGAGGGCCGTCCGGGAGTCCAACCCGCGGACGAAAGAGGTGAGCCCGTGTCCTTCCGGCACAGCGTCGTGGCCGTCGCGGTGGTGCTGAGCGCCGCCGCCTGCAGCACGTCGACCGCGGGGCAGGCGCAGCCCGTCCCGACCGTGACGAAGGTGGCCGGCCCGCAGGTCGTCGTCGGGACCATGCACGTCGCCCTGCCCGTGGGGGCGAAGTACACCGACAAGAGCCAGGACGGCCTGCTCGACGGCTGCGTCGGCGAAGGCTCCGCCGTCTGCGAAGCACGGCTCCTGGACCTGCGCGAGGCGACGTCGGACCCCAACGCGCCCCTCAACCTGCCCAGCTCGAAACGGCCCTTCGGCTGGTACACCGGCACCGACGTCCCGACGTGCATCACGCCCGCCTCGCCGCCCGGCGACGGCTCCGAGGCGACCGGCAGCAACCTCGTCGAGTCCGGCTTCAAGCCGATCGGGCCCAAGAAGGCCGAGTACGGCCACTGGCAGGTCACCTGCAAGGACGCGAGCCAGAACCACGAGGTCCGGATGTGGTGGCTGCCGACGAGCAAGATCCTCGTCGTCCAGTACGGGACCTCCGCCGGCCGGGACGCGGCCACGGACGCCATGCTGGCGGCCGCGACCTTCAGCTGACGGCGTCCAGCGCGGCCCGGATGATCGCGTCGGTGTCGATGCCGTGGTAGCGGTAGACGTCCTCTAACGACCCCGACTGCCCGAACCCGGTGACGCCGAGCGCGACCGACGGCCCCCGGTTGACCCCGGCCAGGAACGCCAGCGTGTGCGGGTGCCCGTCGAGGACCGTCACCAACGGGCGAGCCCGCGAAGCCGGGAACACCTGGTCGAGGATCCACGACTCGCCGCTCCCCCGGCCCGACCGCGCCTGCAGCGCCTCGAACAGCAGGCCCGGGCTGGTCACGCAGACGACGTCGGCCTCGACGCCCACCTGCGCCAGCCGCTCGGCGGCCGCCAGGGTGTCCGGCACCAGCGCGCCCATCGCCACCAGCGTCACCGCCGGCGAAGCGGCGCGGCGCAGCAGGTACGCGCCGGCCACGACCTGGCGGCGACGGCGTTCGCGCGCCGCCGGGTCGGCGGGCACGTCGGCCAGGGTCTGGTCGACCGGGCGAGTCGAGAGCCGGAAGTACGACGACGTGCCGCCCGGCTTGCCGAGCCGGCCGAGCGCGGCCAGCAGCGTCCACTCGGTGTCGATCGCGAACGCCGGCTCGTAGCTCACGCAGCCGGGCTGCTCGATGCCGATCGACGGCGTGGTGATCGACTGGTGCGCGCCGCCTTCCGGAGCCAGCGTGACGCCCGACGGCGTGCCGATGAGGATCGACTGCCCGCCCGCGTAGATGCCGAACGACCACGGCTCCAGCGCGCGTTCGACGAACGGGTCGTACATGACGCCGATGGGCAGCAGCGGCTCGCCCCAGCGGCTCCAGGTGGCGCCCAGCTCGCCCAGCAGGCCGACCAGGTTCGTCTCGGCGATGCCCAGCTCGACGTGCTGACCGGTCGGCTTCTCGCGCCAGTGCATGATCGTCTCGGGGTCGTCCTCGAACCAGTCGCGTCGTTCGGTCGCCGACCAGACGCCGACCTTGTTGACCCAGCCGCCGAGGTTGGTCGTCGAGCTGACGTCCGGGCTGACCGTGACGACGCGCTTCGCCGCTTCGGGCGCTTCGCGCGTCAGGTCGAGCAGCACACGCCCTAGCTGTTCTGTCCGGGGAGGTTGCGATCGTGGCGACACGTGACCGGATGATCTTGGCATAAGGGAGGGCCTCCGGGTTCGGTGTGGATTGCGACGTCTACACCGATCAACGGAGGCCCTCGTGACCCAC
>NZ_BAAGUJ010000017.1:0-189972 GCF_054781455.1 Amycolatopsis stemonae | reverse complement strand
ACTCACGTTCCCGTTCATCGTGCCCTTCCTGGGTCGGGCCACATTCCGTGGCTGTGTCACCCATGTCTCCGGCCGCATACCGCGGCCGTTCACCCGAATGGCGTCCTTGACTAGCTAAAGACTAGTTGGACTATGTTCTACATAGGTCGGGTACTAGATCGCAACGGTAGTCGACCTTCCGAGTTGTCGGGGGAGGGCTCGCGCGGCAGCCCCCCAGTCGTGCACAGCGGCCCTCTCCCGGCGCCGAAAGAAGAAACGGCGTGTCCCGAAGGTCCCCCGCCTTCCCTGGGGACTCGCCAACGAAGGAAACGTGGCGGGCCCTCGCGGCCTCCCCCTCCCGCAGGGGCCCGCCACCCCAGACAGCGGTGGCCCCCTCGTGGAACCCCTCGAGCGAGGGGGCTGCTGCACCAACCGGCATCGGGAGCCGCGATGGATCAGGCAGCGCACGCGCCCAGCGCGCCGTTCCTGGTACGCGGCCGTATCGGGGACACCCCAGTCGAGCGCGCGGTCGCCACGATCGAGGAGGCCGAAGAACTCGCACAGCTCGCGGCCACCGCCGGCGACGGCTCCTGGGGCTCCTGGATGGTGCTGCCCACCGACCCTGACTCGCCGGCCGAACCCATCGTGCTGTTCGGCCGCTTCCGCAAAGGCATCACCGGCGAATCCCGCCGGGAAGTCCACGCCGTCGGCGTCGTGCCGGGCCTGCTGTTGGCCGAGCGGCTGCGGGCCGCCTGCGGTGCCCGGCTCGCGCGCGGCGACCTCGAGTTCGTCGAGCTGGGCCACCACATGCCCTGCGAACGCTGCCTCCAGCGCCTCGGCCTGGTCCCCGAGCACATCGAGCTTCCGCCCGCGGCCGCACCAACGCCGCCGGCGCCGGCTGGCCTGCCGGATCTACATCCGGACTTGCGCGAGCTGTTCGCCCAGCTCGGCCACGACAGACCCGCCCTTCCTGGAAGGGGATGCATCGAACCGCCAGTCACACGACATGAGAGGTGAACGTCTTGACCGTCCTGACCGACTATCCCGCCCCCGCCGGCATGTCCGATCCGCTCGACCAGGCCGCGGCGCTGCTGGCCTGTATCGAGACCGAGCCCGCGGTGTTCCTGCGCGGACTGGACCACCACCACGCCGGCGCTCTCATCGCCGCCGGGTTGCCGACCCTGCGCTACCGGCGCACCTCGCACCCCGGCCACCAGGAGCACCTGGTCGTCGACCTCGCCACCGGCGACGGGGTGCGCATCGACGTCCGCTACGACAAGACCGACCGCGCGGCCATCGCGCGCGTCGCGCAGACCGACAACGGCGTGCTGTTCAACCGGCTCGTCGCCCACCTGACCTGGTGGGACCTCAACGGGCGTCCGGCCGTGGCGAACATCCCGGCCGCGCTGGCCACCCAGAACAACGTGCTGAGGGCATCGTGACCGCCCCGGCCGGAACCGACGCACTCGACCGGCGCGAACCCGGCACGCACATGCCCGAGATCCTGAAGCTCCTCCGCATCGAGTGGCCCACCCGGGACCCCGACGAGGAGGAAGCCGAAGCCCACACCCGGCTCCTCGAACGCATCGCGGCCGGTCTGGCGAAGCTGCCGGAATCCGGGCCGGTCGTCGTGGAGGTGCCCTCGCAGGTGAGCGCGGCTGACGCCGAGGTGCTGCGCCCGATGCTGGACTCGCTGCGGAAAACGGCCCCCGAGCTCAAGTTCGCCTTCTTCACCCCGTCGTCGCCGGATGCAGCCGGCCCCGACGAGGTCTGACCCGAATCCGATCCGAGGAAGTGACGATGACCAGCACGCTTTCCGCGCCACCGGCACCATCGATGCCGTCGCTGGCGTTCCCCGACCTTCCGGAGCGACCGGCGCTCGCCCTGCCCGTGGAGGACCCCGCCTTCATGGCCCTGCTGCGCGACGCCGAGCCCGATCTGACCCACGTCCGGCAGAACCACCGCCACGCCGGCGAGGTCGTCCACGTCTGGCGCCACACGCACACCGGCGCGTTCGTCGTCCTGACCCTGCGCGACTCCGGCCGCCACGGCGTCAAGGAATCGAGCGACACGCCGCTGTACGACCGGCTCTCCCAGCTCGCCGGGATGTGGCTGGCCAGCGAGAGCCCACGACCGGCCCGGTGCTGATCGTGTGGCAGGGCGCCGGGCTCCTCCTCGGGTGCCTGCTCGCCGGCCTGGTCGCCGTGGCACTGCTGGCCGCGCTCGTGCTGGCCCTGCGCAAGCGGGCCGTCCAGCGCCAGCCGCGCTACCCCGACTACCAGGAAACCCCCGTGCAGAAGCGGGTGCGCACCATGCGCCTGCGCGATCGCTCGCCCGACGCCACTCAGCCGCTGCGCCCGGATCCCCGGTGGACGCGCTGACCTCGGACCCTCTGGCGAGCCACCCAGATCCGGCCCGGACATCACCACCACGCGATGTCCGGGCCGGGTCGTCTCGAACCCCATTTCCGCAACACCGCTTCAACTCTGGAAGGCAACCTTCATGATCGACACGACCACCGAGCCCGCCGACACCGCGATCGGCACGGCCGCCGAGGGCTACACCGACCCGCCGCCCACCACGGTCGCCGCCGACGTCGTGCTGTTCGGCGTCGACGACCAGGGTCGGCTGCGGGTACTGACGATCCGCCGGCTGTGGGAGCCGCACGCCGGTCGGCGCGCGCTGCCCGGCGGCCTGCTGGAGGAGAAAGAGGACCTGGCCGCGGCCGCGGTGCGCGAACTCGGCGAGGAGTGCGGCATCCACGTACTCGCCGAAGACCTGACCGAGATCGGATCCAGCAGCGACCCGGACCGCGACCCGCGCCGGCGGGTGCTGTCGGTCGCCTTCGGCGCCGTACTGCCCGACTGCCCGGTGCCGACCGCCGGTGACGATGCCAGCGAGGCCCGCTGGATGCTGGCCGAGGCGATCATCGACGATCCGGAGTCGGTGGCCTTCGACCACCACCAGATCGTGGTCCGCGCGAGGAAGCAGCTGGCTGAGCAGATCATGCGGGTCGCGCCGGGCGCGCTGCCGGCGCTGGACCGCGTCCAGGACGCGGTGCGGGCGTTCACCGCGGTGCTCGGCTCCGTCGACCGGGAGGCCCTGGCCACGGAGCTGAAGCAGGTCCGCAAGAGCCAGCTGCACGAGCTGGTCGGTGGACTGGACGGGGCGCTGTCCAAGATCTCGGATGTGCTCGGCGACTGCGGCGAGACCGTCGGCGACTTCCTCAGCTCGACCGACGAGCTGGAAGCAGCGAGCGAAGCCCTCGCGGAGGTCGGCACGCATCTGGAGAACGTGGTGCACGAACTGCGCCCCTGATCCCCGCCCCCGTCTCGCCACGACACGACACGAGTCCGGCCCCGGCACCGCGAAGGTGCCGGGGCCGGACTCGTTGTCACCGCGCGCGCGGGGTGTCGCCGGGGCTGTCGTGCGCGGCCGTGACCGCTGCGCGGCCGCGCAGCGCGGCGACGTCGGGGTCGCGGCGCAGCATGGCGGCGACCTGGATCAGCCAGCGGGCCTCGGCGAGCAGGTCCGGCGTGGCGGGGGAGTGCTGGGGCATGACGACGTCGACGACTTCGGGATGGTGTCGTTGCCCGGCCCGGTAGGCGTCGAGGGCGGCGCCGAGCTCGGCTGCCTCCAGCAGGACGTCTCCGGCGACGGGGCTCAGGCCGCGTTCGCCGGCGGCTGCCAGTGCCCAGCCCGGGATCTGCGGCGGGATGTAGGGCCGCAGCGCCAGCTGTGCGTCGCGGATCTCCAGCGTGCGGCGGTAGAGCCGGTACTCGGCACGTTCGGCTCGGGTCAGCCGTCCCTGCTCGGGCTCGTCCAGCTGCACCTGCGGCATCACCTCCTCGACCACCTGCCGCCACAGCGGGGTCAGGCGCCGGGTGGCGTGCCACACCTGCCAACGGACCGGCAGGTTGCGCAGCGCCGGCCACCAGCTGGTGAAGGTGGCACCGGCCGTGCCGACGCCGATCGAGAGCAGAGCCAGCCCTTCGGCGATCTCCGCCTGCAACGGCAACGCGTGGCCGGTCACGGCGAGCACCACCACCCCTGCGCCCTTCCACGCCGCCCACACCAGGCCGAGGATGGCTGCGCCCAGGACGATGCGGAAACCGGTGCGCAGCAAGGGGTGCAGTTCGCGGGCGCGCACGTAGCGGCGCACCAGCGACAGGAAGCTGATCAGGCCCCAGCTCATGAAGGCCAGGTACAGCGTCAGGTAGGCGACGATCCGCGGGTCCCGACCGTAGGTGGCCGCGAACTGCGGGGTGTAGTCGGTGTCGGCCAGCACCAGCAGGACGGTCATCGCTGCGACGCAGCCGGCCAGCGTGCCCGCGCTGATGACCGACCGGCGCCGCGCGTCCGGTCCGGCCGCGGCGTAGTTGAGCACGCCGATCAGGCAGAACGCCGCGCCCATCGCCAGCGCGTTGCCCAGCAGCCGGACGCTGTTGTCCATCGGCTCCAGCCACCGCGCCGCTGCGAGCGTCGCCGGCGCGGTCACCGCCAGGGCGAGCGCGAAGCACACCATGGCGGCCACCAGGTACTTCCGGCTCGTGCTCATCGGCGTGCCGCGGGCGCTGAGGATCTTGGCCGCCGCGCCGGCCAAGGTGAGCGCCGAACAGAGGTAGGCCAGCAGGTCAACCACGCCGACCGCCGGCGCGGACCGGGTGGCCGAACGCTGACTCCAGCCCCACCAGGTCGTCACCGTGCCGTCGTCGTGGTGTGAGACCGACATAGGCGTCCCGGGTCGAGCTGACCCGCGAGAGCACCAGTGAGGCGAACAGCTCCGCCTCGCGCTCCTGGTCGGTCGCGTAGACGGTGCGGCCCAGGATGCGGCGCACCAGCGCGGGCGACAACGTCGGCAGCAGCAGCCGCAGGGCGTCGTCCCCGGCCACGCGCGGCGCCTCGCCGCAGTCCGACACCGAGGTGCAGTGGTCGAACAGCAGGTGGCCGACCTCGTGCATCACCGTGTGCTGAGACTGCAACGGCGACACGTTGCTCGCGCAGTAGATGTAGTCGATCTCGGTGGTGCTGATCAGCATCCCGCACGGCTGGTCGGCACCCAGCCGTCCGGGGATCAGCTGGATCCTCCTCCCCCGCCTCTCGGCCAGGGAGGCCAGAAAGCGGTCGATGTCGAACGGGCGCGGAATGACCAGGGTGTCGATCAGTTCTTCGCACCGCGTGGCCATGTCCTGCACGGCGGTACTCAACGCACGGCCTCCCCTCGTGCAGTCTCTCGTAGCGCGTCCCGCGTGGCGGCCGTGCGCTCGACAAGCGCGGCGCGGCACGATGAGCCGCGCACCCGCTTTCCGTGGCAGCCGATTGGCACGTTCTTACCCCCTTGCCCCTCGATGCCGATGAGCCTCCGGACTCCGTTTTTTCCGCCATCCCCTGCACGGCGGAACACCCTCGGAACGGAGGCTCATCGACGTAGCCACAATAGGCCAGACGGTGGCGTTGTCAACGAGCTTCCACACATCTCGGTAACCGATTTTCCACGAGGCTTGAGTGAAATGTCAGGGAAACCACGTAGCCCTTGTGCGCAGCGCCACGTAGCCGTCAACGCTACGTAGTAACTCCTGACCAGAGCGTCATCAGTGACGTGTGCCCGCCTCGTGGAGTCTGACCCGGCGCCCACCTCCCGCCGACTGTGATCCAGCACTCTTCGACCATCGCCAGCCGCACCAGATAATTGTTTGCATTTAAACGAGCGTGCCCGAAAAGAATTGCAATACGTGGTCTCCCTCAAGACGTTACGTGGTCCGTTCGTATCGAGTACGTGGTCTAGCTCGGGGAAATTACGTGCTTACCCTGATGGTGCCTGAATCCTTTTTCGCAGATGCTCGAAGTAGGCCCGCCAAATGACGGGATGAAGTTGACGCGCGCCATCACCGCCGCCTCCGATGCACTGCACTCGATGTGGCCGCACTCCCGCTGGTGCAGGGCGTCGCGCACGAGGAAGGCATCCGGCATGACGCCCTGCACGACAGCCCTGTTCGCCGAGAACTACTGGAACCAATCACTGGCGGTGGCCGACGCGCTGCGTCCCCAGGCGTCTGTGCATCGCGCGACGTTGCCCAATCAGGTCCGCGTGTGGGTCATCAGCCAGTACGACGACGCGCGCGCCGCGCTCAGCGACCCACGCCTGAGCAAGGACAACGCCGGCCTCACCGCGATCATCCGCGACCAGCTCGCCGAGGCCGGGCAGGAAGCGGACCTGTCGAACATGTTCGCGCCGCACATGATGTTCAACGACGATCCGGCTCACGCCCGGCTTCGCGCCCTCGTCGCGGCGAAGTTCACCCGCGGCCGGGTCCGTGCCATGCGACCCTGGATCGAGCAGCTGACCACCGCGGTGCTCGACGAGCTTCCCGTCGACCGCCCGGTCGACCTGATCGACACCGTCGCCTTCCCGCTTCCGCTGAACGTCATCTGCCAGCTGCTCGGGGTGCCGCTCGACGACCGCGAGTACCTGCGGGAATGGACCGCGGCGCTGATGGAGGACTTGCCGGAGCGAGCTCTTCCCGCCTCCCGCAAGATGGAGAGGTACTTCGATCGCCTGATCACCGCCAGGCGCGCCGTCCCCGGCGACGACCTGCTCTCGGCGCTGGTGCAGACCTCCGAGCACGGCGACCAGCTCAGCCCGCCCGAACTCATGGGCACCCTGTTCCTGCTGTTCGTGGCCGGGCACGAGACCACGACGAACCTCATCGGCAACACCGTGCGGCACCTGCTGGCCGAACCGAGCCGGTGGCGCCGGCTCGCCGGCGAACCTGGCCTGGTGCCCGCGGCGATCGAGGAGTCGCTGCGCTACGACAGCCCGGTGCGCATGGCCACCCACCGGTTCACCACCGAGGACGTCGAATACGGCGGCGTGGTCATCCCCGCCGGCGAGATCGTGCTCGTGTGGTTGCAGAGCGCCAACCGCGACGACAGCCGGTTTCCCCGCGCGACCGACCTGGTGCTCGGGCGCGCCGACGCCGCCGCCCACCTGTCGTTCGGCCACGGCATCCACTACTGCCTGGGCGCGCCACTGGGGCGCATGGAAGCCGAGATCGTGCTGCACGCCCTCACGCAGCGATTCCCGAACGCCCGGCTGGCCGCGTCCGCGCACGAGCTCCAGCGGCGTCCCAGCGCCATCATGAACGGCTACGTCGGGCTCCCGGTCCGGCTCGGCGGCTGACCCCCGCGGCGGCCGCCTCGACCTCGGGCGGCCGGCCGCTACGGGTCATTTCCCGGCTTCGGCGAGGTACCAGGCGGCGATCTCCACCCGCTTGGCCACGCCGAGCTTGCGGTTGATCCGGCGGATGTGCTCCTCGACGGTGCGGAAGCTGATGTGCAGCCGCTCGCCGATCTCCCGGTTGCTCAAGCCCTTGGCGACCAGTGCCGCCACCTCGAACTCCCGGTCGGACAGCCCGCCGGGCAGCATCTCCTCGGCCGTGGGCGTCCGTTGCGTCGGGAACCGCTTGGCGGCCAGCGCGTAGATCTCCTCGGTGGGCAGCGATTCGCCGAGGACCACCTGGATCTCGAACTCGGCGTCGCCGAGCTCGCGCCGGGCCGCGGCCTCGGCTTGCTGCTGGACCCGCAGGAACGGCAGCAAGCCCAGCACCGTGGCCTCCGTGATCCGCTGGCCTGCCTTGGCGCCTCCGAACAGCTGTGCCGCCAGCTTGTAGTCCCCGCGAGCCGCGGCGATGACGGCGATTAGCCACAGGCTCCACGTCGGCCCCCAGGTATCGCCGGTCGCCTGCTGCATGCGCAGCCCCTGCTTGGCCAGGCGTGCGGCCTCGTCCGGGTCGCCGTGCAGCACCTCGGCCAGCGCGTTGTTCCACAACGCCCAGGAGAAACACCACTGGGCGCCCGATAGGCGGGCCGCCTCGAGCACCCGCGCGGCCTCGGCGAAGGCGCGCTCGGCGTCGTCGAGGAACGAAGCGGCCATGCCCAGGAACAGCATCGCCATGAACACGTCGCCGGGCGTGCCCTGGGTGCGCAGCGCGAGCTCCGCGCGGGACAGCAGTTCCAGCGCCTCCCGGGCCTTGACCCGGTCGGGCTCGGTGAGCAGCTTCTGGGTGCCCTGCCCGTAGAGCAGCGGCCCGAACGGCTCGTCGGTCCCGAGCTGGCGGATGACTTCCTCGGCCTGGGCCAGCAGCGGCTTGGCCAGGGCATGGTTGCCCTGGATGAGCGCGATCCAGGACGACATCGACAGGCCGGCGGCTCGCTGGGGGCTCGGCGTGTCGGGGCAGCCGTCGAGTCCCATCGCCAGCATCCGGCGCGCCTCGTTCAGCTTGCCGGCGAAGACGAGGAACCGGGTCCCCGTCGCACGGATCGCCATGTCCCGTCCGCGTTCGGCGCTGGCCGGGAGGGACAGGAAGTACTCCTGCGCGGCGCGCAGGTTCGGCAGCTCCACCTGCAACCGGCGCATCCATCCGATCTCGCCGGTCCCGAACCATTCGCGTGCGCACCGCGCGACGAGCTCGTCGAAGTACTCCGCGTGCGCCCGGCGCAGCTCGGTCTCTTCGCCGGCGGCGGCGACGAGCTCCTGGCCGTACTCGCGGATCGTCTCCAGCATCCGGTATCGGGTGCGGCCGGCGTGAGGCTGCGCCACGAGCAGGGACTGCCGCACCAGCCGGGCGAGCAGGCCCAGCACCTCCGATGCCTCGATGCCGCGGCCGCCGCAGATCGCCTGCGCCGCCTCGAGGTCGAAGCCGCCCTCGAACA
Source organism: Amycolatopsis stemonae (assembly GCF_054781455.1). Classification (NCBI taxonomy): domain Bacteria; kingdom Bacillati; phylum Actinomycetota; class Actinomycetes; order Pseudonocardiales; family Pseudonocardiaceae; genus Amycolatopsis; species Amycolatopsis stemonae. The sequence goes on along the minus strand of NZ_BAAGUJ010000017.1, from coordinate 181,281 downwards.
CCGAGACCAACGCCCACACGCGGCGTTCCGGCGCCGGGAGCAGGTCGTAGGACCAGTCGATCATGGCGTGCAGCGTGCGGTGGTGGCTCTGCTCGTGCGGCCCGTCGGCCAGCAGGTGCAGCCTGCTCGGGTGCTCGACCATCTCCTGGAGCGTCATCGCCGACAGCAGCGGCGCGGCCAGCTCGATGGCCTGCGGAATGCCGTCGAGCAGCCGGCACAGCCGCGCGGCCAGCGGGTACTCCTCTTCGGAGATCCGCACCCCGGCCGCGGCCGCCCGGTCGATCAACAGCTGCTGGGCCTCGTGCACCCCGTTCTCGTCGCCGTCACGCCCACAATCGCCCGTGCCGATGCACAACGGCGGGACGATCAGCAAGTGCTCGCCCTGCACCCCCAGCCGCACCCGGCTGGTGGTCATCACCTGAAGACCCGGCGCGGCCTTGAGCAGCGTGGTCAGCAGGCGCGGCACCTGGCCGGTCCCTGGCGACTGGCCGACCAGGTGCTCGCAGTTGTCCAGCATCAACAGCATCTGCCGGTGCCGGAAGTACTCGACCAGCCGCGCCAGGCCGGGGGTGGAGGAGTTGTCCAGGATGCCCAGCTCGCCGGCGATCGTGGACTCCAGCCGGTCGTCGGCCTCCTTCAGGTCGGTAAGCCGCACCACGACTACGCCGTGCTTGTACGCGCCGGCGTCGACCAGTTCCCTGGCCATCCGCAGCAGCAGGCGGGTCTTCCCGACGCCTCCGGTGCCGATCAAGGTCACCAGGCGGGCGGTCCGCAGCAGCTGCATGCCGTCGTTGAGCAGGCTGCCGCGGCCGATGAAGCTGTTCATCTCCGCGGGTAGGAGCGATGGGCTGGCGGGCGAGACGTACTCGTCCGTCGGCGTGCCCCCCTCGCGGACCAGGTGATCGTGCTGGGTACTGCTGACCATGCGTGTCCCCCCGACACGTTCGACGATCAACAGGCGACGCGGCCGCGCCGCCCGGCATCCGCTTCGTCGACACGGGTCTGGATCACGCGGCCCCCTTTGCCACGCCCGGCCCAAGCTCCCCGGTTGGTCCTTGACTCATCACGAACGGACGAGCCGATCACGCCCCGTGTCTCAGTGCAGCGGTGTCCCGGCTCGCGGCACCGCATGCCACGAGCCCCTTCTGGGACCGGCTACGCCCGACGACCAACGGGAACGAGCCCTTGTGACCAGCGCATAGGCTGCATGGTCACGACTTCATCAACACTATCGGATCAACCGACGACGACTGTACGGTTTTCGTGACCTCGGCGCGTCAGCCCGCTCGGGTTACCCCGTTTGAGCAGGAGGTGTCACGTGCTGTAGTTGGCCTTGTTCACCCGTCTCAGCGATCTTTCGTGGCGGGATGTCGGCCGACTGGCCTAGTGCAATCTGCCACATAGAGTTGACCAGTGACCCGTGAACAGTGGGAATACCGGCATGGACTCCACAATGGACAGCGTGGCGAGGGTTGTGGCCGGGCGCGGCCGCGTGCGGGCGGGACGACGGACGCCCGCCGGCTCATGTTGACCTCATCACGATCGCCCCTGGCCGAATGACCGGACCCCGCGAGGCCGGCAGAGATCGCTGGCGGCACGCCGGGCAGTGGATCCTGCTCGACGCGCGTTTCCACCTACTGGCCATCGGCCAGGCCCTCTACCAGGGCATCTCGCCGAGGTTGGATGTCACCGCCCGCCGGGTCCTGCTTCCGCGGATGCGCCTGGCCGCCCAGGAGCGGCGCCCTCGCGCCCAGGTCGCCGAGGATTTCGGCCGCCGCTGGTCAGTTCGTGTCCAGCCGATCCTCGGGCCGGCCAGCGGCGCCGTGCTCGCCGTGCTCGGTTGCTACGTCCCCGAGGGCACCGAGCTGCCCGAGCCGCCGCTGGTCGGCGGCTGGGAGTGGCACGCGACCCCGCCCGGCCCCGACCAGCAGATGCGCCTCTACTGGTCGCCGGACACCTTCACCGTGCACGGTCACCCCGTGCCGGACGGCGAGGAGCCGCATTGGTGGGAAGCCGCGCAGTGGCTGGACGAGGTCGTGGCCGGTGCCCATCGGGCCGACATCCAGCGGGTGCTGGAGACCTTCCAGGCCGCGGCCTCCGACGGCCTGCTCATCCACAGCTTCGCCGCGCGCACCGCGCAGGGGAGTCGGGTGCACGTGCGCCTGGCCGGGCGCCGTGACGTCGATGGCGCCGGACCGGACAGGTGGTTCCGCGGGGTCAGCACCCGCGTCGAGAACGACGGGGCCAGGCCGCCGGCGCCGTCCACGGCCGCGGTGCTCGACGCCGCCTTCGCAGTGTCGGCCGATCCGCTGTGCGCGATCGACACCAGCTACGAACACATCTACATGACCTCGGCGAACTTCGCCGTCCTCGGCATCGAGCTGCCCGCGGACCGGCATCTGCCGAAGATGGCACATCCCGACGACCTCCCCGCGCTGCGTGGCTTCCTCAAAGCGGCGGCAACGCGGCCGGCCGAGACGATCGGCCCGGTGACCGTCCGCTTGGCGACCCGCGGCCGACGCGGGTGGACGCGGGTGACGCTGGTCGGCACGGGGATGCGGCTGTCGGCGTCGGGCCCGCAGCACCACGTGCTGTGCCGGGTCACCCCGGCCGTCGGCTGAATGGTCCGGAACCGCGGATGGACGCGAGGGAGTCGGCCGTGCCGGTCCGGACGAACTCGCTCGATGGTGCGCGCGGGATCAGGTCCAGGTGCAGGTGAGGCGGCTCATCGCCCGCCCGTGCCTCCTCGCGCGTGGCGAGGATGGTGCAGCACGGGTAGTCGGCGGCGAGCTCCGCGGCCGCGACCATCACCACGCCCGCGACGTGCGGGGCGGCGGCGACGTCGTCGAAGTGGTCGGTGGCGATGAGCAGCACGTGACCAGGGGCGCGCGGTGACGGGGCTTGGACGGCGATCACGTCCGGCCAGCACCGCAGTGTCACGACGCGCGTAGTGCCGCTGACCATGGCGCACAGCGGACAGTCGGGGACGGCCATGACGCTCACCCGATTCCAGGCCCGCGGTCACGGCTCAGACCGGGCTGGACGACGTGCGGCTGCGGGAGCGCCTGTTCGCGCTGCCGGGCCGGTGCACCTGAGTCCATGACCCAAAGGGTGTCGGGCTCGGCACGCTCCGTCAGGGGGTTTCAGCCATTTGACCGCGAATTGTCCAGTAGTCCGCCCAGTTCGGCCTGGATGTTGGCTACTCCGCCTTCGCGGCGCGGCCTTCCCCGCCGGACTGGTTGGCCTGGAGGGTGCGCATCAACTCCAGGACCTGTTCCCGGTGGGCCGGGGTGAGGCTCAGCGCGCGCAGCGCCACCGAGTGCACGTCGGCGTCGCGCAGCGCCACCACCAGATCAAGATCGGCCTGGATCTGCCGGGACTTCTCCGAGTCGAAGAAGATCGCCGGATCGACCTCGAAGAAGGCTGCGATCGCCTCGAGGTGCCCCTTGGTCGGGTTGTCCGCGATTCCCCCGCGCAGCTGGCGCATGTACTCCTTGGAGAAGGTCTTCGTCGGGTGGCGCTCCTTCAGCCAGGCCGCGCACCACTTTGCGACGTGTTCCATGGAGTGCTCGCTGCCGTTGGACCGCGTCACCGTCTTGAAGAGCTTGTCGATGATCTCCGCGAGCGTGGATGCCTCCGCCATGGCAACCCGCCTCCTCGTCTGTCCGGGAATCTTCTCGACGGTCCGTAACCGCCCGGTCGCCAAACATAGGTGATCGAGCCCGATACGTCCACATCAGTTGACATCTTGGCGGCTGGGCATATCCTCTGTCTAGCAGGGACGGCAACTGATATGGACGTTTCACTAGGGAACGCCAGGTCAGAGTCGTCTCGCGGGGGCAGGGAAACCCCACAGGGGTGGTCCGCCCGAGGGGAACCGAGCCGGCTACGGGGGCCGGACGAACCGAGGGACGCCGGCGCGGCCGGTGTTTCGCAGGAGGGGGCTTGATGCACAACCGACCGACGAGGTCGCGCAGCCGCACCGCGCAGTAGCGACGGCACGCCGACTCGTACCGCCGGGCCCGCACCGGGCTGACCGGCGATAACCGAAGCTGGCGCAGCCGTCGCCGGAGCTCGGTCCGCCACCGGCTCCGCCGACGCGCGTGAGCGCATGGCGCGATTCATCGCGCCGTCGACCTTGGTCTTTCCAGCACTGGATCGCACCAGCGACCCAGCGTGCCCTCGCACGCCCTCGTGACGGCCGACAGGCGGCCGGAGAGAGACCGGGCCGCGCTCACCTTCTGCGCCGCCGTGGCGCACCCCCACCGGGTGCGCCACGGCACCACCAACAGCCACGCGGGTCGCGGGCCTGGGTTCAGCGCGCCCTCGACCTGGCACGGCAGCAGCACCAGCGGCGCACGCAGAAGGGAGGAGGACGTGCCCACCGTGAACAGCGAACCCTTGGGAAACAACGGGTTCCGTCGCCTCGTTGGCACCGTGCCCTTCGACGCCGACGCCGGGCAGCGGCCCGACGAGCAGGCCGCAAGGCCCGCCCCGCAGCAGGGGCCCATCGACCATCCGCCGTCGAGCACCACCTCGCCGGCAAGCCTGGGGCGCCCGGCCGGCCTCACCCTCCGGCCGGGCGCTCCACCACCCGTGCCCGTCGCGACGTCGCCGGCGGACACGAATCCCACGACACCGGTGCGCACCGCCACGCCCCCCGGTGGGCCGCCGATGCCACTCGCCGGGCCGGCCGCCGCGCCGGCTGAACCCGAGGGACTGCGCACCCTCGAGGCCGAGCTCGCGCAGGCCGCCCGGCGAACGTGGGCCCAACTTCCGGCGGCCGACGTCGCCGCGGCTGTGGAAGCGGGGATGATCTCCGCAGCCACGCAGGCGTCCGAGGAGCTGACCGCCACCCGCGCCGGGCAGCCGCTCGACGGCGATCAGCCCGCCCCGCCCGGCGGCGCCGCGCACGCGGCGACCATCGAGGTCGCGGCCGCCGCGGCAGCGATCCAGCGCCAGGGCCTGCCGCCCACGGCGACCGACCCGGTGGACTGGAGCGGCTTCGGCACGGTCATCCCCGTGCTGGCCGGTTCGCCAGGCGCCGGTGCCTCGGTCCTGGCCGCGGTGCTGGCCGACGTCCTCCAGCTCGCGCAGCTGCGGGTGCTGCTGGTCGACCCGGCCGACCCGCCGCGCTCCGGCCTGGCCGCCGCCACCCGCTCGCTGGGCCCGTGGCTCGCGCACCCGCACCCGCACGTGCACATCCGCTTCTCGTGGCGGGCGCAGGCCCTGCTGGCGCGGCTGGAGACCAGTCTTCCGGTCCTCGCGCCGGGCATGGTGCCGCCGCCCCGCTTCTGGCACCCGCCGGTGCAGCAGCTGCACGCCACCGTGGTCGATCTCGGCCACGACCCGTGGCGGGTCACCGCGCACCCGCTCTCGGGCGCCGGGGCGTGGCTGCGCCGCGGTACCCCGCAGCCCCGCCCGGTGCTGGTGGTGCGCCCCAGCCGCCCGTCGCTGCTGCACGCCGAACAGGTCCTCGCCCGGCTGGACCACTGGATCTCCTGCGCCGCCGCGGCCGCGCCGGCGCAGCTGGTGGTGATGGGCGCCAAGCGCTGGCCCGACGGGGTGGCCGGCGCGGCCGGACGACGAGTCAGCGCCCTGCTGGACGAAGCGGTGTTCCTGCCACACGACCCCGATCTCGCCGCGGCCGGCGTCACCGCCGCGGTCACTCCGCCCCGGCTGCGGCAGGCGATCACGCCGGTGCTGCGCCGCTGGGGCCTGCTGCCTGACACCGCCGGCAAGAGCAGGCGGTCGAGTACGAGGGGGCGCTCATGATCGAGCACTTCGAGACCGTGATGTTCCTGGCCCAGCAGATTCCCAACCCCGGCCCGGCCGAGCCGCCCGGCGCCAAAGAGATCCTGGGCGTGGTCAGCAACGTCAAGTGGGCGGCGGGAATCGCCCTGCTGGTCGGCTTCTTCGCCGGGCTGGTGGTGTGGGCCGGCGGGCGCTGGATCGACCACCACCGCGCAGGCCGCATCGGCTTGATCATGATGCTCTGCGCCATCGGCGGCGGCCTGCTCTACGGCATCGGCTGGCAGGTCATCAACCACTTCGCCGGTGGCCAGTGATGGCCGAGAGTCCGACGGAGGACACCCAGGCCCGCAAGAAGGCCGGGCTGACCCTGACCGGCGTCCTGGTCGCCGCGATCGTGCTGATCGGGGGCGTGGTCGCGGTCGTGGTCGCGCACTACGTCACCGCCCCGGCGCCGGCACCGCGCGCACCGGGCGCCACCACGCCTCCGGCCGCGGCGACGAGCACGTCCGGCGCCGGCGGCGCGGCCGGGGAGAACGCGCTGGCCTCCCAGCCGATGGTGCAGCTGCCCGCCCAGGCGGCGCAGCCGCAGGCGATGACGACCGCGACGGCGGGCCCGGCGATCACCGTGCCCAAGCCCACCGTCACCACCGGTCGCTGGATACCGGGTGGGTTTCCCCGCACGCCGGAAGGCGCGCTCGGCCAGCTCAAGGCTCTGGACGAGACCGCGATGGCGGCCGCCGATCCGCAGGTCTACGCCCGCGGCTATCGCGAGCTCGCCGAGCCGGGCGCGCCTGATCCCGGCTCGACCGGGCTGGCGTCGCTGCTGACCAGCATGCGCGCGCGAGCGCAGCTGCCCGCCACCGGCTCGGTGACCGGGCTGAGCGCGACCTACCAGGTCACGCACGGCCAGATCAAGGGCACGGCCTCCGGCGGGCGCTACGTGGTGGCGTGCGTGCTCGGGCAGTTCTCCGTGGGCGTCAACGGCCAGCTCGTCAGCGTCGGAGTCGGGGACTGCCAGGCGATGCGCTGGACCGGCTCGGACTGGCGGATCGCCTCGGGCGCGCTGGCCGCGCCAGCGCCGAGCGCGTGGCCGGGCAGCGCGGACGCGGTCAAGGCCGGCTACCGCGAGCTGAGCGGGGGCTGATCGCGATGGTGACCATCCGGCCGCGGATCTGGCCTTTCGACGACATCGGCTCCTCCATCGGCGATTCGATCAAGGGCATGATCGCCTCGGCGTTCGAGGCCGCCATGCAGGCGATCTGGGACGCGAGCCTGTTCGTGCTGCGCGGCGCCTTCTCCCTGGCCGACCGGTTCTCGGTGTTCAGCGTCAGCACCACCGAGGGCCCAATCTCCATCTTGTGGCCGATGATGCTGTGGATCTCCGGCGTCCTCGCGCTCGGACTGTTCTTCTGGCAATTGATCATGACGAACCTGCGCGGCGGCCGCGGGTTCATGCGGCTGGTCGTCGGGCCGGTGCAGTACGGCATCGCCCTGGCGGTGACCGTGGGCATGGTCGCGGCGTTCCTCGCCGGCACGGACGCGCTGACCGAGGGCATCCTCAACTACGGGTTGCAGTCGAAGAACTTCACCGACGCGCTCAACCACACCAGCTTCGGTGACAGCGTCGTCGACGGCGTCAAGGCCATCGTGCTGGGCATCTGCGCGTTCGTCGGCGTGATCCCCGCGGCGATCGGCTACATCCTCGAGATGTTGTTCCGCGAGGCGGCGATCTACGTCCTCGTGGGCACGGTGCCGATCGCCGCGGCGGGGCTGCTGGCCAACGTCACCTCGCACTGGTTCTGGACTCCCTGCCGGTGGTGCCTGGTCTGCATCGCCATGAAGCCGGTGCTGAGCCTGGCACTGGTACTGGGCGTGGCGATCGCCGGCGGCGCACAGGGCCTGTCCGGTCTGCTCGCCGGCGTCGGCGTGCTGATCATCAGCTTGTTCTGCCCGTTCGTGTTGTTCCGGTTGTTCGCCTTCATCGACCCGAACTCCGATGCCGGCGCAGCGTTCCGCGACGCCCTGTCCGGGATCGGCGTCGACTCCTACGGCGCGAACAACCCCGCGATGATGGCCGCCGGCGCCGTCGGGGGCAGCGGTGGCGGCGGGGCGATCGAGGACGCCAACACCGGCCGGTTCGACGAGGCGGTCGCCGACCACGCCGAGAACTCCATGGACGAGTCCGGCGTCGGCCGCAGCTCCGACGGCGGCTCCGAGTCCGACAGCGACAGCGACACCTCCAGCCCCGACCAAACCGGCGACGACGGCGTCGGCGGCGGAGGCAACAGCTCCGGCGGAGGCGGCGAGCTGCCCCCCGCGAACTCCGGATCCGTCGTGTCCTCCAGCCGCGACAGCGGCCCATCAGGTGACTACAGCAACGACAGCACCGGCGGCGACGGCGGCGATCCGCCCCCGCCCGAGCCGCCCGGCGCTGGCGGAACGCCCTCCCCGCACGGCGGAGGCGGCGGTGGGCCCAGTTCCGGTGGCGGCGGCGGAGGCACCGCCAGCGAAGCAGAAGAAGCAGAGGAAGCGGCGGTGATCGCATGACGACGCCTCGGATCTACCGGGGACTCAACCGGCGCGAGCACGCCGGCTGGATCATGGGGCTGACCCCGGTGCAGGCGCTGGTGTGCATCCTGCTCGCGGTCCCGGTGCTGTGGACCATCTCCGACGGCAGGTTCACCGACGCCGCAATCCTGCTGCTGATCTGCGGGACGATCGCCGCCCTTGTGGTAATCCCGGTCCGCGGCCGTCCGGCGTTCCGCTGGCTGCTGCACCTGGTGCTGTTCCAGGTCGGGATCGTCACCGGCTGGTCGCGCTGGCAGTCCAAGGCCGCCGCCGGCGCGTCCGTCGACCCCGACGAGCCGGATCTGCCCGGCGTGCTCCAGCGCGTCGACTTCCCCGACGGCCCGCAGTTCAAGGACGCCGGCCGGGTGTGCCTGATCCACGACACCGGGGACGGCAGGTGGGGCGCCACCGCGCGCCTCACCCACTCCGGGGTCGGGATGCTCTCGGACGAGCAATGCGAACGGCTGGCCCACCGGCTGGGCAACATGCTGCTGTCGCTGGGGCACCGCGAGGTCATCGACCGGATGAGCCTGCTGGTGCGCACCGTGCCCGACGACGGCACCGAGTACGAGGTGTGGCGCAGCGACCACGAGGTCACCGACGCGCCGCGGCTGGCGCGCCAAGCCAGCTACGAGCTGGACCGCACCATCGGCAACGTCAGCGTCCGCCACGAAGTGTTCGTCACGGTCAGCGGCCCGGAGGACAAGCTGCGCAAGCCGGCCGCGGCAGCCGGCGGCGGCGTCGCCGGGCGCGCGCTGGCGCTGTACCGGGTGCTCGACGGCCTGGAAGACCCACTCAAGGCGCTCGGTGCCCGCACCGTGGAATGGCTCGACGGGCCGGGCATGGCCGAAGCGCTGCGTACCGGGTTCAACCCCGCGGCGCGGGCGGTGCTGGCCACCGCCCACGAACGCGGCACCGGCGGCCGCGGCCTGGAGAAGGCGGCGGCCGGCCCAACCGCGGCGCCCTCACCGTCGGCGCGGGCCTACACCCACGACGGGTTCACCACCGTCTCCTACACCGCGCTGATGCCCGAAGCCGGCACCGTGTTCGGCAGCCTTGGCCCGCTGTTGGCGGTGCGCACCGCAGGTGAGCGGCGCACGCTGGCGATCCACTACGAGGTCATGGACTCCCGCCGCGCGCATCGTGCGGTGCAGGGCAACCGGTTCCGGTCCAACGTGATGACCGACTGGAAGCGCAGCAAAGGCTTCAACACCACGGCAATGGACGAGCGGGAGGCCAGCGGCGCCCGCGCACAGGAACGTGCTGTCGCAGCCGGACACTCAGTGGTCCGCTTCGCCGTCGCCGCCTCGGTCACCGTCCCCAGCACGTGGAACGTCGAGGACCACGCCGCCCGCCTGGAGAACGACGCGAGCGGCCGGTTCCGGCTGCTGCGGCTGGATTTGGCGCAGGACTCGACGTTCGTCGTCGCGGTGCTGCCGGTCGGGATCGGGCTGCCCCGCCAGCGCGGAGGTCTGCTGTGAGCCGGCGCGGTCAGCGCGAGCGCAGCGCGGCGCAGCTGCTCGGCGACTTCGGCGCGCCACCGGCGACCAGACCGCGGCAGGAGCCGCAGCGCCGCAGCCGGGACCGGGTCAACCGGGCGATCGCGCCGCGCCGCGGCCGCGCCCGCCCCGGTGAGGGATGGTCGCCGGTCGAGGCGCCGATGGCGGTCTACCAGGCCGCCACCTCCGAGATCGGCGGCCTGTTCCCGTTGCTGGCGGCCAACGGGATTCCCGCGGTCGGCGCCCGCATCGGCTACGACACCCTCAGCGGCGGCGCGTTCTACGCCCACCCCATCGAGTGGGTGCTGCGCGGCCTGGCGACCAACCCCAACCTCGTCATCTTCGGCGAGCCGGGACGCGGCAAGTCCAGCACGGTCGTGGCGTTCCTGCTGCGAATGATGCTGTTCGGCATCAAGACGCTGATCTCCGGCGACGTCAAGGGCGAGTACAGCCCGCTACTGCGGGCCCTGGGGATCACGCCGATCGCGCTGGGCCGCGGCAGCTCCGCCCGGCTCAACGCACTGGATCTCGGGCCGCTGCGCAGCCGGTGGGGCGGCTGGACGGTGACCCGGCAGCGCGAAGAACTCGCCGGCGTGCTGGGCCGGTGGGTGAAGCTGCTGGTCGCGCTCGCCGAGGCGCAGGGCTACCGCCCGACCGTCACCGACGAGGCAGTCCTCTCGGCGGTGCTGCGGCGGCTGGTCGGCGTCGACGACGGCTACACCCAGCTGCGCCCGGTCACCATCCCCGACGTGCAGCGCGAGCTGGCCGAGCCGGACGACGCGCTGTGGGAGGCCACGCGATTCGCCGGCCGCCGCCAGTTCCTCGACACCCTGCGCCCGATCACCGACGCGCTGGGCAACCTGATCAACGGGCCGCTCGCGGGCCTGTTCGACCAGGAGACGAACTTCGAGCTGGACTGGGACGCCCCGGTGCAGTCGATGGACCTGTCGCTGCTGCGCTCGCGCGGCGACCAGGCCATCGCCGTCGCGCTGACCTGCCTGGGCTCCTGGTCGAGCATGGTCACCGACCTCCAGGACGACGGCGAGATCCGCATCGTCGTGCGCGACGAGGTGTGGCGGCAGATGCGGCTCGGGCTGCGCGCGGTGCAGGCCGTCGACTCGGACCTGCGGCTCTCCCGCGCCGAGCGCAAGATCCAGATCCTGGTCATGCACAAGCCGTCCGACCCGCTGTCGGTCGGCGCGGCCGGGTCGCAGGAAGTGGCGATCGCCAAGGACCTGCTGGCGTTGTGCAGCACCCGGATCCTGTTCGGCCAGTCCACGCGGGTGGCCGACGAGCTGGCCGAGGACTTCGCGCTGTCCGAGCGCGAGCAGGACGTCACCACCGGGTGGGCCATGGAGCGCACCGGCCGGGCGCTGTGGAAAATCGAGAACAACCCGGGTTACAAGGTCCAGACCGTTTTGTCGCGCACCGAGCGGCAGATCTTCGACACCAACGCGCAGCTGCGCGCCCGGCGGGACGGGTAGGCCGCCGTGGGGATCGGGGCGGCCAAGGGACCGCTGTTCGCCGGCGCCGCCGCGGCCATCTACGTGGTCGTGGTGATTCCGGCGCTGCTGGTCGGCACCGTGCTGATGGCCTCGCAGTCCAGCGCCATCGGCATCACCACGGCCGCGGCGGTGGAGTGCTCGCCCTACCAGTTCGCCGACTACGGCAAGGGCGGCGGCACCCAGGAGATCGGCGACGAGAAGTTCCACGCCGAGCAGCTGGCCAACGCCCAGACCATCGTGGCCGTCGCCGTGCAGCGCAAACTGCCCAAGCGGGCCGCGGTGCTCGCGCTGGCCACCGCGATGGTCGAGTCCGAGCTGCGCAACCTCAACTACGGCGACCGGGACTCGCTCGGGCTGTTCCAGCAGCGGCCCAGCCAGGGATGGGGCAGCCCGGAGCAGATCCTCAACCCCGTCTACGCGGCGGGCAAGTTCTACGACCACCTCGTCGCGCTGCCCGGCTGGCAGTCCATGCCGCCCGGCGCGGCTGAGCAGGCGGTCCAGCGCTCCGGGTTCCCTGATCGCTACGCCCCGCGCGAGCCCGCGGCCGCGGCGCTGACCGAGCGGTACTGGCAAGGGCCCGACAACCCGACCCCGCCGCCCGTCACGGACCCGGTGCAGCAGGTCGACTTCTCCGCCAGCGCCTGCCCGGACAAGGGGCGCGGCAAGCTGCGCGACGACGGCAAGCTCGACCCGAAGAAGCTGCCTCCGGACTTCACGCTGCCCACGGACCCGAAGCTCGCCGCCGCGGTGACCTACGCGCTCGCGCAGCTGGGCAAGCGGTACGTGTGGGGCGCGGAAGGCCCGGACGCGTTCGACTGCTCCGGCCTGATGCAGGCCGCCTGGGCACACGCCGGCGTCGCGATCTCGCGCACCACGTCCACCCAGGTCCACGACGGCATCGCCGTCGGCTCCCTGTCCCAAGTCCAGCCCGGGGACCTCGTGTTCATCCCCGGCGCCGACGGCACCCCCGCCAACCCCGGACACGTCGGGATGTACGCCGGCAACGGCTACATGGTCGACGCCTACGACGACGACCACGGCGTCATCCTCACGACCCTGGAGTCGTGGGTGCCCAAGGTGGTGGCCATCCGGCGGGTCGCGGTCGGCAACAACGGACAACCGCCACCAGGAGGTGACCCGCGGGTATGAGGAACACCGTCTCGCCGACCGCCGACCGCGACCTGGCGCTGATGGGCGTGTTCGTGGCTCTGCTCGGCGTGCTCGCCGCGATCGCCGCCGCCCTGATGCTCGGCGCTGCGGTGACCACCAGCCTGCTCGGCGGGCCCTGGTCGATGCCCGGCGTCGACAGCTGGCTGGCCGGGGTGTTCGGGGTGCTCAGCCATCCCGGCAGCCCCGGCGCGGGCCTCGGGCAGCCGTGGGCGAGTGCCCTGACCGGCCAGGGCGGCTGGTACTGGACGATCACTGCGGTGCTGCTCGTGGTGGCCACCGGCCTGGTGCTGCTGGTGGCCGTGCCGGCGTGGCGGCGGTTCGGGCCGTCGCAGGCCGGGCACGCCAGCCGCGAGGACATCCGCGAGGAGCTGTCGCTGACCGCGGCCCGGCGCACCGCGGAGTGGACCCGGCCGGGCCTGCCGCGGGCGCAGGCGCTGCGGGCGCCGCTGGAGGAGGTCGCCGCGCCCCTGCACCTGTCCCCGCAACGGCAGCCGATGTGCACGCCGTTGGAGAACCCCACCGGCACGCTCGCCCCCACCCAGAGCGGAAAGTCGCGGCGGGACTTGGTGCACAAGGCGATCGCGGCGCCGGGGGCGCTGTTGTGCAGCACGACCAAGCCGGATCTGCTGGAGTTCAGCGGGCTGCTGCGGGCCGCGCGCTACCAGGCCGGCCCGGTGATGGTCGCCGACGTGACCGGCGCGGTCCCGTGGCCGGCGCAGGTGCAGTGGCTGCCGATGCAGGGCTGCGAGGACACCACGGTGGCCTTCCGCCGGGCGCACACGATGGTCGAGGCCGCCTCGGTCGGGCTGGCCGGGGTGGGCGGCAACGACAAGGTGTTCCGGGACCGGGCCAAGGTGGTGCTCCAGGCGTACTTCATCGCCGCGGCCATCCACCACCGCGGCGTCGACGACCTGGTGCGGTGGGCGATGAGCAAGCCGGTCGACCAGGAGCCGGTCAAGTTGCTCCAGCAGGCCGGGTTCGCCGAGCACGCCCGCAACCTGCGCTCGGAGATCGGGATGGTCGCCGAGACCTCCGACGCGGTGTGGATGAGCGTGCGGCGGGTGATCGAGCCGTTCATGGACCCGCAGATCCGACGGCTGTGCACGCCGGCGCCGGGCCGCGACTTCGACGTGCGCGCGATGATCGCCCAGCACGGGTCGCTGTATCTGGTCGCCGGGCAGCACCAGGCCGCCCAGGCCGCGCCGATCCTGACCGCGCTGGTCGAGCACTGGCTGACCACCGCGCAGGAGATGGCCCTGTACACCCCGCACCGGCGCCTCGACCCGCCGGCCACCGCGATTCTGGACGAGATCACGAATGCGACGCCGGTCCCCTCCATCCCCGACATCGTCTCCGACTCCGCGGGCCGGGGCGTGCTGATCCACTGGGGCGCCCAGTCGGTGGCCGCGCTGGAGAACACGTTCACCGCGCAGCGGACCCGGCAATTGCTGGACAACACCACGACATTGAGCGTGTGGGGCGGCATCAAGGACCGCGTGACGCTGGAGTGGGTTTCGCTGCTGACCGCGCACCACGAGCGGCGGCGCTTCCAGCAGCAGAACGACGGCCTGTTCAGCCAGGGCCGCACGTCGGTGGGTCTGGAGACCGTGCCCACCTACCGGCCCGGCGACGTCCGGCGGGTCCGCCGCGGCCGGGTCCTGGTGATCCACCGCCACCTCGACCCGATCCTCGCCCACACCCTCGACGTGCGGAACCGGCCCGACTGGAAGGTCATCCGCGAGCACGTCCAGGCCGTGCGCGACGGGCAGGTCCCGGTCGGGCCGGACGGGTTCGCCCTCGCGCCCACGCTGAGCACCACGCCCGGCGCCGGCCAGCCGGGGAGGTTCACGGCGTGAGCGAGCAGCCGGAGCAGAAGCAGGCGGCCGCCGGCGTCGACGGCGACCGGGACGGCCAGATCAAGGCCCTCACCGAGATCATCGGGGCGCTCGCGCAGACCGTGCGCCGCCTGGAGGGCCGGGTCAACCAGCTGTCGAAGAAGCCTGCGGACGGGGAGAAGGAGGACGAGGAGGATCCCACCGCGCCGGCGTCGTGGGTGTGGTTCAACCAGCCCGCGGCCGCCGAGGACGATCCCGACGGCGAAGACGACCCGCGGGCCACCGTCGGGAACTTCGTGGCCTGGTACAACGTGACCTTCGTCGGCGTCGACGGCAGCCGGGCCCGGCCGATCCCGCCGTGCTGGCGCAAGCATCCCGGCCTGGCGATGGAGGTCGCGGCGCTGGCCTACTCCTGGCGGGCGGCCAACATCGGGCCGGAGGCCAGCGTGCGCGACGCCCAGTACTGGCTGCACCAGTGGCGGCCGGGGTTTACCGACCGGCTCACCCGCGACTGGGTCCGCCCCGACTGCCTCGACGGCGACCACCGCGACGACGGCGCCCCGGCGCGCGCGGACCGGTTCGAGCTGGCCGAGCAGCACGCCGCCGCGGCGGCGCACGCGCACCAACCGGTGTGACCCGCCGGCACGAAGAAGGCCCCGCGCGGTGCTCGGCAACCGGGGGGTTGCTGTCGAGATGAGCAGGAGCCCAAGGGGGAGGGGCCACTGCGCGGTCCCGCGCGGGGCCACACCTTCAGGGTACGGCGCGTTCCCGCCGCGGCGCCGGGGATTTGCCTGGAATAGGGGCGTTTTTCACCTCAAACCGCCCATTGTTCTTCGCTCGACAGGGTGACGCGAGTCGGCGGCGTGCGACTCAACTGCGACGCCATCGCCGCAGGATGCCGCCATGGTCGAGAGGATGAAGACCAGCCCGGTGCGCGGCGGCGCGCATCTCGACGACCCGGTGCTCGAGCAGTTGCTCAGCGAACCGGTCGTCGTGCTGATGGTCGGCCCGGCCGGCGCGGGCAAGAGCACGGTGGCGCGCGAGCTGGCGGCCCGGCACCCACACCTGGCGATCGTGTCCTACGACCAGGAGCAAGGCGACGGCCAGGTCGTCGGCGAGGCGGCCGTGGCCCGCGCGCACACCCGGCTCGACCGGCACCTCGCCGACGGCGCGGGCGCGGTGGTCGACGGCACCCACCGCCAGTCCGCACGCCGCGCCGCCGTCCGGCGGATCGCCGCCACACACCGGCTGCCCACCGTGGCTGTGGTGGTCCTGCCCGGCCTGGACCAGTGCCTGCACCGGCAGACCCTGCGAACCCGCGTCGTCGCGGAGCATCGGGTGCGCGCACACCACGCCGCGGTGACCGCGCTGCTGCCCGTCCTTCCCGGCGAGGGCTACGACCTGGTCGCGGTTCTCGCCCTGGCCGCGTCCGGACTCCCGGATTTCCGGGAAAACGCCGCGGCCGTGCGTGATCCACTGAAGTCGTGACCTGCGACGTCGACGACCCCGATGCCCTGACCGACGACGAGTACGCCCAGCGGTACCTCTTCCCGCACCGTGCAGCCCTGGATCTGCGGGTGCGGGCGTTGCTGCGCGGCCGCGGCTGGACGTCGCGGCACAGCGACGACGAGGCACTGGGGGAGAAGTGGGTCTACGCCGGCAGCTTCGGCGGCCGGTCCCCGAACTACGGGCTCGAATGCGGCATCGAGCCGCTGGGCCTCGGTGTCGAGGCGGGACCGCCGGCGATGCTGCGCGTGCACGACTGCGGCGTGTACCAGGGCTGCGACGCCCACGCCTCGACCGCGCACACCATCCCAGCGGATGCGGTCGACCTGGCCGACCTGCTGGACGCCCTGGAGCGGCAGGCCCGTGCCGTCGACCCGGCCGCCGTCGCCGAGTGCGTGGTGTTCGGGGCCTGCGGCCGGCGCGGCCGCGAGCGGGCATGGTGAACACCCTGGGCGTGGCACCGCATGCGCGCCCGGCGAGCATCACCATTTCGGCCAGCGAGGTTCGATGTGGATTCCCGCTGCTTGCTGGTGGGAGCAGGGGGCTGCCGGTGCCGGCGGCGGTGGTCCGATGCGCGCCCAGAACGCGGCGGAGTCCGGTTCCTCGGGCGGGTTCGCGCTCCAGCGGTATCCGGCGCCTCGGGCCGCTGCCGCGCGGGCCAGGACCCGGCCGACGCCGCGGCGCCGGTGCTGCGGTTCGACGTGGATGCCGAGCAGCAGTCCGCGCCGATCGAGCGGGCACAGCGACAGCTCGACCTGGCCGTAGATCGTGGCGCCCCACCGCAGCTGGATGAGGCCGATTCCCGCGCGGTCGGCGGGCGGGAGGACTACGAGCTGGAGTCGCCGCGACTGGACCTGTTCCTCGGTGACCTGCGCGGCGACCGACGGGTCGACCAGCGCCCATCGTCCACCGGTGCCTGGCTGGTTTTCGCAGTGCCGGCACACGAGCTCGTTGAGCTGGTAGTCCTGGTTCGGGGCCTCCTGCAACTGTCCGGGCCGCAGCCAGTGCCGTGCCGGGCACCGCCGGGGCAGGTGCGGCCCGGACTCCGGCCGAGTCCATGGCCAGAGCGGGACGTCGAGGTAGCGTCCCGCTCGCGCCGCCCCCGCGCCGGCGTGGCGGGCTGCTGTCGGGTCAGCGGAAGTCACGGCTCTTGCTGGCCAAAGCGCGCAGGTCCAGCGGGGTGATGTGGTCTGCGACGAGCGACGCGGTGCCCTGGGAGACTTGGGCTTTCCCGCGGATCACCAGCGCCGAGCAGGTGGAGAGGACCTGCCGGTACCGCGTCCAGGTGCCGGGGTGGACGATCACGTTGGTCATCCCGGTCTCGTCCTCGAGGTTGAGGAAGGTGATCCCGCCCGCGGTGGCGGGCCGCTGCCTGTGGGTGACCGCGCCGCCGACCAGGATGCGGGTGCCGTCGGCGACGTCGAGCAGCTGCGCAGCGGGGACGACGCCGAGGCTGTCGAGGTGCTGGCGGACGAACTGGACGGGGTGCTGGTCGGGGGTGATGCCGGTGGCCCACACGTCGGCGGCCGCGACCTCGAGCGCGGTCATGCCCGGCAGGGCTGGGGCGTCGACGCCGGTGGCGATGCCGGGCAGGTGTCCGGCGCGGGTGCGGGCGGCGGCGCCGGCGGCCCAGAGGGCTTGGCGGCGGTCCGGGCCCAGCGTGCTGAACGCGCCGCTGGTGGCGAGGGCTTCGGCGACCGGCTGGGTGAGCTGCACCCGCTGGGTGAGTTCGCCGATGCTGCCGTACGGGCCGTGTAGGGCACGGTCGGCGACGATCCGCTCGGCGACGTCGGCGCCGACGTTGCGGATCGCGGCCAGCCCGAGCCGGACCGCCACGCCGCCGGCGGAGTCGGGGTCGGGCTCGAGGGTGGCGTGCTCGTGGGAGGCGTTGATGTCGGGTTCGCGGACGCGGACGCCGTGCCGGCGGGCGTCGGCGACCAGCGACTGCGGGGAGTAGAACCCCATCGGCTGCGCCCGCAGCAGTCCGGCGCAGAACGCCGCCGGGTAGTAGTACTTGAACCAGGCGCTCGCGTAGACCAGCAGCGCGAAGGCCATCGAGTGCGCTTCGGGGAAGCCGTAGCCGGCGAAGGCGTGGATCTGCTCGAAGATCCGCTCGGCCAGCGGCCGCGGCACGTCGTTGGCGGCGCAGCCGTCGAAGAAGCGGGTCATCAGCGCCCGCATCTTCCGGTCCGAGCGTTTCGAGCCCATCGCCCGCCGCAGCCGGTCGGCTTCGGCGGGCGTGAAGCTCGCGACGTCGACGGCCATCTGCATCACTTGCTCCTGGAACAGCGGCACGCCGAGCGTGCGGTCCAGGCTCGGGGCGAGCAGCGGGTGAGCGTGGCGCCAGGTTTCCTCGCCGCGGCGGCGCCGGATGTAGGGGTGCACCGAGCCGCCCTGGATCGGGCCCGGCCGGATCAACGCGACTTCGACCACGAGGTCGTAGAACTTCCTCGGCCGCAGCCGCGGCAGCGTGCCGAGCTGAGCACGGGACTCGACCTGGAACACGCCGATCGCGTCGGCGGCGCAGAGCATGTCGTAGACGTTCTTGTCGGCCAGGTCCAGCTCGCCGAGGTCGACCTCGCGGCCGTGGTGCTCGGCGACCAGGTCGATGCTGAAGCGCAGTGCCGAGAGCATTCCGAGCCCGAGCAGATCGAACTTGACCAGCCCGACGGCCGCGCAGTCGTCTTTGTCCCATTGCAGCACGCTGCGCCCGGCCATGGTCGCCCATTCGACCGGGACCACTTCGGACACCGGCTGCTTCGAGATCACCATGCCGCCGGAGTGGATGCCGAGGTGGCGTGGCATGTCCTCCATCTGCGCGGCGAGCTCGCGGACGTCCTCGGGCACGCCGTGGCCGCGTTCGCCCGGTGTCTCGCTGTCGGCGATCCGGCGCCACCGGTCGACCTGTTTGCCGAACGCGTCCTGCTGGCCCTCGCTGTATCCGAGTGCCTTGGCCGCGTCGCGGACCGCGGACTTCGCCCGGTAGGTGATCACGTTGGCGACCTGGGCGGCGTGCAGCCGGCCGTGCCGCTGGTAGACGTACTGGATGGCTTCCTCGCGGCGGCCGGACTCGATGTCGACGTCGATGTCCGGCGGGCCGTCGCGTTCCTCGGACAGGAACCGCTCGAACAACAAGCCCCACCTGACCGGGTCGGCATGGCAGATCCACAACGCGAAGCAGACCGCCGAGTTCGCGGCGGAACCGCGGCCCTGGGCGAGAATCCGGTTCTCGCGGCAGAACCGGACGATGTCCCAGACGACCAGGAAGTAGCCGGCGAACCCCAGCGCCTTGATGACGTCCAGTTCGCGCTCGAGCTGCGCGTAGGCGTCCGGTGCCTCGGCCGGGGTGCCGTAGCGGACGGCGGCGCCGTCCATGACCAGGTGGCGCAGGTAGGCGTCCTCGTCGGCGTGGCCGGGAGGTACCGGGAACGGCGGCAGCGTCGGGGCCACGAGCGTCAGGTCGACCGCGCACTCCTGGCCGAGCTTCGCCGCGCGGGCGACCGCGCCGGGGTAGCGGCGTTCGAACTGCTGCCGCTGCTCCGCGCCAGAGCGCAGGAACGCTGCGCCGGCCGCGGGAAGCCAGCCCTCCATCTCCTCGAGCGAGCGCTGGGCCCGGATCGCCGCGAGGGCATCTGCCAGCCGGCCGTCGCGGGGAGCCGCGTAGTGCACGTTGTTCGACACGACCGTCGGCAGGCGCAGTTCGCGGGCCATGGCGGCCAGGTAGTCGTTGTGCGTGCTGTCCAGCGGCTGGCGGTGGTCGATGAGCTCCACCGCGACGTGCTCGCGACCGAACCGGTCGGCCAGCAGGGCCAGTTCGTCGGCGGCCGCGGCAGGGCCGCGCTGGACAAGGGCCTGGCGGACGGCGCCCTTACGGCAGCCGGTCAGCACCTGGACGTGCCCGGCCAGCTCGTCCACCACCTCGGCGAGGTCGTAGACGGGGCGCCCTTTCTCCCCGCCGGCGAGCTGGGCGTGGGAGATCACCCGGCACAGCCGGCGGTAGCCCTCCAGGCCGCGGGCCAGGACCAGGAGGTGTGTGCCTTCCGGATCTGGGACGCCGTTCTGCCGGGCGGTCAGCCCGAGCGAGAGCTCCGCGCCGTACCCCGCGCCGATTTCGAGCTCGCGGGCGGCCGTGGCGAAGCGGACCGCGCCGTACATGCCGTCGTGATCGGTCAGCATGATCGCGTCCAGGCCCAGCCGGACGGCCTCTTCGACCAATGCCTCCGGTGAGCTGGCGCCGTCGAGGAAACTGAAGTCGGAGTGGACGTGCAGCTCGGCGTAGGGCACCCGCTCCTGCTCGGTGCCGTGCCCGGTCGCCAGGTCGGGCGGCGGGCGGTAGCCGTCGCGCTTGCGGCTCCAGGCCGGGGAGTCCCCGCCGTCGCCGTCGATCGCGGGTTTCCGGCCGGACGCGATGCGCTCCAGCTCCCGCCATGACGTTCGGTTGCCGCCGTCGAAATTGGACACACTTCACCCCGCGCTACTTGGGCGCCGCGGGAAGGACGGGCCGAACTACACTACTCGAACACCAGTGCGAGCAGCATTGCCATCATGGTCATGGCCAGCGGCGAAAGCAAATCGAGTCCCGCTCGGCACGGCCGAATGGGCTACGCGGAGGAGAGTCGATGCCGATGCCGGACACCAGCGATCTCGTCGACGAGGCCGCGGAGCAGATCCGAGCCACGGCCGAAGCCGACGGGCTGACCGCCGGGACCGCGATCGACGTTGTGCAGGCGATGTACGCCGTCCGCACCCGCAAGGGAACCGGCGATGTGAACCTGGTCGGCAACCGCCGACGCCTCGCGCACGTGGCCGGGAGCGCGATGCACGACGCCCGGCTCGATCCCGACCAGCTCCGCCGGGCAGTCATCGCCAAGCTCACGCCGAATCACACCGCGTCCAGCTGAACAGCTCGCGCCGGGCCGACGCTCCCCGCCGGCCTGGCGCGTGGGCTGTTTCCCGATCATCTGGGAAACGGGAAACACCTGTTCAGAAGGGGTTTCCAGCCATGATCGTTGAGTCATGGACACGACGCCTACCACCCTCACTACTGCCGCCGATTCCGCCGCCCCGGCCGTGCACCTGATCTCGTTCGGGTTCCTGCACGGCCCGGTCCCGGAGGCAGACCTGGTCCTGGACGTCCGCCGCTGGCTGCACGACCCCGCCGCCGCGAAGGCGATCCTGGACCTCGACGGCCGCGACGCCCGTGTGCAGCAGACCGTCTACGGCACGCCCGGCGCGGTGGAGCTGGTCGAGCACGCGGTGCACGCCGCCGGCGTCGCGCACCGCGGTGAACGCGTGCTGGCCTTCGGCTGCGCAGGCGGCCGGCACCGCAGCGTGGCCCTGGCCGAACTCGCCGCCGGTCGCCTGGCGCTGCGCGGCTACCGCGTCAGCCTGGAGCACCGCGACGTCCACCGCCCCCGCGTCCTGCGCGCCGCCACGACGACCACGGAACCTGACCGCCGTGAACTCCGCGACCTGTACTTCGAGGCCCCGAACTATTACCTGCCCCAGCCCGGCGACGCCCCGGCGGTGTTCCTCGCCGGCGGGATCACCGGCTGCCCGCGCTGGCATGATCACGCCGCCGCCGTGCTCGCCGCCGCGCCCGAGCCGGTCGTGGTGCTCAACCCCAACCGGGCGGACTTCCCGATCCACGACCCGGCCGCCGGCTGGGAACAGGTCACCTGGGAGCAGCACCACCTGCACCTGCCCGAGACCACCACGTTGTTCTGGTTTCCCGCCTGCGACCCGGCGGTGACGGTGCAGCCGATCGCGATGTACGAGCTGGGCCAGGCCCTCGGCGAAGGCCGCCGGATCGCCGTCGGCGCAGATCCCGGCTATCCGCGAGTGGCCGACGTCCGGATGCTCTGCCAGCTCGCCCAGCCCGGCCTTCCCGTTCACAGCACCCTTGACGACACTCTCGCCGCGGTCCTGGATGCGTTGCCCCGCCCCGCCGAAGCCGCATTCGCCGCCGCGTAGCCGTCGTTGTGGCCGAGCGCGTGGTGTTCGGCCACAACGGGCGCGGCCGCGGTGAGGGCGGGCGCCGGTCACGCGCTGAGGCGCAAGAACTCGCGGACCACACGGACATCGCGGTGTTGGGCCAGTTCGTCACGGATCTCGGTGAGCGCTTCACCCGGACGGTAGGAGTCGGAACCGGTGTGAGCGGGGAGAGCCTGGGAGGCAGTGGCACAGGCCGCGTCGAGGTCGCCGAGTTGCAGGTGAGCGCGGGCGGCGCGGGTGAGGTAGAGCGCGCTGTCGCGGGAGTGCCCGGTGGTCGCGTAGTCGGCGGCCTGCGCGGCCTCGAAGTGGGCCAGGGCCCGGCGCGGATCGTGCAGGTCGAGCGCGGAGGAACCGGCCAGCATCTCGATTTCGCCGGGGGTATGGGAGTAGGTCCAGGGCGGATCGTCGTCGTGGGTGCCTTGGGCGTAGGTGTCGCGGGCGGCGTCGAGTTCGCGAGCGCAGCCGCGCAGGTCGCCCGTTTTGGACAGGGCGCGCGCGGCGCGGGCGTGCAGCATGGAGCGGACCCGGGGCGTGGCATGCCGGGCCACGGTGCGCTGAGCGGTCTGGACGAGGTTGACCGCGTCCTGCGGGTTGCCCACCGAGTACGCCTGGATGGCCATGTAGGAGAGAATGTGGGCTCCGGCCTGGGGATCTTTGGCCTGGGCGGAGGCTTTGAGACCGGTGACGTAGAAGTCCTGGGCGGCGGCGTGCATGCCGAGCTCGAAGCTCTGCCAGCCGCACATGCGCGCGGCCTCGGCCAGGGTGGTGAACAGGCGCGGGCCGAGTGGGTCGTTGACGGCGGTGTGGGCCAGGGCGCTGAGCATGGTCATCTCGGCGATGGCGGTGGGGCGCAACGTCTCGCTGGCCAGGACGTCGTCGAGGTGGCGGAGGTCTTCGACACGCTGCTCAAGGCGGGTAATCGTGTGCGGAGCCAACCGTCCGGTGCGCGCGGCCACCGGTGCGGGTGCCGGGGGCGCCGCGAGGGCCTGGCTCCAGCTGGCCGCGATGGTGCCCAGCACGGTTCCGCTGGCGATGAGAAACCCGCGTCGGTCCATGGCTCCTCCCCGAGAGGTCGCCTCAATGGATCTCACGGTACCTGCTGGAGTCCAAGGTCCGTAGAGGATGCGGCGGTCTTCGGGGAAGGCCAGTAGCAGGAAATGCGGCCAGCCGGGTTGGTCGACGGCTTCGTGCGGGATGCCGTGCAGCGAGGCCATGGCCCGTTGGGCGTTGGTGTCGGGTTCGTGGGTTCCCTTTTCCCACCGGCAGACCTTCTCCCGGCGGATGGCCATGTGGCCGTGGCCCAGCGCGGCGTGGACCTTGTCCAGGCGGGCTAGGTAGTCGGTCGCGGTGAGGCCGAGCGCTTCGCGCAGCGCGGTCAGCGGGTGGAGGATCGGCGGCTCGAGCATCGCGCTTCCCCCTTCTGGGGACCACGGCCAGGTGGCCTTCACGGTAGTCAGTTTTCGACTGTGCGTGTGCGTGCGGGCGGGTGGTCCGCAACAGCTCGGCAACAGGGATTTCCTTCCCCGCAACGGGTCGGCGGCGGTGACATGGGCAGGCATACCGCCGGGTGTCGTCGGGGAGGGAGATCAGGTGGGGACATCGGAGTTGCCGCTGGTGTCGATCGTGGTCAGCGCTCGGGGTAACACCGCGGCGGTGCGGTCGCTGCTGGACGCGCTGGCGGCCCAGACGCTGCCGGCCGGGCGGATGGAAGCCGTGGTGGTGGACAACGACCTGCCCGGCCCGGTCCGGCCGATCGCCGAGATCGCCCGGGACGCAGGGACCTGGCCGATGCCGGTGCGGGTGCTCTACGAACCGACGCCGGGACTGAGCGCAGGCCGCAACCGCGGGATCTGCGCCGCGCGAGGTCGCTACGTCGCGATCACCGACCCGGACATCACGCCCGAGCCGGGCTGGCTGAAGACGTTGCTGGCCGCGGTCGAGCAGGAGCAGGTGTTCGCGGTTGGCGGCCGCACGATCGTGGACTACCCGCAGGGCGTCGCGGTGCCGCTCACCAAGGCGCTGAAGGAGTGCCACGGCGCGGTGGACTGGCCGCAGGGGCGCGCGCCGGCGCAGTGGCCGTTCTGGGCGACCGGCTGCAATCTGCTGTTCGACCGGCAAACCGCGCTGGACATCGGCCTGTTCCGCACCGACCTGGGCCGCCGCGGACGGTGGATGGGCGACTGCGAGGACCTGGAGTTCATCGACCGGGCCCGCCAGGCCGGCCACGAAACGCTCATCGAACCGGCCGCGGTGGTGTCCCACCCGGTCTACCGGCCCGAGACCACGCTGCGGTACTTCCTGCGCCAGGGCGCTGGCCACGGGGTCTGCGTGGCCCGGATGCACCTGAGCGTGCGGGTGGAACCGGCCGCGATCCAGGCCGACGTGCCCGCGCTGCGCGCTGCCGTCCGGGACGTGCTGGGCGGGCTGCTGCGTGACCGGCCCCGCGCTGTGGAGGCCGCCCGGAACCTGGCCCGGATCGCCGCGTACCACGCCGAAAGGCGGCGTCTACGGCTGCTGGGCCGCCGTCCGCTCGTATCGCCCTGAATTCTCGTTGACACCAAAGGGAGACGTTGATGCAGCTCATTACAACTGGTGGTCTGACGGACTGTTCGGCGCAGGGTGGTGTGGAAGTGGTGGAACGCAAGGGGTTCGGCCACCCCGACACCCTGACCGACGGGGTGGCCGAGGCCATCTCGCGGGCCTACAGCCGCTACTGCTTGGAGGAGTTCGGCGCGATCCTGCACCACAACACCGACAAGACCGCAATGCTCGGCGGCGCCGCCGAGGTCCGGTTCGGGCACGGGGAGCTGATCGCGCCGATCCAGGTGCTGGTCAACGGCCGCATCACCGCCGCGCTGGGCGACCAGAAGATCCCGGTCGCCGACATCGTCACCGACGCGGCGAAGACGTTCCTGGGCGGCGCGTTGCCGCTGCTGGATACCGAGCGGTGGGTGCAGGTGAGCACCCGGCTGACCCAGGCGTCCAGCCCTGGCGGGGTCGAGACGCCGGGCGGGGACGTGCGGGAGGCGGCTCGCCAGCTCTGGTTCGCGCCCCGGTCGCTGGACGACCTGGCCGAGCGGCATCGAATGTTCGCCAACGACACCAGCGGCGGCGTCGGCTACGCCCCGCTGGGCATCGCCGAACAGCTCGCGCTGGATGTCGAGGCCCACCTGTCCAGCGAGGCGTTCCTGGCCGAGCACCCCTACTACGGCACCGACATCAAGCTCATGGTGGTCCGCCACGGCGGCCGGATCGCGATGACCGTGTGCGTCCCGCAGATCGCCCGGTACACCCCGGACCTCGACACCTACATCGCGCATCGGACCCAGATCCAGGCCCTGATCGCCGAGCTGGCGGGACAGCTCGCGCCGGACCACGAGGTCGAAGTGTCGGTCAACACCCGCGACCAAGACGATCGGCCGGAGCTGTACCTGACCGCGACCGGCTGCTCGCTGGAGTCCGGCGACGAGGGCGTGGTGGGCCGCGGCAACCGCGCCAACGGCCTGATCAGCATGCTGCGGCCGTGGTCGGCCGAAGGCGTCTCGGGCAAGAACCCCGTCTACCACGTCGGCAAGCTCTACAACCTGGCCGCCGCCCGCGCGGCGCGGCGGCTGCACGAGGAAACCGGCCTGGTCTGCGCGGTCGCGCTGCTGTCGCAGTCCGGCCGCGACCTGCACGACCCGTGGCAGGCCGTCGTACAGACCTCCGGCCGGCGGCCGGTTCCGGAAGACCTGGCCCGCCGGGTCATCGAGGAGACGATGCGCGGGCTCGACGAGCTGCGCACCGACCTGCTCGACGGGAAGCTGGCCACCGCATGACCCCGCCGCCCGCCCCCGAACAGCACGGTGTGCCGGCGTTCGCGCCGTGCCTTAACCCCGCCACCCTGACCAGCAGCCCGCTCCCGCGGTTCCTCGACCTGGCCGCAGCCGCCGGGTTCGGCGCGGTCGAGCTGGCGATCCAGCAGATCCAGGCCCACGATGCGGTCCTCGTGCGCGAATGGCTCGACCGCCGCGGCCTCACCCTCGCGGCCGCGAGCGGCATCCTGCCCGCCGGCCCGGTCATGCCCGCCCCGCTGCTGATCCCGCCGGACACCTACGCCGTGTGCCTGGACGGCCTGGACGAGCGGCTGATGGCGTTCGCGGACGTCGGCTGCCGGGTCGCGACGATCGTGTTGAACCCGCGCTCGGGGCTTCCCCAGGGCGAGGCGCTGGAGCTGGCCGTCGACCGGATCGGCCGGTTGGCCGACGCGGCGGCCGAGCGCGAGATCACCCTGGCCGTGGAGGTCGTGTCCGCCCGCGCGGGCCTGCCGGTCGAGCTGGACGGGCCTCACCCGGTGGCCGCCACCCTGCCGGAGCTGGCCGAGCTGCTGGCGCGCGCCGGGCGCGCCAACACGACGGTGCTGGTCGACTCGTTCCACTGGGCCGCCGCCGGCGCCGACCCGCGCCACATCGCCGAACTCGGGCCCGGCGGGGTCGGGCACGTCCAGATCGCCGACCTTCCCCTCGAGGTCGCGCGGACCGAGTGCAGCGACGCGCAGCGGCTGCTGCCCGGCGACGGGGCGATGCCGTGGACGGTGTTCGCCGACGCACTCACCGCGGCTGGCTACACCGGACCCGCGTCGGTGGAGCTGTTCAACCCCGACCTGTGGGCCCTGCCCGCCGAGGACCTGGCCCGCCGCTCCTTCGCCGCGGCGAGCAGCTGCTGGGTCGCCTCGGAGGTGGCGCGGTGACCGGGCCGCGCCGTCCGTGGCGGCTGGCGGTCGCCGGATGCGGTGCCGCCGCGTTCGGGCTGCACCTGCCGCGGCTGGCCGAGGACCCCGCCTTCGAGGTCATCACCGTCGCCGACCGGGACCCCGCCCGGTCACGGGACGCGGCACGCCGCTTCGCGATCCCGCGCGTGGCCAGGCACGCCACGAGCGACCTGCTGGAGGGCGCGGACATGCTGGTGGTGCTCACCGGGGTACACGAGGAGCTGATCGAGACGGCACTGAGCGCCGGGCGGCACGTGTTCACCGAGAAGCCGGTGAGCCTCGACCTGGCCCGCACGCGAGCCCTGGCCACCCAGGCCCGCGAGGCCGGGCTTGTGCTGGAGGTCGGCGCGATGCGCGCCTACGACCCGGCGCTTCTCGCCGCGCTGGCCGAGGTACCCGCCCCGGCCGGCGGGTGGCTGATTAAGGCCGACGGCCTCGACGAAGCGGCCCGACGACGGCTGCTGCCCGCCGGGTACGCGCCCTACACCTTTGCCGACGACCCGCCCCGTCCCATGCCGGCCGACCTGGACGCGTGGCAGCTCACGGCTCTGCAAATCCTGCTGTGGCAGGGCTACCACCAGCTGACCGCGCTGGCCTTGGCCGTGCCGGGTGCCACCGCCGTCTCCTGCACGATCGACCGGGACGGCCGGGATCTGCACGCCACTCTGCGCGGCCACGCCGGGCAACTGTTCACGCTGATCATCGGCGCCGCGAGCCCGGGAGTATTCCACGAGCAGATCCACCTCGCCGACGGCGACGCCGCTGCCACGGTCGACTTCGCCCGCCCCTACGAACCGGCCCGCACCACCCGCGTGCACACCGGCGCCCACGGCGAACGGGATGGTTTCGACGACCCGTTCGCCGCGATGTGGACGGCCGTGGCCGCCCGCCTGGCCGGCCAGCACGCGGCCGACCTGCCCACCAGCGTCGACCTGGCACTGCGAGTCGAAGACCTGGCCTACCAGCTGGCCACCACCCTCACCTCCTCCGTCGGCGCGCACCCGGAAAGGAACCTGGCTGATGTCCGGAACTGACACACCCGTCCTCGTCCTCGACGGACCGCCCGGGGCGGGCAAAACCTCGCTGCTGGCCCGCATGGTGCCGGTGCTCGGCGACGACGCGCAGTGGTTCACCGAGCCCAACGCACGCCTGGCCACCGGCCTGCACGCCCCGGTCCATCCCTCACCGGCCGGACACAGCCTGTGGTTCCTCCAGCACGAGCTCAACAAAGCCCGCGCCGCGGCCACCCTGACCACCGACCCCGCGACCCGGCTGATCATCTCCGACCGCAACCACCTCGGCGCGCTCGCGTACTGCTACGCCACCCGCGCCGCAGACTCACTGCCCTACCGCACCGCCCGCGATTTCTATGCCCGGCGCATCGCTCCCGCGCTGCCCGAGCGGGTGCTGACCGTGATCCTGCTGGTCAGCCCGGAGCGCAGCCTGGCGCGCCGCGGCGGCTCCGCGGAACTTCCCCGGTGGGCGCAGTGGTTCGACGAGGGCCTGCTGGAACGGCTGCACGGCTTCTACCTCGACGTGGCACCCACGCTGTGCCCGGCGCCGCCGCTGGTCCTCAACACCGACGACGCATCGCTGGACATGGTCCTGGCCCAGGTCGCCGGCCTGCTCACCGACGCCGGGCTCGACGAGATCGGCCACCGGCTGAGCACGGCCGCCCCACCGACGGGGCGCCCGGACCTCGCGCCGCAATTCGCCGAGGTCTACGACCGGCTCGGCGGCCTGGAGGCGTTCGGGCACCCGTTCACCGAACCGGTCGCCCACCGGGGCGGCACCGTCCAGCTCTGCCAGCTCGGCGCCCTGTACCAGGACGCGACCGGCCACACCGGACTGTGGAACCTGCTCACGTCTCCGACCGGGCGGGCAGCATGACGCCCACCGGCGCCCCGTGCGTCATCGGGCTCAACCTGGGCCACGACGGCGGCGCCGCGCTGATCACCGACGACACGATGATCGCGATCGGGGAGGAACGGCTCAACCGCACCCGCTACAGCCCCGGCTGGCAGGCGTCCCTGCTCTACTGCCTGCGTGCCGCCAGGCTCCAGCTGGCCGACGTCGACCGGTTCGTCCTCAGCGGCATCGGCCAGCACCCGCCAACGCTGGCCGAGAGCGGCCTGACCGCCCTGGGCGTCGACCCGGCCCGCGTCATCGCGGTCGACCACCACCTCAGCCACGCCTACACCGCGTACTGCCTCAGCCCGTTCCCGAACGCGACCGTCCTGGTCGTCGACGGCGCCGGCAACAACAACGACACCGAGACCTACTACGCGGCCACCCCCGACGGCATCCAGCGCCTCGGCGGCACCCCGCCCCGACGTCCCCGCGCCGGCGGCATCGGCGCCACCTACGAGGCGTTCACCAACTGGATCGGCTGGCACGAACAGGAAGCCGGCAAAACCATGGCGCTGGCCGCCTACGGCGTCGCGGATCTCTACCTGGCACCGCTGTTCGACGTACGCAACGCCACCGTGCACGGCCGGCTCCAGCACACCCACGCCGCAGGGGTGGCCGACCTCGCCGCCCAGACGGGCTGGGACTTCGGGCCGGCCGACAGCCGCGGCGAGCACAAGGCCGGGATCAACGCCGCGGCCTACGTCCAGGCACAGACCGAGCAAGCCCTGTGCGCCCTGGCCGAACAGGCCATCGAGGCGACCGGCCTGTCCCACCTGTGCCTGGCCGGCGGGGTCGCGCTCAACTGCGTCGCCGCCGACAAGGTCCGCCGACTGTCCACGGTCGACGGGTACTTCGCCCCGCCAGCCTCCTCCGACCGCGGCCAGGCCCTCGGCGCCGCGCTCTACGGCTGGCACCAGCTCACCGGCGAGTTGCCCCGCCGCCCGCTCACGAGCGACTACTTCGGCCGCGCCTACACCGACGCCGAGATCGAACAGGCGCTGCGCCGCGACCCCCGATCCGGGCTGGTCGAACGCCGCCGCCGCCCGTTCGCGTGGCGCCGCGAGAGCGACATCGCCACCACCGCCGCCCAGCTGATCGCCGACGGCCGCATCGTCGGCTGGTTCACCGGCGGCAGCGAACTCGGACCCCGCGCCCTCGGCGGCCGCAGCATCCTCGCCGACCCCCGCACCACCGCTGGCTCCGACGCCCTCAACACCAGGATCAAGCACCGCGAGCCGTTCCGGCCCTTCGCGCCCGCGGTGCTGGCCGACCACGCCGCCGCCTGGTTCGACCTCGACGTGCCCTCGCCGTTCATGCTCCTGGCCCCGCCGGTCCGCCCGGCCGCCGCCGACCGGATCGCCGGTGTCGTGCACGTCGATGGCACCGCCCGCGTGCAAACCGTCGACCCGTCCAGCGCGCCGGCGTTCGCCGCGATGATCACGGCCTTCGAACGCACCACCGGCGTCCCGGTCGTGCTCAACACCAGCCTCAACGACCGGGAACCCATCGTGGAGACCCCTGCCCACGCCCTTGCCACCTTCCAAGCCTGCGACCTGGACGCCCTCTGCATCGGCGACTACCTGGTCGAACCCGCATGAGCACCGGCACCAGCACGACGCTTCCGACCGACACGTCCGCCTCGGTGACCTACCTCGTCCGTCACGGCCAGACCGCGCTCAACCCCGGCCACCTCGTCAACAGCGACCCCGGCGTCGAGGTCCCGCTCGACGCCGTCGGCATCCGGCAGTGCTCCTCGATCGCCCTCCAGCCCTGGCTGGGCACCGTCACCGTGTGCGTCACCAGCCGGTTCGCCCGCACCGCGCAGACCGCCGCCGAGCTGCTGGGCCCGCGCCGACCGCGCCGTGTCGTCGACCCCCGGCTCGACGAAATCGACTACGGCCAGTTCGACGGCGGCCCCTGGACCGACTACGGCGACTGGGTGACCGCCGAGGGCCGCTTCGCCCGGCCTCCAGGTGCCCGTGAATCCCTCCACGAGGCGACCACCCGGCTGCGCGAGGGCCTGGCGGCGGTCCTCGATCTGCCCGGCCCCCGACTGGTCGTCGGCCACGGCTTGATGGTCGCGATCGTGCAGCACCTGCGGGACCATCCCGATCACCTGCCCGATCACCTGCCCCCACCTCCCCATGTGTCTCCGATCGGCCTGACCGACACCGAACTGCGGACGATCCTCGACGCCTGGCAGGTCCGGCTCTCCGCCCTCGCCACACCGTCCGCGCATCGGTGACCAGCGGCTGCCACACTGGGAACCGTGATGGCCCCACCACTGCGCCCCGCCGCCCGCGTCATCGCTCTCGACCCCGATGACCGGATCTTGCTGGTGTACTACGCCGAGAACGGTGGGTTCTGGGCCACACCCGGCGGCCGCATCGAGGACGGCGACGACAACGACCGCGCCGGCGCCCGCCGCGAATTGGCCGAAGAAGTCGGCATCGACCCCGCCCTCGTCGACCTGCGCGAGCAGGTAGCCGAACGCAGTCAGGAACACGAGGTCGGCGACCAGCTCGTCCGGCAGGTCGAGCGCTACTTCCTCGCCTACCTCGACCCGGACGACATCAACCCGGCTCGTGCCACGCAACCGGACACCATCCGGGCCACTCGATGGTGGACCCTTCAAGAACTGCGCGACACCACCGAGACCGTCTACCCGCTCGGCCTCGCCGACCTCGTCACGAACATCCAGACCACGGGCGCTCCGTCGCATCCGGTCGTGCTGCGATAGCCACGGGGGATAACCCAGTAAGCTGAAGTCGATCCCAACCGGCCGCTTCCGAGTGATCACCGCAGGTCACAGAGTGTCACGTGTGGACGGTCGGCTAGCGCGACGACGCCGTCCGGGTGACCATGGAACCGGCGGCGGGCCGGTCCCGGCGCGGAGCCGGCGGGAGGTGCGGGGATGGCGCGCACCGCCCGCCGCGACGGCTCCCGGGTCCCCGGCTGGGTTGAGCCGATGCTGGCCAAGTCCGACGGCGGGCGACTGCGTGAGGGCCCGGAGTGGGCCTACGAGTACAAATTGGACGGCTACCGCGCCTGCATGCAGATCGCCCCGGACGGCACCACGCGGCTGACCAGCCGCGTCGGCAATGACTTCACCGACGAGTTCGCCGACCTCACCAGCGTATTCGGGCCGGCCCTCGATGGACAGGCGGCCGTGCTGGACGGCGAGATCGTGGTCTACAACGAAGCCGGCCAGCCTGAGTTCGGCCTGTTGCAGGAACGTCGAGGCCGCTACCAGACGCACCGCAGCTCGATCCGCCGCGGCGAGCCGTTCGAGGGCCTGCCGGTCCGGTTCCTGGCCTTCGACCTGCTTCAGCTCGGCACGCGGTCGCTGGTGGGCGCTCCGTACGACGAACGCCGGCAGCAGCTGCTGGCGCTGCCGATGCCGGATCCGTACCGGGTGGCGGTGGTGCGCGGGTTCACCTTCACCGAGCTCGACGCCGACCGACGCACGCCCGCGCAGCTGCTGGCCCACGTCGCCGCGGCCGGCCACGAGGGTCTGGTCGCGAAGAACCGCCGCGCGGTCTACACGCCGGGCAAGCGCACCGACGCCTGGCTCAAGCACCCGCTGATCCAGACCACCGAGGTCATCGTGTGCGGCTGGCGCCCAGGACAGGGCAGCTTCGCCGGGAAGATCGGTGGCCTGCTGCTCGGCGCGCACGATCTGGACACCGGCGACCTGCGCTACATCGGCGACGTCGGCACCGGCTTCAAGGAAGCCGAACGCGACCGCCTGCAAACCCGCTTCGAGCCGCTGGAGCGGTCGCAGCATCCGTTCGCGGTCACGCCGCCGCGGGAGGACGTCGTCCGCGCCCGCTGGGTCGACCCGGTATTGGTCGGGGAGGTCCAATACCGGCAGTTCACGCGCGGTGCCGGGCGCCTGCGCCACACCAGCTGGCGTGGCCTGCGCGCCGACCGTCTGCCCGGCGACGTCCTCGTCCCCCGCGACAAGCCGCAACTGGCCGCCCAGCTCCCGCCGGTCAACACAGCGGCTCCCGAGCCCGCGGTCGCGCCGGCGCAGCCGACCAAGTCGAAGATCACGGTGCAGGCGGGGAAACGGCAGATCACCTTGTCCAACCTGGACAAGCCGTTGTACCCGGACGGGTTTACCAAGGCGCAGGTCATCCACTACTACTCCCGCATTGCCCCCGTCTTGCTGCCACATCTGGCCGGGCGGCCGATCACGGTCATCCGGTTCCCCGACGGCGTCGACGGACAGCAGTTCTTCGAGAAGAACGTCCCCCGCGGCGCTCCGAGCTGGTTGTCCACGGTCCGGCTGCCGAGCACGAGTTCCCGCAGCCGTCACGGCGAGCGCGGTGAACCGATCGAGTACCCGTTGCTGGACGAGCTCGCGGCGCTGGTGTGGGAGGCGAACATGGCCGCCCTGGAGATCCACGTCCCGCAGTACACCGTCGACCTGGGCCCGCCACCAGCGCGCCGGCCGCCGGACCGGTTGGTGTTCGACCTCGACCCCGGCCCCGGCACAACGATCGTGGACTGCTGCCGGGTCGCCGAATGGCTGAACGACTTGCTCGCCGACGACGGGCTGACCGCGTTCGCCAAGACGTCCGGTTCCAAGGGAATGCAGCTGTACTGCGCAATCAGCACCGACGATCCCGCAGCGCCGTCCGCCTACGCCAAGCGTCTGGCCCAGCACCTGGCCCGGCAGACACCTGAGCGGGTGACCGCGGTGATGGCCAAGGCGCAGCGCACGGGCAAGGTGTTCATCGACTGGTCGCAGAACAACCCGGCCAAGACAACCATCGCGCCGTACTCGCTACGCGGCCGCGACCGGCCGACCGTCTCCACACCGGTCACCTGGTCGGAAGTCCGCGCCTGCCGACGCGTGGGCCAGCTGGTGTTCACCGCCGAGGACGTCCTCGACCGCGTCGACGAGCACGGCGACCGCCTGGCCGGCCTTGAAGGCGCCCGTGCTCCGCTTCCGGCCAGCTGACGAAAACGCGAGCGGCGATGGGAGGACGCCTTCCCAGGTGTCCGGCTATCATCGTGGACATGACTTCGGCGTTCGCGCACCGCTCGCCCGCTGACCGGTACCTGGTCCAGCGGATAGCGGTGCGCGACCGGGTTGCTGTGGCGGCGCTGGCCGCGCTGCCGGGGCACGAGCTCGACCGGCTTCTGCCGGGCGGCCGTGCGGCCTTCGAGCATCGCGCGGAGGCCGCCCAGGCGCTGCTGGCTCACCGGGGTATCGACCCGGACTCGGCTGAGTACCAAGCTGCCGACGCAAAGGCCCGCGACATCTTGGCCCGAGTAAACCAGCTCGGTTCGGACCACGCCGCGTGACCTTGCCGCACGCGCTACTGTTCGACTCGACTTTCCTGATTGCCTACGAGCGCGAGCTGAATCCCCGGCTGGCGCAGGCCGTGGTGGTGCAGGCGACCACAAGCGGACGGCTGCTGGTCGTACCCGCCGCGTCGTTGCTGGTCGCCGGGACCGAGTTGGACGGGCGCCACCCGGAACTGTCCTGGGTGCTGAATGACCCCACCGGCCCGGTGGAGGTGTTGACGCTGTCGGCGACCAACGCGCTAGAGACCGGTGAGCAGGCTGCCCGCGCTGGTGGTGCCGACCTGATCGGCATCGAGGTGGCGCAGATTGCGGTGGAGGCCGCCGGCAGTCCGATGGCCGTGATGACCTACGACCCGAAGCGGTATTCGGGGCTGTCGTTGCAGGTCATGGACATGCGACCCCGGTAGAGCGGGTTTGGCGGAGCCGGCTGCGGCAGCGTGCTGCCCCGCAGCGGATCGCGGTCACTCGACGGCGGGTTCGGGAACCACCGACACGAGCACGCCGGTGCCGGTGATCTCGGTCTGGAAGCCGTAGTGGCTGCCGTTGGGCCCGCCCAGCGCGTCGGGTGCCAGCTGATCCGGGGTGAGTTCGATGCTGCCGCCGGCCCGGACGAGCAGCGCGATCAGCAGGGTGTGCGCCCAGTCCTCGGGGCTGACCCGTTCGTCGTCGCACCAGGCGGCGTGGTGCAGCGCCGTGTAGAGCTGTCGGGTGCTAGCGGCGTCCATCGGGCCGTCGACGTGCACGGTGATCGGCGCTGCGGCGCCGGGTTCGCGGTGCACCGACCAGCCTGAGCCGGACCAGTCTGTCGTCTCGTCCTTCATCACTGCTCCTTCATACCGATCATCGGCCGGATCGCGGTCCGGACACGTGCTGCTAAGCGGGTAGTTCCTGTTGGAGTTCGGCGGCGACGGCGCTGCATACCGGGCAGGCGTCCAGATGGGCGTCGACCTGCGCGGTCTCCCGCTTCGCCAGCCCGCCCCGCTGCCACGCGCCCAGCTTTCCGCTGATCACCCGGCATTCGTCCGGCTGGTTGTCCGGCTCGGCCACGTACACCTGGAGATACGCCTGCCGCAGGCCCTCGCGAGCCCGGTAGGCCAAGGCGGACACGCCGTTCGCGGTCAACCCCATCAGGGGGGCGACCTCGGCGGGGGCCATCTCCTCGACCTCGAGCCGCCACAGCACCTCCTGCCACCGTTCGGACAGCAGAGCGAACGCCCGCGCGACCAGGCTGCGCTCCAGCGTCGCGACAGCGGTGTCCCGGAACGGCTCGGCGATCAGCTGCGTGTGGTTGGTGTCGATCGCGAAGGTTTCGACGTCGTCGGTGAATTCGACCTTGCGGGCGCGGCGGGTCCGGTCGTAGGCGATGTGACGCAGGGTCGTGAGCAGGTAGGCGCGGAACGTGCCGTGGGGGCCGCCGCCGGCGCGCATGATGGCGAAGACCTTCGCGAATGCCTCCGCGACCAGGTCGTCGGGGTCGTTGGCCCGGTTCGCCAGCTGGGCGGCGAGGTTGTAGGCCGCGAGACGGTGCCGTCCGAAGAGCACGCCGTACGCCCCGTGCTGCCCGGCGCGGACGGCGGTGATCAGGGCGGCGTCGTCCGGCTCGTCGCCGGCCGACTGGATCCCGCGGGTTGCAGGCGCGCTGTCCGGGCGCCGGGAACCGGGCGTCCGGTGGACTGGGGTGCGTTGGAACGGAACGGTGGCCGGCTGGTCGCTGGGCAACATGGTGGTGGGCACGGCTGTCTCCCCGCGTGACGTGGTGCACGACGTGGACTGCGCGACGTGGATCTGCGAGGCCCGGCCGGATACCTCTACAGCGTGTCGATCGGCAGTTTCGGTAGTTTCGGTAGTTTCGGTAGTTTCAAGCTACCGAACCTACCGAGACATTCGCAAGAGGTTCGGTAGTTTCGGGAGGTTGACTGGCGCTGCGTGCCGGTTGAGCCAGCAGGAGCGCGTCGATGCCGAGCTAGCCGGAAGCGGTCAATCCCAGTCGGGACGCGGCACGGCGCTGATCTGGACGTGGTGGAACCGCGGCCGGTAGAGGGTTTCGTCGGCCAGGACGTCTGCCCAGGGACCGTTCACGCTGTACGCCAGAAGGAAGCTGTTGCCGGTCTGGTGCAGGAGGGTCGGGTTGTAGGCGTAGCAACCGGCGTTGTTCTCCGGTGGGTCCAGGATCAGCTGGGGCCCGGTCCACGGACCGGCCGGGTGCTGGGCTCGGTAGGCGACGATCGGCCACGAACCGTGTGGTCTACGGGTGTCGGAGGTGACCAGCAGCCACCCGGCATCGTCAGGCAGCGGCAGGACGCTGACCTCGTTGCTCACCCCGGTCAGCAGCCGTGCCGCGTCGGCCGGCTCCGGCGACCATCCGCCGGTGTTGGTGCGGTAAAGCCAGGTTGCGGCGGGCCGCAGCACCGAGGTGGAGGCCAGAAGCAGGTGCTTGTGCATCCCCTCGTCGGCCACGCCGTAGACCAGCAGCTCATCGCCGACCCGGTGGACGGCCGCGCCCCACTGCACTCCGGTGCCGTCGGCGATCGGCGTCCGGCTGAGCACGCACAGGTCCGGGAGCGTGAGCTCGACCCGAACCGTCCGGCGCCAGGCGAAGTCCCATTCAGTCTTCTGCTCGTCGGGCACCGTGGCCTGGTACTCCTGGTAGAAGATCCACAGCCGATGCCGGTCGGCGGGCAGCGCGGGGTCGTCCACCACGACGCCGTGGCCGGCCCACAGCCAGCGGGCCAGGCCGTCCGGCCCGACCTTGTCGATCGGGGTGACAAGGGCATCGGGCTGGCCCGCCGTTCCGCCGAGGACGGTGCGCAGCCCGCCGGGGGCGACGTCTTCGACCACGATGCAGTTGTTCACCATGCGGTTGTCGGCCAGCAGGGTGTCGGAGAACAGCCAGAGGCGCTGGCGTCCGTGGGCGAGGTCGATCGCGTAGGCGGAGTCGCCGCCGCGCCAGCCGTTCTGCGTGGCGGCGAGCACGGCGAACCGGTGCGCGAGCGGATGCGGCGCGGGGTCCAGGACGATGGTCAGGCTGGCGACGGGTGGTGCGGGCACGGCGACCGTTCAGCGCGGGCCGGCGGCGTCGGTGCTCGCCGCCGCGGTCCGGAGCTTCCGCAGCAGCGTCAGGTAGCCGCCGAAAGCTTGCGGGCCAAAGGCTTTGACGCCGACGGTCATGGTGAACGAGGCCGCCGCGTGCAGCCACAGTTCCCGGGTCGGCTCGCCTTGGGTCATCGCGACGACCTGTGCGCTGCGGCCGGCGAACCATGCCTCGCACACGTCATAGACCTGCTCGGGGGTCAAGGTGAAGGTGTCGCCGCTCATGCGGGCGACGACGCGGGGGAAGGTTTCGTGGATTTCCTGGGTGGACCAGCCGCGTTCCTCTCGCTCGGCGCGGCGGGCCATCGGGACGTAGATGCCCACCAGGTCCGAGCACACCTGGTCGCTGGCCGACGGGTCGAGTGCCTTGATGATCTCGGCCGCACGGGCGTGATCGGTGACGAGGTAGGCGCGCAACAGCTGGATGGTGTCCAGCCTGGGGGGCGTAACGCCGTCACGCGCAAGACCTGCCAGCTCGTCGGTCATCCGGTCACCCTAGCGATCAACTCGGGTCGACCGGGCGGTCAGCGGGGCGTCCGGATCAGCGCGGTCGACGCGATCTCGCCCCAGCTGGTCAACAGGGGCGCCAGCTCGGTGTCGTCGATGTCGGCCAGCAGCGCGTCCACCGCGTCAGCGCCGTCTCCGGCGGCTTCCGCGATCGCGGCCCGCACGGCGATGATCTGGGCTCGCTGGGCGGGATCGGTTGCCGTGTCGAGGTCGTGGCCGGCTCGCGCCGTCGTCTCCTGCGGGACCGTTCCGGCGTCGACCGCGGCCGCGGCCAGCTTCAGCAGGCACCGCGCGACGATTCCGGCGGAGCCGTCGACGACGGCGTGGTTGAGCCCGAGGCGCAGCGGCGGCTGCCAGTCGGTGGCCGCGCCGACGACGATCCGGGCGGCGGCCATCGAGGCGGCGGTGTCACCGCCGGTGAACACCGAACACAGCTGTTCCAGGGCTTGGATCGCCCGGCCGGGCAGGCGGGGGAGCCGGTCGGTGATCGTGACCGCCGCGGTCATCGCCACCGACAATGCGAGCTCGACGTTCGGGGAGAGCTGTGCCCACCACTTGGCGCGTGCGGTGGGCGTGCCCGCGCGGCCGAACCCGGCGAGGGCGTGCTGCACCTTCGGGCCCAGCTCGGGCCGGGTGGCGACGATGGTCAGCGACGCGGCCGCCGGGTTGTCCGTGCAGTAGTTGGCGTTGATGTAGGTCCAGGACGCGAGCACCTGCGGAACCCGACCGTCCCGGTCGAGCGTGTGCAGCAGCGTGTGGAAGCGGTCCGCGTCGCGGCCGGCGGCCAGCAACGCGTCGCCACGGGTCAGGTCCAGGGCCATGGTCACGACGGACTCGCCTTCGTGTCGGTCGCGGCCTGAACGGAGAGCGCGGCCGCGGCAACGCCGGAGCAGTGTGGCAGCCGGGCCGCTGACACGATCGGGTTACCGGGGCCATCCGGCGCGACCGGTGCGCGAAAGAGGCGGCGGGACGGTGCCGTGAACAGGGACAATCGGAAATGGATTGACCCGGCGAAGGGAGGACGCCGTGTACTCAGCAGGCCACCGCCCGGCCGCCGACGCAGGTGCGGCCTCGGAGGCAGTGGGCCAGGTGCGCCTGGCCGACCGGGTCGTCCCGATCGCCGCGGTCCGCGAGCACCCGGAGCGGTACACCTCGCTGTTCGGGCGGGCGCGCAGCGAGGTCGGGCACGCGGTGTGCTTGTGCCGCACGGATCAGCTGGTGAGGCTGGTGATCCGCTGCCGCGCCGGGCGCTACCACCTGGCCAACTGGCCGGCGGGCGGTCAGCAGCACGCGCCCGGTTGCCCGTGGTTCCGCAGCCCGTCGGCGATGTCGGGGCGTAGCGCCTACACCGAGGCCATCACCGTCGGCGAGGACGGCACGTCGATCCGGCTGTCCACGCCGCTGACCGTGCGCGGCGCGACCGCGGCGCCGTCCGACACCCCGGCTCCACCGGCCGCGTCGGCTGGGTCGGTCACGACCGCGCGGCGAGCGATGGGCCTGTTGGCGCTGCTGCACTACTTGTGGGAGTCCGCTCAGCTGAACGTGTGGCACCCGCGCGACGGGCACAGAAGCTGGCGCGACTGCCGCGAGCTGCTGAACGAGCAGGCCGGGGATTGCCGGGTCAACCGGCTGGAGCTGGCGGACGCGCTGTGGGTCGTGCCGGCGTTCCAGCGCGAGCAGGCCGAGAAGATCAACGCCGCGTGGGAGCGGTTCCTGGGCCGGTTGGCCAACGTCGGGAAGGTCCGCCGGCGTGGCCTGGTGCTCGGCGAGCTCCGGGCTGTCGAGGCGACCGACTACGGCGTGCGGATTCGCCTGGCCCACCAGCGCGCCCCGCTGTTCGCTTCCACCCAGCTGATGGATCGCGTCCGCCGCTCGTATCCGAGCGCGTTCGGCGCGCAGGCCACCCAGGACGGCCGCCGGCAGGTGGTGCTGTGCCTGGTCGAGCGCAGCCGCCGCGGCTACCCGACCGTCGTCGACCTGGCCGCGATGCTCACCACCAGCTCGTACCTGCCCGCCGACTCCAGCTACGAAGCGGAGATGGCCGACGCGCTCGCCGCGGCCGGCCGCGCGTTCCACAAGCCACTGCACTACGACGGCACCGAGGTCTTCCCGGACTTCGTGCTCGTCGACGTCGACCCGGAGACCTACGTCGAGGTGTGGGGCGTGCGCGGGCGCGAGAGCTACGAGATGCGCAAGCGCGCCAAGCAGTCCTTCTACCGCGAGTCGGGCCGGACGCTGCTGGAGTGGGACGTCCGCGAGCCGATGCCGGTGCTCGCCCGTAGCTGACCGCGCCAGCGCGTTCGGGACTCGCGCCGCGCCGAAGACGCCGGGCACACCGTGCTGGCCGGGTTGCGCAGGCCATGATGGGCCAGGAAATGGGGCGGGGCGCGACCAGCGCCTCGACGATCGACAAAGGGGACTTGAATGGCTCTGCCCACCCTCACTCCCGAACAGCGCAATGCCGCGCTCGCCAAGGCCGCCGCGGCCCGGACGGCGCGCTCGGAGCTGTTGCGGGCGCTCAAGGCCGGCGAGACGACGCTCGCCGACGTGCTGGCCAAAGCCGACGCCGACGACGAGATCGTGAAGAAGACCAAGGTGCTGGCGGTATTGAAGGCGCTGCCGGGCATCGGGGATGTCCGGGCGCGCCAGCTGATCGACGGGGCCGAGATCGCCGAGAGCCGGCGCGTCGGTGGGCTCGGCCAGCGCCAGCGCGAAGCCCTTCTCGCCGCGATCAGCTGATCGGGCTTTCCGCGCCGGCGATGCCCGCGGAGCCGGGGCGCGGGTGGAGCGCGGGATGATGGCGCGCATGACGGCTTCCGGCTTGGAACGTGCTCGGCGGGCTCTTCATCAGGGCGACGCCGAAGCGCTGCTCGGCGAGCGGGAATGCGCCTGGCTGGATGTGAAAGAGCGCATCTACCCGCTCGACAAGCCCCGAGGGGCCGAAGAGCTCGCCAAGGACGTGGCGGCGTTCGCGAACACCCTGCACGGCGGCCTGCTGGTGGTGGGGTTCGCCACCAGGAAGGAACACGGCGAGGAGATCGTCGACGTCCTGCACCCGGTTCCCCGCACGCTGGTCAATCTCGACCAGTACCGCCAGGTCATCGCCACGCGGGTGCTGCCCGCGCTGCGCGAGGTGACGG
Source organism: Amycolatopsis stemonae (assembly GCF_054781455.1). Taxonomy (NCBI): domain Bacteria; kingdom Bacillati; phylum Actinomycetota; class Actinomycetes; order Pseudonocardiales; family Pseudonocardiaceae; genus Amycolatopsis; species Amycolatopsis stemonae. The sequence continues at coordinate 140,733 of NZ_BAAGUJ010000017.1, read as the reverse complement.
TCGACTGGATCGAGCGCGGGAACGGCACCGGCGTGCTGGTCATCGACATCCCGGCCCAGCCGCGCTCGAGCCAGCTGTTCGCTGTGCCGGCGCCGACCGGGACGGCCGAGGTGAGCAAGATCGCCGTCGGTGTCCCGGTCCGCCGCGGCGACGGCACGACGTGGCTGCGGCCGCACGAGATCCAGCATTTCATCGGGCTGGGCTACGCCAACTCCGGCGACGGGGCCGACAAGCTGGCCGCCGCGCTCGCGGCTATCCAGGCCCCGCGTGAGGAGGAGCCGAAGTACACGGTCGGCGGCGGTGAACCCGGCTGGACCGAGCCGTTTCAGCAGGCCGTCAGCGACCTCGCCGGGAACGGCGTGACGCTGGGCGAGCCGGTCTCCCTCGCGTCCGCAAGCGGTCCCGGGGTGGCGCAGCACTTCCGGGCACCGGGACAGCAGACCGGCTGGGTGCTGTGCGCCCGCCCGGGGCGCCGCCCCGTCGCGGTCGCCGGCGAGATCTGGCAGGCGTTGCGCGAGCAGGGCAGCGGCGCCCCGGACGGCGACGCGCTTGCCGCGCTCGGACTCCCCGCCGGAGATGCCGGTACCACCCGCGTCGTCGGCCAAGACGCCACGGAAGTGGCGCTGTCGGGTGGTCACTGGGGTCCCGGCCGACTGCTGCGCGCGGCCGGCCGAGGCTGGCGGTGGGAACCGGACCCGGTCGTCAGCACGGAAACGTCGGCGGTGACGCGGAACTGGACCGGTGGGCCGAACCCACCGCAGTTACGGGCGCGGGTGCTGGCGGTTCTGCCGTTGGCCGGTGCTGACACCGCGAAGATCAGCCCGGACCGGCTGGACGCGGTGCTTCCGCAGCTTCCGTTCAGCACGCTGGCCGGGATCACCACGGCCTTGTCCCGCGGTCGCGTGTTCGCCGGTAGCTGGGCTCCGGGACGCAACGGCAACGCCAGTGATCGGCTCAGCTACGCCTGCGAGATCACCGCTCCGGATGGGCAGCTCGCGCTGTCGGCCGAGGTCATGATGACGCTGCCGCCGGCGTCACGAGGTTTTGCGGTCGTCACCTGCGCCGAGGTGCGAGTGGAGAACTTTGACGCATGGTCCCGGGTCCTGGACGATCCGGCAGCCGATCTGCGCTGGTCGGTGGACGACCTGGTCGAGTTCTTCGTGGCGGCCTGGGACACCGCCACCGAGCTGCTGCCCCAGTTGATCGACGGCGCCGAGGACGGCTCCCCGGCCTCGCCCCGGTGGGCGGGGGTGCCGCGGGTCGAGCTGTCGATCGGCACGGAGTCGCGGCACGACCAGCAGGCCGGGGAGCAGCTGGTGCTGGCCGACGTCTTCGACCTGGAGCCGTTCGGGCCCGGTGATCGCCGTGACCGGCTGACCGAGCTGTTCGTCGCGGTGCACTCGGCGCCGGGGCTGGACGCGGACTCGCGGCGTCGTCTGGTCCGGTCGGTGCTGGTGGAGATGGCGCACCGGTATGGCTTCATGCAGGTCCGCGACCGCACGTTCTGACCGGCCTCCAGGTTCCTCGCGGGGAGCTCCCGGCCGCGCCGGGCCGCGGCGAGGTCAGCGGCGGCCCGACCAACGACGCCGGCCCGGCCTCCTCGCGTTGGGAGGCCGGGCTGGCGTTCGCCTTTTCGTGTCGAGGTCGTCAGGTGGGTCAGAGTCCGCGCTGCATCTGGTCGAGGGCGGCGGTCAGGGCGTTGCGGTGGTCGCCCCACATGTTGGGAAGCACCGCGTCGAGGGTGTCCAGCGGCGTCCATCGGGCGCGGAAGCCGTCGGGGACGGGCTGGCGCGTGGGCAGCACCACCAGCACGGTGTAGACCACGGTCCAGGCGTTGAGGGTGTGCGGGCTGGACACCGGGCGGATTTCCCGGACGATGCGGAGCGTGGATCCGTCCGGGGTCGCGATCCCGGTCTCCTCGCCCAGCTCGCGTAGTGCGTTGGCGATGATTCCGGCCGGGGTGACCGGCCGGTGCCCGGTGGTCCAGTCCGCGAAGGTCAGCCCGAAGTCCTGGGGTTCGGCGAAGCCGCCGGGCAGCGCGGGAATGGTGCCGTTGTGCGGGGTGTCGCGGTCGATGAGCGCCACGTGCCCGTCGGCCACCGCCACGGCGTCGGTCACGACCTGTTCGCCGTAGCGCCACGAGGGGCCGAGGCCGGTGCACAGCCCGATGCGCGGGTCGGCGAGCAGCGACGCGTACCGGGGGTTGACCGGACGGCCGTGCTGGTCGGTCGGCCACCCGCGGGCGATGGCCCACGCGGTGATGCCGGGGTGCACGCACCCCACGCCGTCGCGGCGCGTCGCCACCGCGGCGTCGCGGCTACCGGGGCCGGGGTCGTTGCGGTGGGCGCGGTCGGCCAGCCAGTCGAAGCCGGGCGGCACCTGGACGATGCCGTCCTCGGTGACGGCCAGCCCGCCGGGCCCGGTGAACAGGCGGGGAGTGTTGGGGTGGCCGTGCATGGGAGCGACGTTGTCGGCGATGACGTCGAGGTCGGCGGCGGTGTAGGGGGCGTCACCGGCGCCCTGGCCCCGGGTGAGGGTCGACAAAGTGGTCATGAATTCAGCATCGGAGCACCGCTGACCTGGGAAAATGGGTTTCCTGTTTCGCACAAGATCCGTCAACTCAGGAAACCCGGAAACTGCCAGGTCAGCGGTGCGACGCCCGCGATGCGTTCAGGCCAGCGCGGAGCTGGCGGTGGCCGGCTGCCGCGGGGAGAGCTTTGCCAGCGGCGAGGGCCGCCCGGCCGGAGTGGCGCGTACGGCGTCCCAGTCGATGGCCGGATGGTCGAGAAGGACTTCGAGATCGGCGGCGCGGAACAGCGGCACCGCGGGGATCGAGTGGCGGCGCTGCCGGCCGCTGCGCACCCAGGTGACCGGCTCCAGCCAGTTCGCGCGGATCAGGTGCTCGACGTCGGACGCGCGCACGCGAAGGTGCTCGACGACCTCCGTGCGCTGGAGCAGGCGCCCGTCGACGAGGGCCTTCTCCAGTACGGCGCGGTCGTCGAAGTGCTCCAGCGCCCGGCCGTCGTAGAGCGGGTAGTCCTTGTACTCGCCGACCTCGGGGATGAGTCCGAGGCGATCGAGCTCGAGCAGGACGTCGGCGGGGACCTCGATGCCGAAGCGCGCGGCCAGCACGTCCGCGGCGCGGCTGGCGCCGACGTCGGGCTGGGAGCCGACCGCGGCCTTGATCTGCTCGATCTCGGCCAGCGCGGTGTGCACGACCGCGGCGGGCCAGCGGCCGGTAGCCGGGTCCGCGGGCGGGATCAGCCCGGCTTTCACCGCGCGCTCGAACTGCCACATCGGCATCCCGAGCGCGGTGGGCGTCTGGATCGGGCCGTAGTCCTTGGGCGTGCGGGTCCTGGTGTTCTTCGCGGCGGTCATCTCAGGCGACCTCCTCGGCGGTCAGCACGCGGACCGAGCCGACGAGGAACGCGTGGGACTCGACCAGGTCGACCACGTGCTCGGCGGTCAGGTGGCCACAGCCGCACCGGTCCGCGGCGTCGTCCTCGAGGAGTTCGGCGATCTCGTCGGCCAGGTCCTCGGGCACCGGGGCGTTGTCCCAATGGCGGGTGCAGGGGCCGACGACGACATCGACGTGGCCGGCGCCGCGGGCCGCGTCGGCCCAGCCGTCGGGCAGGTCCAGCTGGCACACCAGCAGATGACGGGGCGTGCCGTCGGCGTTCTCGCCGTGTCCGGTCCGGATCGCGATCCAGGGCGAGTGGTTGTCGTCGGCGTGCTCGGTGGCGACGCGCAGCGCCCAGCCGGTCTCGTCTTCGTCGTCGAGCTCGTGCACGCGGCCGACGCCTTCGCTGCCGAGATACAGCTCGAGTTCGGTCAGCCAGGCGAAGGGGCCCTGGCCGTGGTCCTGGACGACCTGGGCGGTCAGCAGCAGCATCGCGTGCTGGGTGTCGTCCTCGGGGTCGGTGTCGAGCAGAGCGTGAACCTCGAGCTCGAACTCGCCGACCATGGCGGGCTTGGCGCTGGCCGGCAGGCCGAGGTACTGCGGGCCAGCGGGGATGTCCGCGGGGACCGCCCACGCGATCGAGGAGGGCTTGCAGGTCGCGTGGTACTTCTTCGTGCCGATGTGGTGGGTGACCGGGGAGAGGTCGGGGTCGTAGGCGGTGACGATGAGGGAGAGGCTGGAGTCGTTCTCGCGGGCGTCGCCGGGTTCTCCGCACCAGTCGCAGTCGAAGGTCGGCTTGACCTCGTTGTCGAGCCAGGCGTAGCGGTCGCCGTAGTTGACCCCGCGCCAGCTCTCGCCGGACAGCCAGGCGCGCACGTCGTCGGTGAGGATCCAGCGGTGCTGGGGCTCCCAGGGCTCGGCCGCCCGGATGACCTGGCGCAGCGCGCTGGCGTAGGGCATGCCGGTGCGCTTGGTGAGCCGGCGGGCCTGCGCCTTGCGGGCGTTGGGCCGGTCGGGGTTGGTGGAGGTCATGACGGAAAGTCCCGTTCCCGGCAGGTCCCACGCTCCTGCCGCGGTGGTCTCGTCGCGGCGGAACACGTCGTCGAAGGTCGCTGGATCTCGTGCTGCCTGCCCGGAGGGCTTGGCCTGTTAGCCGGGTGTGCGTGGGACACATCGGCCAGGGCGCGGCCGTGCGCAGCGACGGCCAGGTGCCACGGTAGCGGAGGCCACCGACAAAACCGTGCGCCGCACCGGAACGCGGTGCGGCGCACACGTCAGGGTTCGGAGAGCGCCGACTCGGCCGGAGCCCTATTCGGCGTGGTCACCGACCATGCCCTCGATGACCGGCAGGTCGTAGTGGCCGTCGTGGTTGACCGGGCAGTTCGCCGCCGTCACCTGCCGCACGACACCGCCGGAACCGCGGACGTTGCGGGTGTAGGTGTGGTTGGGGGGCTGGCCGCCGCCGGGGCAGGGCTGGGGGCGCGGGGGCATGGCAGTTCCTCTCGGAGCGCGCGAGACCACCGAGGACGTCGATCGGCAGCTTCGGTAGGTTCGGTAGATTGAAGCTACCGAACCTACCGACACGCATGCAAGAGGTTCGGTACTTTCGGGAGGTTCGGGAGTTCAGCTACGGTAGGCACCGTGTTCGACATGACCAGCGAGGGCGTCCGGCGCGCGTGGAGCGAGTTCCTGGACCAGATCGAGACCGGCCAGGCCGTAACCGTGAGCCATCGCGGCCGGGCGAAGCTGGTCGCGATGCCGTGGCCGCGCTATGCCGAGCACCGCGCCGAGACCGGCGCGGCCATGGGTGAGCCTGCGCGCGTGAGCGCGGCCGACGCCGGCAACGCGCAGCCGAGCTGGTGGACCGCGTCGTTGGTTGTGGTGGAGTCGGGGGTGGCCAAGGACGCGTGGCGCCGCCTTCAGGTGTGGGTCGCGGCGGGCGGGCACGCGATCGTCGAGCGCTACGGCCGTCGTTTGGCCGTGCTAACGCCGGTGAGCTGGGCGCAGAACGTCACCGCAGCGGACGCGTCCGGCGAAGCATCGACGGCCGGCCAGGCGGACTGATCGTCATCGCGGGGCGTCAGTCCGACGTCGTCGCTCAGGGCTCAGGGTCTCCCGAGGATGAGCTCGTAGCGCGGGCCGCACCTGGCCCGCTCGGCGGATCACGTCGACGCTGCGGCTCCCGAAGCGGTCCGCGGGGCACGGTCCATCATGGTCGGAGCCACGGCCGCTCATCACGGCGCTTCGCACCGCCGGTCGAACAGACGCCAGCCTCGACGCAGCGTGTTCATGGTGAGGTCGTACCAGCCGGCCAAGTCCCCGAGTTGCCCACCGGCGATGCCGACCGACAGCCCGGTCGCGCGGTCGGCTGGTCCGGCCGCCTGGAAGTCGGCGCGCGTCGCGATGCTCCACATCAGGACGTGGGCGTCGCTGGACAGGGTGTTCCAGGCCAGGCGCAGACCGCCCTGGCGCACCGTGTCACCGGGGAAGACGATCGGCCCGATGTCGCGCAGGATGTCGGCGACGTTGACCTTCATCAGCGCCGGCTGCACGGCCGTGAGGGCGTCCAGCCGGCCGGTGATCCAGTCGATCTGGTCGCGTACCAGCTGTTGCTGGGCGGCAGTGTTTCCGAGGTCGTCGGCGAGGTCGAGTGTGCGGCGCTGGTACTTGCGCAGCTGGTCGTAGGACTCGGCGATCACCGAGTGGCCGCGGCGCTGTCGTGTCGCCGCATCGTCGGGCGCGGTGATCCACACCGCCTGGGCGGCGCCGACGAGCGCGCCGCGCACGGCGGTGTGCTGGGCGGTGGTGTAGAGGTTTTTGCGGTCCAGCGCGTCCCAGACCAGCCGCAGGTGCTCGCCGGCGGAGATGAGGCTGATGCGCGTCATCTCGCTGATCCGTTGGTAGGGGAAGACCTTGTCGTCCTCGGCGAGGTCGCTGCCGCGCTGGGGTTCTTCGGGCGGGTTGCGCACTTGGCGCTGGCGCCACTGCTCCAGTTCCGGCTGCGCGGACTCGAAAACCTTCAGGTAGTCCATTCCGCTTCCTCGTCGCCGGCGGGGTAGGGGCCCGCTGATCCTGTCGGACCGCGCACCACGACGGCACTCCGGGCCCGCTCTCCGCAGGGGTGGTCAGTATCCGAACCCGGCGTCGAGGTCGCTTCTCTGGTCGACGTTCTCGGCGTCGTCGTAGCGGTTCAGTTCCTCGGCGGCCTCGGTGGCGCGGGCGTCGGTGTGCTGTTCCTGTGCTTCGTCGGCGTAGTCGGTCGCCAGGGCGTCGGCGTCGTCGGCGTAGTCCGCGGCGCGGTTGATGACCTGGTCGCGCAGGGCGTCGATGCGCATCTGGTTGTCCGCGTACGGGTCGGGTGTGGTCACGATGGGCCTCCACTGGTCGGTGAGGTTCTTCCAGGCACGGGCGCGGGCGTCCTCGCCGCGCGGCTGCGCCCCGAGCGGGACGCGGGGGTCGGCGGTGGTGATCCGGTAGGTCTCGCGGTAGGCCGCGGCCGCGCCGGCGAGCTCGTCCCAGCGGGTCGCGGCGACCGGGTCGGAGGGACGCGAGCCGAGGCCGGACGTCCAGTCCGGCGTGGTGTCGGCGACCTCGGCGCGCAACGTGGCGGCGCGGTCGGCGATCGCCTGCCCGAGCTCGTCGAGATGACGGGCGAGGTCGGGCCGGTCGGCCAGTGCGGCGGGATCGGCGGCGTCCAGCCACGGCAGCGGGCCGCGGTGGTACACCGGCTCGCCGGGTGGGTCGGCGCGCTGGATGCGCTGTTCGACCCGCCGGTACAGCACGGCGGCGGGGTCGCGGGCGCCCTCGATGCCGGCCAGGCTGTCGGCGTCGGGCACGGCCTGGGCGATGGTCCAGCCCTGCTCGTGCGCCTGGCGCAGCAGCCAGCGCAGCCCCGGTTCCGCCTCGCGCCCGAGCACCTGCGGGGCGCGAGCGGTGAGGACGCGGGTGATCTCGGCGTCGAGGTGCTGCTCGTCGGCGAACCGCGCGCCTCGCTCGTAGCGGCGCGCGAGGTCGGACAGCCGTTCCTCCAGCGGCTGGTGGGCGAGCAGTTCGTCATCGAACGTGGCCAGCAGCTCGTCCGGGTCGATGGTCTCGCGCAGCCGGTCGGTGCTGTCCTCGCGCGACCCGGCCCTGTCGGCCTGCTCGGCGCCGGCGGTCTCGTCGTCGCCGAGCGGGCTCCACTGGGCCATGAGGTCGCGCCAGGCGCGGGCGCGCAGGCGGTTGCCCTCGGGTTTCTCGCCAAGCGGGTAGCGCGGGTCCTCACCGGTGACGCCGTAGGTGTCGCGGTAGGCCGCGCCGAGTCCGGCCAGCCGGTCCCAGCGGTCCGCGGCCGCGGGATCGTCGAGCGGGCGTGCGCCGAGCGCGCCGGTCCAGGCCGGTTCGTCGGCGATGACGGTGGCGCGCAGCTCGGCGGTACGGGCGCCGATGGCCTGGTTCATGCGGTGCAGGTAGTCCAGCAGTTCCGGCTGCTCGGCGAGCTGGTGGTGGTTCGGGTGCGCCAGCCACGGCAGCGCCGGCTGCCAGCCGCCGCCCTGGGCGCGCTGCCGCGAGAGGGCGTGGTCGAGGGCGTTGGCGGTGAATCGGTAGTCGGGCATGGGGTCGTTGGTGGGGCGGGCGGAGAGCAGGCGAGCGGCGTCGGTGACCGCGGCGTCGGCGTCCAGGCCCTCGCCGGTGGCCGCGGCCGCGACCTGCCACACCGGTTCCCAGGTGCTGTCCTCGACCGCCGCGGCGTTGTCGTGGCGTTCGATGATGCTGCGCCACCGGTTGGTCTCGGCGAGCGTGGGCGCGACGGTGCGCGGGGGCGGAGTGTCGCGCAGGGTGCGCTGCTGGATGCGCCATTGCAGGACCGCGGCCGGGTCGTCGACGTCGTCGACGTCGAGCGGGCCGCTGGCCAGCGCGGGCGCGACGAGCTGGTCGGCCTGCCAGCCGAGGGCCTGCGCGGTGCGCAGGGTCTGCCGCAACGCCGGCGCGGCCTTGTTGTCCAGCAGCTCGGGGACGTGCTCGGCGAGCACGGCGTCGACCTGTTCCTCGGTGCCCAGCAGTGCGACGTAGTCGTGCCGGCCGACCAGGGTGCGCAGCGACTCGGCGGCGACCAGCGCGTCGCGCAGCTCCTCGTTGGCCGAGGTCTCCGCCGACGACCGTGTCAGCGCCTTCTCCAGCACGCCGCGCGGGGTCTGCTCGAGCGGGGTCTCCTGGTGGGAGTCGATGGTGTGCTGGTGCGTCTCGACGTAGACGCGGTTGTCGTCCACGGCGCGGGTGATCAGGGTGTAGAGCTGTTCGCGGGAGATGCCCTGGGTGGCGATCGCGTGCGCGGATCCACCGCTGGTCATGCCCTGGACCCGGTTGATCGTGGCCGCGTAGGCCAGTTCGACGTCCTCGCGGACGTAGTCGGCGGGCACCACGACGGTGCCGCGGCTGGCCTGGTGGCGCAGCTTCAGCGCGCCGTCCCGGCGGACCGCGGTGACCGTCCAGGTGTCGCCGTTCTTGATGAAGTCCTTGCCGCCGAACAACGTCTGGAGGCGGTCGTTGCGGCGGGTGACGACCCAGTCGCCCTTGCTGGCGGCGGTGCCGTCGTGCAGCTGTGCGGTGCGGCCGTCGGCGTCGACGTCGCCGCGGGCGAGGCGCAGTTCGCGGGCTTCGAGGTTGAGCGCGGTGACGTCGACGTTGGTCGGCACGATCAGCAGCGATTGGTGGCCGCGGTCGAGGTCGGCGCGCCAGGCGCGGTGTGCGGCGTCGCGGATAGTCTCCCGGCTGCCGCCGCTGATCCAGCCCTGATCGAAGTAGTAGTCGAGCCCGGCGGCGTTGCCGGCGTGCAGATCGAGGGAGGCGGCGCGCTGGTCGGGGTCGCGGAACCGCACGACTTCTTTGAGCCGGTTGGCGCCGTTGATGTGCTCGAACCACCGCACGGCGCCGCCGGCTTCGACGGCGGCGAGCTGCTTGTCGTCGCCGACCAGGCGCACGTCGGCACCGCGGCGCAGCGCGTAGGAGACGACGTCGTGCAGCGTGTGGGTGCCGGCCATCGACACCTCGTCGATGATCAGCACGTCGCCGCGGCGGAACGGGAACGCCTTCTCGACGACGCCCATCATCTGCGCGGTGGTGACCTGGTGCAGGGTGTGCGGGCGCGCGTCGATCGCCTCGCCGAGCACGTGCGCGGCCCGCGCACTCGGGCCGAAGGCGTACACGCGGCCGCCTTGGGCGCGCACGGCGTCGGCGTAGACCTTCATCGCGGTGGTCTTGCCCGCGCCGGCCGGGGCGTAGAGCAGCTGCACCCGGCGGCCGCTGGTGGCGAACGAGACGACGGCGGAACGCTGGCCGTGGTTGAGCTTGCGGGCGCCGGCGAGGGCGGCGTTGACGGTGGCGGGGGCGAGGCGGTGGCCGTCGGTGAGCTTGCCCCAGGCGGCCAGCGCGGACTCCTCGCGCAGGGTGCGGCCGGTGGTGAAGCGCTGGCTGTTGTGCTCGACGAACACCGACTCGCCGGAGCGCCGCCGCAGCGCGTTCGGCTCGTCGACGATCGACGGTGCTTCCAGGGCGACGATGTCGGCGGAGCCGAGCACGGTGCCGACGACGTCGGCAATCAGGGCGTCGCGGCCGCCGTCGACGACGCGCAGGTGCGCGGTCTGCCGGTGCGCCTCGGCCTCGACGTTCCACCGGTTGAAATGGGAGTAGTGGTCCGAGACGGTGCTCAGCGTGGCTTCGGCGAGCTCGGCGACGTCGACCTCGGACAGCTCCTCGGGTACGCCGGCGAACACCCGCTGGCCGAGCTCGTCGATGCTCTCGGGCGTGACCATCTGCTCGGCCTGGCCGCGCCAGCGGCGCAGGTGATCGGCGAATGAGCGCGGCGATTGCTTGGCGTCGCGGGTGCTGTACTGCGCCTGTTTGGAGATCTCCAGGATCTCCTTGGGGGTGGGCTCGCGGCCGTGCGCGTGGCGGAAGGCGACGATCCGGCGGGCGCGGTCCTGCTCGACCTGCGAGGCGCGCTGGGAGAAGCCGGTCAGCAGCTCGTTGGACACGCCGTCCAGTTCCCAGGTCGGCCGCTTGTGGTCGAATCCGCCGGCGGGGCGCTCGGTCCAGGAGGCGCCGTTCTCCCTGGCCAGGTCTCGGATGCGGCTGTTGTAGAACTCCGACAACGTGACGGAGGCGGCCAGGATGGTCCGGCCGTCCAGCGCGGTCCAGCGCCCGTCCGGGCCCTGGACCTTCGCCGAGATCGTCACGTGGGTGTGCAGGTGCGGGTCGCCGGCGCGGGAGTCCCAGTGTTCGAAAATGGCCGCGGTGATGCCCTTGACGTCGTGCTGGGTGTAGCCGCCGTCGCCGCGGCGGGTGTACGCGATGTTGTCCTCGGCGTAGGTCAGGGTGTCGCGCACGGCCTGGCGGTGGATGGTCATGGCGAGCTCGCGGCTGGCGTCGTCGCCGAGTGCCATGAGCACGCTGAGCGACTTGTACGGGGCGAGCACCAACTCGAAGCCGCTGGTGGCCGACTTCATCGCGCGCTTCTGCTCGGCCAGCCACTTGGTCAGCTCGTCGGCGGAGGGCTGCTGGCCCTCGTGCGCGTCGGCGTACGCCTGGGCCTGGACGTCGCGGCGGATGCCGGCGCGGGTGGCGTCGTCGATGGGGGCGCCGATGGGGCGGCCGTTGTCGAGGTTGTGCTGCTTGTAGGCCGCGATGACCTTGCTGCGCAGCTGGTCGAGCCCGTCGTACTGGTAGAAGCGGTGGCCGAGTTTCGTGGCGGCCAGAGCCTCGGCCTCGGTGTGGCCGGCCGCGATCATCTCCGCCTGAATGCGGTCGGCGTCGGGATGGCGGCCTTCGCCGAACAGGTTGTTCATCTGCGCGGCGGTGACCTCGCCGGACATGCCGAGTTCGGCGGCGCCGCGGCCGAACCACTGGCCGGGCGGGTAGCCATGGGCGATGTAGTAGTCGCTCAGGGACTCGCCGGCGTCGAGTTCGCGGTCTGCGCAGGCCACCGACCCGGTCAGGTACTCGTACCCGCCGGGCGAGAGCTTGCGAACGCCGATCACCGAACGCCCTCCCAAACGTCCATATCAGTTGACGTCCACACTAGTTGACAAATCGCAGCTTCGTCACCAGCTCTTAAACGATTCAGTACCGGCTCGCATGGCACATGCAAGAGGTGCTGTGTGGCAGTAGAGGTGAGCAGAGGGAGGCCGGCGGCCGGGTGAGGGTGCCGAGGGGGCAGGCGGGGCGGCCGGCAGTAGAGGCGAGCAGAGGGCCGGCGCGGGCCGGGCGCGGGTGCCGGGCGGGCAGGCGGGCTGTCCGGCCCTGGACGCGCGGCGCGGCCAGGATGCGGCGCGGAACGGGCGCGCGCACCAACGGGGCCGCGCCGAAAGAACTGTCGGCCGCAAGGCCGTCCGATTCGTCGTGCACGCGCACGAAAAGGCCCCCCGGCGGAAACCGGGGGGCCTGGGCGGCGGGTGTCGGACAGCGGGCGGCTAGTCGGTCCAGCTCTGCCGACGGGCGGCGCGGCGGGCGCGGCGGTTCGCGCGGACCTTCGCGCGCTTGGCGCGGCCGCGACCGGGCTTGACGTCGCGGCGGTGGTCGAACATGTCCACTTCTTCGCCGTCGTGGCGGGCGCGGCGGCCGGTGCTGGGGCGGGTGCTCATCGCGGGGCTCCTGCGGTTCGGGTGGGCGGCTGGCGGCGGGCGGGGTCCGGCCCGACGGGCCGGACCCCTGCGCGGACTACGCGGCGGCGGTCTCGGCGCGGCACTCGGTGCACAGTCCGTCGTCGGCGGACAGCCAACGCACATCACGCGGCTTGCGCTGCTCTCCGCACGTCCCGCAGTCGGCCAGCTCGGGCACGTCGACGGGCCCGGCGAGACGGTCGAACGCGTCGGCGTAGAACTGGTGGGCGGTCGCGTAGTCGGCGATCATCCCGCGAACGGCGGGGTCGGCCGCCTCGCGCCATTCCCGGCGCATGGCGCGCATGACGGCGTCCGTAGTCATGAGCTGGGCGGCGATGAAATCGCATCGCGCGTAGACAGCAGACCGGCGGCTGTGCACCGCCGGAAGGGCGGGGATACCGGCGACGCCGGATTCCCGGCACTCGACACACAGGCCGTCGTCGTTGCGCCCCTCCTCGATGCGCTCGGCGTTCACCTCGCCCGGCCCCCGGCTGATCCAGCACCCGACACACCGGGTGCCGCCCGTCCCGTACAAGGCGGCGCGGTCGTAGTCGAAACCGGAGGCGTAGACCTGCTCCGCGCGGGCGGCGTCGTCGCGGTCGCGCAACTGCTCGCCGTCGGCGACTCCGGCGCGCTCGGCCTGGTACTTGGCGAACTCGGCGGCGTCGGCCTGCTCCTGCCGGGAGCGGCGACGGCGGCGCAGCTCGGCCCGCTGCTCGGTCTTGACGGTGCTCGGAGCCTGGTACTTGTTGCGGCCGTTCCAGCGGGGCGCGCGGCCGGTGTCGGCCTGCGGGCGGCGGCGCTGCTCGCCGTTCTTGGGCGCGCACGCGGCGATGATCGCGCGGTCGCCTTCGCTGGGGGCGCTGGCCCACCACTGCCGGAGGATGTCAACGGCGGTACGCGGCCGGTTCTCCAACAGGTCGGCGATTCGGGCGATGAGCCACAGTTCGCGGGTCTCGGCGACGTTGAGCAGCTTCTTTCCCAGCTTGCGGGCGGCGGGAATGTTCCCGGCCTCCACCAGCGCGGTCAGATCGGAAATGGTCTCCGGAACGGAAGCGATAACAGACATGAAATGAACCCCACTACTGAGTTTTTCCGCTTCACCGGGTCTGGCGTTCCCGGTGTTTCTTACAGGTTTGAGTCTAGTAGCGAAAGGGCTGTTTTGCAAGGTCGAGACCGGTTCTTGGCCGACATTTTTCCGTGACTTTTCCCGCTATCTTGACCTCCTGAACAGCGGTTTTACCCCGCACAAAACCGGAAGCGCACAACAAAAGCTTATTTGTGCTTAACTGATTGCTGCCCTTTCCTCCCCCTCCCCCCTGCCCCTGCCATCTCTTGTGTCGTGGCAGTCGGGTCAAGGTGGGCCCCGAAAAAGATTTTGTCGGAGCTTGCGGAGACAAAATGTTTTTTGGGTGCCTTGAGGCGGCTGACGCGACATAAGACGATCGAGGTCAGGGGGGCCCTGGTGACCACCCAGTGCCGTCAAGGTGAGTCGCCGGATGCCGGTCGGGACGTGATCGGGTCGCGTTCGGCCCGCCGGGCCGCCGAACCGGCCGACAGGCCGCGGCGTACCGGTCACGACTAGGAACCGTCAGGGCGGCCCTGCCGGGTGGTTGCGCGTCGCGACGGCGCCGCCGGCGGGCGATCCGGCGGCCGCGACGCGGCCTGCGGCTGGGAACCGTCAGGACGGGAGCAGCCGCTGCCGAACAGAACCTGACGGTTCCCAGCTGCCCAGGTCGGCGGCGGTGTCGTTTGTCTCGGTCAGCACTGAAGTCATGGTGACAACGGACTGCGGGTGAAGCCGCACGCTGCGGTCGTCCACCGTCATGCGTTGCCTGGGCGGCGCCCGTCGACGGGCTCGGCGGTGCCGGTTCTCCGGCCGACCGGCCGGTGCGGGCGCGACCGATTGGCGGTTCGCACGCGAGGTGGTGCCGGCGGCGCCGCCCAGCGGCTACACTGGGTGGCGCGCCGGTCAGGTCCGCTGAGGCCCTCCGCGCCGGCGCACCGTCGATCGCAGTTTCTGGCGAGATCCGCTTCCGGGCGGTGAGCCCTTCGGGGCTTATGCGATCGGCACCTCAAAGGCGTGTCCCAGCCCTCGGGCGGGACACGCCTTTTGCGTTGCGGGGCTGGTTCGCCGCACCGCGCCGGGTGGCAACTGGTCTGGCCGCGTGTGCCCTCTCGCTGCGTGTCGGCCACCTCACGACGTCCACATGAGTTGACGTTTCGCGGTATGGTGTCCGACGTCGGGGGAACCGGAACGCAGGTCACAGGGGGTAGGAACATGACCGAGCCGACGAAGCAGACCCGCCGCCGCGGTCGCCGGTCGACCAGGGTCAGCCAGCAACTGGAGGCGGCGCGCAAGCGCAACGCCGAGCAGCTGGCCAAGCAGCGCCAGCAGGAGGAGGCCGTCGAGGCGGCGCTGGCGAAGTTCTTCGACGCCGGCGACCAGATCGCCGCGGCGGACGAGGACTGCCAGCGGAAGGTCGAGCCGCACGAGCAGGCCATCGCGCAGTTGCGCGCGCAACGGGACGAGCTGCTCGCCGCGCAGGAAGCGGAGCAGGGGCTGGCCGCGCTGGCGATGCACGAGGCCGACCGGACGGTCGAGCAGGTCGGTGAGCTGCTGGGTCTGGGGGAGAAGGCCACGCGGCGGCTGATCGCGACGGGCCGGGAGGCCAGGGCGAAGCTGGAGGCGGGCGAGGACGAGCAGGGCGGCGGCACGCCGCCGTGCGATCCGGCGAACAGCGACCGCGGCCGGGCTGGGGACGGCGGTCCTCGCGGTGAGCACGTCGCGCCGTCGCCGGACGAGGCGGAGGCCGCGCCGGCGGCCGGACAGGGTTGGCCTGTCAGAGCTCGGGGCGAGGAGACCGCGGCCGCAGCGCCGCCGGTGCCCGGCGCGGTCAGCGCATAAGAAGACGGGAAGGGGGCGGACCAATCCGGTCCGCCCCCTTCCCGTGGTTTCGTGCCTGGTTCAGCGGGTGCGGTGCACCTGCCGCGGCCGGGCGGCGTTGGTCCGGGCGCCGGGTGCGGGGTGCGTGTCGCGGAACCAGCGCACCCACACCACCGTGGTGGTGACCGCGCCGGCGAGCATCAGCACCATGCCGACGGCGAGCAGGTTGCCCAGCTGTCCAATGGCGATGGCCAGCGGCACGACGACGGCGCCGGCCAGGGTGCCCCACAGCAGGCGGTGGCGGGCGATTGCGGGCAGCAGCCAGAGCCGGGTCAGCCTGGCCACGGCGATGCCGACCGGGGCGCCGAACACGATCAGGACCGGCAGGGCGGTCAGCCACGGGCTGGCAGGGGCGAAGGCCCGGCCGGTCAGCACGGCGATCAGGCCGGCGACGGCGGCGCCGACGCCGGCGCCGATGCCCGCGGCGCCGATGAATCGCCAGAAGACGACGAACGTGGTGACCCTCATGTCGTCCGAGGGTAGGGCACCTGCGCGTCCTGGTCTGCGGAGATTCCCGGTCCGGGCGTGCCGCGGCGGGGGCGGCACGGTGGGCCCGCCGGGTCTGGCGGTGGGGCGGGACAGGCCCGGCCGGTGTCCGGCCGGGCGGCGCTGGGGTGCGGTCACTGCGGCGTCCGCCTGGTGGCCGGGTGCAGCTTGGTGAGCACGTATAGCTGCCCGTGCCGGTAGGCGGCGCGGGCAGTCAGCCCGCTGACGAGTGCCGCCGCGATCACGGTGACCGCCCCGTTCGGCAGGCACGGGGGTTCCAGGGCGCTGAGGGCGAGGCCGGCCAGGGCGGTCGCGATGGCGGCGATCCAGGCGCGCCGTTCGGAGCGGCGCCAGCGGCGGGCCCGCTCCGCGGTGGTCTCGGGTGTGTTCACCGGGCCTCCTGGAGGGCGGCGCGGGCACGGGCGGCGGCGTCGCGCAGTTGCTGGGCCGCGGCGCGGGGGGAACGCAGGGCGAAGCGGAACCAGGCGACGTCCTCGCGCCAGGCTTCGGCGCACGCGTCGCAGGGGACGCGCCGGGGCGGGCGGCCGACGCTGAAGTCCAGGTAGTCGCGGGAGCCTTCGCACGCGTCGCAGTGGGCGCGCCAGTACTTGCAGTGCGGGGGTTGGGCGTACCAGCCCTGGCTGGCGCACGAGGGGCAGGCGCACTTGCCGGGGCCGCTGGCGGCCGGGGGCGGGGTGTTAGGTAGGCGGAACCGGTCCGGGCTGCGGCCGAAGAACGTCTCGTACCGCAGGCCGCCGTAGTTGACCCGGAGGTCGAAGGCGTCGGTGCCGGCCGGGTAGATGCCGATGCGCATGGATGTGGGCTCCTTGCCTGGGGTGGGTGGTCGGGGACGCCGTGCTCGACGGCGGCCACGCGGTGGGGGAGCCGTCCGGGGTGGACGGCTCCCCTAGGGCCGGGCGGGTTCAGCGGGTCCGGGTCGAGACGCCGAAGCCGCCGCGGGTGATGGCGGGGTTGCGGGTCGGCGCCGCCGTAGTGGTGCGGGCTGCGGAGGTCGGCGGGGCGGTCGTCGCGGCGGGTTTGGTGCTGGCCGTGGTCGGCGTGGTGGTTCGGGCCGGGACGGTGGCCTGGTTGTGGGCGGCGGCCGCGGAGGCGCGGACGGAGGTGATCGAGCCGCCGGAGGGGGATGCGCCGCGGTCGATGACGACCACGGTGGTGGAGGTGGCCACCGGCACGGTGTGGATGATCGGCACGCCGATGACCGGCTGGTTGTAGGCGGCGATGACGCCGGTGTAGCTGGGCGGGTAGTAGTCCCACAGGTAGCCGGCGCGCGAGAGCGCGGCACCGGTGTAGGGGTCGGCGCCGCCGCAGAAGGTGTCGGCCACCCGCCAGTGGGTGACCGGGTCGACGCACACGCCCACGTAGGCCACGGTCGGCGCGGGTGGCGGTGCGGCGACCGGGTGGCCGCAGGCTGCCAGCAGGGCGGCGGCCGTGATGGTGCCGCCGGCCAGGACGGCGGCGGCGACGTGGGTCCGGCGGCGGGCCGGTGTCGTGGTCGTGCTCAACGGGACCTCCTCTGCGTTGCCTGCGGGCGTGGTCGTCCGCAGTGCTGGTGAGCGGGAAGGGGCACGCGGCGGCCCTCGGCCGGGCGCGGGCCGCTGGGTGAGGGCGGCGCGCCCGGCCGAGGGGTGAGCGGGCAGCAGCGCCGTGGGGGGTGTGGGCGCGCGCCTCGGCTCGGCCGGATGGCGTGAGGCCGCCCGGTGATGGGCGGCTGGTGGGTCCGCAGGACCGGCTGGGGCGCATACGGTCCATGGCCGACGACTCGCCTCGCGTCCAACGCTTCGGCTAGCCGGTCCTGCGGGTGTTCGGGGCGCGCCCGGCGGGCGCGGTGGGACAGCGAGGGCCCGCCGGCGTCGGTGCGCTCGGGGCGGGCCCTCGCTGGGTTTGGGGGCTGGTCAGGTGCTGTCGAGGCCGCACTGCGGGCACAGCAGGGCGATGCCGTCGGGGGCGTTGGGGTCGGTGGCGTCGGTGATCCGGCTGCCGTCGGCGGCGAACCAGATGCCGCGGCCGGAGTCGTCTGAGCATTCCTCGGGGCGGGCGGCCGGCCAGGTGAGGCCGGGAACCTCGATGACGGTCCGGCCGGGGTAGACCCATTCGCGGTTGAACGGGTCGTCGGCGCCGCCGTGCCAGCGGACGAGTTCTTCGCGCTGGCGCAGGGCGGTGCCTGCCAGGTCGGGTGCCTCGAACGGCGCGTAGCCGCGGGCGCGGGCGAATTCGGCGGCCCGTTCGGCGAAGCTGGTCGCCGGCGTGGCGGTACCTGCGGTGGTCGTGGTGGACAACGGGTTCCTCCCGGGCGGGGTTGCCGGACAGAAGTCGGGCCCGGACGCGCGATGGCGTCCGGGCCCGATGTGCGATGGCTGGGGACGGGGGTTGCGGCTGAAGGCAGCCCTTGCCCGGCGTTCAGACGCAGGGCAAGCCGCAGGGCTCGCCGGCGACCTTCTCGTACCAGCAGAGTCGGCAGATCACGTAGATCTCGTCCTCGAGGGGAAGCGGCGGCGCGGGCGGTGGTGGCGTTTCGGACGTCCAGACCAGGACAGACGACATGTGTGCGGTTCCTCCGGCACGGGATGAGCGGCAGGGCGGATCAGGCTCCGGGCGTAGGCGCACCGAGTTCGGGGGCGGGCGCACGCCGGGGCGGTTGGTCAGAACAGGGCCTGGTCGCCGAAGCCGGGGCACCACCGGACGGGCGCACTGCCGGCGGCCAGCCCGCCCGCTCCATTCGAGCGCGCACGCTCTCGGGCAGGAAACGGCGGTACTGCGGGGCGACGGTGACGTCGCCTTGGCGTGCCCGTTCTCGCGTAGTGCGCAGCAGGTTCTGGCGGTGCAGGTCAACTGTCGCCCCGCACCGCTCGTAGTACGCCCGCGCGTCGCGCTTGATGCGGGCAGTCGCGCGACGCTCCATAAGGCTCGCGACGTTCTTGTGCTGCTTGGTCATGACGACTCCGGACGAAGGCACGAGGTTGGACGGCCGGTGGGCGCCCGGCGTGCGCCCACCAGTTCGGGGCGGGCGCACGCCGGGGCGGTCGGTCAGAACGGCGGCTGCTCGCCGAAGCCGTTCTCGCCGGCGGCCGGGGCCGAGCTCCACGGGTCGTCGGCCGGCGTGCCGTTGCCGCCGCCGTTGCCCTGGCTGCGGGAAACCTTGCTGACCTTCGCCGTGGCGTAGCGCAGCGACGGGCCGATCTCGTCGACCTCAAGCTCCACGACGGTGCGCTTCTCGCCCTCCTTGGTCTCGAAGGAGCGCTGCTTGAGGCGCCCGGTCACGACGACGCGGGCGCCGCGGGTCAGCGACTCGGCGACGTTCTCGGCGTACTGGCGCCAGATGTTGCACCGCATGAACAGCGCGTCGCCGTCCTTCCACTCGCCGGACTGCCGGTCGAAGAAGCGCGGGGTCGAGGCGACGGTGAAGCCGGCGACGGCCGCGCCGGAGGTGGTGAAGCGCAGTTCCGGGTCGGCGGTCAGGTTGCCGACGATGGTGATGACGGTCTCTCCAGCCATGGCGAGCACTCCCTTGCAGATCGGTGATCAGGTCACCGACAGCCCGGTCTCGGCTTTCTGCCTCACCCGTTGGCGGGTTCGGCCCGAGGGGGCTGTCGATCTGCGGAGCGGAGATCAGGCCGTGGCAGGGCCCCGAAGGGGGCGGCGGGGGTTCCGGCCCGTGCTTTTTGGGCCGGGTTCATCGGCGCGGACCCTGCCGCGGCCTGATTCGCTTAGAGCAGATCGACAGCCCCCGGTCCGAATCCGCTGGCCCCTCCGCCTCCTCCGTTCCTCTGTTTTTGCTTGTGGGCCGGGCTTGCTGAACGCATTTGCTGGGCGGGGATGTGCTCGTGCCGGGGCGGGCGCGCGGAGGTCAGGCCGCGCGGTCGGCCAGCCGCCGCGGGTAGAGCGCGCCGGCTTCCAGGCCGTCGCTGATCGCGTCGTCGGCTTCGCCGGTGGGGATGCGGCGTTGCTGCGCGGCGATGTGCAGGGCGGCGCGGGCCTCGTCGTCGGTGAACTCGCCGCCGCCGACCAGGCGGCCCAGGGTGTAGGCGGCGCGCACGAGGGTGTCGTGGGCGGTGTGCGGGGCGGCGTGGGCGACGGTGTCGGCGACCTTGTCGAGGTAACGCTGGCGGCGGGTGTCGGACAGCGGGCGGACGTCGCCGAACTCGACCGGCTCGGGCAGCGGCCGCGGCGGCGGGGTGAACAGCGGCACCAGCCAGCCGGGCAGCGGCGCGATCGGTGCGTGGCGCGCGACGGTGTAGACGCCGTCGCGGCGGACCGAGCCGGGCGCGACGATGAACCCGCCGCGGCCGCGGCTGTCGATGCGCCACCCGGCCCGGCCGGCGGTGTTGCGCAGCGTGCTGTCCTGGCCGACCCGGAAGTACAGGTGCAGGGACGGACTGGGGCTGCGGCCGGTGAAGGTGTCGCCGGGGTAGGGCTGGCCGGCCTGCTCGGCCAGGCGGGCGAGGACGTCGCGGCCGTGGCGGGCACCGGCCCATTCCGGCGGCGGGTCCTCGCCGTGGTCGGGGTCGAGGTCGAGCACGTAGAGGTTGGAGGGGCCGCAGGCGATGCCGACGTTGCAGGTCGGCGAGGCGCCCCACCAGTAGCGAATCAGGTCCGGGTCGGTGGTGGCGCGCTGTTCCCAGCCCAGATGCCCGTCGGCGCACACGCCGGTGCCGTGGCAGCGGCGCTTGCCGTGCAGGCAGGGCGTCTTCGAGCGCGGCCAGAGCGGGAACACGTACAGGCCCTGGCGGGCGGCGGCCAGGGCGACGCCCATCAGGCGCGGCGCCGGGCGGCGCCGCCAGGTGCGTCCCCTCGTGGTGCGCCGGCGAACCGCGCCGGCGGGTCGTGGTGCGGTCATGGTCATCTCCCCTTGGATCCAGAGTACCCCGGCGTTTTCCCTGTTCAGGGCTCTCAGGTGAGGCGGCGTCGGTGCGCGAGCGGACGCTCGGGGATGCGGCCGCGCGGACCGGCGACGGGGTAGTGGTCGCCGGTCCGCGCGACGCGGTCAGCTCTCCTTGCGGGCCTGGGTGTCCGGCGCGTCGAGCGCGGCGTCGACGTCCTGCTGGGCGTTGAGCACGTCGAGCAGCGCGGCGATCGCCTGCTCGATGTCGGCGGACTCCGTCTTCGCCACGACGGTGTCGCCGGCGCTGACCGCCGCGGCGGCTCCGAACGGCACCTTGAGGGTGACGATCTTGTAGTCGCGGCCGGCGACGCTCACCATCGTGGCGCGTGCGCGCAGCAGGAACGGAACCCAGATTTTCTTGTGCGGCTTGCTCACGACGACGTCGTCGCGGGTGAGCGCCTGGGACATGCGGTTCTCCTCATCACTCGGTTTCCGGAGGCCGGCGGCGGAGTGGTCGGCCCGCCGCCGGGGATCGGGGGTCACTACGGAGGGGTCTCGGGTGGAGCGGGATCACCGCGCGGTGGCGGGAGCGGCGATCCGGCGGAGGTGCAGCCGCACCAGCACGCCCAGGAAGGGCAGCGAGGGCGGGTGGGTTCCGACACCGCCCAGTCGCGGGTCGTCGTCGACCGGGATCTCGCCGTCGACGGTGAGCTGCCAGTGGTCGCCGCGCGGGCCGTAGGGGGCGGACTCGGTGCGCGAGACCACGGTGATCACCTGGCCGTCGTCGGTGCGCAGGCGGGCGGTGACCTCGCAGCCGACCGGCAGGTGCTCGGGCACCGTGTCGTCCTCGTGCGAGCCGCGGGCGAGCAGTTCGCGGTAGTGCAGCGACAGCGGGGTACCGCCCAGGGCGATGTACAGCTCGACCAGGTGTCCGCGGGCCCAGTTGTGGACGCCCAGGCTGCCGAGGTGGCCGCGGCGCGGGACGTTGGTCTCGACCTCGTCGCGCAGGACGTAGCTGCGGCACGCGTCGTGCGGGGTGAGCCGGTGCGTCCCGGCGGCGGGCCGGATGTCGGTGGCGGACGGCACGGGAACCTCCTGGTGGGTCGGGTGCGGCAGGGGGGCGGGAGGCCGGCGGCTGCGCCGCCGGCCTCCCGCGGGTCAGTTCTGGTCGGCGGGCTGGGAGTTGAGGACGTCGAGCAGGGCGGAGACGACCAGTTCGG
This sequence comes from Amycolatopsis stemonae, assembly GCF_054781455.1. Lineage (NCBI taxonomy): Bacteria > Bacillati > Actinomycetota > Actinomycetes > Pseudonocardiales > Pseudonocardiaceae > Amycolatopsis > Amycolatopsis stemonae. Next base: position 119,204 of record NZ_BAAGUJ010000017.1, on the reverse strand, counting down.
TGTTGGCGGTGTCCTGCTCGACCAGGGCCTCGGTGGCGGGATAGACGACGGTGCGGTCGCCGATCAGCCAGCTCTTGACGGTCTGCACCTGGTAGCGCTTCCCGGCGACGGTCAGCTGGGTGAGCTCGGCGCGCACGATGCCGGGGATGTGAAAGCTCGTGCGGGGTTCGCTCAGGAAGACGTCGTCGCGGGTGAGCACCTGGGACATGCGGTTCTCCTTGATCACTCGGTTTCCAGGGGCCCGGCGGCGGGATGGTCGGTCCCGCCGCCGGGGGATCGGGTCAGTACAGGGGCGTGGTGCCGGACGCGGTGATCTGCTTGACCGGCGGCGCCTCGGACAGTTCGCGCCAGCCGGAGGCGTCGCAGGAGTAGAAGCGGCCGTCGATGCCGAGGACGTCGCCGATCGACAGGGAGCGGTTGCGGCGCGCGCGGTAGTCCAGCGCCCGCGGGTCCGGGGTGCCGAACTGCGGGTCGTCGCCGATGTTGAACAGCTCGAACGCCTCGTCGGCCAGGGCGAGGTCGTGGGTGTCGCCCTGCGGGCGGGTGGTGTAGGTGAAGACCTCGGTGACCGTCTGGCCGGACTCGTAGCCGCGCAGGAACGCGCCGTGGGCGTGGTTGTTGTGGAACACCCGCACCCACACCGCGGCGGGCGCGCCGGCGGTGGCCTGGATGGTGGACGACATGGCCCCTCCTGGAATGCAGAAGGCCCGGCCGCGGCCGGGCCCGGGACGGGCCGCGCACCCCAGGCCGGGCCGTGGTGGAAGCTGGCGGAAACGTGGCCAAAAACTGGCCAAAATTTGGCAAAACCGCAGTTCAGGCCACCTGTATGGCGGCGCGGGGGCGCCGGAATTGTCGGTGGGCTCCCTTACGCTGGGGTGCATGACGGCGGCCGCGCGGGACGAGGCCGCGGCTGCGCCGCAGCCGTGGCGGCCGCAGCCCGTGCTGTGGGTCGATCCGCAGGTGCACGCCGAGGAGATCGCGCGGTTCCGGCGCAAGGTGGTGGTGCCGCCGCCGAACGAGGACGGCACGCCGAGCCCGATGTGCTCGTTGTGGAGCCGGGCGGTGGGCAACGACGGCTACGGCCGGTTCTCGATCACCCGCGGCGGGCAGGAGATCACGGTGAAGCCGCACCGGTACGCGGTGGCGCTGCGGCTGGGGATCACGGTCGCCTACGGGCAGGTCATCGAACACGTGGTGTGCGACAACCCGTTGTGTTGCCTGGCCGACCCCGACCTGACCGTGGGCCACATCTGGCCCAGCACCCAGGCCGAGAACCTGCGCCGCATGGCCGCCAAGGGCCGCGGTGGCGGCCGCTGGTGGCACCGCAAGTGGAGTGGCTTGAACCGGACCGAGCGCGCGGAGCGGTCCCGGCAGCTGCGCGACGTCGTCGCCGAGCACGGCTGGGACGAGGAACGCATCCGCGCGGTGTTGCTGCGCATCGATCCGGCGCAGACCGTCCTGTTCTAGCCGGTGATCACCCCGTCGGGCACGACGACGTCGCTGGCCAGGATCTGCGCCCACGCGCGGTGATCAGGGCAGGTCAGCGTCTGGCCGACCTCGTAGTCCCCTTCCATGTCGAACAGGCAGCCGCAGTCGAGTTCGATGGCGGTGACGGTGCGCGCCTTCAGCTCGAGGGAATCCATCCCCGTACTCCGTTCGCTCGGTTGTTCACCTCGCGCGCGGGAGCTGGTCGCGCTCCAGCGCGGTCCCCGCCGTCTCGGTGGGGCGCACTCGGTTCGCGCCGGGCGCGGTTCGGGGTCAAGCCGCGGTGCTGTTCCGCGGCTTGACCCCGAGGCGTGGCCGGGGCAGAGTGCGGCGCCCCACCGAGACGGCGGGGACGGTGACGCACTCCCTTCGTCACCCCTGCCTCACCGGCATCCCGGCCACGGCCGGCGCGGTGATGGCGCGGTGGACGGTGGTCCAGATCCCGGCTCGCCGGGCGAGACCCGCGGTGTGGGTCGCACCGGAGGAGCCGTCCAGGATGAACGCGAGGCAGCGCTCGGCGCCGAGGTCGACGGCGGCCTGCACCATCTCCTCGTTGCGGCGGAATCCGGCGTCGCGGCGGAAGGTGCCGTCCTGCACCCACTGCGCGGGGTAGCGGTCGACGCGGCCGCCCCAGTGGGTCCAGCAGTCCTCGCACAGCCGGTCGGCGCCGCGCGGGCAGGCCCCGGACATCAGGATCGTGTCCGGGTGCCACACCTGGGCGAGCGCGTCGCGGATGACGGTGGTGTCGGTCCACAGCTGGGAGCCGGTGATCAGCACCCGCCGGTACGTCTTCTCCATCACGAGCCACCTCCGATGTCGCTGTCCCGCGGTGCGCGGGGCGGAGGTGGGTGCACGTGGCCGGGTCGGCGGGGTCCAGCGGGGTGTGCTGGAGGCCGTCGACCCGGCCACGTACCGTGTGCCGGCCCCGCCTGCCGGGAAGGCGGTGGCGGAGGCGGTGTTCAGTCGATCCAGCCGTCGCCGTCGTCGTCGAGGATCAGCACGCCGCCGAAGACGGCGACGACGGAGATGATGTAGGCGGTCCACCAGCCGATGTGGTGGCCGAACAGGGCGACCACGCCGATGATCAGCAGGGCGAGCACGGCGGCGAACGCCAGCTTGACGAGGGATTCGAGCAGGAACTCGACGAACGCGTTCATGGCAGGGCCTCACTCGGTGTCGGGGGCGCGGCGGGTGGTCGGTCCGCCGGCGCGCGGGGCAGGGGAAAGGCGAAGGCCCGGAACGCCTCCTGGTGCGGGGGGAGGTGTCCGGGCCTTCGGGTCGTGCTGGAGCCGGGGCGGGGTCAGTGCTGGTGGCGGGGCGGGTCGTCGCAGTCGGCCAGGTGGTGGGTCAGCCACCGTGCGGCGGCGTCGGGTCTGCCGTGGGACTCCAGCAACCCGACCAGCACGTTGACTTCGCGGCAGGCCAGGGCGAAGGCGATGTCGGCGGCGAGGACGGGGTCGGAGAACACGTCGACGAACACGTCGAGCGGGTCGTAGACCAGCTGCTCGGGTGCGGGCATGGCGCACCTCCTCTCGGGGGTCGGGCAGCGGCGGGCGCGCTGCCGGGGGCGGGTCAGTGCACGCGGAAGCCGCCGTAGCGGGCGGCGGTGCGCAGGAACGGGATGACGTCGTCGGCGAAGGCGGCGGGGTGGCCCGCGCCGGCGGCGAGGGCGATCTCGTAGGCGGCCAGGGCCTCGGCGCACTCGTCGCCGGTGACGTGCCAGCCGTCGCCGCTGGCCAGCTTGTGCCAGGGGATGCCGGGCAGCCGGGCGGCGCCGTGTGTGCCGTGGTCGGCCTGGACCTGGGCCAGGGCCTGCATGTAGGCGCGGGCGCGGTCGGTGACCGGCTGCTCGCCGTCGAAGTCGTGCCGGTCGAGGTGGTCGCTGGCGGGGAAGTCCGGGACCGGGCTCGGGTGGGCCATGTCCAGCTCGGCCATCGCCTGGCACAGGCTGGTGGTGCCGTGGGCGAACCCGCGCTCGATGCGGGTCGTGGTCTCGAAGTCGGGGGCGCTGGGGACGTGCATCTCGTAGCCCACCTGGGCTCCTTCCGCTCGGTGTTGCGTGGCGGCCCGGGGTGGTCGGTCCCGGACCTGGGTGTGCCGCGGCGGCCACGCCGCGCTCCCGTCCGGCAGGGCGGGGCGTGGCCTTGGCCGCGGCACCGGCAGTGCTCAGCTGCGGTGGCTCAGCTGGTGATGAACTCGTTGTCCTCGTAGGCGGCGAAGCAGTCGCGGATCCGCGCGGCGGCGTCCGGGCTGGCCTTGTCGGCCAGGCCGCGGCCGGTCTCGCGCCAGTCGGCGAGCCGGTGCCCGGCGCCGGGGTCGACGACGGTGACCTCGGCGGGGTGCGGGACGCCGTCGATGAAGGCGGCGACCTCGGTCCCGGCGTCGGGGTCGCGGTCGACCACGACTTCCAGCCGGAGCCGGTGCTGTTCGGTGATCGCCGCGTGCTCCAGTTCGGCCAGGGCGGCGGAGATCTCGTCGATGACCGTGGCGGCCCCGGACGCGCGGTCGCGGCGGCGGCCCGAGTGGCGGGTGCGTATCCGGTCGAGGTGGTCGCGCAGCCGCCCCAGCACCTCGATGTGGCTCAGGACGTCGCTGCATCGGGCGGCGGCCTCGGCGGCACCACTGGTGAGCCGGCCGAGATCGCCGGGCGCGGGCAGCGTGACCCGGTAGACGTTGTCCGTGAGCTGTTCCCAGAACCGGCGTGGGTCGTTGTCGCCGACCAGGGCGTCCAGCTCCGACTCGATGTCCTCGACCAGCTGGTCGAGGGTGGCTCCGTCGGTGGTGCGGTAGTCGTCGGGGCAGGTGGACACGCCGCCGTCGTCGGTCCACCGGTAGCCCTCGGTGTCCTTGACCGCGGTGAGGGCGAGCTCGCCGTCGACCTCGCCCATGGTGACGATCAGTTCGGTGGCGCCGGGGAACGGGCCGGACACCCAGTAGGCGACCCGCAGGAGGCGGGCGCGGCGCATCGCCGCGCCCGCGGCATCGTGGAATTCGAAGGCGCGGCGCAGAAACACCGCCTGCGGGCTGGCCGGGTCCGGGACGCGGCGGATCGGCACGGTCATGCCGCGGCCGCGGTCGTGGTCTTCGCCGCCGGCTTGGTGGCCGCGGTGGTCTTGCTGGTCGCGGCGGTGGGCTTGGCCGGAGTCTTCGTGGCCGCGGCCAGCCGGACGGCAGTCTCGGGCTCGTCCTCGGCGGTCTCCTCCACGTCGTCGACCGGGGTCTGGATGCCGTAGCGGATGCGGTCGCACACGGCCTCGACCAGGCGGGAGGCGTTCGCGCAGAGAACGACCATGGCCAGGATGGTCAGGGCACCAAGAATCTCATTCCACATTGGACACATCTCCTCGCGTCGTGGGTGCTGCTCCGCCGGTGGTGGAGCGCGGCCCGTAGGCGCGGCCGGGCGCGTGGGGGCAAGCCCGTTTTTGGCTTGCCCCCACGTGGCTGGTCGTGCAGGGTCGTAGCGGTCCACCAGCGGCGGAGCTGCGCGCGGGGAACTCCTCGCCAGGCCCCTCGGCTCAGAACTCGCCGTACAGCTCGGGCACGTAGTGGCCGAGCCCGCGGCGGTCGAGCTCGTCGAAGTCCAGTTCCAGGGAGTCGGCCAGGTGGCGCAGATCGGCGAGCAGGTCGCCGATCACGGTGGCCGGGTCCTCGTCGTTGCGGTCGTTGATCGCGCCGACGCGGTAGGCGAAGGCCAGCACGGCCAGTGCGGCGAACCCGGCGCGGCGGCCGTTGTCGTGGCGCCCGTCTTCGACGATGTCGCCGTAACGCATCTCGCCGTCGCCCTCGTACCAGGGCAGCAGGTTCTTCAGCTGGCTCGTCAGCGTGACCGGGACGTCCGGGGTGGGCGCCGGGCGGGCGATTCGCTGCGGCGCGGGGGCGGCCGGATCCGCGGAGCTCGCGAGGACCAGCTCGGTGCCCGGACCGGTGTCGCCGTCGCGCTCGCCCTGTTCGGCGGCGTAGATGCGGTCGGCGCAGTTACCGCAGCGGCCGTCCCATCCTTCGCCGTCGTCGAGGCGGCCGTCGCAGCCTTCGGTGGCGCAGACCTCGTCCTCGCCTTCGTCGCCGTCCTCAGCGTCCGGGCCGACGGTCGCAGCGGCCGGTGCGGGCACGGCGGTGTCGGCGAGCCGGACGCGAATCACGGTGCCGGGACCGGCGGGCCGCATCATCCTCGGGTCCGTCTTCGTCGGGTCGATCTCGACGGTGAGCACGTCGTCGTCGGCGACGCTGGCGGTGATGGCCACGCCCGCGACGGCCAGCATCGGGTGCGTGGTCTGGCTGGCGAACCACATGGGCGCCCACGGGCGCGGGTCGTCCTCGGTGAGGTAGGCGTCCAGGTGCCGTGGTTTCCGGGCCTGGATGGCGGCGACGTCGGCGGCGGTGGGCAGCTTGCACCAGAAGACGGTGTTGCCGTCCTCGGTCCACGGCTCCCACCACATGCCGGCGCGCTCGGTGCCGATCGCCATGGTGAGCAGCTGTTCGATGTGCTCGACGACCTTGGGCCACGGGGCGTCGTCGCCGGTGCGGTACTCGGCCAGCGCGGCGCCGGGTTGCTGCTCCGGGGCCTGCGGGTCGGGGGAGTCCGGGCCGGCGGCCAGGGTCACCCGGCACGGCGGCTGGCAGTGCTGGGCCGGCGCGGCGCTGGGCTGCTGGTCCCGGGCCCACAGCGCGGGGTTGTCCCGGCTGGTGATCCGCCGCAGGCCCACCCGGTAGGGCGGCTGGTCGTAGTGGTGCTGGTCGTTGACCTCGAGCACGAGGTAGGTGGCCGTGGGCAGGGCGTCGCGCACGATGCGGGCCACGTCGTGCAGCAGCGCGTCGTACAGGTGCTCCTGGGCGACGTCGACGGTCTGGCGGGCGAGGTACTGGCGCCGTTGCAGCGCGCCCTCGGGTTGGAGGGTGATCACGGGCAGGGTCCTTCCGCTCGGTTTCGCGAGGTGGGCGGCGGGCGCGGGTGGTCAGTCCGCGCGCGCCGCGGTCGCCGCAACGGGGTGCGGCGGGAACTGGGGGATTTGCGGCAGCAGCCGGTGCTGCCCGGCGGGCTGGTCGGCGAGGGGCCGGCTACGCGGTGGCTCTGGCCTCGGCGACGATCTCGGCCATGCTGAGACCGGGCTTGAAGGTGTGGCCGATGCCGGCTTCCAGCCGCACGTAGTTCTGCGCCAGCCGGGGGTTGAGCCTGGCGGCGAGGACGAGTTCCTTGCGGCCGGCCAGCACGCAGAACACGCACGACAGGCGTGGTATCCCGGCCGCGTAGGCCGGGTGGTACGGCACTCCGGATCGGCCGATGGTTTGCCAGACGTCGACCTCGGTCCAGTCGAAGATCGGCAGCCATCGCGTCACGTCACGGCGGCCGTTGCTGGCGGGATCGGGGCCGAGCGGGGACTTCTTCGCGCGCGCCGGTGACTCCTCGGCGCGCAGCCCGAGGCAGTTGAGGATGCGGATCGGGCGGTCGTGGCCGCGGCCGCGGAAGGCGGCCGCTTCCCGGGTCATCAGCTTGACCACCTGGGATGTCTTCTGGTCGCTGGTGCAGTAGCGCGCGGTCGAGGACGGGAACTTGCGGCGGGCCTCGATCTGCTCGAGCAGGTCGCCGCGTTCGCGGCGGACCTCTTCGAACCGGATGCTGTAGTGCTCGGCCTGCCGCTCGGCGAGCTCGCGGGTGCCGGGCCACTCGACGCGGCCGAGGTTCGCGTGCACGGCCAGGAAGTGGTGGCGCGGGTAGCGCTGGGCGTCGGCCAGCTCGACCACGTGCGTGATCATGGCTTGGGAGTCTTTGCCCGCGGAGGTGTTGAGCAGGACCAGGTCGTAGTCGTGCAGGTTCACCTCCGGCGCCGGGCTCGCGGTGGTCGCGAGCGCGGGTGTCCGGCAGCGCACGGTGGCTCCTTCCGCTCGGTGTCGTGAGGTGGGCGGCGGGCGCGGGTGGTCGGTCCGCGCCCACCGCGGTCGCCGCAGCGGGGTGCGGCGGGGGAGGCGCCCGGTCAGGCGCGGGTGAGGTGGGCGGCGGCGTTCTCGACGACGACGCCGGCGCTGGGGGCGAGCGCGGCGTAGACGTCGGGGGCCAGGTCCCAGCCGGGCATCGCCGTCCACGGCTCGCCGGCGTGGCGGCGGGGCTCGCCCAGCCGCGGCCGGACGTGGCCGGGGCGCAGGTTGGTGTCCCAGGTCGGGCCGCCGGCGAGGTGGGCGAAGTAGAAGTCGTCGCCGGTGAGGTCCAGGCGGATCAGCGGGGTGGGGTCGGGGACGTCGTGGTTCGGGCGGGCCAGGAATTCCGCCAGCGGGGTGTCGCTGATGACGGTCCAGGTGGTTCCCCGCATCGCGCCGTCGAGCTGGGTGGCCGCGGCGGAGACGTTGCCGGCCAGGCCGACCTGCACCAGCAGGAGGCGGTTGCGGTGCCGGTCGGGGATCAGGCCCACGGCGGCACCTCCCCGGCGGTCAGCGGCTCGCTGGTCAGCTGCGCGGGGCCGGGTTCGGCGTCGAGCACCAGCGGGAGGTCGGTGTCCTCGTCGCCGTCGAGGGTCCAGGCCCGGCCCTGGTGGCGGCGGACGAGTTCGTCGACGATGGCCTGCCCGTCGCGGGCGAGGAACCAGCGCTCGAACTCGCTCTGGGTGCCCAGGGTTCCGCCGTCGGGGTAGCAGGGCTGCCCGTCCAGCACCTCGCAGCCGGGCAGGGCGCTGTCCGCGCCGGGCATGGGCTGGCGGGAGTGGTACTCGACCGACATGCCGCCGCCGAGGGTGGCCACCAGGGCCGGCCGGATTTGCAGCTCGACCGCGCCGGGCGGGCCGTCGACGATCACGCTGTGGACGCTGTTGAACGGGCAGCGCCGCAGGCGCAGCGACAACGGGGCGGGCACGGTGAGTCCGCCGTCGAACAGGACGAGGTCGTTGCCGGACATGAGGTTTCTCCCTTGCGCGAGAACGGGTTGCGGGCTGGTGATGGGCGCGGCGAAGCGACCGCGGCGGCCGCCCCGGTCGTTGTCGGGGCGGCCGCCGTGGTCGCGGGGCGTGCGGGGATCGGGGTCAGGACACCCGGTGGGTCTGCTCGAATCCGCCGGGCTGGAAGGGGTCCTCGAGGCGGACGGTGACCGGCAGCCCGGACATGTGCGCTTCCGGGGTGATCAGCACGGTCGGGTGGCCGTCGGGGCCGGGGAACACCGCGACGGTGAGCCCGTCGGCGTCCAGGCAGTAGGTGAGCGCGGGGACGTCGGGGTCGGCGGGGTCGCCGTCCAGGACGCGCAGGGTGCCCAGCCGCAGCGAGACCGCGGCGGGTTCGGGGCCGGCGACGACGTCTTCGCTGATCACGAATCCGGCGTCGAGCGACATTCCGAAGGTGGGCGCGTCGGGGCCTCCGCTGCCGCCGTTGCCGCCGAAGTAGGAGAGGACGGCCTCGGCGTCGCTGAGCCCGTCGGGGCTGGCGGGGACGTCGTCGCGGTAGGTGATGCTGGACCAGTCGGCGCGGACGGCCGTGGCGAGCGCGGCCAGCGCGGCGGGGTAGCTGTGGTACAGGCTGATCTCGCTGTCGCGGCCGAACCGGTGCAGCACGTGAACGTGGGTTCCGACCGTCGCGGTGGGCGCTTCGGGCGTGGTGGACATGCGGATGCTCCTCGTCGCTCGGGGTGGGACCGCGGCGCGGGTGGTCAGCCCGGGGCGGTGGCGCTGCGGGGAAGCTCTGGTCAGGACGCTGCGGCGGGGGCGACCCGCGGGGAGCCGTCGGCCTGGGCGCGGGCCTCGACGCCGGCGATGATCTCCGCGGCGATCACCGGCCAGGCGCGGCCGTAGCCGTAGTGCTGGGCGCCGGCGAGGACGTCGTCGGCGACGTTGAAGGCGAGGCCGCCGCAGATTCCGGCCCGGCAGGCGGCAACGAACTGGGCGGGGCCGTCGGCGTCGCCGTGGGCCTCGGTGAGGTAGTCGCGGACCGCGACCAGGCCCAGCGCCGGGATGGTCTGGGGTTCGGTGTCGGGCAGCACGCGGGTGCGGCAGTTCTCGCACCGTTCGGCGCTGCCGGGGTTGTACCAGCCGCACCCGTGCAGGCGCAGCAGGCCGGCGCGGAGGGCGACGCCGCGGATCACCGTGTCCTCGCGGGCGGTTGACGCGCTGAGCAGGACGTCGAGCGTGGTCTTGGCGTCGGCGGGATCGGGCATGGCGGCTCCTTCGGGGCGGTGGCGGGAGTGCGCTGGCCGGGACGTGGCTGGGGCGTCCCGGCCAGCGCGGTCTGCGGAGGCGACGTGGTCGCGGGTGGGTCGCTACGCTGCTGCGGTCGGGCCCTGGCGTCGGGTATCCGCTCGGTATCGGTGGCGACGCCGGGCCCGCCTGGCCGGTGGGTGCCCCTGGTCCGGGCACGCGCCCCTCGCGGGGCGCAGCCCACCGGCCTCCCTCAGCTCAGGCGGCGAGCAGGTCGTAGGCGGCCTGCTTGCGCTTGGCCACGTCTTCGCTGACCAGGACCCGGTTCGCGCGGACGTCGATGTTCTTGGCCGGGGCGAAGTGGTCCAGGTACTCGGTGACGGCCTGGAACGCCGCCCACCGGGTGCCGCGGATGTGGGCCTGGGTCTCGGCCGAGGTCCACAGGCCGGTGAGCAGGTCGTTGCGCCGGCGGGCGTTGTTCAGCGTCCGCGCCGAGGCGTTGGCCTTGACCGGCCACACCTCGCGGATCAGGTCGTCGAACTCGCGGTTGGTCATCTCGGTGCGGATCAGCTTCTTCGCCTCGGATTCGAAGGCGGTGCCGTAGTCGTAGAGCAGGCCGAGCTTGGAGCGGATCTCCTCGGTGTTGATCTCGGACTTGCTGGTGTGCCGGATCGACACGCAGGAGACGTGGTTGGCGATGGCGACGGGCAGCTGGTTGGCGCAGAAGGGCCGGAACGGCACGATCATCACTCGGAACGCCGTCTCGCCGTCGTGGCTGTTGAACACCACCAGGTGCAGCTGGATGGCGTCGTGGCCGTCGACGTACATCGTGGTCGGCAGCTCGATGGTGACGAAGGTTTTGCAGCCGCCCTCGAGCTGGCCGGCGTAGCCGGTGCCGCGGGCGCCGGACTCGGCGACGAGGGTGTCCAGCACCGCGGCGCCGGCCTCGTTCTGGTGCACGCCGTACTTCGTGCCGACGGTGGACAGGTAGCGGGTGGCACCGGTGGCCGGGTCGGTGTAGACGAGCATCACCTTCTCGGGGTTGTCGATCGTGGTGACGCCGTCGCGGGAGATGTCGGAGCCCGACATCGGGACCTTGCGGATCCTCCAGCCGGCCAGGCCCGCGGTGACCAGCGCCTGCTGGGCGCTGCCGGTGCCGGTCACGTCGGTGCCCAGCTGGGCCCAGGCGCTGCGGCGGGACGGTTCGACGGGGGCGAGCAGGTTGGCCGGCCCGGCGGTGAGGGTGCTGGCGTAGGACATGGCTTGTGTTGCCTCCACTCGGTTTCTGCCGTCCACCCGGACTCCGTTGGTCCCTTGTGGACAAGAAGGTGGTGCCGCCCCGGTCTCGGTGGGGCGCGCTCGGGTGGCGCCGTCGCCGGGGAAAGGGGTCAAGCCGGGCGCTTTTCCCGGCTTGACCCCGGCCCGGTGCCGGCGCACCGTGCGAGCGCCCCGCCGGGATCCGGGGCGGCAGTTCAGCGCGCCGACCTCGCCGCGACCTGCACTCGTTCCAGGATTTGGTCGCCGCGGCGCTCGACGACGGTGCCGACGGGGAAGGCCGCGGCGATGCGGGCCATGTCGCGGGCGGCCTCTTCGGCCCAGCCGCGCACCTCGTCGGTGTCGGGCAGCCCGGCGCGGATCAGGCTGGCCTGGTGGGCCGCGACGTAGTCGGCGAAGGTCATCTGCCGTTCGACTACCTCGGCGGTGGTGGTGGCCTTGCGGGAGTCCAGGCCGGTGAAGGAGCGGCAGCAGCCGCAGCCGCCGTCGGGCCTGCCGCGGTCGCGGTCGCAGGAGGAGGTGATGTCGACCAGCTCGTCGGGCGAGCAGGCGAGGAAGTCGTTGCCACGCTGTTTCTGGGTGCGGGCGGTGGCGACGAGCACGGCGAGGGTGGGCACGAGGGCTCCTTCGGTTGCAGGAAAGGGAAAAGCCGCCGCCCCTGGCTCCCGCGCGGGATGCGGGCGCCAGGGGCGGCGGAAAGGGGGGCGGTCTGCGGTCAGGTCACGGGCCGGGCGGCGTCGGCGGAGACCGCGACGGCGACGGCGAAGATCTGGTCTCCGGGATCCGCGGACAGCTCGGCGAGGCCGCGGCTGCCGAACGGGGCGGTCGCCAGCGCGGCGTCACGGTTGGGGCCGGCGAAGAACAGCTCGATCTCGACGGGCGCGGCCGGAGGCTGCGGGTCCGCGCCGAGGCATTCGGCCAGGGCGAGGTCGCGGGGGTGCGCGAGTCGGCCGGTGACGTCCAGGCCGTGCTCGGTCTGGCTGTCGCGGTAGTCGAGGTAGTCCTCGATCAGCTCGCGGTTGTCGGCCAGGTACTCGCCAGCGAAGTAGTCCGGGTCCATCAGCAGCTCGTTGAGCTCGTCGACGGACACCGGGATCGCCACGGTGAGTTCCCAGTAGATGTCCTCGCTGGCCTGGATCTCCATCGGCACGGCGACGTCGTCGGCGCCGTCGCGGGCGGTGGCGGTGACCTGGAGCCGGGTCCGCGGGCGCGCGTCGGTGCCGTCCAGGGACCGGCAGGGCTGGTCGATCAGCCGCGGCATCGGGTACTCGGCGCTGGGCACCGGGTCGTGCAGCAGGTGGCTGGTGTAGTAGCGCAGCGACTCGGGGCCGACCTTGGCCAGCGCGCCGGCGTCGCCGTGCAGGCACAGGTAGACCACCAGCTCGACCACGCGCATCGCGGGCAGCGCGGCGAACTCCGCCGCGTGCTCGGGGTCGACGTACGGGCTGGTGATCCAGTCGATGAGGGTGAGCGCGGTGGCGCGGATGCCGGGGGCGACGGCGGGCTGGTCGGGGTAGATCTCGCCGGTGAGGTCCCGGCGGGCCAGGGCGGACAGCGCCAGGTGGGCCGGGGTGCCGGTGTAGGTGACGCCGTAGGCGTCAGTGAACTGGTAGCCGGTGTCGGCGGTGACGCCGATCGCGGCGGCGACCTGGGCCGGGTCGATGTCCAGCCGAGGGTCGGCGATGGTGGTGACGGGCATGGCGGGGCTCCTTCGGGCAGCACGACGCGGCCCGCCGGCGCGGGATGCGCCGGCGGGCCGGAGGGCGGGGCGTGCGAGCTGGTGGTTATGCCTCGGTGGCGGGGTGGACGATGTGGGCGATCTGGTCGCCGGCGAGGTCGAACACCGAGGCCGAGGTCTCCTCGCCCAGGCCCCAGACCAGCGCGGCCAGGTAGGCGCGGGTGGGCTCCAGCGGCTGGTGGTGGCCGGTGCGCACGTGGATGACGAGGCTGGACTCGTCCAGCGACGGCGCGGTGAGCACGCGGGCCAGCCAGGCGGGAACGCGCAGCGCCTGGGCGGCGGTCACCTCGTCGGCCTCGACGTTGATGCCGAACTCGGCGAACCACGCGTCCAGCGCCTGGACGGTGTCGCCGCCTTCCCAGCTGCCGTCGCCGCGCTCGAGCCGCTTGAGCCGTCCGAACAGGGCGAGGACCACGGCGGCGGCGGCGAGGTCGTCGGCGCCGCGGGGTTCGGGCACCGCGGCGGTGGTGGCGGCACCCGCGTCGGCGGGAGGCGCTGGGGTGGCGTAGGTGTCGGCGAGCTGGTCGTAGATCGGGGTGCCGGGATCTCGTGCCGGCACGTGCCGATCGGGGTTGTCGCTGTTCATCGGGCTTCTCCGCTCGGTTTCGCAGGTGGGCAGCGGAGGCCCGCGGCAGGGGTTGGTCAGTCCCGTGGTGCCGCGGGCCTGACCGGGCTGCGTCAGGCGTGGTCGCCGGGTTCGGCGGGGGTGGCCAGGGTCAGCGGGATGTCGGGGCCGATCTCGGCGACCAGGCCGCGGGTGCGGGCGGCCTCGTCGAGCAGCGCTTCGAGCTCGGCGACGATGCCCTGCTTCTGCACGCAGCGGGATCCGAAGCCGTGGCTGAAGCCGGGGTATCCGTTGGCGCCGAAGACGGCGTCCTGCATCCAGCACTGCTCGCCGACCAGCCGCGACAGGAAGTAGGTGTTCGGCTCGGTGCGGCCGGGCAGGACGACGGCGAGCTGGGCGTCGAGCCCGACCATGGGGCCGAAGATGCCGGGCTCGTCCCGGCGTTCGACGCTGACGACGCTGGCGGTCACGGTCACCGGGGTGTCGCCGGCGAGCACGACTTCGCGGGCGGGGATGACGGGGGCGTTGCTGGTGCTGGGCATGGTGAATCTCCACGTGGTTCGACGGTGGGGGCGTGGCCTGATCGCGCCGGTGGGGCCGGTCAGGCGGCGAGGGCGGCGAGCAGGGGCGGCAGCGCGGCGCGGGCCTGCGCGATCGCCTCGTCGAGCAGCGCGTACTCGTCGATGACCTCGGCCATCGCGGCGTCGGGGTCCTCGTCGGGGCTGAAGACGGTGGGGGTGCCGGCGTCGCCGAGCAGGACCCCGGCTTTGCGGACCTCGACCCGGACGTAGCGGGCTTCCAGCCGCCGGGCCGCGCGGGCGTCCTCGCGGGCTTGGCGTAGTGCGAGCTCGTGGGCCGGGCCGCGGGCGTAGCCGCGGCGGGTGAGGTCGGCGCGGCGCTGGGCGAGGGTGTAGCTGGGGCGGAAGTACTCGTAGCGGTTCTCGGCGGAGAGGTAGACGGGGATGGTGTCCTCGCCGCGGGTGGCGCTGAACTCGCCCAGCCCGAACAGGTCGGGGTCCTCGTGGTACTCGGCGACCGCGGTGGCGGTGAAGCCGGCCAGCTCGGGCCGGTCGTCGAGCAGCAGGGTGATCGCCTCGCCGGGGCCGCCGCGGTAGGGCAGGGATCGGGTCGCGGAGGTGGTGGCGCATCGGTAGGCGTGCGCGGCGGGCAGGCCGTCGCGGCGCAGCCGCAGGTAGCGGTGGGTCGTGTCCGTGCGCGGCGAGGTCGCCGGCGGCGTGGATGAGGGTGCGGGCATGACGTCCTCCCTGGTCGTGAAACGGGTGAGGTGCCGGGAATGCGGGCGGCGAGGCGGCCCGCCTGGCCCCGCCGGCTTCCGGCCGGGCGGGGCGCCCCGCCGCAAGGTCAACTGATGGGCTGGCTGGCCTCGCGGGCGAGTTCGGCGGCGCAGGGCGCCTGCTCGCGGGTGCCGTGATGGCGGGAGCCGACGCACCAGTGCAGGCCGGCGAACGTGACCCCGCCGGGCTGGTGGGCCAGCACGGCCAGGGCGCGGGCCAGCGCGGCGAACGCCGCGGCGGTGTGCTTGCCGCCGAACATCAGGTCGTCGCCGTGGGAGCCGATGGTGGTGGCGGCCTCGGCGGCCAGGTGCTGCCGTTCGGTGGTGGTGAGGTGGCTGATCTCCTCCAGCGCGGTCAGCACCGCGACGGGCAGCATCGCTTCCAGCAGCGGGTGGTCGGCGAGCGGATCGTGGGCCGGGGGCATGCCGGTCCTTGGCCGGCTCATCGGGGCGCGGTCCGGCGCAGCACGCCGTCCGGTCCGGCGGGGACGAACCCGAAGCGGCCGTACCAGGCGGCAAGGGCCGCGGTGGGCGCGGCGAGGCCGATGTTGCGGCCGGGATGCAGGTCGAGCGCCAGGGTGAGCAGCCGGGTGCCGAGCCCGTTGCCGCGCAGGCCCGGGACGACGCGGATGGTGTCGATCCACACGCTGTCGTCGGCGCAGTCGATGAACAGCAGGAATCCCGCTTCGCGGTCGCCTTCGGCGAGGGCGATGCGTCCCTCGTTGTCCTGCTCGAGGTGGGGCGGGTCGAGGATCACCGTCCAGGTGCCGGTGGCCGCAGCGGCGGGTGTGATCCGGTCGGGGGCCGCAGGCGTGGCGGGGCGGGACGCGACGAGCGTGGGCATGGAGCGTCAGCTCCCTTCGTGCGTGAGGTGGATGTCGGCCCAGGTGCGGCGCAGGCCGCGCCGGCGTGGGGTCTGGCCGGGCGGCCCGCGCCGCGGGCGAGGCGGAACCGGGAACGGTGCGCAGGTCAGAAGGGCGCTATCCAGATCCGGGTGCCGGGGTGGTGCTCGTCGAGGTAGGGGCGGGACAGCTCGACGACGCGCTCGGCTTCGGTGCGGGTGAGGATCGCGGCGTGGACCTTGCGGTTGGTGGTGCCGCCGTCGGCGGTGGCGCGCAGCGCACGCGGAAGGTCGGGGAAGCGCACGAACACCGTGTAGCGGCGGTCGTCGCGCTGCTCCGGATCAGTAGCGCCGGGCATAAGCGGCTTCCTCACGAGCGCTCAGGTCTGCCTGGTCGAGGCCCTTGAGGTCGATGGCGCTGAAGTCGCCGAAGTGCTCCCAGCGGCCGTTGACGGGGTAGTAGGCGCGGACCTGGTCGCCGGCCACGAGGTATAGCCACTCGATCCCGCCGCCGGCGTCCTCCTCGTCGAGGGTGCCGGTGCTGGGCTCGGGGTCCTGGTGGTCGGTGTAGTGGTAGCCGACGCCCGCGGTCGGCTGCACGTGGTCGGGGCGGTACTTGCTGCGGGTGGCGGCGTCGGCCGCCTCCGCGGTGGCCTCGCTCGCGGCGATGAAGGACCAGTCGTGCTCCAGGATCTTCGCGGCGAGCCGGTCCAGGTCGCCGTCGTGGTGCTCGTGCAGGGCCTCGCCGAGAGCGGGCAGCTGGTGGGTCGGGTAGCCGTCGCTGTGGCAGTAGCGGGCGCGGTAGGTGCGGCCGTCGGCGTCCAGGACGCCGATGAGGGATCGGGTGGACACGGGCTTTCTCCTTGCTCGGTGTGGCGGGGTGGCCGCGCGGGCTCGGGTGGTCGGCCCGGTCCGCGCGGGGAAAGAAGGCCCGGCCGGCGCCGCCGGGGTTCGGGGCGGCGCCGACCGGGCGGGCCAGATCAGATGTGGCAGTCGACGATCGCCAGCCACAGCTCGCCGGACAGGCCGTCGAGGTAGGTGTTGGCCTGCTCCAGGTAGGCGTTGGTCGAGTCGTGGGTCTTGTCGGACAGCCCGAACCAGCCCATCCGGCCCTTCTCGATCCACTGGCCCTGGTGGGTGAGGGTGGCGTAGCCGGGGATGGCCTGGGCTCGCTCGAGTGCGACGTACTCGTCGCGGTCGAGGTGGTCGAAGGTGTCCTCCGGCCCGTCCCACAGGAACTGCTTGTAGCCCGCGTGGGCGCGCAGCGCGGCGATGCGCGGCTGGGCGGCGTAGTCGGTGCGGGCCTGCTGGATGGTGTAGGTGCTGGCCGCCCAGGCGGCGTCGACGGCCTCCAGCTCCTTGCGGGAGCGGGCGAGGAAGTGGGTGTGCGCGTCCGGGTCGGAGGTCTTGAGCGCGTCGGCCGCGTCGATGTCGGCCAGGCCGAGGTCGGCCAGCACCGCGTCCAGGGCCTCCTTCTCCAGCTCCTGCTTGGGCCGGGGCGCGTCCTTCTCGGCGTTCTTCACGCGGTCGACGAACATCTGCCACGGCAGGTGCTGCGGGGTGCCGTGCACGACGGAGGCGTACTCGTTCCAGTCGTCGACGGCCTTGGCGGCCGCGGCCTCGCGCATCCCCTCCAGGTCCAGCGCCCTGATCCGCGAGAGGTCGCACCGGCCGGGCGTGGCCAGCTTGTTCTCGTTGGTCCAGGAGCGCTCGCCGCGGGCGTAGTCGCCGTCGGCGGCGTCGGTCCGCAGCTGGAGCTCATCGGACCAGCGGCCGCCGATCTGGTACCAGTCCCACTTGGCGTTCGGGTTGTACCACCAGGTCTCGCCGTCCTCGGTGCGCTGCGCGACCTCCAGGTTCTCGTCGAACGGGGCGAGCAGGGTGTTGATGTTCTCGCGGGCGGCGTCGACGTCCTCGCCGGACACCGCGACGGTCACGCTGAAGTGCGACATGGCTGGGTGCTGCTCCTTTGTGCTCGGTTTCAGTGGCGCCGCGCGGGCGGGATGGTCGGTCCCGCCCGCGCGAGGTGTGGTGGGGTCGTGGGCCGTCAGCGCGGGGTGGCCGCGGGCAGCGCCGGCGTCCCGGCGGTGACGGCGAGGCGTTCGTCGCCGGGCTGGTCCATGCGGGTCGCCGTAACCCGGATCGGCGCGGAGGTGTCGTCGCCGAGCACGGTCTCGTCGGCGAAGGTGATCTGTCCGGACTGGACCGACACCACGTTGTCGCGGACCACCAGCCGCCAGATGTCATCGGGTGCTTCACCGCTGGCGTCGATCGCGCCGTTGACGAGGTGGTCGAACGTGAAGGCCGCGAACTCCTCCGGGTAGACCCATCTGTGTTCGGGCTGCCGCAGCGCGGGCACGCCGGTACCGCCGGCGGCCAGTGCGCGCAGCTCCTGCTGCACGGTGGCGCCGGGCTGGAGGAACGTGGTGATGAGGTAGGCCATCCACTCGGCCGAGTCGTAGAACTTCTCGGCGCCGTCCCAGCAGATCGCCGAGCCGTCCTCGGTGGGCACCCAGTGGCACCACAGGCCCGGCTGCTGCTGCGGGGGCTCGTTGTAGTTGAGGATTCCCGTGCCGCTCTGGCCCCAGTCGTTGCCGGGGTTGGCGTAGTAAGGGCCTTGGGTCCGGTGCATCCGCCGGGAGTCGGAGAACCGTTGCAGGTAGGCGATTTCCTGCGGGTTCAGCGGCGGTTCGATGGTGACTTCGCCGTAGAAATCGGTGGTGTAGCCCACGGGGATGCCTTTCGCTCGGTGTCATCGGTGGCCGCGCGGGCGGGGTGGTCGGTCCCGCCGGCGCGGAAGGCGTGGGGCTGAGGCGCTGCTACAGGGCCAGCAGGGCGAGCTGACCGGCCGGGTTCTCGACGGCGGCCGGTGGCACGTAGTGGTCGCGGCGGCCAGTCGGTCCGACGGCCGGTTCTCGCGTGGTGAAGTCGGCGCGGACGATCTCCACCAGCGGGTCGACGTCGTGCCAGTCCTGCTGGTACTGGGTGGTGTCGATGCCGCAGTTGGCCTCGAGCTCGATGCCGGTCGCGGCGACGAACTTGCGGTACTCGGCGTCGCCGGCGTCGGTCTCGTAGCGCGGGACGCCGGAGTACCGGAACGGGGCGGCGACCTGCGGGATGAGGAACACGCCGCGGCGGGCGACCATCGCGGCCAGGGCGATGGCGTGGTACTCGAACCGGCGGCCGCGATAGCCGCTGGTCTCCTCGACCGCGCGCGGGATGGGGCCGTAGGGCGGATTGGAGATCGCGTATTCGAACTCGCCGATGTCCTCGCGCAGAGCCGGGATCGTCATGATGTCCGCGCAGATCCAGCGAGCCTCGGGCATGACGCGGCGGCCGACGCGCACGTACTCGGGGTTGCGCTCGATGCAGACGAGCTCCGGACCGGTTTGCGGCCAGCGCGCCCACAGGTCGCGGCAGTGGAACGCGAGCCGGCCGATGCCTGCGGCCAGGTCGATGATCCGGTCCCCGCCGACGTGAAGGGACAGGTCGCGGGCCAGCCCGGCCGGGGTGAAATGGGCCCGGTCCGACGCCGAGCGGGCGGTGGACGATGCCCGCCAGTGGTCGAGGACGAACGCCCGCTCCTCTTCGGTGAGGTCGCGGTCGAGGTCGATCAGCTGGCACGCCTGGGCGTGCAGGCGTTCCTGCTCGTAGGTCAGCTTGGCCACGGCGAAGCCCCCTTTCGTGCTCGGTTTCGGGCGCGCGGGCGATCCCGCGGCGCGACGTGCTGGCGCGGATGCGCGCCGGGCCGGTCCCGCGTGGGGATCTGCTTGGCCCTGGCACCGGGTGGTGCCGCCCCGTTCGGTGGGGCGCGCTCGGGTGGCGCCGGCGCCGGGGAAAGGGGTCAAGCCGGGTGCTGTTCCCGGCTTGACCCCGGCCCGGCGCCGGCGCACCGTTCGAGCGCACCACCGGGCGGGTCGGCAGCGCCGAACTCCCTTGTTGTGGCTGGGGTTGGCGGCCTGGTGGATCAGGCGTGGGGGAACCGCAGGACGTCCAGGCCCGGGATGGGGATGTCGGCCAGGGCGCGCAGCGTCTGCTCGTTCTCGTCGTGCAGGACGAGGTCCATCTCGGGTGCGATCTCCAGCAGCGAGGCCCGGTTCTCTCGCGCGGTGTCGGCCAGGGCGCGCAGCCTCCCCGGCAGGTCGGGGTCGCCGTCGTGCGGCCCCGAGCCCGACGGGTACAGCCAGCGGCTGCGGGCTTTCCAGGACCGCAGCCCTTCGCCGGGTGCAGGGCGCTGCATGCGCGCCCACTCCTCGCGTTCGGCCCGGTTGGCGTGGGCCCATTCGTAGTCGTGCAGGGCTTCGGTGAGCCGGAGCAGCACCGAGTTGATCTGTTGAGGCCGGCGCAGGTGCGTGCGGAAGTCCGGCGCAGTCCTGTCCAGCTGATCGCGGCGGCCGGTTTCGGCGACCATCCGCAGGTAGAGGTAGTCGAGGTAGGCGTGGCCGAAGGCGAACAGGGTGGCCTCGGTGAAGTGCGGGAGAGCCGCGGCGGGGAACGCCTCGGTCGAGCCGTTGACGGCCTTGTGGACCCAGGGCAGGACGCCGTAGCTCCAGGGCTGGATTCCGTCGGTGGTGGTCAGGATCAGCCACCTGCGTGCGACGTCGTCTTCGTCGGCCGGGTCGGCGGGACTGGTGCTGGCCCACAGGTGGGCGGTCCCGGCCGGGGTGTGCAGGACCCAGGTCTCGGTCACGCCGTCCGGGGCGTGTCCGAGCTGGGACGGGCCGAGGCGGTCGCGCAGTTGGTGGACGCTGCTGGTCAGGTACCCGACACCGATCAGGCCGGTGGTGGGCGGTGTTTCCGGGGCGTCGCTCGTGTCGATGGACAGGTCGGGGTTCAGGACGGCCATGGGTGATCCGTTCGTCGGCGCCGCGCGGCGATGGCGGTGGCCGCGAACCGGCGCGCGGTGGCGCGGCGCGGATCCGCCGGACGCCGGCGCGGTGAGGTGGTTGCCGTGGCGCGGGCCGCCGGTAGCGCGGCGGCCCGCGGGCCGGTCAGGCCGGCACGGGGATGGCGTCTTCGAGCACGTCGATGCCCCAGGGCGCGCTCTCCCAGGCAGGAAGAGTGCGGTAGCGGTAGGTCTCGCCGAAGTGCCCGTTCACCCGCTCGCCGAGCTCCGGGTGCCGGGTGAGGACCGCGGTGTGCAGCGCCTCCATGAGCTTGTGGGCCTCGCTGTCGGGCCAGCCGGGGTGCTCGCAGGACTGGTAGTCGAAGCAGGCCATCGCCTTGAGCACCACGATCGGGTCGAGGGTGGCCTCGGTGGTGCGCAGCTGGTAGCGCGGGGCTTCGGTGAGTTCGCTGTAGCGGTAGTTGACCGACGTGTGGTTCTCCTGCCACAGCTTCTGGCCCAGCGCGCGGAATCCTTCGGCGCCGAGGTCGGGGGCGACGACCTCGTACTGGTGGGCCAGGGCGTGCACGAGGACGTCGATGTGGCCGCTGGACACGATCCATGCAGACATGCGAAAGAAAGCCTTCCTGGACAAGGGAAAGAGCACGCGGTGCCGGTGTCCGGGCTCAGGGCGGCCCTGGAATTTCGTGATCACCGGGTGGCGCCGGCCCCGTTCGGCGGGGCGCGCTCGGATCGCGCCGGCGCCGGGCAACGGGGTCAAGCCGGGTGCTGTTGCCGGCTTGACCCCGGGCCGGCGCGGGCGCACCGTGCGAGCGCCCCGCTGGGCGGGCGCGGCCGGGTCGCCTCGGCTACTGCTGGCCGGGCGGGAGTTGGCCGAACGGGAAGGGGTCGTGATTCACGGCGATGACTTCGCCGTCGAGGACGTCGTCACCCGGCTCGCCGTCGGCCTCGTCGCCGAGGTCGTCGGGGTCGTCCTCGTCGTCGAGGTCGTCGACGGCGCCGTGCTCGGCGGTCTGGTCGGCCCAGCGGCGGATCCGCTCGGCCGCGGCAGGGGACGCGGCGTCCGCGAGGTCGTGCTGGCGTTGCAGCCACTCCGCGGACCGGCCGCGGCGGAGCATCCGGTCGTCGGGGTCGAGTTCGTAGCAGGTGACCTGCCGGACTTCGACGCCGTCGAGGAACAGCACCTCGAGGGCGTGGCCGTCGCCGTTGTAGCCCAGGACGCGTTCAACCAGCACGGCGCTCACCAACCAGCGCCAGCGCGGGGGTCGCCCCGCAGACCAGGGCATGCGCCAGAGCGGGGATGAGCACACGCACAGCGGACTCCGGATCGCCGCGCCAGGTCGGCTCGGCGATGGTGATCAGCTGCGCGTCGTGGTCGACCGCAGTGGCGGCCCCGGGTGCGACGCGGTAGCCGTGCTTGCCGAGTTGCCCGATCAGGTTCTGGGCGAACTCGGCGGGATCACCGGCGGCCGCGGGCGTGGCCTGGGGCGGCACATCTCCCTCGGCTGGGTCGGTCTGGGCGAACTCCCAGCGGTAGGAGACCCGGAATTCGCGGCGGCCGCGGCGGCCGCCCGGCTGGTCGTGCGGGCGGACGACCTTCAGGCCCGTCTGGCTGGGCACACGGCCGCGGCGGGCCCACCCGGCTTCGGTGTCGACATCCCGCAGCGGGATCTGCTGTTCACCGGCTTGCACGAGCAGGGTGATCTGGTTGCGCAGGCTCAGGTGCTGGACGCTGCGGGCGGCGGCCAGCAGCTGCTCGGCCACGACGTTGTCCGGTTTGGCCTCGGCGAGCGCGGCCAGTGCGAGCCAGGCCCGGTCGGCCAGCACGCCCACTTGGCGGCGGAAGTCGGCGCGCGAGCGCGCCGACAGGGTCGTTGGAGGCATAGGTGCTCCCGTTCACTCGGTTTCGGTGGGCCGCGCACCGGGGGTGGTCAGTCCCCGGTGCGCGTGGATCACCGCCCGGCGGGCGGCCCGCAGTGCGTGCGGTCGGCGATGCGGTCGCCGATGCGGTCGGCGATGTGGTCGACGGCGTGGACGACGGCCTCGTTGACGTCGTGCTGCACCGCCCGGCCGACGTGGTTGAGGGCGGTGAGCAGCACGAACGCCACGGCGACGACCGCCGCGGACACGAGCACGGTCAGCAGGCCGGCGACGACGCGGCGGCGGCGCGGCGGGCGCGGGGAGAACAGCTCCGGGTAGCGCGGCGGGTAGTGCGGCGTGTCGTTGCGGTCGGTTTCGGGCATGACGGCGTCCTTGTCGTGAGCTGGGACAGGGGAAGAGGCGGCGGGTGTGCCCGGCTGCGCGGGTTGCGGCCAGACCGGGCACACCCGCGGGGATCAGCCGAGAGAGACGACGGCGATGCGGTCCCGCAGCTCGGGCGGGAGACCGAGCGCGCGCACGACGGCCTCCGTCAGGGCCTCCGCCCTGATCTGGGCGAGTTGATCGAGCAGGTGGGTGAACCAGCTCTGGAAGTTCTCGCCCAAGGGCGCCGGCGTGTCGTCGTCGTCCGCGACGCCGGTGATCAGGCAATGACCGTGAATCTCCGGCAGGGTGCCAGCGGCGAGCAGGACGCGCGCGTGGTCGCGTTCGGTGTCGCTGGCGATGTAGTGGCCGTCGCGGACGTCGGCGAGCAGGTGGTGCAGGAACTTGGTCGCCCCGACGTTGAGCGGCTGGTGAGCGACGCTGTTGCCGCCGACCCAGAAGCTCACCCGGCGCAGGTGGCTGATCCGGTCGACGAACGGGTCGCCGATCCGATCGGCGATCGCGGTGTACGGGTCGGTGGCGCTGATCGCGATCGGGCCGGGACCGGTCATGGTCAGCTCGACCGCGGTCATGGCGCCGGGCGAGGGCTTGACCCACCAGGGGTGGGCGGGTTCGCCGGTGGCGCTCCAGCTGGCCGCGTCCGCGGTGAGGGCGTCGATCTCCTCGATGACCTCGTCGACGCGGTCGTGATGGCCGTGCTCGTTCATGCGGTGTCCCTCCGTGAGATCCCCGGCCAGGGCCAGGAATCGCCGTGAAATGGCTGCGCCCCTGCGGATTCCGGAGGTGGTGTCGTGCTCCGGGCGGGGCGCTTGCCGTTCGGCCGGCGCAGGTGGCCGGGTCAAACCGCGGTGGCGGGGACGGGCCGCTGCCCGACCGGAGGGAGGGGTGGCAGCGGCCCGTCCCCGCGCGGTTTGACGCGGACGCCGGAGCCGGCCAGCGTGCGCCCGCGCCGCCCGGTGCACGGCGCCCCGATCGACTCCTCTCTCGTCTCGACCCACCCGGATGTGGTGGTCGTTTCTGGCGCGGGGCAACAAAAAACCCCGTGCCGCGAGCGCGACCGGGGACGTGGGGATGCTGTTGGACGGGCGAGGGTCAGTCGTCGAGTAGGGAGCCCAGCACCGTGGCGGCGGCCTTGGCCTGGAGCAGCTGGCGCGAGAGCAGCCGCTTCGCGCGAAACTCCTCGGCGATCCACTCGGCGAACCGCTGCGGGCAGTGCTCGGCCGCGGCCTCCATCCAGCCGTAGCGGTCGCCGTCGCCGGTGGCGTCCTGGACTTCCTCGTGCAACAGCGCGTGGAACTGCGCCGGGTCGCCGTAGCTGCTCAGCGGCTGGCTCCAGCCGGTGATGCAGTCGGTGCAGCCGCAGTCGACCGGGTCGATGCGGTGCGGATTGCCGATCATCGACACATACCTCCTGACCTGCGAGGGGAGTGATCGGGAACTGAACCCGCACGGCGCGCGGGAGTAATCGGGAACTGAACTGCGGGGGCGGGCGGGGAGTAATCGGCGAGTGAACGCGGGGCCCGTGGATTCAGCGGTGCCGCGTCGCGTCCCCACCGCCGCGCCGCCGCAGCGCGCGGACGGGAACGCCGGGGCCTGCCCAGTGGCCGGTGCCGGGGTGATCAGAAGTCGATCTGCGGTTTCCTGGCCCGGTTGAGCACGACGGAGGTAATGGCGGGCAGTTCGCCGTCCTGGGCTTTCTGGTTGTCGCTGCGCATGTCGACGACCTCGAACTTCTGGAGGCGGTAGCCGCCGCTGCTCGACACGGCATCCCGCATGTGGAAGCGGAGGCTCACGTCGATGTCGTAGTCGTTGATCGCCTGCAAGCTGTCGCTGTCGAACAGGTCGACGGGACCGGTGATGACGTCGGCGTCGCCGTCCTCCCAGGTGATCCGGGCTTCGACGGCGGAGTTGCGGCGGTCGGTGCGCTTGATGTTGAGGTCGCCGATGAACTGGGCGAACGGTTCCCCGCGGCGCAGCTCGAACGCGATGCTCCTCAGATGATCGAAGTTCAGGTCGTACTTCCTGGCGAACTCGATGACCTCGTCGACCTGGTCGTCGGCGATGCCGGGCACTTGGTCGCGCAGGTAGGTGGCGACGGTCTCGGGATCGGGGTAGGCGAATCGCATGTGGTAGTGGGCGCGGCCGGGACGGTTGAGCATGAACTCCGAGACCCGGTTCAGGTGGTTCACCGACAGGACGTAGAGCCGTTTGGTCGTGCTGGTTCCGTCGAACAGGGACAGGAACTGGTTCTGCGCGTCGTCGTCGCCGTTGTTGCCGAAGACCTTCTCGAACTCGTCGAACACGAGGACGGCGCCGCCGAGTTCGTCCAGGAAAGACGCCAGCCCTGGCGTCGAGTGCTGGACGAGGATCGTCGGCAGCTCCAGCACCTCGCGGGCCTGTTCGGCCAGCATGCGGATCATCAACGACTTGCCCATGCCCTTGTCCCCGGACAAGATCACGCCCAGGGACCGGTCCATGTCCTTGTAGGCCCGCACGATGCGATCCACGCGCTGCGCGTGGGAGCCGTAGACGGTTTCCCCGCCGGAGGTGAGCGGAGCGACCTCGCGAAGGCTGTATCCGGACAGCTTGTCGAACACGATGGAGTAGGTGGCCACCGGCAACTCGGTGTAGGTCTGCACGGAGCTGCCGTAGAAGCGGAATTGGCCGCCCGAGGCGACGATGGTGGACGCGGGCATCGGTGCTCTCCCTCTGGAGTGGTGAACGGTTGGTGGTGCAGCGGAAACACCGCGACCCGGCCTCCGCCCGGCAGAACAGCGGACGGTGACCGGGTCGCGGACGTGGGCGATCCGAGTGCCGGTAATCAGCTCGGCGCCGGCAACGGCACCGGCCGGGGAACCGGGCGGCTGGCCGGTTCGGGCCAGCGGTAGGGGCGGCGGTGCGCGGAGTCGCGCCGGCACACCCAGCCGACCGGGGCGAGCCTCATCGGCCAGGCGCAGCAGGACGGCAGGTCGAAAGGGCCGGGGAACGGGCAGGACGGCCGCCGGTGCAACGAGTCGGCGGGGTGGGGTTCTCCGCTGGTCAGCGTGTCGGCCCAGTCCAGGCCGCGGGCCACGGTGATGGTCTGGCGGCCGCAGGCCGGGCAGGCGCAGCCGCGGCCGCAGCGGCAGGACGGCATCCGGGCTATGCCGCCGTTGCCGTCCGGCTCGGCGACGGCGGCGTAATGCGGGGGAAGCGGGTAGGGGCTCGGGTCGCGGGGCGGCAGCTGGTAGGTGTCGGCCCACAGCTGGCCGGTCGCTGGGGTGGTGAAGATCGACGCCTCGGTCAGCGCGACCGCGGGGACGGTGCGTCCGTCGAAGCGGTAGCGGGCGCCGTCCTCGTCGTAGATGAGCGCGCGCCGGTCGGCGGTGACCTCGACGGTGCGCAGCTTGCCGATCAGCGGCCGCAGCACGGGCCGGTCGCTGTAGCCGATCTCGACGGTCACCCGGTCTCCGGGCGTGATCGTCGTGCGGGTCCACGCGGGCATGGCGACGTCCTCCTCGATCGGTCGTGGTTCAGGGAATCGGCGGGAGCGGGAGCTGGCGGTCGGGCTTGGGGTAGCGGCGGGGGACCATGCCGATGGCGGTGCGGGTGCGCTCGCCGCGGGTCCGGCCGATGCGCAGGGCGTAGCGGTGGTTGCCGGGATGGCGGACGCGGTGGCAGCCGATCTCCCGCAGCGCGACGCGCAGCCAGTGGCGGGGATCGGCGTCGGGTTCCGGCGGGGTGGCGCCGAGACCGACCAGGCGGGCGATGACGCCGGCGGCGCCGGTCTCGCGGCCGGTGACCTTGGCCTGGGCGCGGGCGGTGAGCACCGTCGCGTCGGGCAGCAGGGTGAGGGTGCGCGGGGTGGATCGGCCCAGGTACGCGAAATTCAGGGCCTGGTAGACGATTCCGCAGTGACCGGGCTTGATCAGCTCCGATCCGCGCCACCGCTCGACCGGATCGGAGAAGGCGACCAGGCCGCGCACGCCGCGCTCGGCGGCGAGGTCGAACGACCGTGCGCAGAACCAGGATTCGCCGTTGCTCGGCACCGAGTCGGCCAGGCACAGCCGGGAGATCTCGATGGACTCGTAGTGCGGGGTCAGGGCGGGGAACACGCCGGTGAGGACCTTGTTGCTCATCGGCACGCCCATGGCGAGCACGCCGACCAGCTGAGGTTCACCGGTCGGCGTGCGGGTGTCGAACAGCCCGGTGCGCAGCCGCACGACGGGCCAGGTGGACGAGTAGTGGTGGCGCAGTGTCCAGGCGCGAGCGCGCTCCTCGGTCAGCTCGTCGACGACGTAGCGGTCGGGATCGAATCCGCCGTCGGCGACCGGCCGCCAGCGGGGCAGGCCATCGCGCCACCGCTGGGTCACGGTGATGGCCATGACGGGTGGTCTCCTACGAAATCGCAGTTCGGGGCGGGTTTTCGGGCATCGCCGGGAGCGCAGCGGGCCGGGATGTCCGGTCCGCTGCGCGGTGGCGGAGTAGGTCAGGACGGTGTGGCGCCCGTGGGGCTACTCGGGCGCGGACTGGGGCGCCGCGGCGGTCCGCAGGTGGGGTTGCAGCAGCGCGCGGACCAGCGCGGCGGCCGGCGGAGTCAGCCGGGCCTCGGCCTGTTCGATCACGTCGTAGACGTCGTCCGGATCGGTGTGCGCGCCGGTCGGCAGGGTGATGCTGCGGTTGGTGGACACCGGGCGTCCGTTGACGAACACCGCGACCCCGATGCTCTGCTCCGCTCCGGGGTCGGTGACGACGTCCACGATCGGGTCGGCGAATCGCTGGTCGGCGTAGTCGGCCAGGGCTCGGCGGATGCCGCGGATGTGGCAGTCCGGGTCGAAGTCGCGGTGCGCGTGCCCGAGCAGGAGGTAGTCGGTGATCGTGGCCGGGACGTCCGGGCCGGGCTCGGTGGCGGCCAGCTCGTCGAGCACCGCCGCGTGCGCGGCCAGCCACTCCGTCGCCTGCTCGTCGGTCAGGGCGGTCCAGCAGTTCGTGAGCGCGTAGCGGCCCTGCTCGTCGGGGTAGACCAGGCGCGGCTGTTCTTGCGGGTCCTCGTCCCACGGGTCGTCCTCGATGGCCAGCGTCGGGAGGCCGTTCGGGTCCGCGTGCCAGGTGAACTTGACCTGCGCGCTGCCGTAGTGGGCTTCCAGAACGACGCCGATCCACCGGGCGATGGCGAAGCTGACCACGAACGGCTGCTCGACCAGGAGTCCGATCTTGTCCGCCCACGCGACGCTGTCGGGGTCGGGGTCCATCAGGATTCCGGGGAACGCTGGCCCGAAACCCAAGTGGGCCAATACTTCCTTCCCTTCCGCGTCGTGGGGCTCGTTGCGGGCGGGTTCGTCTTCACTGTGGGAGGTAAGGGAAATCGCCACGTGCGCTCCTGGTGGGCCGAAGTGCTGCTCCGCCGGGCGGTGGAGCGCGGCCCGTGGGCGCGGCCGGGCGCGTGGGGGCAAGCCCGCTGTTGGCTTGCCCCCACGTGGCTGGTCGTGCAGGGTCGTCGCGGTCCACCGCCGGGCAGAGCGCGGCGGCCTGGAGCTCCGTCCGCCGCGTCCTGCGCGGTCAGAACGGCGCCATGGCGGCGGTGCGGCCGCCGTCGAGCCGCGGCGCGTTGCCCCAAGGGCTGGGTACGGGCACGCGAGCCGCCAGCCGCGCCAGGACCTCGCCGTGGCAGGAGCGCGGGGCGCACCAGCAGCCGAGCGTCTTGTCGGCCAGCTCGCCGAGCGCGGCCATCAGGTGCGGCTGGTCGAGCAGCCACTGCTCGTAGAGGTCGATCACCTCGTCGCGGCTGCCGTCGATGCCGATCTGGAGGGGGTTGCCCCACTTCGAGCCGCGGCCGATGTAGACGTCGTAGCGTGCCTGCTTGCAGTGGACGACCAGCGGATGTGCCACGTGCGCTCCTTCTCGTGCGATCTCCGATCGCCTGCCTGGCGGGTGAGTCGCCGGGCCGGTTCAGCCGTGGGGGGCCGTCGATCTGCGTGCCGGGAATCAGGCCGCGGTCGGGCCCGAAGGGGCGGCGGGGGGTGGCGGCCCGTGCTGTTCGGGCCGCCACCATCGGCGCGGACCCGGCCGCGGTCTGATCGGCTTCGCGCGGATCGACGGGCCCCGGCTGGACTCGGTCGGCACGTCGAGCGCCGCCGTGGATCTCCCGGGGTCAGACCTCGAGGAGGAGCTGACCGGCCGGGGCGTAGACGCAGTCGACCTCTTCGCCGTGGTGGCGGCCATGGCAGTCGATGGCGCCAAGCCGGCGGTCGTCCATGGACAGCTGGCGGCGGGCGAACCGCTCGTGGTCGTCGATGAGGGAGTGCTCCAGCGCTTCATGGTGGCGGCTGGACTCGGCGAGCTCGTCGAACTGAGGGAAGCCGGCGGCCTGGTACATCCGCATGTACAGGCCAGTGGCCGCGGAGGTGAGCGGCGCCAGCAGGCTGGTGTTGAGCATCGCGCAGCAGATTTCGGCGGCGGTGCCCGGACGGGTGTCCTCGTCGGCGGCGACGCGGTCGAGGATTTCGCGGCAGTGCGCCCGGTAGACCCGCTCGTAGGACATGCGTTCCAGGCCCGAGTTGGGAACGAGCAGGCTGAAGCTGTGCCAGATCCGGCTGGCCTGCTGCGGGTGCCGGGCCTGGGCGGCGGCGATTTCCTCCTCGGCCCACTCCATGCGTTCGAACGCGCTGGCCATGACCGCGAAGATCCCCTTGGCATCGTCACCGAGGAGGCGTTCGGCGGCGGTGATCAGGTCAGGGGACAGGGGGGACAGGTTGGTGTCCGGCTCGGCGGGGAGCACGGCGACGGTGGTGTCGGCGCTGGGGACGAGGTCGGTCGCGGTCATCGCGGAAGGTCCTTCCGGTGCGGGAATGGGTCTGCCCGCCGCCCGGTCCGGTCGGTGCCGTACGCCCCGGGCGGTGGGGCGCACTCGTTGCGCGCCGGCTGCGGGGGAAGGGGTCCAGCCGGTGCTTTTCCGGCTGGACCCCGGCCCGCGGCCGGGGCAGAGTGCGGCCGCCCCACCGCCCGGGGTACGGGCGCCGTGTTCTCTCGTTCGTCCTGTTCAGCGCCGTTTCGTCAGCGCAGGCGCCACTGCTGGTCGTCGGTGTCGGTGATCTCGTCGTCGTAGAGCCAGGCCGCGAGCAGCGGCCGCAGCGGCTCGGCGATCGCCCGGTCGATCTGGGCCAGCGGCACCCCGCTGTGGCGCTGGCTCTTGTGGTGGGCCCAGGCGGTGAGCACGCCGGTCAGCGCGTCGACCAACGCGCGGGTGGGCGTGCCCGGCTGGTAGTCGGCTTCGAGCTCGGCCAGGAGCCGTTCGGTGTCCGTCAGCGGCGTCCGCACCTGGTAGCGGTGCAGGTAGGGCAGGGTGATCTCGACGGTCGTTCCTGGCTGCCGTCCGGCGAGCACGACCCGGTTGTTGCCGCCGTCCCCGCCGCACTGCACGACCCAGGCGGTGCTCCAGCGGGTCCAGACGCGGGTGATGCCCTTCATCAGCAGCTCGGGCCGGACCCGGACTTCTCGTTCGAACTCCTTGCGCAAGCCGTGCCCGATGAGGGCGTCGCCGAGGTCGCCGGTGTCGCGCACGTACAGCTCGCTGTAGGGCGGGATGAACGCCGACTGCGGGCCGGGCATCACCGCACCTCCGCTTCGGTGGGGCCGATGTCGACCGCGTTGCGCAGGGCCAGGGCCTGCTCGATGTGGTGGCGGCCCGGTTCGTCGGCGCCGTCGAGGTCGGCGACGGTCCACGCCAGCCGCAGGGCGATGTCCGCACCGCGGCCGGACAGTGCCCCGGTGTCCTGGGCGTGGCGGACGCGGTCGGCCACCGCGGCGGTGCCCGCGACGGCGTGCAGCACCGCGTGCGGCACGCTCGCGTTGGTCACGCCCGGTCCCTGTCCGGCCCGGCTCCAGCGGGCCGCGGCGCGGGCGCGGGCCGTGGCGACGTCGGCGCGGGCCCGCTTCAGCAGCCGGGTGACGCGGGCGTGGTCATGGGCGTCGGGCTTCGGGTGCAGGGCGGTGTGGCGGGCGATGGCCTGGATGTCGATCGCGTCGCGCAACGCCGGTGACATCTGCCATCGCCGCGGGGCCGAAGTGCGGATGCTCGTGGCGATCAGCTGGAGCCCGGCCGGGAAGCGGTGGGTGCGCCCGTCGTGGGAGAGGCGGACTTCCCGCTCGACCAGCACGCCGCGCAGCGCTTCCTGTGCGGCGGCGCCGAACTCGTCGAGCTCGGGGGCGAACAGCACGCCGTGGTGGGCCTGGCTCAGCAGGCCGGGCTGGGGCCCTCCCAGCAGCGACGCGATCGGGTCGCTGTCATGGGTGATCACCAGCGGCGGTGTGGACACCAGGGCGGCGCCGTCCTCGCGCGGGCCGAGCAGGGACTGGATCGCGGCCAGCTCGAGCTGCTGCTGCGGGGTGAGGTCGGGTGCCAAGGCGTGCAGCCAGGAGGCGACGGCCGCGGTGCCCGCGTCGGTGCCGAAGCCGCACAGCAGGTGGTGGCCGCCGGCGACGGCGATCGTGACCACGCGCTGGGCGGTCGCGGTTAGCGCGCTCATCGGCGCGGGCTGACGTGCGGCAACCGGTCCGGCCGGCACGCTCAGCCGGTGCAGGGCCGCGTCGTCGCCGCGCAGCCAGTCGGCGATCTCGGCGAGGGTGTGGGCGCCGAGCACGTCGAGCTCGTCGACCAGAGCAGCCTGGCCGAGCGAGGCCGCGGGCACGATGACCCGGCGGATGCCGTGGGCGTAGGCGGCCTGCGCGGCGGGCAGCACGCCCAAGGTCGGGCGGAGGCTGCCGTCCAGGCCGACCTCGCCGAGCACCGCGGTGCCGGCGAGCCGCTGCGGCGCGACGTCGAGGGTGGCGGCCAGCACGGCGACGGCCACGGCGGCGGCCTCGGGCGGCGCGGACGCCGGCGGGATCCGCACCTCGACGTGGGGGCGCGGGGCCTCGTGGCGCGGGCGGGAGTTGGCCAGGGCCGCGTGGACCCGGTCTTGCAGCTCCCGGTTGGGGCTGAGGTGCCCGGTGACCAGGGTGATTCCGGGCGGTCCGTCGACGGCGGCGGCGGTGAGGGTGAGCGGGTGGCCGGTCAGGCCGTGCACGGCCACGGTCGAGAGGGTGGGCATGGCGAGGCTCCCTTCGGGGGCGACGATGGGGCGCTGAACAGCGCAAACGGGGTCAGGCGCGGGCGATGGCGAGGAAGCCGGGCCCGCCGTACTTGCCGTCGACCGGGCGGTAGCAGCCGCGGCACACGACGCCGGTGGGCGACTCGGAGCCCTTGCCGCTGGCGTGGCAGCACGGGGTGAGCGGGATCAGGTACTCGGAGCCGTCGTCGTGCCGGATCGGGTTCTCGGTGTCGCCGAGCGGGACCAGCAGGTCGCCGTCGGCGTCGATGCCGCGGACGCGGCCGGCGATCACGGCGTGGACCGTCACGTGCTGGCCGTCGGCGAGGGTGATCTCGACGGTGTCGGCGGGATTGGTGGGGCGGGGCATGGGGTCGTCACCTTTCGGGCCTGGGTGTGCGGGAACAGCGCGGCCGCCGGTCACCGTGGGGTGGGGTGACCGGCGGCCGCGGGATCGTGGTCAGCCGGGGAGGGAGGCGGCGTAGCGCATGGCGGCGACGTCGATGTCGATGCCGCCCCCGTTCATGGCGACGGGCTGGATGCCGCGTCCGGCGAGCAGGCCGGCTTCTTGGGGATCAGCGGCGTAGTCCCAGCCCTCGCGGGCGCGGACCTCGGCGTGGATGTGGTCGTGGCCGTGTTCGCAGGTGTAGCCGCGGCCGTCGGGCAGGGCCCAGGCCAGCCCACCGCATTCGAGGGCGTACTGCTCGCCGTCCTCGGGGTGGACGTGCATGGTCAGCCAGTCGCAGGCCCAGACTTCCTCGGCCAGGAAGCAGGCGCGGACCGCGGCGACGCTGGCGTGCGCGACCGGCTCTCCCTCGGAGTGACGGCGGCGGTTTCCGCAGATCACAGACATGGACTCTCCCGTCGGGGGTGGCGCGTGGACGGGTTGGTCGCAGCGGGAGCAGCACCGGGCGGAGGGGGCGGAGCTCGCGCAGCGACGCCGCAGGCGCCCCGGAGCCCGGTGCTGCTTCTGCTGGCATGGATCCGTCCGCGCGGCACCGGCGGGCAGTCCCAGCCGCAGCAGGACGTTGATGTAGAGCTGGGTCTGCGGCGGTCCTACGCGGGCGTCCCCGAGTCGACGATCTGGCCGTGCCGAATCCGCTCGGGCCTGTCACTGGGCCAGCCGGGAGCGTCGCGCCACACTTCGTCGCGCACCAGCTGGCGAACCGGCCGGCGCAACCGGACCGGCACGGTGTCCGGCCCGTACGACGCTTCCTCGCGGAGCTGGTGCCGCGCCAGGTACGTCACTTCGACGCGGCAGTTGTTGAAGAACGTGCGGTGTTCGGTGGCGAACAGGCGGGCGGCGTCGAGGTCGGTGAAGGCTTCGACGAAGCCGCCGCCGCCGCGGCGCTCGTAGTCGGACTTGGACGACCGTGTCGGTGCCTGGGTGATGACGTTGCGGACGTAGACCTCGACTCGGCCGTGTTCACGGACCGCCTCGTGGGCCTGCCGCTCGACGGCCGGGTCCGGCGTCGGAAGGTGTGGTTCGCCGTCCGCAGGCGGCGGTGAGTTGAATTCGGGCCCGGTCGGCGGGGCGGCGACTGGTCCCTGGCCGTCGTCGCCGGGGACTGGGCGGAGAAGCCAGTCGAGCAGTTCGTCGGTGGTGCCGGCAGCTGGCTGCATCCGGGCGGTGTCCTTTCTGGCTGAGAGGTGAGGTCGGCAGCCGCGCGGCAAGGTGAATATTCCGGTTTGCGGGCGGAGGAACCTTGAATATTCGAATGCCGCGCAGGTTCACGAGGCCCGTCTGGCCTTACGCGGGCTGATGGGCCGCGGGCAGGAGGCCGGGCCCGCGCTGGGGAACGTCCGCGCGGGCCCGGCCAGGCACGAGGCGGCGTTTACGCCGCGCCGCTGTTGACCTCGGGGTCCGGGTCCTGGTCGACGTCGCCGGAGTCGGCACCGGCGGGGGCGAGGTGCGGCCACCGCTCGTGGTCGAGTTCCGGGTTGTTGATCAGCTGCTCGATGTGGGAGAGCGGGTAACCCAGCGCTTCCAGCAGCTCGAAGTAGAAGCGTGTGTCGTCGCTGGGGCGCCGCCAGCTCGCGTCGGCGTTGTCGGTGTAGCTCCGGTTCCAGTGCTCCTCGCACGCGCCGATGACCTGGGCCAGGCGGATGAACACGGCCTGGGCCTCGCTGGTGGTCTTCTTGCGCAGCTGCGCCACGAGGGGGTTGGCCTCGCGCTTGTTGCCCTGGGGTTCGGCGAGTTTGAGCAGGGTGCAGGCGTAGCGGTGCGCCGGCGCGGCCTCCTCGAGGAAGTCGGAGGCGAGAACCGGGGCCAGTGCCAGCCAGTGGTGCACGCGGGCCGGGAGGTCGGCAGGCTTCTTCTTCCGCCACCCGGTGAAGAACTTGACCAGCCACTCCCGACGGCCCGGCTTCGCGTCGCGCCACAGCTTGTTGTTCTCGCCCGCGCGCTTGACCTCCGCGGCCTTGAACGCGGCGCTTTGCTCCGGCCGGGCCACTAGCGCGGCCCGCTGCACGTGTCCGTGCCCGGCGGGGTCGGTGCAGACGTAGACGACGTCGACCGACAGGTCGTAGGGGTCGTTCTCGACGTAGGCGGCGTAGCCGGGGCAGCCGGCGTGCTCCTCGGCGGTCATCGTCTGCTCGGCCTGCTCGTCGGCGAACAGGTCGTCCACGGCGACGATGCCGTCGGCGTCGGGGTCGACGAGCGGGATTCCGCGGGCCCGCAGCTGCTCCTGCGCGGCCGCGGTCTTCACCTCGACGATGGCGTGGTGGCCGTGTGCCGCGTAGTCCAGGCAGAACTCGGTGACCTCGACCTCCATCCAGTGGTCGACCCGGACGGCCACCGCCCGGCCGGGGCAGTCGGCGTGGGCGGCGGTCTCCAGCGGAGTCGGGTCGTCGCCGGTGCAGAGCTCGTCGAGCCGGCGGCTGCCCTCGGGCGGGTTCTGCTCGTCGTCGACGAGGGCGTAGCCCTGCTCGGCGAGCTGCTGTGCCTGTTCGGCCCGCATCGCGCGCCGCCGGCGGTCCTTGCGGACCTGCTCGGCCTTCCACTCGAAGTTGCGCGGGTTGTTGGTCAGGAAGTCCAGCAGTACCTGGTGGTCGTGTTCGTTGTCGGCGAACTCGATCAGCTGACCGAGCTCCAGCAGGTCGAGGTCGGGAAGGGCTTCACTGGCGGCGCAGGTCCGCGGCGCGGTGGCGACCGCGCGTCCGACGCGGACGCGCTCGACCGGGCGGGCCAGTGCCTGGGCGATCTTCTCGTCGTCGTCCATGCCGGCCAGTGCCAGCTGCTCGTAGAGACCGGCCTCCTCGGCCTGGGTGTAGCCCTCGCGGTGGATGTTCTCGATGCCTTGGGCCACCAGGACGTCGCGGCGGCTGGTGCCCGGCGCGTGCACGAGGACGGCGATGGTCAGCTCGGGGTTCTCCCGTTCCTTCACCGCGACCGCGGCCGCGGTGCGGTGGAAGCCCACGAGGACGTCCAGGACGCTGTCGTCGGGGTGTGGCGCGACGCTGATCATCGAGATCTTGGGGTCGACGCCGTGCTCGGCGACCGAGGCCACCAGCTCCGGGCGCCGCTCGCGGATGTCTCCGACGATGCGGGAGTTGCCCTCGGCGCGCAGCTGGCGCGGGTCGACGCCCCGCAGGACGTACGGGTAGAGGTCCTTCTCGTCCGCGCCGCTCGCGGTCTCGATGGTCTCCGCGGCCGCGGCCTGGGCGTCGGTGTCGGTGGTGACGTCGAGCGCGCTGTCGTGTTCGGCGAGGTTGGTGGTCATCGGGTGCCCCAATCCAGGTGTTGCGGGCATGGCTGTGCCCTGGCGTGAATGCGGGAATGTGTTGGTGCGACAGGAAAAAGAGGTGTCGCGGCCGGGGCGGGGGCCGCCGGCTGTCCGGTGGTGCGCTCGCTGTCGGGCGCCGCCGGGGGCCGGGGTGTCCAGCGCTTTTTGCTGGACACCCCGGGTTCGGTGGCGCACGCTTCGCGGCGCGCACCGGGCCCGGCGGCGGCTGCCCGCCGGGTGTCAGGCGCGGACGGGGGCGGGGGTGTAGTTCTCCGACGCGCGGGTCGCGGCGATGACGTCTTCGCGCCAGCGGATGGCCCAGCGCGGGCAGTTGTTGCAGGGCCCGGCGTGCCGGCAGCCGGGCAGCCGCAGGTCGGTGACTCTCGCCTGCTGGGACCAGGCCAGGCTGTCGGCGGAGACGAAGTGCTGGGCGTAGAGGCGCAGCGCCGAGGTCTTCAGGCCGAAGCCGTGCAGCCGGTATCCGCGGCGGGCGAAGTGGGCGGCGATGACGCCGACCGGTTTCACCGAGCCTCTGCGGCACACCGAGCCGAGCCCGACCTGGCGCTGGGCGGCGAGGTCGACGCCGGCCTTGCGGTACATCGCGTCGTGGCGTTCGTAGTCCTGCGGCGTCCAGCCCTGAAGGACCGGCATCCAGGGTGCGTGCGGGAATTCGCGGGCCAGGTAGAGGTAGGACTCCAGGGTCCATTCCTGGTGATCGAGCACCGTCGCTCCGGAGCGGGCGACCACGTCCGGTTCGCAGGGATAGTCAAGGGGCGCAACGAATTCCGGGTATCCGCAGTCGGACATGAGCCGGTAGACCATGCCGCCGTAGGTGTCCTCGTTCCAGCGCCAGGTGCCGTGGTCGCGGATCTCGGTGTAGGCGCCGCTGTCGATGGCGTACGGGATGCCGGCGATCGGCATGCCGGGTCCACCGGGAACGTAGGCGGAGAGGGTGTGCGCGGACACGCACAGCGGGACCGGGCTGTGGGCCAGCCACCAGGGACGATGCGTGCCCAGGAAGAACATGAGCCGCCGTGCCGGGTCGCGCAGCCGCTGTGACTGCGTCCAGGGCGTGATCGTGATGTCGTGCAGCGACGGCCAGCGTCCGCGGGCGGTGGGAGCGTGGACGGGCATCCGGGATCTCCTTCCTGATCAGGGCCGTGGCCGGGCGGCGCGGCCGGACACGGGCGGCAGCCCGGTCGGGCCGCCCGGCCACGGCAGGAAGGGCGGGGTCAGAATTGGAGGTGGATCTGCGCGGTGTCGTCGGTTCCGTCCGCGGGCCGGTAGACGTCGGCGCGCCAGAGCTGGGCGGTCTCGTCCAGCGCCGACCAGTCGTCGATGCGCTGGAATCCGCGCTCGGCCAGTGCCTGGTCGATGTCGGCTGGCGTGGCGGGGGCGGGGAACGCGAGGTCGCCGCCGTCCTGGGCGGCCGCGACGACGACCACGTCGCCGTGGCGGCGATCCCAGTGCGTGGCGAACCGGGGCGGCTCGACCACGGGTCCGGCCGGCATGTCGGCGATCGCGGTCAGCCACGGCACGCCGAGTCCCTGCTGGCGGACGTCGTCGGGCTTGCCTTCCAGCTCCAGCACGTGTTTCTGGGGGAGCAGCGGATCGCCGTCGGTGTCGCAGCCCGCGGTGAACAGGCCGAGTGCGGGCACGTAGGTGCAGGTCGTGCCGATCCACTCGTAGGCCGGTTCCTCGTAGACGGTGAACGCGACCTCGGGGGCGTGATTGATCAGCTGGTGCGCCACGTCGGTGGCGCTCGCGCACCGGAATTCGGTGGCGGTGTACCACTCGCCCACGTGCAGGGTCGTGTTGTCCTCGGCGTCGTCGTAGGCCAGGTCGTACTCGGCGAGGGTGTCGAGCACGGTGCGCACGCGGTGCGGTGGGCAGGCGTGAATGGTGGCGGCTCCGGAGGTCCAGTCGCCCATGGCGGGTCATCTCCTCTCGCAGGTTTCTGCGCAGGTCGAAGGGGGTTTCAGGCGGTGAGGTGAAGCTGGGAGGCAGCGGTCCAGGCAGCCGGGAACGCCGGGCCGGTCTTGCTGAGCGCGGTCGCCGGGGCGACGGTGAGGAACTGCTCGGCGGTCGGGGCGCCCTGGGCGAGGCGGTGCGGTTCGCGGCGGCGCAGCCAGGCGCGGGGATGGGCGTCGTCGGCGAACGCCGGGTCTCCGACGGTCACGGGCACGCCGGCGCAGCGGGCGCGCTGGTCGAGCCGGGCGTGCATCTGGTCAGCCGGTCCGATGTCGAGCAGGCGGACCGAGCGGGCGTGGTTGGCCTTGCCGTCGGTGCGCGGCGAGAGCGTGCGGCGCACGTCGTAGACCGCCCACGGCAGCGCGGCCAGCTGCCGTTCGAACGCGGTGAGGACCGCGGCGGTGCCGGCGGAGGCCCGCAGCAGCGACAGCAGCCGCTGCCCCTTGATCAGGCCCTGCGTGGCGTTCAGGGCGGTGGCGACCCACTCCATCACCAGGGCGAGCACGCCGGCGTCCGGCTCGTCGACGAACCGGGCCACGGTCTCGGCCTGGCCGGCCTTGGTCGCCAGCGCGAACGGGCAGTAGGTGCAGGCGGACTTGGCCCAGGACTCGACGCCGAACGTCGCGCGCAGGAACGCTTGGGCGCGGGCGCGGTCCCAGCCGCCGTCCCATTCGCGCAGCGGGTACTCGCCGGTGCGCAGCGCGGTGTTGTAGCGCGCGTCGCGTTCGGCGCGGCGGGCCTCGCCGAGCTCGTAGCCCATGACGTGCCGGTAGGGCCGGCCCTGGGTGAGTTCGCCGATGACCGTGTCCAGCGGCCACGCCTTGAAGTGCTGGCTGCACAGGCGATCGCCGGTGGTCTGCGGGACGAGGGCGCCGTCGAACAGTTCGTGCGCCAGGGTCCAGGCGCCGACCAGGTGCAGCCGGTCGGGGCTGCGGGTGTCGGACAGGATGTCGACGCCGTCGGCTTGGCGTGGGCCCCGGCGGGCGACTTGGAGGTAACGCACGCCGTTGGCCGCCATCAGCGGCAGCAGGTGCTGCTCGACCAGGCGGCGGGTGGCCGGCCACTCCTGCCCGGTCATGCCGGTGATCACCGCGAGCTCGTGCAGCTCGAAGTCGCGGCTGGTGGGGTCATTGAGCCAGCGGGCGAGAATCGCCGAGGAGTCGCAGCCGAGCCCGAACCCCAGCACCACCCGCGGCGGAGGCTCGCCCCGCACCGATGCCAGCGGCTTCGCCGTTGGCATCGGGGTAGGCGGGCGGAGCAGGCCGAGCGCGGCCTGAGCCTGGTGGACGGCCTGTCGCGCGGCCGGTTCGGGAACGCGGTCGCCGAGCGGGTCGCGCAGCGGCCGCAGCGGATCCGGCGGGCCGGTGGACTGCGCCGGTGGGCTGGGGCTGATCGTGGACGTGCTCATGGTCGGGTGGCCTCTCGTGCTCGGTTTCGGGGCGCCGGGCACGGCTGGTCGGTCCGTGCGGGGCGTGGCAAGGGCCCTGGACAGCGCGAAGGCCCGGCGCCGGTTCGCGGAGAACCGGGGCCGGGCCTTCAGGCGCGGTGCGGGTGGCCGCGGCGGGCCGGAGTCGCAGCGGCGGAGTTAGTCGAGGCGGACGAGGCGGCGGCAGCGGGTGGCCGCGTGCACGGTGCCGGACTCCTCGATGGAGCCGCGGTTCCACCGCTCGAAGGCCACGACCTTCTGCCGGCGGCGGCAGGTGCACCACCTGGTGCTCTCGACCGCGCCGACGTGGTCGCCGACGAGGGTGAAGCTGGCGGTGGGCGTGCCGAACAGGTTCAGGTCGTCGCTGAACGGCACGTCGATGTTGCGGATGTCGGGCGAGTCGAGCTCGGCGGCGAGCCGGTCGACCTGGCGCAGCCGGTCGGCGACCTGCTGCGGTGTAAGCAGGGAGGTCCCGGTCAGGGGCACCCACTCCTCGCCGTTGAACATCTGCCAGGAGGCGCCCTCGTCGAGACCGCGGGCGTCGGCGGTGAGCTTGGCCGCCAGCCGCTCGCGGTCGGCGCGGCGGGCGATGATCCGGCTCCACATCAGCGGCGCGCCGCGGTACGGCCCCCAGCTGGCGGCCTCGCGGGAGAGGTAGGCGCGGACGAGGAACTGGCCCTTGGTGCGCATCTCGGCGACCAGCTGCGCGGTCTCG
This sequence comes from Amycolatopsis stemonae, assembly GCF_054781455.1. NCBI lineage: Bacteria > Bacillati > Actinomycetota > Actinomycetes > Pseudonocardiales > Pseudonocardiaceae > Amycolatopsis > Amycolatopsis stemonae. Next base: position 79,891 of record NZ_BAAGUJ010000017.1, on the reverse strand, counting down.
GACTCGTTGATGATCTCGTCGAGCACGGTCTCCATGCCCATGAAGCCGGTGTCCATCGGCTCGCCGTCCTGGAGGCTGCGCTGGAGGAACTGCTCGAGCTGGCGGTCGCCGAACCTGGTGTGGTCGTAGGGGTAGAAGGTCGTGGGGCCGCCGCAGCCTTCGTTGGCGATGCGGCCGACGACACCGAGTTCTGGGTGCACGAGTTCGGCGCTGTAGGCGACGCCGCGGCCGGTCTCCAACTCGTTGAACCCGTTGATGTGGAACGCGTACGGGGCTTCGATTCCGGTGTGCGGCCAGCGGATGCGGGATTCGATGATGGTGGGCACGGGTGGTCCTCCGGTGTTCAGGAAACGTCGGGCCGCTGGGTGAAGGGCCCTGGACAGCACGAAGGCCCGGCGCCGGTTCGTGGGGAACCGGGGCCGGGCCTTCGCCTGGGTGGAAGAGGGGCGGTGGACGCCAGATCAGGAGTGGGTGACCTTGCAGGAGCTCAGCGGCACGCCGGGCAGGTCGTAGCTGTCGCGGCCAGCCAGGTGGCCGAACTTCTCCGAGGAGAACGCCAGCGTGTTCGTCGACCCCATGTCGAGGGTGACGGTGGCGCGCCGCTGACCCCGGCCGCCGCTGGTGATCGTCTTGACGACGCCGGTCAGGCCGTTGAGGTACCGCGGCGAGAGATCCACCAGGGTGACCTTCGCCTGCTCGGTCACCTCGGCCGCGGTCTTCTCGCGCAGCACTCCGCGGCGCGACTTCATCGCCTTGGTGATGGCGTGGAGGTCGTTTTCCTTGGCGTGCTCGAGAACGAAGGCGACGACGGCGCGCAGCTCCAGGGTTGCTGTGGACATGCGGAACTCCTTGTGGGACAGGGGGAATCGGATTCGGTGGTGCCGCGATCACGCGGCACCACCAGCGGTGTCGAGGGCCTTGCGGGGCGGCTCCGGCGGCGTTGCGGTCAGCAGCTGGCCCAGCCGAAGAACAGCCAGCCGGTCACCTCGGGGCTCGCGGTGACGGAGCTGTTCCCGTCGGCGGCGGGGTCGTCGTGGGCGGCTTCGATCTCGGCGGGCTTGTCCAGCCGTTGTGCGGTGGCGCGGATCGGCGCGCTGGGTGTGTCGCGGGATCCGCCGCACACCGGGATGGCCCCGGCGGGGCCCCACTTGTCGCAGATGCGCTCGTCGTTGTCGCGGATCAGCTTGTCCGCCAGGGCCTCGGCGTCGTTTTCCGAGAGCGGCGGGCCGTCGATGACGATGTACTCGTCCTTCTCGGCGACGCTGCCGGTGTAGCCGCCGTGGCCGTAGTCGTACTGGGCCTGCTCGACGGCCGCGCGGAATGCGGTGTCGACGTCGGCGCCTTCGGAGTAGGTGGTGAAGGCTTCTGCGCCCATGGGCGGTTTTCTCCTCGGCTGCTGGTCGTCCTGCGGCAGCCCCGAAGTCCCTGTTCACCGAAGGTGCAGGCGGGTTTGTGCTGCCGCGCCCCGCGGTTCGGCGGGACGCGCTCGGTCGGCGCCGGCGGCGGGAAGGGGGTCAAGCTCGCGGGTGCTGTTCCCGCGGGCTTGACGCCCGACCGGCGGCGGCGCAGCGTGCGCGACGTCCCGCCGGACCGCGGGCGTGGCAGGAGGAGATAGGGAGAGTGGATCGAGGCGCCCGTCGCTTCTGGTCCAGAACAGCGGGAGTTCGTGCTGGCTACGCAGTTCTGCTGTTCAGCGCCTTGACCTGTGCGGTGTTGGCGACGCGGGATGGGTCCCGATTCAGTGGGACCGGATGGCCGGGCTGGTACGGGCGGCGCTGAGCGGCAGGCAGCCGGCGAGTGCCAGGGCCGCGGCGGCCATGGGCAGCCAGGTGGGGCCGGCGTGGTCGGTGAGGGCGCCGCCGAGGACACCGCCGATGCCCATGCCGAGGTAGACGATGCCGCCGCCGAGGGACAGCAACAGCGGCGCGGTCCGGTTGTCGCCGAGGTCGGACAGCCATGCGTTCAGCGGCGGGGCCGCCGACCACGCCGCCGCTCCCCACGCGGCAACGACGAGCAGCGTGGTGACGGGATTGGCGGTGGCGGGGTCGAGCAGGAACAGCGCCGCGGCCGCGCTGCCGCTGCCACCGAGCAGGACGGCACGGGGGCCGAACCGATCGATCAGGTGACCGGCGGCGAGGGTTCCGGCGACCGCGCCGAGGCCGTAGGCGGCCAGGTAGACGCCGATCGGCACGCCGCTGCCGCGGTGAGTTCCCAGCAGCAGCGCGAGGTAGGGGTAGACCGCGCCGGTGCTGGTCCAGGTGAGGATGCCGCCGCCCAGGACGCCGGCGACGCCGGGCCTCGCGGCGGCGGCCAGCCGCTCACGCAGGCCCTGCTCGGGCGGGGCGGCGGCGGTCGGGGCGGTGGCCGCGACGACGACCGCCGCGCCGGCGCACAGCGCGGCGATCAGTGCCATGGCGATCCGGAACCCGGCGACGCTGGCGACCGCGGCGGCGCCGGGAACCCCGAGCAGCAGCGACAGGGTCAGCCCGGTCAAGGTGCGGGCGATCGCGGGGGAGCTCTGGGTGGGTGCGGCCGTGCGGGCGGCCAGGCCCACCGCGGTGGCGGTGGTCAGCGCCGCGCCCAGAGCGGTCAGCACCCGGCCTGCGACCAGGAGCGTGTAGGTCGGCGCGGCGGCCACGAGGAGGTCTCCGGCGCTGAGGGTGAGCAGGCAGACGGCCAGGAGTTGACGCCGTTCCCAACGGCCGGTGGCGACGGCGAGCAGGGGGCCGGCCAGTCCGCAGATGGCGGCGAACACGGTGGCCAGCTGGGCCGCGACCACGCCGGAGGTGTGCAGTTCGGCGATGAGGGAGGGCAGGAGCCCGGCGACGGCGTGCCCGCTCGTGCCCACGCAGAAGGTGGCCAGAATGGGGCCGGTCAGCGGCGGGATCCGGTGGGCTGCCGTTGCCAGGCCGCGTCGCGTGGGCGCGGTGATCATGGAGATCACGGGCGCTACCGGATGAGCACGGCGGTGCCGGGGGTAGCGCACACGGCCAGCACCGGGACGGCGTCGGGCGGCACAACCACCGATCCGTCGGTGGAGGACAGTCCCTGGGCCGCGCCCGGCCAGGTGTGCAGCCCGACCGCGGCCATCCGGGCACCCCAAGCCAGGTGGGTGCTCATGTGGCTGGCCAGCAGCACAGCGCGATCGACCAGGCCGCGGTCGGGCCGAATCTCGCCGAGGACGAAGGTGCGACCACGTGGGGTCGGGCTGGTGGGGCGTCCGACTCCGGCGGGCCAGGTCACCATGTTGCGGCCGTGGTGCAGGGTGACCGAGCGCGCTGCGGTGTCGACCGTGATGTGGGTCGGGTGATCGACCGTCTCGACACGGTCGTCCAGGTGCAGCCAGCCGACGGCGCCGTCCGGGCGGACCGGCAGCAGCACTTGTGCCCAGCCGTGTCGCTCGTCGACGACCGGCAGCCAGGTGGGCATGCCGGGATGGGCCTGCACCGGGAGCACGGCGAACGCTTCGCCGCCGGGCACGCGGTGGACCGGGATGGGCGTGCGTGGCCGGAGGCGGACGGGCAGCGGGCGGTCGGGCAGCGCCTGGTCGCGGGGCGCGGACGCGATGGTGGACGACCAGGTCGCCACGGGCAACGCGGGCGGTTGCCGGTCGTCGGGGCGCGGGACGCCCGGCGGGGTGGGGTGTTCGGCCAGGCGCAGGGTGTGGCTCACGGTGGTTCCCCCGGAAGCAGATGGACGCGGTCCGGCGCGGGCCGCGGCGTGTGGTGGATGTGGTGGTCGTGGTGGTTACGGCGTGGTCGGGACGGGCGCGACGGAGAGCTGCCAGGCCAGCGCGATGTTGGCTTCGGCCTCCTCGGGGGTGCGACGGCCCAGGCCGCAGGCGGCGGCGACCGCGTCGACGGGCCGGCCGAGGGCCTGCTCGACGAGTTCGAGGGCGCGGGCGGAGGCGTGCGGGTGGTGCTCGTCCACCAGACCCGCGTACAGCTGGACATCGGCGCGCAGGCGGCGCAGGACCTCGTAGTCGGACGGCCTGGTCGACGGCGCGGTCTCGCCGTCGCACAAGGCGATGTGCAGCGGCGGCATCGGGTAGCCCGCGCGGTCCAGCCGGACGGCGAGGGCGTTGGTAAAGGCGACCAGCGGTGCCAGGTCCCGCATGCCGGAGATCGGTTTGTGCTCGAGGTCGCCGCGGCACCAGCCATGCAGGACGAGCAGGGTCTGCGGGGGCAGGGCGGTGATGACGCCGGCGAGCTGGCGGGTCAGCATCCGGGTCACCAGGGGCCACGCCGCGCGGGGCGCCCGGTCGTAGGCGACCATGACCGCGGGGCTTTCCAGCTGGATGACGATGTCCTCGCTCCACCGGTCGGCGAGCTGCCGGATCTGGTCGACCTCGGCCACGATCGCGGCGGTGAACGTCGGCAGGTGTGCGAGCGCGCTGCGGATCGCGCGCAGCGCGGCGGCCGCGGGCAGCAGACGCATCGTCGCGGCGGGCACGCCGAAGGCGAACAGGCTCAGGTCCAGCGGCGCGGGCATCGAGACCTGGTACGGCGGCAAGTCCGCGGCACTGAGCTGGCGGCGGGCGGCGATCGCGGCCGAGACCTCCCGGGCGCGGCGCGGGCCGACGTCGCCGGGTGCGAGGGTGTCGCCGGGGCGCAGCCGGTAGGCCGGCATCCGGGTGTAGCCGGAGGAGTCGCCGTCCAGTACGAGTTCGAACGGGCCGCGATCGCGCAGGCTCTCCAGCCAGTCGATGATCCAGCGCGAGTCGCGGTCGCAGGGCAGCGTGGTCAGCCGCATGGCGCCGGCGTGGTCGAGCAGCCATTGCATGCCTGCCCGGTCGGTTGGCGCCACCGCGGGCGGCAGCGATCCGACGAAGTGCACTTGGCGTCGTGCCTCCGGGTCGCCGGAGTCGGCGGATGCTTCTGCTGAGCTGCGGTGATCCAGCAGTGACATGGTCAGTCTCCCTCCCGCGCCGAGTCAGCGGCGTCCTCGTCCTGGGACTCGCCGGGGATCTCGTCCGGGACGCTGGAGGAAACTTCGTCGGGCACCTTGCCGGTGACCAGCTGCCAGGCGGAGCATGATCCGCACCAGCCGTAGGGCGACTGGGGGCCACCCTCGTCTTGTTCCTCGACCTCGGCCGGCACCGTGTACGAGTGCCCGCAGAGCAGGTCGTAGCGGACCTTGCGGTGGTCCACGCTCGGCGTGCTCATAGCCACTCGCCTCCTCCCCGACGATTCCGCCAACTAGACGTCCATATGAGTTGACGTACAGGCAGACGGTAACCCTGCAAGGGGTGGTGATGTCAACTGGTGTGGACGTATTGCCCAGTGCGTTGACGTGGCGCAGCTGCGGCACTGGTGATCATCCGATGAGGGGTGATCGGCGAGATCCCGCCTCGTGACGAGGTTTGATCAGCTCCCCGGCGCGAGTTTGTGGATCATGAGCACTTCGACAGATCGGGCGGTCGTCCTGCTGCCGAGCTGGCTGGGCGGCCTCGCCGGTCACTACAGCGGCGACTACCTCGTCCAGCGCGACTGCGACGCGCAGCGCAAGCAGGAGCGCAACGCGGCCGGGCGGCGGGCGCTGCTGCGGCACGTGGTCACGTACGCGCTGAGCCTGGCCGGCACCCGCGCCGTGGCGTATCGGGTGGCCCGAACGCGGGTGCGGTTACGCGCGCAGGTGATCGCCGCGGTCGTCGAGGCGGTACTGCACGCGCTCATCGACGACGGCCGGCTGCTGCGCCGCTACGCCGAGCTCGTTGGCAAGACGCGGTTCCACGAGCTCGCTGACCAGGGGATCAACGGACGATCATTGCTCGACCAGGCGGCTCATCTCGGTGTGCAGCTGCCGATCGGCGCGGCCATGACCGCGGTGATGGCCGGGTTGGCGACGTCGCCGCAGGGTCGCTGGCCCTCGTCCCAGCTCCAGTGTGCCCGCGCGGGGGGACCGGAGCCGGGACGAGGAGGCTGCTGTGCGGGGTCAGATGAGAGCGGTGTCGAAGTGCGCGGACCTCGTGTAGAGCAGGCGGTAGCAGGCGGAGAAGTTCTCCACAGCCATGCCGCCGGGCTGGAGCCACTGGTCGGCGATCTTCTTCCAGCCCTCCGCGCCGTACTTCTCGTCGGCGTAGGAGGAGATGAAGCCGGCCAGGGTCTCGGCGACCTCGGTGTAGCGGTCGGGGCTGGCGGTCCAGCGGCGCAGCACCGCGGCGATCTGGTCGCGGGCCTCCTTGTGTACCCGGCGGGGGCTGGGTCCGCTCTGGCGGCGTTGTTCCACCGACAGGCTCTGCTTGTTCGGGTACAGATTCAGCTCGTTGCCGAACCAGACGATCGGCATGATCAGCTCGGCTTCCCAGGAGCCGGGTCGTCCGGCGGTCAGGGATCGCTGGGCGTAGTTGGCGGTCTTGGTGACGTCGCTGTCCCACGGGCCGAACCGCTCACGAGCCTCGTGGTGCAGCTGTTCCAGCGCCGAGGCGACGCTGCCGATCAACTTGCGGCCGGCCAGGTCGAACGCGGCGCGCAGGTCGACCTCGTCTTCGTCGGTCATCGGCAGAACCGGCCGCCACGGGCCGAAGTGCTTGTCGATTTCCGCCAGCGGGCGTGCTTCCAGCAGCCGGCGGCCGAGGTCGAACCTCTTTTGCTGGTATCCGTGGCGGTCGGTAGTGGTGTTCTCGATCCTGTCGATGATCAGCTCTACCCGTTCGGCGGTGATCGCGTCGTCGCCCAGCCGGTCGGCCAGGGCCTGCGCGGTGGAGACCCACCGCAGTCCCAGGGGCAGGAGTTCGACGATGGCCGCGACCTGCTCGATGCTCAGGGTCGGGTAGCCGGGCTGTTCGGCCAGCTCCGCCAGCTGTTCGTCGGTGAGCGGTCGCGGGCAGGATGCCGTCGGGTCGTAGCCGCGGAAGTTGCCGTCACCGCAGGTGAGCCAGCCGAAGTTCTCGCTGTCGGCGATGCGGTAGAGGTCGTGGTCCTCACCCGCGGCGGAGTCAGCGGCGGGGGTCGCGTCCGCGGTGCCGGTGAGCTTGGCGTGGGCTGCGACGTAGCTGAGTCCGTGCTGGGCGGCGTAGTCGCGCACCTTGGTGCGCAGGCTGGCGCTGCTGTTCTTGGGCATGATCGTCCGTTCCGGCTCGGTCCCCACGCCACCGGCCTCGACGATGTCCGCGTAGGCCGAACTCACCGCGGGCCCCGGGGGACCATTGGCCGACAACATCGCCTCCCGGCGTGGGCGGGGCGAATGCGGCTCCAGCGTGCGCGTCCTGACTAGCCGATGACGATACCGGTCGCCAGGGCACGTGGTTGACGTCGTTCTGCGTGACGCGTTAGTCGTCGGTGTCCCGCTCGTAGGTGCCGGCGGGGAAGTCGCCTTCGAGGTACAGCACGGTGGCCCGTTCACCGATGCGGCCGGTGAGGTTGGCTTCGGCGGCGGTGTCGATGCCGATCACGATCTGCTCGCCGTTGAGGGCGCCGCCGGGCTGGTCCAGCGTGTCGATGACGACGAGGCGGTCGTCGGGAACGTTCAGTGGCACGGTGTCGGGCACGCCCAGGGCGCGGACAAGATCGCGTGCGGTCCGCGGGTTGTGCGCGGGCTTGTACTCGTATTCCTCACGACGCGTCATCGGAGTCCTTCCTCGGGATGAGCCGTGCTCCTGTGCGACCTCTCCGCGGTGCCGGCCGGATCGTCGAAGTAGGCCACGGAGTTTCGGGACGGGTGCGGGGTGGTGGTGGGCTGCCCGACGCGGGCGTCGCCGAGCAGCAGGTCGCCTTCCAGGGCGTAGCGCCCGCCGCACTTGGTGATGCCGGTGATCCTCGCGACGGCCAGGACCATCCCGGCCACGTCGACGATCTGCACCTCGTTCTGCTGGAGGGCCCGGTCGGTCTTGAGCACCCACACGCCTCGGCCGGCTTCCCAGGCTTCCCGTTCGGACATCCCCGGCCAGCTGCCGACGCGCGAGCGTCCCAGCCAGTCGTCTGCCGCGGCGGGCCGCTCCTGGCCGAGCTGAATCTGCAACACACCAACCTCCACACAAGCTTTCTAACTTGTTGCAAAGCTAACCCGAAGGCGGCTAACTTTGCAACAAGTTGGAAAGCTTGCGGCTCAGGGAGGTGGCTCAGCGTGTACCGCTGGAAACTGTCGGTGCCGACCGGTATGGTTCTCCTCGGCCGCGCGCCGGCCCGTCCGAGTTCCCCCGCCCACGCTGGGGTGAGCGTCCCCACGGATGAAGACGTCGCAGACTCAGCGCAGTGCACTTTCCCTTGTCGTGGCTTGATTTCTGCCTGCGGTGAGGACGGCGTGGGCGTACTTCACCGGGGAAGCGACAGTCATGCCACGTGATTCCAGGGCCCTGACGCGCGCCGCGCGCAAGCGCTCCAGCGAGCAGGAACTGCCCTACCAGACGGCCCGGACCGACGTGCTGGCCATCCGCGAGCTGATGGACGACGGCGAGCTGTCCTTCGACGAGGCCGAGGCGGTCTACGACGATCCCGCCAACAAGCTGCTGTGCGAGACGTGCGGCTGGACCGTCGGCATGGTGTGTCCTGAGTGCGTCCCGGGGTGCGGCTGCAACAACGGCCGGTGCAGCGGGTGGCGGCACGAGGAGTACATGGGCGACGACGAGCGGGACGAGTTGAACGCCTGTCCCGACTGCGGCGGCGACGTCACCAGCCCGTACGGCTGCGAGTGCGGCGAATGAACGACGTCCAGACAAGCCTGGCCACGCCCGACCCGGCAGCGCTCATCGAGCGCGGCCTGGCGGTCTTCCCGCTGCCGCCCGGCGGCAAGGCGGCCCCGAAGGGCTGGCAGCACACGGTCGTCCGCGACCTCGAGCAGGTTCGCGCGACCTGGCCGGCCGGATCGAACATCGGCATCGCCTGCCGCGCCTCGAACATCGTGGGTATCGACCTTGACCGGCACACCGACGGCGGTGCCAACGCCGGCGTCGACGGCGTCGAGGTCTTCACCGCGTTGTGCGCGCGCTGGGGCATGAAATGGCCCGTGACGCTGGAAACCCGCACCGGCAACAACGGCCGGCACCTGTTGTTGCGGGTCCCGCGGGGCCTGATGGTTCCCTCGGTGTCGGGAGGCCGCTCCCGGCTCGGGCCGGGCATCGACATCCGCGGCCCGGGTCTCCGGATCGGCGGCTACCTGGTCGGTCCCGGCTCGGTCGTCGACGGCCGCGAGTACGCCGTCGAGGTGGACGCGCCGATCGCGATGCTGCCAGGTTGGATGGCCGCGCTGATCGGCAGGAGGACGCGGTGAAGCGGCTGGTGCACTGGCTCCGATCCGGTGGCTGGCGACGCGCCGAGCCCGCGCCGCCGCGGCCGGACGAGCATCCCGGGCAGGACCCGGCCAGGCCGATCGTGCACGTGGTGGATGCACGCAACCCCAACCGTGCCGGTGTTCCGGAGGGCGGGTTGATCTACGGCTACGCCCGGCCGACCTCGTGGGGCTTCCTGGTGGTGCAGACCGGCTGGCTGGGCGAGGCAGTCCGGCGCGCCGAGCAGGTGGGGCCGATCGAGATCCGGTACAACGACCGGTCGACCGGTGCGCCCACCTCCCGGCGGATCCGCGCGATCGTCGCCTGCCCGCACGGGCAGTGGCTGTGGTTGGACACAGGCTGGGCGGTCGACGATCCCGGGCAGGTCGCCCCGGCCCATCCCCTGGAGCCGACGGCTCCGGAACTGGTCTACGACGTGCGGTGGCACTGGGGACCGGACAGCTTCGGCATGAACTACCGGGCCGAGATGCCGCACTGGAAGCTCCTCGCCTGGTGCGCCACCGAGGACTGGGCCACGCGGATCGCCGAGGCTGCGATGGCCTGGGACGACGAGCGCCTGCTCGCCGCCCAGGTCCAGCGGCCCGGACCCGGCGGTCGCGAGGTTGTGCTGACCTGCGTCCCCGAACCCCGCCGCACTCGACCGCAGCGTTCGTACGCTCCTGCCTCCGACGCGCGGGACTGGCCACCCTCGGCACCGCCGGCCGCGATGCCGCTCGGGGCCCCCGACGACCGCGGCAGGTGGCCGCTGCACGAGCTGCGCGTACACACCGGTGCCGCGGACGCGTCCTGGGAAACGGTGTGCTGGTGTTCCGACCCCTTCGTCGCGCTCGGGGTGGCGGCCGACCTCGGGGTCGGGCTGGCCGGGTACCCGTACCACTTCGCCGAGGTGTGGGGAGCGAACGAACGCACTGCCGGCGGCTGGTGGGCACTCGACTCCCGTGTGCCCGCTCGGCCTGCACCGCCGGAACACGATCGACCTGCGACTTCAGACTAAAAGGCACGTTCTACGTGGACCGTCTCGCGAAAATGTCGGTGGTGAGTTCTAGAGTGGTCCCGTCATGCCGCGTTGTTGTCGAATGCGCGTGACGTCGTCCCCGCCCCGGCGGGGATGAGCAGTACTTCCCCGCCTCAGCAGGGTTCGCGCTTCAGCCGCGCAGCACGGCCGCTCCGGCCGTGAGGATTTCAACGCCTTCAAGGGCGCACTGCTTCCTGCGCGCTTTCGCTTACCCCCCAAGGGAAGGAGCTGCCTGATGCCCCGCATCGTCAACCGGTACGCCGGTTCGTGCCGCCGCTGCGGCCAGAACGTGCCCGCACACGAGGGCGTCGCCGTGAAGGACGCTGCGGATGCGGCCTGGGAAGTCGAACACGCCGGTGACTGCCCGCCGAACCCGCACAACCCTGACGATGCGCCGACGTGGGAGATCGGCGGCGGAGAGGGCTACGGCCAGGAGCCGTTCGTTCCCGGCACGGCGCAGCGCGAGCAGTGGTGGACCAGCGAGCAGGCTCCCGGACCGGACGGCGTCCCCGGCGGCGTGCTGCTCTCCGAGAGCGGCGGACGAAGTCAGGTCTCCGGCGTGGTCACGGTGGTGACTGCCCGCCAGCGGTACTTCGCCGACGAGGGCATGAGTTTCGGTGTCGGCGACGAGCAGGGCCACTACTACTCGGCGCTCGTGCGGGCCGCTACCGACGCGGAGGCCGCGCCGGTCCTGGCGGCCGAGACCCGCCTCGCCGTGCGCAAGGAACTGCGCGCGCGGTGCACGCGCCTGCTGGCGTGGCGGTTCGGCCAGCTCGACGACGCGCAGCGGCCGCCGTCCGGGACACCGGAACTCGACGCGGTTCGGTCGCTGCCGCAGGTGCCGCTGCGCCAGCAGGACGACCGGCCGCTGTACGCCGACGAGCTGTACCTCGATGAGCCGGGCGGCTGGGTGTGGACGGTCGCACACAACGGCGCGGACGGCGATGACTTCTCGGTCAACAACGTGCCTGGCCACATCGCTAACCGCCATCCGCTGACCGAGGAGCGCCGCAGGCTGGTCGCCGATCTGCGTGCCGAGTACGGCTCCCTCGAGGAATGGACCCGCGCGGGCATCCCGCGCGAGGCCGCGCAGATCCTCGTGCGCGCCGGAGCCGAGCTGCACGACGTCAACGGCCACCGAACCGCGGTGTCGATCACAAACGCCGAGGACGCGCGCGCCTACCTTGCCCGCACCCCGCAGCAGTGGGCCGAAGCGAGGTGGGAGTGGCCGACGGGACGGCGCTGGCCGGCCGCCGAGGCGGCGCGGCTGGCCGACGCCGGCATCAGCCACGACCACGCCGAGCGTCTGCGCGAGGCCGGCTTCGACACCGTGGAGCAGGCTCTGGCGGCCGTGCCGCCGCAGTTGCCCGACACCTCGGGCCGCTTCGTCCTGCGCCGGTGCAGGGTGGGACCGCGCGTGCAGGTCACCGACGATCCGGACGAAGCCCGCCGTCACATCGCCCGCGACCCGCAGACCTGGGAACACTGGGAACACACCCCCGACGTCACCGTGGTCCACGCAGCCACGGCCATGGCCATGGACGGCGGACGGGGCTGGCAGGTGTGGTCGGACGGCGCTCTCTCGATCGGGTACTGGTGCGAGCCGCGCGGCCGTGTCCGCGACCGGCCGACCTCGCTGCCCGCAGCCGCCGAGGAGGTGATCGGGCTCGTGGTCGTGGCCGGCAACCCGGAGATTCGCGACCAGGCGAGCTGGCAGCCCCTGCTCACCGCGACCGCGCATCTGTCGTCGACGGTCGAGGAGGCCGAGGAAGGTGGGTTCAGCAGCGGCGAAACCGCCGCGCTCGTCCGCCACGACATCACCCTGGCCGACGGCACCACTCGCGTCCTATGGGACGTGGTTATCGGCTGGTGGTACCACGGCGAGGACGCCGACGTCGGCGAGCGCCACTGGGTCAGCCCGGACGAGACGGCCGCCCGGCGCTACTACCGGGAGAACCTGCCGAAGCGGCGGTGAGCCGGCCGCTCACGGGTCGCGGCATCCCGATCTACAGGTCGCCGGGGTCGAGCAGGAACGTGGCGGATCCGCCGAGCAACGGGTTGTTCGCCTTCGCGCCCTGGACCGCGGCCTGCATCTTCAACGTGTGGCCGTACCGGACGTGCTTGGCGGTGTTGTCCAGCTGCGGATCGACGAGCGCAGCGGGGCCCGGGGGGCACAGGCCGCAGTGCTCGCAGACGACCTCGACCGCTTCGGCCGGCACCTGGGTGATCTTGCCGCAGGTGGCTCGCGGGCAGGTGATCTCGCTGTCGTGCGGCAGCAGGTCGAACGGCGTCACCTGGTGCTCGGTGCCGCACTGGGAGCAGCGCAGGGTGGCCGGCACGGTCCAGTCCACACTGCGGTCGGGGTGCATCCGGTAGGAGACCGAGGTCGGCGAGGCCACCAGCTGACAGGACGGGCACCGGGCGTACCAGGTGTCCACGGCGCTCTTGACCAGCGGGTAGGCGACGACCACCTGCGGCTCGACTGTCGTCGGCACCGCGGCGGCCGCTGGTGCGGCTGGCAGTACGGCTTCGATCCGGTCGGCGGGCTGGTCGTAGGCGGTGGCCAGGGCGGCCGCGATGCGGGCTCGGCTTTCCGGCGAGCTCCAGGTCGTCGGAAGGCGTCCGGCTTCGGTTTCGGCGAGCAACCAGCTCGAGACGCGCAGCGGCGGGCGGGTCAGCAGCGGTCGCAGGCGCGTCACGGCTGCCCGCTGGGTGAGCCCGGCGCCGCGGCGAAGAGCGGCGAGGTCGGCCGCGGCGGTCTCGCCGAGGGTCAGGTCCCGGATCTCGCACCCGAGCGCGGCGGCCAGCTGCGCGATGCGCGCCGGCTCCGGAGTCGCGGCGCCCTGCTCGTACTTGATGAGCTGGCGCCGGGTGGTGCCGACGCGGGCGGCGAGCTCGTCGAGCGAAAGCCCAGGGCGCTCGCGGTCGTGCCGCGGTACCGCCTCGCGGATGCGCTTCATCGCTTCGCGGTCGAAACTGGCCTTCCCTCGCATCCAATCAGTCTAAAGGACACGTGTCTTTTAGGGTGATCGTGCTGTTCTTGGTCAGTTCCGGGTTACTCCCGTGGTGCGGGCGGCTCGGGGCGGACGGCTACCTGGGCGGGGCAGCCGGCTTCGTGAGTGCTTGCTCTGCGTGCCACGTCGGCGACACTCTGGGGCCCATGACGACCGAGGCGGCGGGCTACCGGAGTGTGTTCGCGGTGGCGCAGTTCCGCCGGTTGTGGGTCGCGCACGTGCTGTCGGTGGCCGGGGACCAGCTGGCTCGGGTCGCGCTCACGGTGCTCGTGTACGACAGGACCCGGTCGTCGGGCCTGGCCGCGCTCACCTACGCGCTGACGTACTTGCCCGATCTCGTCGGCGGCGCGGCGCTGGGCGGGCTGGCCGACCACTTCCCGCGCCGGACCGTGATGGTCTGCGCCGATCTCGGGCGCGGCGTCATGGTCGCGCTCATGGCGGTGCCGGGTGTGCCGCTGCTGGTGCAGGTCGCGCTGCTCGCCGTCGTGCAGTTGCTGGCCGTGCCGTTCTCGAGCGCGCGGCAGGCAGTGCTGCCGGACATCCTGACCGGCGACGAGCTCGCCGTCGGGATCGGCGTGCTGTCGATGACCTACCAGGCTGGGCTCGTGCTGGGGTTCGGCGGTGGCGCCGCGGTGGTCGCCGGGCTGGGGACGTCCGGGGCGTTGTGGGTCGACGCGGCTACGTTCGCCGTCTCCGCCGCGGTGATCCGGCTCGGGCTGACCGCGCACGCGCCGCCGCGCGAGCACGCGGCCGGCGAGGGGCAGTGGGCGAAGATCCGGGCCGGCTGGCGGGTGGTGGCCAGGGACCCCCGACTGCGGTCGTTGCTGACGTTGGCATGCTGCTCGGGCTGGTACGTCGTGCCGGAGGGCCTGGCCGTGCCCTACGCCGCGCAGCTGGGCGTCGGCTCCGCCGCGGTCGGATGGCTGCTCGCGGCCAACCCGCTGGGGATGGTGGCCGGCATGCTGCTGTTGAAGCGGCTGGCTCCGGATCGCCGGCTGCGGCTGCTCGGCCCGTTGGCGGTGGCGACCAGCCTGGTGCTGCTGCCGACCGGCTGGGGCCCGGGAGTTCTGGTCAGCGTCGTGCTGTGGGCGGTATCGGGCGCGTGCTCGGCGCACAACATCATCATCCAATCCACCTACGTGTCGACCGCGCCGGCGGAGATGCGCGGGCGCGCGGTCGGGCTGGCGATGGCCGCCCTGCGGGCAGCGCAGGGTGTGGCCATCGTGCTGGCCGGGCTGCTGGCCCAGCTGCTGCCGCCCTCGCTGGTGATCGCCGCCGCCGCGGCCGCCGGCGTGCTCATGGCCGCCGCGGCCGCGGCGGCGTGGAGACGTGCGGCCTCGTCCGCGCCGTCACTCCCGGCGCGGAACGAGGCCGACGACCTCGGGCAGTGAATGCTCTCGAAGGACAGATTGGGCATGCAGGGGAGCTGCCCCTGTCCTACTTGGTCGTCCAGTTCACGTCGCGCATGAGGTTCACCTCCTCGAGGGATGCCGTGCGGCCTGTTCACGGCCGACGACGGGTTGACCTGAGCTGTCGGACCGACCGACCTGGTCGGCCGGGGTCACCAGTTCACGTCCTTGCGCATGGCAGGGCACCTCCTCGACAGGCGTCATCCAGCCCAGACGGGGCTGTTCAGCGGTGTGGGGCAGCGGAACCGACGTCAGGGCCTGGTCGGCCGCGTCGGGGCTGGGGTCACCAGTTCACGTCGCGCATGGCGGGCACCTCCTCCGGCAGGAAGAGCTTGTCCGTTGGGCTATCCGGGTGCATTCCCGGCGGCGTAGACCATCGTCCCTGGTCGCAGCGGGGACGCCGCGTACAGATTCGGTTACGGTGGCCTGGGGGTGCAGACACGCTGCGCTCTTTATGCAGGTGGGGACTAGTGCAGGGGCGGATCGGAAGACCATACAGATGGGTCACGGGCCTGGCCCTGTGGCAGGTCCCGTCGCACGTGCGCACCTACGTCCTGGCCGTCTACGGCGTCGCCGTCGCGGCGGCCACTTCGACGGCCTTCCTGATGCCGGTCACCCGCCTGGACCTGCTGCGCTTCGGCGTGCTGGCCCTGTGCGCCGTGGTCTACATCGAGTTCACCCGCCGCATCGAACGCCAACGCGAGTACTGGCGTGGGAGCACCGCGCCGTACCTGGACACCAAGAGCGTGTGGAGCTTCGCCGCGGTGCTGGTGCTGCCGCCGGTGATGGCGTCGGCGATGGTCGTGCTGACCTACGCGGTGGCGTGGTGGCGGATCTGGCCGCACGAGCGCCCGGTCCCGCTCTACCGCTGGGCGTTCAGCGGCGCGACCGTCGTGTGCGGCACCCAGGCCGCCGTCGCGGTCCTCGCGCTCGGGATGCACCACTACCCCGGCGTTCCGGACGCCGCGGTGCCGGCCGGGCTGATCGACCTCGTCGTGGTCGCCGCGGCCGCCGCGCTGCGCTGGCTGGTCAACGCGTCGATGGTGATGGCCGCGATCCTGATCAGTAACGCGAAAGCCGACATCCGCGACCTGTTCCGCAACTTCGCCGAGCACCTGTCCGAGGCCGGCACGATGGGCCTCGGCGTGGTGGCGGCCACCCTGGTCGTCGGTCACCCGGTCGTGCTGGCCGGCGTTGTCGTCGCCCTGGTCGCCATGCACCGCAGCCTGTTGCTGCACCAGTTCCAGCACAAGGCGCGCACCGACACGAAGACCGGGCTGGCGACCGCCGGCTGGTGGCGCGAGCTCGCCGAACAGGCGCTCGCCCGCGCTCAGGACCGCGACGGCACGCTGGGCGTGATGCTGGTTGACCTGGACCACTTCAAGACCATCAACGACAAGCGCGGCGGACACCTCGTCGGCGACCAGGTCCTCGCCGCGGTTGGCGACGCACTACGCGAGGAAACCCGTGAACAGGACATTTGCGGCCGTTTCGGCGGTGACGAGCTCGCGATCGTGATCCCCGACGTCAGCTCGCCGCGCAACCTGCTCGCGGTCGCCGAACGCATCCGGCGCCGTATCCACTCGGTGGTCGTGGAGATCCCCGGCGAGGACGGCCAGGGCCCGCTCGAGCTCACCGGTCTGACGGTGTCGATTGGCGCCACGCTGTTTCCCGCGCCCGACGTCGAGGACATCGACGATCTGCTGCGGCGAGCCGACACCGCGCTCTACGAGGCCAAGGAAGGCGGCCGGGACCGCACCTGCCTCAGCCCGTCTCCGACGCCGATTCCGACTCAGGCGGCCGGAAGCTGATCCAGGCCGCAGCCCTGGGAGCTGGCCGGCTTTCAGATATGCGCCGGGCCTACGCCCCGGCCGTGATGGCGCGCAGGCCGCGGAGCGGGACCGATGTGCGGCTCGGTGTGAGGAGCAGGCCGTCCTTGGTGACCCTGACGCTGGCCTCCGGGTAGATCGCGCGTACCGAGGCCATGGCGGCGACGACCGCCTTGCGGAAGTTCGCCATGCCCTTCACGTCGTCGGCGTAGTCGCTGCCAAGCTGGGCGCGCAAGGCCAGCCACGGCACCAGCGACGGTTCTTGCAGGTAGCTGAACCGGTAGGTCAGCCACACGTAGAGGTCCATCGCCATCGCCGCGCCGAGCCATCGCATGATGGCCCAGTCGACGGGTACCGGGCTCGCGCGAACGTACCGGTAGAACTCGTCCGAGAGCACGATGGTCGAGGGCATCATCGCGATCTGGCCGTCCGGGCCGGGTTTTCCCCAGTACAGGTCCCAATGCGAGGCCACCAGGAACCGGTGCCCCTCGTCGTGCCCGGCCCGGGTGACGTTGATCGTGAACGACGACTCGAGCAGGTTCAACGCTTGCTCGCGGAACCGGCCGGCCGGGCCGCTGGAGCCGCCGGTGTTGCCGATGCCGAGTTCGGACAGGAACCCCTTCGCGGTGTCGCCGAGGGGAATCACCGCCCCGTTCGTGCGCACGGCCTGGGTGGCCAGCCAGGCGACGAGGAGCCGTGGGTAGGAGCCGAAGGGGAACATCGGCGTTCCGGCCTTGCCGTTCGGGCCGTCGGTGACGATGCGCGGGGTCAGCAGGAGTTCGGTGTCGCCGTTGCGTCGGCTCCACACCAGCGTCCCGGGCTTGGGCCGGTTGTAGGGCAACGACACCTGCGCCATGACCCGCGGCAGGTACCCGATGTCCTGGTGGCCTTGTTGGTTGGCCTCCCAGATGGCAGCAGCTTCTCGCGCCCGTTCCAGGTCGGTGGTTTTGCTGCGCGCCACCGGGACAGCCTATGAGTCGGACGTCCAACGCCCGCAGACCTGGGTCTCGCACGGCGCGTCGCCGGGGGCGATCGAACGCATATCTGCAAGCGCTCACGCTCTGAACAGGGCGAACTCCAGGGCGGTCGCCCCGAAAAGGAGGTCGTTGCTCCCACCCCAGCCCACGACGCGGCGGCGCATATCTGGAAGGCCATCGCCGGCGGAAGAGCACGACGCTGTCGACGCATATCTGCAATCCTGCTGCTCAGGATGCCTTCCGACGCCAGCGGACGTGGTCGCTCGAGCCCAACCACCGAGGCACCGCAGCGACACCTGGTCATGGCCGACGACGTCTCGCCCCCGGACGCATATCTGCAAGCGACGCATCCGAGCCGTTTTATCCCAAATGCGCTATTCAGAGCGGGCGGGACGCGCATCCCGTGCGGCTCAGGCACCGGCGCGCGCATATCCAGAAGCGCACGCTGGGTCCGCGTCGGCCGCCTCGGCATGATGACGGGGAGCGGGATTCACCCTGCCGGGGACGGTGGCGACGGTTGTCCACGCATACTTGGAAGCCCACGGACAGGTTGTCCACAGAGGACCGTCCGCCGTCGAGGTTGTCCACGCATATTCGTAAGCGACCATGATCCGAAACCGCCAGGTCGCGACGCATACTTGCAAGACAGCGACGCATACCCGAAAGACGCCACGGGCACGTTGCCGCAGGTCAGAGGCCGGTTTTGGCCGGTCCCCTGTAGTTCTTTTCCTGTAGATCTTTACCTGTAGTAGTAGGCGGTCGAACCTGTGGATGACTTCGGCCGCAACGCTGTCCCAGGTGGGTGTTCACCCGGAGGCGAGGTCTGGGCCTCGCGTGGCGAACTCGTCCCGCACCTGGGCGAACAGGTCTGGATCGGCGAGCAGGTCAGCACCGGCGCAGGCCAGCGCGGTGGCCATCTGCGTCATCGCGGTGTGGGCGCGTGGCTGGATGACGGCCTCGGCCATCGCGCGGGAGTGCGTCGGAGTCCCGGCATCCATGACCTGCATGTACGGGTGGATCGCGGGCAAGGCGAGCGAGACGTTGCCGATGTCGGAGGAACCGGTGCCGCCACGCAGCACGGGCTGATCGACGGTGACGCCTTGGCGACGCAGGTGGTGAGCGACGCGGTCGGCGATGGTGTGGTTGTTCTTGCGCTCGCGGTAGACCAGGCCGGTGGTGATGGTGACGGTGGTCCCGGTCGCCGCTGCCGCGGCGTGGGCGACGGCGGTGACGCGCTCGCGCAGGTCGTCGAGCTCGGCCGTGGTGGCGGCGCGGACGGTGAACTCGGCGCGGGTGTAATCGGGGATGACGTTGGCGGCCTGGCCGCCGTCGGCGATGATGCCGTGCATCCGGCTGGTCTCCGGGACGAACTGGCGCAGGGCGTCGACGCCGGTGAAGAACTGGATCACCGCAGCGAGCGCTGATCGGCCGTCTTGCGGGCTGCCGGCGGCGTGGGCGGCGACGCCGTGCCATTCCAGGGTCAGGTGCACCGAGGCGGTGGCGTGGCGGATCGGCCACGTCCGGTCCGAGGGGTGGAACATCAACGCCGCGTCGACGTCGGCGAACGCTCCGGCCTCGAGCAGGAGCACCTTCCCGCCGGCGCCTTCCTCGCCGGGCGTACCGATGCACGCGACGGTGCCCGGCAGCTCGGGCGCTGCGCGGCGTAGCGCTGTGGCCGCGCCGACCGCGCCGGCGGCGATCAGGTTGTGTCCGCAGCCGTGGCCGGTGCCCGGCAGCGCGTCGTACTCGGCGAGGAAGGCGATCACCGGGGCCGCGTCGCCGGCGTCGGCACGGAAGGCGGTGTCCAGCCCGCCGTAGGGCTGGGTCACCGCGAAGTCGTCGGCGAGGAACGCGGTCAGCTGCTGGACCGCGCGAGTTTCCTGCATCGCCAGCTCAGGGTGGGCATGCAGGTCGCGGCTGAGGTCGATCAGCGCGGCGGACATCCGCGCGACTTCGGCGTCGATGCGCTGATGTACCTCGGTCGGGGCGCCGGCCATCGAGGTGTCCTCCTTGTGGTCGGGTGCGAAGCGGGGTGCTCCGGCCGGGCCGGAGCCCCTTCATCCTCCCTGCGGCCACGGTCGTGCAGGATTTGCGCTTCGCCTGCCGGTGCGGGCTCGTAGGGTGGTACGTCCGCTCGCACGTGGCGGAACTGGAAGGGGTTGAGCGTGGCGGCCGATCTGGAAACGCTGGTGGCGCAGGTGTGGAGCCCGGATGTGCGGCCGCTCGCCGAAGAAGCGTGGCGCTGCTACAACGCCGGTGCGATCCGCGCGAGCATCGCCGCGACCTGGTCGGCGGTGAGCGCGGACATCATCGTGAAGCTGATCCGCCTGGCCGATGAAGGCGACAAGGGCGCCCAGGCGTTCCGCCGGCAGGTCACCGACGCGCAGGAGAAGGGTCTCAAGCCCGAGGGTGTGCGCGCCATGCAGGCGATCGAAGCTTCCCTGGTCGACAAGGCCGTGGAGTTCGAGCTGATCGACACCATCGGCAAACGCGAACTGGACCGCATCCGGGAGGACCGCCACCTCTGCTCGCACCCGTCGCTGCGAATGGAGGGCGAGGTGTACAACCCTCGGCCCGAGGCCGCCCGCGGCCACCTGGCCATCGCGCTGGCCACGTTGCTGGTCCACCCGCCCACGCAGGGCCGCAAGCTGGTGGAGGAGTTCAAGAACTTCATCTGCGACCCGCTGTTCGCCTCGTCCTCGGCTCACATCCGCGCCGCGTTCCATGACCGCGTCCGGGCCGCCACCCGCAAGAGCATCATCAAGATCGCCGCGTTGGCCGCGATGCTCGAGCTCGACCCGGACGGCCGGATGCCGGCGGACGTGCACGCCGACCGGATGGCGTTCGCGTTGCGCGCCTTCTCCGAGGTAGCTCGCGACACCGTTCGCGACGCCGTGGGCGAGGCCCGCGAGCGGTTTCAGGTTCTCGACGGCGCGGTCCAGCTGCGGGCCCTGGTCCGCATGGCCGACGACGACTACTTCTGGATCTCGGTGGATCCGGCGCTGGCGACGCGGTTCCAAGCGCTGCTCAACGCTCCTGTCACGGTGGGCCAGTGGGATCCGCTGCCGCCGGAGGTCGCGTCGTGGCTGGCGCTGGTGGGCAGCACCTACGCCCGCGGCCGCTTGCCCGGCCTGACGGTTCGCTTCGACCAGCTCGGCGACTTCCACCGCCAGCAGGTCATCGCCGCCCGGCCGTGCGAGTTCTTCCTGCCGAAGGTGATCGAGATGCTGCGGACCGCGGGCAGCTGGCGCACGGGCGAGCAGGTGGGTCGTCTGCTGGTGCAACACGCGGCGTTCCTCTCGCTCGACACGCTCGGCGAAGCGCTCACCGTCTGGTGCGGCAACAACCAGTGCCGAGACGCGGCAGAGATGCCGGGCCTGGCCGTGCAGCTGCTGCACGCGACCGCTCATCTCGGCGTCGCCCGTGGGCCGCTGTTCAGCGACTTCGTCGCCAAGTGCGAGTTCGCCGCCGGGGAAGGCGAGTACTACAGCTACCCGGACCTGAAATCGGCGCTGCGCAACCTGGGGCTCCTGGCGCCCGCAGCTACGATGCCGTGATGACCGATCAGCCGGCCAGCGAGGAACCAGCGTCTGCGATGATCCCGCGGCGGGTGCTCATCCTCGACTTCGTCGCCCCCTCGGCCTATGCCGAGGACGGCGCATCACCCTGCTCGAGCCGTTGGCCAACCTCGACTCTGCCACCGATCCTCGGGCCCGGTGCCATCACCAAGACGACCATGACGGCACGGCTGCCGTTCGTGACGCGCTGAACGTGGCGAGCGGTAAGTCCAGGCCGGGGGACCAGACCACGAGGCTGTTGTTCGGCAGCGCGAACCGGTGCGCGTTCCCGAACTGCCCCGAACTGCTGGTGCAGCGCTACGAGGGGATCATGACGGTCACCGTCGAGGTCGCGCACATCCGATCGGAGAAGCCGCGGGGTCCTCGGCATGTACCCGGTTACCAACCGGTCCACGAGTTCGAGAACTTGCTTTTGCTATGCCTGAAGCACCACAAGATGGTCGACGACAACCCCGACGTCTGCCCGATCGAGTTGCTGGAGGAGTGGAAGGAGATCCAGGTCGGGCAGGTCGGAACCGCTCTGGACGAGGACGTCGTGGCCGCGTTGCGCCAGCAGGTCTCCACCTTGAGCGAGACGGTCGCCGCGCTGACTGGCTCCGCGTCCGCGCGGACCGCGAAGGTACAGCTGCTCGCCGGGCGCGGGAGTGACCGCGAAGCGGCGATGATGCCGCTGGATGTGTACCGGCGGGTCGCCTTCGAGAACGTCCCGTCGATCGTCTACCTCGGCGTGGAGGTCAGCGACCACGGCCTGCTCCGGGTCCGGCAGGCCGGCCTCGAGTTCGACTTCGGTGAAGCCAGTGCGGAGGCGATGGCGATCTACCTGCTGCCGTCGGAGATCCTGAGCCGGGACGAGCAGGCCGAAGTGCGGCTGGTCGACCAGGATCGGCTGCGGGCCAGCATGCTCAAGCTCGGCCGGGCCACCAAGCGGCTGCCGCTGCGGTTCCGCGGATTCGTGCAGCTCGACGACGGCCGCCAGGTCAGCGGGGTGTGGACGCCGATGCTGGAGCTGCCGATCTGGCGCGACGAGATCACCGAGGAAGACGTACAGCGCTTGATGCGCCGCCCCTCGACGTCCTGATGAGCGGAGGACGCGGACGTCGCGGCTAACTGACCTGCGGTGCGGCTTGTTCTCGCAGCTGGGCCGCCATGCGTTGTGCCGTGGTGTTGAGGATGCCTTCCGCGCCAGTCGGGTCGTCGGCTGGCCGCGCGGCCAGCAACTCCAGCAGATCGGCCAGGGCGACGGTGGCGGTGCGGCCGAGTTCGACCCGCGTGAGGCCGTCGGGGGCGAAGATGTCGCTGGCGAGGTGCGCGGCGTGTTCCCGGCGGCGTTCCGGGGTCAGGTCGGCGAAGTTCATGATCCGGAGCGTAGGGGAGTCCGCGCCGGCAGGAACGGCAAGCGCTGGTGATGATCTCATCGGGGAAGTTCTTCCCGGTCGGTGCCGTACACCAGGTTGACGACGTTCACGGTGGTCACAGCACCGGCGGCCTGCTCGACGACACCCAGTACGTCGGCGACGTGGGCACGCACCTGCTCGGACAGCAGCTGCGTCTCGTTGTCGGCGGACCAGCGGGACGCGGTCACCGTGACATCCACGCGCAGGGCCATCGCGGTGTCCGCGAGCTGCGGAGCTTCCTGGGGGCGGTCCGTCAGGCTCACCACGACCGCGCCGCCGGCGGCGCGGACCTTCTCCGAACGGACGATCGCCTGCTCGATCCGGTCCGTCAGCTCGGCGATGGACGGACTGGCCGCGGGATCCTGTGTCTCGGGCCGGCGATGCGGGTACGTCGCGACGTCGACCCGCAGGCCGACCGTGACCGGCTGCCTGGGAGCTGGGGGTCGCGCGCCGAGCGCTTCCAGGTATGCGCACAGCTGGTCCCGGACCTCGGTGTCCCCCCAGCCCCATTCCCGGGCCAGGGCAACCAGGTGTGGATCGTCAAGCCATACCTGGAGCAGCTGCTCGTCGGTGACGTCGAAGTCGACGTTCCCGACGGTTTCGTCGCGCATGCGCGCGAGGTCGTCGGCGCTGGGCTGGTCCATCGCGGTGCTCTCCTTGGCGTCGGGTCGCTGTGGTCTCGGATGCCCGGCGGAGTCAGGGAATTCAGGTTCCCATGGAATTCGATGATCAGCGGGCGGTGTGGCGGGTTGTTGCTGTTCAGCGGGCGGGGACGGCGGAGGTGTCGGTGGTGGTGTCGGTGGTGGTGACGACGAGGGCCAGGCGACGACGACGGGGCAGGAACCGGACGTCGCTGGCGGGCCAGTCGTCGCGGCAGAGGCCGGCGGGCGGCGGTGTCCAGCCCGGCCTGGCCCACCGGTAGAGCCGTTGCAGGGGGTCGAGGGCGAAGTAGCGCGGGAGCCAGCCGCCGGTGTTGGGGATCGGCGGGTCCAGTGGTTCGCCGCGGGCGTCGAGCTGGAGGCGCACGCGCTCGGCGTCGTCGTGGTGGCGGCGGCAGAAGGTGTGCAGGGCGACGATGTGGCCGGTGGCCAGCTCCCGCTCCTCGACGCCGATCGTGGCGTGGTTGCCGCACACCAGGCGCGTGCCGGGCGGCGACTGCGGGACGCTGGCCGCCACGGCGCCGCGCGGGCGGTACGGGCGCACGCGCGGGCCCTGGCAGGTCATGCCGGAGCGCAGCTGGTGCTCGCGGCCGGGTTCGTAGCGCGGAGCGTCGGCGGTGAGGGCCAGCTTGTGCCGCCACCGGCCGAGCTCGTCGCGGCCGAGCAGCAGGGCTGCTCGGGTGAGGCTGCTCGCGGCGTCGGGAGCGTGCCGGGCCGGGTCGCGCAGGTTCACCCATGCCAGGGCCAGGGCGAGCTCGCGGACCTCGGTCGGGAGCTGGTCGGCGTAGATCCGGGCGACCAGGTCGTCGTGGTGCTGGAGGTCGGCGAATTCCCGCTGGGCGTCGCGCTGGGTCAGCTCGGCCATCGGGTCACCTCCTCCAGCATCAGGCAGGACTCCAGGTCCGCGTCCGCGGTGGTGTAGAGCGGCACCGGCCAGTCGTCGGCCACGCGGACGGTGCCCTGCACCGCGAGGAGGGTGACCATCTGCTCGGCGTCCGGGCCCTGAACAGCGACAATGTCGAGGACCCAGGGCGGCTGCCCGAGCGGGTTGCGCACGGTCGTCCCCGGTCGCAGTTGCCCGGCTCGGGGATCGGCGCCGGTCACGCGCCCGCGTTCTGGGCCTGGCGGACGGGGCCGGCGACCGCAGCGTGGGCGCCGTAGGTCGGGACGTAGGTGCCCAGCCGCTGCCAGTCGTCGGTGAGGGTGAAGCCTCGCTCGGCCAGCAGCTGCGCGGCCGCGGCGGTCAGCACGGCGGCGCTGGCCCGCTCCTGCTCGGTACCCAGCTCGGTGAGGCTGGTGCGCGGCACCGGCTGGTGCTCGAGGCGCTGTTCCAGGGGCATGGCGCCGCCGGGGCCGTCGACGCGCACGGTGGAGGTCTCGTCGGTGATGCGGGTGATCGTGGCGTAGAGCGACATCGTGGTCCTCCTGGTCGAGTGCTGATGGCCGTGGGCCGGTGGCGGTGGCGGTGGAGCGCGTCCCGGTGGCGCGGGCGGCGCCGGGCTGGTCAAGCGGGGTGTGCTTGACCAGCCCGGCGTGGCTCGCGCAGGGTCCGCGCGGTCCACCGCCACCGGTGCCGGTTACTCGACCTCCTCCAACAGGGCGCGGAACTCGCGACGCAGCTCCGCCAGCCGGCCCGCGCGGTCCTCGACGTCGTCCTCGCCGGCCAGCGTGATGGTTCGGGCCAAGGCGGCTCGCAACGCGCGGACCAGACCGGCCTGCTCGCGCCGCGCGGTCTCGGCGGTTTCGGCGCGCTGGGTGAGCCCGCCGAGCTGCTGGTGCAGCTGGCCGATTTGGTCGGCGTATGCCCGCCGCTCGGCATCGCGGGCGGATTCGGCCTGTTCACGGACCTGCTCGACGGCGGCGTCGAACTCGCGGCGCGCCTCTTCGAGTCGCTGGTCGAAGTCGGCGCGGGCGTCGTCGAGGGCGCGCTGCTGCTCGCCCGCGCGGCGCTCCAGCTCAGCGGCGAACTCCTCGCGCAGCGTGCGTTCCAGCTCGGCGGCCTGGGCGACGGCGGCGTTGGCGCGTTCCTCCTGAGCCTCGGCGCGCTGCTTCTGCTCCTCGGTCGCGGCGCGGGCTGCGGTCAGCTCGCCTTCGGTGCGGGCGAGGTCGCCGGCGGCCTTCTCGGCCTTTTCGGCCAGGGCCTCGATGCGTTCGTCGGCGCGTTCCAGGTTGTCCTGGAGTTCGGTGACCCGGCCTTCGGCGCGCTCTTCGGCCTTCTCGGCGCGCTCCTTGGCCAGGCGGTCGCGGCGCGCGGCGTCCTCGGCGGTTTCCGCCCGTGTCTCCGCGGCGGCCTTGGCGGCCTCGGCGTCGACGGCGACCTGGCGTGCGGTCGCGGCGTTGCTCTTCTCCGCGGCCGCCTCCTGTAGCGCGGTGTCGCGGGCGGTGTGGGCGGCCGCCACGTCCTGCGCGAGCTGGGCGCGGACGCCGCCCAGGCCGTCGAGCAGGCTGGTGATGGGCCCCAGGACGGCCTGAACAGCGGGGATAGCGGTATCGACGAGTTCGCCCAGTTCGACGACGTCGAGGTCGGGGACGCCGACCGGTCCTTCGGCGTCGGCTCCGGTCTGGAGGCGGATGACCGCGGCGAGATCGCGCTCGGAGCGCGCCATCTGCCCGCAGGTCTTCAGCACGCCGGGCTCGACCTCCCAGGACGTGACGTCCTTCGAGCAGTACTCGGACTTCTTCCCGGCACGCTGCTCGTCGGGCAGCGGCTTGCGGCAGCGGGAAAACCCGCAGCGACGGACGTGCGCCTCGTTGAACGCGACGGCGGAGACCGGATCCAGCCGCGCCGGCCGGGTTCGCGCCGCGACCGCGGCGACCTCCGCGGGCCCCACGTGGCGGGCATAGCCGCGTCGGCCCTCGCCGTCGACGAAGACCCCGGGCTCGATTGCCCCGGCGGATTCCGCCGCCAGCTCGGCCGCAGGGCGGCCGGTGAGGTCGGCCTGCGCCGCGAAGAACGCGTCCGCCGGGTCGGACGTCGACGGGCCGTCTGCGCCGCCTTCACCAGCGACGGGGCCGCCGGGCTGCTCGCCGCGAGCGCCGGAATCGCTGGTCGCCGCGCCGGGATCGGCGGGCTCGCGGTCCGCCGCTGAGCGTTCTTGCTGGTCAGCGGGCTGCTCGCCCTGCTCATCGGTCATGGTCGTCACCCTACCACGATTCGATTCGAGTTCGTAACTAGGTTGATTGCGAATCCGAATCGGATCAAGTCACCTTGTGACAGTAGTAGATAAGCACGGTTATCTACTACTGTGGGTCGGGACGACGGGAGGAGGCGCCGTGAGCGCTCTGGAGGGCACCGAAAACATGGACCCCGGCCTCGGTGGCGCCGGACGGCCCGTCGAGGACCAGGCGGACGCGCAGCGGGAGTTCACGCTGACGCTGGAGCACGCCGAGAGCGCCACCCGGCGGCTCGCGGCCGACCTGGCCGAGATGCAGCGCAACATCGGACGGACCGGCGTGCCGGGCCCGAGCGGCTACGCCACCGCGGCAGAGGGCGCCGCCGTTGCCGTCCGGCTGCTCAGCCAGCTGGCGGTCGATGCCGCGCCCGAGAAGATCGTCGCCGCGGCCGCCGTGCTCGACAGCTTCCTGCCCAGCAGGGTCGACGGCACGGGAGCGGCGTGAGCACGCCGGCGCGCTGGGCGACGCTGAACAGGCGCAATCGAACGCGGGCTCGGACTTCGAGGGGGAACTGACCGAGCATGAGCACACCGGACGACTTCACGGTCGGCGACGACGGCCGGATCAACACGCTGCCCGCGCCGGACGTCCTGCTGCGCGATCACGCTGATCTCTGGGGCAGCGACTACGCGGAGGTGGTTCGCCGAGCCGCCGACTTGCAAGTCCGGGCCTGGACAGACGAGACGATGCGCCCGGAGCTCTACCGGCAGCTCGACCCGCTGTGGCACACCGCGAGGGACCTGCTGCTGGCCGCCGGCGCCGAGTCCACGCAGCAGGCGGCGCAGGACAAGGCGGGGCTGGACATCCGCCAGGTCGCGCTGTCCCGGTGGCGCACCGGAGACCGTCCACCGCGTGGCGGTGATCGAGCGTGATCGGGTCGGAGACCAGCGACACCCGCGCTGCCGAGCCCGCCGAGGAGCAGGAGCGCGGCGATGCGGACGTCGAGTCGCGTGTCGCCGCGCTCGAGGACGAGCGGCGCCGCCTGCTGGCGCGGCTGGCGGATATCCGCGCCGAGCTGGCCGACCTGCGTACCCCGCGCACGTGGCAGATCGCCCCGCCAGCGCAGTGGTCGCAGGTGCGGCTGAGCCTGGAGGACGTGGAGGCGGTGCTGCGTAGTGATCCGGAGGCGGAGTGGACTTTCGCGTCGCTGCACCAGCACTTTCCCGATGCCTCGGACGGGCAGCTGCGTCGGCAGCTCGGCCGGCTGGTCAAGCGCGGCCTGGTGCTCGTCGACGAGGCGCGCCCGTGGAAGCTGACCCAGCTGCGCGCTCACCTCGACCCGCCACCTCCCGTCGAGAGCCTGCGGGGTGTCCTGGCCGCCCTGATGCGCGAGCACTACGTCATCCGGGACCCGCAGGGCTGGTACCGGGTACTTCCCGCCTCGGCCCGCCAGGCCCTGCGCCAGCGCGGCGACACCGAGATCGTCGGCGCCGTCGTCGCCACCCCGCGGCACCACCGCGGCCCGCACTCGCGCGCCGCGCCGAATCGCCCGAACCCAAGGACGGTGACGACCTCATGGGCGACCTGAACAGCACAGACACCACGCCCGGCGGACAAGACGCCGTCTGGGCGTGCACGTGGCACGCCGACACCGGCATGGCAGTGCGGAGGTTCCCTCGCCCGGCGGACCTCATGACCGCGGCCGGGCAGGCCCTGGCCCAGCGCCAGGACACCGGCCCCGCTGACCGGGTGTGGATCGTCCTCACCGAGACCGAGACCACGCAGCTGGCGCCCGAGCTCCGGGACGTGCTGGCCAGGCTCGTGCGCGATGGGCGCCGCGTCGGCCTGGTCGTCGAGGTGCACGGCGGGCCCAGTCCCGCGCCACACCCTGAACGGGCGGCGACGACCCGGCCCTGAACAGCACAAACCGCGCACCACCACGAGATCCACCCATCCTGTTGGACCACCGACACTGAGGGAGTTGACCGGCATGAGCAGCACGCCGACCGAGACCATCGCCCGGTTCGAGCACGAGGGCGTCACCTACGAGCTGGACCACCTCGGGATCGCTCAGCCCGAGCAGTGGGGCCAGCTGGCCATCTACGCCGACGGCGACATGGTCGGCGAGTTCGAGGTGACCTTCCCCGCCTCGACGTTCGCCGACACCGACCGCCCCGAGCTGCCCGACACCGACGTGCTGGCCGAGCTGGCGCGCCACCAGCTCACCGTCGACGCCGGCGCCCCGGACCGGATGACCCTGGAGCTGACCAACCGCAAGGTCATGGCGGCCTGGTGCGGCGGGCACGAGCCCGACGACCTGGGCAGCGACGTCCTGCTCGTCGACGTCCCCGCCGGCCGCGCGGTGATCGTGAAGGGCCAGACCGTCGAGCGGACCGAGACCGGCTTCCGCAAGCTCGACACCCGGAGCGAGGCGTGAGCGCCCCGGCCGCCGACCCGGCGGCGGAAGAGATCAGCGAGGACGTGTTCGCGATGGCCGAGCACGTGCTACGCACCCGCGACGTCGACCACACCCGCTACGGCTGGCGCGGCCTGGGTGAGTTCACCGCCCGCCACGCGGTCGAGGCCCTGGCCGCGGCCGGGCTGCTCAACCCGCGCCCGCACCACGTCGTGCCGCCGGAGCTGACCGCCGACCGGGCCGAACTGCTGGTGCGCCGCGGCCTGGCCGACCGCCAGGACCGCATCGTCGTCGCCGAGGCCGGGGTGCTGCGGCTGGAGTGGTCCACCGCGGTCCGCAGCTACCGGCTCACCGACCACACCGGCGAGCACTTCCGCGGCACCGACGACGCCGCGGCCGCCGCCGCGTTCAACGAGCTCGCCCAGCGCGACGCCGCGGCCGCCGGTGCCGGGGAGACGGCGTGAACACCGACCCGGCCGGCGCCGGGCCGACCGAGACCGAGCTGACCGCGATGCGCGACATGATGCTCGGCGTGATCGACTTCGCGCCCACCGACGCCGAGCTGCGCACGGCCTGGTCCAACCCACGGCTGGCCAGCCTGGCGCGGGAGTGGGGCTGGGGCGACACCGAGCTGCGCGAGGAGCTGGCGGCCGAGCTCGAGGCCATCCACCGCGACGCCCTGTCCACCGCCGTGCAGCTGCGCACGGGCCGCCAGGAGCGACTGCTCGATCCCACCGACGTGCGTCCGGTGCAGCTCGACGAAGCGGCCCTGGCGCGCGGTCACGGGTCCGCGGGCGAGCCCGCCCCGGCCCCGCACTCCCCCACCGGCCCAACGACCGCTTCGGTACCGCCGAGGCCGGCTCCGCCGGGCACCGCGGCCACCGTGCTGCTGATCATCGGCGTCGCCGTAGCCGGTGGCGCCGCGATCGTGCTGTTGACCTGGGCGCACCAGCTGCTGGCCGGGCTGGCGTGCGTGGTGGCCGCGGTGGCGCTGATCGTGGTGGCCGACCGGCGGCTGCGGCGCCGCGGCGCAGCCCGCCGCGCGGCCCTGAACAGCGACAACGCACAGGAACACGGCGATGGGTGACTACCTGGCCGCGCCCCGGGACGCCTCGTCGTTCGCGCGCCCGGACACGCGCACGACGAAGGTCTACCACGCGAGCGAGGCCGGGCAGGTGCACTCCAGCGGGCAGCCGCTCAGCAGCGGCTACCGGCTGCTCAGCGCGGTCTGCTCGCACCAGGTGCTCGACGACTACTCCGCGGTCGCGCTCGAGGAGGCCCCGGAGGAGCTTCGGTGCCGGCGCCCGGCGTGCGCGAGGATCTGGCGGGAGCACGCCAACGCGGTGAACAGCGGAAACGATTCGCAGGAGGCTTCGCGGTGACGGTCCCACGATCAGTCCCACGGCCGGTCCCCGACCGCTGGCGGCAGTGGACCCACCGGTACTTCACCCTGGCCGCGGTCCTCGCCTGCGCCGGCCTCGTCGGCGCGTTCGTGCTGCCCGCCGGCCGGATCGTCACCATCGCCACGGCGACGGGCATGTGCCTGGTGGCCGGGTTCGTCGCCTCGGGCACCTACTGCCTGGGCCGCGCCCACGCGCTCGACGGCCTGCGCGCGACCGGAACGGACCAGCCCCAGTGAGCACCGAGGTCGAGCTGCGGCGGGACCGCGGGCCGGAGGTCGCCCGGCCGGGCGAGGTCACGCTCGCCAGCGCGGCCAGCCTGGTGCTGCCGCCGCCAGCCCCGGACGAGCGCTACCACCTGCGCGGGCTGACCGAGCTGTGGGCGGCCAAAGTCGCCGGCGCCGAGTCCGCGCACACCCGCCGCTCCTACGAGACCGGGCTGGCGCAGTGGCTGGACTACTGCCTGCGCAGCCGCGTCGACCCGCTCGCAGCCCGCCGCGCCGACGTAGACGACTGGCTGGCCACCCACCTGAACAGCAAGAACCCGCAGACCGTCAACGCACGGCTGGCCGCGGTCGGCTCCTGGTACGGCTACCTGCTCGACAACGACATCGACGTCCGCGACCCCACCGCCCGGGTCAAGCGCCCCAAGCGGCAGCGCGCGAAGTCCAAGACGACGTACCTGGACGAGGACGAGCTCAACGCGCTGCTGGCCGAGGCAGACCGGCGCCTGGAACACGCCAAGCCGCTCGGCGGGCTCGCGCTGGAGATCGCCGCCCGCGACGTCTCGGTGCTGCGCACGCTCTACACGACCGCCGTCCGATCCGGAGCGGTCCAGCTGGCCACCGTCCCGGACGTCCGCCTGGTCCAGGACGGGCACCGGGTCCTTCGCTTCCACGGTAAGGGCGACGGCGGGGAGACCACCGACCGGCTCAAGCCGCTGGTCCCCTACGCGGCCACCGCCGTCGACTTCTACCTCGAGCTCGTCGCCGAACGCCTCGGCGTGCCCGTCGACGAGCTCGACGGCCTGGCCTTCAGCACCACGCCGTATCAAGGCCGGCCCGGCGGCCGCGGACTACGGTCGGACGCGCTCGCCGAGATGATCCGCACTATCGCCGCCGCGGCGGGCATCGCCCCGGCCAAGGCCGCCAAGCTCACCCCGCACTCGCTTCGGCACACCGCGGCCACCCTGCTCGGCAAGACCAAGACGCTGGCCGAGGTACAGGACTTCCTCGACCACGCCGACCCGAGGACGACCCGGACGTACCTGCACACCGACCAGTCGCTCAACGCTTCGCTCGCCTACAGCACGATGTCGTTCATCCACGTCCCGCCTGTTCAGGCGGCGTAACTCCGCGCACGAGCGGCAACGCCATCGCGCTGGAGCCTGCCCTCGAAGCGACGGCAGCGCAGTCACTTCGAGGGCGGGTTCGATGGCCAATTCCGCGCAATCCGTGCGGATCGCCGTCGCAGGCGGGTCGGCCAGGTGTCACAAGGGGCTCCCGAGGTGGCGTGGGCACGGCAGGGGAGGGTAAAGTCCCAGGTCAGCGGCTACGGCGACGGGCTTGAGCTCCGCAAAACGCTCCCTGAGTGGCCCGTCACCCCGGGCCAGCCTCTAGATGGCAGTGAAATAGTGGTCCACATGCTGCCCCCCGTTCGAATCACCCGAACCGAACTCATCGGGTGTATCGGTCGCATCGCCCATAGGCACCAGAACGCTGACTGCTGCGACCCGGACGACATCCCCTCGCCCGCACGGTCGAACCCCCGCGAAACCCTCGCCTACCTGCGGAAACACCCCGTCCCCACCGTGCCGGGATGGATCAGTCGAGCTGATGCACTGGATGCTCAGCTGCTGGTGATCGCCGGCTCCTGGGACCGGTGGCGCACCGAACGGCACCACCTACGCGGCGGACTGGGCGACGGCCTGTTCTACGACCAACTCGGCGCGAGGCTCGGCATCGGTCGCGACAGCCACGAGCGAGCTGAAGGCGACACGCGCTCCGTCCGGCGCCGGCGCACCGGCCGTGGCGACCCGCACCAGCCCGCACGCTGGCGCCTGTCCACGCTGACTGACCTGCTGCGCTACGACGAGCCGACGCAGGATCTCGCCCGGCGGGCCCGCCGGGACTGCACCGTAGACCACGACGACCCGCGGTGGGACTGGCTGACCAAGCACCGCGACGAGCTCGTCGCCGTCGCGTACGACCTGGCGGCCGCCGCCGAACGCCACGGCGTCACGGCCCGGCGCTGGCTGGACGAACTCCTCGCCGACCTCACCGACGACGCGATCAGCCCGTCAACGCCGGCAGTTCTCGGGCTCGCGATCGCCGAGGTGCGCACCGCCCGACCGGTGGTCGAGCTGACCAGCACTCACGCGGTACACCGCGTGCTGCTCGCCGGCGACGCCTTCCGCTGCGAGTTCTCCGGGATCGGTTGCCATGCGCACTGGCAGTCGGCTCCCCCTCCTGCCGACGTCGCGGCGCTCGTCCGAGCGATCGCTCGACGCCGCGAACACATGGACGATCCACGGCGCGACCAGATCCCGGCGCCGGACACCGCCGACCCCGCCGACGTGCTGCGCTTCCTGCGCCGCTGCCCGGCGACGAATCGTGGAGTGCGCGCGTTTGACCACCTGGACGCGCTCAGCCTCGTCAACGCGCTGTGGTGGCTGGACCGCAGCGCCGAGCTGGCCGCGCTGCGATTCGGACTCCGGATCGGCCTACCTCGGGACGTCCTGCGCCGGCAAATTGGTGCAAGCTACGCCATTACCCGAGGCCAAGGAGTGCAGGATCGGTTCGATCGCTTGATTAGCCTCACGACCTACGGTCGCCCAGATGAGAAGCGCGCGCGCGACATGCGGACAGCCGGTGAGTCCCAATTGAGCCAGGAACAGGAGTGGATTGGTGCCAACATCGACACTTTGACACACGCCGCCGATGTGATCGTGGCAACTGCCGATGCGCTCATGATGCCGGATGACGAGCGGGAATGGATCGACATGCTCGCCAGCGAACGCAGGCATCACGAGTTCACGACCATGTCGCTGGTGACCTTCGCCTACGCGGCCGACGAGATCCAAGAGGCTCTAGATGATGATCCTGAGCACGATATGGCTGCCGAAGCCCTAAGCGTGTTGGCCGAAGTTGACGACTTCCCCACGGTAAGGAAGCTGCGCGCTGCCACGCGGCCGATGGAGTTCACCTTGTGAGGCGGACGCAGTTAATGCCAGGATTATGGGCATGACGTCAGGTGCTTTTCTCCTGGGAGAACCGCGCCGCTTTGACGAAGCTGGGAGTGGCAGCGATACATGCAAGGTTCGGCATATGACCTGGCAGACGACACGAACTAGTCTCTTCGCTAGTCGCCGTGTTAGTCGCACTGACAGTCTCCTACTCAGCCCTCAGATAGCCTCTTGTGTGTGTCATCGGCAGTCGATGTATACGTTGCTTGACCAGTCTGGTTTTACAGCCGTACACACGGCTGCTGGGAAGCGTATACAGGTAGCCTGGCCTCCGACCCATGTCAAATCCTGCGATGTTTTCTGTCGAAAGTCCATTCGTACGACTACTAATACATACTTTCAAACTTCCCTCGGTAAGATTGCTGCAAAATCCAATAACTTGGATGTGAGGCAGACCCGTGCCAGGCGCTATTGCAACGCCGTTTGTGCGATCCGGTTATTGACACTGTCCGCAAACCCACTTACAAACGAGTGCACATGCGCCAGGACGGTGGGGTGTCAGACAGGCTGTAGGACTTACCTTACGGGTGCACTAACGATCCGCAGCATGATTGCATTTATGTGTATCCGTAAGGTTAAGCATAGGAGTAAACACGCAGCCAAGCGGTCGGTTCAACAAACGCATATACTGCGAGATCTTCGAACAGACATATGCACGCACTGGCGTGCAGTGCTGTCTACGAACCAGCTCCCAGCCCCGCTATGGCTTGCACTTTTGCAGGTACGCAAGACCAACATCTCGGACGCTGGTACAGCTCGTGCCCAAGCAAGGCTCACTGATCATCATGCAGACGTAGCCTCAGATGCCGACACGCTCCGCCTCATCGACTCACGAACGAAGCAGGCAGCAGCGGTACCCTCACCCTCGCGCACGCGTGAACAGGCGGAATCACGTGCGATTCGCCTGAGTGCGTACAACACGTTCGTCGTCACGAACAGGAGGGGAGTCCATCGTGGTCTCTACCGAGCTGCCCGCGCTTAGCCAGCTCACGTTGAGAGGGTTCAGCACCAGCACACCGCCGGCGGAACTCGAGGCGTTCATCGACTTGATCCGGCCGGTCCTGGAGCGCGTCATCGCGGTGTTCCAGGGGAAGGGCGGGCAAGGTAAGACCTCGATTGCGACGCACACCGCCGGCCTGTTGGCCGAGGCCGAGGCGGCCAAGGCCGAGGACGGCCAGCCACACGGCCGCGTGCTGCTCATCGAGATGGACCTGCAAGGCAATGCCCACGAGGACTTGGGTACGGGGACCGACCCCCTCAACGACGAGGGCTACGCCCTTCGAGAAGCCATCCTGGGCGGCCACGACCCGATCATCATCCGCGACGTCCGTGGCCGCCAGTGCCTGGACCTGCTCCCGGCTGGTGAGGAGCTGTCGAACCTGCCGGCGGGCATCATGTACGCATCGCAGCAACGTGGCCCGGCGGCCTGGTTGGGGCTTGCGGTCCTGATCGCCAGGCTCGTTGTTCAGTACGGGTACAGCTGGGTGGTCATCGACTGCCCGCCCTCAAGCAAGGAACCCCAGATCCTCGCCCTGGCCGCCGCGCGCTACGCACTAGTGCCCATGTCGGTGGCGGACGCGGGCTCCATCAAGGGCATGGAGGGGGTCAGCAAGCGATTCACGGAAGCTCGCAAGTACAACCCCGACCTGATGCTGCTGGGCGCGGTGCTGTTCAAGTTCGCGCACAAGTACTACACCGACAAGAAGACCGGGGAGAAGCGAGCGGTCGGTGCCTGGGTCGAAGCCCGTCGGGAAGTCGAGGAGATCCTGGCCAAGGCAGGGGTTGACGCCCCGGTGTTCAGGTCGGTCATCCGTGACGCCGAGACCGTGGCGAAGGCATGCCGCGGCCGCGGTCAGCTGTCGTTCGAGATCGCCGAGGCCACCGACGGCGTGAAGTGGTGGGAGAAGCGCCGGGGGAGCCGGGGCAACGTACTGCCTACGGAGCGAGCCGAACAGGTCGGCGAGGACTACCTCGACCTGGTCGAGGAGATCGTCTCAGCCATCGCCGAGATCGAAGCCGAAGACGCTGCTGAGTCTGGAGAGGTACTGCCGGCATGACCGAGACCACCGACACCGGCCCCGCGCGGCCTAAGACCCCGGACGTGTCCGGTCTGGGCGGCGGTCGTCGCCGCGACCGAGCCCGGCGGCTCACCGCAGCGGCTCAAGGCGGACCCGGCGCGGTCCCGGCCGCGCTGGCCGGCCCCGCCGCCCAGGCGCCCAGCGGAGAACCAGCTGCGGACGTGCCCACGAGCGAGCATCAGGTGCCTGCCCAGCAGGCTGCGGCACCTGCGCCGCCCGCGGCCGCGTCAACGTCCGAGGCGGCGCCCAGCACGCCTCCTGAACAGCAGCCTGAACAGCGCAAAGCCGCCGAGCCGCCAGCCGCGCAGGAACCTGCGGCACCGATCGTTCAACAGGTCGTCGCCGAATCGCCAGCAGCTGCGGCAGCAACGGACGACACACCGGCGTCGCCGGCCGGACAGACCGCCGCACCGCCCGCGAATACCCTCCAGCCTCCGGGCGGCGCGACCGACGAGGGTCCTGAACAGGGCAAACAGCAGGGAATCTCCAGTACGACCGAGCACGCCGTGCAGGATGCGGCCGACGAGGTGACCGCCCAGCCGCCGGCTCTTGGTGCTGGTTTGCAGGACGCGGTCGACAGCACGCCGTCCACCGAGCTGGCAGACCTCGAGCAGGACGCGGACCAGGAGGACGACGACGAGCGTGACGACCTGGACGACGAGACGGAGGAGTTCGCCGGAGGCCCGATCACCCTCCAGACCTACGTCCCCGATGTTCTGGCGACGAAGTTCCAGAACATGCAGACGACCGGCCGAACAGCCGAGCTGATCGTCCTCACCGCGGTCCGGGACTGCGTGGAGCGCCTTCCGCAGCTCATCGCAGACGCCCGCGGACCCGTTCACGAGTCCGGGCTCTTCGCCGGGCTGGAGGTCCTGGAGAAGAAGCCCGGTCGGCAGGCCAAGCCGAAGCCAAACAGCTCACGCGTGCAGTACCAGGTGCGTCCCGCGTTCCTGCCCGACCTCAAGAAGGTCGCCAAGAAGCACAAGCTCAAGCTGTCCGTGCTCGTTCGCCTGGCCCTCGGCGACTTCTTCAGCGTCCCGGTGCGGATCGCCCGGACGAAGCGGTAGACCACCAACCCTCGCGCCTCCTCCGCGCGGTCCACTGTCGT
The DNA here is from genome assembly GCF_054781455.1 of Amycolatopsis stemonae. NCBI lineage: Bacteria > Bacillati > Actinomycetota > Actinomycetes > Pseudonocardiales > Pseudonocardiaceae > Amycolatopsis > Amycolatopsis stemonae. Next base: position 43,430 of record NZ_BAAGUJ010000017.1, on the reverse strand, counting down.
GCGGAGGAGGCGCTGTGTAGGGCGTTATACAGTTGGACTAGTGGCTGGGGCCAGGAAGTCTCGACATGCTGCTGAACAGCAAAAAGCTGCACCCGATGACGACCGGCGAGCCAGTTGACCCGGCAGGCAACCCCGCCCCGCCGGATCACTGGGACCTGGTTCCTGAACTCGTGATTCAGGCGCCGGCGCTATTCGGTGGGCGCCGCGGACCCTTCCAGATAGCACCGTTCGAGCGACCCCACGTGCTCTGGCAGCAGGACGGCACGTGGCGTATCGACCCGTACGGCGTCGGCCGACGTGAAGGTTCTGACTACGAAAAGCAGACATTCCTCGTCGTGGATGGGCAGCTCCTCAACGACCTCGAACCCGAGCAGACCTACTTGCTCCGGCACACGCGGGCTGGCGACGGCCATTGTGGAGTCGAGCTCCGCCGCGCGTGACTGTCGGTAGCCCTCGATCGAACATCGTCACGTGTCATCCGTTCCCAGCCGGTCAGCTCCGTCCGTCCAGCACCTCAGCGGCCTCTCGGAAGCGGTGGGCACGCTCCTGGAGGCGAGCAGCGAGCTCGCCCAGGATGATGATCGTGGTGTGGAGCCCCGGAGAACAGGCGGCTCGGTATTCGGCGGCCTGCTCACGTAGCGCGATGGCCAGATGTTGAGCCTCTTCGGCGCGCTGCCAGCAGTCGTACTGGTCGAGACCAGACGTACTCGGGGCTTCGAGGTGGGCAAGGGTGTAGTTCACGCTGCTACACCCCCATTGAACAGGGGAGACATGTAGCGATCCCGGACGATCTGCCTCGTCCACCCCCTCGCCGACAGCCTCATCGAAGTGCGTTGTCTTTGGACCCTTGCGGCGCGGCGGGTACCGGTGGCGGCTCGTTTTCCGTACCGCGTGCCGGGGCACTGGCTTCGGTCGATCGGCTCGGCCATGCTGGGCACGCTCCTTCCTGGTAGGGGGAGTGGCCCCGTCGCGGCGACGCTTGCTGGCTTGGCCGTGGCGGGGCGCTACTCGTGGGAATTCCTGCTGTTCAGCCGCGTTCGCTACAGGTGTTGAGCATCTGGGCGAGCGCGGTCTTCTCCGGACTGGAGATGGTCAACTTCCACTCGGTCTTCACTGCGACCCAGCGGACGGCGTAGTCGCAGCGTTCGGCCGGCACCGGGAGGTATTCCGGCGGCGGGCCGTCGCCCTTACTGCGGTTGCTGTGAGCGGTGACAGCGACCAGCTCGGTCTGCCAGTCGTTGGCGAACCGCTCGCGCTGGTCCTGGGGCCAAGAGGCCGCTCCGGTGCGCCATGCTTCGGCCTCTGGCACCAGGTGGTCAATGTCGAGTTCGGTTGGGTCGTGGACGGTGACCCCGTCATAGAGGGACACCCAGGTACCGGAGATGACCTTGCAGGTCTTTGGGTCGCTGCGAACGTCCCGGCCTTGGCGCTGAAGCACGATCTCGCGGGTGTCGCAGGAGTTGCCGTGGCTGGCCCAGCGGTGTCCGAACTTCGTCCGCGCGTAGCCAGCCATGGAGCCGGGCGCCTCGACGCGGAGCTCGCCGAGCTGGCGGACGGCGGCCGTGAGGGCGGACGGCTGGGTAGTCGCGACGATCGGCGCGGAGCTCCCTGTGACGTTTGCGCCGGTTTGCCCGGGTTTGCAGCTGGTCAGCGACGCGGCGAGGAAGATCGTCAAAGCGAGTATGCAAGACCGCGCTGGCTTGCCATCTGCGCTGTTCAAGGTGGGTTTCTCCACTTCTCCCGGGGCATGGTTGCGGCGCGGGACGGAGACCTCGCGACCGCCCGGGAGGCGGCCACGCATGTCCAATTTGTGCGGTATTGGAGCCGTGTTGGCGACGAACAGCTCGTCGAGCGGCCCGCGACCGGTCGCGAATGAGGGGGTGGCGGGCCCGGTCAGGGCTCCGGCGAGCACGAATGTGCCGTTGAACAGGTCGAATGACATTCGACGGTCCAGGACGTCGGCGTTTACGAAGCGGCCTCGTTCAGGACGCCGCCGTTATTGACCGACCATTCGTTGACGACTTCCCAGACGGTGTGGTCTGGGCCGTAGTCGGGTGCGGCGATGGTGACCTGCCGTGACCTGATAACCGCGTTGATCGCGTCGCGGTGGCACTCGTCGTACTGGAATCGAATCTCGCTGGCGCGACGCTGGGTCCCGAAGCCGGTGCAGACCTGCTCGGCGCGACGCGTCACGTCGATGAAGTCGCGACAGCGGCGGGCGAACCGCGTGTTCAGGACGGTATTTGTGATGACGATCAACCCTGCTTGCTGGGCAACGTCGATCAGCTCGGAAGACCGGTCAGGAGCGATCCAGCCTTCGACTGCGGCCCGTTGAGCCCAGGTTGCGCCGTCGAACCCTGTGCCGGGTGCGCGGCCGGGCTGGCTGGCCTCGGTGACGTAGCCGGCGCGATTGGCGCGCGCCAGCACGGGGACGAGCTCTGCGGTTTCTTCGTCGGGGCCGAATCCGGGTTCGTAGCCGGGCTGGGACTCGATGGCGCCTTCGAGCCACAGGGCAGTCAGCCGGCCGAGATCACGAAGGTCGCGTGCGGCGTACCAGCGCTCGCGGTCGGCGCGAGCCATGCGCTTCATCGCTGGTCCAGGGGGGCGGTTGCGCTGTTCATGCTGTCGCTCCCGAAGCGATGTCGGCTTCGAACTCGGCTGCGCTGCGCGCTTCTGCGGCGAAGCGGAGGCGGCCTTGAGCAACGCGGTGCCACTGCTGGGCGAGCTCGGCATCACCGGCCTCCGCGGAGCCGCGGGCGAACAGCGCGGCGGCATTCGCCGCGATCTCGAAGTCCTCGGCCACGTCGGCGAAGCGCCCCAGGCGAAGGAGTCGAAAGGCTTCCTGGACGGCGATCTGGGCCAGGATGTACAGGCTCAACGAGGGGCCTTGCTGGGCAAGCAGGCCCAAGGGATGCGCGTGAGACACTGATGGTCCCTTCCGTGCTGGTAGGGGCTGGCGGGTCGCACGAACTGTGGTAAGGGCTGTGCGGCCCGCCGCGCCGGATCTCCGTCCGGCAGCTCGGCTAGGTGATCATCAAGTCGCCTTAGAGACGACTTGATCAGGAGTCGGCCATCACCTCCCCGGCGTCCTCGAGCCGCTTCCTCACCTTGTAGACGTGCGCGGCCGTCCGGCCGATGGCGGCGCCGATCACCGTCTCGTTCATCGACCGCTTCTTGCCGTAGCGCACAGCGGCTTCATCGGCGAGCTTCGACTCCTTCTTCAGCCACTCCTCCAGCTTGTGCACCGCCGCTGCATAGGTCAGTGGGTCGCTGCTTGGCGGGGGAAGCTGCGGCTGCGGATCGTTGCTCAGGGTGTCTTCCATGCACTGATTCAACAGCGTTGACACGGTGACGTCAACCATAGTTCGCCGCCCTTTAGCCGGTGTTGACAACGTGGTTCGGCGAGCATCGGCTCGTAGCGCAGAGTGACCAAAAGGCCAACTTGGCGATCCTGAAATCGCCAAGACATTGACCAGGAATCGCCCAACTTGGCGTTTGAATCGCCAAGCTGCCGAGCGGATGAGCAAGGCAATGACTGTGCGTTTCGTGGCGTGGTATACCTATATCCGCGCGCGCGCCCGCGCGAGCGCGCGGCACGCGCGCGGGGGCGCGCGCCTGCGCGTTACGAGCCCCCGCGATCGCCTATCCCGCGCGGGAGACCCCTTCGATCAGGGCTTGGCGTTTCACTCACCGTGCACTGGACGCTGGCCGGCGGGGCGACGCGCCCCGCCGGCCAGGCCGGCTAGGAGAGGTGGTCGTCCGGCGCCTCGCTGATCAGCTTCAGCATCGCCTCCCGGGTGCCGGTGCCCAGCTCCTCAGCCTCCTCGTGGTCCCACGCCTTGTAGTGGCCGTTCGGGTCGGTCTTGCCCTCGTCGTCCATCGGGCCGAGGACCGAGTACCGCCGGCCTTCGGTGCGGTCGAGGGTCGCGGCGTACTGACCGTCGGCGTTCTCGTCGAAGAGGATCTTGTTCGTCATCGTGGGCCTCCGCTGCTCGGGTCTGGCGTTCCCGTCGTTCTGTAACCAGTAAACCCCGGTTCGCCGCCGTTGTCAACACCCTTGATACTGTCGTTTAAACGGCGTTGAATCGTGGTGTGAACGACGCGCTGACGGGACGTGGAGGACGTGACATGGCCGAGGGCACCAAGCACACCTGCAACTCGGACCGACCCGGCATGCCGCTGTCGTACGGCCGGCGAGCCGAGCTGGGCGTCTGCCCGCGGTGCGACGAGCTCCACGCTGGCGCTGCGCCGCGGACCCTTGCCTGGGGCGGCCGAGCGGCCAGCGCGGTGGTCGACGACCGCAGCGCGGAGATCCGGGCGCACTTCGCGGCCGGCGGGCCGCACTCGCGGGGTGCGTGCGGGCCGGTGTGCACCTTCGGCGACTGGTGAATGGCACCCGCCGCGTCACCAGCCGCCGGTCTCCGGGTCGTGGTTGCAGCGCACGGTCGGGGTGTCCGCGGGCACGTGCAGCCAGCCGAGCTCGTCGCACAGCTCGCAGGCGTCGATCGCGGCCCGGCGTGCTGCGATCTCCTCGCGGCGGGCCTGCTCGAACGCCTCCCGCTGCTGCTGCCGCAGGATCGGGCTGTTGCGCTCGACGTCGCGGATGACGCGCTGCTTGAACGGCGACAACGCCGGCTCGGCCCGCGCCAGCCGCGCCCTGATCCACCCGCGGGCACTGCGGATGTAGCGGGGGAGCTGGGTGAACTCGGGGTAGCCGTGCAGCTGGTCGGCCAGGTCCTCCCAGCTCCAGTCGTGCCGGTCGAGCAGGTGGGACGCCCGGATCTGGGCCGCCAGCCACCGCACCGACACCCCGTCGCACACCCGCGGATCAAGACGCGACCGCAGAAGCCACTCAGCGGCTCGCACAGCCTCGGACTGGGGCGCACGCTCCCGATCACCCTCGGAACCCCGAGTTCGCCCGCCAGCGACCGAACCAGGGCCGTTTTTGATCGAGGAAGCCCCCTTCTTGTCACTGCCCGGCGAAGCCGGTCGGTTATCCACAGGTTGTACGGAACTGGACTTCACTTGATCTTGGTTACACACCTGCGGGGGGTGGACATTTTGATGTTTGTGCAGGTCAGCGCCCAGGGGGCTGAAGCGTAGGCACCCGACCACCGGCCCGCAGTCCGGGCACACCGGGTTCGAGCTGGGCGCCCAGGACACCAGGTCGACCGGCTCGTGGACGGTGTGAGCCCCGCTGGCGTAGACCACGGTCACGGTGCCGTACAGCAGCACGTTGGCCGGGTGGACGCGCTCGTCGGCGTGCTCGCGCAGCAGCTGCTCGCCCGCGCTGACGCACGCGTCGACCACTGCGCTGGCTTCCTCGAGCTCCTGAGCGGCGAGGGGGACGCGCAGCTCGTAGACCGGCGCCAGCTGCACGAGGGTCGGCTCGTCGGCCTGGTCCTCGCGCTCGACGTCGTCGTTCAGCTCGAGGTCGAGGGTCTGCCGGGCGGCCGCGGCGGCACGGCGGCCGCGCAGGCCGGCGCGGACGGCGTCGAGTTCGGCGCGAGCGCGGGCGATCGCCGCGTCCTCGGCCGCGACGGCCTCCGCCACCTTGCGTTCCCGCTCTTCGCGTTCGGCGGCGGTCTCGCCGTCCGGCGCCTCCTTCCGAGGCAGCTGGCAGCCGGGCAGGATCTCCCACAGCAGCGCCTCCCGCTGGAGCCATGCGACACAGCGACGGACCGTCCGGTCCGAGCAGCCGACGGCGGCGGCGATCTCCTCCTGGGTGACCCAGGTCAGCGGGCGCCGCCCCTGGTCTGAACAGCAGCGGAGCACGTTGCAGATCCGCCACCAACGGCGTCGCTTCGCGTTGTACCGGAACTCCTGCCCCGGCCCGCTCTGCTGCCGGATGCGGTCCTCGACGGCTCCGAGCCACACGTCGGCCGAGTCGGCCACCCGCGTGCACTCCGGCGCGCTGCGACGAAGGATCTCGCCCGCCAGGCGCATCCGCGCCGGGACCGCGATGTGCCGCAGCACCGCCCAGCGGACCCCGGACTCGACCAGCAGGCGGTCGATGGGGTGCAGCTGGTCGTACTCGTCGGCGGCCGCCAGGACGGCCTCGATGGCCGGGTCGAAGACCAGGATCGGCTCGAGCTGGCCGCTCTCGGTCGCTGCGACCTTGGCGTGCACGGCCGCGGTGCCGCCGGCCAGGTGCCAGCACTGGTCGCAGACGATGAGCTCGGCGCAGTCCAGGAGGCCGTCACCCGGCACGAGCGGTGCTCGCAGGCGGCCGAACGGCCGGCCGCAAGCCAGGCAGTCAGGCCGCTGAACAGCGGAAACAGGCGCATGTAGGAGCTCGGCGGTGGTCATCGCGTCCATCCGGAGGCCGGCTGGCTTGATGACCTGCGCGAACGCGGCGCGGTGAGATGTTCAGCGGCCGATGAAGACGCCGTGAACAGGGGAGAGGCAGACAGGCGGCGGGTGTGTCCCGGCGCGCATGAGTAGACCGCGCTCCTGGTGGTAGGTATGCTGCAACACCAGGAGCGCCGTGTTGTTGGCACGACGTGGGGCTTCCTTCTCCGAACCCACCAGGTTCGGGGTAACGGCGAAGGCCGGTGTTCCTAGCACCGGAATTCGCACTCGGCTGTGAGCCAGGGGTGGTGCCCTGACTTTCTTGCTGAGGTGTTCAGTTGTTGTCCGAGTAGGGCGCTCTGGCTGGTGAGGCCAGATGTCCGAGTTGAAGCTTTGGGTGACTCGATCAGACTCGGGGCGCTGCGTGCGCCTTCGGACTTGCCGGGGCGGTCCCCTTTGGGGCCGCCCCGAAGTCGTGTTATGAGGCTTGCGCCACCTCCTCCAGGAGGAGCTGCTGCTGGCCATCGAGGTCGTGGTGGTGAGCCATCTCCTCGGTGACGCGTGCAGCGAAGGCGCTGAGGTCGTTGGGCCCGTCGGCTTCGGCCAGGCGGGCGAAGCCGTCCATGAGGCGAACGGCGAAGCTAGCGTGCTCGTACTGGGCGATCGGGATCACCACGGCCAGGGTTTCCTGGTATCGCGTGATCGCGATGTGCGCGGACTCCTTCTCCACCTTCTCCAGGTGGACGGCCTGGTCGCGGCGGAAGATGTGGGCGGGGACCTTCTGGATGTCGCGCGCGTAGGTGTCGTCCTGCTGTTCGCCGCGCTGGGTCAGGCCCTTGACGGCCTGGACCGCGAACGACATCCGGCGGTGGTCTTGCGGCGGCACCACGACGCCGACCGTCGTGCCGTAACGGGACAGCGCGACGTGACCGCCCGCCTTGACCTCGGCGAGGTAATCGGCCTGCTTCTCGCGGAAGCGCTGCGCCGGAACACTCATCAGGTCCATGGCACCGAAACTTACAACACTTGGCGCCGAAATGCATGATCGAGTTTTGGCGTGTCGGAACTTCGTTGCCCCTGCTACCTGCACCTTCCCTGGGCGCATCCAGATCACCTCCTCACCTACTCGGCATGGCGGCCGGAGCCAGCTGCACCGGAAAGCCCTGTTCAGCGGCCATCTTCAGCACGCGGTGATCGTCGTCGACGACCACGGCGATGGAGCGCACTGCGGCGATCAGGTGCAGCTGCTCGAGCTTCCAGACCGGCGATGGGCGGAGGTCGTCGTTCGGACGCATCACCAGCTCGCCGTCCGGGAGCTCATGCTGGCGTAGCCAGTCGGCCGTCAGCTGATAGATGCGATCCGAGCGAGCCGTGAGCCAGACGATGTCGTTGTCCGCAGCGAGGTGGTGGGCCAGGGCGACGCCGGAGGGGATCGGCCGGTCGGCGCCGGCCGCGTCGAAGAACGCGGCCCAGGCTTGGCGTGACGCCGTCGCAGGCTGGGGGACGAGTAGCGGTAGCCGCCACGACCCGTCCGCCACGAATCCGTCGACGTCGAGCACGGCGACCGGCCGATCGTGGGTCACTGTTTCTCCTGTTCAGGCGGCCTTGGCGTTGTTGTTCAGTACGTGGTCGGCGGTGACGAGCTGGTCGCGGCCGATGAAGTACTTCATGGTGAGCAGGCCAGCGTCGTGCCGCTTCGGGTCACCGTGGGAGGTGCACGCGTCGGTGACGACCCACGGTGTGTAGCCCAGCTCGAACGCGTCGCAGGCCGTCTTCATCACGCATGACTCTGTAGCGATGCCGCAGATCACCATCTCGTTCCACCCGTTGCGGTGAACCATCCGCGTGAACTCGGGAGTGAACGGCGAGTACTGCGCCGGCTTGTCGATCACCGGCCATCGCGCGGCCGACTCGGCCAGCTCGGGGATGATCTCGGTTTCCTCCTCGCCGGGCATGAACCGCTCCCAGTGGATCAGCCTGGTGAACTGGCTGTCGGGCTGGTTGAGGAAGCGCGTGTACACGACGTCGCGGTCGAGCTCTTCCCATCGGCGCACGAGGTCGACGACGTGAGGAACGATCGGCCGTGCACGTGTGCTGACGAACCCGTTCTGCATGTCTACGACGACCAGCACGCTCTTTCCGCTGTTCACGGCGCTTCCTCCTTGAGTAGTTGCACGGTCTCGTTGAGCTTCTGGTCCAGCTCGCTCGAGGACACCACGGCGGCGCGCAGGGCCCGCAGCTGTGCCGGTTCGTTCGCGTCGCCACGCACGATCGCCGCCCGACGTCCGCGGAGCCAACGCCAGTCATGGCCGGCGGGCAGCTTCGGGTCTTCGCCGTCACGAATCTGCTGGTCTAGTTCTTCGCAGAGGCACCACAGTCCCTGGGCCAGGAGCTCAACGGAGGCCAGATCGTCTTCGGTGAGCGCGGCCGCCGGCGCGAGCGGGTGGTACGCCACCCCGGCCCACGACGCCCAGCCGAGGGACACTCCGTCGACGCCGATCGGCACGTGGTCCTTGGGCGCGAACCCTTCGCTGAACAGGCGCTGCTCGATTTGACGAGCATGGCGGTGGTCGCCGTCGCCGCTGCCGAGCAGCGCGCGGGGCGAGGTGAGCAGCCGCAGGGCGGTGTGCAGATCCCGTCCCGCCCAGGCAGGTTCGACCAGCCAGAACGCTGTGAGCACATACCGAGCACACGCTGGTTCGTGATCCAGCAGGCGAGACAGGTGGGCCGCGAGCCGATGCCGTGTGGAGCGATGGGTTTCGCGACGCCACACCGACACGTCGGCGATCGCCTCGGCGCGATGCGGGGTGATCACGTGCCACACCGCCACTCCCCAGCTGAACAGGTACAACAGGCCACGCACCGGAGGTTCGCCATCCTCGTCGAGGACGAGCTCGACTCGCTGCGCGTCGGCCCAGCCGACGGTAACCGGGGCGGCGGACAGCGCGGTGGCCAACTCGGCGACTGCCGCGCCGACGAAGACGGGTACAAACTGGTGGGCGTGCACGAGAAACGCCCCGTCCTCGGAGACCGAGGGGCGCAGGTTACCGAACAGCTCTTCTGGCCGGCGCCGGTAGGCAAGCGAGTAGAGCTGGGCGTAAGGGTCGTCGGCGCGCTTGGGGGAGGACTGTCCGTCCTCGTGGCGCATCAGCGCCCGCCGCACACTCTCGACGCTCGCGGTCATGGGTATTCCGGCCTCCTGAGCCATCCGGTGCAGCTCGAAGGCCGCGCGGTTCAGCGACCAGCCGCGTTCCTCACGGCAGGCGCGTAGCACCCCATTGGAGCCTCCCGCGTCGGCATGGTTGGCCGCTAGTGACATCGGCAATGTCACCCCCATGTCCGTGCTGTCATCTACCGCACCCTCTCTGAACAGCCAAAACTGGCCACTAATAGGTCAGTTCCTTGACAACTCCATCAGTGACTTGCTGATCGCCTTGCGCGTCCGATACTGGCCGCTCGAACAGCGCGGCGGAAGGACGCTGCGGATCTGCAATCCGGACGAACCGGAATCCGGCGGCCCGGTAGTAATCGTGCAGCCTCGTGTTCGAGGTCCACGCGTCGAGCCGCACGAACGCCTTGCCGCGTTGGCGGGCGATCATCTCGGCGTGATCGAGCAGCAGCGAGCCGAGCCCGCGGTGCCGATTGCGCCGATCAGTGATCATCCGATGAACGATCACGCATTCGGCCTGTTCAGCGGGCGTCCATAGCCACGAGTCGGTGTGCTCGTCAATCGCGATCGTTGCAGCAGGACGCTCGTCCACCTCCGCGATCCAGGTTTCGCCGGCGGCGACCGACGCCGCCACCCGCTCCTCGAACCGTGCCGCGGAGAGTCCCTTCTCGGACCACTGGTCGCTCCCGATCGAGGAGAGCCACTGGGCGGTCTCGCGCCGCCACCGGGCGATCATGGCCACTTCTGCGGCGTTCGCGCGCCGGATCTCGACGTCCGCCTTCCCGCTCACTCGTCCTCCCCACGGTCGTTGTCCCTGTTCAGAGCGGCGCAGATGAGCCCCAGGGCCTGGTGGTCACCAAGTTCGTGGATCAACCGGTTCCGGTCCGCCACTGATCGCTTCCTCGTAACCCTGGTGATCTGGTGCGGGTTGGCGCCGATACGGATGTAGTCAGTGATCCATGTGCCAGTGGGCACCGCGAGGGCCATGGCCTCGTCCGGGGTGGCCGGCCGCGCGTGGTTGGAGTCGCGCCAGGCCACTTCGCCCAGGCCGCGATCGGCCAGGCGGCGCGTGGTGCCTTCCGGGATGTCGTGCGGAGAGTCGAGTCCTGCCTCTTCGGCCAGGGTTTTCGGATACCAAGACTCCTCCCAGGACCACGGCTCCCCGTCGACCAGTTGCCGCAAGGTCCGCACCACCACCCACGACTCCGGCTCGATCCCCAGCCACCGTGCGACTTCAGCGTTCGCCGGCTCCATCCGCATCGCGAACTCCTTCGACGGCTCACGTCCGGCCAATCGCACGGTCTCCACGAAGACGTCGGAGATCGCGGATGGAGGCCGGTCAGGGCGGATGAAGTCGGTGACGACGTGGTCGAGCACTTCCTGCGACCGAACGATGGTGCCGCGGCTGGTCGAGGTCATCAGCAGCCGCTCCGCGACGAGCTGCTTCACGGCAGCGCCGATGGTGACCGGCGATGTATTGAACCGTTCGCCCAGTTCAGCGTGGGTTGGCAGCCGATCACCGGGCTTCCAGACGCCGTCGTGGATGTTCCGACGCAGCCGGTCGGCGACGTAGGTCGTCTTCGTCGGACTCAACGCTCAGCTCCCTCTTCCACGGTTTCCCAAGAGAAACCTAGCGAACACCCTTGACAGGCACCATCCCCGACATGTTTATTAAGAGAAACTGTTACTGATCTTGAACGGTTGAACCGATGAACAGGGAGGTTGAGAAGCGATGACCAGCACAAAGACCCAGCTCCGCGCCTGGTACCCGTCCCCTGCCCGGGGCTCGAAGGTGGAGCCGACGGTGCCCGAGCTGCTGGCGATGGCCGATCAGAGCCGCCAGGACTGGCGGCCGGAGGAGCCCTCGAGCCGCGATCTGGCCGCCTTGGACCCCGAGGTTCCGAAGCTGCTGGCCGAGTTCGCGGGCATCCAGAAGCAGCTGCTCGACACCGCTGAACGGAAGCTCGCGCGCACGATCCGGCCGTCTCGCCGACGTGCGCTTCGCGACGAGATCAAGGGCCACTGGGACGCCATCGGCCACCTGGCCACCGGCGCCTAGCCCCCTGGCCAACCAAGCCCCCGTGAACTGGAGTCCCAGATGACCCTTACGGAGCAGCCCACGACCAACGGGCACGCGCCGGCTGCGGCGTTCGTGCCGCCGCAGATGACCACCCAGCTCTACGCCGCGACTCCGCAGTCCCAGCCCCCTGCCACCCCCGACCGGTTCACGTCGATGCCGTCGGCGGCCGAGTTGAAGGCCCTCGAGCAGCGCGCCACCGAGGCGGTCGAGGTCCAGGACGCCGAGGTTATTCGCGAGTGGAAGAGCCGCAAGGAACTCGACGCTGACTGCGATCTGGCGGAGAAGCACCGCACCGCCCTGCGTGCCGTCCAGGCCAAGCGCAACGCGTTCGAGATCGAACAGGCCGAGCGCGAGCTCTCGACCGAGCAGGAGATCGCGAAGGCCAAGCAGCGTGACGTGCTGGACGCCATCAGGGCGAAGGACAAGCTGCGTGCCCTCACCAGTGCGACCGCGTTCCTCGGCGCGCAGTACCGCTCGCGGAAGCTGGCTCTCAATCTCGCTGGCGCACCGGCGGTCGCCGGCGTCATCATCGGCACCGTTCAAGCTCAGGACGCCTGGTCGCGGGTCATGCACCTGACCTGGACCAATCCTGTCTGGTCGGTGCTGTTCCTGCTGGAATCCCTGGCGACCGCTCCGCTGGTGGCCATCCTGATCTTCCAGGCTGGCAGGCCCGGCGGCTCGGCCAGCGCGATGCGGCAGGCGTTCGCCTCGATGCGCAAGGAGAAGTTCGCTGGGATCAAGGCCCTGCTGCTCGGCATCAGCGTGTTCATCAACGTCGCGCCGCACCTGATCCTCGGCGAGCTCTCGGGTCTGATCTGGCTCTGGGTCCCGGTCGCCGTTGTGCTCTCGCTGTGGCTGCTGCCGGTCCTCGCCGCGGAGTTCAACGACCGCATCCTCACGGCTAAGACCGACGCTGAGCTGAGCGCCCCGGCAGGACAGCTTTCGAGCGAGCTGTCGAAGCTCGGCCGCATGGTGCGCGCGGTCGAAGAAGCCGAATTGACCGGCGCGCTGAAGGCCCCGGAGGACCAGGCCACCGCCGGCGCCGGCGCGATCCGCAAGGTGCTCGCGGGACGCTTCGGGCAGGCCGGTATGCCGGACGCCCAGCTCACCCGTGACTGGCTGAAGTTCGTCCGCACCGGCGAACTGCCGTAACCCCAAGCCGGTGGTCCGGCCAACGCCCCCCTACCAGCACTGCGCTGGCCGGACCACCTTCCCAATCGAACACGGAGTCCGTGGACGCGTTGAGGTCCACCGGTGCGAGATCCGGTGGACCTCAACGGGAGCACGGAAGCCCGTCACCCCAAATGAACAGCACAAACGAACGCTTCGGCCGCCACGGGCCGGACAGGCGCGGAACTGCTTTCGACTCACGGAACCCGCGCTCCGATTGCACGGAAGGAGAACGACCGCGATGTCCACACCAATCGACACTGGCAACCACGCCGGCAGCGAGACGGGTGCCGACGCGGAGTTCACCACGGCGGACTTCGCGCTGCTCGCCTCGAAGGGGAACTGGGACGCCCAGGCTCCGTCGCAGGCTGCGGCATCCGCCAATGCGGACTCTGCCGCGAACATCGACCGCGCAACGCCGATCGGCGACCCGGACGCCGAAGGCTGGAACTCCGTCGTAGCCAAGCAGGCCAAGAAGACCGAACAGAAGCACGTTGCGGCGAACACCACCGACAAGAAGTCGCGCATCCTCACCGCGGCCGCATGGACGCCGGGCGACTACACCGCCGCGGCGCCAGCAGATCTCGGCGCGCTGTTTGCTGAGCACCGCGAGCGCTGCCAGGCCATCGACGCACCGATCGGTCGGGGCCTCTACCACGTCTACGCCGGCTCCGCCGCGACCGTTGGCGTCGCTCTGAACGTGTTGTCCTACATCACCGCGAAGCTGTCTGCGCTGCTAACCGACCCCAAGAACTCCTCCGCACCCGGCTCCCTGGAGGAGACCGTCGCCGTACACGCGCGCCGGGCGCAGAACACCCGATTCGTCGTCGGGAAAGTCCTGTACAGCGGCTGGGCCACCGTCTCGACCCCGACGGCGACCGCCCTCAACCTGGTGTCGTGGCTGGCGGCCCAGTCCGCGGTCGCGGTCAACGACCCGCGTCGGTTGGGCCGCGTACTGCTCGCGGCTCTGTTCGCAGCGATCGTCATTGCCGGCGTCACGATGGTGGCGGGCTGATCGATGCCGACCACCACCAGCAGCCGCCGGCGAAGCCGTCCCGCCGCACCTACCCGCCCCGTCCGTGCGGCGGGGCACCTGGCAGGTCGGCGCGCGGGTCGTCACGGCGACCCGGACCAGTGGTTCAACCGGGTCGAGCGGGAGGTTGGCGAGTACGCCCGCGACATGATCCATCGTGGTCAGCAGGCCCGGCGGATCATCTACAAGAAGCGTCCTGCCGTTGCGGGGAAGGGCAAGATCCGACACGTCCGCGTCGCCGGTCGTGGACTCGTAGTTGTCGGCCGCGCTGCGGCCGGCACAGCCGCCGTCGCTGTCGCCGGCGCCTACCTGACGACCCGCTGGACCGTGCGGCACTCCTACCGCGGCTACCGCGCGGTCCGGCCGCATGTGAGCCGCGTTGCCGGGCACGCTGCTCGGTACGTGCATTCCCGCAGCGTTGTCTACGGCGACGCTGCGGCCCGCCGGATCGTTCGGATGCAGGCCCGCAACCGGGTCCGGGTCCGCCGAATGCGGTACGCGGCAGCGACACGGCTGTCTGAGCTGCACGTCCGCTCGATTCAACGGGACTGGAGCCGGATCACCCCGGTGGCGGCACGTGCGGCAGCTGCGGTCGCACCTCGCAAGGGTCGGGTACACCCGATTCGTCAGTTCGGTGTGTTCAGCGGCGGCTCGAGTGCCGCTGGTCGTCGAGCGGAGGCCGAGGCAATCCGTCGAGCGGCGGACAACCTCGCCGACACCGCGCCGGTCGACCGCGGAAGCAACGGCGACTCGGTCGGTCGAGGTGGTGTCGGCACTCGCGAAGGTTCGGGTGATGCGCCGAAGCCGGCTTCGGGTGTGCGGGTGGAACCCTCGTCCGACGAGGACGCTGCTGTTCGGCGAGCACGAGCGAAGCTCGCCGGTCTCGATGACGTTGACCTCGGCCGCACCCCGACCGGCGACCCGGACAAGGAAGCCCGCCGGGCCGGACTCCCCGAGGCCACGCCCGGCGTCTGGCAGCAGAACAAACCAGATGTTCAAGAGACGCCCACGCCGCAACGCGAGTCCACAGAGGACAAGGCGCGGCGGCGCGAGCTGGAGAACCACAAGCTGCTGCGGCCTGATGGCTACGTACCCGGATGGGTCGGTCCCCGCATGGAGTGGGACTACGTCGTCCCGCCCGACAACAAGGCTGCCCAACCGCAGCGTCCGGACAGCGGAGCGCATGCAGCTCAGGCGGCAGAGAGCGACCGTGGCGATCGCTCGACCGCCGCTCAGAAGGCCCACACCAGCAGCACCCCGAAGTTGAGCTCGATCAGCACCACTGGAGGAACCATGTCGAACGACCCGACCGTCCACCTGAACAGGGGTTTTGCTCTGCTCGCGGACTACACCCCCGAAGGTTTCCAGGACTGGTTGCAGATGCTCGCCGGCACGGCGCACGCCTTTCGACTGGGGGCGGAGGCGGTCACCGTGCTCGCGTTGCGCATGGACATTCAGGAGAAGATGGACCCCCGCGCACTTCAGAAGCTCTACCTGACCGGCCCGATTCTCGGCACGGCCATGCAGATGACCGCGGGGGCGACCAAGGACTTCTGGTGGCTCTACCAGGATCGGTTCGAGACCAACGGTGCACGTGGCCGCACGATGCGCGACGAGTCCCGCTTCTTCCAGCGCTAATCCCGAGATGGTCGCGGTCAATCCCGGCCACCCCAATCTCCCGTGCGGGGTGGCCGGGTGTTGTCCCTGACCAATCCACCTGCGAACGATCGGTTTGATCAGAGAGCGAGAACGACTCCGATGGCGAACGCGACGAAGGTCAAAAGCCCGAAAGCACAGGCAAAGGCCGACGCCAAGGCCAAGGCCAAGGCGGAGAAGAAGAAGGCCCGCCACGACAAGCTCAAGGCTCAGTCGCGTGCCCTCGCGTCGCGAAACTCTCACCAGCTGCGCCCCTTGATGATCAACGGGTCCGCGCTGACGACCAGCGTGCTGCTGCACGAGATTTCTCCGACCATCGGCGCGGCATTCGGGCTTTCGGCTGCTGCTGTGACCGCGGTCAACGCCTGGCTGGGTCGGCTGTCCGAGAACGAGCGTAAGCACATCGCCGTTCACGGTCTCTCGGCAGCAGCGTGGTCCGCGCTGGCCGGCCTGGTCGGCTTCACGCCGATGGTCGATGTCGCCGGCCTGGTCGGGCTCATCGCCTCGCACTTGACCTGGCATGAACGTCGCGGCGTCCGCAAGCAGGGTGTCTCGGAGCGGGCGACGTCGAACGAGTGGAACGCCGTCTCCGACGAGGGCGACGACCGCGATGGCATCCTCGCCCGCGCCGGGTGGCCTGGCGCTCGAATGTTCTACCGGGAGCCGATCACCGACGCGAAGGACACGCAGATCGGCTTTCGCTACCACATCGACATCTCCGAAGCCTCCACCACCGCTGACGCGTTCGTGGTGTCCGCGCCGGCCATGATCGCCAAGCACCTGCCTGGCCGCACCCGCAAGGGCGCCGTAACGGCGCACGCCATCGAGGAAGACGTCAACCACGTCTACGTCGACGTCATCTGGCGGAAGCAGTGGTCGATGGAGACGAGCCTGTTGCACCCGATCGTGCAGCACCTGCCGGAGCTCACCGAGCTGGTCCATTGCGCGATCGAGCACCACCAGTCCGGCGGCGCTACCGAGCCGATCGTCATCCCGCGCCACCTGCGCCGCCTCATGCCCGGCATGGCGACCGTCCGTGATCCGATTCTCAAGGGCTTCAAGGCCGACCAGTCCTACGCGACCGAGACGATTTTCAAGAAGGGCTACGGTCCCTTCCACAAATTCGGCGTCGGCAAAAGCGGCTCCGGCAAGACCTCCGACATCAACTCGGAAATCGCGTCGCTGATGCCGTGCCGCGACGCGATCGTCTGGGCCATCGACGTCAGCGCGAAACGAGGCAAGCACTTCGCGCCCTGGGGAAGTTGCATCGACTGGCTGGCCACCGAGATCCCTGACGCGAACGCGATGTTGAAGGCGATCGTCAACATCATCAACGCTCGCGGTCGCCATCCGGCCTACCGCACCGGCGCGGTGGTCTCTCCCAAGACTGCGCCCACCATCGTGCTCATCATCGATGAGCTGCCCGCGTTGTGGGAGGCGCTGGGCAGCGAGCGGATGAACAAGTTCCTCGCCAACATCGCGCGGCAGGCCCGTGCGCAAGGCGTGCGCCTCGAACTGTGGGGTCAACGTGGCGTGCAGACCGACTACGGCAACGGGTTCCACTCGGTGATCACCCAGTGCGACAGCCGCACGCTGTTGAAGGTGCTCCACGAGACCGAGGCCGGCTACGTGCTGAACAACGCCGAGCTGGTGCAAAACGACGTGACCGCGATGCTGCCCGGCGAAGGCATCGATCAGGACGCGGAGACCGGCGAGATGACCCACCGCCGCGGCTGGCTCGTCCGCGAAGGCGACGACGAGGCGGACGAGGGCACGTTCGAGGCGCTGGGCGACATCCCCGCGATCGCCGCCCTTTACGCCCCGTTCCGGCCGAAGCTCGATGCGGTGTCCGCGCAAGCCGCGGGTGAGGCGTACGCCAACCGGAAGGTCTTCCTCCCCGACAACCCGCTGCTCACGCCTGAAGAAGTCGTGACGCCGCGCGTCACCGTGGAGCCTCCGGTGTCCGAGGACGACCAGGACGCCGTGATCAGCCAGCTCCGCACCAACATCTCTTGGCTTGACGCGATGCTGGACGGCCGCCTGTCGGTCCCCGGCATCACCGCTATCACCGACGACGGCGAAGCCGTCATGACCGACGAGGACGACTCCCAGATGGACATCGCAGAACTCGACACCGCCAGCGTCCTGCTGGACTTGGGTATCCCAACCGGTGAGTCAGACGCCGCACGGGAGCAGCGCGGCGAGATGATGAGGGCGCAGCTGGACAAGCAGCTTGCCGGAGCGACCGCCGAACTGGATGAACTGACGTCCGCGATCGCCACGATCGAGCCGACTGTCACGGTGGCGGAGGCCGCTGGCCGCGACGAGGCGCCGCAGGCGTTCCCAGACGATGACCCGATCATCCGGGCTGCCCTGGAGATCATGGGCCGGCAGGGATCCAAGGGCGCACCGGTCGGCGAGATCGTTGCAGCGCTGGGGAAAGCCGGCAAGACGCCGTCCTCGGAGACCGTCAGGGCCCGCCTGCGGGACCTCGCCAACCGGAACAAGGCCGTGCTGGCCGGCTCCGGCCGCGGAGCTCGCTGGTACCTCACCCACCACGCCCCGAAGGGCGGCGACAAGTGACCAGCCGGAAACGCCAGCCCTCCAGGACCCGGACGTCGGCGCGGAAACCCGCGCGGCGCAGGGGGAGCGGCCGGTCGAAGAGCGGGAACTTCACCGCCTCGGTAGCGACCGCGTGGAAGTCGGCTGCTCGAGGCACGGGCAAGCTCACCCGAGCAGTCGGTAGCACCCGTGAACTCGACGTTCCACACCAGCGTGACTGCACAGCACTCGGCCTCATCGTGGCTGCTGTCGTGGTAGCAAGCACGGCCTGGTTCCAGGCTGGCGGTTCGACCGGGCGACGGGTTGGCGACGGCATCCACGCTCTGCTCGGCCTGCCTGGCCTCGCTGTTCCTGTTGTGCTGATGGCGACGGCGGTCACGCTCATGCTCACCACCGCGCGGGTTGAGCGCCGCCCTCGCCTCATCTCGGGTGCCGTGCTGCTGGTGGCCACGATCCCCGGCCTGTTCGAGGTTTTTGCCTCTGCTGGTGGTGCAGTCGGTTCCCTGGCGGGCGGCCTTCTCGCGGAGTCGGTCACGGTGTGGCTCGCCACGCCTCTCCTCCTTGCGGGCTGCATCTTCGGCGCCATCCTGATCGGCAACGTATCGCTGGCGACTGTCCGAGCCGTCCTCAAGGAGACGTTCATCGGCACGCCCGACGCCACCGACGTCGCCCAGGCCGGTGTAAGTGATCAGCCTGCCTCGACTCCGCGCCGAAACCGGCCACGCGTCGCCACCTCCGGCACCTCGGGCACGGTGCCGGATTCCACATCGGACATCTTCGAAGAGCCGACGTCGGACGAGGTCGCTCCTGTCGACTTGGACGCTCTCCAGTCAGCTCAGCCCGCGGTCTGCCGTGTTTCTTCGAGCAGCTACCAACTCCCGCCGGCTGACCTGCTCGCGCGCGGCGACCACTCCGAGATCGACCGCGAGGGTGTCAGCAGGCAGGCCAAGGCGATCACTGCCGTGTTCGAGGAGTTCAAGGTGAACGCCAAGGTCACCGGCTTCACCTGCGGCCCGACGGTCACTCGCCACGAGGTCGAGCTGGGTCCGGGGGTGAAGGTCGAAAAGATCACCGCGCTAACCAAGAACATCGCGTACGCCGTGGCAACGGACAACGTCCGGCTGCTGGCGCCCATCCCCGGCAAGTCCGCGGTCGGCGTCGAGGTCCCGAACGTCAACCGGCAGACCGTCCACCTCGGCGACACCCTGCTGTCGAGCACTGCCCTGAAGGACAACCACCCGATGGTGATCGGGCTCGGCAAGGACATCGAGGGCCACTTCGTCACCGCGAACCTGACGAAGATGCCCCACCTGCTGGTCGCCGGTTCCACCGGTTCCGGTAAGTCGAGCTTCGTCAACTCGATGCTGGTGTCGCTGCTCGCCCGATCGACGCCCGAAGAGGTGCGGATGATCTTGATCGACCCGAAGATGGTCGAGCTGACGCCGTACGAGGGCATCCCGCACCTGATCACGCCCATCATCACCCAGCCGAAGAAGGCCGCCGCCGCGCTGGCCTGGCTGGTGGAGGAGATGGAGCAGCGCTACCAGGACATGCAGGCCAACCGGGTCCGGCACATCGACGACTTCAACCGCAAGGTCAAGGCGGGGGAGATCACCGCGCCGCCGGGGTCCGAGCGCGAGTACCGGCCGTACCCGTACATCATGGCGATCGTCGACGAGCTCGCCGACCTGATGATGACGGCGCCGCGTGACGTCGAAGACGCGATCGTCCGGATCACCCAGAAGGCCCGTGCGGCGGGGATCCACCTGGTCCTGGCGACGCAGCGGCCGTCGGTCGACGTCGTCACCGGCCTGATCAAGTCCAACGTGCCTTCGCGGCTGGCGTTCGCGACGTCGTCGCTGACCGACTCGCGGGTCATCCTGGACCAGCCGGGCGCGGAAAAGCTCATCGGCATGGGCGACGCGCTCTACCTGCCGATGGGCGCCGGGAAGCCGGTCCGCATTCAGGGCGCGTTCGTCGGCGACGAGGAGATCGCCGCGGTCGTCAACTTCGCCAAGAGCCAGGCGCAAACCGAAGCTATCGACAGCGTCGCAGGCAAGACCGGTGGAGCGAAGGTGCCTGCTCCGGATATCGGTGACCTCGACGAGCTGCTTCAGGCCGCCGAACTCGTCGTCACATCGCAGTTCGGCTCCACCTCGATGCTGCAACGGAAGTTGCGCGTCGGTTTCGCCAGGGCGGGCCGGCTGATGGAGCTGCTGGAAGACCGCGGAGTGGTCGGGGCGCAGAACGGGTCCCAGGCCCGGGACGTGCTCGTCCACCCAGACGAGCTGACCGTCGTTCTTGCCGCTCTGAGTGCCTACTACTCGAACGTCGACTCCGGGACCGACACCAGGACTGACGCATGACCGCCGGCGCCGGGGTTACCCCTTGAACCGCTCTCGCAGTGGCTTCAGTCCACCCTTCCGTACCCACGTCTTCACGTCGCGGCGAACGGTTGCAAACCACCAAACGAACACCACGAGCGCGATGGGCACGGTAAGCACACCTGGCCACCAGCCCCACCATGCCGTGTCGAGCCACCAGCGCAGAAGGCCGGTAAGCACGAACCAAGTTCCGCCTCCCAACATCGCGCCGATCCAGAGGCCCTTGATGTACACACCAGGGGCTTGCAGGAGGCGGGTGGAGCGGTCGGGAGCGTCGGGAAGCTCGAAGTTCAGCTCCGGTATCCGCAAGCGCGGTTCGGGCACGCGGTACTCGTCCTCATCGAACGCGTCGTCGTCATCGAACGTGTCGTGCGCATACGGCTCCGGCTGGGGCGGTGCGCTCGTTGCCGGCGCGGCCGTGCCGGTGCCAGGTCCGCCGAGAGCGGTTGCTAGCGCGGCGTCCAGGTGGCCCTGCGTGGTGTCGTACCAAGCCATCGCTTCAGCAACTTCACGCTCGTCATGCGCACGTCCGCGGACCATCTTCTCGAACCCGGTCCGGGACCGGACGTTGAAGTCGCGGGCGCCCGCGTCGAGCTGGTCCAGGCTGGCCACCAGCCATGGCGGCATCTGCTCATGCTGGCTGCCCATCGCCTGACCTCGCCTTTCTTCGTGTCGTCCACGTCATTGTCTCATCACGGACCGACATCATCCACAGCCGCGAACAGCGAGCCGCCTCTGAACCTGGCCCTCGACCGTGGCGCCAGCCCGGAGAGCCGGATGCCCTGGTGAACGGGGATGCAGCCCCCTTTTGCCCACCAGGGCATCACCACGCGACCCAACCGATCCGAAGGGACAACGCGCACTATGAACGATGCACCACGAGCAGCGACATCGCCAAGCCTGCCCCCTGCACTCGGCATCCGACCCTCGGAGTCGTCCACGTGCGCCAGCCGCGGGGCGTCGTGGAAGCGGGGGGTGCTCAGGTGACGACCACGAGCGTCATGACGGCGGCGGCGCTCGTCGCCCGCCTGCGAGCGCACTACCTTCCGCCGCCGAAGCTGGCGGCCGGGCTGCCGATCAGCGCTGAACAGCTCCTTCCCGGTGCGGTGCTGCTGACCGAGGTGCCGTCCCCGGCCGGCCGCAGGATCGACGCCCTGGTCGTCAACCTCACTCGCTCTCGGCAGGGGCTGGACGGGTTCGAGATCAAGGTGTCCCGCAGCGACTGGCTGGCGGAGCTCGACGCGCCGGAGAAGGCCGACCCGTGGTTCGCGGCCACTCACCGATGGTGGATCGCCGCGCCGTCCACCGACGTGGTGCGGCCGGAGGAACTGCCCGCCGGGTGGGGCCTGATGGTGCCGTCCCCGCGGTCGGCGGCGCGGATGAAGATCGTGACCCGCGCGGACACCCGCACTCCTGAGCTGGGGTGGCTGGAGCTGTGGGAGATCGTCAAGAAGCTCGACCGCATGCGGGCGGGTGAGTGCGCCGCGACGGCTGAGCAGGTACGGCTCCAGCTCGCTGAACAGGCTCGTGAACAGCTCGAACGCATTCGCGAGAGCGCGACCGCGGTTTCAGGAGACGCTGCCGCGGCCGGGTCAGCACTGTCTGCCGTTACTGGGTTGCCGGATTGGAGGCTGCGGCACGCGCTCGAGAAACCCTCGCCGTGGCTCAGTGAGGCGCTGCGCGCGGTCTTCGCCGTCGACCAGCTCCGAACCGGCGGGGCAACCGAGGAGGTGGTGCGTCACGTCCGACGGGTCGCTGAACAGCACGAGCAGGCCCTGACCGCCCTGAACAGGGCGCTTGTGGCGCTGGCGCCGCCCACCCGGGATGAGGAAGGCGAGGTGGGGACGTGACGATGGTCCTGGCCTCTGGAGCAACTAGTTCGCCGGTCGTCGCTGATCCGTCACGGTTTCCGGGGAAGCCGGAATTGCTTGAGGTCTTCGGGGACGGGCCACTGCTGGTCGCGTTGCTGGGAGCGCCGGGCAGTGGCAAGACGACGTGGCGTCGTCGCTGGCTGCCGGAGGTGCCGGCGGTGAACCTGGACGAGAACCGGGCTCTGCTGTCCCCGTTCCGGTGCGAGTCCGATCAGGCGGTCACCGCAGCCGCCCTGCATATGGCGTACACGCAGGCCGGTGCCGTGCTGGCGAGTGGCCGTCAGGTGCTCTGGGATGCGACCAGCACCGACCGCGCCAGCCGGATGGCCTTGCAAGTCCTCGCCGCTGAGCACGGCGCGACGACCGCAGCCTTCGTCCTGCTTCCGCCGTTGGAGGTGTGCCTCGAGCGCAACGGGCGACGCGACGCGACGTTGTGCCCCTGCGGGTTCCCGCGCCGGGTGCCCGAGGAGTTCGTCGTGGGCGGCTACGCCGACCTCGCCGCCGCGCTGCCGTCGCTACCCAGCGAGGGCTGGGATGCCGTCGCGTTCGCCGACCAGCTGGTGCATGCGACACCCGCGGGCACCTCGACGCCGGTTCGGCACCTAGGCGGCGGGCGATGACGCTGCTCGAGCGGGTGCTGGACGAGGTCGGCGAGGGCCTGGTCGTCGACGAGCATCCGGACCTTCTCGGATCCGCGTCCGCGGTGTTCGACCCGGACGGGTTCTACCGATATGCGCTGTTCAGGCACTGGGGGCCGGGCCCGATCGCGCTGCTGGTGATGCTGAACCCCTCGACCGCCACCGCGACCGACGACGACCAAACCATCCGCCGGTGCGTGGCGTTCGCGCGACGTGAAGGCTGCGGATCGCTTGGCGTGGTGAACCTGTTCGCGTTGCGCTCGACAGACCCCAAGCGGCTGGCTGAGCACGCCGAGCCGATCGGGCCGCACAACGACCAGGTGCTCGCCGCGGTCGCGCGGCTGGCAGCACGGCTGCCGGGCAGCCGGGTGATCGTGGCGTGGGGAGCGGGCGGGCAGCTGCTCGATCGGGATCAGCGGGTCGCGGCGACGCTGACCAGCGCCGGGCTGGACCTGCTGTGCCTCGGCGTCACGGCCGAGGGCTTCCCGCGGCACCCGAGCC
Organism: Amycolatopsis stemonae; assembly: GCF_054781455.1. Lineage (NCBI taxonomy): Bacteria > Bacillati > Actinomycetota > Actinomycetes > Pseudonocardiales > Pseudonocardiaceae > Amycolatopsis > Amycolatopsis stemonae. Next base: position 20,075 of record NZ_BAAGUJ010000017.1, on the reverse strand, counting down.
GGCTGGCGAACTCGACGCCGTTGCGGCTCTACCGTGCGGCGCCGGCGGAGTTCCGGGTCCTCAGCGTGCGCCGCCCGTGGGCGAACCTGCTGTTCAGAGGCAAGAACATCGAGAACCGCTCGTGGTCGACCCGCTGGCGGGGCCGGGTTGTCCTGCACGCCGGGCAGCGCTGGGAACCCCGCGGCCGGGAAGTCGCCGCGGCGCTGGGCATCGAGGTCGCCCGCGACGAGCCGGAGGGCTATCTCGGCGTCGCCGAGCTGGTGGACGTCCACCCCGATGCCGGTTGCTGTCGGCCGTGGGGTGAACCGGGCGCGTTCCACTGGCAGTTCGCCGAGTCGCTGCTGTTCAGCGCCCCGATCGCCGGTCCAGGACGGCTGGGCCTGTACCGGGCGGTGCCGTCGGCGGTCCGCAGCGTCCTCGGAGCGGCGGCGTGAGCGTCGCCGAGGCCGCCGGGTCATGGCCGCGGAAATTGCTTTGCCTGACCCCCTTGCGCGAGTGTCGGTAGGTTCGGTAGCTTGAATCTACCGGAGCTACCGAACCTACCGAGTTCCCCAGGCCGGAATCGGCAGCAGTCGCGCACCAGCCCTGGTGCCCTGCCGGTTCCGCGGGGCCGGGCAGGGCTTCCCCGCCTGCCCGGCCCCGCCAGCAGACTCCCGGCCGGTCGAGCGCAACCCCGATCGCGCACCCGCAGCGCGAGCGCTCCCGGCTTCCTCCGGGGCCGAGCCGCTATTGCCTCCCCGCGGCTCGGCCCCGGCCATGGCCTTCGGTCGCACGGCGCGCACCACGCCGGCGGCCCCGCGAGCGAGGCCCGGACCGCACGGCACCTCCCCCCAGCTGGCGGTCCGGGCCTCGCGCCCCGCACAACGCGGAGATCACCAGACCCGCAGCCGCCCGGACCGGCCGGGCGGCTGCGCAACCACGAGTTCGACACGACGAGACACCGCGAAGGAGCAGCAAGATGGCGAATCAGTTCGGCGAGACGGTCCCCGACAGCCAGGCGTACAGCGAGGCGCGCGGCGCCCTCGACCACATCGACGATCTCGACTCGGTCGAGGCGCTGGCGGACACGCCGGTGAAGAAGGCGGCCCTGGCCGACGCGCGTCGGGCCCGGTCCGCGCCGAGCAGCTGAGGCGACGGCGGTCGTGCCGGAACCCTTCAGCAATCCCGCATTCGGTCGAGGGAGAAATTCGATAATGAACGCTGCCGGGCAGATCCCGGAGGTCACCGTGGCGCGCTACGGCGCGCCACGGGTGAGCGTCACGCCGGTGACGGACGTAGTGACGTCCGAGCCGATCGAGGGCCGATCACGGCCGGGGCACTACCAGAGCATCATGCTGAACGTGGCAACGGCGGAGCTCAGCTTCCACGAGAGCACCGAGCACCTGGAGCCGTGGCTGCCGCAGTGGAAGGCGGTCAACGACGTTCCCCGCGAGACGTGGAAGCGGTGGCACCCCGGCACGCTCTTCTCCTTCCGAGGGCCGCACATGTGGTTCCAGCCGGTTCCGGAGCTGCTGAGCTGGGTGATCGACTCCGGGGTCAAGGAGCTGCCCTACCTCGACGTCCCGGCGGCGAACGCGTTGCTGGAGACCCTGGTGACGTACGCGCAGGCTCTGCTGGATGGCCTGTTCGTGGCCGGTGGCGAGCTGGACTGGTCGGCAGGTTCGGCCACGGCCGGCCGCAACATCGGCCGGTTGTGCCAGCGCGACCCCAGGGTCGGCGCCGCGGACGAGGACCGCGACCTGGTGGACTTCGAGGTGATCGTGCGGCGGTACCCGCACGTCTACCGGCCGGAGTTGCTGCTGCTGTCTCAGGCCGGGCTGGCCAAGGAGTGCGAGTACGTGACGCGGTACCTGGGTCACAACGAGCGCTGGAACGGCGAGATCAAGAAGACGTTCGGCAAGCCCTACAGCGACGGCAGCGGCGTCGGCCTGGACGTGCTGGGCGTACGGGCCTGGTACCGGACGGCGCTGCTGGACAGCGACCCCCGGGAGCTGCGCGACTTCAGCGATTGGGATGCCGAGCACGGGCACCTGGCCGACGGTGAGCTCACCGCCGCGACCACCGACGACGAGCTCGCCGTCTGGGTGGAGCGCGAAGAGGGCCGCGCCGCGCGGGAGAACCTGCGCCTGCTCGGGACGCAGGAGGCGGTCCGCCTGCACCGGGCGCAGCTGCGCGCCACGGCGATCAGCTCGGGCAGTGGAGACGGCGAGATCGCCGAGGACGCCCAGCTGGGCGAGACAGAGGTAGGCGAGACAGAGATGGACGAGCTCCGCGGCTGACGCACTACCCGCGCGGAACGGTCAGACCCCTCGGGCGGCCCCCTGAACAGCTTGTTCAGGGGGCCGTCTCGCGTTTGCGCGCCCTTGCGCGACGGCGGTGCGGGTGGTGTCGCCGGGGCCCCGGCCGGGGCAGGACAGGCAGAAACGGCCCTCGCCCGCGACCGTCTGGTCGTCCGGTTCCTGGCGCGCCTTGGTTGCCCGCGTGCCGATGGCCGTCATCGTGGAACTACCGGACCTTCCGGGACTGCCGAACCTCTTGCAGAGTTACGGTAGGTTCGGTAGTTTCGACCTACCGAACCTACCGGCTAGGAATGGGAGACGGGATGAAGCCGACCGCGAGCCCCGAGGTCACCAGCACGGTGAACAGCGGCGACGTGGATATCGAGTTCACCGGCGAGGTGGTGCAGCTACGCGTCGACCCGAACGGCTCGAAGGGCGACGTCGTCGCGGTCGCCTACGCCACCACCGAGGACGGTAAGACGGTCCGCATGTGGCTGCGGATCGACGCCGCCGGCGCGCGCTACCTGCGCGAGCGGATCGAGGACGCCACTCCCACGCCGGCGGCGGTCGCGCAGGGCATGGGGCCCGACAGCCGCGTGTTCCGCACCGAGCTGGTCTGGGCCGAGTCCGACGAGAGCGCCTGGAGCCAGAAGGCCGGCTGGTCGCTGTTCGTCGACGCCGAGTTGATCGCCCACACCAGCGAGAAGCTGTCGGCGGAGGACGCCCAGACGTGGGCGGACACGCAGCTCGCCGCGAGCATGCGCTGGCTGCCGGGGCACGAGACCAGCAGCTTCTACTGGGTCGCCTCCCCGGCCGCCTGCCGCGCGTAGCTCTCTCCCGGCCGCCGCAGGCTTCCCCGTCCGTGGCGGCCGCCAGCTCGCACCCGGTTCCCGCTGCGAAAGGCTCGACACGATGCCCGTCACCCGGCTACTGCTCGCCGCGTCGGCCGCCCTGCTCCTGGCCGGCTGCGGCGGGACCGCGACCATGCCGGAGTCCTCGCCCTCCGCCGCGCCGTGGACTGCAAGCGGATCCCCGGCCGACCTCGACCCCGCCCGCGGTCCGTGGCTGGTGTCCAGCACCGGCATGTGCTGCAACAAGATCGGCCCGGATCTGCCGCCGGTGCACTGGTACGTCGTGTGCGAACCGGCGACGGAAGTCTGGGACGAGATCCACAGCCCGGACAGCGGCGCGCCGCACTACCGCGACCCGGACGCGCCGCACATGGTCCAGCTGGAGGTCACCGAAGACGTCTCCCGCAACGCGCAGCCCGGCCAGCCATGCCCCGTCCCGCCCACTACCACCCCCGACAAGTCCTGACACCCCAACAACATCGAACCGCGAAAGGGCTCACGCCGATGACCACCGCCACCCCGGAAACCGTGTCCACCGACCAGCGCCTGGCGACGCTGGCCAAGGTCCGCGAGATCCTGCCCGACGTCGACGCCGCCCAGGCCACCGCGATCGCCGCGTGGGCGGTCAGCGGCTCGATGCCGCTGGACCCGGTCGCGCTGGCGGCGGCCGCGGAGCGGCTGGCGAAGGTGCGCGGCCAGAACTGGAGCAACCGCGAGGTGGCCAACGAGTGCCGCGGCATGACCGCCGAGGTCCTGGACGCCTACTTCGCCGCCGCGCACCGGTCCTGATCCGCAGTCGAGCCGGGGACGTCCGTCCCGGCTCGCTCCGACCCACCAGCCCACGCGGCGGTGGCACCGCCCCTACCGGTGCCACCGCCGCCTTCTCGTTTCCACCCCAGCCTTGATCGGAGGCCACCGGCCATGCCGTCCCTCGCCGAGCTCGAACAGATCGCCCGCCACCCGGAACCGGCCTACCCGGAATACGACGCGCTGCGCGCTCAGACCACCGCGGTGTTCGGGCCGTTCGTGTCCCCGCAGGAGGTCGACGAGGGCACCGCGGTGATCCGGGCGCACACCACCGAGTGGGCCTCCGCGGTGCTGGGCCGCCCGTTTCCCGGCAGCCTCCGGGCGGTCAGCACGACCGACGCCCGGCTGCTGATCCTGGCGCACCGCCGCGAGCTCGACCCGCCGCTGCCCGAGCGGCTAAAGCGTTGGAAAACCGAGGCTGAACAGCACGAACGCGCCCGGACCGAGCGACGGGAAGCCGAGCAGCGGCAGCGCCGGCAGCGGTGGGAGACGGTGCTCGCCGGCTGCGCCGTGGCGGTCGAGGTCCGCCTCAACCCCCGTCACACCGGCACGACCGGGCCGCTGGGGCACGTCGTGCCCTGCGTCGATGCCCGCTCGCCGCGCCGGCGGCACCCGGCCGGGCGCGCGCTGTGCGAGACGCCGCGCCGCTCCAGCCCGCTGGTGCTCGGCGAGCCCGTCGACGAGCCGGCCACCTGCGAACGCTGCCTGGAGTTCGCCCGTACCGTCCAGCCTGCCGCCTGACCGCGGCCGCGCCCCCACGACGAGGACCCGATGCCGAAAGTTTCCGCTGTTCAGAAGTCCGCCGAGCTGTGGCAGGGCCTCAACGAGCGGCAGCAGACCTGGCTGATCGTGATCTACCGCGCCGACCAGGACGCCGAAGCCAGCGCGCGCGGCGCGTTCGCCCGCGGTGAGCGGTCCCGGCCGGCGTCGCAGTGGCGCTGGCTGGACTACGGCATCGTCGACGACCCGCTGGGCAGCGGACCGTCCGGCGATCTCCAGTTCGAGCTCAACCAGCGCAAGGTGTGGGACCAGGGCGCCGGGTCGACCATGACCGTCCTGATCGAGCGCGGGCTGATCCAGGTCAAGCGCGAGCCGCTGATGATCGGCTGCCGGATGCTGATCAAGCTGACCACGCTCGGCCGCGCGGTCGCTCGCGCCGGCGGCGCCGACGACACCGAGCCCGCCCGCCGCCGGCCGCCCGGGATGCTCAGCGAGACGATGTGGTCAATGCTCGTCGACGTCCGCCGCGCCGGAAAGCGGGGCGTGCTGCGGTACACCCCCAGCGGCGCGTGGGACGCGCTGGCCGAGCGCGACCCGGCGCTGGTGCAGTTCGGCCGCGACCCCGGCGGCAGCGGGAAGACCAGCATCACGCTCACCGACGCCGGCGTAGCGCACTACACCGACGGGTGGCAGGAGTACGCCCGGCTCTACCCCGGCGTCGCCGCACCGCACCCGGACCCGAACGCCGAACCGGTGTGGCCACGCGAGGTCGACGCCCGGCTCGGGCAACTGGCCGACGCGGTCGCGGCGATCGGGACGGACCTGCGCACGCTGGCCACGCAGCTGCGCGAGCTGGAAACGCTGGGGGAGCTGCCCCCGGTGCCGGGCAAGGGCGCGGTGCCGGAGTTCGCCGCCGCGGTGAAGCTGCGGCGCGAGCGGCACCGGCGCGCCGAGCGCCAGCGGCAGCTGGCCGGCGAGCACCGTGAACAGCTGCTCGGCTTGTACCGGAACGCGATCGCCCGCTACGTGGCCGTGGCGGCCGCGGTGGTCACCGCGGCCGCCGAGGGACGCGACCCGCGCACGGTGCTCGACGCCGACCCGGCCGTGCTCGACGAGAACGACCGGCTGGTGCGGCTGGACTGCCCGCGGACCGGCCTGGCCGGTGTCGACCGCGAGATCGCCGTCGCGCACCGGGCCGCGGCCAAGGGCGCGAAGCCGGCGCGCCGCCGCGAGGACCGCGAGCGGGAGGAACGCTCGGCCCCGGCCGGACGGCAGCTGGCCGCGGTCAACGGGTTCGGTGCCCACCTGCGCGCACTGGTCGCCAACGGGCAGCTCGCTCGGCTGCTGCTGCGCCGCGATGCCTGACCGCGGACCGGCGCCGCGGCCGAGACGGCCACGCTAGGGTGGCGCCCGACCGCGGCGCCGGCTCACGCCTCCTTCGGGCTCGCGCGAGCGCGACACGCGTCGCGCCCCGTCCAACAGCAGCTGCGGCATGCGGAAAGCACTGCCGCGCAAGGGAGTTCCCGCATGACCGACGATCACGTCCGCGCGAAGGCCGCGCTCGAGCGCGCCGGCGGCGGACGGCTGGCCGCCGAGCTGCGCGACGCGCTCGTCGTGGCGCTGGAGGCGGCCGGCTGGCCGGTGGTCATCGAGCACCACCCGCAGTTCCACGCCCTGGCGCTCTACGCCGGGCCGGCCACCGTCCACGTCGGACGCGCCGCCGAGCCGCCGCTGGGCGCCACCGGCGACGAGCACCCCGACGACCCGGCCGTCTTCGACCTGGCCGCCCCGCTCACGGTGACGGCGTGGGCGCCGCTGAGCGTCGAATATTCCGAGGCCCTGGGCCGGGTCACCGGTGTCGACGCCCACGAGCTCCCCGCCACCGCCACGCCCGCGGAGCTCGTCGCCGAACTCGACCGGGTCGTCGGCCAGGCCCGCCACCGCGACCTCGCCGACTCAAAACTCGACACCGCCTGCGGGATCTGCGGCGACCGCTACGCCGCGCGCGGCCTGGCCCGCCCGGCACGGCCGCAGGTCGCGGTGTGCCCGTGCTGCGCGTTCGACGGCGACCTGCTCGACCCCGAACCCGGCCAGCTGGCGTTCGACCTCGACCAGGCCGCCTCGGGCACGCTGACCGCGCCAGCCGGATGGGCAGGAGTGCAGGCGCTGCTGTGCTGCCTGGGCGGCGCGCGGCTGCCGGACTGGCTGCACGAGGACTGGCGCGGCGCCGGAACCTCCTACGTGCCAAGGGAATGGTGGAGCAGCGCAGACCAGACCTGGGTGTGGTTGCCGCCGGTCGACCAGCGGCCGGCAGCGCTGAGCGGGCTCGGCTGCGGCGCGTCCCTGGCGCGCGTGCTCGCCGCGGTCGACCACGCGCACCCGGATGCCCGTGACCGCTTCCACGCCTACCTCGCCCACGAGCTCGACGACGGTAGCGACGTCGACGGCCCGGAGCAGGAGCTCGTGCCCAGTGCGGTCGTCGAGCGGTTCTGGCCGGCTGTCGTCGCCTACGCCGTCGCGCTGCTCACCCAGCAGGCCGAGCGGCCGGGGCAGCGGCGACCCTGGCACGTGCTCGCCTCACTGGAGCTGTCGGACTGGCTCGACGTTCTCGCCGGCGACCAGGATGACGACCTCGATGCCTACCCGGTCGAAACGCTGCTGCGCGGCGGCATCATCACCGTCCGCGACCTGCTCGACCCGGTCGAACCCGGCCGACAGCCCGAGTAAGCTGCACGCGTTCGTCCTCCCCGCGTACGCGGGGCTGACCCCATCGACGAACTGTCCGACGTCCACTCCGGACGAGTTGTCCCCGCGCGAGCGGGGCTGTGCCAGCGGCGCTAGACACCGCGGCTGCCCCTCGCGCGCGAAAGGACACCTCCCTCTTGCACAAGCCCCTTCACGAGGACGTCTCCGCCGACCGCGCCTGGGTTGTGGGGCGCCGGATCTACGTGCGCTGCCCCAAGAACTCCCAGCTCGACAAGGAGCTGATCGAGCTGGGCGCGAAGTGGGACTGGGGCGTGCGCGCCCGCTGGGTCGGCACCGGCAAACGCGAGCGGGTGCTACCCCTCGTCCTGGCCGACGAGCAGCGGGCGCGGGCCGAACAGGAGGCCGCCCGGCAGGTGCTGGCGGCCGGCCGGTGGGTCACCGTCCCGCGCGGCGTCGTCGCCCTGCACGGGCGCGCCGGTGAGCTGGGTGCGGTGTGGGACAGCGCCAGCCACCGCTACGCCATGCCCAGCGAGGACAGCCGGGCCGAGCTCCAGCGGGTTGTCGACGCCTGGGTCGCCGAGCAGAAGGCCGCCCAGCAGCGGCGCGCGACCGACAACGCCGAAGCGCGCGCGACGCAGGAGGCCGAGGCGAAGGCGGCCGCGGTCGAGGAGGCCGAGCGGCGGCGGGCCCAGATCGTGGCCGACAGCGGCCGGGCGTCCACCGGGGACACCGAGACGCTGCACACGATCAGCACCCGGCGGATGAATCGCGCGACCGCGGAGAGCACGGCGTGGCCGGTCGGGACGGTGCACCCGCTGCGCGGCGGCCGCCGTGGACTGGTGGTCGCGCGGAAGGTGTGGTTCACCAACGACGACGACGCCACCGACATCGACTGGCACCCCGACGCGCCCGACGAGGCGCACTGGAACTTCCAGTACACGCTGGCGATCGTCGAGCCGACCGACGCCGAACTCCGGGCCGACGCCGAGGCCGCCGAGCTGCGCGCCGACGCCGCGCAGCTGCACGCGTTGTTCCGGGAGCTCGGGCGGGCCGGACGCGTCGTCGACGCGTTCACCGCGGTGCCCGACTCGGCCCGGGTCGGCACGATCCGCGGCCGTGCCGGCACGCCCGGCACCAGCTCGTTCGACACCGGCACGGTCATCCTCACCGACGACCGCGTGGTGTGGCAGCACCCCGGCCACCACGACGACTGGATCCGCACCGAAGCCGTCGTCACCGGCTCGGATCAGCTGGACCGGGTGCGCGCCCTGCTCGCCGCCGGCGCGCGCACCCGTCACCACGTCGACCAGCTCACCTACACCTACGAGATCACCACCACCGCCACGCCGTGACGTGGTGACCGGTCCCACGCGGCGCCACGGCGCTTCGGGCGCCCCCACGGTGCGCGCGAGCGCGACGTCCCCGAACCCCGGAATCTGGCGCTGTCCTGGGTGGACACGTATCGCGGCGGTCGACCCGTCGGGCCACAGGCGCTGCTGCCGCCCCGACGCCGCACACCGACCCACCTACAAAAGTACGTCCACATGAGTTGACATCGGCCCGGCAAGCCCTAGTATCGACTCCCGTAGTCGTCAACTCATATGGACGTTTGGGGAGTTCGTCCGAGTTGGCGGCCATGGACCGGCTGTGGGGGCCGGTCCGGCTGAGCCGGTCCGTGAGGGGAGCCGACCGCGTTGGTCGGCAGCGCACGCGTGGGATGCGACGGACCGGCTCGTCCACGACGGGAGGGGACGAGCAATGTCAACCACCAGGCCCAGGAGCTCGACACTGACCAGCACCGGGCGCGTGGCGGCCGCGGCCGCCGCGGTCGGCCTGGCCGCCGTCGGGGCCGGCGTCGCCGGCGCCGGGACCGCCGCCGCGTCGGTCGCCGCGTACCCGTGCGGGTACAGCTCGCAGGGGATGGACGCGCACTACCGCCACTGCGCGGACAGCTTCATCCTCATCCGCGCCGACTGGGACACCGGCACCCACTACACCACCTGCGTCGGTCCGTGGGGCGAAGTGCCGCTCTACCACGACGGGCCACACCGCCAGGTCAACGCCTACTACGTGCCCAAGGCCCCGGCGCTGATGCAGAACATCCACGGCGAGTGGATCTGCCGGACCGGCCAGCCGGACTGGCCGTGAGCGGCCTGGGAGGCACCGTGCGGGACACCATCATCGCCGTGGCCGCAGACCTGTTCGCCGAGCGCGGCGCCGACGACGTCGGCTTCGACGAGATCGCCGCCACCGCCGGGATCAGCGCCCGCCACCTGCGCGTGTACTTCACCTCGACCACGGCCATCCGGGCCGCTGTCGACGCGCACGCGGGCGAGCACGAGCAGGAGGAGGCAGACGGTGCCGGCGCGCAGCTGGTCGCCTGACCCGGCCGCGGCCACAGGATGGCTGCGCGGCACGGTCCGCACCGTGCGCTACCAGGTCACCGCGGCCGACTCGGTGCGACGGCTGGCCGGGCGCAGCGTCGAGTTCGCCCGCAAGCCTGACGTGGTGGCCTCGGCCCGGTTGCTGGAGCTGTGCGAGTGGCCCTGCATGGACGCCGTCCGCGACGCCATCGCCCCCGCCGAGTGCAGCCTCGGCGCCCGGCAACACCTCGACCACCAGGCGCCGATCGCCATCGGCGCCGAGCTCACCATCACCGCGCGGTGCACCGTCGCCACCCACCCCTACAGCGAGTGGGAGGTCGACGTGCACGACGGCCACGAAACCGTCGGCCAGGCGACGCTGGCGTTCGTCGTCGTCGACCAGGACACCTTCGAGCGGCAGAGGCTGAGGCCGAAAACGACGGCCGCCATCCCGAAAACCGCTTAACAGAGCCAAATCCGAAGCTTTTCGCATTCCGCACACGGGTGACGTGTGCCCAGATTTTGCACCACTGCAACGAGAAGGGGAAACCAGTGAAGACTTTGACGAAGGGGCGCCGGATGGCGTCGGCGCGGACCTTGGCCGGCGCGGCGCTCGCCGGAATGCTCGCGCTCAGCGCGCTTGCCCTGGACGTGTCCACCGCCGCGGCCAGCCCGACGCCGCCCAGCGCGGGACTCGACGCCGGGATGCCCAGCGACGGCCTGCACCCGGATGCCCCGGTGACCGCACCGGACGGCACCCGGATCTGGGGCACCCGCGAGGGGGCGGCGCCGGCTTCGGTCGCGCGCGCAGCCATGCCCAACACGATCGAGATCCGGGTCGACGGCGCCCGGGTCCGATCCTCGGTGCCGAACGGGCCGGTCGTCGGACTGGCCTACCGCGGCCAGACCGGCGGCGCGAACTGCAAGGTCTCCAGCGGCGGCTACACCTGGGGATTGGTGTCGGTCAACGGGTCCTACGGATGGATGCGCACGGACCTCTTCACCATCATCTACCAGAGCACCGGCTCCTGGGGCTCGCTGCCGCGGTGCTGATTCCCGGCCCGGTGAACAACAGGCGATGAGCTCGCGGCCGCGGCACCCGGACCGAATGGGCACCGCGGCCGCCTGGGCCACTCGACGGCTCGCCCGCTGCCAATCAGGACGTTCAGCGCGGCAACGCGCCGCCCCGTCATCGCATCGTCCACGCACGACGGTGCTTTCAAGCATTACCAAGGGGGACAACATGAAAACGCGGACACGACCTGAGCATCCGGCGCACGGCGCGCGCGGCCGCGGCGGGCGGGCCGTCCGTGCCGGGCTGCTGCTCGGCGCCGCCGGGATGCTGGCTGCGGTCGTGGGTGGATGCTCGGACACGCCGGCACCGCCCGCGCCGACTCCGCCGTCGGGAACGCCGGTGGCCACGGTGCCGCTGCCCGCGCCGTCGGCGGACGGGCCGGTGCTCACCGTGGACGGCCAGGCCAGCTGGGCGACCGGCCACCCCGGATGCGCGGTGCTGCGCACCGACGCCGGGCAGGAGTTCAGCCTTGTCGGACCGGCGACCCAGCAGCGCCTCGGCGAAGTCCGTTCCGGAGCCTCGCGGGCCCGGCAGCGGGTGCGGATCACCGGCTACGTGCCCAAGGTCGGCGCCTCGGTATGCGGCGCCCTTCGCGCATTCGTCGCGGAAACGGTGACGGCAATGAACTGACAGTCACCGAAAACAATAGAAGACGCTTTTGCAATCCCGGTTTAGCCACACGAACCGGGGCCGTTTTCGCGCCCAAAAAGAGCCAGAAAAAACGGCTGAGAATATTCGTTCAGAAACGGTTGACATTCCCGATCGAGGCGATGCAGAGTAGGGCTGTCCAGCGGATACGCGCTGGTCGCAGGCCAGCAGGGGAGACGCTGGCCGCACCGAGGGGGACTCGTCGCTACGTAGGGGGAATCGTCCGGCGCGCTATTGCCATGCCGGTTTCGCATTTCTCTCGAATCCGTCCCGTTTGCCGATAGCGCTCGCTGTCGGCGCCGGGGTCTCGGTGTGTCGGAAGAGCAAACGGAATCGGGGACATTAATGGCAGTACGACCATCCCGTGCGGCCGGGCTGATTGCCGGGTGCGCGGTACTCGTGGGGATCGCGGCCGCACCGTCCGCGCTCGCCCAGGGATCGACGACCTCGCCCGGCGCCGACCGCTCCGCGGTCGAGGGCAACCAGCCCAGCTGGGCGACTCCCTCGGCCAAGGTCGGGCACGCCGACCTGCACCAGCAGCGGCACGTCAAGGTCGCGCTGGCGCTGCGTGACCCGCAGGGCGCGGAAGCGCTCGCCAAGGCGGTCAGCAAGCCGGGCTCGCCGCAGCACGGCAAGTTCCTGTCCAGCAAGGAATTCCTCGACCGGTTCGGCCCGACCCAGCAGACGGTCGACCAGGTCACCTCCTGGCTGCGCGGGCAGGGCCTGAAGGTCGACGGCGTCGCGAGCAACCGCCACTTCGTCGAGGTCACCGGCGACGTCGCGCAGTTGCAGACGACCTTCGCCACCTCGCTGGCCACCTTCCGCCACCAGACCAAGGACGGCCGGTCGTACACCCTGACCGCGCCAGAGTCCGCGGTGTCGGTGCCCCGCCAGGTGCGCGGCGCGGTGAGTGCGGTGCTCGGCCTGGACGACGCGAGCCAGACCATCACCACCGGGCAGGTCGCGCCCCGCGCGGCCAACGGCGCCCGGCCGGGAGTCACCCCGGCCGCGGGCGATCCGTCCAGCTGCGCGCGGTACTGGGGCGAGGTCAACAACGGCGCGGTGCCGCAGAAGTACGCCAGCGGCAACCAGTCCAACTACCTGTGCGGCTACACCGCCCCGCAGATCCGCGCCATCTACGGCCTGAACAGCGCGAACACCGGTGCCGGGCAGACGGTGGGCATCGTCGGTGCCTACCACCTGGACTCGATCGTCGCCGACACCAACAAGGCCGCAAGCCAGTTCGGCGCGCCCGCGCTGACCGCCGGCCAGTACAGCGCGGTCCTGCCGGGCTCCTACGACAACCAGGACAAGTGCAACCCCGACAGCTGGGCGGGCGAGCAGGCGCTGGACGTGCAGTCCATCCACGAGGTCGCCCCGGCAGCGAAGATCGTCTACTACGGCGCCAAGAGCTGCTACGACCTGTACAACGCGCTGAACAAGGCCGTGGCCGACAACAAGGTCTCGCTGATCAACAACTCCTGGCTCTACCCCGGTGAGACCGCGGTCTCGCAGGCCGAGCGCGACCAGATGGGCTCCATCGCGGTGCAGGCCGCGATCCAGGGCCAGGCGCTGACCTTCTCCAGCGGCGACTCGGGCGACAACTCCGGTCCGGGCGCGGCGGGTAAGGCCGAGGCCAGCTTCCCCGCGTCGCACCCCTGGGTGACCGCGGTCGGCGGGACCTCGGTGGCGCTGGACGCCAGCTCGAAGATCAAGTTCACGGCGGGCTGGGAGAACTCCGGCAACACGCAGTCGGGCTCCAGCTGGGTTGCGCAGAACGACGCGGACGGACGGTTCGCCGGCGGCGCCGGCGGCGGCGTGTCCAAGCTGTACGACCAGCCGGACTACCAGAAGAACGTGGTTCCCGCCGGGGTCGCGAACGGCCACCGCGCGGTGCCGGACATCGCGGCGCTGGCCGACTCCTACACCGGCATCGCGATTGGCTACACCACGCCGCAGGGCTACATCGCCTACTCCTCCGGCGGCACGTCGCTGGCCTCGCCAATCCTCGTCGGCCTGGTCGCCAACGCCCAGCAGGCCCAGGGCCTGACGCGGATGGGCTTCTTGAACGACGCGATCTACGCGCTGGCCGGGAAGCCGCAGATCACCGACGTGAAGCCGACGCAGGCGGGTGTTTGGTCGCCGTTCATGGCCGGGTTCGGCCACGTCTCGGTGCCCACCCAGAACGGCTCCTACCTGCTCGACCTCGACTCCAAGCCGCAGTCGCTGGTGTCGGGCTCCGGCTGGGACGCCGTGACCGGCATCGGCACGCCGACCTCGGGCTTCGTCACCGCCCTCGGCAAGTGATCGGAGGCGGTGCGGCCGCCGCTGCCTGACGGCGGCGGCCGCACCGCGACTCCCCAGACCCCCCAACGAGCAGGAAGGAGGTTCACCGTGATCGACGGCGACGGCGACCGGCATGCCCACGCGGACGGAGACGATCCCCGCCCGGACGGCACGACCGACCCGACCACCCCCTCGGGTGCGCGGCACAGACTCGAGCAGCCGCCCGCGGTGACGCGCCGCCGCCGGACCGTGCTCTGGACGCTCGGCGCGCTGGTCGTCGTCGCCCTCGGCGTGACCGGCTGGACCGTCGCCTCCGGCGGCACGCCATCGGCCGCGACGAACACGGCCACCGCCACGGCGACCGCCGCCGTCCAGCCCGGCGCCGACGACGGGCCCGCGATCGTGGATCCGCAGCCGGTGAGCCCGCAGCAGCTGAGCCAGCTGCCCGCGGCCACCACCTTCGGCACCGTCGCCGCCGCCCCGAAGGACCCGGCCCCGGGCCAGGTGCCCGGCGGCCGGCTGGTGCACCCCTCGACCACGGTGCCGCTCTACGCCTCGCCCGGCGGCCCGGCCATCGCCGCGCTGCCGCCCACGCAGCTGGTCAGCGACACCTGGCTGCCGGTGGTGACCGAGCAACCCGGCTGGGCGGAAGTCCTGCTGCCCTCGCGACCCAACGACACCGCGGCCTGGATCTACCTCGACGACACCGTCACCACCGCGCACAGCCCGTACCGCATCGAGGTCGACCGCGCACGGTTCACACTGACGCTGTTCAAAGACGGCAAGGAGACCGGGCACTGGACGGTCGGCATCGGCAAGCCGAACTCGCCGACCCCGGCCACCCGCACGTTCCTGCTCGCGTCCATTAAGGACACTCACCCGACTTTCAGTCCGATTGTGCTGCCGACCGGCGCGCACTCCGACACCTACGAGTCCTACGGCGGCGGTCCCGGCACCGTCGGCCTGCACACGTGGCCGAGCGCAGACGTCTACGGCCACCCCAGTTCTGACGGCTGCATCCGCATTCCGCCGGATGCGCTTCAGGTGATCAGCAGCGACGTCCCGATCGGGTCACCGGTGCTGATCAGGTGAAACACCCATCCAGAGGCCCATCCGGGCCACACCACACCAAGGGGGGACCAGTGGTCCGTACCACCTCTCGATCCACGCGCATCCTGGCCGGCGTCAGCGCCGGCGGTGTCCTGGCCGCGGGCGCCGTCGCCCTGGTGCTCAGCACCGGGTCGCCAGCCAGCGCGGCGGGCACCACCTCGACCGCCTACGGGGTCTCGGCCACCGGCGTCGATCCGGTCGGCGCGACGCCGTCGGTGTCCAGCGACGGCGCGGTCAAGACCGCCTCCGGGTCGGCCGCGGGCAAGGCCGGCACGTTCAGCGCCTCGGGGATCACGGTCAAGGCCGGCGCCGGGATCGCCGAGGCCACCGTGGGCGCGCTGACCGTGGGAGGCAAGTCCATCGGGTCGGTCAGCGCCAAGTGCGCCGACGGCAAGACGACCTACAGCCACTCCGGGGCCGCGCCGGAGGCCAGCAACCTCAAGGTGAGCTTCGGCGGGGGCGCCGGTGCCACCGTCCAGATCATCGGCGCCGGCGGCAAGGCCGTGGAGACCATCACCGTCGCGGTGGTCAAGTGCGGCACCGGCACGCCTCCGACCGAGCAGCCGCCGACGCAGCAGCCCACGGGTCAGCCGACCGGCCACCCCACGCAGCACCCGACCGGCCAGCCCACGACCAAGCCGACCGGCACGACCAAGCCCGGCCAGAAGCCCGACCAGCCGGCGCCCAAGCCGGTCCCGCACGACGGTCACCACCCCGTCACCGGCTGACCCTGGCCGAACCGACACCCATCCGCTGGTGGGGCGAGGTCGAACCCGGCCTCGCCCCACCAACCCGCGCAGCAGGGGAAGACATGCCCGCACGCACCACGACACCGTCCTCCGCCGCGGTCCGGCGGGTGCTCGCCGGCGCCATCCTCGGCGCGGCACTCGCGGCCGGGGCGACCCTGGCCGCCACCTCACTCACCTCCGCCGCGCCGGACTCGCCGGGGTCAGTGCGCACCGCGGCCGTCCCCGATGTCGTGGGCCTCAACGGCGCGATGCCGAACGCCCCGTGACCCCAACCCCGGCCGGTGTTGCGCACCGGCCTCCCCACCGCGGGGGCCCGGACCATCTACGGTCCGGGCCCTCGTGCCTGTTCAGGGGCTGTCCGGCTGGAGCCCGCGCCCACCACCAGCGAGCCGCTGGTGCCGCACGGCTTGCCTTTCGGGAGCGAACCCCGAAAAATCGGTGGTCAACCCTGTTTAGGAGGACGATCCGATGCCTTCGGTACGCCCGCAAGCCCGCCGCCGCGACCCCGAGGGGGAGTCGGTCTACGACGCGCGCATTCCGGCGAAGATCACGCTGGAGCAGGCCGCGACCGCCCTGGCCGTGGTCGACGGCACTCCGAACCGCGCGCGGGTCGCCAAGGATGCCCTGCCGAAGGCGCTCCAGGAGGTCGTCCGGCTGCTGCTGGCGGGCGAGACGATCGCGCCGCCCGCCGCTCTGGTGGGCCAGTGGCGCGAACGCCTCGTCGCCGACGGCGTCTTTCCCGCTGCCTGACCCGCGCGGCGGCGCAGCGTGCGCCGTCGGCCGGTCCGCGGCGCAACCGTGGTCCGTCACGTCCCAGCGATCCCGTTCACCCGAAATGATCAGGGTTGAACCCTGGAATATCGGGGTTGAACCCTGTTTAGATCGAGGTGTCCGCATCAGCGGACGCCGCCCGCTTCTCCTGGCCGGATTCCCGGGCGGCGTCCATGCCCTCGCTGGGAGAGCGCCTTATGGATACCAGTCTCAGGATCACCACGTCGTCCACCGCCGGCCGCGAGCCGCGCCGGGCCGGACGGGGACGCTGATGGCCACCGCCGGGGAGCTGCGGGAAGCACTCCAGAGGCTGCGCAACGCCTCGCCCGCGGAGAAGAACGCGGCGAAGTCGGCCGCCCTGACGCTGGGCGCGCAGACGGCGCTGGAGATCTCCGACCGCACCGCGCGCGGCCAGTTCGTCGCCTCCTTCGAGGCCGACATCAACGCGGCAGCGGACGCCTGAGCGTGTCCCGCTCGCCGACCGGCGCCCCGGCACGCCATGATCAGGCGTGCCGGGGCGCCCGCTCCGCGCACGCCCGATTCGCGCGGAGGTACTGGTGGACCGCATCGCCCCCGGCGACCAGCCGTTCACCGTGGCCGAGGCCCGCGACTACGTCGCGACCCTGATCCGCGAGTTCGAAGGCCAGCCCGGCGTGGAGCTGCTGGGCCTGGTCGGCGGCGTGCTCGACAACGTCGTCTGCACCTGCGGGAACGACACCGGCCGCCTGGCCGACGTCGTGCCGCTGCGCCCGCGCGCGGACTGAACCCCGCGGACCGGCCACCGCCCGGCACGCCGACGACGTCGAGACACCGACCCCCGGGCCAGGCGGCTGGTCAGGTGCGCGCGGCAGCCAGCTCGGGGAACATCTCGGCGACGACGCGCTCGACGGTCGCCTCCAGCTCGGAGGTCTCCGGCACGATGCGTTCGCCGATGCCAGGCAGCAGGTCGCGCTCGAGGTACCAGCCGCGCAGATGCTCGGGGCCGAACTCGGCGGCCTGGGGACGGGTGGCGTGCCGGCGCAGCGACTCCTCGAGGGAGACGTCGAAGTAGTAGAACGCGGTCGGCCCGCGGTGGTCTGCGTGCAGGCGGGTGAGCATCGCGCCGTAGCGCGCGGCCGCCAGGATGCCCTCGACCACGACGTCGTAGCCGCGGTCGAGGGAGAACCGGGTGACCTGGTCGATCAGGTCGATGTTCGCCCCGCCGTCGACGTCGTGCTCGCGCAGCACCCGGCGGCGCAGGTAGTCCTGCTCGACCAGGGCCAAGCCACGGCCGCGCCGGCCGCGCAGGCCCGCGGCGGTGGAGGACTTGCCGCTGCCGCTCGGGCCGCGCAGCACGATCAGCCGGGTCTCCGTGGTGCCTACCTCGCTCATCGGCGGTTGCCGCCGGCCAGGCAGGCGAGCTCGGCCGCGCGAGCCACGCACCGCAGGCAGGGCCGGTCGCCCAGGGAGTCGACCACCTCGATCCGCCCGCGATCGGCCGGGCGGCCGCACAGCGTCCGCGGTTCGACAGAGGTGTCCAGCAGCGCCACGTGCACCTCTCCCGTGTCGGCGACGCCGTCTGGAGAGCTGGCCGCGGTCCGGGAGGAAGCGGCCGAGAGCAGGCGCAGGTAGGTGACCGTCGCGCCGGCGTCGGCCAGGGCCTGCCGGGCAGTAGGCCAGGCGTCGTCCATCTCGTTCCCCTCGCCCGGTCGCCGGATGGATGCCGTGCTCATCGTCGCGTACCGCCCGGAGTTGCAACCGACCGGAGCCGCTGTGCCCTGAACAGCACATTCACCCGGAGTTTATGCCTATAGTCATAAGGTGCGTCACCTTATGGCAGTCGCCTCTGGCTTGATCCACATTGTGCCTATAGGCATAGCGATCTATGCCGGCCGTCGAACCACCCTCGGACTTCGCACGCGAGCTGGGCAGCCGCGTGCGGGCCGCCCGGCTAGCGAAGGCGCCCAAGCGCTGGAGCCTGGAGCGCCTGGGGCGCCGGGCCAGGGTGAACTGGAGCTACATCGCCGAGATCGAGCGCGGCGAGGTGAATCCGACGGTGCTGGTGCTCGCGCGCATCGCCGCGGCGCTGGAGATCGACCTGGGAGTCCTGCTGGGCGAGTTGCCGGCGCCGCCGCCGGGCAAGGACCCCGATCTCGACTGAGCGGGTTCCGCCCGCCCGCGGGCGGCGGTAGCGTGCGGCCGCCGACGCGGTCAATTGTTCACGACCATGCGTTCCGACGTGCGCGTGATCTCCCTCGACGTGGCCCCCGAAGCGGATACCGTGGCGTGCGCACGGCTACGTAGCGTTCGGGGCTGCCAACGGCGGAGGCCCGCGCCGTCACTCCCGGCGCGGGCCTCCGCACGTCTTGCTGCCGCTGCGCGACTCGGTTACGCGATCAGGTGGTCGAACTCGCCGGCCTTCGCGCTGATCAGGAACGCCTCCAGCTCAGCGATCGTGAATCCGAGCGTGGTGCGCTCGGCGACCGGCGTCGTCGCGTACTCCTTGTCATC
Source organism: Amycolatopsis stemonae (assembly GCF_054781455.1). Classification (NCBI taxonomy): domain Bacteria; kingdom Bacillati; phylum Actinomycetota; class Actinomycetes; order Pseudonocardiales; family Pseudonocardiaceae; genus Amycolatopsis; species Amycolatopsis stemonae. The sequence continues at coordinate 1,220 of NZ_BAAGUJ010000017.1, read as the reverse complement.
CTGCACCCCGATCCAGCTCCCGACCCTGGTCAGCCGGAAGCAGTTGCCCTTGTCGGGCGAGGCCGAGGGCTTGATGTACGTGCCCTCACGCAGCCGCTCGATAGGCGGCCGTTCTTCTGTCATCTCCACTCCTTCTGCGGTTACGGGTGGGGCCGCCCTGGGTGGTGGTCCCACCCAAACGCAGCATCCCCCGCGCTCACAGAGGGTGCGCGGGGGTGCGGCGACGATCACCGTAACGGCGGCTGGCTCAGCCGCTGTACATCGCCCAGATCTCCTCGATCCGCCGGCGCGAGTCCTCGATGTCGAGCGCGACCGCGCGGCTGGCGGCCACGCTGAACAGGTTGTTGTAGTAGCGCAGCTCGGACGGCTTCTCCAGAAAGCCGCTGCCCGGCCCGGACTCGACGAACACGGCTTCGGGGTCCTCCGGGTCGGAGAACTGGGTGATCTCGAAGCTCATGCCCTTGGCACCGTAGGCGTCGGCAGTGAACGGTGCCACCAAAATTTCGACGGTGGCCGCCCAGTTGGCATCCAGCAGGTGCCGCAGCGCCGAGGCCAGCACGAGGCGGCCGCCGACGTGGCCGTGCAGGGCGGCCTCGCCGATCACCACGGTGTAGCGAAAGTCCGGGTCGGTCAGCCGCTGCTGGCGCAGCATCCGGAACTCCACGACCCGCGACATGTCCACCGGGCGCGTGTGCTGCGACGCGCTCACGACGGCACGGGTGTACGCCTCGTCGGCCAGCAGCGTCGGGATGTAGGCGTCGACGTACTGGCGCACGTGCGCGGCGTCGAGCTCGAAGCCGGCCAGCATCTCGTCGTGCTCGGTGATGACGTCGACGTAGTCGGACCACCACCCGAGCTGGTCGCCGTGCTCCCACCACTCATGCCACCGTTCGGCCTGTTCAGGCGTCGGTTGCAGGATTTCTACCGCCTTGCCGAGCTGGAAGTGGGTCAGCTTGGCCTTGCCAATCTCGATCTTCGACCATCGGGACTGGTTCATCTTGCCGATGTAGTTGGCGATGTCGGTGCCCGACAGCTTCAACGCGGTGCGGCGATCGCGCATCTGACGGCCGAGGCGGCGCCGGCGCAGTGTGGGACTCACGTTCCCGTTCATCGTGCCCTTCCTGGGTCGGGCCACATTCCGTGGCTGTGTCACCCATGTCTCCGGCCGCATACCGCGGCCGTTCACCCGAATGGCGTCCTTGACTAGCTAAAGACTAGTT
>NZ_BAAGUJ010000016.1:0-190340 GCF_054781455.1 Amycolatopsis stemonae | reverse complement strand
CATCCACCGACGCCGAACCACCGGAGACACCACCATGGAAGCACTCCGCGCCCTCAAACGACGCCTCGCCCGCACCGTCTACAACACCCTCCACCACGACACCACCCAGCAACCAACCACGCTCCCCACAGCGGCTTGACATAGGAGCAACGCATGGGAGACGAGGGGCCCCCGCGCTGGTGGGGCGAGGAGGGCGCCCGTCCTCGCCCCGAACCGGCCGGGTGGTGGCCCGAGGCCGACACGCTCCACTGGGTCCGGCGCGACGACGACGGCGACGACCAGCCGCGGCGCACCGCGGTGAGGTTGTCCCGCCCTGACCCCCACGCGCTCGACCGCGCCCGGCCCGCCTGAACGTCCGCCTCCCGGACGCCACGACTAGCCGCGGCGCACCGCGTCGAGGTACTCGGAAATCGCGTCGCGGTTGCGCAGCAGGCATTCCGCCCGGCGGGTCATGCGGTCGCGCTGGTCCTCCAGGGTCGCGATCATCTCCGGGGTCGCGTCCGGGAAGTGGATCGTGCGGGGCTTGTCGAGGCACGGCAGGATCTGTTTGATGATCCGCGTGGGCAGCCCGGCGTCGAGCAGCCCGCGGACCTGGAGGACGCGGTCGACCGCCGGCTCGTCGTACGCGCGGTAGCCGTTCGCCCCGCGCGCGGCGATGATCAGCCCCTGCTCCTCGTAGTAGCGCAGCAGCCGGCGGGACGTGCCGGTGCGCTCCGCGAGCTCCCCGATGCGCATGTGCGCCACCTCACGTAGACCTTCACACGTATGTGAGGGTTTCAGCATAGCGCCATGACGATCTCCAGCACCCGGACGGCGACCCCCGCCCTGCTCGCGCTCACCACCGCCGCGTTCGTCACCGTGCTCACCGAGGCGCTGCCCGCCGGCGTGCTGCCCGGCATGAGCGCCGGCCTCGGCGTCGGCGAACCCGCCGCGGGCCAGGCCGTGACGGTCTACGCGCTCGGCACGGCCCTCACCGCGATCCCCCTCTCGACGGCGACCGCGGCCTGGCGCCGCAAGCGCTTGCTGCTCACCGGGGTGGCCGGGTTCGCCGTCGCCAACACCGTGACGGCGCTGTCCGCGGACTACGCGCTCACCATGGTGGCCCGGTTCGTCGCCGGCGTGGCCGCGGGCGTCGTCTGGGCGCTGCTGGCCGGGTACGCGCGGCGCCTCGCGCCGCCGGGAAGCCAGGGCCGGGCCACCGCGGTCGTGATGGCGGGCATCCCGCTCGCGCTGTCGCTCGGCATCCCGGCCGGGACGTTCCTCGGCGGCCTGCTCGGCTGGCGTTCGACGTTCGGCGTCATGTCCGCGATCGCCGTCGTGCTGCTGGCCTGGATCGCCGCGAAGGTCCCCGACCACCCGGGGCGGCCGGGCGGCCGCACGCCGGTCCTCAAGACGCTCGCCGTGCCGGGTGTGCTGCCCGTCCTGGCCGTGACGCTCGTGTTCGTCCTGGCGCACACGGTCCTCTACACCTACGTCGCCGCGTTCCTGGCGCACGCCGGGATGGGCGACGCGGTGGACGTCGTGCTGCTGGTGTTCGGCGTCGCGTCGATGGCCGGGATCTGGGCCGTCGGCGCCCGCATCGACCGGGCGCTGCGCACGCTGACCGTCCTCAGCACGGTCCTGGTCGCCGTCGCCGCGACGCTCTTGGCCACCGCGGCGACCAGCCCTGTCCTGGTCTACACCGCCGTGGCGCTGTGGGGACTCGGCTGGGGCGGCGTCCCGACGCTGCTGCAGACCGCGGCCGGCAACGCGGGCGGAGAGGCGGCGGACAACGCGCAGGCCATGCTCGTGACGCTCTGGAACGCGGCGATGGCCGCGGGCGGGGTGGCCGGCGGCGTCCTGCTCGACGCCGCCGGCCCGGAGTCCTTCCCCTGGACGCTCCTGGCGCTCCTGCTGCCGGTGCTCGCCGTGGTGCTCGGCGCGCGGCGGCACGGGTTCCCCCGGGCATCCTGAGTGGACGAAGGGCCCGGACGGGTTCGCGCCCGGGCCCTCCAGCTTCTGGGGAAGAGCAGAGTCAGCAGCGGCCGGCGATGGCGCGCAGCAGCTCCGCGTTCGTGGTGTCCCCCGACAGCTCCCAGGCGAACACGCCGCCCAGCCCCTGCGACTTCGCGTAGCCGGCCTTGGCCGACGCCGTCTCGGGGGTGTCGTAGCTCCACCACTGCGAACCGCACTTCGCGTACGCCGTACCGGCGACCTTGCCGTTGGCGGGGCAGGTCGTCTTGAGGACCTTGTAGTCCTCGACGCCCGCTTCGTAGGTACCCGGCGCCGGCCCGGTGGCGGTGCCGCCGGGCTGCTTCTGCGTCACGCCGTCCCAGCCGCGGCCGTAGAACCCGAGGCCCAGCAGCATCTTCGACGACGGCACGCCCTGGTGGCGCAGCTTCTGGATCGCCGCGTCGGCGTAGTACCCGGCGGTCGGGATGCCCGGGTAGGACCGCAGCGGCGAATGCGGCGCGGTGGGCCCGGTCGGCTGGCCGCCCGCGACGAAGTAGTCGTACGTCATCACGTTGTACCAGTCGAGGTAGCGGCTCGCCCCGGCGTAGTCGGTGGCGTCGATCTTGCCGTTCTTCGCGCCGTCGGCGGTGATCGCGGCGGTGACGAGCTGGTGCCCGAACTTCGCGCGCAGCGCCTTGACCAGCCCCGTGAACGCCTTGGGCCCGCTGGTGTCGCAGGTGTTGCCGCAGGCGTTCGGGTACTCCCAGTCGATGTCGATGCCGTCGAAGACGCCCGCCCAGCGCGGGTCGTTGACCAGGTCGTAGCAGGACTGCGCGAACGCCTCGGGGTTCTTGGCCGCCTCGGGGAAGCCGGCCGACCAGGTCCAGCCGCCGAACGACCACAGCACCTTCAGCTTCGGGTGCAGCTTCTTCAGCTCGAGGAGTTGGTTGAAGCTGCCGTGCAGGGTGCCGGTGTCGGCCTGGCCGCTGACGCTCGTGGTGGCGTCGTAGGGCATGTCGTGGTCGGCCCACGGGTCGCCGACGGCGCAGCCGCCGCCCGTCACGTTGCCGAACGCGTAGTTGATGTGGGTCAGCTTCGCGGCCGAACCGGACGTCTCGATGTCCTTGACGTGGTAGTTGCGGGCGTAGACGTCCCAGTCGGCGAAGTAGGCCATCACCTTGCCCTGGTCGTGCTGCCCGGCGTCCGCGGCCGGCGCGGCGACGGCGGCGCCGGCCAGCGCGAGCGCGCCGATCGAAAAAGCGCTGACGATGCGTTTTCTCATGCGGAGCAAAGCCTTCTCCTTCGGCGAGCGGCCGGTCGGACGCGCTGAGGCTAACAGGTCCAGACCACTGCGGACCAGAGTGAATCGTTGCGGTCAAAGGGTTTCCCGGTACCCCCGCAGCCGGGTGCGGATTCACCTCGTGGGATGATCCGCGGATGACCGAGTTCGGCTGCCGGCGCTGCTCCGGATCGGACGCCCTGACCGCGATGGCGTTCTGCACGACCCGCCTGCGCGAAACCCACCGCCTCGTCGAAAAGTCGCATTTCCGCATCACGCTGCGGAACTGTCCGGAATGCGGGCAGGCGTTCGCCGCCATCTTCACGGAGTTCGTCGACGGAACCGGTGGCGAGGACGCGCAGTACTTCGAGTTCGTCCCGCTGACGGCCGCCGAGGTGACCTCGTTGGCGGCGCAGGGATCCCGGGTGGACCTCGTGAAGCTGGGCGCGCTCGGCAGCGTCCGGCGGCGGCTCTCGTCGAGCTGGCCGACGGGCAAGGAGAAGCGGATCGCCTGGCGGACGGACGTCCTTTCGGTGCGCGAAGGCTACTGAGCGGCCAGCCGGAGGATCGCCGCAGCCGAGCGGTCGACGTCTTCCTCCGTGGTCGTCCAGTTCGACACCGAAATCCGCAGATACCGGCGACCTCGCCAGGTGGTCCCGCCGAGCCAGCACGTGCCGTCGCGCTGGACCGCCCCGACGATCGAGTCCGTCCGGTCGTCGTCCCCGAAGGACACGAGCACCTGGTTCAGCACGACGTCGTTGGCGATTTCCGCGCCGCCTTCGGCGAGGGTCCGCGCGAAGCGGCGCGCCAGCCGGCAGCAGCGGTCGACGAGTTCGGCGACGCCGTCGCGGCCCAGCTCCCGCAGCGCCGCCCAGACCGCGAAGCCGCGGGCGCGGCGTGACGACTCGAGCGTGAGGTCGCCCATTCCGGACACCTCGCCGGCGCCGGTCAGGTAGGCCGCGCGGTAGGCGATCGCTTCGGCGTGGACCTCGGGACGCGCGCAGAACACGAACCCGGAGTCGTAGGGGACGTTCAGCCACTTGTGGCCGTCGCACGCCCACGAGTCGGCCAGCTCGACGCCGTCCAGCAACGCGGCGGTCCTGGGGCTGGCCGCGGCCCAGAGGCCGAAGGCGCCGTCGACGTGGAGCCAGGCGCGGCCGGCGACCTCGCGAGCGGCGCGGAGGTCGTCGCACGCGCCGGTGTTCACGTTCCCCGCCTGGAGGCAGACGATCGCCGGCCCGCTCCCCGCGGCGAGCACGCGGCCGAGGTCGCCGACGTCGATCGCGCCGTCCGGGCGGGCGCGCACCGGCTCGACGGCCCGGGTGCCGAAGCCCAGCAGCCGCAACGCGCGGTCGACCGTGGCGTGCCGCTCCTCGCTCGCGACGACACGGACGCGCGGGGCGCCGCCGAGCCCGTCGCGCTCGACGTCCCAGCCGGCTTCGGCGAGGACGTGGTGCCGGGCGGCGGCCAGCCCGACGGTGTTCGCCGCCTGCCCGCCGGTGACGAAGCCGGCGGACGCGCCGGCCGGGATGCCGAGCAGCTCCTTCAGCCAGGTCCCGGCGACGTCTTCGGCGGCGGCCGCGGCCGGCGACAGGACGGCGTTGAACGCGTTCTGGTCCCAGCCGGTCGCGAGCACGTCGGCGGCCTTCGCGGCGGGCAGCGCCCCGCCGACGACGAACCCGAAGAACCGCGGCCCGGCCGTGGCGACCAGACCGGGCCCGGCCGCGCGGGCGAGCTCTTCCAGCACCGCGGACGGCGGCGTCGGGTCCTTCGGGAGGTGCCCGAACGCCGCGCGCAGGGCGGCCGGGTCGACGTCCCCGGCGACGGGCCGGGCGGGCAGGCTTTCCCGGTGGCCGGCGGCCAGTTCGGCGGCCCGGGCCAGGAGGTCACGCAGTTCGTCCACGTGCCGACTCTAAGCCGGGGTGACATCCGCCGGAGCGGGAACAATCGCGGGCCGCCCGGCGTAGCGTCCTGGTATGGAGACCCCGCTGAGCACCGACCGGCTCGTGATCCGGGACTGGACGGTGGACGACGCCGAAGCCGCGTTCGAGATCTACGGCGCGGAGGACGTGACGCACTGGCTGACCCCGGCCATGGACCGCGTCGGCGACCTCGCCGCGATGCGCTCGGTGCTGCAGGCGTGGCAGGAGGTGCAGCCGAACCTGGTGCCGCCGCGCGGGCGGTGGGCGGTCGAGCGCAAGGAAGACGGCGTGGTGATCGGCGGCCTCGGCATCCGGCTGCTACCGCCGTTCGAAGAGGACCTGGAGCTGAGCTGGCAGCTCGCCCCCGGCGTTTGGGGCCAGGGGTACGCGTCGGAGGCGGCGACCGCGCTCATCGAGTGGGCGTTCACTCAGGACACCGACGAGCTGTTCGCCGTCGCAAGGCCGAACAACACCCGCGCGATCGCCGTCGCCAAGCGCCTGGGCATGCAGTGGGTCGGCGAGACGGAGAAGTACTACAACCTGCGGCTGCAGGTGTACCGGATCCGGCACACCGACCTCATCGGCTGACCGGCTCCAGCAGGAAGACGCGGATCTCGCGGTCGCCCGCCCGCTCGGCGTAGCGGTCGTAGGCCGGCCAGTAGGACGCGACGGCGTCCCACATCTCCTGACGTTCGTCGCCGGTGAGCAGCCGCCCGGTGACTTCGACGGCCCGGCCGCCGATCGCGGCCGTCGCCTTCGGCTGGGCCAGGAGGTTCGCCGACCACGCCGGGTGCGCCTCGCCACCCCAGTTCGAGCCGATCACGACGTACCCGCCGCCGCGTTCGACGTACAGCAGCGGCACCTGCCGGGGCTCACCGCTTTTGCGGCCGAGGGTCGTGAGCAGCAGCGTCCGCAGCCCGACGGCCGCGCCGACGCCGACCCGGCCGCCGCTTACCCGCAGCAGCACCCGGTCGGCGGGCACGAGCGCCCGCCCGAGCACCGCGAACGCCCTGCTCTTGCCGAACCCCGCGAAGACACCCCGCAAACCAGCCACGCGGGAACCCTAGCGGCTGACGACCGGCGCGGCTCGTCACCAGCGGGATGGGGCCGGGGGTGGCACGACCGGCGGGCGGTCGTCGCAGGTGATCGTGTTCGGGAGGAGCCAGGGGGCGAGCCAGCCGCCGTCGTTGCCGCCGAGGTCGGTCAGCGAGAACTCCGAGCCCGTCGGCGGGAAGGTGAACGAGCCGCAGTTGTTGACGCCGACCGCGCCGACGTTGCGCGCGTCGACGTTCCGGAACGACGCCGACCCCGCCGAGCGGGCGCTCAGCACGGACGTCCCGGCGCCGTCGACGCGCAGGTCCGCGAACCGCAGCCCGGTGATCGAGTACTTGTCCTTCACCGGGAAGTCGGTGACGAGCATGATCGCGTTGTAGGTGTTGTCGAGGAAGTGGTCGCCGGTCACCGAGATGTCCGCGGCGATGTCCTTCTCCAGCGCGTAGAACCAGATCGCGCCGAGCCCGATCTTCCAGTTCAGCTCGAAGGTCCCGGCGCGGACGGTCGTGTTGCCGGTGATCCGCAGCGTCCCGCCGAACGGCTCCGCGCCGAACCGCGAGCCCACCTGGATCGCGCTGCCCTCGCGGATCGGGTCGGCGACGAGGTTCGCCGAGACGACGTTGCCGACGCCGCCGTAGAGCGCGATCCCGTTGGCCAGCACCGGCGTCTGGATCGTGTTGTGGTCGAACGTGTTCCGCGCGTCCTGCGTCTTCTCCGACCACATGGCCAAGCCGTCGTCGCCGGTGTTGCGCACGAAGTTGTCCGACACCACCGAGTCCGTCACTCCCGTGTGGAAGTTCAGGCCGTCGGCGATCTGGTCGGCGATGACGTTGCCCGTGATCCGCGTGCGGGACATCGGCCCGTCGAACCACAGGCCGACCTTGGTGTGGTGCAGGTACAGCGAGTCCACAGTGGAGTCGCTGAGCGCGCCGCCGATCGCGTTGACCTGGTCGGTGTCGACGCGCTCCCGGACGTCGCCTTCGACCGCGAAGCCGGACAGGTGGACGTCGTGGCTGCCCCCGTCGGCGGCTTCCTTGCCGTAGATGCCGACGCCGTGGCCCTTGACGATCGTGTACCAGCTGCCGGCGCCGTCGATCGTGACGTCGTCGACGATGACGTGCCGGTCGACCCGGTAGGTCCCGGGCGGCAGGAAGACCTTCAAGTGCGCTCGCCGGGCGAAGGCGATGGCGCGGTCGAGGGCGTCGGCCGAGTCGCGGCGGCCGGCCGGGTCGGCGCCGAAGAGGAGCGCGTTGGCCGCGAAGGGAACCACGCGCGGCGGCGCGACGAGTTCGGAGTCGAGCAGGTCGACGACCGTCCAGGCCGCGCCCGCCGAGGCGGTGAGCCGGATCTTGGCGCCCGCCGGGTAGGACGCGCCGAGCAGGAGCCGCTGCTCGTCGTAGAAGTGGCTGGGGCGGAACGGTTTCGCGATCACCGGCGCCGGCGTGGTCGCCGCGGGCACGCACGAGCACTCGGTGATCCACCAGTCCGGGTGCAGCAGATCGGCCTGGGGGTCGTTGGTGAACGGGTACTGGTTGTACAGCCAGGAGTACTGCGACGTCAGGGTCATCCGCTGCCGGTGCGCGCCGTTCACGGTCACGTCGAGCGGCGCGGTGATCCCGCCGCCGCCCGGCGCGTCCGGGATGCTGTACCGGACGGTGATCGCGTTGGCCGCGGCCGGCAGCGTGAACTCGACGTACTGGCCGGACGTCAGCCGGACGGCTTTGCGCCCGGACGCCTCGGCGGGCAGCGTGTAGGCCGTGCGGTCCGGGCCGATCACGGTGCCGTCCGTGCGGGCGTTCTCCGCTTCTTGTTCGAGGAAGCCGACGTTCGCGCCGCGCCCGGCGACGAGCGCCGGGTCGAGCGCGGCCCGCGTCACGACAGGCCGGCCGGCGGCCGACGCGGGCGCGGCCACCGGGAACAGGGCGGCGACCGCGACGAGCACGGTGACGAGGGTGCGGCGGGCCATCGCGGACCTCGATTCTCGAGTGGAGTGCCGCGGAAGAGTAGGTCGCGGACTGGCCGTACCACAAGGTTTTGCTCGAACTTACTCCAAAATTGCATGGATCAGTTCGGAAGTTGCGCAACCCGACGTCTGGCAAAGTGAGATCATGACCGGTCCCGCCTCCGCCGCCGACGTCTTCGACGCCCTCGGCAAGGACTACGAGCACGCCTTCCGGAACCTGGCCGAGCAGCGGGCCACGATCACCGCGCTGGCCGAGCGGCTCGCGCCGGCGGCGAAGGTGCTCGACCTCGGCTCGGGCACCGGACGTCCCACGGCGGAGCTGCTGGCCGAAGCCGGTTGCGCGGTGACCGGCTACGACGTCGCGCCGAAGATGGTCGAGATCGCGCGGACCCAGGTGCCCGCCGCCCGGTTCGAGGTCGGCGACATGCGCGAGCTGTCGTTCGAAACCGGCACGTGGGACGCGATCACGGCCTTCTTCTCGATGCTGCAACTGCCCCGGCCCGACCAGGAGACGATGATCGGCCGCCTGGCGGGCTGGCTGAAGCCGGGCGGCCTGCTCGTCTTCGCGACCGTGCCCGCCGATGTGGACGGTGTCGACATCGTCTTCATGGGACACACGGTCCGCGCCAGCAGCTTCACCGCCGAGGTGCTGAGCGGGAAACTGCGCGCGGCCGGCTTGGAGATCGTCCGCGAGGAGCAGGCGGTGTTCGTGCCCGACCACTCCGGGGCCGGGCCGGAGCCGCACGTCTACCTCACCGCGCGCAGGCCTTCGTGAGTCGATCGTGGCGTCAACCCCTCACGGCGACGATCACCCGGTGGACATGAATTTTGCTCAAGTTCATGCGTGTTCCGCGCCGGGGAGCCGAGCTAAAGTGAGGAATGGGCATCGAAGCTCTGGCCAGGCCGGTACCTCGCGAGCACCGTGAGCTCGTGCGCGAGATGCTGGCCAGACTGCCGGAGTTCGCCGACCGCCTGGCCCACCTGCTCAGCACCGAAGACGAGTTCTACCGGCAAGTCGACGACGTCGCGCCCGACGAGCTGCGCCAGGTCTGCCACGCCAACCTCGAACGCGCCCTGACCGCGCTGGCCGAAGGCCGGGGCCTCGCGCTCGACGCCGCCCGCAAGACCGGGCTCGTGCAGGCGCGGCAGGGCATCCCGCTGCCCGCGGTGCTGCGCGCGTTCCGGATCGGCGGCACCTTCGTCTACGAGGCCCTCCTCGAGCTCGCCGGCCCGGACTTCCTGAACCCCACCCGGACGATCGAGATCAACTCCTACGTCTGGAAGGCGATCGACCTCTACTCCGACGCCCTGACCACGGCGTACGAAGAGGTCGCGGCCGAGCCCTCGCATGCCAACGTGCGACTGTTGGACGACCTGCTCCGCGGCCGGCTGGCGACGCAGGCCGACATGGAGGCCGCCGCCCGGGAGCTGGGCCTGCCGACCGCCGGAATGTTCGTCGCCGTGGTCACCGAGCGCGTCGAGCCGGACGAGCACGACTCGGTCGAAGCGCTGCTGCGCGCTCGCCGCTGGCGCTCGGCGTGGCGGCCGGGCGGCGAGGCGGGCCTGGTCGCGATCGACCGCGTCGAGGACGTCCGGCGGCTGCGCGAGGTGCTGGGTTCCCTGCCGGTCGCGGCCGGGATGAGCAAGCCGTTCTCGGGCTTCCCCGACGTCCCGGACGCGCTGCACCGCGCCCGGATCGCCCGCCGCTCGCTGCCGTCGGTGACCGCGGGCGTCGTCGTGTTCGGCGACTCACCGGTGACGACACTGGTCGCCGCCGCGCCGGGGATGGCCCGCGACGTCGTGCGGTCCGCGCTGACCGGCGTGCTCGCCCTGCCCGGCGCGGAGCGGAAGGTCCTGCTCGACACGCTGCTCGCCTGGTTCGCCGGCCACGGCTCGGCGAAGGAGGCCGCGGACCGGTTGTTCGTGCACCCCAACACCGTCCGCTACCGGCTGCGCCGCGTGCAGGACCTGACCAAGCGCGACCTGACCGACCCCGTCGACATCGGCGAGCTGTACGTCGCCCTCGAATCGGTGCGCCTGGATCCCGAACCCGGCGGGTGACCCCCGCGTGCGTCCGGCGCTGCCCCACCTCGGACAGGTCTCGGATGTGCGCCCACATGCCGCGATCGATTGACTTTCGATAGATTTCCAGCGATAGTCAGCGCATGTTGTCCGAAAGACGCGCCGTCGCCGCACTCCGGGTGTTCCTCGTCGTGCTGTTCGCCGTCCTCCTGGTGTTCCAGACGCTCTCACTGCCGGGCGGGATCGCGTACACGACGAGCCAGAACCCGCACGACGCGAACCTGCGCTGGCCGCTGACGATCATCGCGGTGTTCCTCGTGCTGTGCGTCCAGGTGGTGCTCGTCGCGACCTGGAAGCTGCTGACGCTGGTCAAGAAGGACCGGATCTTCACCGGCGCCTCCCTGAAGTGGGTCGACCTGATCGTCTGGGCCGTCGGTGCCGCGTGGCTGGTCTTCGCCGGCATGCTGGTGTTCGTCGGCGTCAACGCGGACGACCCGGGGATGCCGATGGTGCTGTTCCTGGTGACCGTCGGGATCACGGTGATCTGGCTGCTCATGGTCGTCATGCGCGCGCTGCTGCGCCAGGCGACCGCGCTGCGGTCCGACATGGAGGCGGTCATCTGATGTCGATCGTCGTGCGCATCGACGTCGAACTGGCCAAGCGCAAGATGAGCGTCGGGGAGTTCGCCGAGAAGGTCGGGCTGACGCCGGCCAACGTCGCGGTGCTGAAGAACGGCCGCGCCAAGGCGGTGCGCTTCAGCACCCTCGAAGCGATGTGCCGCGTGCTCGGCTGCCAGCCCGGCGACCTCCTGGAGTGGGTCGACGACTAATGCTCGCCCCGGTGGTTCCGGGCCGCGACGGCGGCCGCGGCGAACCCGTTGTCGAGCATCTCCTTCTCGTACGCCTCGACCGCCTCGAGCAGCGGCGCGCCCGAGGTCAGCCGGCCGGCGAGCAGGCCCGCGTCGAACAACGCCACGCCCGCGCTGACCCCCGCCGGCGGCATCGGGTGCGCCGCGTCGCCGACGAGCGTCACCGGGACCGGTGACCACGGTTCGGGCCGCTCGGACGTGTAGATGCTCGCGGGCACGGCGTAGGCGGGGTCGCCGAGGCGCATCAGCGCGCTCACCGACGGGTGCCAGTCGGCGTACGTCTCCGCCGCCAGTTCGATCAGGTCCGCCGGTCCGAGCCGGAAGAAGTCGTCTCCGTACCGTTCCGACGGCGCGGTCGCGCCCCACATGACGTAGTCCTCGCCCGGTGGGAACCCGAACTCGGCCGGGTCGCGCCGGAAGCGCTGTGCGGCCAGCGCGAGCCTTCTGCCGTCCGGACCGCCGACGCCGAGGAAGCCTTCGAGCGCCGCCTCCGGGGTCAGCTCCCGCGCCTCGTCGGTCAGCGGAGTGCGGCCGTAGATCAGCCGGGCGTCGTCGACGGTGATCGGGAAGTCCGGCAGCAACTGGCGCCGGATGCCCGAGCCGACGCCGTCGGCCGCGACGAGCAGGTCGCCGTCTTCGGTCGAGCCGTCGGCGAACCGGACCCGGACGGTGCCGTCGTCCCGCAGTTCGTAGCTCGCGAAGCCGGCGCCGAAGCGGGTGCAGCCGGCCAGGTCGCGCAGCATGATCCGGCGCAGCGTGAGCCGGTCGACGGTGAGCCCGGCGACGCCCGGCGGCAGCGGGATCTCGGTGAACGTCCCCAGGCCGGGCCCGGCGACGCTGACTCCGCGACCGTGCCGGCACGACGTGGCGGCGGCCTGTTCGTAGGCCTCGGCGGGCAACCACTCGCGCAGGGCCGCGTCGCCGTCGCCGTTGATGTGGATCCGGTAGCCCTGCGCGCGGGCGTCGATCGCCGCGTCCCGCTCGAAGAGCAGGACGTCGATGCCGTGCCGGCGCAGCCCGTGGGCCAGGCACGGGCCGGCCAGGCCCGCGCCACTGACGAGTACTCGCACAACTACCCCCGCAGTGAGATCGTCTCACATGATACTGTCTCGGATGCTAGCATTCCCGCCATGAAGGCTCAACCGGTCGATCCGACCGCCCTGGGGATGCTGCTCTACCGCGCCCACCGGCTGGCCCGCGCGAAGGCCAACGAGGCGGCCCGCCCGACCGGCATCGAGCTGCAGCACGCCGGCGTGCTCGCGACGGTCCGCGGCGGCGGGGTCCGCAGCCAGCGCGAACTCGGTGCCGCACTCGGCGTCGACAAGTCCACCCTGGTCCGGATCGTGGACGACCTCGAGCACCGGAACCTGGTGCGGCGCCGGCGTTCCGAGAGCGACCGCCGGGCCTACGAGATCGTGATCACCGAAGAGGGCGAGCGTCGCTTGAGCGAAGCCGACGAGCTGTTCGGCAAGGCGATGGCCGGCCTGCTGGAGGTGTTCGACGGCGCCGAGCAGCACCGGCTGCACGAGCTGCTCACCCGCTTCGTCTCCCAGGAGACCCGCTAGGCCGCGTCCGCCTCCACCAGTCTCGCCAGTTCCAGCAGCGTGCCTTCGAAGCCGGGACCGGCGGTGAGCGCCACCGTGAGCGGACCCCCGCGCCGGTCCGTGCCCACCGGGAGCGTCACCGCCGGCTCCGTCCACTGGGGACGGTCCACACCGGCCGAGACGACGACGTCCGGCCGGGTCGTGGGGCGCCGGCGGCCGCCGGCGTCGAGGTCGAGCACCACGTTGCCGTGCAACGAAAGCAGCGCCGCGACGTCGGCGACGGCGTCGCGCAGTTCGCGGTCCGCGATCGAGTCCGAATGGGCGCCGATGGCCGCGCGCGACGGCTCGCCGCCGAGCCGGGGGACGATCCGGCCGAGGTCGCCCGGGGTGCAGGCGAGCAGCCGGATGCCGGGCACGCCCGCCAGCGGGTCGGTGAGCGTGATCCCCGCGCTCGCGGCCGCCGCCACGATCCGGGCCCGCCAGCTCGCGGTGGCCGCGATGGCGACCAGCGATGGGTCCTGGAGCAAAAGGGGAATTCTCCTTTGCGGTACGGCGCGGCGGAGTGAGGATCGTCCGATGGTGGGCCCATGCCCGTTGTGCCCGGGAACAAACATGTTTGGTCGCTTGGTCCGAACGGCCGCGCACATGCGACCTTCCGGTCGCACGGGGCGGGTGTGACCGCTGGTCACACTTTGACGCGCGGCGTGGCGCGGGCCACTATCCGTCCCACTGATTACCGCCGGGTAATTTGCGTGTCGACGAAGACGACCCAGGAGGACCGTTGCGACGTGCTTTCGGCCTGATCTTGCTGGCACTGGGCGTTTTCGCGGTCGCCGGAGCGGTGCTCCTCCCTGCCTACGTCTATCCGAAGCTCGCGAAAGTGCCGCTGGACCAGGACTCGACGTCGGTGCTCGAAGGCACCGCGAGCAAGGTCCTCGCGGTGACCGACAACGGATCCGGCCCGGTGTCGGCCATCCGGGAGAACGCCAAGCTCACCGCGACGGCGCGGGTGCAGGCGAACTTCGCCGCGCCGGAGATGCACCAGGACACCGACTACGCGGTCTGGCTGCTCGCGGTGCAGGTCACCGACGACGCCGACGGCACCGTGCTCAGCGCGAGCAAGCGGCAGGTCTGCTTCGACCGGCGCACCGGCGAGGGCTACGACCCGCGCGGCGCGACCGACCCGCAGTGCGACGCCAAGAGCAGCTACGTCACCGAGCTCAAGGACAAGGCCGACAAGGACGGGCAGAAGCCGCCCGAGACGAACATCGAGAAGTCGCAACCCGGCCTGAACTTCAAGTTCCCCTTCGGCACCGAGCAGAAGGACTACAAGGTCTACGACGACAACACCGGCGCGGCGGTCACCGCCCGCTACACCGGCACCGAGACGGTGAACGGGATCGAGACCTACAAGTTCGTCCAGGACATCCCCGACACCAAGCTCGACTCGAAGAAGGTCCCCGGTTCGCTGGTCGGCTCCGACCAGTCCACCGTGGACGCCGACCTCTACTACCGGGGGGTCACCACCATGTGGGTGGAACCGGTCACCGGGATCGAGGTCAAGCAGCAGCAACAGCAGCACCAGGAGCTGCGCGTCGGCACCAGCGGCAGCTCGACGGTCGTGTTCGACGGCACGCTCGCCTACAACGGCAAGACCATCTCGCAGATGGTGGACCAGGTGAACGCGAACAAGGGCAAGCTGGAGTTCCTGTCGAGCACCGGGCCGCTGTGGCTCGGCATCGGCGGCGGCCTGCTGATCGTCGTCGCGATCGTCCTGCTCCTGCGCCGCCGCCAGCCCGAGCCGCCGGCCCCGCCGCAGCACCGGCAGCGGATGCCGGTCGGCGCCGGGCGCTAGCGCCTGCGCAGCACGAGAACCAGATTCCACGAGGCTATTTCCCGGAGGCCGGGAATCCGCACGATCCACATCGCCCAGCTCGGGTGGTAACGCGGGTACCCGGCCACCAGATCGGCGAGCGGCGTCGTCTTCGCCCAGCGAAGGGCGGCTCCGACCGAAACCGGGAACAGGCTTTCCCCGAATTTGTTCTTCGGCGGCTTGCCGAGCTTCCGGGAATACCGCCGCGCCGCGTAGTGGCCGCCGAGGAAATGCCACGGCGCCGTCTCGTGGCCGCCCCACGGGGAGAACCACGGCGTGAACGACGCGAAGACCGTGCCGCCCGGCTTGGTCACCCGGCACATCTCGTCGAGCATCACCCACGGCTCGGAGACGTGTTCGAGCACGTTCGACGAGTAGCAGACGTCGACGGAACCGCTGCGCACGGGCAGTTCCGTGCCGCTGGCGCGGATCATGTTCTCCCCCGGCTCGCCGCGCGCGGACAGCTCGCCGACGTCCGGGTCGAGGCCGAGGTAGACCGCGCCGGCCGCGCGGAAGGCGTCGGAGAAGTACCCCGGCCCGCCGCCGACGTCGAGCACCGTGCGCCCGGACAGCGGAGCGTGCGCCGCCAATTGCCGCACCGAATCCGCGGCGAGCGTTGAATAGAAGCCGTCCGGGTCCGTCTGCTCGGTGAGGAATGTCCGGAACAGCGTCACGGAACGGCCCAGCGTGGCCCGATGAGGTCGGTCGATAACCGGATTACCTACCATTGAACCGTCGCTTTCCCGAATACGTTCCTCTACTGTGTACGCACCGGTAACCTAGCATCGTCGCTACAGTTGGGATATCCCGATGGAACGTCCTCGTGTGCTCCTCGTCAACTGGCGCGACACCGGCCACCCCGAAGGCGGCGGGTCGGAGCGGTACGTCGAGCGGATGGCCGAAGGGCTCGCGAGAGCCGGGTACCGGGTCGAGATCCAGTGCGCCGCCTACCCGGGCGCGACCGCGGGCGAATGGCGGGACGGCGTGCGCTACCGGCGCCGTGGCAACAAGTTCGGCGTGTACGTCCACGCCCTGCGCGCGATCCGCCGCGCCCGCGCCGACCTGGTGGTCGACGTGCAGAACGGGATGCCGTTCTTCGCCAGGGCAGTCGCCGGCGGTCCGGTGCTGGTGCTCGTGCACCACGTCCACAAGGAACAGTGGATCAGCGCGCTCGGCGAAGGGCTCGGCCGGGTCGGCTGGTGGATCGAGTCGCGGCTGGCGCCGTGGCTGTTCCGCAAGTGCCGGTACGTCACGGTCTCCGAGGTCACCAAGGCGGAGCTGGCCGGGCTGGGCATCGGGCGCGAGCGCGTCGCGGTGGTCCCGAACGGCCTCGACGCGCCGCCGCCGTGCGCGTCCGGACGGGACACCACGCCGACTCTGGTCGCGGTGAGCAGGCTGGTGCCGCACAAGCGGATCGAGCACGCCATCGACGTCGTCGCGCGGTTGGCGCCCCGCTGGCCAGCGCTGAAGCTCGAGGTCGTCGGGCAGGGGCCGTGGGACGAGGTCCTGCGCGCGCACGCGGCCTCGCGCGGGGTCGCCGACCGCGTGGTCCTGCACGGCTGGGTCGACGAGCAGGCCAAGCACGAGATCCTGGCGCGCTCGTGGCTGCACCTGTGCCCGTCGGTCAAGGAGGGCTGGGGCATCGTCATCATGGAGGCCGCCGCGCACGGCGTGCCGTCGGTCGCCTACCGCGCCGCGGGCGGCGTCGCCGAATCCATTGTGGAGGGCCGCACCGGCCTGCTCGCCGACGACTTCGAGCACTTCACCGCCCAGGTCGACGGCCTGCTCGCCGACGGCCTGCGGCGCACGGAGATGGGCCTGGCCGGCGCCGAGCGGGCCGGGACGTACAGCTGGGACACGAGCGCCGGCCGGTTCGAAGCGCTGGTGCGGGACGTCGCCGGGAAACCGGCGCCGCGACCGCGGGTGCTGACTCAAGTGACGCGCGGCGAGGCGCTGGCGTCGTGAACCGCGTCGCGGAACTCGTCCAGCAGCCGCCCGGCGGCCGCCGCGTCGAAGTCCCGGCGGCGCGCCCGGACGGTCACCGTCGTGGTGTCGCCGGTGGTCGCCGCGCCGAACGCCACGCCTGAGCGTCCGCTGGCGGCCGGGTAGAACGCCAAGGAGCGCACGGTGTCCCCGGTGGACACCAGCCCGAGGTTCGACACCAGGAACGTCGAACCGAGGCGGCTCGCCAGGAGCCGCGTGCCCAGCCGGGCGAGCCTGCTGCTGCGCGCGGGGAAGTCGGGTTCCGGCTCCTGCGCGGCGAGGACCGCGGCGACGTCCGCGCCGGGACGCAGCCGCAGCCGGAAGAACGCGCTGTCGTGCACCGGTTCCGGCGCGGCCCCCGAGCGCCACGAAGCGCCCAGCGCGGCCACCACGCGGGCCGTGCGGGTGCCGTGCGCGTGGTTCCAGCGTTTGGTGGCGCGGGCGGCCGCCGCGACGAACCCCGCGGCCCCCAGCCGGAGCCGTGCCTCGTGCCGGGCCGCGAAGACGTCTCCCGCGGCTTCACCACGCCGGTCCGGCGTGATCCGGCCCGGTGGCGCGAAAAGCGCCTCAGCGAGCCGCTGGAGCGCCGAAAGGGCAAAGGGTTTGCCGCCGGCACGTTCGCCGATCCCCGTCGCCGCCGAGGAAACCGGGACGTCGAGGAGGATGCCGAGCAGCGAGAGCAGGCCGAGGCCGTCAAGAGCGCCGTGGTGCGCCGCGACGAGCAGGGTCGATTCGCCGGCCGCGACCCGCAGAAGCGGTGCGGAGCGCTCGTAAGGTGCCGAGGCGAACCGGTCGCGGACCGCGGCCAGGTCCGTCGCCCGCTCGATCTCGGGCACCGCACCGAGGTGCGGGTACTGCTGGACGGCGGCCGCCAGCCGGGCCCGGAGCTTTTCCGGTTCCGGTGCGGCCACGCCGAGTTCCGCTTCGAGGAGGATGCTCCAGGAAACGGTGGGGTCGCCGTAGAGCCCGACGACGCGGTGGGCGTGGTCGGAGGCGAGCCGGGTCACCTCGTCAACGGTCCCCGTAGATCTTGTTCGGGTGGTCGGCGGGGTTGTACTTCACCTGCGCGTTGAGCTTTTCCTGCACCTGGGCGGAGCTGTCGGGGTCCGCGCCCTGGATGAGGGCGAAACCCGCTCCGGTCGCCACGCCGCCCCCGAGGATGACGGCGGCGACCACGCCGATGACCGTGCCCACGTGTCACTCCTTCCGCGGCGGGAAGTTCCTGCCGCGCCCCAATGTACGCATCGGTAACATGCGGCACAACAGTGCGACGCACAGCGACGCGAGCGCTACTCCGTTCGCCACCAGGGCAGGCGCCCACGAGATCGCTTTCACCGCCGGCACACCGGGCGTCCGGTAGAGCGTCAGCCACTCACCGGACCACACCTTCGTCGCGTCGGCGAGCAACCGCGGGTCGACGTCACCGGGCGTCCCGCGTTCGACCAGGATCCAGCCGATGCCCGCTTCCGTGAGCTCACGCGCGGACGTCGCGGCGCGGACGTCGCCGATGCGCGGGTCCTCCCCGGCGATGCGATCCGCGCCCACCTGCAGGGTGTCGTCCGTCAGCACGGGTTTCGGCAGCGCACGCGGAGCCGGGTCGAGCTGCGTGCGGTCGTCGTTCCAGGCGAACCCGCGGAACGCCGAGAGCGGCAGCGCCAGGACGTCGCCGGGCCGGTCACCGAGCACTTCGGACACCGCGCGCCAGTCGTCGGGGTACTGCGCGGTGCCGAGCCGTCCCCAGCCGCCCCAGGCCAGGTCCGGCATGCTGACCAAGGGCAAGACGGCGGCCGCGGCGACGAGCGCGACGCGGCCGCGTTCGGTTTTCAGCTTCGTCGCGGCGACTTCGACGGCGAGGGCGAACCCCAGCGCGAGCGGCAACGCCCACCAGGCCACCCACTTCTGGGCGTCCCGCAGGAGTCCCGCGCCGGGCACGTGCCGGATCGCGGCCGTGAGGAGCGTTGCGCCACCCGGCAACGTGGCCAGCGACGCGAGCAGCACACCCGCGACGCCGAGGCCGGACAACGACCGGGCCGGCGCCTTCCCCCACCGCTTCGCCAGCGGCACGAGCCCGGCGACCGCGATGGCGACGACGATCAGCGTCAGCACGGGGATGAGCGGCATGGCCCGGCTGCCGGGCACGGTTTCGGCGTTCCAGATGCCGCCGAGGCCGAGCACGCTGAGCAGCGCCGGACCCCAGCTTTCGGCGCGGGCGCTGAACGCCGTGACGCCCGCCGGGTCGGAGAACGTGCCGTCGGCGTTGAGGAACGTCGGGACCAGCCAGGGCAGGTTGAGCACGATCACGAGGGGGACCGTCTGCCAGAGGCGGCGTGAACCCGCGGCCGCGACCACGACCGCGGCGGCGATTACGCCGCCGGGTGGCGTCAGGACGGCCGGCGCGCACGCGATCACCAACTTCGGTAGGGCGTTCGGCTCGTGCTTCCGCGCGGCGAGCCCGGCGCTGACGATCCACGGCAGGGCCGCGTACGTCAGGAGCAACGGCCAGTGTCCGATGAAGAGCCGTTCCGCGACATAGGGCGTCCACGCGTAGGCGGTCGCGGCGACGAGCCGGGTGCCGGTGCGTTCGGTCGGGACGAGCCGTCCCGCGCCGAGCGCCGCGAAGAAGATGACCGGCAGCAGGACGATTTTCTGGACGATGTCCCCGGGCAGGACGGTCGTCGCCAGCGCCACGGCGGCGTCGGCCGGGACCGAGCGGGGCAGCGTGCTGCCGATCCCGAAGGCGTCCGGCACGAAGTACTGGCGCGGCGCGAACACCATGTCGTAGCTCAGCACGAAACCGCGGCCGAGCAAGGGCGCGCAGACGGCGAACGCCAGCACCGCGGACCCCACGGGAAGGGCGAAGCGCCTGCTCGGTGCGTCCACGGCCCTTCCTTTCCGTTGTCCGCGCGGTTAGGGTCCCTGGTCATTACCCGCCGGTAATGGGAGCCCGCCGTTGAGCGTAGACACCGAAGTGCCGGCCCGGACGGGCAACCGGGTCGCGGCGATCCTCGTCTCGCTCGCGCTCGCGGGCAACAACGCGGGCAGCTACGTGCTGAGCCTCGCCGCCGCGCGGATCCTCGCGCCCGGCGCGTTCGGGGAGCTGAGCTCCCTGCTGGCCGTGCTCGTGGTCGGCGTCGTCCCGGCGATGGGCCTGCAGACGGTGGTGGCGCTGCGGGTCGCACGGTCGCCGTCGACCTCCCGGGGTTCGTTGTTCGCACTGGGGTTGCTGACGAGCGGGATCGTCGCGACGGCGGCGTTGACGCTCAGCCCGTTGCTGGTCCTCCTGCTGCACCTGGGTTCGCTGGCGCCGGCGCTGCTGGTGACGGCCGCACTCGGGCCGTTGACGCTGCTGGGGGTGTTCCACGGAATGCTGCAGGGCGGCCACCGGTTCGCGACGCTGGCCGGGCTGATCGCCCTGGAGGGCCTGGGCAAGGTCGGCGGGTCCCTGGCCGGCCTGCTGGTTTCGGGCTCCCCCACGGGCGCGCTGGCCGGCACCGCGATCGGATCGCTGGCCGTGGTCGTGGCGGGCTGGCAAGTGTGCGGCCGCCCGCGTCCCCGCTGGGCCGATCGCCACGGCGGCGAGGTGCTCCACACGGCGCAGGCGATGCTGGCGCTGGTGCTGCTGGTGAACCTGGACCTGGTGCTGGCGCGGCACACCCTGCCGTCCGACGCCGCGGGCGAGTACGCGCTGGGGGCGATCGTCACGAAGATCGCGTACTGGCTGCCGCAGGCGGTGGGCGTCCTGGTCCTCCCCCGCTTCGCGGCTTCGTCGGGCCGCCGCCGGGCGTTGCCGGTGGCGCTGGCGGTGTGCGCGTTCCTGGACGCGTTCGTGCTGCTGGTTTCCCTGGTACTGGGGCCGTCGTTGCTGGCGCTGATCGGCGGATCGCGTTACGCCGGAAGCACCATGCCGGTGTGGCCGTTCGCGCTCGCCGGGTCGATGCTGGCGCTGGTGCAGATCCTGCTGTACGCCCGCCTGGCCGACGGCGACCGCCGCGTCACGGTGCTGATGTGGACGGCGGTGGCCGTGGAGGCCCTGCTGATCACGGCGTGGCTGCACGCGTCGGCGACCCAGGTCGTGACGGTGGCGGCCGGCTGCGCGGGCGGGCTGGCCGTGGCCGGAGCGGTGCTCGAGCTGCGCGCTCGACGTGGTCACCGGGATGTCGTGAGTGGCAGTTCGGGTTAGAACCTAATTGCCGCGCACGGCATCTTCGCGGCTGAACCAGTCCACGCACGTCGCCACTATCGCGGCCGCCGCCAGCAGCAGCGCCGCCTGCGTCACCGGGCCGTACGCCCACTCCTGGCCGTGACCCAGCACCCGGCCCGTCACCGACACCCCGGCCGCCAGCACCATCCCGCCGAAGGCCAGGTACCGCGGTGCCCGCTCCCAGAACTGGCGGGCCAGCAGGCACGCGATCAGCAGCACCACCGGCAGCATCCCGCCCAGCGCGACCAGCAGCCCGATCAGGACCACCGGTACCAGCGAACCACCGGAAACCACCGCGTACGACCGCCTTCGCGCGGGCCAGAAAACGCCCGCCAGCATCAGCACCACCGCGAACGCGCCGATCAGCAGCGAAGTCCGGTAAGCGTGGTCGGGGGTGAACGAAAGCGACACCACGCCGCCCGCGCCCGCCGGGACGATCCACGCCTGCTGCCAGCCGTCCACCCGGGTGCGGGTCAGCTCGCGGCCGTCCAAAGTGGCCACCCAGCCCGCGTTCGCGTTCTCCGGCACCGCCAGGACCGCCTCCGGGCCCGGGGCCACCGTCACCGACCGCGAAGCCGCGTCCCAGTCACCGACCTGAACCGCGCGGTGGACGACCGGCGTCGACTCCACGGCCGGACGCAGCCACAGGTCCTGGACGACGAACGAGTCCGACCGGTCCGTCCGCAGCTCGTGCCCGCCCGCCGGCAGCGAGACGCCGCCCTCGGAGTCCCGGCACATCCGCAGCGCCAGCGGCCGGTGCGCGGTGATGTCGGCCAGCGTCCCCTGCACCGACGTCCGGTAGTCGAGCCCGTCGAGGTGGACGTTCGGGCCCGAGCCGCACGGCACCGTGAACGCCGGGTCCGGCCCGGGCAGCAGGCCGTCGGTCCCGGCCAGCTCCAGGCTGCCGATGCCGACGACCGCGCGGGCCGCGGGATCGTCGTCGTCCCCCGGGAGCACGATCTGCAGCTGGTCGGTGTCCATCGGCTCGAACGACGCCGACCCGCCCGCGTCCAGCTCCACCGTGCGCGTCGCGGTGCGGCCGACGAGCTGCACCTGCCGCGGCGCCCGCGCCCCGCTCGACGGCGAAACCCCGATGTGCAGCCCCGAAATCCGTTTCGTCCCGGTCCAGTTCAGGGTGAGCGCCGGCCGCAGGTCGGTGACGTCGGGGCGCCACGTCGTGCCCGGGTCGCCGTCCACCGCCGCGAACCCGCCGGCCGCCGGGTCGCCGCCCAGCTCGGACGTCGACGCCACCGTCACCCCCGGCAGCGTCACCGGGTTCCTGCCGCCGCCCGCGGGCAGCACCGAGCCGCCGACGAGGAACGTCTGCTCGGCCGGGGTGCTGAACAACCGCCGGATGCCGTCGGGTTCTTCGCCGTCCCGGGCCGCGGACGCGTCACACCGCACCGCGCCCCCGGCCGGGAGACACGCGAAGCGCGGCTGGGCCCCGCGCGTGAACGCGAACCCCGGCGCGGGCCCGGCGGGCAGGTCCGCGGGCACTTCCAGGGCGCGCTGCGGCTGCGTCCCGGGGATGGTCAGCTCCGCGATGCCGACGTTCCCGTCCTGCCGTCCGACCACCAGCGACAGCAACGTGATCCGCACCTTGCGCGTGACCCCGCCGGCCACGGCGTAGCTGTGCGCCCCGGCGCCGCGGATCACCTGCTGGTCGACCGAGCCGTTGTCGGTGGTGATCCGGATCCGCGTCGCCGGCCAGCCGACCCGGATGTCGTCCACCAGCTGCAGGTCCACCGAGTTCACCAGCCGCGGCGTGTCGAGCTCCACCTCGAGCCACTGCCCGACCGGGCCGGTGAACGACGACGACTGCCACGCCGTGCGCGGGTCGCCGTCGATCGCGGCGAACGGCTGGTGCCCGGGGTCCGACCCGCCGAAGGCGTCGGCGAAGGACGCGGCCGTCGACGCCGTCACCGCGCGGATCCCCCGGTAGGCGGCGACGGTCTGGTGTTCCTCGCCCGGGAACGGCAGCACGTCACCGGCGGCGCGCTGCTGCCTGAACGCCTCGCCGGCGGTGAGGGTCTGGCTGAGGTTGTCCCGCACGCCGCCGACGTTCCGTTCGGCGCGGCGCAGCCCGTCGGTGACCAGCCGCGGCCCGCCGGCCGAACCGCCGTCGCCGGTCAGCACCGTCGGCGTCGACGGGTCGAGCTGGCCGGAGTCGATCAGCGGGAGCAGGTTCTCCGGCCCGCCGCTGACCGTCGGGACGTCCTTTGTGGACGTCGCCGTGGCGAGCGGGACCGCCTGCTTCACCTCGTAGATCTCCAGCGGCCCGAACTCCGCCGCCTTGCCGATCCCGGGTGACCCGGCCAGCCCGGCACGCAGCGTCGCGATCGGCGGCGCGTTGGTTCGTTCGCGGTCGATGTCGTTGCGCAGCAGCAGGAACCGGTACCCGGACCGCGCCAGCAGCGACGCCAGCCCGGGGTCGCCCCGGCCGTCCGCGAGGGCCGCGTCGACCGAGTCCATCAGCCGGGTGTTGCCTTCGGACCCGAGCGGGACCTGGTTGCGCACCGCCCACGGGCTCTTCGCGATCGCCTGCGCGGGTTCGTCGACCGTGCGGCCCCAGTCGTACTCGCCGAACCCGGTGGCGGGCAGCAGCAGCGTCCGCGCGTTCGGGTCGGCCTTGGCGACGTAGCCCATCGCGTCGTGCCAGTAGCCGGGCACCTCGTCCCAGCCCGGTCCGGACCGCAGGTTCAGCAGCCACGCGGGCGCGGCCATCACCACGACCAGCAGGAGCCCCAGCGCCGGGCGCAGGAACCGGCGCGCGGACTGCAGCCGGACCGGGCTCGCGATGCCGTGCACGAACGCGAGCATCAGCGGCAGCCGCAGCACCGGCTCGAACTTGTGGACGTTGCGCAGCGGGGCCAGCGGCCCGTCGAGCAGGTGCCGGACCTGCTCGGCCACCGGGCTGTCGAGCGTGCCGACGTAACCGATGGTCAGCAGCGTCAGGCCGGTGACCACGCCCAGCACCAGGAACCGCCGCTCCGGCAGGCCGCGCCGGGTGAGCCCGAGCAGCCCGACCGCGGCGACGAGCCCGGTGGCCAGCATGAGCACGGGGTTGTCGATCAGCGACCACCCGCCGGGCCACCACGGCGTGCCCTGCACGACGTAGGCGACCCACTGGTTCGTCCCGCGCAGCACCTCGAACAGCGACATCGGCGCGGTGGTGTTCGTCGCGGACTCGATGTAGTCCAGGAACGGCAGGCTGTATTCGCCGAGCAGCAGCAGCGGGAGGATCCACCACAGCGTCGCGCCGACGACGAAGACGAACCACCACAGCACCAGCTCGACGTGCCGGCGCGTCCACTTGCGCGTCAGCAGCCACAGTCCCGGCAGGACGAGCGCCATCACGACCATCGCGCCGTTGACCCCGCCCATGCACAGCACGGCCACCGCGGACAGCCCGGCCGCGCGGCGCGGCGAGCCGATCGTCCCCGCCCGGACCAGCGGCACCAGGACCCACGGCAGCAGCACCGCGGGCAGCATTTCCGCGGACAGACCGCCGATTTCGGTCAGCATGCGCGGCGCGAGCGCGTAGCCGAGCGCGCCGATCAGCCGCGTGCGCTCGGTGCCGAGCTTCATCGCCCGCGCCAGCAGCAGCGCGCCGCCGAACGCGGCCGAAAGCAGGATCGCGCCCCACAGCCGCTGCGCGATCCACGCGGGCATCCCGGCCGCTTGGCACAGCGCGAAGAACGGGCCCATCGGGAAGAGGTAGCCGTACGCCTGGTTCTGCAGCTCCCCGGCGGTGGCCTGGGGGTTCCAGAGGTGCAGCGCGCGCCCCAGGAACGCGAGCGGGTCGACGGCCAGGTCGAGCTTCGTGTCGAACGTCGTCTTCCCCGGCATCTGCAGGAACGACACCGTGGTCAGCACCAGCACGATCCACGTGCTCGGCCGGCGGAAGAGCGCGCCCACCGAGAACTTCCGGACGCCGCTCGAGGGCGGGGCGTCGTCCCGGGACCGTTCGCGGGTGGCGGTTACCATCCGGTAGATACTAGGCGGAAACCTGGCTACCATGTGCCGACGATTTTGCTGAGTCCCCCGAACTCCTGGCAGGTGCGCCATCTCCTTCGAAGACGCCTGGGCTCTCGCCGAGCCGGTCAAGGGCTGGATGACGCGCGCGCAGGGCGAAGCGCTGTGGAACGCCGCGCGCCGGCTGGAGAAGGGCGACGTCGTCCTGGAAATCGGCAGCCACCAGGGCAGATCCACGATCGTCCTGGGCGCGGCCGCCCGGACGGTCGGCGCCACGGTGATCGCGGTCGACCCGTTCGTCGACGGCAGGCTGTTCGGCGGATCGCCGACGCGGCAGCTGTTCGAGCGCAACATCCGCCAGGCCGGGCTGGACGACGTCGTCGAGCTCGTCGCCGGCTACAGCACGGCACTGCGCCCTGACTGGGACCGGCCCTTACAGCTGCTTTACATCGACGGCAAGCACGACTACTGGACCTACACCGACGACCTGCGGTGGTCGGCGCACCTGCCGCCGGACGCGGAAATCCTGGTCCACGACTGCTTTTCCTCGATCGGCGTCACGCTCGGCACGATCGTGAAGGTCCTCTTCGGACGCCGGTACACCTACGTGGACCGGGCGACGTCGCTGGCGCGGTTCAAGCTCCGGCCACCGTCCACGGCGGACCGCGTGCGGGTGCTGGCGCAGCTGCCGTGGTTCCTCCGCAACGTCGGGATCAAGGTGCTGCTGCGCCTGCGGCTGCGGCCGGTGGCCCGGCTGCTGGGGCACGACAGCCCGTACGACCCCTACTGAGCTACTGGTTTCCCGACCTCGGCCTTCGCGACGCACACCGGCGCGCCCGGGCTGGACAGCCGTACGCCGAGGTGGTCGAAGAGGCCGTCCACCGGCAGGTACAGCGAGTGCAGCCCGGCCTGGAACCACACGGGCGTCCGGCCCACCAGGCCTTCGCCGCCGTCCGAGGTGTAGTAGTCGAGCTTGACCAGGTTGCGGCCGAGCACGGGCGTGTCCAGCGGGATGTCCACCTCGGACTCGCCGATCGCGTACCCGCAGTTGGCCACCGGGCCCGGCTTCCCGCGCGAAACCGGCGCCACGCCGGTGATCAGGTGCGGCTCGCCCGCGGCGTCGAGCAGGTGCATCCGGTTCGTCGGCTGGTCGAAGTGGGTGCCGGGCAGCAGCCCGACCACCCGAGACGCCTGTGAGTCGGCTCCGAACCATTCGTGGACCACATCGGAGGGCACGAAGGTGTCGTAGAAAACGAGGTCCGGGTCTTCCGCGACGGCGTCGCGCACATTGCCGAGGTACTCCGCCGAATGCCCGAACCGCAACGCGGGCGCGAGTCCCGAAAAACCCGCCGCGGAACCGGCGAGCAAAAGCATGCACACGGTTAGCGCGATCGGCCGTTCCCGCTTTCCACCGGACGGCGCAATTCCCCCGGGCGGCAAAAACGCGAACGCGCCGCAGAGGGCGGCCGCCACCGCGAGATCGGCGACGTACCGGGGGTCGTCCCCGGCCGACGGCCCGACCTCGCGCAGCCGGGTCAGCGCGAGCAACGCGACGTCCACCGCGAACAGGGCGGCGAACAGCAGCCAGGCACCCCCAGCGCGTCGCCCGCCGGCGCGGATCCCGGCGACCACCACGGCGAGCGCGAGCGCCAGCAGGACGACGACGACCGCGAACGGCGACGGTGTCCAGGTCGCTCCCGCGCCGGCGCCGGACCACGGGCCGCCGGCCAGGCCCGGCAACAGGGTGTCGCCGAGCATCCGGCCGGTCAGGTCGGCGACGGTGCCGGCGGACACCGGCTGCTCGCCTGACCCGACCTGGCTCGACGTCAGCGCGAAGAAGACGGCCACGAACGCCACCAGCAGCAGGACGAGCCCCGCCCAGTAGCGGACGTGCTCCCGGAAGGACCGTCCGAGCAGGACGGTCACCCCGGCCAGCAGCACCGGGATCACCGCGGCCTTCTCGTAAAACGCGAGCCCGAAGAGCGTCCAGGCGAAGACGCCGAGCCACCACCGGCCGCCGGCGGCCAGGTAGCGCACGTGCGCGTGCAGCGCGCCGACGGCCGCCAGCACCACCGGGACGAGCTGGACGCCGAACGACCACCACAGCGTCGGGACCAGCAGGAGCGTCGACGCCGTGAAGACCGTGAACGGCACCAGGATCGCCCACCGGCGGCCGAAACAGCGCACGAGCACGCACCAGAACACCACCGTCGCGACCGCCCGCATCAGCAGCAGCGGCGCCATCAGCAAGGGGAAGTTCAGCGGTGCCCACCACGTCGCGACCGCGGCGAGGAAGAACCCTCCGGGCTGCAGGTGCCCGTGGTAGTCCTGGAAGAGGTAGCCGAGGTCGAACGGCCCGGCGGCGGCCGCCCGGTAGGTGACCACGAAGTCGTCTTGGGCGAAACTCCCGTGCAGGGCCGCCCAGGCGTGGAACGCGAACGGCACCACCCCGGCGACGAACGCCGCGAGCACCACCGCCGACGGCCGCCAGATCACTCGCGGTGCGGGTCTTTCGGTTTCCACCAACACAGGGGCGTCCTCAGTTCTTGCAGGCCGGTGGCTGGCACATGAGCTTGCTCAGCGCCTGGTAGAAGACGTCGGAGATCTTGCGCGGGTCGGGCGTCGTGAAGGACTCGCCGCCGGTGGCGGCCGAAACCTGCTTCAGCTCGCTCGCGTCGATGTCCGGGCCGATGCCGATCCCGATCACCGGCAACGGTTTCCGCGGGTCCTGCAGCCGGCCCAGCTCGCTCAGCAGGCCGGGCAGGCCGACCGAGTCGCTGTCCTCGTTGCGGCCGTCGGTGAGCACGACCACGACGTTGATCCGGCCGAGCTGCCAGTTCTGGCGGGCGTTCTGGTAGGCGGCCAGGATCGAGTCGTACAGCCCGGTCGCGCCGCCGGGCTTGGGTTTGACGGCCTGCAGCGTCGCCACGCCGCCCGCGGCGAGCTGCTGGGAGATGGGCCGCATCGGCAGCAGTTCCTTGTAGTCCTTGTCGCCGTCCAACCGCGTCGAGAACAGCCAGAGGCCGATCTCGGTCGTCGGCTTGAACAGGCCGAGCCCCTGCGTCGCGGCTTCCAGCGTGAGCGCCATCCGGCTGCGGCCGGTGCCGGGGACGGTGGCGGCCATCGAGCCGGAGACGTCGAGCAGCACCTGGACGCGGGCGCTGAGGTTCGCCCCGGCCCAGGCCTGCAGGACGCCGTACATCGCGTCGGGCGCGGGCGGCCCGGCCGGGCGCGGGGCGGCGTTCGTGCGGGTGTCCGCCGGCCGGTCGCCGAGCAGCTGCCCGCCCGGCGTCCGGAACCCGGCGTCGGCGAACGCTTTCGTCGCGGTCTGGTCCAGCAGCAGCCGCAGGAACCGCTCGGCGGCCGACCGGGACGCCTCCGACGCGCGCGGCAGCACGACGTACGGGTAGTCGAAGCTCGGCACCCCCGCCGCCGGGTACGCCGCGACGAGCTTGCGGGCCAGCACGGACTGCTCGGACGCCGGCGACGCGGTGAACGGCTCCTTCACCGCCGAGACCGCGCGGATCTCCTGGGTGAACTCGGCGGCCGGGTCGGGCGCGTCCTTGGTCAGCTGCTGCAGGCCGATCAGCGCGGCGATGCCGGCCGGGTCGCGGCTCGGGTCGGGCAATCCGACCGGGCTCTCCCCGAGGACGTCCGCCCAGGACGGGGACTTCGCGGGCCAGCCCGCCTTCTTCGCGACTTCGTCGGTCAAGGCCAGCACGACGGGCGAACTCGCCACCGACTGGCCGGTCTCGGGCAGGTTCCACGCGCCGCCGTCGCGGGCCTGCAGCAGCCAGGTGCTCGACTCCGGCACCCAGACGTCCGGGCCGTTCGCGCCGTTGGCCTCGAGCGCCGCCGCGGTGGCCGTCGACGCGGCCGCCGTGACCTCGACGGCGTAGCAGTCGCCTCCGGGCACGGTCCGCGCGAGCGCGGTGAGCACCGGCGCGACGTCCGGCGCCGCGGTGATGCGCACCGGCGTCGTGGTGTCGCAGCCGCCGGCGGCGAGGCGGTCGCGGAGGTAGTCGACACCGAACCAGGCGAGCAGGGCCACCACGAGCAGCACGCTCAGGACGACCACCCGCGCGTCGATGCGCCGGGCCCGCACCGGGTGTGCCGCCATGCACGTGACCTTCCGTCGTCGAAGTCCTGGCAGCTTGCCAGCCGGGGCAGCGGGAAGCCAGTCCCGATAGCGGAAAGTCACCACCGGCGCGTGCGAAAGCGGTGAAGGAATGGCCGGGTGCGGCCGTTTCGGTGATCTTCCGGAACCGCGTAACGTTTCCGCTTGACGCTCGTCCCACAGGGGTAACAGCACGATGGCGGATCGCGGAGACGATTTCGCCGTCCCCGAACCGGCGAACGGCACCGAACGGAGACGGAACCCGTGCGCACGATGTACGACGCGGTCACAGCAGCGAACATCCCCGCCGGCGCCCAGATGGTCGCAGGGTACATCGACAGGATCAAGCTCGAACCCTGGTCGTCCGCCGACTGGGCGCGGTTCCCGAACGCGGTCAAGGTGACGATCGTCAAGAAGGCGTCCACCAACGACGGTCACGTCCTCGACGTCGAGCCCGGCGACGCCACCGCGGGCCAGGCACCGGGCTGGGTCCGGATGCGGCGCGCGGCCGGCGCGGACCCGACGGTCTACTGCAGCCTCTCGACGTGGCCCTCGGTGCGCTCGGCGTTCTCCTCGGCCGGTGTCGCCGAGCCGCACTACTGGATCGCCCACTACAACGGCGATCCCACCATCCCCGACGGCGCGATCGCCAAGCAGTACCGCGGGAACGTCGCGCCGGGCTACGACATCTCGTCCGTCGCCGACTTCTGGCCCGGCGTGGACGGCAACGGCAACGGCAACGGATCCGCCTCGACCGGAGTGGAGATCATGGAACGCATCACGGTGACCCCGCCGAACGGCGACCAGAACGCGGTACGGGTCTTCCTGTCGGGCAGCCCGGGCGCGGCGGTCATCGTCCGCCCCCGCCTCGACGGCGAGGGCTTCGCGAACCCGATGTGGGTCGGCGACATCTACGCCTGGGGCAGCGACCACCAGGGCATCGGCCACAACCCCACGCAGACACCGGGCTACGACACCAAGCTGACGTCCCACCGCCGCTACGACCTGCCGGGCGCGGTGTGGGCGGACATCAACTACAGCGCTTCGGAACCCTTCGAGATCGACATCGTCGGGTAGGCCTCGGCGCGAGCGCTCCCACGCGGCCTTCGGTGCCACCCCGGCGCCACATCGGCCCGCCGAGCGGGAAGCCGTGGCCGCGTCAGGCGGGCGGCAAGGCGCGGCACAGGGCGTCGATCGCCGCCGGGTAGGCGTGGTCCGGCGGGGTTGCGTAGCCGACCACCAAGCCGTCCATTGTGGACATCCGGCTGGCCGGGTGGCGGAAGGCGGACAGGCCGTCCAGGGCGAGCCCCTGCCCCGCCGCGGCCTCGAGCGCCGACGGTTCCGTGCCCGGCGGCAGGCGCAGCACCGCGTGCAGGCCCGCCGCGATGCCCGTCGGCTCGACGTGGGGTGCGCGGGCCGCCAATGCCGCGACCAGCACGTCCCGGCGACGGCGGTAACGCCGGCGCATGCGCCGGATGTGCTTGTCGTACCCGCCGGACGTCAGGAACTCGGCCAGGGTCAGCTGGTCGAGCACGCTCGCCCACGCTTCGCGCTCGCCCTTCACCGCCAGCACCGCGTCGACCAGTGCCTCCGGCAGCACCAGCCAACCGAGCCGCAGCGCGGGTGACAGGCTCTTGCTGACCGAGCCGACGTACACGACGTGCTCGGGGTCGAGGCCCTGGACCGCGCCGACCGGCTTGCGGTCGTAGCGGAACTCGCCGTCGTAGTCGTCTTCGACCAGCAGGCCGCCGGTCGCGCGGACGTGGTCGATCACCGCCGTGCGGCGCTCGTGGTGCAGCGGGCCGCCGGTCGGGAACTGGTGCGCCGGCGTCAGCAGCACCGCCGGCCCGGCCGGCTCGTCGATGCGGGCGCCTTTTTCGTCCAGGGCAAGGGGAATCGTCTCGACGCCGGCGGCCTCGAGAAGGCCGCGGTGGAACGCCAGGCCGTACGCCTCGACGGCGAGCGGCCCGCCCAGCACCGCCGGGAACAGCAGCCGCACCGCGTGCGCGAACCCCGAGCACACCACGATCCGGTCCGGCGACGTCCGCACGCCGCGCGCCCGCGCGAGGTACTGGGTCAACGCCTCCCGCAGCTCACGACGTCCGCGCGGATCGCCGGGGCCGAACGCGTCGTGCGGGGCGATGTTCAGCGCGCGCCGCGCGGCGGCCAGCCATTCGGGACGCGGGAACGACGTCGCGTCCGGCTGACCTTGCCGCAAGTTGTGCCGCGGCGCGGAAACCGGCGCCTTCTTCGGCGTCCGGGCCGCCGGGAGGGGTTCTGCCCGGGCGGCGACGCGGGTGCCCGATCCCTGCTGGGCGCTCAGCCAGCCCTCGGCGACGAGCTCGGCGTAGGCCTCGGCGACCGTGTTGCGCGCCACCCCGAGGTCGGCGGCCAAAGCCCGGTACGGCGGCAGCCGCGTGCCCGGGGCGAGCCGGCCGTCCCGGACGGCGTCGCGCAGCGCCGTGCTTAGCGCGGCCCGCTTGCCCCCGGTGGCCGTCAGCTCCAGGTGGAGGTCGACTCCCGAATTGACCCACGATTCCGGCACGGAAATGCACCCTACACAGGGGTCAACCGAGCCCTAGATTTCTGGTCATGACAACCCGGGTGAACTTCGCCAAGACCGCCCCGAAGGCCTTCAAGGCCCTGATCGGCTTCGACGCCGCCGCCCGCGCCGGGCTGGACCCCGCGCTGGTCGAGCTCGTCCGGATCCGCGCGTCGCAGCTCAACCGCTGCGCCTACTGCCTGCACATGCACACCTCGGACGCCCGCAAGGCCGGTGAGAGCGAAGAGCGCCTGCACATGGTGCAGGTGTGGCACGAGGCCACGCACTTCTTCACCGAGAAGGAGCAGGCAGCGCTGGCCCTGACCGAGGCCGTCACGCTGGTTTCCGAGGGCGGCGTCCCCGAGGACGTCTACGCCCGCGCCGCCGGCGAGTTCGGTGACGAGGAACTCGCCCAGCTGCTCGCGCTGATCTGCACCACCAACACGTGGAACCGCATCGCGATCACCACGGCGAAGGTGCCGGGCACGGACGAGCGGTGAGGCGTGGGCCGAGGTCAGCGAAGCGTCTCGTTCAGCACTTCGCGGTGGGTCTGCTTCGCCGCGAGATAACGCTCGCGGCCGGCGTCGGTGAGGGTCACGAAGATGCCGCGCCGGTCGACTTCGCAGAGCGCGCGCTCGACCAGTCCTTCCTTCTCGAGGCGGGCGACCAGGCGTGACGTGGCGCTCTGGCTGAGGTGGATGGCCTCCGTGAGGTCGGCCGACCGGCACTTCGCATCGCCCGTCGCGACCCGCTCCAGGGCCTCGAACTCGTTCGCGCCGATGCCGTGGCGTTCCTGGAGGCGGCACTCGAGCGTGCTGAACACGGCCGAATAGCGCGCCAGCAGCTCGTGCCACTCCTGCACCAGACCTTGCTCAGCGACGTCGCTCACGGCGACCAACTTAGCATGCGCACGCATCTGATGCAAACACATTAAATGCGTCGACATTAGATGCGTGTGCATGTACTGTCGCCGGCATGAGCTCTTCCGTGTCCTTGTCCACCACCACGACCCGGTGGGACGCACGTCTCTGGGGTGTCCTGCTCACCGTCTCGATCGTCATCGGCCTCGACGCGCTCGACGTGTCGATGGTCGGGGTCGCGCTCCCCGCGATCCAGGCCGACCTCGGCCTGTCCACCAGCGCACTGCAATGGGTCGTCAGCGGCTACGTCCTCGGCTACGGCGGGCTGCTGCTGCTCGGCGGGCGCACCGCCGACCTGCTCGGGCGGCGTCGCGTGTTCCTCGTCGCCGTCGCCGTGTTCGCGCTGGCTTCCCTGCTCGGCGGCCTCGTCGACGACGGCGCGCTGCTCATCGCGAGCCGCTTCGTCAAGGGCCTGGCCGCCGCCTTCACCGCGCCGGCCGCGCTGTCCATCATCACCACGACGTTCCAGGAGGGCCCGGCCCGCAACAAGGCGATCAGCATCTTCGCCGTGTTCGGCGCGAGCGGCTACTCCGCCGGGCTCGTGTTCTCCGGCCTGCTGACCGAGGTCGGCTGGCGCTGGACGTTCCTGCTGCCCGCGCCGATCGCGCTCGTCGCCCTGGTCGCCGCGTGGAAGCTGATCCCGTCGTACGCGCGGGAAGAGGGCCGCGGCTACGACTTCCCGGGGGCCGTCACCGGCGCCGCCGGCTCGCTGCTGCTGGTCTTCGGCGTCGTCGAGGCGCCGGAGGTCGGCTGGGCCGCGCCGCGCACGCTGATCACGTTCGTCGTCGCGCTCGCCCTGCTGGTGACGTTCGTGGTCATCGAGAAGCGCAGCAGCCACCCGTTGCTGCGGCTGGGCATCCTGCGGTCGGGCCCGCTCGCCCGGGCGAACCTCGGCGGCGCGCTGTTCTTCGGCGCGTACATCGGGTTCCAGTTCGTCGTGATGCTCTACCTGCAGCGGGTGCTCGGCTGGTCGGCGCTGCAGACCGCGCTCGGCTTCCTGCCGGCGGCGCTGATCGTGGCGTTCGGTTCGCCGCGCATCGAGCCGCTGATCGACCGCGTCGGCACACCGCGCACGATCTTCGCGGGCGTCGTCGCGCACGTCATCGGCTACGCGCTGTTCCTGCGGATCGACGAGCACTCGGGCTACGCGGGGTACGTGCTGCCCAGCATGATCCTGCTCGGCATCGGCTTCACGCTGGCGTTCTCGTCGCTCAACATCCAGGCCACGGCCGGGATCTCGGACAACGAGCAGGGCCTCGCGGGTGGTTTGCTGAACACGTCGCTGCAGGTCGGCGGCGCGATCGGGCTCGCGGTGGTGACGGCGGTCCTGACCGCCAACGGTGGCCGTGAAGCCTCGCCCGCCGCGCTGCTCACCGGCTTGACCCCGGCGCTGAGCGTCGTGACCGGCATCGCGGTGCTGGGCCTGCTGATCGCGATCAGCGGCCTGGTCGCGCGGAAGCGGACCGTCGCGGAGCCGGTCCCGGAGGGCGACCTGCTGGCCCTCGCCGACTGAGCCCGGCGCCGGTCGTGGGCGGTCTTCCCGCTCACGACCGGCGCCCGTCCGTCAGCCGACCGGGCCTTCGATCGCCTTGACCTGAATCTGCTGCTGCGCTCCCGACGCGTCCGACACCGTGAGCGTCAGCTGGTCGCCCGGGTGGTGGGTGTCCATCACCGTGGTCAGGGTCGTCGCGGAGTCGATCGCCTTGCCGTCGATGGCCGTGATCACGTCGCCGGCCGCCAGGCCCGCCTGCTGCGCCGGGCCGCGCGCGACCACGTCGCGGACCTGGGCGCCGCCCTGGCCCTGGGCATCCGTCACCGAGACGCCGATGAACGCCGTCTTGCCGATGTGGACCTTGTCCGACGCCGTGCCGGCGACGATCTGGTGCGCGATGTCGACGGCCCGGTTGATCGGGATCGCGAAGCCCTGCCCGCCCGCGCCGCTGCGGCGGCCGTTGAGCTGGTAGCCGGTGGACGCGGCCGTGTCGACGCCGATGACCTGCGCGTTCGCGTTGACGAGCGGGCCGCCGGAGTCGCCGGACTCGATGTTCGCGCGGACCTGGATCAGCCCGGTGAGCTGCTCGGACGACCCGCTGGACTCGTCGGAGGCGGTGATCGACTGGTCGAGCGCGGCCACCGTGCCGGCCGCGGGGACCGGGTCGCCGCCCTTGCCGCCCGCGTTGCCGAGCCCGAGGATCTGGTCGCCGACCTTGACCGTGGACGAGTCCCCGATGGACGCGGCCGTCAGCCCGGAGGCTCCCTCGAGCTGGATCACGGCGACGTCGTCGCCGCGGTCGTAGCCGACGACGTGCGCCTTGTACGTGTCCCCGGTGCCGATACTGGTCACCTTGATGCTGGTCGCGCCCGCGACGACGTGGTTGTTCGTCAGGACCTCGCCGTCGGGGGTGAGCACGATGCCGGTGCCCGCCGCGGCCGCGCCCTGCAGGCCGAGCTCGGTGTTGACGTTGACGATGGCCGGCTTGACCTTCTCGGCCACGGCGGCGGCGTCGAGCGTGGTGGTGTTCGAGGCGCTGGGCTGCCCGGAGAAGCCGAAGTTCTGGTTGCCGCTCGCGGCCGGGGTGTTCGAGGCCGAGATGAGGTGCCCGATCCCGAGTCCTGCGACGACGGCGAGCGCGACGGCGACGATCGCGACGGTCAGCGCCCGGAAGGGGTGTCGTTTCCGCGGCGGGGGTGGCACCGGTGGCGGGTATCCGTAGCCGTAAGGAGCACCCTCTTGGCCGTACCCTTGGTGGCCGTACGGCTGGGTGTAGGGGTGCTGCTGGGGGTACGGGTTGCCCCACTGGTCGCGGGGCTGCCCGTACTGGTGGTCGTACGGCTGCTGGTAGTAGCCCTGGCCGTAGCCGTACGGGTACTCGCCGCCGCCCTGCGGCCCTCGGTCGTACTCGCTCATGCACAGCTCCAGCCCTCGACAAGCCTCCGGCCGTTCCAGGAAACGCCGCTTTCCTGAGAATTTCCTGGCGCGCTTCCATGGACTTGCTGTGGATGTACCCGCCGCGAGCGCCGGACATACCTCCGTGATCGACGTTACGCCACCACCGCTTCCCTGATAGCCGCCGTCAGCGCGTCCGCACGGGCGTGGAGCGCGCCCACGCCCGCCACGACTTCACGCAAGGCGGCGTCGTCCGGCAGTCCCGCCAGGTGGACCTCGATGGTCACCCGGGCGGTCGACGCCGCGGCGCGGACGGCTTCGACCGCCGCCGCCAGGTCCGGGTCCGGCGCCAGGCGCGACGCCAGGTCCAGGACCACCGACGCCGCGGCGATGACGTCCGACGGGGGCACGCACGCGCCTCGCCGGGCGTCGGCCAGGGCACGATCACGCAGGTCACCGGGTGGCTGACGGCGGGCGCGGACGACCGTCCGGGCCGCGTGCGCCTCCTTCTCCGCCAGCCGCAGCGCGTGCATGCTCAGCGCCTCCGCCTCGGCCACCACCTCGCGGTCCTCGGCGCAGTGGGCCACCAGGGCCGCGGCCTGGGAGACGTGCAGCGCCGCCGTCGCGCCGCCGCCGGGGGACCCCTCCGACGCCAGGGACTTCAGGTAGTCGCTCAGGA
The DNA here is from genome assembly GCF_054781455.1 of Amycolatopsis stemonae. Classification (NCBI taxonomy): domain Bacteria; kingdom Bacillati; phylum Actinomycetota; class Actinomycetes; order Pseudonocardiales; family Pseudonocardiaceae; genus Amycolatopsis; species Amycolatopsis stemonae. The sequence continues at coordinate 154,580 of NZ_BAAGUJ010000016.1, read as the reverse complement.
TCTGGTCACGCATGACTCACCGCCTGATTCGTTCCATGCCGGGGTCGACCAGCGGCTCGGCGGCCACGGTGGCCGCGACCCGGCGGCCGAAGTACTCGATCTCGACACTGCTTCCGACGTCCGCCGAAGCCGGCAGCCACGCGTACGCGATCGGCCGGCCGATGGTGTACCCGTACGCCGCGCTCGTGACGTAGCCCGACGCGACGCCGTCGACGAACACCGGTTCCTTGCCCAGCACGACGGTCCGGCCGTCGTCGATCGTCAGGCACCGCAGCCGCCGCGACGCCGTTTCCTCACTGCGGCCCTCGATGGCGTCCAGGCCCAGGAACCCGCCCTTCGCCGGCCGCACCGCGAACGCCAGCCCGGCCTCGTACGGGTCGTGCTCGGTCGTCATGTCGGTGCCCCACAGCCGGTAGCCCTTCTCGAGCCGAAGGCTGTTGAACGCCGCCCGCCCGGCCGCGATGACGCCGTGCTGCTGCCCGGCCGCCCACAGCGCGTCCCACAGCCGCAGGCCGTTGTCCGCGCCGGTGTAGATCTCCCAGCCGAGTTCGCCCACATAGGACAGTCGCATCGCGACAACGGGCACCCCGGCGATCCGCGCCCGCTTCGCGCGGAAGTACTTCAACGCCGTGTGCGAGAAGTCCTCCTGCGTCAGCGGCTGCACGAGGTCCCGGGCCAGCGGGCCCCAGACGCCGATGCAGCAGGTCCCGCCCGTGATGTCCCGGACCTGCACCCCCGCGGGCGCGTGCTTCACGAGGTGGTCGACGTCGATGGTGCCGTTGATCCCGGCCTGGAACAGCTCCGGCCCGAGCCGCGCCACCGTGACGTCGCTGCGGACGCCGCCCGCGTTGTCCAGCATCAGCGTGTAGGTCACCGACCCGACCGACTTGTCGAGCTGGTTGGTCGTCAGCGACTGCAGGAACTCCAGCGAGCCCGGCCCGCTGACCTCGACGCGCTTCAACGGCGTCATGTCGTACATCGCGACCTTGTTCCGCGTGTGCCACGCCTCGGCCGCCGCGATGGGCGAGTGGAACTGCGCCGACCACGCGTCGCGCGCCGGCGGCAACGCGTCGAACGGCAGCTTCTTCAGCAGCGGCGCGTTGGCCTCGAACCAGTGCGGCCGCTCCCAGCCGCCCGCCTCCAGGAACACCGCGCCCAGCTCGCGCTGCCGCGCGTGGAACGGCGTCACGCGCAGGTCTCGCGGGGAAAGCTTGGGCTGCAACGGGTGCAGGACGTCGTAGACCTCGACGAAGTTCTGCTGCGCCGTCTCGTGCACGTACGACGGGGCGAGCTGGACGTCCTCGAAGCGGTGGACGTCGACCTCGTGCAGGTCCACTTCGGAGTGTCCCTCGACGAGCACCTCGGCGACGGCCTTGGCGATGCCCGCGGAGTGCGTCACCCAGATCGCCTCGGCGATCCAGAAGCCGCGGACGTCGGGCGACTCGCCGACCAGCGACTGGCCGTCCGGGGTGAACGAGAAGATCCCGTTGAAGCCCTCTTCGACCTTCGTCTGCCGCAGCGCGGGCAGCAGCAGCTTGCTCTCCTCCCACGACGGGGCGAAGTCGTCCTCGGTGAAGGGCAGCATCGACGGCATGGCCGTCCCGCTGACCGTCGGATCCAGAGTGGACTCCTCGACCGGCATCGGCCGGTGTGCGTAGGAGCCGATGCCGATGCGGTCGACGTGCTCGCGGAAGTACAGGTCCTGGTCCTGGTGCCGCAGGATCGGCAGGCTCGCCTCGACCTCTTCGGTGTTGCGCCCGACGAGTTCCGCGACCTGCCCGGTCTTCACGTACTGGTGCGCCAGCGGCAGCAGCGGCACGTCCATGCCGACCATCGCGCCGATCTCGCGGCCCCAGAACCCGGCGCACGACACGACGACGTCGGCCGGGAAGTCGCCCTGGTCGGTCCGGACGCCGGTGACGCGCCCGCCTTCCTGCAGGACGTCGGTCACCTTCGTCGAGCCGACGAACCGCGCACCGCGCGAGGTGGCCCGGTCGGCGAGCACGGCCACGGCCTTCGCGGCCCGCGCCAGGCCGTCGGTCGGGGTGTGCAGCGCGCCGAAGACCTGCGACCCGTCGAGCAGCGGCCAGCGCGAGACGCACTCGCCGGCGTCGATCAGCGAGCCCGGCACGCCCCAGGACTGCGCCCAGCCGTGCTTGCGCTTGAGGTCCTCCCAGCGCGCCGGGGTGGTCGCGACCTCCATGCCACCGACCGGGAGGAAGCAGTCCAGGTCGAGGAGCTTCTCGACGGTGTAGCGCGCGAAGTCGGTCATGGACTTGGACGCGTTCGTCTGGAACACCAGGCCGGGCGCGTGGGACGTCGACCCGCCGGTGCGCGGCAGCGGGCCCTGGTCGAGCACGGTGACGTCGGCCCAGCCGCGGGCGGTCAGCTCGTCGGCCAGGTTCGCGCCGACGATGCCGGCGCCGATGATCACTACTCGCGGTGCGGTCATGGCGGGACTCCTAACGGAAGACGACGGTGCTGTTGCCGTTGAGCAGGACGCGGCGTTCGGAGTGCCAGCGCACCGCGCGGGACAGGGCGAGGGCTTCGGCGTCGCGGCCGACGGTCACGAGCTCGCGCGGCGAGTACGTGTGGTCGACGCGCTGCACCTCCTGCTCGATGATCGGGCCCTCGTCGAGGTCGGGCGTGACGTAGTGGGCGGTCGCGCCGACGTACTTCACGCCGCGGTCGTAGGCCTGGTGGTAGGGCTTGGCGCCCTTGAAGCCGGGCAGGAACGAGTGGTGGATGTTGATCGCGCGGCCTTCGAGCTTCTGGCACAGCTCGTTGGACAGCACCTGCATGTACCGCGCGAGCACCACCAGATCCGCTTCGTACTCGCCGACCAGGTCGAGGAGCCGCTGCTCGGCCTCCGGCTTGGTCTCCGGCGTCACCGGGACGTGCACGAACGGGACGCCGGCCGCTTCGGCCATCGGCCGCAGGTCCTCGTGGTTGGAGACCACGACGGCGATCTCCGCGCCGAGCCCGCCCGCGCGCCAGCGGAACAGCAGGTCGTTGAGGCAGTGCCCGAACTTCGACACCATCACGAGAACCCGCGGCGGCGTCCCGTCGGAGAACCCGAACTCCATGCCGAAGTCCCCGGCCACCGGCGAGAACGCGCGCGTCAGATCGTCCACAGTGTGCTCTTCGGCGCACTTGAACGACGTGCGCAGGAACAGGGAGCCGCGGACGTCGTCGTCGAACTGCTGGTGCTCGACGATGTCGCAGCCCTGCCCGACGAGGAACGTCGTGACGGCGTGCACGATGCCCGCGCGTTCCGGGCACTTGAGCGTCAGGGTGAAGGTCACGAGGCGTACTCCAGACTCGCGTCGGCCAGCCACGCGTGAAAGTAGTCCGAAAAGGACTGTCGCACGAGGATCGTGAAGCCCTCTTCCCGGACCATGAGCACGATCCCGGTCCGGGCGAGCAACGTCTGCACGCACGTACCCGGCGTCGCCGTCTCCAGGTCGATCGAGCACCCGTGCGCGAGCACATCGGCCGCGTGCTCCCCGGTCAACCGCATGACGTTCCGCTGCGCCGAGACGTCCACCACGGCGTCGCTTTCCCGGGAAAGTGACGCTTCCAGCTCGGTTTCGCGGCCGGGTTCGGCGAGCACGAGGTACTCGTCGGGGCCCAGCCAGAGGATGTCGGCGCCGTTGCCGCTGGTGAAGGTGCACGGGTCCGGCAGGGCGACGCCGAGGAGGGTGTCGCCCTCGCGGAGGCGGACGGTGAGCTGGGTGCGGAACTTTTCTTCGACCGCTTCAGCCGTCACGGCGGGCTCCTTCCTTGTCGAAGAGCACGGATTCGGTCACGGTCACCGGCACGACCTGGTCGCCGACCGGGACGTACAGCGTCTCGCCGACACGCTCACGTCCGGAGCGCACCAGGGCCAGCGCGAACGTCCGGCCGAGGGCGGCGCTGTCGTAGCTGGAGGTGACGTGCCCGAGCATCCGCACCGGCGGCTCGGGCACCGTCTCGGACTCGATGATCTGCGAACCCTCCGGCAGCAGCACCGAGGGATCGACCGGGAGCAACCCGACGAACTGCTTGCGGTCGGGCCGGTTGTTCTCGGCGCGGGCGAACGATCGCTTGCCGATGAAGTCGGCCTTCTTCTTCGACACCGCCCAGGACATGCCGAGGTCCTGGGGGGTGACCGTGCCGTCGGTGTCCTGGCCGATGATCGGGTAGCCCTTCTCGGCGCGCAGGACGTGCATGGTCTCGGTGCCGTACGGCGTGGCCCCTTCATCCACTATGGACTGCCAGACGTGCGTCCCGTGCCACGAGCGGACGTTGATCTCGTAGGCCAGCTCGCCGGAGAAGCTGATCCGGCAGACCCGGGCCGGGGTCCCGGCGACCTCGGTGTCCTGCCAGGTCATGAACCCGAAGGCGTCGTTGGAGACGTCGAGGCCGGGCGCCAGGCGGCCCAGTACCTCCCGGGAACGGGGGCCGACGAGCGGAATCGTGGTCCAGTGCTCGGTGACCGACGTGGCGTAGACGCGCAGGTGCGGCCACTCCGTCTGCAGCCACTCCTCCATCCACTCCAGGACCATGGCCGCGTTGCCGGTCGTGGTCGTGACGAGGAAGCGGTCCTCGGCGACGCGGATGACCGTGCCGTCGTCGATGACCATGCCGTCGACACCGCACATCACGCCGTAGCGGATCCGGCCGACGCGCAGGGTGCTCATCATGTTCGTGTAGAGCATGTCGAGGAACCAGCCGGCGTCCGGGCCCTGGACGTCGATCTTGCCCAAAGTGGACCCGTCCATCAGCGCGACGTCGTTGCGGGCGGCGCGGCATTCGCGCTTGACGGCGTCGTGCATCGACTCGCCGGGCCGCGGGTAGTACCACGGCCGCTTCCACTGGCCGACGTTCTCGAACTCGGCGCCGTGCTCGACGTGCCACGGGTGAATGGTCGTGACGCGCACGGGGTCGTGCAGCTCACCGCGGTCGCGGCCGGCCAGCGCGGCGAACGCCACCGGCGTGTACGGCGGCCGGAACGTCGTCGGCCGCCGGTCGGCGAGGTCGACGCCGAGGGCGTCCGCGGTGATGCCGGCGGCGAGCATGCCGGACGTCTTGCCCTGGTCGTGCGCGGTGCCGATGGTCGTGTACCGCTTGACGTGCTCCAGCGAGACGAGCCCGGCGCCGGTGGCGCGCAGGACGTCGGACACCGTCGCGTCACGCTGCTGGTCGACGAACCGGGTGTCCATTTCGGACTCCGGCGCGGGCACCTGCCACAGCACCTCGGTCTCCGGCAGGCCTTCGCCCGCGGCGGCGCCGACGACGCTCACGTTCGGCAGGTCACCGGCCGGGACGTACGCACCGAGGTCCGAGGAGTACCGCAGGGTGCCGCGGGCCTGGCTGTAGAGGTGCACGGCCGGGTTCCAACCGCCGGACACGAGCAGCAGGTCGCACGCGACGCGCACGCCGTCCGTCTCGCCCAGCGGAGCGACGTGGACGGCGGTGAGGTGGGTGTCGCCGTCGGTCCCGTAGACCCCGCTTCCGGTGCGGACTTCGATGCCGCGGCTGTCGGGCGCGTGCTCCCGCGCGTCGATGATCATCGCGATCTCGGCGCCCGCCGCGGCGAGGTCGAACGCGGCGTCGTACGCGCTGTCGTTGGTGGTGAACACGACCACGCGCTTCCCGGCGAGCACGCCGTAGCGGTTCAGGTACGTGCGCGCGGCGGAGGCGAGCATGATGCCCGGACGGTCGTTGTCCGGGAACACGATCGGCCGCTCGTGCGCGCCGGTCGCGATGACGATCCGCTTCGCGCGGATCCGCCAGACGCGCTGCCGCGAGATCCGCTCGGGCGCGGCGGGCTCGCCCCGGCGTTCCAGGGCCAGCACGAAGCCGTCGTCGTAGATGCCGAACGCCGTGGTGCGCGGGAGGAACCGGACCCCCTCGGGAGCTTCGCCGCCGGGCTGGTCGTCCACGAGCAGGACCCGGCCTTCCGCGGCCCGCGCCGCCGCCAGGCCCGCGGGTCCGGCGCCGATGACCAGGACGTCGCAGTGGGCGTGCTTGGCGTCGTACCGCGCCGGGTCCGGCTCGGTGGCCAGCCGCCCCTGACCTCGCAAACCACGGGCCTCCAGGCCGTCGTAAAGCTCGACGGTGGTCGCGCTCAGCATCGGCTCGGGGAACGGCTTTTCGATCTGCACCAAGGCGTTCGAGTCTTCGACACCGGCGCCGAAGATCCCGCGCGGCCGTCCGTACTTGATGCTCGTCGCGACGTGGTGGAGGCCGTTGGCCAGCAACGCGGAGGCGAGGGTGTCGCCGAGGTAGCCGGTCAGCTCGCGGCCGTCGAAGGTGAACTTGAGCGGCACTCCGGACAGTCGGGTCATGGGATCACCGGCCTGGGCTCGTCGAGGCGGTAGACCGCCAGGAGGTCGTGGGTGCGGGTGTCGCGAACGGCGTTGAACCAGCGGCGGCAGCCCGCGGAGTGGCTCCAGCGCTCGGCGAACGGCCCGCTCGGGTTCTCGCGGAAGAAGACGAACTTCGCCCACTCCTCGTCGGACAGCGCCGACGGATCCTCGGGATACGCGACGTGCGCCTGGCCGCCGTAGTGGAACTCGGCTTCCTCGCGCGGCCCGCAGAACGGGCATCGGATCAGCTGCATGAACGCTCCTAATGCGCGACGGCGGCGGCGCCGTGCTCGTCGACGAGGGCGCCGGTGGTGAACCGGTCGAGGGCGAAGGGCTCGGCGTACTCGTGCGGCTTGCCGCGCGCGATGGTGTCCGCGTAGACGTCGCCGACGCCCGGCGTGGCCTTGAAGCCACCGGTCCCCCAGCCGCAGTTGAGGAACAGGTTCTCCACCGGGGTGAGGCCGATGATCGGCGACGCGTCCGGGCTGACGTCGACGATGCCCGCCCACGTCCGCAGCAGGTGCGCCCGCGCGAACACCGGGAACAGCTCCAGCGCGGCGGCCATCTGCTGCTCGATGATGTGGAACGAGCCGCGCTGGCCGTAGCCGTTGTAGCTGTCGATGCCCGCGCCCATCACGAGTTCGCCCTTGTGCGCCTGGGAGACGTAGACGTGCACGGCGTTCGACATGACGACCGTCGGGTGGATGGGCTCCAGCAGCTCCGACACCAGCGCCTGCAACGGGTGGGAGGTCAGCGGCAGGTCGAGACCGACCATGCGAGCCAGCACCGACGTGTGCCCGGCCGCGCACAGCGCGACCTTGTTCGCGGCGATCCGGCCCCGTGACGTCTCGACGCCGGTGACGCGGCCACCGCTCGTGGTGATGCCGGTGACCTCGCAGTTCTGGATGAGGTCGACGCCCAGTTCGTGCGCGGCCCGGGCGAAGCCCCAGGCGACGTAGTCGTGCTTCGCGATGCCCGCGCGCGGTTGGAAGGTCGCGCCGAGCACCGGGTAGCGGACGTCCGGCGAGGTGTTGACGATCGGGCAGATCTCCTTGACGCCGGCCGCGTCCACCCACTCGGCGTCGATGCCGTTGAGCTTGTTGGCCTCGACGCGCCGCACGCTGTCGCGGACGTCCTGCAGGCTGTGCGCGAGGTTCAGCACGCCGCGCTGGCTGAACAGGATCGGGTAGCCGAGGTCCTCTTCGAGGCCTTCCCACAGCTTGAGGGAGTGCTCGTAGATGCCGGAACTCTCGTCCCAGAGGTAGTTGGAGCGGATGATCGTCGTGTTGCGGGCCATGTTCCCGCCGGCGAGCCAGCCCTTCTCGAGCACGGCGACGTTCGTGATGCCGTGCACCTTGGCCAGGTAGTACGCGGTGGCGAGGCCGTGCCCACCGCCGCCCACGACGATGACGTCGTAGGCCTTCTTCGGTTCCGGGTTGTCCCAGAGGAAGTCCGGGTGCTCCGGCAGGTCGGTCATCGGGTCTCCTCCCCGGGGTACAGCGGGAACGCCTCGGCCAGCGCGGTGACGCGGGCCCGCAGCTTCTCGACGTCGTAGCCGGGCCTGAGCGCTTCGGCGATGACGTCGGCGGCTTCGCGGAACTCGACGTCGCCGAAGCCGCGCGTGGCCAGGGCCGGCGTGCCGATGCGCAGGCCCGAGGTGACCATCGGCGGCCGCGGGTCGAACGGGACGGCGTTGCGGTTCACGGTGATGCCGGCCTCGTGCAGCCGGTCTTCGGCCTGCTTGCCGTCCAGCTCGGAGTTCCGCAGGTCGACGAGCACGAGGTGGACGTCGGTGCCGCCGGTCAGCACGGAGATGTCCGGTTCGGTCACCAGCCGTTCGGCCAGCAGCTTCGCCCCACGCAGGGTCCGTTGCTGGCGTTCGACGAACGCGGGTTCGGAAGCCATCTTGAACGCGACGGCCTTGGCGGCGATGACGTGCTCCAGCGGGCCGCCCTGCTGGCCGGGGAACACCGCGGAGTTGACCTTCTTGGCCAAGGCCGGATCATCGGTCAGCACGACGCCGCCGCGCGGGCCGCCGAGCGTCTTGTGCGTGGTGGTCGTCGTGACGTGCGCGTGCGGCACCGGCGACGGGTGCAGGCCCGTGGCGACCAGCCCGGCGAAGTGCGCCATGTCGACCATGAGGTACGCGCCGACCTCGTCGGCGATCTCGCGGAAGCGGGCGAAGTCCAGCTGACGCGGGTAGGCCGACCAGCCGGCGATGATCAGCTTCGGCCGGTGTTCCCGCGCGAGCCGGGCGACCTCGTCCATGTCGACGCGGAAGTCCTTTTCGGACACTTCATACGCGGCGACGTCGTAGAGCAGGCCGGAGAAGTTGATCCGCATGCCGTGCGTCAGGTGGCCGCCGTGGGCCAGCGAGAGGCCGAGGATCTTGTCGCCGGGCTTGAGGAGGGCGGCCATCGCGGCGGCGTTGGCCTGGGCGCCCGAGTGCGGCTGGACGTTGGCGAACCCCGCGCCGAACAGCGCCTTGACGCGGTCGATGGCGAGCTGTTCGAGCACGTCGACGTGCTCGCAGCCGCCGTAGTAGCGGCGTCCGGGGTAGCCCTCGGCGTACTTGTTGGTCAGCACCGAGCCCTGGGCCTGCAGCACGCTCAGCGGGGCGAAGTTCTCGCTGGCGATCATCTCGAGCGTCGTCCGCTGGCGGCGCAGCTCGGCGCCGATCGCCTCGGCCACCGCCGGGTCGTACTCGGTCAGGGACCGGTTGAGCACTGGGTCGATCGTCGAGGTCATCCAAAGCTCCGTCTGGTCGACTTCTAATATATCAATCGTCGATGTAGACTAAGCGCCATGCACCCGCAGGTCAATCCCCCGTCGCTGGCCGAACAGGCGTACCTGTTCGTCCGCGACCAGCTGGTCATGCTCGACATCCGGCCCGGCGACCCCATCAACGAGGAGTGGCTCGGTACCACGCTCGGCATGGGCCGCACGCCGATCCGCGAAGCGCTGAAGCGGCTTGAGTCCGAACGCCTGGTCGTCGCCTACCCGCGGCGGGGCACGTTCGCCACCGACGTCCACATCTCCGACCTCGCGCACATCTCCGAAGTACGGCGGACGCTGGAGCCGATGGCCACGGCCGCCGCCGCCGAGCGCGCGACGACGGCGGACCGGGACGTCCTGACCGGGCTGCGCGCGCAGCTCGACGCCGGCGTCCCCGCCGGGGACAACGCCGAGCTGCTGCGCACCGACCTCGCCCTGCACCGGGCGATCTACCGGTGCGTGCACAACCCGTTCCTCGAAGACACGCTGATCCGGTACGACAACCTCGCGACGCGGATCTGGTGCGTGTTCGTGCCCCGGCTGTCCGGGATGGCCGGCCACGTCGACGAACACGTCCCGCTCCTCACCGCGATCATCGAGGGCGACGCCGAGAAGGCGGCCGCGTTGACGCTCGAGCACGTCACCGGCTTCGAGGCCGCCATCCGCGCGTTGATCTAGACCGCCAGCCGGGCACGAACCCAGTCGTGGAAGGCGCCGATGTGGTGCTCACTGGGCACGAGCACGCCGCCGTTGGCGTACGAGCGCGAGTCCATGGCGAGCTGACAGCGTTCGCAGGCCTCGAAGTCCTGCAGGTTGACGCGGTGGAACAGCTCGACCGACCGGCTCAGGTCCTTGCCGGATTCGACGACCTCGGGCAGGTACAGCCAGTCGCAGCGCACCAGCGTCCGGTCGGGGGCCAGCGGGAACATCCGGTGGAAGATCACGTGGTCCGGGACGAGGTTGACGAACACCCCCGGCTTGATCGTGATGGCGTAGTACTTGCGGTCCTGCGCTTCGGTGACACCGGGGAGGCGGTCGACGCCCGCGGAGCCGTCGATGGTGAAGCCCTGGATCTCGCCGCCGAACTCCGCGCCGTGGCCGACGTAGTACTGCGCGGCGTAGCCGTCGGCGAACTCCGGGAGGACCTCGGTGAGCTCCGGGTGGATCGTCGCGCAGTGGTAGCACTCCATGAAGTTCTCGATGATCTGCTTCCAGTTCGCCTTCACGTCGTACTCGATGCGCTTGCCCAGCGCCAGGCCGTCGATGCCGTAGGCGTCGATCTCGGTGGGCCCGCCGAGGCGTTCGGTGACGGCGCCGACCACGGTCTCCTCGAACGACGGCGGCTCGTCGGCCAGGCAGACCCAGGCGTAGCCGAGCCACTCGCGCAGGTGCACCCTCGTGAGGCCGAACTCGGTGCGGTCGACGTCGGGCATCCCGGTGAGGTTCGGCGCGGCGATGAGCTTGCCGTCGAGGCCGTACGTCCAGGCGTGGTACGGGCACTGGAAGGACCGCTTGACGGTACCGGTTTCGGCCGTGCAGAGCCGCGCGCCGCGGTGGCGGCAGACGTTGAGGAAGGCGTTGAGCTTCCCGTCCCGCCCCCGCGAGATCAGGACGCTCTCCTTGCCGACCTGGACGGTCTCGAACGACCCCGGCGTCGGCAGGTCCGCGCCGCGCACGGCGCAGAACCAGTCCGCCTCGAAGATCTTCGCCTGCTCCAGCGCGAAGACCGTCGGGTCGGTGTAGGCGGAGCCGGGCAGCGTGGCGAGCAGGCTCGGCGGGAGATCGGTAGTGGTCACGGCGTGGGTCCTCTCCGCGATCAGTTCGGGAGTAGTTGCGGAAGACGCGTCATGTTGCTCACTCCGGAACAGAGTGACTGCCACCCAGACCCATGTCAACCCACGTTTTTCACGGCCCCGCACCAGATTTCCGGCACGTTTCGGGCATCACGCGTGATTGAGCGGGCATCACGCGTGATTGCCGGGGCATCACGCCGATGCCCGTCCAATCACGGGTGATGCCTCTTCAATCACGCGTGATGCCCGCTCGGTCACATGGCTGGGCCGTGGATGGCGCGGCGGAAGAGGGTTTCGATCTCTTCGCGGGTCGGGCGGGGGTCGGCCAGGGCCGCCTGCATCAGCAGGCCGCAGAACAGGCCGGCCAGCAGACGGCCGGTCAGCGCGTCCGTGCGGGAGCCGAAGAACGCGACGAGCGCGTCGTCCCAGGCCGCGCTCGCCTTGCGGAGCCGGGGGCGGTGCAACGCCGCGACGTACAGGTCGTACTCGACGACCGTCGCCCGGTACTGCTCGTTGATGTAGCCCATGACGAGGTCGGCGAGCGCCGCGGCGAAGTCGGCCTCCGGCGGCAGCGCGGCTTCCCACTCCTTCAGCGCGTGGACGTTCTTCTCGGCGGCCTCGACCAGCGCGACCTCCAGGAGGTCGTCCAGGGTCGCGAAGTGGTAGGTCGTCGAGCCGAGCGGGACGCCCGCGGCGGCCGCGACCGCCCGGTGGGTGAGCCCGTCGATGCCCCGCTGGGCGACGACCTCGATCGCCGCCTCGGCGATCCGCGCCCGCCGTTCGGGGTCATTCGGGCCCCGGCGGCGCGTGGCCGTGGAGTCGTTCTTCGACATCGGTGTCGTGCCGCCCCTTCGTGCCGGTGTGCGCGACGAACCGGATCGTCGCACGTCACCTCGTGAAAACCCAGTTGTGGACATCTGTACACCTATCGCGTACAAATGTACGCACTCAGGACGCCGCACAGCCACCACCGATCCGGGGAAGGACGTGGCGTGAAGGACCTCCACATCGACGGAATCTGGTTGGACGCGTCCACCGGGACGCGCTCCGACGTGCTGAATCCCGCCACCGGCGAGGTCATCGTGACCGTCGCCGAAGCGGGCGCCGCGGAGGTCGACGCCGCTGTCAGAGCCGCCAGGCGGGCCTTCGACGAGGGCCCGTGGCGACGCACCACCGCCACCGAACGCGGCGCGCTCCTCCGGCGCACCGCCGACCTGCTGGTCCGCGACCGCGAAGAACTCGCCCGCACCGAGAGCCTCGACACCGGCAAGACGCTGGGCGAAGGCGGCATCGACATCGACGACGTCACCAACGTCTTCCGCTACTACGCCGACCTCGCCGACAAGGACGCCGGCCGCCTGGTCGACGCGGGCAGCGCGAGCGTCGTCAGCCGGATCGTGCACGAGCCGGTCGGCGTCTGCGCGCTGATCGCGCCGTGGAACTACCCGCTGCTGCAGATGTCGTGGAAGGTCGCGCCCGCGCTGGCCGCGGGCAACACCGTCGTGCTCAAGCCCAGCGAGGTCACGCCGCTGACGACGATCAAGCTCGTCGCCCTGCTGGAAGAGGCCGGCGTGCCGCACGGGGTCGTCAACCTCCTGCTCGGCGACGGCCGGGTCGGCGCCGCGATGGTCGAGCACCCGGCCGTCGACCTGGTCTCCTTCACCGGCGGCTACGCGACGGGCGAGAAGATCATGACGGCCGCCGCGAAGGGCGTCCGGCGCGTCGCGCTGGAACTCGGCGGCAAGAACCCGAACGTGGTCTTCGCCGACGCCGACTACGACACCGCGCTCGACTACGCCCTGATGGCGGCGTTCGTCCATTCGGGACAGGTCTGCTCGGCGGGCGCGCGCCTGATCGTCCAGGATGGGATCCATGACCGGTTCGTGGCGGACCTCGCCGCGCGTGCCGACCGGATCCGGGTCGGCGACGGCCTCGACCCCGCGACCGAGACGGGCCCGCTCGTCTCGGCGCAGCACCGCGCCAAGGTCGAGGGGTACATCGCGGGCGCGATCGAAGCCGGCGCGACGCTCCGGGCGGGCGGCAGCCGGCCGGAAGGCCGGGAGTACGAAAGCGGTTTCTTCCTGCGCCCGACCGTGTTTTCCGACTGCACCAGGGACATGGCGATCGTCCGGGAAGAGGTCTTCGGCCCGGTCGTCACCGTGGAACGCTTCACCGAAGAGGCCGACGCGATCGCGCTGGCCAACGACACCGAGTACGGGCTCGCCGGGGCCGTGTGGACGTCGGACGCGTCCCGCGCCCAGCGGGTCGCCGGGGCCCTGCGCCACGGCACCGTGTGGATCAACGACTACCACCCCTACCTGCCGCAGGCGGAGTGGGGCGGGTTCGGGAGATCCGGCATCGGCCGCGAGCTCGGACCGTCCGGGCTGGCGGAGTACCAGGAGAGCAAGCACGTCTACCAGAACATCGAGCCCGTTCCGCAGCACTGGTTCAAAGGCTGAATTCCCCTCCCCCACCACGTGAGGACGTTGCCATGACCACCCAGGAAAAGCCGGCGGGCGGGGGGCCTGCTGCCGACGACAGCTCCGAACTCGAAAAGTTCGGCTACCGCCAGGAGCTCGAGCGCTCGCTCGGCTCGTTCTCCAGCTTCGCCGCCGGGTTCAGCTACATCTCGATCCTGACCGGCGTGTTCCAGCTCTTCTTCTTCGGCTTCGGGTCGGGGGGCCCGGCCTTCATCTGGACGTGGCCGCTGGTCTTCCTCGGCCAGCTCGCCGTCGCGCTGTGCTTCGCCGAGCTCGCCGGCCAGTTCCCGCTCGCCGGGTCCGTTTACCAGTGGGCCAAGCAGATCGCGAAGCCCGCGACGTCGTGGCTGGCCGGCTGGATCATGATCATCGGCGCGATCGTGACGGCGGCGGCCGTCGCGGTGGCCTACCAGATCATCCTGCCGCAGGTCTCGACCGCGTTCCAGATCGTCGGCAGCGACTCCGACGCGGGCCTGACCTCGACGCCCGGCGGCGCGCAGAACGCCATCATCCTGGCGCTCATCCTGGTCGTGTTCGCCACGGTCGTGAACATCATCGGCGTCAAGCTGATGGCGCGGATCAACAACTTCGGCGTCGCGGTGGAGCTCGGCGCGAGCATCCTGCTCGTCATCGCGCTGGCCATCCACATCAAGCGCGGCCCGGGCATCGTCTTCGACACCCACGGCACCGGCGAAGGCCAGTCGTGGGGGTACTTCGGGGCCTTCCTGGTGGCGTCGCTGATGAGCGCGTACGTCTTCTACGGCTTCGACACCGCGGGCTCGCTGGCCGAGGAAACCACCCAGCCGCGCCGGCACGCGCCGCGCGCGATCCTGCGGGCCCTCACCGCGGCGTTCATCGTGGGCGGCCTGATCATGCTGTTCGGCATGATGGCCGTCGGCAACCTCAACGCCGACGAGCTCAGCACGTCCGGCATGCCGTACCTGCTCAAGAGCACGCTCGGCGACGGCCTGGGCGACGCCTTCCTGATCTGCTCGGCGATCGCGATCACCGTGTGCTGCCTGGCCGTGCAGACCGCGGCCATCCGGATGACGTGGGCGATGGCCCGCGACGGGCGGCTCCCGTTCAGCCGCGCGATGGCGAAGGTGTCGCCGCGGTCGAAGACGCCGGTGCTGCCGGCGCTGCTGACCGGCGGCCTCACGATCGTGGTGCTGCTGATCAACCTCGGCAACCAGCGGGCGTTCTTCATCCTGACCTCGACCGCGATCGTCCTGTTCTACATCCCCTACCTGATGGTCACCGGCCCGATGCTCGTCCGGCGCCTGCGCGGCGGCTGGCCGCGGCCGGAGCACGGCCCGTACTTCAAGCTCGGCCGCTGGGGCACGCTGGTGAACCTGGTCGCGGTGCTCTACGGCGCCGCGATGACGGTCAACCTGATCTGGCCGCGGGCCGAGGTCTACGGCACCGACCACTGGTACTTCCAGTGGGGCGCGGTGATCGTCACCGGGCTGATCGTGATCATCGGTGCGATCATGCTGTACGTCCGGCGCCGCACCTGGGGTTCGTCGCACACGAGCCCCGAGCACATGCCCGACAACGCCCCGGACACCTTGCCCGGCTAGGAGACGCCATGAGTTCCGATTCCTACGACTTCGTCATCGTCGGCGGTGGCTCGGCGGGCTGCGCGCTGGCGAACCGGCTTTCCGCCGACCCGTCGAACAAGGTCCTCGTGCTGGAGGCCGGCCGGTCCGACTACAAGTGGGACGTCTTCATCCACATGCCGGCCGCGCTGACGTTCCCGATCGGGTCGAAGTTCTACGACTGGGGCTACCGCAGCGAACCCGAGCCGTACATGAACCGCCGTCGCATCTACCACGCGCGCGGCAAGGTGCTCGGCGGGTCGTCCAGCATCAACGGGATGATCTTCCAGCGCGGCAACCCGATGGACTACGAACGCTGGGGCGCCGACCCCGGGATGTCCACTTGGGACTACGCGCACTGCCTGCCGTACTTCAACCGCATGGAGAACTGCCTCGCGGACGCCCCGGACGGGAAGTGGCGCGGCCACGACGGTCCCCTGGCGCTGGAGCGCGGCCCGGCGTCGAACCCGTTGTTCCAGGCCTTCTTCGACGCCGCCGAGCAGGCGGGCTACCCGCGCACCGACGACGTCAACGGCTACCGCCAGGAGGGCTTCGCGGCGTTCGACCGCAACGTCCGCAAGGGACGGCGGCTGTCGGCGGCGCGCGCGTACCTGCACCCGGTCATGGACCGGCCGAACCTGACCGTGAAGACGCACGCGTTCGTGTCGCAGATCCTCTTCGACGGCACCCGCGCGATCGGCGTCGAGTACGCCGAAGGCCGCGGTGCCCCGGGCGAGGTGTACGGCAAGGAGATCATCCTCTGCGGCGGTGCGATCAACAGCCCGCAGCTGCTGCAGCTTTCCGGCGTCGGCAACGCGGCCGAGCTGGAGAAGCTCGGCATCGACGTCGTGAAGGACCTGCCGGGCGTCGGCGAAAACCTGCAGGACCACCTGGAGGTGTACATCCAGTACTCCTGCAAGCAGCCGGTGTCGATGCAGCCGTCGCTGGCGAAGTGGAAGCGCCCCTACATCGGCGCGCAGTGGCTGTTCCTGCGCTCCGGGCCGGCCGCGACGAACCACTTCGAAGGCGGCGGGTTCGTCCGGTCCAACGACGAGGTGAAGTACCCGAACCTGATGTTCCACTTCCTGCCGGTGGCGATCCGCTACGACGGGTCGGCGCCCACGGAAGGCCACGGCTACCAGGTGCACGTCGGCCCGATGTACGCCGACACCCGCGGCTCGGTGAAGGTCACTTCGACCGACCCGCGGCAGCACCCGGCGATCAAGTTCAACTACCTGTCGACGGAGAACGACCGTCGCGAGTGGGTCGAAGCCGTGCGGGTGGCGCGGAAGATCCTCAACCAGTCCGCGCTCGACCCGTACAACGGCGGGGAGATCTCGCCGGGGCCGTCGGTGGAGACCGACGAGGAGATCCTGGACTGGGTCGCGAAGGACGCCGAAACCGCGCTGCACCCGTCGTGCACGGCCAAGATGGGCGTGGACGAGCTGTCCGTCGTCGACCCGCAGAGCATGCGGGTGCACGGCACCGAGGGCCTGCGCGTCGTCGACGCGTCCGTGATGCCCTACATCACCAACGGCAACATCTACGCGCCGGTGATGATGACGGCCGAGAAGGCCGCCGACCTCATCCTCGGCAACACCCCGCTCGCCCCGATCAAGCTGCCGTTCTACCGGCACGGGGAGAACTAGCCCGGACGCACGAGCGCCCGTACCGCCATCCTCGGTACGGGCCTCCGGCGTGCCCGGATTATCCGTTAGCGGGTAACGAAAACTACCGGGGCGTACCCCCTTGACGGCGCTCGGTGCCGTCTTCACACTTGTTGCGGATCGCAGTCGATGTTCCCCAATGCGCAACAGTCTCGGAGGACCCATGATTCGCGCGTGCACCGTCGACGAGCTGCCCCCCGGCGAGTCCGTCCGGATTCCCGGGGCCCCCGCCATCGCGGTGTTCAACACCGAGGACGGCGAGCTGTACGCCATCGACGACACGTGCACGCACCAGGACGCCTCCCTGGCCGACGGCTGGCTCGAAGGCTGCTTCGTCGAGTGCCCGCTGCACGCGGCGCTGTTCGACCTGCGCACCGGCATGCCGAGCTGCCTGCCGGCGAAGGACCCGGTGCGCACGTACCCGGTCCTCGTCGAAGACGGCGTCATCTACGTCCAGGGCACGGCCCAGGAAGACGCGGCGTGAAGCGCGTCGCGGTCGTCGGCGCCTCGCTCGCCGGGGTCCGCGCGGCGCAGGAGCTGCGCGTGCAGGGCTACGACGGCGGGATCGTGCTGATCGGCGAGGAGCGGCACCTGCCCTACGACCGGCCGCCGCTGTCCAAGGCCTTCCTGGCCGGGACGGCGTCGCCCGCGTCGCTGGAGCTGCTCGACGCCGGGGACCTCGCGTCGCTGGCGCTCGACTTCCGGCTGGGTGTGCGGGCGACGGGCTTGGACCCGGCCGCGCGCCGGGTGCTGCTGTCGGACGGCGGCTCGGTGCACGCGGACGGCGTCGTCATCGCGACCGGCGGCCGGGCACGCACGCTGCCGGGCTTCGAGGGCGCCCACACGCTGCGGACCCTCGACGACGCCGTGGCGTTGCGCGCGGCCCTGGTGCCCGGGGCGCGGGTGGCCATCGTCGGGGCCGGGTTCATCGGCGCCGAGGTGGCCTCGACGTGCCGCTCGCTGGGGCTCGAGGTGACGGTCCTGGAGGCGTTGCCGGCGCCGCTCGCGCCCGTGCTGGGCCCCGAGCTGGCCGCGGTGTGCGCCCGGCTGCACGCCGACCACGGCACGGACCTGCGCTGCGGGGTCCGGGTTTCGGGACTCTCGCCCGCCGGCGTCGAGCTGGCCTCCGGTGAGCTGGTCCCGGCCGACGTGGTCGTGACGGGCGTCGGCATGACCCCGGCGACCGACTGGCTGGCGGGCTCGGGGTTGAAGGCCGGCAACGGCGTCCACACCGACGCCGGGCTGGTGACGTCGTTGCCCCAGGTGGTCGCGGTGGGCGACGTCGCGCGCTACCACGTTTCCGGCGAGGGCCGGCGGCACGAGCACTGGACGAACGCGTCGGAGCAGGCACCGGTCGCGGTCGCGAACCTGCTCGCCGGGCACACTTCGCGGACGTACGTGCCGAGCGGATACGTGTGGTCGGACCAGTACGCGGGCACGCTGCAGCTGGCGGGGCACCCGTTGCCGACCGACAAGCTGACGTTCGTGGACGGCGATCCGTCGGCGTCGTCGTTCGTGGCGACCTATGAACGCGACGGCTCGACGGTGGGCGTGTTCGCGTTGAACAACGCGAAGTTGTTCAACCGCCTGCGCCGCCCCCTCCGGCGGCCGGCGGTCGTCTGAAAGTCTCCACGCGTCACCCACATGGAGCCGACTCTTCCCGAACCCCGGGCTTTGACGCCCGGGGAACCTGGGCCGCCCCCTCGGCACCGCGGCAGACCTACAAAGCCAGGTCGTCGAGGTCGGACTCCAGCCGTGCTCGCCAGGTCCAGCGGCGCTCGGTCTTGTCCGCGTCCTCGCCCGGCGGCGGGCCCAGCGGCAGCGTCGGATCGGCGATCCGGAACGTCACCCGGTACGCCAGCACCGACGCGGCCGTCCGGATCCACGCGTCACCCGAAGCGCCCGACGGCGGGGCCACACCCAGTGCGTGCCCGAACCACGTCGGCAGCAGGGCGTTCGAGCCCAGCGCGTCCGTGATCCGGGTCCGCAGCCGTACCTGCAGGTCGTGCCACGCGCGCTCGGCCCGCTCCAGCTGCGGCACCACGCGCGCCTCCACCGCGTCCGCCTCGCGCAACGCCAGCCGGGCCTGGTCCGCCGCCACGACGGCCGCCGGGATCTCCTCGTCCAGCAACGTCCGGCGCCGCGTCGACAACGCGCGCAACGACGACTCCGCCTCCCCGCGGGCGCGGGAGCCCCGATCGGTGGAAGCCAGGACTCCGATCACGCCGAGCAGGTCGGCGTCGCAGCGCTCCAGCGCGGACCGCACCGACGACAGGCGCTCGATCTCCTGCTCGTGCCGCGCCCGCTGCTCCTTCGTCACCAGCTCCTTGTGCAGGTCGTCCCAGCGCGCCGCCTCCGCCGCGAGCGCGCGCGTCTCCGCGCCGACGTCGTCGAGGTTCACCTGCGGCACGCCGTCGGACACGCGGACCGCGCGCTCCAGGGCCTGCACCTGCTGCTGCAGCCGGTCCAGCCGCCTGCCGAGCAGGTCGAGCCGGTCCTCCTGGCGGTGCGCGGTGCCGGATTCGAGCCGCTCGGTCAGGTCGGCGACGTCCTGCCGGCGGCGGTCGTCGGTCTCCTCGACGGCCGCGCGCAGGCCGTCGACCGCCGCGAACAGCTCGTCGAGGTCGCGCCGCGTCGGGTCGACGGGCTCCTCGTACTGCTCCGAGAACTCCGGATCGTCGCCGTAGGTCGCGTAGCCGTGGCTCACGGGATCCGGCTTTCCCGCCACAGCAGGCCGCACGTGCCCGCGACACCCAGCGCCGCCAGGATCGTGCACACCACCGTCCCCGGCCAGGAAACCAGCGCGAGCACCAGCACCGCGGCCGTCACGCTCCCCGCCCACGCCGCGCGCGTCCGCTCGCGGATGACGTCGCCGACGCGGCGTACCGGGCCGAAGCCGATCCACAGGCCCGCGGCGAACAGCGGGACCAGGGCCAGCAGCCACACCGGCGAGAGCACCTCGAACAGCACCAGCGCCGCGGCCACCAACGGCACCAGCACCGGGGCGGCCGCGAGGTACACGACCGCACGCTGCGTCGCCGCGTGCCGGGACTCGAGCTCGGCGTTGGCGAGCCGGTGCTTCGCGTCGTCGAACGCGACCTCGGCGTCGAGCAGCCGGTGGGCCGTCGCGACGAGGTCGTCCATCGCCTCGACGTCTTCGGGCGGGGTCGCCAGCCCGTCGCGAAGGTCCTGCTTGAGCCGCGCCACGCGCCCTTCCGCGAGGTCGCGGTCGTGCTGGGCTGGAGTCGTCACGCGAACACTTTAAGTGCCACGACCGTCACAACCGGCCAACGCGGCCGGTGAGTCGTCAGAGGTCGCCCAGCGCCGTGACCGGCGACTCCACGCAGTCCGCGACGAACCGCAGGAACCCGCCGGCCGTGCCGCCGTCGCAGACGCGGTGGTCGAACGCCAGGGTCAGCTCGCAGACCTTCCGCACGCCCAGCGCGCCGTCGACCACCCACGGCCGGTCGATGATCCGGCCGATGCCGAGGATCGCGGCCTCGGGGTGGTTGATGATCGCCGCCGAGCCGTCGACGCCGAAGACGCCGTAGTTGTTGACCGTGAAGGTGCCGCCGGTGAGGTCGGCGGGCGCGAGCTTGCCCTCGCGCGCGGTGCGGGCACGGTCGCCGATCGCCGCCGACAGGTCGCGGGTGGACAGCTCCCCCGCGTCCCGCACGACCGGCACGACCAGGCCGCGGTCGGTCTGCGCGGCGAACCCTAGGTTTATCTCGTCCAGCAGCACGATCTCGTCGCCTTCGACGCGCGAGTTCAGCTCCGGGTACTTGCGAAGCCCGGCGACGGCGAACCGCGCGATTAGCCCGAGGAGGCTGACCGGCCGGTCCGTCTTGGCGTTCAGGGCCGTCCGCGCGGCGACCAGCCCGGTCGCGTCGACGTCCACCCAGACCGTGGCCTCGGGGATCTCGCGCCGGGACGCCGTGAGCTTGTCGGCGACGGCCTTGCGGACACCGGTCAGCGGGATCCGCTTGCCCTTCGTGACGGGCTTCTTCAGCGCCGCCTCGACGTCGGCACGCCGGATGATCCCGTCCGGGCCGCTCGGGGTGAGCCGGGCGAGGTCGATCCCGTTGTCCGAAGCCAGTTTCCGGACGAACGGCGAGATGACGCCGGGCGTCTTCACGACCACCTTCGGTTCGACGCGGCGAGCGCGCTTGCGCCGCGTCGTCGGCGCGGTGCCGTACCCGATGAGGACGTTGCCGCTGCCGCTCGACGTCGTCACACCGGGTTCGGCGAAGCCGCCGACGCTCAGCAGCGGCGCGCCGACCGGCAGCAGCTGGCCCGGCTCGCCGTGCAGCGCGGACACGACGCCGGCGAACGGCACCGGCACCTCGACCGCCGCCTTCGCCGTCTCGACTTCGACGACGATCTGGTCGACCTCGACCGTGTCACCGACGCCGACGTGCCAGTTCAGGATCGCCGCCTCGGTCAGGCCCTCGCCGAGGTCCGGAAGCAGGAAGTCAGGCACCGGCCACCACCGGGGTATCGGCCCACTGCAGGCGCGCCATGGTGTCCAGGATCCGGTCGACGTCCGGCAGGATGTGGCGCTCGAGCTTCGGCGCCGGGTACGGGATGTCGAGCCCGGTCACGCGCAGCACCGGCGCGTGCAGCTGGTGGAAGCACTGCTCTGTGACGCGAGCAACGACCTCGGCGCCGTAGCCGCCGAAGCCGGCGGCCTCGTGCACGACGACGGCGCGCCCGGTGCGGCGCACGGACGCCGTCACGGTCTCGTCGTCGAACGGCGACAGCGAGCGCAGGTCGACGACCTCGACGTCCCAGCCCTCGTCCTTCGCGGCTTCGGCGGTCTCCATGGCCGTGGCGACCATCGGGCCGTACGCGATGAGCGTGACGTCCTTGCCGCTCTTGCGCACCACGGCCCGGTCCATGGCCGGGCCGTTACGGGTGAACGAGACCTCTTCGCCGGACCAGTAGCGGGCCTTCGGCTCGAGGAAGACGACCGGGTCCGGCGAGTCGATGGCGTCGCGGAGCAGGTCGTAGGCGTCCTGCGCGGTGCCCGGCGTGACGACGCGCAGGCCGGGCGTGTGCGTGTAGTAGACCTCGCTGGAGTCGCAGTGGTGCTCGACGCCGCCGATGCCGCCGGCGTAGGGGATCCGGATGACCATCGGCAGCTCCAGCGCGCCGCGGGTGCGGTTGCGCAGCTTCGCGACGTGCGAGGTGATCTGCTCGAACGCCGGGTAGGCGAAGGCGTCGAACTGCATCTCGACGACCGGGCGGAAGCCGCCCATCGCCATCCCGACGGCGAACCCGACGATGCCGGACTCCGCCAGCGGCGTGTCGAAGCAGCGGTCCTCGCCGAAGTCGGCGGTGATGCCGTCGGTGACCCGGAAGACGCCGCCGAGCGTGCCGACGTCCTCGCCGAAGACGAGCACGCGGTCGTCGTCCTTGAGCGCGTCGCGCAGGGCCGCGTTGAGCGCCTGCGCCATCGTGGTCGTCATCAGGCCTCCAGTTCGGCTTGCAGGGCGGCCCGCTGGCGCTCCAGCTGGCGGGTCGGCTCGGCGTAGACGTGGTCGAACAGCGAAATCGGGTCGAGTTCGGCGTCGGCGTTGAGGGTGTCGCGGACGGACTGCGCGAACTCCTCGGCCTCTTCCCGATGCTGCGCGATTTCGTGCTGGGTGAGGGCGTCCCCGAGGTAGGCCTCGAGCCTCTTGATCGGATCCGCTTCGCGCCACTTCGCGACTTCGCCGGCGTCGCGGTAGCGGGTGGCGTCGTCGGCGTTGGTGTGGGCGTCGATGCGGTAGGTGTGCGCCTCGACGAGCACCGGGCCGTTGCCTTCGCGCGCGTGCTTCACGGCGTCGTCAAGGACGGCGAGGACCGCGACGGCGTCGTTGCCGTCGACCTGCTCGGAGCGCATGCCGTAACCGATGCCCTTGTACGCCAACGCGGGCGCGGCGCTCTGCTTCTCGAAGGGGACGGAGATGGCGTAGCGGTTGTTCTGCACGAAGAACACGACAGGCGCCTTGAAGACGGCGGCGAAGTTGAGCGCCTCGTGGAAGTCGCCTTCGCTGGTGGCGCCGTCGCCGATGAGCGCGAGCGCGACGGCGTCTTCGCCGCGTCGCTGCATCGCGTGTGCGAGACCGGCGGCGTGCAGAGTCTGCGTAGCGAGCGGAGTGCACTGGGGCGCTACGCGCGTCTCGGCGGGGTTGTAGCCGCAGTGCGCGTCGCCGCGAAGGAGCGTCAGGACTTCGCCGGGCTTCAGGCCGCGCGCGACGAGGGCGACCGAGTCGCGGTAGGTGGGGAACAGCCAGTCGTTCTTCCGCAGGGCGAGCGCGGCGGCGACCTGGCAGGCCTCCTGGCCGGCGCTGGAGGGGTAGACGGCGAGGCGGCCCTGCTTGGTGAGCGCGGTCGCCTGGACGTCGAAGCGGCGGCCCAGGACCATCAGCCGGTAGGCGGCCTTGAGCCGGTCTTCGGCGGGTTTCGCGTAGTCACCGTGGCGGTCGACGGGCGTCCCGTCCTCGGCGACGAACCGCACCGGCGACGCGGACGGCAGCAGGGTATCCACGGACACCACCTCTCGCAGACATATGATGCTGGAATGGTGGTTCTTGCTGGTCGTCTGTTCAAGGGTTCAGCGAAATGAGCGACAAACGGTCTTCCGGGACCCCATCTGGTGACCAAACGTCTTCCGCGACCACGGCCGTCGGCGGGCTTCCGGGACGAACGGCCCCGGCCCTGGACGACGTCGACCGGGCGATGCTGGCCGAACTGTCCTCGGACGGCCGTCTCGCGGTCCGCGCCCTGGCCGAGAAGCTGCACATCTCGCGCACGAACGCGTACGCGCGCCTGGAGCGCCTGATGGCGGAGGGGGTGATCACGGGCTTCGGCGCCCGGATCGACCCGCGCCGCGCGGGGCTGGGGACGTCGGCGTACATCATGGTGACGGTGGAGCAGACGTCCTGGCGCACGATGGCGACGGACCTGCACGACATCCCGTACGTCGACCACGTAGCCCTGGTCGGCGGCGACTTCGACATCCTCCTGCTGGTCCGCACCCCGGACAACCAGACCCTGCGCGACGTGGTCCTGGAGCGCCTGCAGGCTCTGGAGGGCGTCCGCTCGACGCGGACGTGGCTGATCTTCGAGGAACTGCCGGGCTCGGTCCTGCACTGACGCCGCCGTGTCGACCCGCCGATCACGCGTGTCGGCTCCCCGATCACACCCGGCCCCGCCCGGCCGCGTGACCGAAGGGTCGACACGCGTGATCCGAGGGTCGACACGGCGGTGCGCTCAGCCGAACGTCCACACGAGAATCACCCGCACGGACGCACCCCGCGACCGTCGGGCAGAAGCCTTGCCCCGCAGTGCCCTTGACCTTCACGGCGATGGCGGCTAAGGGTGGCCGGGTCGACGGGCGACTCTTATTTTATGTCGAGAAATAACGAGCCCGAAACCTATTGACGCCGTCGCTGCGCCCGGTGAGGATCGGCCGGTCCGCCGTTCATCGCAGAATGGACCAGACCATGGCCAGAAGATCCCGCGCGTGGTCCCGTGCGCGCCGAAGTTCGCTCGTCACCTTGATGAGCCTGAGCCTGCTGGGCGGGGTCGCGCAGGCGATTCCGGCCCAAGCCGCCGAGCCGCCACAGCCCGTGATCGGGCAGCCCGCCAAGGACAAGGACGGCTGCGCCAAGATCGAGCCGAACCTGCCCACCCTCGCGGACTGGCCCAAGGTCGACAGCCGGTTCAAGGGCAAGGCCGGTGACGAGGCGCGCATCGCCCAGATCCTCAAGGGGATGACCCTGGAGGAGAAGGTCGGGCAGATGACGCAGCCCGAGATCACCTCGATCACTGCCGACGAGGTCAAGCAGTACGCCATCGGCTCCGTCCTCAACGGCGGCGGCGCGTGGCCCGGCGGCAACAAGCACGCCACCCAGCAGGACTGGCTGAACCTCGCCGACTCCTACTGGTACGCCTCGAAGTCGAGCCGCACGAAGATCCCGGTCATCTGGGGCATCGACGCCGTGCACGGCAACAACAACGTCTACGGCGCCACCGTCTTCCCGCACAACATCGGCCTCGGCGCGGCGCACGACCCGTGCCTGGTCCGCGACGTCGCCGCCGCCACCGCGCGGCAGATCCGCGCCACCGGGCAGGACTGGGCGTTCTCGCCGACGCTCGCGGTCGTCCAGGACGACCGCTGGGGCCGCACCTACGAAGGCTTCTCCGAGGACCCGCACATCACCCGCGCCTACGGCTACGAGGCCATCGACGGCCTCCAGGACGAGGCCACCAAGCGCATCGGGTCCAGCGGCGTGATCGCCACCGCCAAGCACTTCATCGGCGACGGCGGCACGATGAAGGGCCAGGACCAGGGCGTCAACCCGTCGTCCGAAGCCGACATGATCAACATCCACGGCCAGGGCTACTACGGCGCGCTCGCCGCCGGCACCCAGACCGTGATGGTGTCGTTCAACAGCTGGACCAACACCGACCTCGGCATCAACGAGGGCAAGCTGCACGGCAGCGACAAGGCGCTGAACCAGATCCTCAAGGGCAAGATGGGCTTCGACGGCCTGGTCGTGTCCGACTGGAACGGCATCGGCCAGGTCCCCGGCTGCACCAACTCCTCGTGCCCGCAGGCGATCAACGCCGGCATCGACATCGTGATGGTGCCCGCCGACTGGAAGGCGTTCATCACCAACACCGTCGCCCAGGTGCGGAGCGGCCAGATCCCGATGTCGCGGATCGACGACGCGGTCACCCGCATCCTGCGCGTCAAGCTGCGTGACGGGCTGTTCGAGGCCCAGGCGCCGTCGGACCGCTCGTTCGCCGAGTCGGACGAGGCCCTGACCGACCACCAGCTGGCCCGCGCCGCCGCGCGCGAGTCGCAGGTGCTGCTGAAGAACAACGGCAACGTGCTGCCGCTGAAGCCGAAGTCCAAGGTGCTGGTGGTCGGCAAGAGCGCCGACAGCATCCAGAACCAGACCGGCGGCTGGACGCTGAGCTGGCAGGGCACCGGCAACACCAACGCCGACTTCCCGAACGCCACGTCGATCCTCGCCGGGCTCAAGCAGGACCTCGGCGACGCGAACGTCACCTTCGACCCCACCGGCAACACGGACCCGAAGGGTTACGACGCGGTCATCGCGGTCATCGGTGAGACGCCGTACGCCGAGGGCGTCGGCGACCTCACCCGCAAGACCCTCGAGGCGTCGAAGCTCTACCCCGAGGACCTGGCCGTGCTGGACAAGGTCAGCGGCAAGGGCACCCCGGTCGCCACCGTCTACGTCGGCGGCCGCCCGCTGTACATGAACAAGGAGATAAACCGCTCCGACGCGTTTGTCGCGGCCTGGCTGCCCGGCAGCGAGGGCGGCGGCGTCGCGGACCTGATGGTCAAGGGCAAGGACGTCAACGGCGGCTACACCGCCACGCTGTCCTACTCGTGGCCGAAGAGCGCGTGCCAGTCGCCGCTCAACCCGTGGTCGCCGAACTACGACCCGCTGTTCAAGCTCGGCTACGGCCTCAAGACCGGCCAGCGCGTCACCATCGGGAAGCTCGACGAGACCGAAGGCCCGGCGTCGTGCACCTCGACCGGTGGCGGCGGTACGGCGACCGAGGACCTGTCGATCTTCGACCGCACCGACGTCGCGCCGTACAAGAGCTTCATCGGTTCGGCGGAGAACTGGGGCGGCACCGAGATCGGTCCGGACGGCACGGCGGCGCACAGCGAGATCAACGTCGTCCCGACGGACGTCAACGTGCAGGGCGACGGCCTGAAGACGACCTGGACCGGCGCCGGCGCCGCCCAGATCTACCTCCAGAACCCGGCGGGCACGAACGATCTCCGCAGTTACCTCAACGCCGACGGCGCACTGGAGTTCGACACGATCGTGCAGCAGGCCCCGACCAACCGGACGGTGGTCAGCATGCACTGCGTGTACCCGTGCTTCTCGGAGGTGAACGCGACGAAGCTGTTCACGGACCTCCAGGGCCAGGGCAAGACGACGGTCAAGATCCCGTTGTCCTGCTTCAACAACGGGCTGGACTTCGAGAACATCAACACCCCGTTCCTGGTCTACACCGACGGCCCGTTCCAGGCGTCCTTCGCGAACGTGCGGTGGGTGCCCGGCGGGGCCAAGGATCCCGACGCGAGACCCTGTTCGAGTTTGACCTGATCACCGGCCGGGCCGGGAGCCACGCTCCCGGCCCGGTCCCGTTTTCACGCCCCGGTGCGAAATCCCCTGGATCGGGGCCGAGCGGCGCCGACAGAATGGGGGGATGACCTCCGCCACCGCGCTCGCTGACGAACTCCTGGAAGTACTGGGCACCTGGGTGCCGCTCGAAGCGACCATGGTGGGCATCGCCGGGCACGACGCCGAGCTGACCGATCCCGGCGAGGCGGCCCAGCAGCGGTTGCGGGAGCGGGCCGCCGGCATCCTCGCGCGGGCCCGGGCGTCGGACGATCCCGACCGGGTGACGCTCGGCGTCGTCGTCCAGCAGGCCGAAGCCGTGGTGACCCAGCTCGACGCGCGCGTCGTCGAGTTCACCCTCGCCGACCCGATGTTCGCGACCGGCATCAGCCACCTCGCCTTCCTGCCGCAGCTCACCCCGTCCGGCGACCAGGCCGAAGAGGACTACCTGACGCGGCTGGCCGCGCTCCCCGCGTTCTACGGCGCATTGGCGACGCGCCAACGGGACGGCCTGCGCGCCGGGCGGACGCCGGTGGACCGCAACGCGCGCAACGCGGTCGCGTTCCTCGACCGGTACCTCGCGCAGGAGAAGCTGTTCCCCCAGCCGCTGACGGGCGCCCGCGGCGAGCGCCGCGACCGGCTGGTCGCCGACGTGATCCGGCCGGCGTTGACGCGCTACCGCGAGTTCCTCGCCACCGAGGTCGCCGGACACGGCCGTCCCGACGACCGGCCGGGGCTTTGCTGGCTCGAAGACGGCGAAGCGCACTACGCGGCCTTGGCGCGCATGCACACCACGACCGACCGCACGCCGGAAGAGCTGCACCAGCTCGGCCTCGACGTACTCGCCCGGCTCGAAGCCGAGTACGCCGAGATCGGCGGCCGGGAGTTCGGGCTGACCGAACCCGCCGAGGTGCGCCGCCGGCTGCGGACCGACGACAGCCTCCGCTGGCGTGACGCCGAGGAGATGCTCGAGACCGCCCGCGCCGCCGTCGCCCGCGCGACCGCCGCCGCGCCCGGCTGGTTCCACCGGCTGCCCCGGGCCGGGTGCGTCGTCCGGGCGGTGCCCGAGGCCGACGCGCCGGTCGCCGCACCGGCGTACTACCTGCCGCCCGCCGCCGACGGGTCGCGCCCGGGCACGTACTTCACCAACACCCACGAAGTGCGCACGCGCGACCGGTTCATCGCCGAGACCGTGGCGTTCCACGAAGCCGTTCCGGGCCACCACTTCGAGGTCTCGCTGGCCCTGGAGCTGACGGACCTGCCCCTGCTGCGGCGGATCGCGCCGGTGACCGCCTACAGCGAAGGCTGGGGCCTCTACGCGGAACGGCTCGCCGACGAGATGGGGCTGTTCTCCAGCGATCTGATGCGCCTGGGCATGGTGGCCGAGGACTCGGTGCGCGCCGCGCGGCTGGTGGTCGACACCGGCCTGCACGCCCTGCGCTGGACGCGGGACCGGTGCGTCGAATTCCTCCGCACGCACACCGTGATGAGCGAGGTCGAGGTCCAGTCCGAAACGGACCGGTACGTCGAGTGCCCGGGCCAGGCACTGGCCTACATGACCGGCCGGCTGGAAATCCTGCGCCTGCGCCGGTTCGCCGAGGAGCGGCTCGGGGATTCCTTCGACATCAAGGACTTCCACGACGTCGTGCTCGGCGGCGGCCCGGTGCCGCTCGCCGTGCTGGCCGACGCCGTCCGCGCCTGGGCGGGCTAGTGCTGCATGCCGTAGGACTTCTGGCACGGGTAGCCGTCGTTCGTGGCCGACCAGCTGGCCGGGTACCCGTTCTGCGCCCAGGCCGCGTACGCCTGGGCGTAGCTGTAGCCGCTCGCGTGCAGCCACTGGCACGGCGTCTGCCCGGCCGAAGGCGTGATGGTGATCCACGGCTGGGCGTTGATCCAGCTGGACTGGGCGTACCACTGGCTCGACGCCGCGACCCCCTTCGGTGCGACGGTCGTGGTCTGCGGCGGCTGGACGACGACGGCGGGCGGTTGCGCGGTGACGGTCGGCGTGCTCGGCAGGGTGGTGGTCACCGTCGCCGCCGGCGTCGCGCTCCCGGGGTTCAGGCGCGGCAGGCCGCACGCGGCGAGCGCGAGCACGGCGGAAAGGGCAGCGGTGACGCGGAAAAGGCGCACGGTCGGGCTCATTTCGTCCGGGTGATGTGGCTGCCGGTGATGACGCCACCGGAAACGGTGTAGGTGCCGGAGAAGGTCCGGGTGCTGCCGTCGGTCTGGACGGCCGACAGCACCACCGAGACCGTGCTCCCGCGGACGTCGGTGACGGTCAGCGTGTCCCACGACGTCGTCGTGAAACCGTTGACGTACTTGGTGTATCCGCCGCCGCCCGCGATGCGGCTGCCGCCGAGCGACCACGCCGTGGCGAAGTCGCGGCGGTTGATCGCGTCGTAGTACGCGATGACCGTGCGCGCCTCCGCGGTGTCCGCCGGTGCGACGTACGCGGGCGGCTGCTGCACGTACACCGTCTGAGGCGCTTGGGGCACGGCGACCATGGCCGTGCTGGTGGTCGGCGCCGGGGCGAGCGTCACGGCGACCGGCACGCCCACCACGGGCGTTCCGCAGGCGGTGACGGCCAGCGCGATCAGGGCGGCGACGAGAATTCCGGCAGCTTTCATGGGAATCAACTTCTTCCGTGTCCGCCTTCAGGAATCGGGCGGACGTGCGGAAGCGCACCGGATCCGGGGAATCGCGATCCAAGCGTTATCCCGTGGAAGTCACCCGTTCCGCACGGCGATGTCGTAAGCCGTCATCGCGGCGGCCAGGTGGCGGGCGTCCTCGGGACGCGTCGCGTCGTAGCCGGTGATCAGCTGGATCCGGCCCAGCCGGTAGGTCAGCGTGTTGCGGTGGATGTTCAACGTCGTCGCCGCTTCGCCGCGGTTGTAGTCCGCCGTCACGAACGCGCGCAGGGCGTCGATCAGGTGCGGGTGGTCCTCGAGCGGCGCCAGCACCGCGGCGAGTGCTTCCCGCGCCGGGCCCGGCCGGGCGAGCTGGTACTCGATGGCCAGGTCGGCGAGCCGGTAGAGCCGGGCCGGACGGCGCAGGTTTTCCGCCAGGGCAAGGATTTCGACGGCCTCGGCGTGCGCCGCCGGGATGTCCGCGTGCGTCTCGGCGCGGGCCGCGGCGGCGGTGCCGCGACGCCCGCAGACCCGGTCGACCCGGGCGGCGACGGCGTCGGCGTGCGTGCCGTCCGGGACCAGCAGCACCCCGCCGTCGCCCTTGAACGTCACCAGGACCCCGGGCTGACTGTCCAAATCGGACCGGACGGCGCGGAAGAGGTCCGTCGCCGCCCGGGGTCCGGCGGAGGCGGGCCGCGACGGCAGCGGGAACACCACGACGTCGTAGCTCTCGGGCAGCTCGCGGTGGCGCACCGGGCGGCCGGCGAGCAGGCTCGCGGCGAGGTTCTGCCGGTCCTCCCGCTGCTCCCAGTCGAGGTCGTCCCGCTCGGCCAGGTACGCCTCGGCGACGCGCGGCACCACCTCGCCGAGGAAGTCCAGCATCCGCGCGCCGAGCAGCGCGCGGTCGCCGTCCAGCCGCTCCCACGCGACGCTCGCGGCGAGCGGGTAGATCTTCAGGACGGCTTCGAGCGGCAGGCCGTCGCGGGCCCGTTCGGCACCCCAGGCGATCGGCAGCGCGAGCTCGTCCTCGGTCGGCCGCCGGTCCTCGGCGACGGTGGTCAGGAACAGCTCGAACACGGCCCGCGCGTTCGCGACCAGGTCGCCCTCCAGGACGGTGGCCGGCAGCAGCCGGTACGCCGGGATCTCGGCCGCGCAGCGGGCCATCATCGCGGCCGCGATCTCACCCGATCGAGGGAACAGCTCGGCCACGGGATCCATGCCACATTGTCACCATGCACAAACGGCCGCGGCAAGTTTCTGCGCGTTTTGCCAGCAGACAGCGTTGATCAAGCGGCGCATGCTGTGCATACCAACCAGACGAAGGGACTCGGCAATGGCGCGGGGAACGAAACGGTGGCTGGCCGCGATCGGCCTGGCGGGCGCGCTCGCCCTGAGCGCGGCGACGCCGGCGCAGGCGGCGCCGAGCGGCGGGAACAACGACTTCGGCTGCCGCCCCGGTGCGGCCCACCCCAACCCGGTCGTGCTGCTCCACGGCACCTTCGCGACCTACTACGAGGACCTCAACTTCCTCCAGGCCGACCTGGCTGCCCGCGGCTACTGCACGTTCTCGCTCACCTACGGCGCCTACCCGCAGTTCCCGTTCGTCGGCGGGCTGAAGCCGGTCGCGGAGTCGTCCTCGGAGATCAAGGACTTCGTCGAGAAGGTCCGCGCGGCCACCGGCGCCGCCCAGGTCGACGTCGTCGGGCACTCCGAAGGCGGCCTCCAGTCCATCTACCTGGCCAAGATGCAGGGCATCCGGAGCGAGATCGGCAAGGTCGTCGCGATCGCCCCGCCGACCCACGGCGCCAACGCGTCCGGGCTCCTGACACTGGCCTACAAGCTGCTCGGCAAGTCGACGTGGGACAGCATCGTGAAGACGATCGGCCTGCCGATCTTCGCCGACGAGCTGGACGGCGGCGCGGCGATCGTCGCGCTCAACACCGGCCCGGTCGCCCAGCCCGGCATCGACTACACGATCATCACGTCCCGCTACGACGAACTGGTCACGCCGACGGAGACGTCGTTCGTCCGCGAGCCGGGCGTGCACAACCGCTACGTCCAGGACTCGTGCCCGTTCGACCCGGTCGGCCACATCGGCGAGGCCTACGACCTCAACGTCTGGCACCTGGTCCGCAACGCCCTGGACCCGGCGAACGCCACCCCGATCGCGGTCTGCGCGGTGGGTTCGCCGGGCTGAGGGGTTTGCCGCGGGTTGTCAGGCGAGGCCGATCGCGAAGACGTGCAGGTTCGCGTCGGCGGGCAGGGTCACCGAGGCGATCCGCTTCCCGGCCGGGGCGTCGAACGGCGCCGTCGCGTACACCGACGCCCCGCCACCCGGGCCACCCGGCTGGTTGCGGTGGTCGGTGCGCGCGACCAGCGTGTTGCCGAACACCGGGTCCGTGCCGCCGCCCGGGAAGACCCAGTCGCCGAACGACAGGTCGGCCTGGCCCGTGGTGCCGTCGGTGAACGTCACCGTCGCCTTGGCCTGGTGGTCGCCGTTCGACGCCGTGCCGATGAACGACAGCCGGGTCCCGGACACCTGGATCGTCTGGCCGGCCGGGACGACGTTGTCCGGCCGGCCCGCCGGCGCGGCGGGCCAGGTGAACGTCGTGCCCGCGGCCTGCGACGGCTTGCCGCCGACGAGCCCGGCCGCGGCCAGGGCCTGGCGCGAGAGGCTGTTCCCGGCGCCGTCGATGTCGGCCGACCCGGTGTCGCCGTCGTCGGAAATGCCGACGTTCGAGTACGCGGCCGCCGGCCCGCCCGGGGGCGCGACCAGCACGATCACCGACGACGACACCGTCGTCGCACCGCCGCGGACGGTCACCGGCACCTGGTAGTAGCCCTCGGGCGTCCCGGCGGCCACGGAAACGCTCAGCTTCGCCGTGCCACTGCCGGTCCGGTCGTCGAGCCGCAGCTGCCGCGGGCCGGTCACCCGCACCCCGGCCGGTGCCGTCGTCGTCACGTCCAGAGAGCGATCGTGCCCGCCGAGCCGTTGTCCACTGACCGTGACGGATCCGCTGCTCCCGGGCGCGACGGCGACCTGGTTGGTCGCCGACGCCAGGAACGGCTTTTCACTGTCACGATAGGACGGCGGCTCGGCGTCCGCGGCCCAGCGCCGGTCCGGAGTGGACGCGAGCGAGAAGTCCAGCCGGCCACCGTCGCGCGCGGTGTTCGCGGGCAGGTACGTGCGCTCCCAGTCGTGGCCGTTCAGCGACAGGTCGTGCACGTACGTCGCCGGCGCGTTCGGCGCGTGGATGTCGATCGTCCGGCCATTCGGGAGGGACAGCACCGCGCGTTCGAACAGCGGGCTGGCCACGACCAGGTCCGGCGTGCCCGGGGTCGCCGGGTAGATGCCGAGCGCGGCCCAGACGTACCACGACGACTGCGCGCCGAGGTCGTCGTTGCCCGGCTCGCCGTCCGGGGTCGCGCTGAACAACGTCGTCGCGATCTCGCGGACCACCTGCTGCGTCTTCCACGGCTGCCCGACGTGGTTGTACAGGAACGGCACGCCGAAGTCGGGTTCGTTGCCGGCCCACATGTTCGGCTCGTTCGGGCCGACGTTCAGCTTCTGGAAGAAGGTGTCCAACCGGGACGAAACCGCCGCGGGCCCGCCCATCGCCGTCACGAGACCGGCCGGGTCCTGCGGGACGAGCCAGGTGTACTGCGCCGCGTTGCCCTCGTCGAAGCCGTCCTGGCCGAACTTGCCGGGCGGCGGCGGGACGTAGGCCGGGCCGTCCGGGAAGCGGCCGTCCTGCGCGCGCGGCTGCAGGTACCCCGTCAGGGGGTTGAAGATGTTCTGCCAGTTCTGGCCGCGCCGGGTGAACTCGCGGGCGACGTCGCGGTCGCCGATCCCCTGCGCGAACTGCGCGATGGCGAAGTCGTCGATCGCCCATTCCAGGGTGATCGACGCGCCGACACGCGCGTGGTCGCCGCGGGAGGCGTCGTTGTTCGGCATGTACCCGCGGGCGACGTAGTCGGCGACGCCCCGGCGTTCCTGATACGCGCCAGGCGTGTCGTCGACCGAAGTAGCCCCCTTGACCAGGTACTTCAGTGCCGTCTTGACGTCGAAGTCCCGCGCGCCGAACGCGTACAGGTTCGAGATCAGTGCGACCGAGCTGTCGCCGGTCATCTGCCCGGTGTAGCCGTTCGCCATCGGCCAGCGCGGCCACCAGCCGCCCTGCACGGCGTCGTTGGTCAGCGACTGCGCCATGTCGCTGGCTTCCTTCGGGAACAGCATGGCGTGCAACGGCGCGAGCGAGCGGTAGGTGTCCCAGTCGGAGAAGTTCGCGTACTGGTGCCGGCCCTTCGGCAGGGTCCGGACCTGGTTGTCGAAGCCGATGTACCGCCCGTCGGCGTCGTCGAAGGTGTTGGGGTGCATCAGCGAGTGGTAGAGCGACGTGTAGAACGTCTTGAGCTGCGCGGTGTCGCGGCCCGCGACGCGGATCTTGCCCAGCGCCTGCGTCCACTGGTCCCGGGTGGACTTCCGGACGGCGGCGAAGTCGAAGCCCGGGACCTCCGCGGCGGCATTGGCTTTCGCGCCCTCGACGCCCACATAGGACATCGACACCTTCGCGTGCACGGTCGAGGAACCGAACGTCAGGTACGCGCCCGCCCGCGGCGAGTCGACGCTGTCGGTGCCGGGTTTGACGCTGGAGCCGTCCCACGTGCCGTGCGCGGTGAACGGCTGGTCGAACGTGATGGCGTAGTAGACGGTGTACTTGTTGCCCTTG
Source organism: Amycolatopsis stemonae (assembly GCF_054781455.1). NCBI lineage: Bacteria > Bacillati > Actinomycetota > Actinomycetes > Pseudonocardiales > Pseudonocardiaceae > Amycolatopsis > Amycolatopsis stemonae. Next base: position 120,400 of record NZ_BAAGUJ010000016.1, on the reverse strand, counting down.
CCGCAGAAGTTGCCGGTGGTGGCCGAGCCGCTGACCTCGCGGTCGCCGGTGATCTTCAGGGTCGCGGCGGAGTTCCCGGCGAGGCTGGCGCCGCCCTTGACCAGCACCTGCGGCGTCGAGCCGGCGGGGTAGGTGAACGTGGCGAGCCCGGTGCGCGTGGTCGCGGTCAGCTCGGCCCGGACCTTCGAGTCGGCGAGCGTCACGGCGTAGTAGCCCGGCTCGGCCTGCTCGCCGTCGTGGCTGAAGTGCTCGGTGCGGTCCCACGGCGCGCTGCCGACGTCGCCGGTCACCGGCAGGAGCGGCACGTCCCCGAACGCGTTGCAGCCGACCGACGCGTGGTCGAGGCTGAAACCTCGGATCTGGTCGGAGTGGTACTGGTAGCCGGCGTACGCGCCCTGGGTGTCCGGCGAGAACTGCATCATCCCGAACGGCGCCGCCGGACCGGGGAAGTTGTTGATTTCGCCGACCGAGCTGCCGCCCCGGCCGGTGCCGATCAGCGGGTCGACGTACGCCGACGGGTCGCCGACCAGCGATGACATCGTTGTCGGCGCCGCCGAAGCGACCGTGGGCACCCCGATCACCGCCGTCGCGACCAGCGCCGCCATGAACCTGTACCGCACCCGGAGCCTCCCAGAGCTGACAGCCTTGTCATCCGACCTTTGCCTGCGCCCGGCCCCCGGGTCAACACTTTGACAAAGACCTGGCTCGTGCCCGGAGGTATGAAGATCCGGTCAGGATCGGGTGGCAGCGCTGTCAGGACGCCTAACCTCGACGCCGTGTGCGCACGTGTACTGGTCGCCGAGGACGACGAGAAGCAGGCCGAAGTCCTCCGGCTCTACCTCGAGAGCGAAGGTCACACCGTGGTGCTGGCCCCGGACGGCCGCGCGGCCCTCGACGAGGCCCGCCGCGACCGGCCCGACCTGCTGGTCCTGGACGTGATGATGCCCAAGGTCGACGGCCTGGACGTCTGCCGGATCCTGCGCGGCGAGTCCGACGTCGCGGTGCTGATGCTGACCGCCCGCGCGACCGAGGACGACCTGCTCCTCGGCCTCGACCTCGGCGCCGACGACTACCTGACCAAGCCGTACAGCCCTCGCGAGCTGATGGCCCGCGTCCGGACCCTGCTGCGGCGGACGGCGTCCCGGAACGAACCGCCCGACACGGCGTTGCGCGCCGGCGCGCTGCGGCTCGACCCGGTGCGGCACGAGGTGTCGATCGACGGCCGCCCGGTGGAGACGACGCCCGGCGAGTTCCAGCTGCTGGAGACGCTGATCCGGCAGCCCGGCCGGGTGTTCACCCGCCGTCAGCTGCTGGAGCTCACCCGCGGCGACGACCGGTTCGTCAGCACCCGGATCATCGACGTCCACGTCCTCAACCTGCGCAAGAAACTCGAGCCCGACCCGCAGAAGCCCGTCTACCTGCGGACCGTGTTCGGCGTGGGGTACAAGCTGACGGCGGAAGATGACGCGTAGCTTCCCCCGCAGACGCAGCCTGGTCGTCCGGCTGACGGCCGTCTCGCTGCTGATCGCGCTCGGCTCGATCGCCGCGACCGCGTGGCTCGCCGTGCAGACCACCACCCACGCGATCCAGCAGGAGCAGGGCCAGGCGCTCTCGGGCGACGCGACGATCTACACCGAGCTGATCGGCTTCGCGGCAGCCAACCACACCTGGGAGCAGGTCGGGTCGAAGGTGAAGGCGCTGTCCGAGCAGACCGGCCGCCGGATCGTGCTGACCACCCTGGACCGCCGCGTCCTCGGCGACTCCGGCGGCGCGCCGGTCACGCTGCCGGTGAAGGCGACGGCGTCGGTCGACCCGCTGCACGTCGACCCGGTCCTGCTGCCCCAGGCCGGGACGAGCGGCATCGACCCGCGCGCGGCCGGCCCGTTCCGGCTGCCGCCCAAGGAACGCGCCGACCTGGGCTCGCTCGCGCAGAAGGCGGCCGCCTGCCTCACCGCGCTCGGCTTCCCCAGCCAGGTGCGCGACGGCGCGAGCGGCCGCGCCCAGCTCACCGCGCTCGACCCGCTGGCCGCCCGCTACTTCGCGGCCAAGTGCGGCCTCTACGAGCTGGCCGAGCCGACGCCGACCGAGCAGGCCGCGCTCGACAGCCTCGACGACGCCGTGAACCGCTGCCTGCAGGCCCAGGGCGCGGAGCCGGTGAAGCTCGGCCTCGACTTCGACGCCCTCGGCGTCGCGGACCAGGGACCCAGCCGGGCCTGCGTCGACTCCGCGCGCCGCGCGCAGCTGACGCCGTTCGTCGCGCCGCCGGCGTTGCTGTTCACGCTCGGCCCGGGCGGGTCGCAGCTGCCGACGTTCACGCTCTCGCGGGAGAACCTCACCCGGATCCTGGCGGTGACCGGCGGCGTGCTGGTGCTGGCCGCGCTGATCACCGTGCTCGTCGCGCGGCGGCTGTCCCGGCCGCTGCGCGCGCTGACCGAGGCGGCGAAGCAGGACCGGCCGGCACCGGTGAAGACCCGCGACGAAGTCGGCTACCTCGCCGCCGCGTTCAACGACCTCACCGCCCGCCGCGAACGCATCGAGGAGCAGCGCAAGGCGATGGTCAGCGACATCGCCCACGAGCTGCGCAACCCGCTCAACGTCATCCGCGGCCGGCTGGAGGCCGCCGAGGACGGGCACCTGCCGTTCGACCGGGCCCTGTCCGCGTCGCTGCTCGAGGAAACCGTGCTGCTGCAGCACATCGTGGACGACCTGCAGGACCTCGCCGCGGCCGACGCCGGGCATCTGCGGCTGCACCCCGAGCCGCTCGACGCGGCCGAGCTCGCCGGCCACGTCGCCGCCGCGCACGCCGACCGGGCCGCCGCGGCGGGCGTCACGCTCTCCGTCGAGGCCACCGGCTCGGCCGGGCTCGACGCCGACCCGGTCCGGCTGCGCCAGGTCGTCGGCAACCTGGTGACCAACGCGATCCGGCACACCCCGCCCGGCGGCCGGGTGACCGTGCACGTCCGGTCCACCGTGGACGCGGTGACGCTCGCCGTGGCGGACACCGGCGCCGGGATCGCCGCCGAAGACCTGCCGCACGTGTTCGACCGGTTCTGGCGGGCCGAAAAGTCCCGCAGCCGCCAGACCGGCGGCAGCGGGCTCGGCCTCGCCATCGTGCGGCACCTGGTGTCGGCACACGGCGGCACGGTGACCGTCGAGTCCGAAGTGGACGTCGGCTCGACGTTCACCGTCCGGCTACCGAAGCCGGATCCCGGTGGTGAGGACGCCGGGGTGCGGGACGCGCAGGACGTGCAGCCGCCGCGCGCCGTCGCGGAGGAAGGTGACGGCGGTGGCCGTGACGGTCGCGGCCAGGGCCGTGCCCCAGCCGATGGCGATCGTCGTGCCCCCGCGGCGGATCGTCAGCCCTGATGCCGTCGCGTGCGCGTCGGCGCCGGGGGTGACCGGGGTGCCGTCGGCGAACCGCACGTCGTCGCCCGGGTGCAGGACCAGGGGGATCTGCTCGGTGAGCGGAGTCGTCCCCCGCACGGCCCGGGTGACGGTGTCGCGCGTGATCGTCAAGTCGGTCCGGATGCGACTGTCCAGGGTGTACCGGACGACGACCGGGGCCGAACCGGGCACCTTGCGGCTGCCGTCCCACGGGCGGTCGCCGATGAAGAACTCCGCGTCGAGGAGGCCGCGGGCGTCCGGGCTGCCGCCGGGCAGAACGCTGGCCCAGCACTGGGTGTCGTCCTGCTGCGAGTCCACGACCATGCCCGCCCGGGGGTGCCAGAGCAGGCCCTGCGCGCCCCGGACGTAGGTCGACGCCCGTGTGCCCCAGAACCCGGCGAGGTACAGCTGCGGGCGCCGGACGTAGCAGTAGGTCTGGTTCAGCTCGTCGTCCCGGCGCTGGACGGCGAAGTCGTTCGAACGCAGGTACGGGAGCTGCCGGATCGAGGCCTGCTTCTCCCCGTGCGACGGGAACGCCTCGCCGTAGGAGACGTGCGCGAGGATGCGCGGTGAAGTGTCCTGTTTGGCCGGTCCGATCGCCGGGCCGGGTACCTTCGCCCACTGCCTGCGCGTTTCGGCACGGTCCTCGCGCGTGGTGAAGAACGCGGCCAGGTCCGGCACCTCCGGCACGAACAGCGAACCGAGGTTCGTCCGGTCGGGGTCCGGGATCACGTCGTCGTAGCAGGTCACGTGCGTGCGGCTCGACGTGGCGACGTAGGTCAGCGAGCCCGAGCCGTCCGGTTCGCGCACGACGTTGTAGCCGAACCAGTCCGCGAACTTCCGGGCCATCCCGACGACCGTGCGGTCGCGGGTCAGCGCGTGGATCTCGGCCAGCTCCGGGAGCATGACCTCGAAGTTGTAGTTGACGTCCATCCCGGTCGGTTCGTAGAAGAACCCGGCCGGGCTCTGGCCGTTCGCGGCGAGGAACTCGATCCGGTCGGCCAGCTGCCGGCTCAGCGTGGCGTCGGGTGTCAGGGTCAAGGCGAGCTGCGACGACGAAAGCCCGGACGTGTTCTGGTTGGCGAATTCGATCGGGTGCGCCCAGATCGGGTTGGCCGGGTTCAGGAACCACGTCATGCCCCGGTGCAGCGCGGCTTCCAGCTCGGCGCGCCGGGCGGGCAGCGCGTTCACCCGGCGCAGGTTGGCCAGGGTCTTCGCGAGGTAGCCCATGCCGAAACCGGTGGCCGCCTTGGACTTCTCGTCGATCGAGTACTCCGGCCACGACCCGTCGGCGTGCTGCAGGTTCAGGTAGTGCACGATCGCGGCTTCGAGCCGGTTCCGCAGCGCGGGATCCAGGTAATACGGGTTCCACGGGCGCCGGTTCGCGTAGAACCAGCTCAGCGTGTAGACGTGCTCCTGGACGCGGGCGTTGTACGGCTGGCTCGGCGTGCGCCACCAGCCGCCGCCGAAGAACCCCAGGGTGCCCGGATCCGTGCTGACATCGTTGACAATGCCCGGCAAGATGGCGAGGTAGGGCGCGAAGCGCTGCTCCTCGGGCGTGAAGAGCCGCCGGTCGGGCGCCCCGGCCGGGAGCGGGGCGAGCGGTGGGTACGGACCGGCCGGGGGTGGCACTGCGGCGGCCGCCGTGCGGGCGCCGACGAGGCCGAGCACCGTGGCGGCCGTGGCTCCGCCGAGGAAGGTTCTGCGATCGAGCACGACTGCCTCCTAGCCTTTCAGGCCGCTTTGGGCGAGCCCTTCGACGAACTGGCGTTGCGCGATGACGAACACGACCAGCACCGGCACGACCGTCGTGGTCGCGGCGGCGAGCTGGACGTTCCAGAGGTGGCCGCCGTAGACGTCGACGTACTGCGTCAGCGCCACCGGCAGCGTGAACATGCTCTTGTCGGTCAGGTAGACCAGCGGTTCCAGGAAGAAGTTCCACGTGTTGAGGAACGTGAAGATGGCGACCGCGGCCAGCGCGGGCTTCGCGATCGGCAGGGCGACGCGCCGGTAGAGCCCGAAGCGCGAAAGGCCGTCGAGCCGGCCGGCTTCTTCGAGCTCGCCCGGGATCGCGATGAAGAACTGCCGCATCACGAACGTCGCCAGCACGCTCGGCGCCCCGAAGACCGGGACGACGATGAGCGGCCAGTGCGTGTTGGTCAGGCCGAGGTCGTCGACCACCCGGAACAGCGGGATGATCGTGACCTCGCTCGGCACCATCAGTCCGATGAGGATCACCGCGAACAGCTTCTCGCCGCGGAACCGGATGCGCGCGAACGCGTACCCGGCGAGCGAGGAGAAGAACATCGTGCCGAGCGTGACGAGCACGGCGATGTAGAGGCTGTTGAAGTACTGCTGCGCCAACGGGAAGTCCGCGAACGCGGCTCGGTAGTTCTCCCACTGCGGCTGGTCCGGGAACAGCTTCGGCGGGTACGCGAGCACCTCGTTGGCCGGCAGCAGTGACGCCGTGATCATCCACCAGGTGGGGAACACGAACGGCACGGCCAGCACGACCATCACGGCGTAGCAGGCGATCTTCGCCCTACGACTCATGGAACACCCACCGCTTCCGCATCCGCCACTGCAGCAGCGTGAGCACGAGGATCACCAGGAACAGCACGACGGCCAGCGCGGAGCCGTAGCCGAGGTCGTGGTTGGCGAAGGCCTGCTGGTAGAAGTAGAACACCAGCACGTTGGTGCTGTCCGCGGGCCCGCCGAGGGTCAGCACCTGGATCTGCGCGAACACCTGCAGCGCGCCGGCGACCGTGATGATCGCGGTGAGCAACGTCGTCGGGCTGATCATCGGCAGGGTGACCGAGCGGAACCGGCGCCACGGCCCGGCGCCGTCCAGCTGGGAGGCCTCCACAATGGACTGCGGGATGCCCTGCAGCGCGGCCAGGAACAGCACCATGTTGAGGCCGACGTTCTTCAGCACCTGCACCACGACCACCGACAGCATCGCGGTGCCGTTGCCGCGCAGCCAGTTCGGGCCGTCGAGGCCGATCGCCTGCAGCAGCGAGTTGATCCCGCCGTTGTCCTGCAGGAGGAAGTTCCAGACGATCGTCCACGCGACGAGCGTGATGACGACCGGCGAGAAGAAGACCGTCCGGAACACCGTGGTGCCGCGCAGCTTCAGGTTGAGCAGCAACGCGAGCGACAACGCCAGCGCGAGGTTGAGCACGACCAGGCCGACGCAGAAGATCGCCGTGGCGCGGGCGACCTTCGGTGCGGTCGGGTCGTCGAAGAGCTTCGCGTAGTTGTCCGCGCCCGCGAACGACGACGTCCCGGCGAGCAGGTTGACGTCCTGGAAGCTGTACCAGACGACCGCGACCAGTGGCGCGACGACGAAGGCGAGGAACCCGAGAGCCTGCGGGGCGACGAAGAGCCACCCCGCCAGCTCGTCGCGCTTCTTCGTCGTCCACGTCATCGGCTCAGCGCCGGGTCGATCGCCTGGCAGACGCCGGCCAGCGCGGCGGGCACGTTCGCGTCCGGCTTCCACATCGGGTCCAAAGCGGACTGGACGAGCGACGCGATCCGCGCGCTCCCGGTGTGCGACGGCAGCACCGCGCCGGTCTTGATCCCGTTCACCACGACGTTCTGCAGCTGCTCCTGGCTGAACAGCGGGTTCGCCTTGGCGAGTGCCGCCGCGTTGAGCAGGCTGTCGCGAGCCGGCGGGAAGTACTGGCCGAGCTTCGCCGAGTTGGCCGGGTTGGTGAAGAACGCGAGGAAGTCCGCCGCGGCCTTGACGTGCTTGCCCTTCACCGGCACGCCGATCCCGGCCTGGCCGATGACCTGCGCGTTCGCCTTCGGCCCGGCGGGCAGCGGGACGATGCCCCAGTCGAACGGCTTGCTCTTCAGCAGCCCGGCCCGGCTGATCTGGGCGATGGTCAGGCCGCTTTCCCCCGCGAAGAAGTCCGCCGTCGTGCCCGGGCCGGGCAGCGCCTTGTCGGTGAAGATCGCCTGGTGCAGGAACGTCATCGCGGACGTCATCTCCGGCGAGGTGAACCCGCAGGACCTGCCGTCCGGGCCCCAGGCGTCGGCGCCGAAGCCCCGCCAGACCGAGGCGAGCAGCACCCACTGCTTGTACTCGAACTCGCGGATGACCAGGCCGGCCTTGCCGGTGTCCTTCGCGGCGACCTGGGTGGCGATCTGCCTGGCCGCGTCCCATGTCCACCGTCCGCTCGCGAGCAGCTGGTCCGGCGTTTCGGTGATCCCGGCCTGGGTCAACAGGTTCTTGTTGTAGAACATGCCGAACGGCGAGGTCGAGAACGGGTAGGCGTACAGGCCGTCGTCCTTGGTCCACAGCTTGGTCGCGGACGGCACCAGTTCGCCCGCGTTGTACCCGGCGGCAGCGTCCAAAGTGGGCTTGAGGTTCGTGAGCGCTCCGGATTGGACGAAGTCCGGCGCGTCGCGCTCGAGGATCCACGCCAGGTCGGGCGGGTTGCCGCCGGAGAGCTGGGTGGTGAGCGCGGCCGAGTAGGCACTGGTGTCCCCCGGGACGACGTCGAACTTGACCGACGTGACCTCCGGGTGCGCCGCTCGGTACTCGGCGGCGATGGAGTCGAAGAGGGCGAGCTGGTTCTTGTCCGTCGTCCAGACGGTCATGCGCAGGGCGATGTCCTTGTCGTCGCCGGCGCCGCCCGAGCACGCCGTCGAGGCCAGTGCGACGGCGGACAGGGCCGCGGCGAGCAGCCGGATTCTCCGGTAGGCCACGATGCCTCCTGGTTATTCGAATTATCAGCGACGGTAAGTGCCGACGCCAGTGCTGTCAACAGGCCGCTCGGGCCTCAGCGGGAGTCTGGTGTGGAGGGTCTCGCCGTGGTGGCGCCCTCGTGGATCGTGCACGGCAGGAGCAGTTGGCGGGGCTTGGGGTTCTTCAGCAGCCCGACGAGCACGCGCACGGCGTGCCCGCCCATTTCGTGGCGCGGGATGCGGAACATCGACCAGTCCGTGCCGGTGCTCGGCACGGCGTGCGCGTGCGGCTGCTGCGACGGGTCGGCGTCCCCGAGCACCACGATGGACAGGTCTTCGGGCACGCCCAAGCCGAGCTCGTGCGCGCAGGCCAGGATGGCGTCCGCCATCGCCGAACTCTCGACGAGCAACGCCGTGACACCTTCTTCGCGTGCCTGTCGCAGCGCGACGGCCGGGTCTTCCTCCAGGAACACCAGCGGCGTCCGGCGGTGCCGGCGCGCCGCGGCTTCGTACCCGGCGCGGCGGTCGAGCGTCGGCTCGTTCTCCTCGGTCACGCTGAGCAGCCCGATCCGGCGGTGCCCGAGCCCCCACAGCCACTCGTGGACCTCACGGGTGGCCGCGACGTAGTCCGCGCCGACGTAGCTGATCGGCCCGGTCGGCGACTCGCGGCGGCCGACGAACACGAACGGGAACTGCTCCTCGACGAGCTGCGCGAGCTCCTGCGGGTCGTTGTGGCGGCCGAGCAGGATCGAGCCGTCGGCGATGCGGAGCCGGTTCGTGCCCGCCTCGTAGATCCGGCGGCGCCCGTCGCGGCGGCCACCGCTGGTGAACAGCAGCAGGTCGAACCCCTGCGCCTCGGCCTCCTCCTCGATGCCGAGCAGGAACGGCCGGTAGAAGTCGGCCACCCCGGACGGGAACACCGACTCGTAGGTGAACACGCCGAGGATCTGGTTGGACCCGCCGCGCAGGCGCCGGCCCATGATGTCCACGGTGTACCCGGTTTCGCGGAGCACCTGCTGCACGCGGTCGCGGGTCTCCGGCGTGATGCGCAGGCTGTCGGAGCCGTTCAGCACCATCGACACGACGGCCTGCGAGACGCCGGCCAGGCGTGCCACCTGGGCCTGCGTGACGCGGCCCGAACCCGCGGTCATCCGTGACTCCCTCCCGCGCGACTGTCCGGGACCTTACCGGCAGCACGATCAGTACCCCCGCACTTCCGGCCACCGGCGTTCCACCCCGGCGGCGTCCAGCACACGCGCGAAGTCCTCGAAGAGCCTGCTGTCGGTTTTGACGTCTCGCGGCCCGGCACCCTCGCCGAGCGCGAACGCGGCGAGCAGCCCGGCGACCTCGCCGATGTTCCACTCCACGGGGTGCAGCCGGAAGCAGCCGTTCGTGATGTGCGTGGTGCCGATGTTCTTGCCCGCGGGCAGAAGATTGGTCTTGCTGATCGGCAGCAGGGCACCCAGCGGGATCTCGTACGGCACGCTGGCGACGTCGATGTAGTTGTCGCCGGCGGTCGACGGGTGCAGGTCGATCCGGTAGCTCCCGACGCCGACGGCGTCCTCCCGCCGCACCCGGCCGTCGACGCCGAGGATCTCCGCCGAGACGTCGTGCTCGGTGACGGTCGTGACGGCCTTGATGCGCCTCGCTTCGCGCACGTACGCCGATTTCGCGAGGCCGTCCTTCGTGCCGGTGACGTCGGGGCGCAGCCGGAGGCCGGGGAAGCCGGTGCCGCCGTCCGCGCGGGGCGCCTCGGTCTGCAGCCAGTACAGCACGGACAGGCTGAGCTGCTTGGCTTCTTCGTGCGCTTTCGCGACGTCCGCCTCGGTCGTGTGGCCGGGGATGGTCAGCGCCGGCTTGAGCCAGTAGTCGTTGAGGGGCCAGTTGACCAGGGTGATGTCGGAGTCGAAGGCGCCGTCGGTGTGGAGGTTGCGGGCGAGGATGCGGCGGAAGGCCCAGAGTTCCTTGTCACCGGCGTCGGCGCTCTGGTCGGCGCTCACGGCGAGCGGGTCGCCCGGCGGGTTCGGGACGAAGGTGCGTTTGACCGGCTCGAGCGTCCGGGGGTCGGGCGCGACGAAGCCGAGCAGCGGGCCGGGCCAGAAGTCCGGCTGGTAGTCGCGCCAGAAGCCGTAGGTCTCCGGCTTGTCGATGACGTGGTTTTCGCCTTCGTGGTGGGAAACCGCGAAGCAGTACGTGATGCCCTGGAGGTTGGCGGGGTCGGCCTGCTCGGGGGCGTTCGGTTCGCCGTGCTCTGCCCGGGATTCGGCGCCGGTGACGTGTTCGGTGCCGGTGAGCGGCAGGAGGTCGCCGTTCTCGGTGGCGTCGAGGACGTACCGGGCCTTGACGGTGACGCGGTCTTCGCCGTTCTCGAGCGTCACGGCGTCGACGCGGTCGCCGGTGGTGTGCGCCCCGACCGGGCGGTGGTGGCGGAGGACGTCGATCCGCCCGGCACTGACGTGCGGCGCGAGCATGGCCTCGAGGACGGCCAAGGCGACCCGGGGTTCGTGGCAGAGCTTGCTGACCCGCCCCGCGCCGGGGTTCAGCTCCGGGTGCTTCGCGGCTTCGGCGCGCAGCGGGTAGTGCCGGCGGTAGTGGTCGCGGATGCCCGCGCGCAGGTCGCGGTAGGTGCGGGTGGACCCGAACCGTTCGATCCAGGGGTTTTCGTCCGGCGGCACGGCCTGGGCGGTCAGCTGCCCGCCGACCCAGCCGGTCTCCTCGGTGAGCACGACCCGACGGCCGCGCGACGCCGCGGCCAGCGCGGCGGCCACCCCGCCCAGCCCCCCGCCGACCACCAGAATCTCCGTGTCCAGTTCCCTCATAAAGCCTTCCCGCAGTGATAATTCGAATTACTACGCGGGTATGGTGCGCCGCACGAGGCCAAGACGTCAAGCCCAGACTCGTGCACGAAGAGGCATCACCCGTGATTGAGCAGGCATCACCCGTGATTGGCGGGGCATCACGCTGATGCCCCGCCAATCACAGGTGATGCCCCTCCAGACACGCGTGATGCCTCTCTGATCACGCGTGATGCCCCTCCCGTCACGGGGTTACAGGGGCAGGCCTGCGTAGTTGTCGGCCAGTTCGGTCTTCGCGGCCGTCGAACTCGCGGTGCGGCTGAGCTGGGAGAGCTGGAGCTGGGCGTCGAAGTCGTCGCCGTGGCGGTGCAGCATCGACGTCATCCACCACGAGAAGTGCGTGCACCGCCAGACGCGCTTCAACGCCGTCTCCGAATAGGCCTCCGCGAGCCGGTCGTCGCCGCGGAACGACGCCGTCAACGCGCGCGCCAGCAGGGAGACGTCGGCGACCGCGAGGTTCAGGCCCTTCGCGCCCGTCGGCGGCACGATGTGCGCCGCATCCCCGGCCAGGTAAAGGTTTCCGTGCCGCATCGGCGTCGCGACGAAGCTCCGCATCGGCAGGACGCTCTTCTCCGTGATCGTGCCCGTCTCGAGCGTCCAGCCCGAGTGGGCGAGACGCGTCGAGAGCGCCGTCCAGATCCGGTCGTCGCTCCACTCGGCGATGTCCTCGTCCGGCGCGACCTGCAGGTAGAACCGGCTCACGTGCGGCGACCGCATGCTGTGCATCGCGAAGCCGTCCGGGTGCCAGGCGTAGATCAGCTCGTCCGCCGACGGCGCGACGTCGGCCAGCACGCCCAGCCACGCGAACGGGTACGTCCGCTCCCAGAGCTGCGGCGCGGGGATCGACGAGCGGCTCGGCCCGTGGAACCCGTCGCACCCGACGACGACGTCGGCGTCGACCCGCCGAGCCGCCCCCGAAGAGTCCACAAAGGTCACGTGTGGCGAGCCCGTGACGTCGTGCAGGGTGACGTCCGACGCCGAGTAGAACGCCGGGCGGCCCGCCTTTTCCCGCGCCGCCATCAGATCCTTGGTCACCTCGGTCTGCCCGTAGATGGTCACCGACCGGCCGACGAGGTCGACGAAGTCCAGGTGGTGACGCTCCCCCGGCCACTGCAGGTGGATCCCGCGGTGCTCCATGCCTTCGACGTCGAGCCGGGTCCCGAGGCCCGCCGAGCGCAGCAGCTCGACCGTGCCCGCCTCGAGCATGCCGGCGCGGATCCGCGCCTGGACGTACTCGGCGGTCTGCCGCTCGACGAGCACCGAGTCGATGCCTTCGAGCCCGAGCAGGTGGGACAGCAGCAGCCCGGCCGGGCCGGCGCCGACGATGACGACCTGGGTGCGCACGGAACGTCCTTTCACGCGGAGAGCCCGAGCATGGGCCTCCCACCGGGCCGCACTCTACGACATTCTCGTTCAGTGAGAGAGCGTCCGCGAGATTCCCCGCGCCGCCGCGCGCAGCGCCGGGATCTGCATCCGCGCGTTGCGGTCGTTGGGCACGATCACCGACAGCGCCGCGACGACCCGGCCGCCCGGCCCCCGCAGCGGCACGGCGATCCCGGTCGTCTCCTCGTCGATGAAGCCGGCGCAGTACGCGTAGCCGTCACGCCGGACGTCGGCGAGGAACCGCCGCAGCCGCGCCGGATCGGTCAGCGTGGTCCGGCGGAACGCGCCGAGCGGGCCCGCGAGGACCTGTTCCTGCAGGTCGGCGGGCGCGTGGGCGAGCAGCACGAGCCCGGACGACGACGCGTGCAGCGGCAGCCGCCCGGCCACCCGCGTCACGTTGACGACCGCGCCGGGCGCGGAAAGCCGCTCGACGAACAGCACCTCGCGGTCCTCCAGCACGGCGAGCTGCGTGTGGTGCCCGACGACGGCGTGCAGGTCCTCCATGAACGGCAGCGCCGCCTCGCGCAGCCCGAGCGTCGGCGACGCGCGCGACGCGAGCTCCCACAGCCGGACACCCACTCGAACCCTCCGATCGGGGTCGCGCCGCAGCCAGCCGTGCCCGACCAGCTCTTCGACCAGCCGCGACGCCGTCGCGACGTGCAGGCCGGCGCGCCGCGCGATGTCGGTGACGCGCAGCGCGGGCGCGTCCGGTTCGAACGTCTCGAAGATCCGGACGACGCGCGTCAGCACGGAGTCGCGTTTCACCACGTCAGGCAGTGTGCCCCACCGGGGCGGGGCACACCGCCCGGCGTCACGGCAGCGAGTTCAGGAACGGCTCGTGGCTGTTCTGGAACTCCCAGTTGTAGTACCTGTCCCAGTTGATCGACCACGTCATCAGCCCGCGCAGCGCCGGCGACGTGCCGCCGCGCAGCGTGTACGAGCCGCAGCCGCTGCCCTTGACCAGGCAGTTCACCGCCGTCTGGACGTCCGCGGGCGAGGTGTAGCCGTTGCCGGCGCTGACCGCCGCGGGCAGGCCGATCGCGATCTGGTCCGGCCGCAGCCCGGGGAAGAACTGCCCGGTGTTCGCCACGGTGAAGCCGGCCTTGAGCATGTCGGTCATCGCGATGTGGAAGTCCGCGCCGCCCATGGTGTGGTACTGGTTGTCAAGGCCCATGACCGGACCGGAGTTGTAGTCCTGGACGTGCAGCACGGTCAGCGAGTCCCGCAGCGCGTGGATCACCGGCAGGTACGCGCCGGTCCGCGCGTCACCGGCGCTCGTGCCGCCGTAGAACTGGTAGCCGACCTGCACGAAGAACGTCTCCGGCGCCATCGTGAGGACGAACCCCGAGCCGTACTTGGCCTTGAGCGACTTCAGCGCGGAGATCAGGTTGACGATCACCGGCGTGGTCGGGTTGCGGAAGTCGTTGTCCCCGGCGTTGAGCGACAGCGAGTGGCCTTCGAAGTCGACGTCGAGGCCGTCGAGGCCCCACTTGTCGATGATCGCCGAGACGGAGCTGACGAACTTGTCGCGCGCGGCGGTCGTCGTCAGCTGGACCTGGCCGTTCTGGCCGCCGATGGAGATGAGGACCTTCTTGCCCTGCGCCTGCTTCGCCTTGATCGCGGCGACGAAGTCGGCGTCGCTCTCGACGTTCGGGCATTCGGTGGCGGAGCAGCGATTGAAGCGGATGTCCCCCGAGGTGACGGACGTCGGCTCGCCGAACGCGAGGTCGATGATGTCCCAGGCGGCCGGGACGTCCGCCATCCGGATGTAGCCGGAGCCGTTCGCGAAGCTGGCGTGCTGGTAGCCGATGAGCGCGTGTTTCGGCAGGCCGGTGTCGACGCAGCCGGTGGTGGTGGCGCTGGCGGTCGCGCTCTTCGGGGATTCACCGGCGCCGTTGTAGGCGGCGACGGCGTAGCTGTGGGTCGTGCAGGCGCCCAGGCCGCTGACGGTGGCGCTGGTCCCGCTGGTCGTCGCGACGACGGTGCTGCCTTCGTAGACGCGGTACCCGGTGACGGTCCCGGCGCTCGCGCCCCAGGTCAGGGCGATGGAGTTGGTCGTGACGCCGCCGGTCGCCGGGGTCCCGGGCGCGCCGGGGGTGCCGGGGGTGCTGCCGCCGGGCCCGTCGAGGACGACGTCGTCGGCGTAGTAGGTGCCGGCGCCGTACCAGCCGTGGAGGTAGAGCTGGGCGGAGGTCTGGCTGCCGGTGGTGAAGGTGAGGCTGAGCTGGTTGTAGGCGCCGGAGTTGCCGGACCAGGTCGAGGCACCGCCGGTGATCCCGAGGTAGACGGGGTTCCCGCGCACCCAGGCGGACACGGTGTAGGTGGTGTTCGGCTGAACGGACACGGTCTGCGAGCACTGGGCGTAGCCGGCCCCGACGGGCGTTCCGGCGAGGGCGTAGCTGCCGCCGTGCACGGGGGTGCTGACGGTGGTGGCGTTGGCGCAGGTCCAGCCGGAGAGCGAGCCGGCTTCGAAGCCGGGGTTGGCGAGGAGGTTGGCGGCCTGCGCGGGCGTCCCGGCCACCAGACCGGAGAGCGCCAGCACAACGGCGGCGAGGGTTGCGGACAGTCTGGAACGCCTCATCGGGTCCTCCAGTCGGGGAGAGACCTCTTATTGTCTAGACCAATATGTAAAATGTCCAGACCAACTGAGAGTGATGGACGGCCGTGGTGCACCTGCCGCATCCACTGGCGGTGACGGACAGGCCGAGCCTCGGCGGGCCCGCCTTCGACCGGCGACCGTGCCAGCCTCGGCGCCTTCGCCGCCCGCAGCTTCGACAGCCTCCGGCAGATCGCCGTGCAGGCCTCGGCGACCCGTGCCAGCCTCAGCGCCTTCGCCGCCCGCAGCTTCGACAGCCTCCGGCAGACCGCCGTGCAGACCTCGGCGACCCGTGCCAGCCTCAGCGCCTTCGCCGCCCGCAGCTTCGACAGCCTCCGGCAGATCGCCGTGCAAGTCTCGGCGGCCCGGCGAGCCAGGCTTTCGCCGCCCGCCCGGGGCCGATCTCAGCAGGCGACCAGCCGCTTGGCCACCACCCGCGTGCGGCCCGCCCGGGCGCGGTCGATCACCTGCACGCTCCGCCACCCCGTCGGCACCCGAGAAGCGAGCAACTCCTCCCGCCACTTGCCCACCCGCCGGACGTGGCGGGCGAACGACCGCGGCCGCACCACGCGGCCGCGGCTGCGCTGGCCGGCCAGCGCCTGCGACGCCGGCACGTCCAGGAACAACAGCCGGACCGGGCGGCCGCTCACCACGCCCACCAAGGCCAGCAGCGCGCGGGTCGAAGCGCGCGTCGACGGCTCGTGGACCACCAGTGGCCCGGCCGCCGACAACGCGCGGCCGACCACTCGCGCCCGGTGCCACGCGTGGACCACCGGCCGGTAGCAGCGGTACGGCACCCGCGGGACCGCCGCCGCCAGGCGGGCACGGACCTCGTCGGAGTCCAGCACCGGGAGGCCCGGCGCCGCGTGGCGGAGCATCGTCGTCTTGCCCGCTCCGGGCAGGCCCGCCACGACGAGCATGTCGCGTGGCCCGAGTTCGATGACAGTGGGCTCGCTCATGCCCTGCCAACGTCCTGACAAAGGTAATGGTTCCTTTACCTTCAGCTCACTCAGCGTGACCGGGATCGAACGGGACCCGTCCGTGCGGCGGACACCACCCCGAAAGAGCAGCCGTGCTCACCTCACGTGCCCGACGTCACCCGGTCGCCTGAAAACCCATGCACCGCAAGGCATCCAACGCCCGGGAACCCTTCGGGTGAAGATCGTCCGCACCTCTTCCCGGCGTCCGGATTTTCCCTATCTTCTGAAAGGGACGCACAGTGAGAACAAGGGGAACGAGTCATGACCCAGTCGCTGGAACTCCCGGTCCAGGAATTCTGTCTCGATTGGACGCTCACCGGCGACGAAGGCGGCCGGGTCGGGGTCACGCTCTCCGGGCAGGTCTCGCTGCTCGACAACAACCGGTTCTACAAGATCGACGGCGTCGTCTACGTCACCGAGGGCGACGCCGACATCCGCGCCGTCGGCAACCCGTGCCTGTCCGTGCGGCGCAACGGCGTCGAGAAGTCCGGACGCCAGTGGGGCTGGGAGATGTGCTCCGCCCGCAAGCGCCTCGGCGCGCTGAACACGATGGAGGGCTACTTCGTCCGCACCGGCTACTGGGCGCCCGCCGACCGCGCGATCCAGCTGAGCCTCTGCGCCGAAACCGGGTGGAGCCGGCGCAAGAGCTACAGCCCGCATGTCACCGTCCGGATGGTCGACTGACCACAGTGGACGCCCGGCGCCGCGCCGCCGCGACGACGAGCCCGGCCGCGACCGCGCCGGCCACCGCACACCCGGCGCCGAACCCCGGCGACGGCTCGTGCACGCGCAGCACCGAAACGCACAACCAGACCACCGCGCCGAACAGCAGCCCCAGCACGGGCGCGCCGACCAACGCGCCGCGCCAGGGGTGGCCGTTGCGGATCGTCCGCAGCCCGGACTCGAGGTAGGCGAGCGCGAACAGCGCCAGGATGAGACTGCCCGCGCCCATCGCGCTGGCCAGCGGGTGCTGGCTGGTGAGCAGGGTGAAGGTCCGGGTGTCGGTGCCGGTTCGCACCGTCGCGGTGACGGCACCGCCGACGATCCACCGCGCGAGCGCGGGCAGGGTGAGCTGCGCGGTGAAGCCGTTGCCGGCCGGTTTCGCGTCGGTTTCGGCCGAGCCGAGCGGGATGCCGGCCGCGGACAGCGAAAGCGCGACGTGCCCCGGGTTCCCGGCGCCGGTCAAGATCAGCGGCTTGCTCAGGTCCACCTCCACCGGCGACGACACGGGCGAGCCCCCGAGGTTCAGCGCGGACGACGCCGGGTGCGGCAGCCGCGCCGGGTTGAGCAGCGCGAGCACGACGAGCACGATCGCGGCCGCCCCCGCGGCGAGCCGCAGCCACAGGACGGCCGCCGAGCCGCGCGCTTGGTGGGACGCGGGGTCGAGCGGGCCGGAACCGTCACCGGCCCAGCCGGAACCCGGGCCGCCGCCGGCCGCATCGGCGCCGGAGCCCCAGCCGCCACTCGCCGCACCGGCTCTCGCACCGCCGCCTGGCCAAGCGGAATCCGGACCACCGCCCGCCATACCGGCCCCCGGCCAGCCAGAATTCGGACCACCGGCCCCGGCACCACCGCCAGCCGCACCCCCGCCCGCAACGCCGACCCCCGCACCGCCGCCCGGCCAAGCGGAATCCGGACCACCGCCCACCACACCGGCCCCGGCACCGCCGCCAGCCGCACCCCCGCCCGCAACTCCGGGTGAGCCCACACCCCAGCCGCCCGGGCCTGCGGTGTCCGCCGCGCCGCTCGGCGCGACCAGCGTCGCGTTCGGGCCGGACGGTCGCTGGACCGGGCGCGTCCGGGCCTCCTCCGGCGGGGCCGGTGCGGTCGCCGAGTTGAGGCCCGCGATCACCCGGGGCGTCAGGTGCAGCACCGGCACGCCCGAACGTTCGAGCCAGCCCGGGCCGTACACCGCCGTCGCGGCCGCGGCCAGGTCGGCCGCGAACGACTCCGCTTCGCGGTAGCGCGAGTCGAGTTCGCGCGCCAAGCCGCGCATGATCACTCCGGCGATCGGCATCGGCACGCCGGAAATCGGGCGCGGGTCGGTGAACATGTGCTGGCGCATCATGCTGATCGCGCCCCGTGTGTTGTCGAACGGCAGCTGGCCGGACAGCAGCTCGTACAGCACCGTACCGGCCGCGTAGACATCGGCCGCGGGGCTCAGGGCGTTGCCCATCGCCTGCTCCGGCGCGATGTACGCCGGGGTGCCGAGGATCTCGCCGCCGTGCGTGACGAGCGTGGCGCCCTCGCTGATCACCCGCGCGATCCCGAAGTCGGCCACCTTCACCACGCCCTGCAGGTTGAACAGCAGGTTCCGCGGCTTGACGTCGAGGTGCAGCACGCCCGCCCGGTGCGCCGCGTGCAGCCCGGCGAGCATCGCCAGGCCGATCGCGCAGGACTGCTCGCCGCTGAGGCCGTCGCCGTGGAAACGGCTGTGCACGGTGCCGCCGTCGAGCCGTTCCATCACCAGCAGGTGCTCGCGGCCCGTGCGGACGTAGTCGTACACCGGCACGATGTGCGGGTGGTCGAGGCTGGCCAGCACGCGGGCCTCGCGGTCGAACAGCTCGCTGCTCGTCTGGTGGTTGAGCACGTCCCAGGGCAGCTGCTTGATCGCGACGCTGCGCCCCAGCGACCGGTGCACGCCCGCGAAGACGACCCCCATGCCGCCTTCGCCGATCTCCGCCCCGATGTCGTACTGCGGCAGCGCGGCGACCAGCTCGGCCGGTGCGCTCATCGGGTGAATTCCTGCGTGGAGGGGACAGCCATCCGCACGGTCTCGTCACTCCTGGTGACGGCCGGCGGCGCCGGGTGCGGCGTGAGGTAGCCGAGCAGGAACGCGATCGCCGCGGCACCGAGGACCACCGGGATCTCGATCGCCGGCTCCGGCGGCACCAGCCGCAGGACGGACAGCGAGATGACCGCGACCAGCCCGGTCCCGAACCCGGCGGGCAGGAACCGCAGGCCGCGGCGCCAGCGGTTGGGCGCCAGCCGGTGCCGCGCCAGCGCGAGCAGCGCGGTCAGCCAGGCGAGCACCGTGAGCACGAGCATCGCCAGGCCGAAGACGCCGTAGACCGACCAGAAGGAACCGCGGACGTCCGCGACGGTCGTCGCTTCGCCGAGCGTGCCGCGCTGGGCGTCGAGCAGCTCGACCGACGACGGCAGCAGCCCGGTCGCCTGCCCGGCGAGGTCGCCGAGGTCGAGCACGAACGTCCGGGTGACCGAGCCCCGCGCGGGCACGTCGAACGGCGCTGTCGTGTCGTAGGCGAAGAAAGTGAGGGCGAGCGCGACGCCGGAGAGCCGCACGCTGCGCACCCGCACCAGCGCGGTGCCCGAGTTGGTGGCCACGACCCGCAGCTCGACCTGCTTGGCCGGATCGATCGGGACGGTCGCGTCCGCGATCGGCTGCCGGTCGATGGCGACCTGCACGCCGAGCGAGCCGGAATCCGCCGCCGACGCCGGTGGCGCGCCCAGCACCACCGCGCACAAACCCAACGCAACCCCCGCCGCGATGACACGTCCCATTGGGCATCCCCTACTTGCGTTATCCGACTGGTCCGGAATGCTACAGCGAGCACACACCGGGGAGGGACGTCCCAATGCGATTCGTGGTTCGCCTGTTTTTGGCAGCGGCGGCGGGAGCGACGCTCCTTCTGGCCTTCGCGGGTAACGCCAACGCACAATACACCTCAACGGTTGGTTTGAAACCGTCGAGCGGACAGGCCGGGAGTTCTTTCACCATTTCCTGGAATTTCTACCCG
Organism: Amycolatopsis stemonae; assembly: GCF_054781455.1. NCBI lineage: Bacteria > Bacillati > Actinomycetota > Actinomycetes > Pseudonocardiales > Pseudonocardiaceae > Amycolatopsis > Amycolatopsis stemonae. Next base: position 100,752 of record NZ_BAAGUJ010000016.1, on the reverse strand, counting down.
TGCGGCACGGCGATCACTTTCTCCTGGAACGGGACGCCGATGTGGACGGCGAACGCGACCCTCCAGCAGACCAGCGGCACGGTCGCGGCCACGGTGCCCGCGGGGGCCCAGCCCGGCACCTACCCGGTCACCGGCACGTGCACCAACGCGCGGACCAAGCAGCCGCTCACCGCGAGCAGCCGGTTCACCGTCACCGGGGTCACCACCACGACCCCGCCGCCGCCGACGACCACGCCGCCCGTCGTGACCACCACGCCGACCCGGCCCGGCACCACCACGACCCCGCCCCGCACGACCACCAGCCCGCCGAGCACCACGACCACGCCGCCGGCGTCCACCACTCCCGTGTCCACCCCACCCGGCACCCCGGCCACCACCAGCACCGAGCCCAAGCCGGGGGAACTGGTGCTCGACCGGCCGAGCGTCCAGCCCGGCGACGAACTCTCCGCTTCCGGGAAGGGCTGCGAGCCGAGCCGGATGGTCACCCTGACCGCCGACGGCGCGGAGGTCGGCTCCGCCTACACCGACGCGTCCGGTGCCTTCACCGCGCCGGTCGAGTTCACCCGGATCGAGGCCGGGCGGCACACCGTCGTCGCCGAGTGCGGGGTGCGGCTGACCGGGACCGTCGACCAGGTCGTGACGCGGTCGTCCGGCGGGCAGACGAGCACGCTGGTCGTCCTGGTGTTCTTCGTGCTCGCGGGCATCACGGTGATCCGCTTCCGGTGATCCCCGGTTGACATGCAGCCGTTTGGCTGCCTATCGTGCATAGGCAGCCAAACGGCTGCATGTCATGGGAAGGCGCGATGGACGAGGCGTTCAAGGCACTGGCCGACCCCAGCCGGCGACAACTGCTGGACGTGCTCAACGAGCGCAACGGGCAGACCCTGCGCGAACTGTGCGCGGGCCTGGACATGGCCCGCCAGTCGGTGAGCAAGCACCTGGCCGTGCTCGAGGCGGCCGGGCTCGTCACGACGACCTGGCACGGCCGCGAAAAGCTGCACCACCTCGACGCCGCGCCGATCAACGCGATCGCCGAGCGCTGGATGACCCGCTACGACCGCCGGCGGGCCGGCGCGCTCGCCGATCTCAAACGAGCCCTGGAGTCCACTCCGATGAACGAATTCGCGTACACCACCTACATCAGCACGACGCCCGAAAAACTCTGGCAAGCGCTTACCGAACCGGCGTTCACCCGCCAGTACTGGGGCGTCGAGTTCGAAACCGACTGGCACAAAGGCGCGCCGATGACCTGGGCGGAAAGCGGCGCGAAAACGAGCCACCCCGACCAGGTCGTCCTCGAATCCGACCCGTTCCGCCGCCTTTCCTACACCTGGCACACCTTCACCCAGGAATGGGCGGACGGAAACGGCGTCGACGCGGAAACCCTCGCGAAACTGCAGCAGGAAAGCCGTTCGAAGGTCACTTTCACGCTCGAACCGCACGGGGACGCGGTGAAGCTGACCGTGCTGCACGACGGCTTCGACCCCGGCAGCACCACCCTCGAGATGTGCAGCCAGGGCTGGCCCGCGCTGCTCTCCAGCCTGAAGACCCTGCTGGAGACCGGATCCCCGCTGCCCGCGGCGTGACCAACCGGACCAACCGTCCCAACCGGACAGAACTGACACAGGGAAACGTCTGATTCATCCCTCTTTCGTGAGCGACCGGCTGAAGTCCAGGTGAATTCCCGCCGATCGTCGCCATCCGATGCGGATTTCCGGCGGCTAGGCTCGCATAATCCGTGATCGGTGATGGTCCGATCGAGTGACGGGGAGAGTGTGCGTGCCGGGGTCAGTGCGTACCCGCTGGATCGTGGCGGCCGTGGTCGTGGCCGCCGCGGCGGGAGCCGTCGTCGCGTTCTGGCCGGACAGCGCGTCCGCCGGTGACCCCGAGATCGCCGTGTCGCGCTCGGCGTGCGGCACCGGCTGGTCGGACCCGAAGCCGGGGCCGCAGACGTTCCGCCTGCACAACACCGGGTCCGTGACGGCCGAGGTCGACCTGATCGACCCGGCGACCGGCGTGATCTACGGCGAGGTCGAGGGCCTCGGCGCGGCGACCACCCGGCCGCTGCAGGTCAACCTCGGCAACGGCAGCTACGCGTTCCGCTGCCTGCCCGAGGACGCCAGCGCGATCGTCGGGCCGGCCGTGCAGGTCAGCGGCGGCGCCGAGCGGACCGGCCCGGGCGTCGCGCCGGTGACGCACAACGACCTGCTCGGGCCGCTCAAGACCTACCAGCAGCACGTCACGGCGGGGCTGGACGAGCTGGTGGCGAACACGGGCGCGCTGAAGAACGCCGTCCACGGCGGCGACCGCGCGGCGAGCGAGACGGCCTGGCTGACGGCACACCTGACGTACGAGCGCCTCGGCGCGGCGTACGACGCGTTCGGTGACTCCGACGGCGCGCTCAACGGCACCGCCGACGGCCTCCCCGGCGGCACGTCCGACCCGGGCTTCACCGGCTTCCACCGCCTCGAGCAGGGCCTGTGGCACAACGAGGACATGGGCGCGCTCGGCGGGGTCGCCGACCAGCTCGACACCGACGCCCAGGCGTTGCGGAAGTCCTTCGGCGACAGCCAGGTCGACGGCAACGACCTCGGCCTGCGCGCGCACGAGATCATGGAGAACACGCTGCAGTTCGAGCTGACGGGCCGCACCGACTACGGCAGCGGCACCACCCTGGCGACGGCCCGCGCCAACCTCGACGGCACCCGCGCGGTGCTGGACGTGCTGCGCCCGCTGCTCGCGCCGCGGTACCCCGATCTGTCCAAGGTGGACAGCTGGCTGACGCGCACGCAGTCCGCTTTGGACGCCGCGAAGCGACCCGACGGCAGCTGGACCCCGCTGGCGCAGCTGTCGCAAAACGACCGGCAGAAGCTGAACGCCGACGTGAGCGAGCTGACCGAGCTGCTGGCGCCGATCGCCGCCATCGCCGAGCCGAGGAGGGTTTCGTGAGGGCCGGGCTTCCCAGGACCGCGCCGCGAGGTGCCGCGACGAACCGGCCGGGGAGGCTCTCGTGACCGGCGAATCCCGTTGTCCCGTACCGCACCCGGCCGGCCTGCCGCGTCGCTCCTTCCTCCGCCGGGCCGCGATGGGCGCGGGCCTGACCGTGGCCGCCGGGGCCGGGCTCGGCGCGTCCGCCGCCGTCACCGACAGCACGGCGCCCGTGGCCTTCCACGGCAGGAACCAGGCCGCCATCCTGCGGAAGCCGCCGACGCAGACGATCGTCGCGTCGTTCGACGTCGTCGCCGCGTCGAAGAGCGAGCTCACCGACCTCTTCCGCGAAATCACCGACCGGACGCGGTTCCTCACCGGGGGCGGCGCACCCGCCGCGCTCGGGATCACCGCGCCGCCCGCCGATTCCGGCGTGCTCGGGCCGGTCGTGCCCGGGGGCGACCTCGGCGTGGTCCTCGGCGTCGGCTCGTCGCTGTTCGACGACCGGTACGGGCTCGCGAAGCTCAAGCCCGCCAAGCTCAAGCCGATGAAGACGTTCCCGAACGACGCCCTCGACCCCGCGCAGTGCCACGGCGACCTGAGCCTCACGCTGTCCGCGAACTCGACCGACACCGTGCTGCACGCGCTGCGCGACATCGCCCGCGCCACCCGCGGCGGCATGCAGCTGCGCTGGAAGCTCAACGGCTTCAGCTCCCCGCCGCGTCCCGAAGGGACCCCGCGGAACCTGATGGGCTTCAAGGACGGCACCGCCAACCCGGAGGAAGCCGACTTCGACCGTCTCGTGTGGACGTCCGCAGCGGGCGAACCCGCGTGGGCGGCCGGCGGCAGCTACCAGGTGGTCCGGCTGATCCGGATGCTCGTCGAGTTCTGGGACCGGGTCTCGCTCGCCGAGCAGGAGAACATGTTCGGCCGCCGGCGCGACACCGGCGCGCCGCTCGACGGCACCGCCGAGACCGACGTCCCCCGGTACGCCGACGACCCGATCGGCACCGTCATCCCGCTGACCAGCCACATCCGGAAGGCCAACCCGCGCACGCCGGAAACCGACGCCAGCCGGATCCTGCGCCGCGCGGTGAACTACGACCGCGGCATCGACACCAACGGCAACCTCGACATGGGCCTGATCTTCGTCTGCTACCAGCAGGACCTCGAGCGCCAGTTCGAGGCGGTCCAGACGCGGCTGGCCGACGAACCCCTGACCGACTACATCTCCCCGTTCGGCGGCGGCTACTTCTTCGCGCTGCCGGGCGTCACCGGCCCGGAGGACCACTTCGGGCGCTCCCTGCTCACCTGACTGAACGTCCCACCACGAAAGGAATCCACTGTGGACAAGAGAACCCGCCGGCGACGGCGCGGCCTGCTGGGCGCCGGAGCACTCGCTTCGGTGGCCGCACTCGCCGTCGTCACCGGTTCCGCCGCGACGACCGCGGAAGCCCAGCCCCTGAACCTGTTCCCCGCGCACTGGATCCCGACCTCGACGCCGATCAAGCACGTCGTGGTCATCTTCGGCGAGAACATCTCGTTCGACCACTACTTCGGCACGTACCCGAACGCGGCCAACACCGACGGCACGCCGTTCCAGGCCGCGCGCAACACGCCGAAGGTCAACGGCCTCGACAAGAAGCTGCTGACGGACAACCCGAACGCGTACGACCCGAAGCGGCTCACGCACGAGCAGGCGCTGACCTGCGACCAGAACCACAACTACGGCGCGGAGCAGGCCGCCTTCAACGGCGGCAAGATGGACAAGTTCGTCGAGAAGACCGAGACCGACAAGTGCACCGGCCAGCCGGTGCTGTTCGGCGAGCCCGGCCTGGTGATGGACTACTACGACGGCAACACCGTCACCGGCATGTGGAACTACGCGCAGAACTACGCGCTGAACGACAACTCGTTCAACACGGTGTTCGGCCCGTCGACCCCGGGTGCGCTGAACCTGATCTCGGGCCAGACGCACGGCGCCCAGGCGGTCACCTCGGTGACGCACGAGCCGACCACCGACTCCTACGCCGTGGTGTCCCCGGACGCGCACGGCGTCGGCACGGTCATCAACGACCCGGACCCGGCGTGGGACGACTGCTCGGACAAGAACCACACGAGCACCGACAACCTGGCCACGCTGAGCGGCAAGAACGTCGGTGACCTGCTCAACCAGCGCCACGTCACCTGGGGCTGGTTCCAGGGCGGCTTCCGGCCGACCGGCTCGGCCAACGGCTTCGCGGTCTGCGGCCAGAAGCACACCAACGTCGGCGGCAACGCGGCGGTCGACTACAGCCCGCACCACGAGCCGTTCCAGTACTACCAGTCGACGGCGAACCCGAAGCACCTCGCGCCGTCGTCGGTGCAGGCGATCGGCCAGACCGACCGGGCCAACCACCAGTACGACACCTCGGACTTCGACGACGCGCTGCGCGCCGGCTCGATGCCCGCGGTGAGCTTCCTGAAGGCGCCGGAGTACCAGGACGGCCACGCCGGCTACTCGGACCCGCTGGACGAGCAGCAGTTCGTGGTCAGCGAGATCAACAAGATCCAGCAGTCCCCGGAGTGGAAGTCCACGGCGATCGTGCTGGCCTACGACGACTCCGACGGCTGGTACGACCACCAGGCGTCGAAGATCGTCAACGGCTCGCAGGACGCCGCGCAGGACCAGGCGGTCTGCACCGGCAAGCCGGCGTCCCTCGGCGGCTACGCCGACCGCTGCGGCTACGGCCCGCGGCTGCCGCTGCTGGTGGTTTCGCCGTACGCCAAGGTGAACCACGTCGACCACTCGCTGACGGACCAGACCTCGGTGCTGAAGTTCATCGAGGACAACTGGTTCACCGGCCGGATCGGTGACTCGTCGTTCGACACCCGCGCGGGTTCGCTGAACGGGATGTTCGACTTCTGGTGGCCGCAGGCCAAGAAGGTCACGCTCGACCCGAAGACGGGCGCGGTCGTGCACCGCTGACCCGGGTCAGCCGCGGCTCGTCGTGACTGGTCAGGGCGGCTCCAACCGCCCTGACCACTCACGACACCGGCGCCAGGTCCCAGGCCAGCGTGACCACGGTCCCGGACTCGCCGGACGAGATGTCCGCCCGGTCGGCACTCGCCCGCAGCAGCAGCAATCCGCGCCCCCGCAACGAAACCGGGCGCGGGTCCACCACCGGGGTCCGCCACGTGCCGTGGTCGCGGATGACGACCTCCACCCGGTCCGGGAACGCCGAGGCGTCCAGGTCGACCACCCCGGGCCCGGCCCCGTCGTACGCGTGGTCGGCCACGTTGGCCAGCGCTTCGTAGCTCGCCAGGACGATGTCCTGGGCCCGCGCCGCGTCGACGCCCACCGCGACGACCCACGCCATCAGCTCGTGCCGGAGCCGGCGCAGGGCTTCCGGCGAAGCCTGCACCCCGTGGCACGTGAACACCGGTTCCGGCATCGGGGGCGTCACCGGCCGAGCGCTTCGTCGACCGTCGCGTGGACGGTGATCCACGTGTCGAGCCCGGTGGTCTTCAGCGGTCCCGACGTCACCGGCGAGTCGCTCACCACGCGCAGCCCGCGTTCGGGCAGCCGCCGGTGCGCCGCCGCCAGCACCTGCAGGCCCGCCGAGCAGAAGAACGTCACCTCGCGCAGGTCCACCACCAGCGTTTCCGGCCCGCCGGCCAGCACCGCGTCGACGACTTCCTCGAACTCCGGCGCGCTCAGCAGGTCGATCTCCCCCGCCACGCGCAGCACGGCCGCCTTGTCCCGCCGGTCGAGCGTGACCGCCAGCTCGACGGCGGGAAGATCCCGCGATGAAGAGGTCACGGCCTCTTATCGTGCCGCAATCCCCGCCGCCACGCCATCGACGGCGCCTACCGGTACGGCAGCTTGACGACGGTCACCCAGAAGTCGTCGATCTTCCGGACGACCTCGACGAACTTCTCGAAGTCGACCGGCTTGGTGACGTAGGCGTTGGCGTGCAGGTCGTAGCTGCGCACGATGTCCTCCTCCGCCTCGGACGTCGTCAGCACGACCACCGGGATCGTGCGCAGGTCCGGGTCCTGCTTGATGTCCGCGAGCACCTCCCGGCCGTCCTTGCGGGGCAGGTTGAGGTCGAGCAGGATCAGCCCGGGCCGTGGCGCCGCTTCGAAGGGCGCCTCGCGGTTGAGGAACCGGAGGGCCTCCACGCCGTCGCTCGCGACGTGCAGCGCGTTGCGGATCTTGTGGTGCTCGAACGCTTCCCGGGTCATCAGCACGTCGCCGGGATCGTCCTCGACGAGCAGGATGTCGATGGGTTCAGGCGCCTGCGTCATGCGTCCCCATTATCCTCGGCGGCCGGCAGGGTGAAGCGGAACGTGGTGCCCGCGGCCTCGGTGTCGAGCCAGATCCGGCCGCCGTGGTACTCGACGATCCGGCGGCACAGGGCCAGGCCGATCCCGGTGCCCGGGTACGCGCTGCGCGTGTGCAGCCGCTGGAACAGGGCGAAGACCCGTTCGGCGTACTCCGCGTCGATGCCGATCCCGTTGTCCGACACGGAGAACACCCAGTCGTCGCCGTCGCGCTCGGCGGTGACGCGCACCTCCGGCGGAGTCTCGCCCTTGAACTTCAGCGCGTTGCCGATCAGGTTCTGGAACACCGCCGTCATCAGCGCCTGCTCGACGCGCACCTCGGGCAGGTCTCCGCGCTCCACCTTGCCGCCGCTCAGCGAGAGCGCGACCTCGAGGTTCGCGAGCGCGTCGTCGACCAGCCGGCCCGCCTCGACCACGACGTGCTTGCCGGGGTTGCGGCCGACCCGCGAAAACGCCAGGAGGTCGTTGATCAGGACCTGCATCCGTTTCGCGCCGTCGACGGCGTACTCGATGTACTGCTCGCCGCGCTCGTCGAGCAGGCCCGAATAGCGCCGCTGGAGCAGCTGGCAGAAACTCGCCACCTTGCGCAGCGGCTCCTGAAGGTCGTGCGACGCGACGTACGCGAACTGCTCCAGGTCGGCGTTGGACCGCTCCAGCTCGCGCGTGCGCCGGTCCAGCATCGCGTGCGCCCGCTCCAGCTCGGCGACCTCGTCCAGGATCCGCTGCCGCATGGCCTCGACGTCGGTGCCGAGCTGGGCGATCTCGCGCGGCCCGGTCCCGTGCACCGGGCGGTGGACGTCTTCGTCGGCGACCTGCCGGACCTCGCCGGCCAGCCGCAGGATCGGCCGGGTGATGACGTGGCGCAGCCCCAGGAACAGCACCGCGAACAGCAGCAGGATCAGCACGCCGACGGCCACCAGCATCGCGGTCAGGAAGTTCGCCGCGCCGTCCAGGTCGGCCCGGCCCTCGTTGCGCAGCGTCACCAGGTGCGCGGCCTGCGCGTCGAGGGCGCCGCGGACCGCGTCGAACTGGGTCCGGCTGCGGTCGGCCTGCGCCGCGGTGACCGGGGGCGCGCCCGGGGTGATGGTGGGCGCGACCGTGACCTGCCAGGCCTTCGCGGCCTGCTGCACGCGGTCGAGGTCGTCGCCGATCTGCGTGCCCGGCGTGGCCCCGAGCCGCTGCAGCTGGGCGACGGCGTCGGCCTGCGAGCGGACGCCGTCGGTGTACGGGGTCAGGAACTCCGGCTGCCGGCCGAGCTGGTAGCCGCGGACGCCGGTCTCCTGGTTCAGCAGGGCCGTCGACAGCTGGATGGCGGCGAGCCGCTGCCCGCCGATGACGTCGAGCAGGCGGTTGCGGGCGTCGGTGAGGTTGTTCATCGCGATCCCGCCGCCCGCGAGGGCCGCGAGCAGCAGCACCGCCTCGGTCAGCGCGAGCAGGGTGAGCCAGCGGCGGACCGGCCAGCCGCGCTCGTCGGCGGTCATCGCGTGCGCTCCCCCGGGTCGTGGCTGAGCAGGGCGAGTGCGACGTCGTCGTCGAGCGGGCCGGAGTTGAGCCGTTCGGCGCGGGCGATCAGCTCGTCGAGCAGCTCCGTGCCGTCGAGGCCGCTCCGGTGCCGGATTTCGAGCACCAGCGCGGCCATCCGCTCGTGGCCGAGCCGCTCGGACCCGGCACCGACGCGGCCTTCGAACACGCCGTCGGTGTAGAGCAGCAGGGACCAGCCCGGTTCCAGCGGCACTTCGAGGGACTCCCACTTCGTGCCCTCGACGACGCCGAGCGGGACGCCGAGGAGCGTCCCGGAGAGCAGGTGCCCGTCGCCCGCCGTCAAGAGCAAGGGCGGGAGGTGCCCGGCCAGCGACAGCCGCAGGGATCTTCGGTCCGGCGCGACGACGACCATGCAGACGGTGGCGAACAGCGGCTCGATCCGCTCGTGCACGAGGACCCGCTCGACCATGCTCAGCACGTCCGGCATCGGCAGGCCGGCCATCACGAGGGAACGCCACGCGATCCGCAGCGCGACGCCGAGCGCGGCCTCGTCCGGGCCGTGGCCGCAGACGTCGCCGATCATCATGTGCACGGTGCCGTCGGCGAGCTCGATGGCGTCGTAGAAGTCGCCGCCCAGCAGGGAGCCGTTGCGGCCCGGGCGGTAGCGGGAGGCCAGGTCGAGGTGCGGGTCGCGCAGCAGCGGAACGGGCAGCAGGCCGCGTTCCAGCCGCGCGTTCTCCCGCGCCAGCAGCTGCTGCTGCAGGAACTGCTGCTCGACCTGCTCGGCGCGCTTGCGTTCGCGCGCGAAGCGCAGCGCCTTGACCAGCAGCGGCCCGTCGACCTGGTCCTTGACGAGGTAGTCCTGCGCGCCGGCGGCGACCGCGGCGACGCCGGTGGCCTGGTCGTGCCCGCCGGTCAGCACGACGATCGCGACGCCGGGCGCGTGCTGGCCGAGCTTCGTCAGCCCGCTCAGGCCCATCGCGTCGGGCAGCTGGAGGTCGAGCACGACGCAGTCGGCCGTGAGCGGGCCGGCCAGCGCGGCGGCGAGCGTTTCGACGCGCTCGAGCGAGAAGGGCACCGACGTGTCGGCCAGCATCTCCTCGACCAGCAGCGCGTCGCCGTCGTCGTCCTCCACCAGCAGCACGCGCAAGCGGGTGCCGGGATCCCACGATGAGTCGTGCGCGGCGGTCACCGGCGTCTCCCGTTCGGCTGCCTTCGGCCAGCACATCCAGACGATCACCCTAGCGGCACCGGAGGCGGCCGCCTACGGCCGTGAAACCGGTCCCACGGAGGTAGCGTTTTATAGCACTCCGGTGTGACACCGGGCGGGTAACGGTTCGGGTCGTGACCGTGCCGGAACCCGATCGCCCGGACCTAGGCTGCCGCCATGTCCCCGCGCGCCGCTTTCGCCTGGTGGGGCGCCACGGCGTGCTGGTTCGCCGGCTCGCTCCTGGGCGGCCGCCGGACGCCCGTCGAGGCCGCCGTCCCGCTTCCCGTGGCCGTGCTCGTGTACGTCCTCGGCGCCGGGTTGTGGGCGTTGCTCGTCTACGGCCTCCACCGCGGTGTGAGGGGCGCCCGGACGACGCTGGCGGTCGTCGGGGTCCTCGGCATCGCGGACCTGGTCGTGCAACTGGTCGCGGACTTCGCCCTGGGCGCCGGGCTGCACGGCGGGTTCTTCCTGGCCGCGCTGGTCCTTTCGCTCGCCGGGTACGTCCTGATGTTCTAGGCCCCGCCGAGCCGGGCGGCCAGGAACTCCTGCTCGACGGCGTTGCCGGCCAGCGCGAGCGCGGCCCGGTACGCCTCCGCCGCTTCGGCGTCACGGCCGAGGCGGTGCAGGAGGTCGGCCTTGGTGGCGGGCAGGTAGCGGTACCCGGCGAGCCGGCCGCCGTCCTCCAGGCGGGCGATCTCGGCCAGCGCCGCCTCGGGCCCGTCCACCATCGACAACGCGACAGCGCGGTTGAGGGCCACCACCGGCGACGGCCAGAGGTGCAGCAGCACGTCGTAGAGGGCCAGGATCTGCGGCCAGTCCGTGTCGGCGTAGCTCGGGGCCTGCGCGTGCAGGGCGGCGATGGCGGCCTGCACGCCGAACCGCCCGGGCGGGCCGCCCTTCAGCGCCTCGACGACGAGCCGGTCGGCCTCGGCGACCAGCTCGCGGTCCCAGCGGGAGCGGTCCTGGTCCGCCAGGCGCAGCAGCCGCCCGGCGTCGTCGGTGCGGGTGGCGCGCCGGGCCTGCTGGACGAGCAGGAGCGCGAGCAGCCCGGCGACCTCGGTGTCGGCGGGCAGCAGGGTCCGCAGCATCCGCGCGAGGTCCAGCGCGCGCCCGGTCAGCTCGTCGCGCACCAGGTCGCCGCCGGACGGCGCGGTGTGCCCGGCCGAGTAGAGCAGGTGCAGCACGGTCAGCACGACGGAGACGCGCGCGGGCAGCTCGCCGGCCGAAGGCACCGCGTACGGGATCCGCGCGGCGGTGATCTTCTTCTTGGCGCGGGTGATCCGGGCGGCCATCGTCGGCTCGGGCACCAGGAAGGCGTGCGCGATGTCGGCGGTCGCGACGCCGCACACCAGCCGCAGCGTCAGCGCGATCTGGGCCTCCTGCGCGAGCGCCGGGTGGCAGCAGGTGAACACGAGCCGGAGCCGGTCATCCGGGATCGGCCCGGCGGGCTCGGGCGGCTCGGCGACGGCCGGCTCGACGAGCAGCGGCAGCTTGCGCCGCAGCACTTCCCGGTGCCGGACGCCGTTGAGCGCGCTGCGGCGCGCGACCGTGGTCAGCCACGCGCCGGGCCGGTCCGGGACGCCGTCGCTTTCCCAGCGCTCGAGCGCTTGGAGGTAGGCGTCCTGGACGGCCTCTTCGGCCTCGTCGAGGTCGCGCGTCACCCGCACCGTCGCGGCGAGCACGTAGGCCCACTCGCGACGGTGCGCTTCGGCGACGGCGTCGGCGGCGGACGTCAGCCCGGCACCACCTGGAAGTCGACCAGCGGCCGGACTTCGACCCCGCCTTCGACGACCAGCGTGAGCTTCGCGCAGGCCAGCGCGTGGTCGAGGTCGCGGGCTTCGAGCAGGTACACCCCGGCCAGGACCTCCTTGGTCTCCACGAACGGCCCGTCGGTCACCAGGTCCCCGCGGATCGCGGTGGCCGTCTCGTTCGGCTGCAGGGCCAGCCCCGCGGTCACCTTGCCGCCCAGCCCGGCGATCCGGTCCGGCAGGCCGAGGTGCCGGTCCATGATCTCCTTCGGCAGGTCTTCGGCGGGCACTCGCTCGTAGATCAGCACCGCGTACTGCGCCATGGTCGGTCCTCTCGGTCGTGGTCCTTTCCTACCCCGTCACGCGAGGACCGGCGAAATCGACAACAGCGGAGAACTTCCGTCAGCGCGGGGTCAGCGTCAGCACGAACGTGTTGCCCGCCCCCTGGACCAGCGAGCCGAGGTACGGCGTGAACGCACCGCAGTCCGCCAGCGCCGGGATCGCGTAGGTGCCGGTCACCGGCCCGCCCGTCGCCGGGGTGAAGCCGGTGCCGGAACGCAGGTCGACCGGGATCGACGCGCTCGCCCGGCAGCCCGCGTCCGCGACCGGCAGCCCGAACAACGTCACCTGCGGCAACGCCAACGCCAGCTTCGCGTGCGCCACGAAGCTGTCACCGGCGATCTCGCCGGTCTGCGGGCCGTCCGGGCTGAACCGCAGGTCGGCCGTCCCGGGGACGAACCCGAAGACCTTGAACTCCGCCCGCGTCCGGTCGAACGCCGGGCTGAACCCGGTGAACGACCCGGTGACCGGCGCGCTCGCCCCGAGCGCTTTCAGGGTCGTGGTCCCGGAAACGCCGTAGTCGCGCGAGGACGCGCCGAGGTCGAAGCTCAGCAGCACCGGGTCCTGGCCCGGGTCGAGGGTGCAGTCCGAGGTGAAGGAGCCGAGCCCGGTGAACGAGCCGTCGGCCTTCTTCGGCGTGAGCCGGGCGCTGAAGCCGCCGATCGTCAGGGTCGTCTTGCCCGCGTTCGGCAGCTGCACCGGCGGCACCGAGCCGGACGCGTTCGTGGTGAACGGGCCCGACTGCGGCACCGCCGTCCTGGCCACGGTCAACGGCAGGTTCAACGGCAGCGTCAGCGGCCCGTTGGTCAGCGTCACCCCTGCGGACGCCGTCCCCTCGATGCTCGCCGCGCCGACCAGGGCCAAGCCGCGGGTGGACTTGTCCGGCACGGTCACCGCGACCGCGAGGTCCGAGGTCGTGAACGTGCCGCCCGGCGCGGACGGCACCTCGAACGACGCCTTCACCTCGACGTCCAGCTGCTGCAGGCCGATCAACGGGAACGGGCAGGTGAAGCTCAGCTCCTTGGCGACCGGCGTCGACGCCTGGGCGGGCGTGACGACGGCGAGCGCGAGCACGCAGGCGGCGAGCAGTGACCGGGCGATCCGCACGGGCAGTCCCTTCTCGTGGCACCGGCCCCCGCCGCGGCGCGACGGGGGCCGGCAGTTCGGGTCACTTCTTGGCGAGCACGAGGTCCAGCGTGTTGCCGTCGCTCTTGGCGAAGGCGCTGATGATGTCGTTGAACGAGCCGCAGTTCTGCAGCGCGGACAGCGAGTAGGTGCCCGACAGCTTGCCGCCCTTGAGCAGGTCGAAGTCGGGACCGGTGGTCATCTCGCTGGTCGAAGAGCTGACCGTGCCGCACTTCGGGTCGGTGCTGATCGGGATGCCGAACAGGTTGACCGTGGTGAGGAACGTGTCGAACTTGATGTGCGCCTTGAAGCCGGTGCCCACCAGCTCACCGGTCTGCGGGCCGTTCGGCACGACCTTGACGTCCGAGCTGCCCTGGATGAAGCCGAACAGCTTGAAGTCGGTGTGCGTCGGGTTCAGCTGCAGGGTGCCGGTGAACTTCTTCGCGGCCAGGTCCACGTCGGCGTCGAACGAGCCGGAGATCGGCGCGGTGCTGCCGAGCGACTTCAGCGACGTCGACCCGGTGATGCCGAAGGAGTACTTGATGCCGCCGCCCGGCGGGGTCGTGGTGGGCGGGGTGGTCGTCGGCGGCGTGGTGGTCGGGGGTGTCGTCGTGGGCGGCGTGGTGGTGGGCGGGGTCGTCCCGCCGCCACCGGCGATCGTGATCGTGGCCAGGGTGTTGTTCTGGCCCGCGTCCTGCGTGCAGGGCGCGTCGATCGTGCCGTCCGGCGTGATGCCGGTGACCGAGCCGTCGGCCTTGCGCGGGGTGACCTTGAGCTGCAGGTCGCCGACGGTGATCTTCGCCTGGCCGGCCTGGGTGAACGTCAGCGACGGCGTCTTGCCCGACGCGTTGATGTTCAGCTCGCCCGACGCCGGGATGTTCGTCTTGTCCAGCGTGATCGGGACGTTGACCGGCAGGTTGAGGCTCGGCGCGGCCACGGTCGCGGCGGCCGTCGCGGTGCCCTCGATCGTCGTGGCGCCGATCAGGCTCAGGCCCGCGACGGTGTCCGCGTTGATGGTCGACACGGCCTTGATGTCGAACGCGCCGGTCGGCTGGCCGGTGTTCACCGTGGTCGGCAGGTCGGTGTTGATCACCACCTTCAGCGACTGGGACCCCACCAGCGGCAGCGTGCAGTGGTAGTTCAGGGTCAGCGAGATCGGGTCGGCGGCGCTGGCCTGCGCGCCGACGACCAGCGCGGTGGCGACGAGCCCCACCGCGCCCACGGCCGCGGCGGCCGCGACCGTCTTCTTCTTGCCTCTTGGGTGACTCACGATGGTCCTTCCGTGTATCAACAGTGATACGAAACGGCCCGCGCTATTCGAGAATCGCGACCGGACCGTAAGCTAACGAGCGCGGACGGCGCCGATCAAGGGCTTTCAGTGAAAAGGCAACGCCTGCTCCGCAAATTGTCACCCCAGCACGTCACCCGGCCCGGGTTCCTAGCAGGCAGGGGAAGGTTTCCCCAGCACAAAGGCATCGCCGAAGCGCTGACGAGCGTGACAAATCCACACCGCACAATGTTGACGCACGTGCCAACCGGCCATTCTCTTCTTGCTCGTCCGCGACCGCTCCGCGTAGCTTCGAAACTCATGAAAAGAATGCACAGCGCGGTGCTCGCAATGGCGGCGGCCGCACTTCTGTCGTGTGCCGCCTGCGGGTCGGACGCCCCGGCCGACCCGGGCCGGCACGCCGACCCCGCCGCGCTCGCCTGGGTCGACAAGGTGTGCACCGGGGTCGCCGCGGGCTCGGCGAAGCTGTCTCAGCCGCCCGCCGTCGACGACGCCGACCCGGTGAAGACCCGGGACGCGATGGTCGACTTCCTCGGCCGCCTGGGGTCGGCCCTCGACGACATGGCGGGCGGCCTGCGCACCGCCGGCGTCCCGCCCGTCCCGGATGGACAGTCCGCTGTGGACAAGGCGACCGGCAACCTGACCGAGACGAAGACCAAGCTCGCCGAGACGAAAACCAGGATGCAGCAGGCGAAGGTGACCGACCAGCCCAGCCTGCGGCAGGTGATTTCCGAGGCCGACACCACCATGGGCCAGCTCAGCGATCCCGAAGGCCCGATCAAGGACCTCAAGGCCAACCCCGAGCTGAACCTGGCCTTCAGCGAGTCCGCGACCTGCAAACGCGTCTACGGGACGGGCTCGTGACGCGCCGCGCGCTCGCCCTGCTCGTGGCGTCGGTGCTGGCCGTGGCGCTCGCCGCCCCGGTGGCGGCCGCGGACCCGGCGCCCGGCCCGGCCGACGACTCCTTCTACACGCCGCCGTCGCCGCTGCCCGCGGGCAAGCCGGGCGACGTCCTCCGCTGGCGGCCGTCGAAAGCGGGACCGCGCAAGGACTCCGTCGACGCGTGGCAGGTGATGTACCTGTCCACGAACGCCCTCGGGCAGCCCGACGCCGTCACCGGAACCGTGCTGGTGCCGAAGACCGCGAACCGCGCGACCGCCCCGATCGTCGCGTTCGCGCCCGGCACGCACGGCCCGGCGTTCGGCTGCACGCCGTCGAAGATGATCGACATCGGCGCGTTCTACGAACAGCCGGGCCTCGACGACCTGCTCGACGCGGGCTACGCGGTGACCGTCCCGGACTACGAGGGCTACCAGAGCACGCCGAAGACGACGTACGTCGTGGGCCGGTCGGAAGGCCCGGCGGTGATCGACGCGGTCCGCGCGGCCCAGCGCCTGGCCGCGGCCGGGCTGTCTTCGACGGCCAAGGTCGTCTTCCGCGGCTACTCGCAGGGCGGCGGCGCCGCGGCGTGGGCCGGGGAGCTGCAGCCGGCGTACGCGCCCGAACTGAACCTCGTCGGGATCGCGGCCGGCGGCGTCCCCGCCGACCTCGTCCAGGTGACGCTGCAGCTCGACGGGAAGTTCGGGTTCGGCGTCTTCGCCTACGCACTCCTCGGCCTCGACCAGGCCTACCCGGAGCTGCAGCTCGACTCGTTCCTCAGCGACAACGGCCGCGCGAAGCTGGCGGAGATGAAGCAGAGCGCGTGCACGTTCGAGCTGCTCACGACGTACGCGAACCAGAAGATCGCGGACTACACGACGAGCCCGGGCTACATCAAGCCCGCGTGGGTCGCCCGGCTCAACGAGAACAAGCTCGGCGGCAGCCCGCCGAAGGTGCCGGTGTTCCTCTACCACGCCACCGGCGACCAGCTGGTGCAGTTCGCGCAGGCCGACAGCCTGCACAAGGCGTACTGCGCGGCCGGGGTGGCCCAGACGTGGAAGACCTACGACACCGACCACATCACGCTGGTCTACACCGGCAACGCGGACGTCTTGGCGTTCGTCAAGGACCGGATCGCCGGGAAGCCGGCGACGGCGAGCTGCTGATCAGCGGTTCGGCCGGCCGTGCGGGTGCTGCTGCTGCCACGAGCTGATCACCGAGCTGACGTACTGCTGCCACTCGTCCTGGGCCGGCGGCGCCGCCGTCGTGGGGTGCGCGGGTTTGCGCCCCGCGGCGGCGGGCGCGCTCGTGGTCCGGACCGGGGAGTCGCGCACCTGGGCGGTCATCGGCGGCGGCGCGGCGGACGCGCTCATCGTCTCCACCCCCTCGCTCGAGGGCGGCGGCGCGGCCGGGACGCTCGCCCCGGGCGGCGGGACGGCCGACCCGCCGACCTGCTGGGGCTGGAACAGCACGACGGCGGCCAGGCCGAGCGCGACGGCCGCGCCGGCGCCGAAGACGTACGGGTAGGCGCGGCGCGAGCGGTCGGCGGGCGGGGCCTCGCGCGGGCGCTCGTCGGGTTCGGGGGCGGCCAACTCGGCGTCGAGGATGGCGAGCGGGTCGGGCTGGGGTTCGGGTGCGGGTTCCTCGGCGAGCTTCGCGTCGAGTTCGCCGCGGATGACCAGCGGCCTCGTTTCCGAAAGGTTCACCAGCTCGGCGACCGAGGGGATCTCGCCCTCCCCGCCCTTGCGTGCCATCGAAAGACCTCCACCCTGTCGGCGTCACCCCGGAGGAACCATGCCCGAGCCGCGAGAGCTGCTCCGCTTCGCCGTCGTCGGCCTGGCCGCGTACGGGGTCACCCTACTGGGCGACTACAGCCTGAAGCTCACCGTGTTGCGGGAGAAACCGGTAACTGCGCTTTTCCTCGCGACGGTGGCGTCGACGGCGTTCGCGTACCTGCTGTCGCGACGCTGGTCGTTCGCCGGCCGCGGCGGACACCGGCGGCTGCGCGAGGCCGGGCTGTTCTTCGTGGTCAACGCGGGCGCGGTGGCCGTCAACCTGGTGCCGCCGCTCCTCTCGCGGTACGCGCTGGGGCTCGAGACACCGCACGTGACGTACTTCGTCCAGGAGGTCGCGGACTTCGTCGCCGGGATGGTGCTGGGCACTTTGTCCGGTACGGCGTTCCGCTGGTACGGCTACCGGCGGTGGGTGTTCCCGCGGTCAACGCCACCAGTCGGCGTCCCCCAGAGTGGTGAACCCGAGCTTGTCGTAGAGCGGCTTCCCGGACCGGGAAGCGGTCAGCGTGACGGGACGGTCGTCGAAGTGCCGTAGGACGGCGTGCATCAGGGCGCGGCCGACGCCCTGCGAGCGGTACTCGGGCATCGTCGTGACCCAGTAGACGCCGCCGACACCGCCGTGGGCCATGGTGAGGCAAGCACCTTCGTCTCCCCGGCGGAAGAAGGCCTGGGCGGGCAGCCCAGGCGGGAAGACCGTCCCGGGTTCGGCCGGCTGGTACTCCTCGAGCGGGAAGCCGTGGACGATGACGTCCTCGGCCCGCGCCAGCTCGGCGGGCGTCCGCACGCGGGTGACCGTGGGCTCGTCCGGCACGGGCGCGGGCTCGCGCACCATGACGGGCAGCTGCCGCGCGCTCATCCCGAGATCGGTCAGGTCGAGCGTCCGGAACGCATCCTCGACGACGACGGTCCGGCCGTCGAGCCGCCGCAGCCGCGCGAGCTCGGTCAGCTCGTCGACGGCGGCGTCGCCCGGGTTCGCGGACCGCACCATGATCCGGAACCGCCGGCCGTCGATCGCGGTGAAGCCGGGCCGTTCGAGAACGCGGTCACCCCGGGCCCGCCCGAGAGCGGTCCACATCGCGACGGCGTTGTCGGCAGCCTGCCGCAGCCGCTCGGTGAGCAATCCGGTCATGCCGGGCAGCCTAGGACGGCTCTGGCCCTCCCTCCAGAGCCGATCCGGCGGCTTTCTCACTCACGACCGGCCACGGCAGGCAGCGCCCGTTCCGCCAGCAACGCCAGCTCCAGCCGCAGCCGCTCGCCCGGGTCGTCCAAGCGCGCCCCGAACAGCTCGCCCAGTTTCTTCAGCCGGGCCCGGATCGTCTGCGGGTGCAGGTCCAGCAGCCGCCCCAGCTCGGGCGCGCTGCCGCGGGTCTGGACCAGGGCCAGCAACGTCTCGGCCAGCTGCTCCCGCCGCCGGTCCGAAAGGCCGGCCAGCGGTGCGAGCGTCGTCGACGCCAGTTGCTCGACGAGGAACTCGTCCGCCAGCAGGAGCAGCGTCGTCAGGTGGTCGCGGCACCAGACGACCGGGCCCGGGACGTCCAGGAGTCCTCGCGCGGCCAGGTCGACCGCGCGGCGGGCGACGCGGAACGACTCCGGCGCCGAGGCCAGCGGGACCAGGGGCCCGACCGCCGCCGTCCAGCCCGCCGGGAGGGCGGCCAGCTCCGCCAGGTCCACGTCCGGGGCGGACGTCAGCGCGGCCGGCGGGTCGCCCGCCGGGTCGGCCGGGACGTGGTCCGGCAGCAGGCCCGGCGGGAACTCCGGCGCGCCCGGCAGCGCGCGGAACGCCACCGCGGCCACCTGGGCAGGCACGCGCAGCCCGGACGCCGCGACGAGACCGTCCACTTCGGCCGGTGTGCGGCCGCTGAGGAGGGCGTGCAGCAGGCGGCGGTGCCGTTCGCCCGTGCCGGACATCGCCGCCTCAGCCGCGCGGTAGCCCTCGGCGACCGCCGCCATCGACGTCTCGACGTCGGCGAACATCCCCTCCGCCGCGCCGTACAGGACGTCGCCGGACAGGCCGGCTTCGCGGGCGATGTCGGCGATCCAGCGCCACGTCACCCGGCTCGACACGCGCACGGCCGCCTGCACCGCTTCGCGGCTCAGACCACTGTGGAAGGCCTGGCGCCCGTGCCCGCGGAACTCGGCCAGCCGGTCGGCCTGCCACATCGCGGGCGTGCCGACGCGGTCGATGTCCCGCTCGATGCCGCGCCGCGCCTGCTCGATCGCGGCGACGCGCTCGGGTCCGGGACCGAAAATCGCGGAATATTCCGGAATCTCGCGGGCGATGCCGTCGATGCAGGCCCGCGCGATCTCCGGGATCCGCGGGCGCACGGCGTCGCCGAGCTCGTGGGGGAGCCTCGCCCACACCGAGCCGTCGGAAGCAGCGGAACCGCGCATGGGGAATTCGGTCCTCCGCCCAGGGAATTGACACCTCGGAAATGGCCCCCACCATCTGCCACGGAGCGTAGAACTCGTACCCGTCCGTGTCAAAAGGATGTGTTCGTGTCACTCTTTCAGGGAACCCCGGGAACTCGTCGTTGATTTTTCAGTGACACATCCGGGTAAGGACACCGCCCGGTTCGGATACGCTCGTCCCCTCCGGGACGTGAGAAGGGGGATTCGTGGTCGAGTACCGCAGCTTCCGCCTGCTGGCCTCGCTGCCGCGCGCGCTCGGCGCCGGCCTGCGCCCGCACGTCGGGCACGCCGCGGCCTCGATGATCCAGGAGGTCCAGCGCACGGTCCCGGCCTACGGCCAGCCGCTCAAGGGCGTGTTCGGCAAGGTCCTGGTCCGCAGCGTCGAGTACGCCGTGCAGCACTGCGTCGACTCGATGGGCGACCCGGCCCTGTCCCACGAGCACTGGGTCGACTTCTACCGCGGGCGCGGCCGCATCGAGTTCGAGGAGGGCCGCACCCTCGACGCGCTGCAGGACAGCGCCACCGTCGGGGCCCGGGTGGCCTGGCGGGCGATGCACCCCGGCGTCGTCGCCGCGGGGGTCGACCCGGCCGTCATCTCGGTCGCCGCCGAGGCCATCTTCGCCTACGTCGACGAGCTGTGCGCCACCGCGATCGAGGGCTACCAACAGGCCCAGGCGGACGCCGAAGGCGCGGTCCCGGTCCGTCGGCGGAGGCTGCTGGAGCTGATCGTGCAGGCCCCCGAAGGCGCCGCGAGCAGCATCGCCGAGCTGGCCGGCGGCGCGGGCTGGCCGCTGCCGGAGACCGCCGCGATGGTCGCCCTCGAACGCGGCCCCGACGCCGCCGACTTCCCGGCCGACCTGCTCGGCGACGGCGTCCTCGCCGACCTCGACGGCCCCGAGCCGCACCTGCTGACCCGCGATCCCGACGCCGACCTGGCTCCCCTGGAGGCCAAGCTCGACGGCTGGCGGGCCGCGGTGTCCCCGACCGTGCCGCTGGCCGACGCGCCGGCCGCGCTGCGCACCGCCCGCCGCGCCCTGCTGCTGTCCGGGCCGGACGTCCCCGGCCCGCTCATCTGGTGCCGCGACCACCTGGCCACGCTCTGGCTGCTCGCGGAGGACTTCCTGGCCGCCGAGCTGGCCCGCCAAAGCCTCGACCCGTTCGCGTCCCTCAGCGAGAAGCAGCGCGAGCGGCTGGGCGAAACGCTGCTGGCCTGGCTGGAGACGCGCGGCGGGGCGCCGGAGATCGCGCAGCGCCTCGGCGTGCACCCGCAGACCGTGCGCAACCGGCTGCGGCAGCTCGAGGAGCTCTTCGGCGACCGCCTCAAGGACGCCGACGACCGGTTGGGGATGCAGCTGGCGCTGCGGGCTCAGCGGCTGATGCGCGCGCACCGGCCGGACGGTGATCGGGAGCGCTGACCAGGCGGTCGAGCGCCCGCACCGGCATCGGCAGCAGACGCCGCCACGGACGGCGCACGCCGGGCGCTCCGGAGGAGACGGAGAAACTCGCGCGGCAGGACATCAGCGCGTCCGGTGCGTCATTGCGGCCATGTTCGAGGAATACCCGCCCCGCCCGGGGAATGTCGAGAGGCATTACCGATTAATCGCGGAAACCCGCATGCGAGACCGCCTTTCCGGCGGCGTTCTTGTCATGCACGAGCCGAATTGACGCACAGTGGCGTTCGACACAGCGGGCGCGAGCAGTCGGATGCCCTATTTTCAGGTCCGCGAGAAAGGCGGCCGATGACCCTCGAGACACACACCCTGACGCTGCACGGCCGCCGGATCCGGCTGCACGAGCACACGCCGTCGACAGGTGCGGGCGACGAAGCGGTCGTGCTGCTGCACGGGATCGCGGGCAGCGCGGAGACCTGGAAGCCGGTGCTGCGCCGGTGCGACGCGCTCGGCCGGCGCGTGCTGGCCCTGGACCTCCCCGGCCACGGCGAGTCCGAGGCGCCGCGCGCGGACTACGGTCTCGGAGCGATGGCGAGCATCGTGCGGGACGTGCTGGCGGTGTCCGGCGTGCGGCACGCGACCGTCGTCGGCCACTCGCTCGGCGGCGGGATCGCGATGCAGTTCGCCTACCAGTTCCCGGAAATGTGCGATCGTCTCGTCCTGGTCGCCAGCGCCGGGCTGGGCCCGGAGGTGAGCGTGGTGCTGCGCGCGACGGCGCTGCCGGGCGCCCGGGCCGTGCTCGCGTGCGCGGTGAACCGCGTGACGCTCGCGATCGCGCGGGCCGCGGCCCGGCTCGGCCGGCGGCTCGGCGGGTCGTTGAACGCTGAAACACGGGAACTGGCCCGGCATTTCGGCTCGCTGGCCGACCCGGCGCGGCGGCGGGCGTTCCTGGCCATCGCGCGCGGCCTGATCGACCTGCGCGGCCAGCGCGCGAGCGCCGTGGAGAAGCTCTACCTGGCCGAAGCCGTGCCGACGCTGCTGGTCTGGGGCGCGCGCGACCCGCTCATCCCGGTGACCCACGGGCGGCGGACGGCCGGGCTGCTGCCGAACGGCCGCTTGACCGTCCGGGAGAACGTGAAACACTTTCCACACGTGGCGGACCCGGACGGTTTCTGCCTGCTGCTGAACGAGTTCGTCCGGGGGACCGAGCCTGCGCGGCTGACGCTCGACGACGTCGTCGCACGCCTGATGACCGCGAATCAGGCCCCTTGAAAAAGTTGTCACCCGCACACCATCCCGTCCCGACGGAAGTGTCACCTGACGTCGCGCCCTTCCACCCGTTCGGGTGTAGACCGGACGGGTTACCGCAAAGTCAGTTGAGAACCCGTTGACAGTGCCGTTCGCGCGAAATTATGTTGCCTGAGCCACAAAATCCGGACCGGCTTCGACGACGAAGAGGCCGGTTTTGTTGCCAGCAAGGATAAAACACATGACCGACGTGGACACCGGGTTCGCCGGCCCCGCCCAGCGCGTGGTCCGGCCCACCCCCGGCGAACGTTCTTCCGGACCGGCCTACCGGCAGCAGTCCGTGTCGGCCGACCGGCCCCGGACCGCTTACCCGCCGGCCCAGCGGACCTCCGGCGAGCCCCGGCCCGTGCGCGCTTCCGGCGCCATCGGGCTGTGGGCGTCGCTGCCGCGCGAGCTGGCGATCCGCTTCAAGCCGCGGGTCGACCCGCTGGCCAGGGCCATCCTGCAGGAAGTCCAGCGCGCGGTGCCCGAATACCGCCAGCCGCTCGAAGGCGCGTTCGGGCACATCATCACGCAGGGTGTCCGGCAGGCGATCATCCAGTGCCTCGACAGTGTCGGCACGCCCGGTGCCGTGCCGCTCGAGACGTGGACGACCGTGTTCCGCAACCTCGGCAAGATCGAGTTCAACGAGGGCCGCAGCCTCGACTGCCTGCAGACGGCCTACCGGGTCGGCGGGCGCGTCGCGTGGCGGCACATCTCGGAGTTCGGCCAGGCCGCGGGCCTCGGCGCGGACATGCTGTGCACCAGCGCCGAAGCGATCTTCGCCTACGTCGACGAGATCTCCGCCCTCTCGATCGAGGGCTACACGGCGGCGCAGACCCGCGCCGCGGGCACCCGGGCGCGGCGCCGGAGACGGTTGCTCGAACTGCTCCTCGCCGACCCGCCGTCCGCCCCGCAGACCATCACCGCGCAGGCCGCGACCGCGCAGTGGACGCTGCCGTCGGAGGTCACGGTCGTCGCCCTCGAACCCCGCGCCGACCAGCACAGCCTCGCCGCGCCGGACCTGCACTCCGACGTCCTCGTCGACCTCGAAGGCGGCGAGCCGTGCCTGGTCACCGGCGACCCGGAGAAGCACCTGAAGAACCTCACCGAGCGGCTGCAGGGCTGGCGCGCGGTGATCGGCCCGACCGTGCGGCTCACCGACGCGCCGCGGTCACTGCTGTGGGCGCGCCGGACGTTGAAGCTCGTCCAGCGCGGCGTCCTGCCGGACGCGGCCCTGACGCGCTGCACCGACCACCTGTCCACGCTGTGGCTGCTCTCGGACGAGTTCCTGGTGCGCGAACTGTGCATGCGCAGCCTGGAGCCGTTCCGCGACCTCACGCCGAAGCAGCGCGCGCGGCTCGGCGAGACACTGCTGATCTGGCTGCAGTCCCGCGGCAGCGCGCCCGAAATCGCGAAGAAGCTCAAGGTGCACCCGCAGACCGTGCGGTACCGGATGCACCAGCTCGTCGACCTGTTCGGCGACCGGCTCAACAACGCCGACGACCGGCTCGACATGGAGATCGCGCTGCGCGCGGAGGCTCTGCTCGGCTCCTGACCCGACTCGACGATGAGGTGGGCGATGACGGGAGCACCCGTCGAAACGGCCTTCGGGCCGATGCTGGGCGGCGACGGCCGGCCGGGCCAGTTGTGGGCCCTGCTCCCCCGCGAGCTGGCCGCGGTGTTCCGGCCGCGGATGCTGGACGTCGCCGACGAGGTGCTGCGCGAGATCCAGCGGACCATCCCGGACTACGCGCGGCCGCTCGACGGCGCGTTCGGCAAGGCGCTGCGGGCGGGCGTGCAGGCGGCGATCCTGCAGTTCATCGACCGGATCGCCGCGTCCGGGCCGATCCCGGACTCGCGGCGGAAGGTGTTCGTCGGGCTGGGGGTCCACGAGCTCGCGCAGGGTCGCAACCTCGACGTGCTGCAGGCGGCCTACCGGGTCGGCGCGCGCGTCACGTGGCGGCGGATGGCCGAGGTGGGGACGCGGGCGGGCGTGCCGTCGGCGACCCTGTGCCTGCTGGCCGAGGCCATCTTCGCCTACATCGACGAACTGTCGGCGTTGTCGATCGAAGGGCACGCGGCCGCGCAGGCCCGGGCCGCGGGCGCGCTGGAACGGCGTCGCCGTCGACTGCTGGACCTGCTGCTGGCGGACCCGCCGTCCCCGTCCCGGACGGTCCAGGAAGCCGCGACGGCCGCGGACTGGCCGTTGCCGCACCGGGTGGTGGCGGTGGCGCTGGACGGGCAGGCGGACGTCACGGGGCTGGGTGCGCTGGAGGACTTCGAAGACGGGACCCCGCGGCTGCTGCTGCCGGCGCCCGCCGAGCGTTCGTCGCTGGCCACGGCCTTGGCGGGACACCGGGCGGTGGTCGGCCCGCCGGTGCCGCCACGCCAGGCGGCCCGTTCGCTGGCGACGGCGCAGGAAACGTTGCGCCTGGTGGCCGACGTCCTCCCGGACGAGCCCCTGACCTGGTGCGAAGACCACCTCGCCACGCTCTGGCTGCGCAAGGAGCCGTTCCTGGCGACGGAGGTGTCCCGCCGCCGCCTGGGCCCGCTGACGGCGTTGACCCCGAAGCAGTACAACCGCCTGGCGGGCACGCTGCTGGCCTGGCTGGAGACGTGCGGCAACGTCCGCGAGGTCGCGGACCGCCTGGCGATCCACCCCCAGACCGTCCGGGCCCGGGCCCAAGAGCTGGAAACCCTCTTCGCGGACCACCTCCGTGACCCGGACGACCGCTTCGAGATGATCCTGGCCCTCCGCGCCACCCTGACCTGACCGTGTCGACCCTTCAATCACACGTGATGCCCCTTCAATCACACGTGATGCCTCTCCAATCACGAGTGATGCCCGTTCCCGCACCGCGGGCCGGTGTGCGGCGAGGGGCATCTCACGTGATCAGAGGGGCACCACGTGTGATTGGGAGGGCACCACGTGTGATTGGGAGGGCATCACGGTCAGACCGGGGTGGGGCCGGGGGTGGTGCGGCCGGCGAGTTCGGCCGCGACGTGCCTGGCCAGCACCTCGACGTGCGGTAGGTCCAGCATGGACCGGTGGTCGCCTGGGACGGGCTCGACGTGCAGGTCCGGGCAGGACGACATCCAGGCCGGGTGGACCGCGGAGGCGGGGAACAGCACGACGCGGCCCGCGTACGGCGAGGCGTCGGCCGGCGGATCCGGGTCGACGAGCAGCACGACCTCGACCCGCTCGCCGAGCGCCGTCAGGCGCTGTGCGGTCTCGAACGCCAGCCGTCCGCCCGACGCCCAGCCGGCCAGCCGGTACGGCCCGGACGGCAACCCCTCACGCAGCAACGGAACGCACAAAGCCGGGTCGGCTGCTTCGACGCCGTAGCAAGGGATCCCGCCCAGCAGGTCCAGCAGCGGCCGGTACGCCCCGGGCTCGCCGAACACCACCAGCGGCGCGCCGTCGCCCGAACGCAAGACCCGCAGTGACGGCCCCGTCAGGTCGGCCAGGCTCGCGCCGCGCAGCAGCAACGGCACCGGCAGCACGACGCCCAGTTCGCGCTCGGCCGCGGCCCGGGCACGTGACGCCGTCAGGGAGTCCAGGCCCAGCTCGATCAACGGCACGTCCGGGGGCACCGCGCGGCCGAGCACCTCGGCGAAGACGTCCGCGAGCCGCCGTGGGGGCAGCGACGAGAAGAACGGCCGGTCCGGGAGGGCCGCGACGTCCAGCCGCGCGACGCCGACCGACGGCCGGTCCGCCGCCAGCACCGCGGGCAAGGCGTCCACCACGACGTCCGCGCCCCAGTTCACCGACGTCGCGGGCAGGCCCCGCGACCGCCGCCACGCGGCGAACGCGTCCAGCCACGCGTTCGCGACGGCGTCGGCCGTCCGCCCGGGCGCGCCGAGCAACGCCGCCGCCGAGGAGTACAACAGCCACCAGTCCGGCAGCACGTCCGAAGTCGCCTCGTGCAGCCGGCGCGCGCCGAGGACCTTGGCGCGCCAGAACGACCCGCTGTCGTCGGCCGCGTGCACGATTCCCCGCAGCGGCAGGCCGTCCGCGGTCGCCGCGGCGACGAGCCGCTCCGCGACGCCGGGCTCGGCGATGTCCCCGGCAACGGACACGACGTCCACTTCGGACAGTTCGACACCACCGCCCAGGAGGACGATCCGCGTCGCGCCGTTGTCCGCCAGCCAGCGCGCGGTGGACAACCCGAGCGCACCGGTGATCACGTACGCACCGGGCCCGGCGGAAACCCCGTCGACGAGCGGGACGCGCTCCAGCCGCGCCGCGTACCGGACGTCGTGGCGCCAGCGGACTTCGTCGTCCGGCGCGTCCGAACGCAGCTCGCGCACGAGAACGTCCACATCGGACCGAGCGTCGCAGTCGACGAGGCTCGCCCGCAGATCCGGCCGGTCGAAGGCGAGCACCCGCACGAGGCCGCGCAGGAACACCAGCCCCGGCTCGCCGCTCGACTGCGTGACGAGGTGGAACCGGACGCCGGAGCCGAGCCGCGCGACGACCGAAAGCACGGACAGCAACAGGTCCTGGGCGTCCTCGGGGTCGTGGTACGCGTGCGGTGCCCCGGTGAGGAAGACGACACCGCGGACCGCCCGCCCGGCCAGGAACCCCGGCAGCTCGTCGAGGTCGTCCTGCGGCAGCGAAAGCGCTTCGTCCCCGGCTTCGGCCAGGGCCAGCGCCAGCGCGACGGCCCGGCCGAGCGCGGCCGGGTGTTCGTCGGTGAGCAGCAGCCAAGAACCCGGTTCCCCCGGCGGGCCCGGCGGCAGCGGCACCTCGGGCCAGCTCGTCGCGAACCCGGCGGGCGGACCGCCACCGGGGGCCTGAGCACGGACGTCGCCGAAGTCCACGACGACCTCGCCGTCCGCGGCGACGAGCTGCACCGCCCTGACACCGTCCGTCAGGCAGCGCACGCCGAGACGCGGATCGCCGAGCAACCGGACCCGGCCGAACCCCGTTGGTGACCGTCCATTGAGGACTTCCAGACAGGCGTCCGCCAGCGCCGGGGGCAACGCATAGCCGGGCTCGAAAGGCACTTCGAGCGCAGCCCCCTCAGGCAGCGCGGAAGGCGCGGGATCGGTGTCCGCGGCCACCCAGGCCGTCGCGTGACGCACCCACGCCGCGCCCGCCTTCGCGCGCACCACGGCGGCGCCGTCGGCACGGATCTCCGTGCTGAGCACCGTTTCCCCGGTGACCACGAGGGACCGGTGCACCTCGAGCCCGTCGACCCGGACGCGGCCGGTGCCCAGCACCTCCCGCGCCCCGGCGAGGACCAGTTCGAGAAACCCGGTCGCCGGGAACACCGGCACGCCGTCCACCCGGTGGCACTCGGGCGCGTCCGGCGCGATCGCCGCCTGCCACAGCGACCGGTCTTCCTCCGGCACCTCGACGCGCGTGCCCAGCAGCGGATGGGCGACGGCCCGCCGCGGCGGGTGGAACGTCCGGCGCTCCCACGGCGGGGGTGGCAGGTCGAGCACGGGCGCCTCCGGGTATCGCCGGTCGAGGGCCGCCGGGTGCCCGGCGACGTGCAGCTCGGCGAGCGAGCGTGCGAAAGCGTTTTCTTCACCGTCACGACGGCTGAGCGTGGCCAGCGTCCGAACCCCGGTCCGCTCGGCCACCGGGAGCGCGATCGGGTGCGGCGAGATCTCGACGAACCACCGGTACCCGTCGGCCACCGCCGCGGCGATGGCTTCGGCGAGGGCCGCCGGCCGGTCCGGCGGAAGAATCCGGTAGTCCGCGTCGAAGTCCGGCACCGCACGGGGGTCGTCGAGCCCGCTCGAGTACCAGGCAACCGCGGGCGGCCGGGCGCGGAACGGCGGCGGCTTCGCCCCGACGACGATGTCGAGCCCCGCGCCGACGTCCAGCACGCCCGCGACGACGGCGGCCGCGACCACCCCCGAGGAGTGGCCGACCACGGCGGCGGGCTCGACGCCGTGCGCACGCCACCACTCCGCCAGCGCGACCTGCAGGCCGAACACCAGCGGCGCCACCACGGCGGGATCGCCGAGCGGCCGGCGCAACGCGCCCCGCAGCGAAAACCCGGCCTTGGCCAGGAACACCGGCTCCAGCGCGGCCACCGCCGCCCGGAACTCCGGCTCGGCGCCCAGCATCCGCCGGCCCATCGCCGGCCACTGCGAGCCGTACCCCGGGAAGACGAAGACCGGGCGCGGCAGCCCGCGCCCGGCCGTACCGCGCACAACGTCCACTGTGGTCCCACCTTCGGCCATCGCACGCAGACCCGCGATCAGCGCCCCGCGGGACGACGTCACCACCGCGGCCCGCAACGGCAGCTGGTCGCGCCGCCGGGCGAGCGTCGCCGCGAGGTCGCCCGGCGCGGTGCCGCGTCCCGGCGCGGCCAGCCAGTCCGCCAGATCGCCGGCGCGGCGGCGCAACGCGGTTTCCGACCGGGCCGACACCGTGAAGATCTGCGGCCGGCCGTTCCACCGCGAGCCGGGCGTGGCGGCGAGGGGCTTCGGCCACCCCTCGAGCACGACGTGCGCGTTCGTGCCGCGGGCGCACGCGATCCCCGAGGGCAGCCGGTCGTGCCAGAGCGACCGCACCACTTCGATCAGGCCCAAGATCTCCTGCGCAGCACCGGATCCGCTCACGTCGATGGAGTCCCGCGGGCCGAGTGCGGCCGAACGGCCGATCGCGCTGTCCCGGACCACGGCGAGCACGCGGTCGCCGTCCCGCCGGGCGTCGGCGAGCCGCTTGAGGACCACCACGCCGCACCCCTCGCCGTCGGATGGTGGCGTGAACATCACGTGCGCCCCGGCGGCCAGCACCAGGTCGGCCTCGCCCGCGGCCAGCGCGCGGACGGCCTGGTGCACGGCCGCCAGCGCGGACGCGTCGAGGGTCAGGCTCGGACCGCGCAGGTCGAACCGCTCGGCCACCCCGTCGGCGATGCCCGGCCCGGTCGCGAACCACGCGGGGCCGGTGATGCCGGCGAAGACGCCGGTGCGGCTGCCGCGCAGCGTGCCCGGCGGGAGGCCGGCGTGTTCGAGCGCGGCCCACGTCGTCTCCAGGAGGATCCGCAGCCGCGGGTCCATCGCCGCGGCCTCGGCCGGGCCGACCCCGAAGAACTCGGCGTCGAACGCGCCCGGGCCGGCCACTTCGGGGCGGCCGCCGACGCCGAGCACCGCGACCGGCTCCGCGGGCCGGGCGACCGGCGGGGCCAGGGCCGCGACCAGCGCGGCGATCGACGGGTACCGCCCGAGCAGGCCGAGGTCGGGCTCGCGGCCGAGCAGCTCGCCGAGCTCGGCCGCGACGGTCACCGCGTCCCGGGACGACAGGCCCAGCTCGGCGATCGGGACCCCGGCGTCGACGACCTCCGGCGCGACCCCGGCGAGGCCGGCGAGCCGCTCGGTGAGCCACCGCCGGAGCTCCGCGGGGTCGTTCACGCGGCGGACATCCCGGTCACGCGCCACTTCCCCGCGACGCGTTCGGCCGTGACGCTCAGCTGGGCGGCGCCGGTGCTGTGCTGCCCGTCGCCCCTCGTGCCGGTCTGGTCGAGGAACACCAGCAGCGCCGCGCGGTCGCCGTCGAGCAGTTTCACCCCGGACGCGACGGCGCTCGACGTCACCACGAGCTTCTGGTCGGCCGCCAGCTTGCGGACCTGGCCGAAGAGCTGGTCGTACTGCGCGAGCGCGGGGCCCGTGAGCAGGTCCTTCGCGGCCTGTTCGTTCTTCGCCGGCTGGTCGTAGCGGTAGGAGAAGAGCGTGCCGAGGGCCGCGCTGATCTGCTTCCCGGCCTCCGCCGTGCCCGCGACGTCCGAGAGCGCCGTGTTGTGCGCGACGACGGCGTTGGTGGCCCGCGCCTCGAGCGTGAACCACACGGCGAGCCCCGCCATCACCACGACGATCAACGCGGGCACCCACCGCGCTCGGCGGTTCGGCTTCGCCGGCGGGTCTTCTGCCGGCTCGGGTGCCGGTTCGTGGTGCCGGCCCGCGACCTTCACCAGGCGTTTCTTCGTCGGAACGGTCACGGTGCCTCCCCGGTCGGGACCTGGCCGAGGCCGGTGACGTGCCAGCCGTCCGGCCCGCGCGTCAGGTCGGCCTGGAAGCGGTTGCGCTTGGTCACGGCGTCCCCGCCGTCCGGTGTCACCACGAGCTCGACCGAAGCGATCAGCTTCGCGGTGCCCGCGCCGGTGTCCACTTCGGTCACCGCCGCGTCGGTCACCTTGCCGGTGGTGACGGTCTTCGCCTGCGCGATCCGGTCGAGACTGCCCTGACGGTCCGCGGCCAGCTCGTCGTGCAGGGCGCCACCGGAGAGATCCAGCCAGCGCTGGTACCCCGGCGCCGCCCGGTGGTAGTCCAAAGTGGTCAGTCCGGCTACGGCAGTTCGCCCCGCCCGCAGGGCTTCCTCCCGGACCACGGCCCGCGCGACGCCGTCGTCGTGTGCCGCCTGCCACCACGTGAACCCGGACCACCCGGCCGCGGCGGTCGCCACGACCGCGGCCAGCCACGCGACGATTCTCACGGCCGTCCTCCTGGTGCGTTCTGCGAGCCCTTGACGCCCGTCGGGTCACCCTTCGGCAACGCGCAGCGCGCGGCCGTGTTCAGCGGGCGGACCGAGGTGTCGAGGCCGTCGCGGTAGGGCGTCGTGTATCCGGTGGTGCACGGCGGTGGGTCGAAGAAGGTCAGCGACAGCCCGAAGTGCGCGCCGTCCGGCCGCACCACCGCGGTGCCCGCGGCGACCGCCTGCGGCGCGGTGATCAGCAGCTGCCGGAGCCCGTCCTGGCGGGCCTCGAGGACGTCTGCCGTGGTGAGGAGGTTGGCCAGCAGGACGCCCAGCTGCGGGCCGGAGTCGCGGATCAGCGCGCCGACCTCGTTCGCCGCGGCGGGCACGGCGGGGATGAGGGTCCGCAGGTCGCCGTCGGACTGCTTCAGCGTCGAGGCGAGCAGCTTCGCGTTCGCGCCGAAGCTGCGGATCGCGCCGGCCTGCTGCACCTGGGTGTCGAGCACGACGTGCGCGTCGGTGACGAACCGGGTCAGCGGCGCGACGTGCGCGCTCGCGGCCTGCACGAACTCGATGCCGCGGCCGACGAGCTGGTCCAGCGCCGGGCCGGCGTCGGACGTCGCGTTGTACAGCTCGTCGACGACCGTGCGCAGCGCCGGCTTCGGCACCGAGTCGGCGAAGGTGTCCACTGTCGACAAAACGACGTCGACCGGCAACGGGATCTTCGTGTCGGCCTGCGTGATCACCGACCCGTCGTGCAGCTTCGGCCCGCCGTCGGTACGCGGCCGCAGGTCGACGTACTGCTCGCCGACGGCCGAGCGGTCGGCGACGACGGCTTCGGTGTCGGCCGGGACGGGCGCCGTGCCGGAGTCGATCTCGAGGTCGGCCTCCATCCCGGCGGGGGTCAGCCGCAGCTCGCCGACGCGGCCGATCGGCACCCCGCGGTAGGTCACCTCGGCGTTGGTGAAGATGCCGCCACCGGTCGGGAACTGGGCCGTCACGGTGTAGCCGCGGTCGAAGAAAACTTTGTCGAGACCCGCGTACGTCGCGCCGACGTACGCGACGCCGACCACGGCGATGACGACGAAGATCGTCACCTGCACGCGCACGAACCGGGTCAGCATCAGTGCCCCACCTTGAGGAAGCCGTTGAGGTAGTCGCCGCGGATGGTGTCGAGCGCGGCGTCCGCGAACGGGAAGGTGAAGATCATCTCCATGGCCTTCGGCAGCTTGTCGCCGGAGTCGGCCAGCCGCCGGAGCAGGGGTTCGAGCGCCTTGAGGTCGGCGACGAGGTCGTCCTTGCTCCGGTTCACCGTGTCGACGGCGACCGACGTCAGGCCGTCGAGCGACTTGAGCATCCCGACCAGGGCTTCCTTCTGCTGGTCGAGGACGCTGATGCCGGGGGTGAGGCCGTTGAGCGTCGTGGTGATCTGGCCGGTGTGCGCGTTCAGCGTCTGCGCCAGCTTGTTGACGCTCTCGATGGCCCGCGTGATCTCCGTGCGGTGCCCGTCGAGCCCCTTCACGAAGGCGTCCAAACTGGACAGCAGGCTGCGGGCCGCGGTTTCGCGGCCGCCGAGGGCGGCATTGAGCTGGTGGCTGATGTTCTGGACCTGCGCCACCCCACCGCCGTTGAGCAGCAACGAAAGCGCGCCGAAGACTTCCTCGATCTCCGGGGTCAGCGTGGACCGGTCGAGCGGGATGTTCGCGCCGTCGAGCAGCCGGCCCGACGGCGTCGCGTCGTCCGGCGGGGCCAGTTCGACGAACTTCTCGCCGAGGATGCTCGCCTGCCGCAGCCGCGCGACGGCGTTGCCCGGCAGGTCGACGTCGCCGTTGACGAGCAGGTCGACGAGCGCGCTGTGCCCGTCCGGTGCCAGTTCGACCTTGACGACCTGCCCGACCGGGACGTCGTTGACCTTGACCCCGGACTGCGGCACCAGGTCGAGCACGTTGGTGAAGCTCGCGGTGACGTGGATCGGGTGGTCGCCGAGCGCGGCGCCGCCGGGCAGCGGGATGTCGTAGACGCTCACGCCGCGGCCGCAGCCGGTGGTGACCAGCGCGAGGGTCACCACCGCGGCGAACTTGACCAGGGACTTCATTTCGGCTCCGCGAACTCGAGGAGGTTGCCGCGGCCGTCGATGGTCCCGTTGGCCTGGTCGTAGGCGCCGAGGAGGTTCGTCAGGGCGTTCGGGGCGGCTTGGAGGGCCTCGGAAAGCGAGTCCTTCTGGTCGACCAGCACCTTGGTGACGCCGACGAGCTTGTCCACATCGGACTGGACCTTGCCGCGGTTGTCCTTGATGAAGCCCTGCACGACGCCCAGCGCCTGGGTCAGCTCGGTCAGCGCGCCGGAGAACTGGTCGCGCTGGTCGGCGAGAACCTTGCTCAGCGACGCGATCTGCGAGATGGCCTGCTTCACCTGCCCGTCGTTCGCGGCGAGCATCGCGGTGAACTTGCTGATGTTGTCGACCGAGCTGAACAGGTCGTCCTTCGAGTCGCTTGCCGCCCGGGCGAACTCGCCGAGGTTCTTGATCGCCGTGCCGATGGTCTGCCCGTTTCCGTTCAGGTACTCGGCCGACTTGGTCAGCACCTCGCTGACCGCGCCGTCCTTGTTGGCGCCCTGCGGGCCGAGCGCCGTCATCAGCTGGTTCAGGCTGTGCAGCAGGTCGTCGACCTCGACCGGCGTCGCGGTGCGCTCCCGCGGGATCGACGCGCCGTCGGCCAGCCGCGGCCCACCGCGGTAGACGGGCGTGAGCTGCACGTACCGGTCGGCGACCAGGCTCGGGGTGATGACGACGGCCCCGGCGTCGGCCGGGAGCTGGACGTCGGGCCGCAAGGTCATGGTCACCTTGACGTCGGTGCCGTTCGGCTCCACTTCGGACACCGACCCGATGGCGACACCCAGCACCCGGACGTCGGAGTTCGGGTAGATCCCCACGGCGGCGGCGAAGTACGCGGTCAGCGTGCGTTCGGCGGGTGCGGTGACCACGGGCCAAGCGGCCGAGACGACCAGTGCGAGAAGTACGCCGAGGGTGAGGGCTCGCATCCGCGTGCGCCGTCGTGCCCGGGCTCCCAGGTCGATGAGCTGGTGCGCCATCAGCGTCCCCCGTTCTTGGGCGGCAGGCAGCTGCCCGGCGTGGTGCCGGTGGGGATGAGCCCGCAGATGTAGGTGTCGATCCACCGGCCGTTGCCGACGGCGTTGCCGAGCAACCGGTAGAACGGGCCGGCCAGGCGCAGGCTGTCCTCCAGCTTCCCCTGGTTCTGCTGCAGCACGGTGGCGACGCGGTCGAGCTGGTCGAGCGCCGGGCCGAGTGTCTTCTGGTTGTCGGCGACGAGCCCGCGCAGCTGGATCGCCAGGTCCTTGATGCCGGTGAACAGCTTCGCGATGGCGTCCTTGCGGGCGTTGAGTTCGGTGAGCAGCGTGTTCCCGTCGCGGATCAGCGCCTGGATCTGGTCGGAGCGTTCGCCGAGCGTCTTGGACACTTGGTTGGTGTTCTGGAACAGCTTCACGAGCTCGTCGTCCCGGGACGCAAGCGTTTGCGACAAGGCGGCGATGCCGTCGAACGCGGTGCGCACGTCCTGCGGCGCCGACGCGCCGAGCGTGTCCGACAGCACCCGGAACGCCTGCGCGAGCTGGTTCGTGTCGATCGCCCCGACCGTGCTGGCCAGGTCGTTGAACACCTCGGTGACGTCGTAGGGCGAGCTCGTCCGCTCGACCGGGATCGGCTGGTCCGGGTTCAGCTCGGCGTTGCCGACCGGGTCGAGCACGAGGTTCTTCTGGCCGAGCAGCGTCTTGATCTTGATCGCCGCCGTCGTCCGGTTGCCGACCCAGGTGTCCTTGACCCGGAACAGCACCTCGACGTGGTCACCGGCCAGCCGGACGTCGTTGACCTCGCCGACCTTCACTCCGGCGACGCGGACTTCGTCGTTCGGCTTGAGGCCGGCGGCCTCGTGGAACTCCGCCCTGTACGTCGTGCCGCCGCCGATGATCGGCAGGTCGTCGGAGAAGAACGTCGCGCTGCCGACGAGCGCCATGACCAGCGCCGTCACCGCCCCGACGGCGATCGGGTTGCGGCTGCGGAACGGCTTGATGCGGGGCGGTTTCACCGGCACCTCGCAGCCGTGACGGGGATACCCGGCGGCGGGCCGCCCGGCGCCGGTTTCGCGTCGGTGTCGACCGAGCACAGGTAGAAGTTGGCCCACGAGCCGTAGGAGAAGAGCGTGCCGATGCGGTCGAGCTTCTTCGGCAGGTTGTCGATGAACTGCTGGAACACCGGGGTGTTGTCGGCCAGGTTCTTCGACAGGTCGCCGAGCGCGGTGATGCTGTCCTTGAGCGGCTGACGCCCGTCCTGCAGCAGACCGGCCGTCGCCGTGGTCAGCTCGCCGAGACCGCCGATCGCCTGCCCGATCGGCTTCGCGTCCGCGGCCAGGCCGGTGACCAGCTGCGACGTCGTGTCGACGAGCGCGTCGAACTGGTCGCCCTGGGCGTTCACGGTGTCGAGGACGGTGTTGAGGTTGCCGATCACCTGGCCGATCACGGCGTCCTTGCCGGCCAATGTGGACGTCAGCGAAGCCGTGTGCTGCAACAGGCTTTCGATCGTGCTGCCCTCGCCCTGCAGGACCTGGATGATCTCGAACGACAGCTGGTTGACGTCGGTGGGCGACAGCGCCTGGAAGAGCGGCTTGAAGCCGTTGAACAACGCGGTGAGGTCGAGCGCCGGCCTGGTCCGTTCCAAGGGGATCTGCGCCCCCTCGGCGAGGGTCGGCGACGTGTCGGTGGCGCCCGGGTCGACCGAGAGGTACCGCTGCCCGACGAGGTTGCGGTAGCGGATGGTGACCGAGGCCGACGCCGTCAGCCGGTGCGTGCGGTCGACGGAGAACGCGACGTCGGCCAGCCGGTGTTCGACGACGTGCACGTCGTCGACCTGGCCGATCCGGACGCCGGCCATGCGAACCTCGTCGCCGGGGTTGACGGACGTCGCGTCGGTGAAGCGGGCCGTGTACCCGATGGT
Source organism: Amycolatopsis stemonae (assembly GCF_054781455.1). Classification (NCBI taxonomy): domain Bacteria; kingdom Bacillati; phylum Actinomycetota; class Actinomycetes; order Pseudonocardiales; family Pseudonocardiaceae; genus Amycolatopsis; species Amycolatopsis stemonae. The sequence goes on along the minus strand of NZ_BAAGUJ010000016.1, from coordinate 65,108 downwards.
CGCGCCGACGCTCGAGTTGGCGATCGTGATCGCCAGGACCCCGGTGGCGACGGCCGTGACCACGAAGAAGATCAGCCCCTTGATCGCGGGGCCCGTGACGCTCCTCATCGGACGGTCACCTCCGTTCCGCGCAACGCCGGTCCGATCAGGACACTGCTCCAGTCCGGCACGTCCCCGAGCGTCGGCTTCAGCACCTCGGCGACGAGCTGCCGTTCCCCCGGTGAGTTCGCCGGGCCGAGGTCGCCGTCGGTCGCCCCCGGTGCCGCCGCTCCGCCGCCGTAGCACTTGGGGCCGCCGGTGGCGTCGTACCGCGGGTTGTCGCGGCCGGGCACGTACTTGGCGCGCGGGTCCTGCACGGTGAGCGTCACGTGCAGGCCCGGCTCGTTCGTGCCCTTGCCGAGGGCCTTCTCCATCAGCGGCTTGAGCCGGTTCACCGCGTCGAACAGGCAGGGGAACTCCGGCGAGTACTTCGCCAGCAGCTCCAGCGACGGACGGCTTTCGACGGAGACGCCGATGATGTTGTCCTTGTTCTTGCGGAGGAAGTCGTTCAGGTGCCCGGTGGCACTCGTGACACTCGTGTAGAGGTTGTCGAGGTCCGCCCGGGTGTCCACAATGGTCTTCGCCGTGGTCGACAGGTCGGTCAGCGCCTGCAGGATGTCCGGCGCGGCGGTCGTGTAGACGTCGGCCGCGTTCGCCAGGCCGGTGATGTCCGCTTTGAACTGCGGCATCAGCGGGTTCACCTGGGCCAGCAGGTCCTGCAGCTTGACGATGCTGTCGCCGATCGGCTCGCCGCGGTTGTCGAGGGCCTGCGAAATCGCGCCGAGCGAGCTGTTCAGCTTCTGCGGCTGGACCGCGCGCAGCAGGGGCAGCAGGTCGCCGAGGACGCGTTCCAGCTCGATCGCGTTCGCCGAGCGGTCCTGCCCGATCACGTCCCCGGCCCGGAGCGTCCCCTGTGGACGGTCCGGCAGCACGAGGTTGACGTACCGTTCGCCGAACACCGTCTTCGGCAGCAGCCGCGCGGAGACGTTCTCGGGCAGCATCCCGATCTTCGCCGGGTCGAGGGCCAGGTCGATCTCGGCACCCGTGCCCGAGCTGCGCACCGCCCGCACCTCCCCGAACGGCACGCCCTTGACCTTGACCTCGGCGGTCGGCGCGAGCTGGTTGCCGACCCGGTCCGCCCGCAGCGTCACCAGCTCGGAGTCGTCGAAGTCCTTGTCGTAGATCGCCACGGCGAGGTAGCCGAGCAGCACCAGCACGCCGAGGAACGCGACCCCGGCGAGCTGTGTCCGCAGCCGGCTCATCCGGACACCTTCACCGTCGTCGTCGCACCCCAGATGGCCAGCGACAGGAACAGGTCGAGCACGCTGATCAGCACGATCGACGTCCGCACGGCCCGGCCGACCGCGACCCCGACCCCGGCCGGCCCGCCGGACGCGCGGTAGCCGTAGAAGCAGTGCGTCAGGATCACGCCGACGCTGAAGACGAGCACCTTGCCGAACGACCACAGGACGTCACCCGGCGGCAGGAACAGCGTGAAGTAGTGGTCGTAGGTGCCGCCGGACTGTCCGAAGAAGACGACCGTGGTCAGCCGCGAGCCGAGGTAGGAGATCAGCAACCCGATGACGTACAACGGGATGATCGCGATGAACCCGGCGACGATCCGCGTGGTGACCAGGTACGGCATGCTCCGCACGGCCATGACTTCGAGCGCGTCGATCTCTTCGGAGATCCGCATCGCGCCGAGCTGCGCGGTGAACCCACTGCCCACAGTGGACGAAAGGGCGAGCCCGGCGACGAGCGGCGCGATCTCGCGCGTGTTGAAGTACGCGGTGAGGAAGCCCGTCATGGCCGAGATGTTGATCTGGTTCAGCGCGCTGAAGCCCTGCAGGCCCACGGTGACGCCGGTGAACACGCACAGCCCGACCATCACGCCGATGGTGCCGCCGATCACCGCGAGCGCGCCGCTGCCGAACGTCACCTCGGCCAGCAGCCGCACCACCTCGCGGAAGTAGCGGGTCACCGCCAGCGGGATCGCCGCGAGCGCGCGGACGTAGAAGAGCAGCTGGTCGCCGAGGTCGAACAGCCGGTCGCCGGGTTTGCCGAGGATGGCCACTCAGGTTCCCTTCGCGGGGACGAGCTGCAGGTACAGCGCGGTCAGCACGGTGTTGACGAAGAACAGCAGCAGGAAGGTGATGACGACGGACTGGTTGACGACGTCGCCGACGCCCTTCGGCCCGCCCTTGGGGTTGAGGCCGCGGTAGGAGGCGACGACCCCGGCGAGGTAGCCGAAGATCACCGCCTTCACCGAGCTGACGACGAGGTCGGGCAGCTGCGCGAGTGCGTTGAAGCTGGCCAGGTACGCACCCGGCGTCCCACCCTGGATGATCACGTTGAAGAAGTAGCCGCCGAGCACGCCGACCACGCTGACCAGGCCGTTCAGCAGCACGGACACGCCGACGGCGGCCTGCACGCGGGGCACGATCAGCCGGTGGATCGGCGAGACGCCGAGCACCTCCATCGCGTCGATCTCCTCGCGGATGCTGCGTGCGCCGAGGTCGGCGCAGATCGCGCTGCCGCCGGCGCCCGCGATGATCAGCGTCGTCACGATCGGGCTCGCCTGCTGCACGACGGCCAGCACGCTCGCCGCGCCGTTGAACTGCTGGGCGCCGATCTGGCTGGTGAGCGAGCCGAGCTGCAGCGAAATCACCGCGCCGAACGGGATCGAGACGAGGATCGCCGGCGTGATGGACACGCTGGCGATGAACCAGAACTGCTGGACGAACTCGCGAACCTGGTACGGGCGGCGGGCCATCGCGAGGACGATGTCGAGGCCCATGGCGCACATGCGGCCGAATTCGCGGAGGCCGTTCGCGGCCCGCTGCTGCACCTGGACCGTCATGCCGTGCACCCGCTGCTGAAGCACCGCAGGGTGAGGTTCGAAACGAACGTGTTGCCCGGCCCCGAAACGAGCCCGGTCAGCAGCCGGCTGACGTCTTCGTGACCGACGCACCCGGCGAACGACGGCGTGGTGAAGGTGGAGGTCACCTTCACCGGCGGGGCCGGCAGCGAAATCGGCACCAGGGCCTTGATGGTCACCGCGGCGGGCTGCGCCGTTCGGCAGTCGCTTCCGACGTCCAGGGCCTTGCCGTCCACTGCGACGTCCGACAGCTTGATGAACACCTTCGCGGTGACGTCGGTGTCGGCGCAGATGTTCGTCTGCGTGGCCTTGCAGTTGGTGTCCTTGCCGGTCTTCACCGTGGCCGTGCCCGTCGCGTCACCGTCCGGGACGATCTCGACCCGGCCCGTGGTGGCCATGAACCGGAACGCGACGAAGTAGCCGTCGGCCGGCGGGATGGCCAGCTTCCCCTTGATGGGCACGGTGCTGGTGAGCCCGCCGAGGGTGCCGTCGAAGGTGCCCGGCGGGAAGGCGATGTCGGAACCGAGCTTGGCGACGTGGCTCGTGGTCGGCTGCTGGGCGTCGCCGAGGGTGAAGCCGAAGGGGATCTCCGTCGCCGCGGCGGGCTGGGACGGCGTCTCGCCGGGCGCGGCTTGCGCCGCCCCCAGCGAGAACGCCGCGAGCACCAGCACGAGGGGCAACGAGAACCGGGTCAGCATCCGAAATACCTCATCGAGGGAGCGGTCCTTTCCGAAGCTACTGACGATTCTCGTTGCGCCACAAGGCTTTTCGTATTCTTGTCACGCGGGTCTGCGTTTCCGCGTGACGAGTTCACTTCTTGGTGAGGGTCACCTCCAGCTTGTTGCCCGGGCCGGAGGTGAGGCCGGTGATGAGCCCGGTCAGGAAGCCGCAGCCGGTGAACCGCGGGATGTCGTAGGTCGCGGTCAGCTTGCCGCCCTTGAGCGGGTCGAACCCGGCCGCCGAGACCAGCGGCACGGCCGCGGGCCTGACCGTGTGGCACGAGTTCGACGTCAGGATCGGGAAGCCGAACACGCGGACCTTGGTGAGCTGGACGTCCATCTGCGCGTTCGCCTTGACCGCGCCGCCGGTCAGCGTGCCGTCGATCGCGCCGACCTGGTCGAGCTTCACGGTCGCCGACGCCGGGATGAAGCCGAGCACGCGGAAGTTCACGTCCGACTTCGGCAGGGCGAGCTGGGCGCCGAACCTGCCGGACGCGGCGTCGAGCTTCGCGTCGAGCGTGCCGGGGCCGAGCGGGAGCGTCGCGTGCAGCTGCTTGAGCGCCGACTTGCCCTTGACCGAGTACTTGACCTCGATGCCGCCCGGCGGCGTGGTCGGCTGGGTCGTCGGCGTGGTCGGTTCGGTGGTGGGCGTCGTCGGGGTGGTCGGCTCCGTCGTCGGCGTGGTCGGCGTCGTGGGCTCGGTGGTCGGAGTGGTCGGCTCGGTCGTCGGAGTCGTCGGCTCCGTGGTCGGGGTCGTGGGCTCCGTCGTGGGAGTCGTCGGAGTCGTGGGTTCCGTCGTCGGGGTCGTCGGCTCCGTGGTCGGGGTCGTCGGCTCCGTCGTCGGAGTCGTCGGAGTCGTCGGAGTCGTCGGCTCCGTGGTCGGGGTGGTGGGTTCCGTTGTCGGCGTGGTCGGCGTCGTCGGCTCAGTGGTCGGAGTCGTGGGTTCCGTCGTTGGGGTCGTGGGCTCGGTCGTGGGAGTCGTCGGGGTCGTCGGCGTGGTGGGGGTGGTCGGCGTCGTCGTGCCGCCCGCCGGCTTGATCTCGAACGTGCCCAGCTGCTGGTTCTGGCCCGGGACCGCGACGCAGTCCGAGGTGAACGTGCCGAGGTCGGTCGGCTGGCCGGCCGCGGTGCGCGGGGTCATCGTGGTGCTGAAGTTCCCGACCGTCACCGACGCGGTGCCGGGGCTCGGGAACGTCACGGCCGGCGCCTTGCCGCTGCTCTTGACGTGGAACGCGCCCGAGGGCGGCACCGGCGTCGAGGCGATGGTCAACGGCAGGTTCAGGTTCAGCGTCTTGTCGACCGGGTACTTGAGCTGGGCCGCGGCCTTGGCCGAACCGTCCAAAGAGGTCGCTCCGACGAGCGCCAGGCCCTCGGTCGCGGTCTCCGGCACGGTGACGTCGACGTCGAAGGTGATCGGGGTCGACGACGCGCCCGCGACGGCGTCGTCGGGCAGGTTGGTGTCGATCTTGACCGCCAGGACCTGGTCGCCGATCAGCGGGAACGGGCAGTTGTAGTTCAGCGTCAGGCTCACCGGCGCGGCCTGGGTCGGCCCCGCCCCGACCAGCGCCACGGTCGCCGCCACACCCGCGACCGTCGCGGCGGCCAGGCCGTAGGCGGGCTTTCTCGACTTCCACGAAAATCTCACGGCTCGTCACCTCGGGGAATGGGGGAATTTCTGCGAAAAGTACCTCCGTGTTTCCACACGGACAAGCGGCCGTGAATTCTTTGTCACGCGCGAGGGATCGCCCTCACCAGGAAAGTTGACGCAGGTCAGCCTTTATCACGCGCGTGCGGTCCCGCTTCGCGAAAATTGTCACGCGCACGGCGGACGGCGGCGATCTTCTTGCTCTTTCCGGCCGCTTCCCGATACCTTTTTCCACGGAGGGAACCATGAACCAGCCGGTCATCGCCGTGACGGATCTCGCGAAAACCTACGGTGAAGTCACCGCGCTCGCCGGGATCAGCCTCAGCGTCGCCCGCGGCACCGTGCTGGCCGTCCTCGGCCACAACGGCGCCGGGAAGACCACCCTGATCGACATCCTCAGCACGCGCGTCCGGCCGAGTGCCGGCAGCGCCCGCGTCTGCGGCTACGACGTCGTGCAGCGCGGGCGCGCGGTCCGGCGGCGGATCGGCGTCACCGGGCAGTTCGCCGCGGTCGACGACGCGCTGTCCGGGCGCGGGAACCTCGTCCTGATCGCCCGGCTGCTGGGCGCGAAGCCGCGTCAAGCGCAGGCCCGGGCCGCCGAGCTGATCGCGGCGTTCGGGCTCGAGGACGCGGCCGACCGGCCCGCCGGCACCTACTCCGGCGGCATGCGGCGGCGGCTGGACCTGGCCGCGGGACTCGTCGGCGCACCGCAGGTGCTGTTCCTCGACGAGCCGACCACCGGCCTCGACCCGGTGAGCCGCGCCGGGCTGTGGACGGTCGTCGAAGGGCTCGCGGCCCGCGGCACGACGGTCGTGCTGACGACGCAGTACCTCGAAGAGGCCGACCGGCTGGCCGACCACGTCGTCGTCCTCGGCCTCGGGCACATCACGACGTCGGGGACGCCGGCGCAGCTCAAGGCCCGCCTCGGCAACCGGACGGCGGCGCTGGCCTTCGGCACCGAACTCGCGTTGCGGCGCGCGGCGGACGCGTTGACCCACCTCGGGCTCGTGGCGGCCCGTGCCGGGCTGGTGCTCTCGGTGCCGCTGAGCGGCCCGGGCGACATCCCGGTGGTGGTGCGCGCGCTCGACGCGGCCGGCGCCCCGCTGCGGGACCTCACCGTGACCGAGCCGACGCTCGACGACGTCTACCTTTCCCTGCACCGGACGGCGTCGTGACGCAGGCCCGGCACCGTGCGGCCGTGAGCGCGCTCGCCGATCCCGCGGCGTGGCCGGAATCGGGGTTCTGGACGCAGGTCCGCGTGCTGGCGGCCCGGTCCCTGCGGACGGCGTTCGGCGACCGGCGGCTGGTCTTCTTCGGACTGGCGCAGCCGGTGGTGCTGCTTTTGCTGTTCAGCCAGGTGTTCAGCGGCGTCGGGGCGCTGCCGGGGGTCGCGGCGTACCAGGGTTACGTGAACTTCCTGGTGCCGGCGACGCTGGTCAACATCGCGATGACGACGGCGATGAGCTCGGGCGCGGGCCTGCTGGCGGAGATCTACGGCGGCTTCACCGGACGGCTGCGCTGCCTGCCGATCTCGCTGTTCTCGGTGCTGGTGGCCCGGACGCTGGCCGACTCGGCCCGCCTGGGCGTCCAGCTGGTCGTGACGGCGCTGGCGAGCGTGGTCTTCCTGGGTTTCCGCCCGGCCGGCGGGGTGCTCGGCCTGGGTCTGGCGCTGGTCTTGACGCTGGTGGTCGGCTGGTGCCTGAGCTGGGTGTTCGTCGCGATCACGACGTGGCTGCGCAAAGCCGAGACACTGCAGGCGGCGTCGTTCATCGTGATGTTCCCGCTGATGTTCTCCTCGAGCGCGTACATGCCCCTGGACACGATGCCGGCGTGGGTCCGCGCGGTCTCGGCGGTGAACCCCCTGACGTACGCGATCGACGCGACCCGCGCCCTGGCCCTGGCCCGTCCGATCGGCTGGTCCCTGGCCGCGGCCCTGCTGATCGCGGCCGCGGCCGCCGTCGCGGGCTCAACCCTGGCGGCCCACACCTTCCGCAACGGGCATCACACGTGATTGAGCAGGCATCACACGTGATTGGAGGGGCATCACCGTGATGCCCCTCCAGACACACGTGATGCCCCTCCAGACACACGTGATGCCCCTCCAGACACACGTGATGCCTCTCTGGTCACAGGGCCAGGGACTCCAGGTGGGTTGCGGCCTCCTCGGGGCCTCCGGCCGCGGCGAACGACTCGCGGATCCGGGCCGCGCCGTCGCGGCACTCGGCCGCTGACTCGATCGCCTTGCGGATGTCCGCCGCCTTTGCGCGGTCGAAGCGGATCCGTACGCCCGCCGACGCCGTGGTCACCTGCTGGGCCAGCATCGACTGGTCGTCCCGGATCGGGGCCACCACCAGCGGGACGCCGGCCGACAACGCTTCGCACACCGTGTTGTGGCCGCCGTGGCAGACGACCACCGAGGCGTGCGCGAACGCCGCCACCTGCGGGATCCGCCGAGCCAGCGCGACGCTCTCGCTGACCAGCCCGCCGGACGGGTCCACGACGAGCCCCTGCACGGACGGCATGCCCGCCAGCGCGTCCACGCTCTCGGCCAAGAACCGGCCACCCGCCGACGCGTTCGACGTCCCCAGGGTGACCACCACCAGCGGCCGGTCGTCCGCGGGAGCCCACTCACCCGACGACTCGGGCAGCGACGGCCCGACGTAGGACACCGGCACCGCCAGCCGGGACTCGCCGGCGAGCGCCCGCGTCGTGAACGCCAGCACCAGGTGCGGGGAAAACCGCAGGTCACCCAGCAGGACGCCGTGCCGGGCCCGCAGCCCGGCCTGGAGGCCGGACACCCACGAGGCGATCTTCGGCAGTGAGCCCAAGGGATCGGCCAGCTCGGTCGACGTCGACGCCGACGTCGCCCACGGCAGCCCGCACCGCGCCGCCACCAGCGCCCCCGCCATCGCCTGCTGGTCCGCGACGACCACGTCGGGGGCGAACGAGGAGACCGCCGAGGCCACCCCCGGCACCATCGCGTCGGCCAGCGGGACCAGGTAGGACTCCCACAGGTACTTCAGCGCGGCGAACCCGCGCAGCTCCGGCGGCCGCGGCGCCGGCGAAAACGGACCCGAGGAGAACACCGGGCCGGAGACCAAAGTGGACAGCTCCGGCCCGCACCAGGCCACGGAATGCCCCCGCCGCGCCAGCACGGCAGCCACCCGGCGCAACGGCGCGACGTGCCCGGTCAGCGGCGGCACGACCAGCAGGAACCTCACGCCGCGTGCCGTTCGATCCAGCGCAGCACCAGCTCGCGCACCTCCCGGTGCTGCTCCACCAGCACCGAGTGCCCCTGGCCTTCGAACACGTGCAGCTCGCCGTGCGGCAGCAACGACGTCAGCGCTTCGAGGTCGTCCGCCTGGTAGCCGTGACTGCCCAAAATGGACAGTACGGGACAGCCGATCGCCGCCACCTGCTCCCAGGTGAGCAACGGTCCGAGCGGGACCTCCTCGGCCATCTTCGTCGACGTGATCCGCTCGGCCGCCATCCGCGCGAGCCGCCGGTGGTGGGCGCTGAAGTTCGCCTCGATCCAGTCGAAGCTCTCCTCCACCTGCAGGAACTTCACGGTGTGCGCGAGGATTTCGCTCATCTTCCCCGCCCACACCTCGGTCGCGGGCTCCGACTCGATGCACACGATGCTGCGCACGCGCGACGGCTGGGCCACGGCGTAGCTGTAGGCCAGCGTCCCGCCGAAGCTGTTGCCCACCAGGTGCACCGGCCGGTCGACGCCGAGCTGCCGCAGCAGGTCGTCGAGGTCGGCGACGAAGTCCCCGAGCGTGTACCCGCGCACCGGCCGCTCGGTCTTGCCGTGGCCGCGCAGGTCGTAGCTGATCACGTCGATACCGGCGGCCGCGACCGGCGGCGCGAGCGTCAGGTAGAAGCTCGCGAGGCTGTCGGTCCCCATGCCGTGCAGGAACACCACGGTCTCGGTGCCGCCGGCGGGCACGAGCTGCACGTTGGTCCGCAGCCCGTTCACGGTCATCGTGGGCACGTGCGCTCCCCCACGAACCGGGCGATGTCCCCGACGGTCAGCCCGATGACGTCGTCGAGGTCCTGCTCGGCCAGGTACTCCGCGAGGTTGACGTCCGCGCCGAAGTGCTCGGCGAGGATGCTCGCGAAGGTCACCAGGTCGATGCTCTCCAGCTGCAGGTCTTCGTGGAACGTCGTGTCGGGCGTGATCTCGATGCCGAGCACCTCGGCGTCGCCGGTGAGCTGGGTCAGCAGCTCGGCGACGACGTCGAAGACGGCGGAGGCGTGGTCGAGGGTCATGACGTGCTCCTGAGGTGGGCGGTGGCGGTGTCCCCGGTCAGCTCGACCGTGACGGCGAAGTCCGGCAGCACGCGGTGCCGGCCGGACACCGTGCCGTCGTCGTGCACCCGGATCTCCGCCGGGTAGACGGGCTCGGCGAGCCGGGCCCGGACGGCGTCCTTCGCGGCGATGCGCTTCAGCAGCCAGCCGCGCTGCTCGCGCGGCGGGACGGCGGCGAACTCGGCGCGCTCCCCGGCGGCGAGGTAGACGCCGGCGTAGATGTCGCGGGCCGCGACCGTCGGCCAGCGGTCGGTGACCGCGACCGAGCCGTCGTCCCGCCGGTCCGCCAGCAGGTGCCGGTCGGGGAAGGCGTAGACGCGGTGGGCGGTGCGGTCGCACGGGAACCGGACGTCCCGCCAGCGTTCGACGGTCGCGAGCACCCGGCCGTCCCGGACGAGTTCCGCGTCCATCTCGAGGACGTCCGGCCGGGGCAGCCGGACGCGCACCAGGCACTCGACGCGGGTGCCCGGCTCGGGTTCCGGCCCGTGCCAGGTCAGCCGGCCGAGCGAGCGCGGGAACGCGAGCAGCCCGTCGGGCCGGGTGGCCATCAGCCAGCAGCCGAGCAGCTGCCCGACGTTGTCGAGCAGCCCGCCGGGTGCGGACGGCACGATCAGCTCGCCCCGGATGTGCTGCTCGCCGAGGCCGGTCAGCCGCGCCAGGCCCCGGTAGGCCAGGCCGTGGAACATCTCGCGCTGCTCGTAGATTTCGGACGCGCTCAGCGGCGGGGTCGTCTCCGGACCGGGCACCCCGGTGCGCGACGGCGGTGGGGCGTACGTCCCCAGCTCGACGTTCACCAGCGCGTACGGTCCGATCTCGACGGTCACGCAGTCACCCTCGCGGCTCATCACCAGCGGCACCCGCTGCGCCGGGGAAGCGATCAGCCACCGCGAGAACACGGCGTCGCGGACCTCGACGGCCCTGGTGCCCGGCCAGGTACGTTCGGCGGCCCGGCAGGCGAGGTCCACCAGCGTCGTCGCCGGGACCACCGGCCGGAAGTCGGACTCGTCGGGCCAGTCGTCGCGCTGCCGGAAGAACCGGTGGTCGCGCAGGTACGGCATCGCCGTGAGCGAGACGTCCACAGTGGACTCGACGCGGCGGCGGGCGGCCGCCGCGACGACGTCCGCGGCGGCCCGGCGGGTGTCGGTGAGCAGCGCGGTGAACTCGGCGACGATCGCGTCCGGCACCCCGGCGGGCAGCACCTCGTGCTCGAGCAGACCGCGTGCCGACTCTCCCAGCGACAGCAAGGGATTTCCGGTGTTCAGCCGGATCCGGCGGGGTTCGAGGACCTCGAAGTCCGGGTTACCGCCTTCGGTCCACAACGCGGTCGCGGCGCGACGCAGCTGCGCGAGCCCGGACCGCGTGCCGGACGCGGCGGCGACGACCAGGTGCCGCCGCTCGCCGAGCGTGTCGGTGACGAACGAGCCGAGCTGACCGGCTCCGACCTGCACGAACGCGCGGAACCCGGCGTCGTGCAGGGCCTCGGTCAGCGCCCGGAACCGGACCGGGCGTACGAGGTGGACCAGGTACAGCTCGCGAATCGCTTCCAGCGCGGCCGGGTACGGCGCCGCGGTCGTCGCGGACCACACCGGCAGCGCCGGCTCGCGCAGGTCGAGCTCGGTGACGAGCCGGGCGAACGGCGCGAGGTGCGCCCGCATCAACGGCGTGTGGAACCCGGACCGGAACGGCAGCGTCCGGGCCACGATCCCCTGGCCACGGCAGGTCTCGGCGAACTCGGCGACGGCCTCGGGCGGCCCGCAGACGATCGTCTGCTTGACCGCGTTCTCGTGGGAGATCACCAGGTCGCCGGGCAGCAGCCCGGCCACCCGCGCGGCCGGGCAGCCCAGCACCAGGTAGTCCGCTTCGGGCAGCTCGAACCCGTCGGGCCAGTAGCGGTCGAGGACGCCCGGGTCGGCCCGGTACATCCCGGCGGCCTGCATCGCCGTCCACTCGCCCACGCTGTGGCCGGCGAGCGCGTCGGGCCGGATCGCCAGCCGCCGCAGGACTTCGCCGAGCATCAGCCCGGTGGCCGACACGCTCGCGGCGCGGTCGAGCACGCTGGCCGTCGACCACTGTGGACGGTCGAGGCCGAAGTGCGCGGCCACATCGCCGATCCGCGGCTCGGCGCCGTCTTCCAGTCCCGGGTGGACGAACGCGATCCTGCCGCCGGGCAGCAGCGGGTCGACCGAGCACCAGACGTCGCCGCCGCCGTGCCACGCCTTGCCCGTCGCGGCCACCTTGGCCAGCACCTTGCGGGCCGTGGCCAGCTTGCGCTCGTCCGGGCCGACGATCCCGATCCGGCACGGCCCGTCACGTTCGTCGCCGGGCCGGTCGAGGCGCTCCAGCAGCTCTTCCGGTGTGCCCGCGGCCAGCCGCAGCACGCGTTCCGGCTCGTCGACGCGCACCCGCCGCTTCGGCGCCGGATCGCCCCCTTCCAGCACGACGTGCGCGTTGACGCCGCCGAAGCCGAACGCGTTGACCGCGCCCACCCGTGGCAGCTCGCCCCACGGCTCGGCCTCGGCCAGCACACGGAAACGCGTCTTGTCCAGCAGCGGGTTCGGGTCGGCGCAGTTGAGCGTCGGCGGCAACATCCCGTGGTGCAGCGCGAGCGCCACCTTGACCAATCCGGCGACCCCGGCCGTCGGCAGCGTGTGCCCGATCATCGACTTCACCGAGCCGATCACCGAGCGCGGCCCGGCGGCCTGGCCGAAGACGTCGGCGACGGTCGTCAGCTCGGCGGCGTCCCCGGCCGGCGTCGCCGTGCCGTGTGCCTCCAGCAGGCCGATTTCCGCCGGATCGAGCCCGTCCCAAGCCCGGCGCAGCGCCAGGGTCTGCCCGGCGACGGACGGGCTGAGCAGGCTCGCGCCGCGCCCGTCGCTCGACGTGCCGCTGCCGCGGATCACGGCGTACACGCGGTCGCCGTCGCGCCGGGCGTCGGCCAGCCGCTTGAGCACGACGAGCGCGGTGCCCTCGCCGATGAGCATGCCGTCGGCTTCGCGCGAGAGCGGGCTGATCCGCTGGCTCGGCGAAAGGGCGCCGAGCTGGGTGAACAGCGACCAGAGCGTGTCGTCGTGCGTCTGGTGCGCACCACCCGCCAGCACGACGTCACAGCGGTGCCGGGTCAGCTCGCCGATCGCCTGGTCGACCGCGACCAGCGAAGACGCGCACGCGGCGTCCACTGTGTACGCCGGACCGCCGAGGTCGAGCCGGTTGGCGACGCGGGCCGCGGCGAGGTTGGGCACCAGTCCGGCGGCGGTCTCCGGCCGGAACTCGCCGAGCGGTGCCAGCAACGCCGTCCGCAGCCGGTCGAGGACGTCGGGGCCGGCCGAGGGCATCAGCTCGCCGACCGTGCGGGTGATCTGCCGGACGGTGCGGACCCGCTGGTCGAAGCCCCGCAGCCCGGGCGAGAGGTAGCCGCCGCGGCCGAGCACGACGCCGACGCGCTCGGGGTCCCCGAGCCGGCCGAGGCCACCGGCGTCCTCGACGGCGGCGACCGCGACGGCCAGCGCCGTCAGCTGGTCCGGTTCCGTGCCCTCCAGGGACGTCGGCGGCACGCCGTGGGCCACCGGGTCGAACTCGAGGGTGTCGGGGGCGAAGCCGCCGCGACGGCCGTGCGTCCGGTCCGGCCCGGTGCCGTCGTGGCCGTGGAACGCCGGGTCGCGGCGGTGCGACGGGACCTCGGTGACGGCGTCGATGCCGTCGACCAGGTTCCGCCAATATTGGTCCACTGTGGACGCGCCGGGCAGGAACACGCCCATGCCGACGATCGCGACCGGCTCCTGGCTCACCACAGCGACGCCGTGTACAGCACCGCACGGTCCGAGCCGTAGGCGAGTTCGCGCAGCAGGGCCGCGGTCGCCTCGGCCGGGTCGAGCAGGGCGACGTCCCGGCGCTCGTACTCGCGCGCCAGCTCCGGCGACACCATGCCGCGGTGGTCGTCGGCAGGCGCCCACGGTCCCCAGTGGACGGTCACGGCCCGGCCGGGCCAATCGCGGCCCAATGTCTCCAGAGCGTCGTTCGCCGCGGCGTAGTCCGTCTGGCCGCGGTTACCGAGCACGGCCGCGATGCTGCCGAAGAACGCGACGAAGCCGGGTTCGACGTCGAGCGCGTCGAGCAGCGCGCGAGCACCCTCCACTTTGGTCTCGTAGACATTCCGGAACGACAGTTCGTCTTTGTCCGCCATGAGCTTGTCGTCGATCACCCCTGCCGCGAAGACGACGCCGTCGACCCGGCCGAGGTCCTTCACCAGGCGCCGGACCGCTTCCGGGTCACGCACGTCGAGCGTCCGGTAGGCCGGGTCGCCACCCGCGGCCCGGACCTCGTCGAGCGTGCGGCCGATTTCCCGCTGGGCCAGCACGGTCCGCACCCGCCGTTCGATCCCGGCCACCGATCCGCCCCGGCCGGCCAGCACCGCCCGCATCGCGGCCGGGTCCTCGGGCAGGTCGTCCGGCTCCCCCGGCCACGGCGTCCGCCCGGCCAGTTCGATCCGGCAGCCGGCCGCGGCGAACGCGGTCGCGGCGTGCGCCGTGATCCCCCGCGCGCCGCCGACCAGCAGCACCACCGAGTCCGGGCCGAGGCCCAGCGCGGCCAGTTCGCCGCCACCGGGACCGGCGCCGGAGTAGGCGATCGACGGGAGGTCCGCGGGCCGCGGCTCGATCGTGAAGCGGCCGCTCTCGTCGTGGCACACGACCGAAGGGCCGTCGCTGAGGGCCTCGTCGACCAGCACCTTGGCGACGTCGTGGGTGACTTCGACGAGCCGGGTGCCGCCGTCGCGTTCCAGCGCGGCGGCGCGGGCCAGGCCGCGGAGGCCGGCCGTCCCCGGCTCCGCCGCCAGCAGCACCGTGCCCTTCACCGTCTTGAGGAGCTTGAACACCTCCGGGACGCTGCGGCCGGCCGCCAGGACGACCGTGATGTCCGCGTCCGCCGGGACGAGCTCGGCACCGGCCGCGGCGAACGCGGCCCGCACGGACTCGTCGTCACCCAGCACGGCCACGGACCGCCCGCGCAACCGCGCGGGATCCGGATCGAGCGGCACGGGCACCTTGACCAGGCCGTACCGGCGCGGCGCCCGCGCTTCCGGTGCCGGGGCCAGCCAGTTCTCCAGGTGCGCGGTGAGGGCACCGGCCGTGCGGTCGCGGCTGAGCTGGTCGGTGCGGTCGTCGGCGGGCAGCCCCAGCCGGGCCAGCAGCGTGCCCGCGATCTCGGTCCGTTTGATCGAGTCGATCGACAGGTCCGCCTCGAGGTCGAGGTCGCCGGCGATCATCTCGGCCGGGTAGCCGGTGCGTTCGCTGATCACGCCGATCACCGTGGTGAAGACGTCAGCCGGAGCGGCTTCGACCACCACCGGCTCCGGCTCCGGAAGCGGTTCCTCGACGACGACGGGCGCCGCGACGGGGACGGGGGCGGGCGCGGGAGTGCTGCCCAGGTAGCCGAGCATGACCTCCCGCTGGGCCGCGACGAGCTCACGGGTGGTGCGCAGGAAGTCGACGATCGCCTGGTCGCGGCCGGGTGCGGACGGGGTCATGGCGGTACTCCGGATTCGTCGGGCCGGGGGCAGGGCGGGTGCCTCGGCGCCGGGCGCGCGGACGGACCGCCCGTCGACGGCCCAGGCGGTCGGGGACGGTGCGGGACGCCGCGGCCGGGTCAGCCGCTCGGTGCGGACGCCGACGCCGGCGTCGGCGAGCGTCCGCAACGCGGTCAGGAACGCTTCGAGATCGGGTCCGCAGGCGACGACGGTGTGCGGGCGCTCGCCGAGGATCTCCCCGACCAGCCGGGTGAGCACGCGGCCCGGTCCCACCTCGACGAACGTCCGCGCCCCGGCCGCGTACATCGCTTCGATCTGCTCGAGGAACCGCACGGGCGCACTGATCTGCGCGGCCAGTTCGGCTCGGACATCGCCCTCGTACGGCTTCGCGGTGCGGTTCGACCACACTGTCCACTGTGGATCACACAGGGACTCACCGGCGAGCTCGGCCGCGAAGACGGCTCCCGCCCCGGCGACGAGCGGGCTGTGGAACGCACAGGCGACGGGGATCCGCTGGGCCGTGACGCCGGTTTCCCGCAGCCGCCGGATCGCGCGTTCGATCGCCGCCACCGGGCCCGAAAGGACGACCTGCTCGGGGGCGTTGTGGTTGGCGACCACGACGTCCGGGCCGATCAGGGTGGGCGTGAGGAGGTCCCGCGGCGCCTTGACGGCGGCCATCGTGCCGGGCCGCGCGACGTCGGCGATCGCCTTCGCCCGCGCGTGGCTGAGCCGCAGCAGGGTCTCGGTGTCGAACGCGCCCGCGACCGACAACGCGACCAGTTCGCCGTAGCTGTGCCCGGCGAGGAAGTCCGGGCGGACGCCGACCTGGTCCAGGAGCCGCGCCACCGCCGTCTCGACCAGGCCGAGCGCCGGTTGCGCGACGCGGGTGTCGGTCAGGGCTCGTTCCTGGTCCTGGACCGCGTCGGCGTCGAAAGCCCTTGCCGGAAACGCTTTCGCGGCGACGTCGGGAGCGAGCTTGAGCACGTCCGCCAGCTCCGGGAAGTGCACGAACAGCTCGGCGAGCATGCCGGGTCGCTGGCTGCCCTGTCCCGGGAAGAGGAACGCGACTTTTCCGGGATCGGCGTCGCTCCGGCCGATACCGGCGAGGATCTCCTCGGCCTCGGGGGCCCAGTCGCGCAGGCCGTGCCGCCGGTCGGGGCTCACCGGGCCCGCGCCGAGCACGGCGTGGAAGTTGGTGCCGCCGAAGCCGAACGCGCTCACCCCCGCGAGCCGGGCCGGGTCCGCCCACGGCCGCGCGGCCGTCGTGAACGTGAACGGGCTGGTGGTGGCGTCCCACGCCGCGTTGGGCCGGGTCAGCTGCAGCGTCGGCGGGACGACCTCGTGCCACAGCGCGAGTGCGGCCTTGATCAGCCCGGCCAGCCCGGCCGCGCACTTCGTGTGGCCGATCTGGCTCTTCACCGAACCGAGCACGCAGCTGCCCGGCCCGGCGCCGGCGTCGGTGAAGAACCCGGTCAGCGTGCGGAGTTCCGTGGCGTCGCCGACGACCGTGCCGGTACCGTGCGCTTCGACCAGCCCGACGTCCACAGGGGACACTCCGGCGTCGCGGTAGGCCCGGTCCAGCGCGCGGTGCTGGCCTTCCGGCCGCGGCGCCGTCAGGCCCAGCGCCTTGCCGTCGCTCGCCGCGCCGACGCCCTTGACCACCGCGTAGATCCGGTCGCCGTCGCGCTCGGCGTCGGAAAGCCGTTTCAGCACCAGGCAGGCGACGCCCTCGCCGAGCGCGATGCCGTCGGCGGCCGCGTCGAACGGGCGGCAGCGCCCGGTAGGCGAGAGCGCGCCGGCCGAGGTGAACATCAGGTAGTCGTGGATGCCGTTGTGCAGGTCGACCGCACCGCACAGCACCAGCTCGCTCGTGCCCGCCCGCAGTTCCTTGGCGGCCAGGTCCAGCGCGGCCAGGGAAGACCCGCACGCGGCGTCGACGGTGTAGTTCGCGCCGCCGAGGTCGAGCCGGTTGGCGATCCGGCCGGAGATGACGTTGGCGAGCGTGCCCGGGAAGGTGTCCTCGGTGGGTTCGGGCAGCTGCTCCAGCAGCTCGGGCGGGACTTCGTCGAGGTAACCGTCGAGCAGCGACCGCAGCGTGCCCGCATTGGCGAGGTCGCCGCCCGCCTCCGCGCCGAACACGACACTGGTGTGCTCGCGGTCGAAGTCGCGCTCGGCGTACCCGGCGTCGGCGAGCGCCCGGCGCGCGGTCTCGAGCGAAACCAGCTGGGCCGGATCGATGCTGGTCATCGCCGACGGCGGGATGCCGTGGTCGAGCGGGTCGACGGCCAGGGTAGGCAGGAAGCCGCCCCACTTCGAAGTGGACTGTCCGAAGTAGACGTCCGGGTCCCAGCGCCCGGGCGGCACCTCGGTGACCGCGTCCTCGCCGCGCAGGATCGCGGACCAGAACGCGTCGAGGTCCGGCGCGCCGGGGAACGTGCAGGCCATGCCGATGACGGCGATGTCCCGGTTCGCGCCGACCGGCTTCGGTTCCACAGGGCGGGTGAACGTCCGGCCCGACGTGACCTCGCGGTGCAGCTCGGCGATCGTCGTCCGGCGGTCGCGCAGCACCGCGACCTCGCCCGCCATGTACATGCCCTCGGCGAACTGGGTGGCCTCGTCGATGCGCTCGCCGTCACGCCGGACGCCCTTGCTCGCGACGCGCAGCCGTCCGGTGTTCAGCTCCTCCAGGCGCTGCCACGCTTCGGGACTCCCGGTCAGGCTCGCCTTGACCTGCTCGAACTCCGCCGTGTACGGGCTGGGCAGGCAGCGCGTCCGGTGCCCCGGCGCGGTCTCGAGGGTGACGGTCGCGCCGGCGGCGAGCGCGCGGTCCTGGAACAGGCCGGTGATCGCGCCGTGCGTCACCGCTTCCTCGGTGAACAGGTAGGCGGTGCCCATCAGGACACCGAACGCGTCGAGCGGCGCGGCCATCGCGGCGACCATCGCGGCCGACCGGGCGTCGTGGATCCCGCCCGCGAAGAGCACCTCGACGTCCTCGGCCCCCTCGAGCACGGCCAGCTGTTGTTCCCACAGCTCGAAACTCGTCCGCGGCCCGACGTGCCCGCCGCACTCGGCGCCTTCGAAGACGAACCGGCGGACCCCGGCGTCGAGGTACTGGCGGAGCAGGATCGGCGACGGCACGTGCACGAACGTCGCGATCCCGTCGGCCTCCAACGCCTTGACCTGCCCCGGTTTCCCGCCCGCGACGAGCACGCACCGCGGCCGCGCCGCGCGGATCGCGGCGAGCTGCTCGACGCGCAGGGCGTCGGGTACGAAGCCGAGGATGCCCGCGCCCCAGGGCCGGTCGCCGAGCCGCTCGGCGGTGCGCGTGAGCAGGTCCGTGGTGCGCGCGCCGTTCGCCGTGGCCACCGCGACGAACGGGAACCCGCCCGCATCGGCGACGGCCGCCGCGAAGCCGGGCTGGTCGCTCACCCGCGTCATCGGGCCCTGGACGACCGGCAGTTCGCTGCCCAGGGTCCGGCAGAGCCGGCCGGACGGCGCCGGCGTGGGCACTTCGGCACCGACGATCCGCCGCACGTCCACTGTGGATGACACGACGACACCCGCCGCGCCGCCGGCCAGCGCACCCACCGCCGTCCTCGGCCCCGCGACACTGCCCCACACCGGAACGTCGAAGGCGGTCAAGAGTTGTTGCAGCAGAACGAAGTCACTCAGTTCGCCGCCGCGGGCGACGAGCCCGAGCGCGCCGCCGCGGACGGCCTCGGCGGCCCTGGTGGCGTCCGGGACCTCGGCGAGCGCGCCGGCCCACGGCGCGGCCGTCCGGACGGCGAAGGCCGCGCCCTCGGGCAGCACGCCGTTCGTGCGCACCCCGAAGGGCACCCGGACCCGGGCCGCGACCAGCCGCAGGGCGGCCGGATCGGCGCCGTCGAGCACGCCGAGCCCGCCGTCGCGAGCGACGGCGGCGACGACGTCGGGATCGCCGACGCCCAGGCACCGCAGCCGTCGAGCGTGCGACGGCGGGACGAGCTCGGCCATCGGCGAACCTCCTGTGCGGGGTGGGGTGATCTTCACCGGACCGATCCCAGGAATAACGCACCGGGCCCGGGAAACGCAATACTCGTGCTAAAGTACGAAACTGTGGAACGCGGCACGATCAACGCTCTGACCAGCACTTTTATCACCTGTATCGCAACCGCGGAATACATTTCTCGCACGTTCGTGACACTGTGAATTCGAATACGGGAGGCCGCGTGGAACTGAGCGGACGGGTCGTCGTGCTGACCGGCGCGGCCCACGGGATCGGCGCGGCCATGGCCCGCCGCTTCGCCGCCGAGGGCGCGGCCGGGGTCGTCGTGTCCGACGTCGACACCGCGGGGGCCGAGCGGGTGGCGGAGGAGATCGCGGCCGCGGGCGGCCGGGCCGTCGCGGTCGCCGCCGACGCGACGTCCAAAAAGGACCTGGCGGCACTGGTCGCGACGGCGAAGGCCGCGTTCGGCCCGGTGGACCTGTTCTGCGCCAACGCGGGCGCGGCGTTCGGCACCGGCGTGCACGCGGCGGACGAGCAGTGGGCGAAGTCATGGGAGATCAACGTGCTGCAGCACGTCCACGCCGCGCAGGTCGTGCTGCCCGCGATGCTCGCGCGCGGCGAGGGCTACCTGCTGATCACGGCGTCGGCGGCCGGGCTGCTCGGCACCCCGGGCGACGCGCCGTACTCGGTCACCAAGCACGCGGCCGTCGGCCTCGCCGAATGGCTGGCGATCACCTACCGGCCGCGCGGGGTGCGGGTCAGCGCGCTGTGCCCGCTCGGCGTCCGGACGGCGCTGCTCGAGCCCGGCATCGCGGCGGGCCACCCGGCCGCGCTGGCCATCGCCGCGGCCGCGCCGCTGCTCGAACCCGAAGACGTCGCCGAGGCGGTCGTGCACGGGCTCGGCAAGGAGGAGTTCCTGATCCTGCCGCACGAATCCGTGCGGGAGTCGTTCGCGCGCAAGGCGGGCGCGGTCGACGCGTGGATCGACGAGATGGCCGTCCAGGGAGGCTGAAAGTGGAGTACCGGAGGCTCGGCGCGAGCGGGCTCGCGGTGAGCGAGATCGCGTACGGCAACTGGCTGACGCACGACGCGCCCGGTTGCGTCGCGGCGGCGCTGGACGCGGGCGTCACGACGTTCCACACCGCGGCGGCGTGGCACGACGGCGCCGCCGAAGAGGCTTACGGGGCCGCGTTTTCCGCCGTCCGCCGCGACGAGCTCGTCCTGTGCACCGGGGTGTTCTGGCCGGAAGGTCCGGGGCCGAACGACGCCGGGCTGAGCCGCAAGCACGTGATCGCGTCGCTGGAAGGCTCCCTGCGGCGGCTGCGCACCGACCACGTCGACGTCTACCAGCTGCTGCGCTTCGACTACCGGACGCCGGTCGCGGAGACGTTCCTCGCGCTCTCGGACCTGGTGCGACAGGGGAAGGTCCGGTACGTGGGCACGTCGGAGTGGACGGCCGAGCAGCTGCTGCAGGCGCACGAGGCGGCTTCGCGGTACGACGTGCCGTTCATCGCCAACCAGCCGCACTACTCGATGCTGTGGCGGGTGGCCGAGGCACAGGTGATGCCGGTGGGCGAGCGGATCGGCGTCGGGCAGTTCGCGTCGGTGCCGCTCGCGCAGGGCGTGCTGACCGGCAAGTACCGGGACGGCCGCATCCCGGCGGGCTCGCGCGCGGCGGGGAAGGCGTCCGCGCGGCCGTTGCTGATGCCGGAGCTGCTGGAGCGGGTGGAGCTGCTGCGCGGCGTCGCGGACGACGCCGGCCTGACGATGGCGCAGCTCGCGCTGGCGTGGACGCTGCAGCACGAGACGGTCGCCTCGGCCGTGGTCGGCGCGAGCACGCCGGAGCAGGTCACGGAAAACGCGAAGGCCGCCGGCGTCCGCCTCGACCTCGACGTGCTGACGCGCATCGACCAGCTGCTCGGCAGCTTCGTCCAGACCGACCCGCGACTGGTGTGGTCGCCCCCGGCCGCTTAGCCGGCGCCGAGGCAGACGAAGGGGCGGCGGAACGGGTCGACGGCGATCGCGTCGGCCAGCGCCAGCGCCGGGCTGTCCCGGACCGCGAGCGCGCGGTAGTAGTCGTCCATCGCGGCCGCCGAGGCCAGGTCGCCGACGCGGGACAGCGGCGCGATCACCGTCCGCGAGCCGCTGGCCAGCAGGGCGCTGGCGAAGCCGAGGGCTTCGTCGCCCGGCCGGATCCGGTTGAGCGCCAGCTCGCACGCGGCGAACACGACCTGCCGCGGCGGTTGCCGCAGGCCGGCCATCTCGTGCCCGAAGAGCGCGCCGTCGGCGAGCTCGAGCCGGGAGAACAGCGCGTTCTCGGGCTCGTGCGCGCCGTGGGCGGCGAAGTGCGCCAATTTGGCGCCGTCCATCGCGCGCAGCACGGATTTGACGGTCGCCTTGGCGCCGGTCATGGTCGTCGCGGCGCGGTAGTGGGTGGTCAGCTTCTCCAGCTCACCGCGCGCCCCGGCGAGCCCCGGCCCGCGCACGAGCACGATCTTGCGCGCCCGCGGCGACTTCGTCAGCTCCGCGGCGAGCCACGCGGTCGCGGACGGCGCGACGACGGTCGGGCGCCCCCGCAGCCCCGGCAGGACGCCCCACGGCACGGCGTAGAGCGGCCCGGTGGGGACGATGACCAGCTCGCGGTCACCGAAGAGCTCGGCGAGCGGCTGGATCAGCTGCGCGTCGAGCTTGTCGGCCTGCTTGCGCGCGGAGGCCATGACGACCTCGGCGAGCCGCTCGGGCAGGTTGTCGGGCGCGAGGGCGTCGAGGTCGACGTTGAGCACGCGCGCGGACTCGGCGGCGGCCTCGGCGGACCCGAGCCGCACGAGCCGGCACTCGCCCCCGGCCACGACGACGGCGACGAGCTCGTCCCCGGAGGCGGCGAAGCTGACCATGGCCCGGCGGCCGAGCTGCGCGAAGACCTCGTCGAGCCCGGCCACCGGCCGTGGCCGCCCCCACCGCCCGGTGTGCCACCCGAGCCGCTGGGCCTCGCGAAGCCGTTCGTTGTACTTGGCGCGCAGCCCGGCGACGGGATGACCGTCGTGCTGCGCTTCCTGGATGGCCTGCCCCAGCCCGCGCACCTCGGCCACGCGCGCGGCGAGCTCGGGATCGGTCCCGGCCGAGAGCGGTTCGTAGCGGTAGGTCTGCGCCCGCGTCCGTTCGAGCCAGACGAACAGCCGCCGGGCGTCGTTGCGTTCGAGCACGAGCTTCACGGCGAGGTCGGCGAGCTCCTGACCGTGGAGCGCGGTCCCGGAGACGAGATCGAGCCCGCCCATCCGATCCCGCACGGCATCGAGCTCGGTGAGCCCGGACCGGATTTCGGTGAGCGCCTTGGCCCGGTTCCCCTGCGCGACGGCGAGTTCGGCCCGGCAGAGCCGGCGCAGCATCCGGTAGTCGATGGGGGTGAGCTGCCCGGGACGCGGCACCTTCCGGAGGGTCTCACCGGCGCGCTTGAGGTTGCCCCGCCGGATGTCCAACCGGACGGCGAGCATCCGCGCGGTGGCCGCCTGCTCGGTGAGCCGCGGTACGGGCAGCGTCTCGGCGGTCCGGATGGCCCGGTGCGGCAGGGACGCCGGGATCTCCCCCGAGCGCAGCGCTTCCCGCACGTCGGCCTGCAGTCCGATGATCTTCGCGTTCCCGGCGCAGGTCTGGCACCCCACCTTGAGCATCCGCCGGCGGGACGACCCGGCCATCTGCCTGGCCAGGTCCAGGTCGTCCGCCCTCAGCGCGGCTTCGGCCCGGTGCAGCTCGATGTAGGCCAGCTCGCGCGTGACGCTCGGCAGCGAACGCATCGACTCCATCAGGTCGTCGAGGTGCTCGCCCGCCTCACCGGCCAGCCCCGCGGCCAGCAGCGCCTCGGCCTGTTCCAGCCTCAGCTGGGACGGCACGTCGAGGTCCAGCGCCCGGTACGAACGCTCGCTGACCTCGTAGAGGCGAAGGGCCTCGGGCACGTCTCCGGTCCGCAGCGCCAGCGTTCCGAGGAAGCGCCGGCCGTCCGCCGCGTCGGCGCGCAGCTCGTACTTCTCGGCGAGTTCGATGGCGCGGCTGAGGTCCTCGCGAGCACGGCCGACGTTGCCGAGCTTCGTGTGCACCCAGCCCCGGGCGGCCAGCGTCTGCACGAGGCCGACCATCCGGGGTTCGGGTTCCGTGGTGTGGTCGAGCCAGAAGCGCCGGTGCTCCATCGAGGTCCCGAAGTAGCCGAGGCTGTCTTCGTTCCGGCCGACGCTCATGAGCCGCGCGCCGTAGTTGTGCTCGAGCGCCGCGCTCAGCTCGGCGCGCACGACCTCGTCCTCGACCCCGGTGATCAGCCGGCGGACGTCGTCCAGCCCGGCGAGCCCGGCCTTGATGTCGCCGGAGATCTCCGAGTTCAGCGCGACCAGTGTGCTGGAGAGCCGGATCCGCGTGACCATCCAGTCGGTGCGGTGCGCGGGGCCGACCGGATACATCGAGTCCAGCAGGCCCATGCCCTTGCGCAGGAGACGCACGCCCTCGTGGAAGCGCCCGAGGCACGAAACGTCCGAAGCGGTCTGCTGGAGTTTGCGGACCCTGTCGATGACTTCGGACGGGTCCAGCTTTGTCACAGGCACTCTCCTATGACAGCACAGGCGTAAGCAGAACGGAGCCCGCCTACCGGTCGAAGATCGGCAGGCGGGCGGTCACAGCTTGGTCAAGTTCAGCGGGCCACCTGGTAGCAGGGCGGCGCGCAGTTCGGCGTCACGACCGGACCGCCGCTCTGGTCCTTCGCGGGGACCAGCGGGTCGTGGTCGATGTGCACCCAGCCGAACTCGTCGGGCTCGGGGTGCGGGACCACCGGGCCCGCCTTCTCGGTCGGCTCCGGGGTCTCTTCCGGCTTGGTGTCCGTGGGCGTCGACATGGTCGATCTCCTCTCCCCTGGGGATCTGCATGGGGACGCGGCCGTGACGGTGTGTCCCCGTCGCGAGGCCCTCTCCCCGCGAACGGACCAATAGTTTCACAACGGAGCAATGATCGGGAGGGTTTTCGCTACGGAAAGTCAGACCGAGTGCCGTGATCAGGCCAAACGCCCCGGCCGGAACGTCCTAACGAGTGAACTCTGTAACGGTGTCCACTGCGGACGTGCACCGCCGCCGGGTGGGTGAGCGGACGGCGGGGCCGTCCGGTGGGGCGTGATGCGCCGGGCACGGACCGCGACCGGCCGGTCGCCCACGGCACGGACGGCTGCCCGATCGTGCAGTTCCCGTGCCGTAGCTTCGAGTCTCGGGCGCGCGTCACCCTGGCCGGACGACAGCGCCGTCCGGCCGGGAGTGTCCTTTGTGGACAGCTACGCTCGCCTGGCGATCACCGCCTTGTGGACGGTGCGGACCAGCCGCGCGTTTTCCGGGGCCGCTCCGCCCGGGAACGCGAAGCGGCGACGGTTGTAGCCGTACGCGAGGCCGCTGCGCGGGTCCGCGAAAGCCTGGGAGCCCGCCGCGCCGCTGTGGCCGAACGCGCCCTGGCCCAGCTCCGGGTAGTCGTCCGAGACGACGGCGAAGCCGAGGCCGAAGGCGTTGCGGTTGCGGGTCGCCAGGTCGTCGCCGACCGAATGGATCTGGGCGAACTCCGCCGCCGTCTCCGGGCTCAGGAGCCGCTCGGGGCCGCTGATCGCCGCCGCGTACATGCCCGCCAGGCCGCGGGCCGAGCCCACGCCGCCGACCGAGGCCGGGCTCAGACGGCGGACCGCCTCGATGTTCGGGAGGTCCCAGAGCTCCGGCGCCTTCGGGTGGTTGCGGTTGAAGGCGATCGCGGTGATGCTGTCCGGCCCGGTCGCCCCGGCCTCCAGCTCGGCCAGCTGCTCCGGCGTGGGCAGCATCGGCTGCGTCGTCAGGAAGCGCGGCTCGAGCTCCTCCGGCAGGCCGAGGTAGAAGTCCAGGCCGAACGGCTTCCGGACGCGCTCCTCGTAGTGCTCCTGGATGCTGCGTCCGGTCACCCGCCGGACGACCTCGCCGGTCAGCGCGCCGATCACCAGCGCGTGGTAGCCGAACTGGGTGCCGGGCCGCCAGTACGGCCGCTGCGGGGCGATGCGCGCGGCGATCACCCGGTCGTCCGCGATCTCGGCGGCCGCGAACCCTTCGTCGGCGCCGACGACGCCGGCGCGGTGCGCGAGCAGCTCCCGCAGCGTGATCGCCGCCTTGCCGGCGGCGCCGAACTCCGGCCAGTAGTGGCTGACCCGCTCGTCGAGGTCGAGCACGCCGTCCTGGACCAGCAGCGCGACCACCAGGTGCGCGGCGCCCTTGGTCGAGGAGAACACGCCCGTCAGCGAATCGGCGGTGATCTCGGGCCCGGTCCACAGGTCGACGACGCGTTCGCCGTCGACGTGCGCGACGAGCTGGGCGGCGTAGTCGCCCCCTTCGGCGGCCGCTACGGCCGCGAACTCCTCGCGGACGGACTCGAACCCGTCGGCGACGGTCCCCTGGACGAACTCGGACGACATGGTGGCTCCCTCGGTGATCCCTGCGGCTGCGCCTGGAGTCAACCCGCGCGGCGCCGGGGTATTCCGCGTAACGCGAAGCGGCCCGGCCGGGATGATCCCGGCATGGGGGAACCTGACTTCGAAACCGAGCCGTCGGAAACCACCCGGCCGGGCCGCGGCCTGGGGATCGCTTCGCTCGCGGTCGGCGCGCCCGCGCTGACGCTCGCGGTCGCGACGTGGGCGGCGTGGCTGATCGTCCGGCCGCCGGTGGTGACCGCCTGGGCGAACTCGTGGGTCACGCAGGCGTTCGTGCTGGTGCTCGGCGCGCTGTGGTTCGCGTTGCTGCCGATCAGCGTGCTGGCGCTCGTCTTCGGTGTCCACGCCGGCGCGCGCACCGAGCCCGGCCCGGGCCGGATCGGCGCCACGCTCGCCGTCCTCACCGCGCTGCTCGCGCTCTCGGGGGCCGCGGTGTTCGCGACGACGTCGTGGCGGCACGTCGGGCCGCCCGTCGCGTACTTCGACATCCAGACCGGGCAGAGCCGGTAGAACTCCCGGCGCGGCGGGTACCACCGGCTCATGAAGCTGACCTCCACCGTGCTCGGCGCGCCGGACCCGCGGGCGCTCGCCGCGTTCTACTCGAAGTTGCTCGGCTGGCCGATCCGGACCGACGAGCCGGAGTGGGTGACGCTGCGCCCGGACGATGGCGGCGCCGGGCTGTCGTTCCAGCTCGAGACCGGCCACGTGCCGCCGGTGTGGCCGCCCGCCGACGGCGCCCCGCAGATGCAGCTGCACCTCGACATCGAGGTCGACGACCTCGAAGCGGCGACGGCGGCCGCGACCGCCGCGGGCGCCGTGGTCGCGCGGTTCCAGCCGCAGCCGCACGTCCGCGTCTGCCTCGATCCGGCCGGGCATCCCTTCTGCCTCTGGACGCGTGAATGAGGTGACGCCCCGCGTTCGAACGGTCACAGGATCCGCTATGTTCGCCTGAGGTCCTGTTTCCGGCGAACGGAGTTGAGTCCTGTGGGGGTGCACCGGATCTGGCACCACGGACTGGTCCCCACCGAGGGGAAACGCCCCCTGGACGCCTTGCGCGGCAGGCTGATCGCCCGCCAGCGGCAGCACGACGACTACACGGTCGCCGATCTCGGCTCGTCCGATGACGGCGGATCGCGCCGCTGCGACCTGAAGTTCGGGTGGAGCGACGGCGAAGGCCGCTACTCCGTTCAGGTATTGCTTTCGCTGTGCTACCACGCGGGCGAGGACCGCGTGACGTGGCTGCTGGCCGCCGCGTGCACGCGCCCGTGGCGCAGCTGCCACGTCGCGCCCGCACAACGGATCGGGCTGGAAGAGCTCGGCGCGAGCGGCAACGACGAGATCCCCATCGAGGCGCCCGTTCTCGCCATGCGCGGCTGGTCTCGCAAGGAGTGCGACCGCGTCGCGGAACTGCTGGGCGAGGCGCTGGTGGCGCAGTGGCGGACGTCGGCGGTGCTGGTGCTCACCGAACCACCGACGGTGCCGGTCGACGGCTGGCCCGGTCTGGTCAACGTCTTCGACGTCGACGACCGCTTCCGCCGCACGCTCAACCGGAATGTGCCCTTGGGCTACGAAGTACCGCAGGGCGCGCGGCTGTACGCGCCGCTGTGCGACCAGCTGCCCGACTTCGTCGAGACGGGCGGCCCGGTGCCCGCCGAAGCGCTCCAGGGTGCGATCACGCGGCTGCTCCAGGCGCGCGGCCGGACCCCGCTGCCCGAAGAGTGGGCCGAGGTGCCGAGCGTGCAGGCCTGGTACACCTCGGATCCCTTCGCCGCGCCGGACCGGGAGCCGGACGCCGGACTGGCGGAGAAGCTGGCCCGCGCCGAGCGGGAACTGGCCGAGGCGCGGGGCGTGATCACCATCCTGCGCAAGAAGTCGAAGGCCGACGCCGAGGAACGGGACCGGCACGCCGGCGAGGTGAAGGTGCTCCGCCGCCGGCTCGACGACCTCTCCGCGATCGACGTCGCGTGCCTGCGGACGCAGCTCGCGCAGTTGCAGGAGGAGGTGGACGACTACGCGCGCGCGTTCGAGGAGACGGAGGCCGAGCGCGACGAGCTCAGACGCGTGAACGGCCTGCTGGCGGGGACCCTGGCCCGCTACCACGGCGCTGACGACGAGGTCGCGGCCGCCGAGTGCCCGCCGGAAGAGTTCCCCAGCTTCGCCGAGCTGATCGGCGCCGCGACGGCTTCGCTCAGGCACCTCGCGATCACGGCCGAGCCGGCGCCGGCCGCGATCCTCGACCACCACCCGAAAGCCACCGCCTGGCGCCGCAAGGCGTGGGACGCGCTTCGCACCTTGGACGCGTACGCCCGCGCGCGGACCACGTTGCTCGGCTCGGGCCAGGACCCGGGCCCCGAGCTCTCCGACGTGCTCGCCTTCGCGCGGACCGGCCAGCCGGGTTCGCTGATCAGCGCCAACATCATCGCCCTGGCCGAATCGGACACGGTGACCACGAACGAACGGCTCCGCCAGGCGCGGACGTTCCGCGTGGACCCCCGCACGAACCCGGCGGGCCGCGACTACTTCGGCGCGCACATCGCCTTGGAGCGCTTCAAGTCGCCGGCGCCGCGGCTGCACTTCCTCGACGACACCGACCGCACGGGCACGGTGTACGTCGGGTACCTCGGCGCCCACCTGCCGACGTCGAAGACCAACTGAGCGAGAATCGCGCGCATGACGGAGACCGTCCACAAGCACCTGGCCTACTGCTGGATCGCGCGGGATGACCGGGTGCTGTTCCTCCGCCGCGCGCCCGGGACGTTCCTCGGAGGACGGTGGGAACTGCCGGGCGGCACGGTCGAGCCAGGCGAACCCAGCGAAACGACGGCCGTCCGCGAAGCCGCGGAAGAGACCGGGTTGACGGTCCGGGTCACGGGCGAGCTGTCCCGCGATTCGTGGCCGGACGTCGCCGGGCGCGCCATGGAGATCCACGCCGTCGTCTACGCGGTGGAAGAGGACGGCGCCGGTGACGTCGTGCTCAGCCCGGGCGAGCACGACGATTTCCGTTGGCCGACAACGGAGGAAGCTCGCGGGCTCGAGATGGCGGAGCACTTCCGCCGGTTGCTGTGATCGCACGCGCTCACTCCTCCTGCGGGGTCAGCAGGACGATCGGGATCACGCGGTCGGTCTTCGTGGCGTACTCGTCGTACAGCGGGAAGATGCGCGTCATCCGGGGCCAGAGCGCCTCGCGTTCGGCCGCGGACGCGACCCGCGCGCGGGCGGTGAACCGGCGGGTGCCGACCTGGACCCCGACGCTCGGCTCGGCCTGGAGGTTCTTGAACCAGGCCGGATCCTCGTCGGCGCCGCCCTTGGAGGCGACGACGACGAAGTCGTCGCCCGAAGTGCCGTAGATCAGGCAGGTGCGGCGGGCCTCGCCGGTCCGGCGCCCGGTCGTGGCGAGGATGAGCGTGGACACGCCGTTCGATTCGTGCCCTTCGGTGCCGCCCGAGGCGAGGTAGGTGCGGGTCTGCTCGGCGACCCAGTCCCATGACGAGTCGGTGGCGCGGTCGAGATCGTCGGCAACGGCCATGGTGGGTGGTCCTTTCCGGTGGGGTGGGGTTCAGCCGAGTTTCTCGGCCAGCGCGACGATGACGCCTTCGGGGCCGCGGACGTAGCAGAGGCGGTAGCTGTCCTCGTACCGCACCAGCTCGCCGATGAGCTCGGCACCGTGGGTGCGCAGGCGGGCGACGACGACTTCGATGTCCGTCACGGCGAACATGATGCGCCGGATCCCGAAGGCGTTGACCGGCGCGTTCGGCTCGGCCGTGGTGGTGGCCGCCGGGGCGTGGAACTTCATCAGCTCGAGCCGTCCGTGGCCGTCCGGGGTCCGCACCACGGCCAGGTCGCACCGGACGCCGTCCAGGCCGACCATGCGGTCCACCGACGGCCCCTCGACCGGCGCCTCGCCCTCGAGCTCCAGGCCGAGCTCGAGGAAGAACGCGATGGCGGCCTTCAGGTCGTCGACCACGATGCCGACGTTGTCCATGCGCTCGATCGTCATGGCTGCCTCCCGTGTCACGCGGCCCCTCTCGGCCGCTCGTGCTCAGGGGACGGAGCCGGTGCGCCGTTTTCGACAGCCGCTCGATCACGGGTCTCGCTGCCCGGGGTGGACCGGTCGGGCCCTTGCCCGAGCGCTATTCGTCCGGCCTGGGCAGCTGCCGCAGTCCGATCAGGGAAAGCAATGCGTTCATGCCACTGACGTTACCGAACACACGTGCGAAGATCATCGCTGAACCGGGTGAAAACCGGGCCGTCGGGCGCAGACGGATTTCTGTTGCGGCGCAAGGGAAATCACGGCATATTCGGGCGAGCAGCCCCCGGTTTCCACGATACCGGAGGGCACCGACAAAAACGGCCGGGCACGCAATGCGGGTTTCTCATGGGCGAGGGACCAGCCGGGGGCGGGGCGCACCCCTGGGAGCCCACCGCTGTGCCGGGCTCGCAGGTCACCCGCATCCGCAGGGGCGGGAGGTGACCGCGGAAAAGACAGCACTTCTTCGCCGGCAGGTGGCGGGGCCTCGTCGCCGGGCCACCCGACCGTGGCGGATCCCTCAGGAGGCGATGGCCTCGTTGATCGCCAGCAGCTCCTGGGCGGTGCGCGTGGCGGTGAACTCGATGACTTCGTAGCGGGCGAGACGGCGGGTGACGAACGGGTCACTCGCGAGCACGGCGTCGAGCTTGCCGCGCAGCACCGAGCGCGTCAGGATCACCTGGTCGGCGGCGCCGTTCCCCTTTCCGGAAAGGAGGAAGACTCCCTTCGTGAATTGTTTGCGCAACCAGTCCGCGTGGTCCGGGAGCGCGTAGTCGACTTCTGTTTCGGGCGCCGTGTAGGTCAGCAGGGCGATGTACATGATTCGATGGTAGAACTCTTTCACCCGCAACGCATCCGCCTGCTGAGTGGCGCGGGACACCGGTTTCGGCAATATCCGGGTCAAGAATTACGGGCGTACTTTACGATCGCTTTTTCAATTTTCTTCCGGCTTGCCGTACGCACCTCGGCGTACGCCGGGGTGTCGACGCCGGGCCGACGCGCCGGGCCCCGCCGGCGGGCGACACTTCCCGTCATGAACGCACTGACCCGGATCTGGCACGACGGCCGGCGAGCCGAGCGCGTCGCCTATGCGGTCGGCGCTGCGCTGTTCGTGAGCGGCGTCGTGCACGCGATCGTCCTCCTCGCCACCGGCGGCTCGTGGCTGGGCCCGCTGTCGATGCGCAAGGCCGTCACGTTCGGCCTCTCGTTCGGGCTCACGCTCGCGTCGGTGGCCTGGGCGACGTCGTTCCTCACCGTGCGACCCCAGGTGCGCAACGTCCTCCTCGGCGCCTTCACCGCCGCGAGCGTCGCCGAAGTCGTGCTGGTCAGCATGCAGGCGTGGCGCGGGGTGCCGTCGCACTTCGACTTCGGGACGCCGTTCGACACCGCCGTGTCCATGACGCTCGCCGCGGGCGGGGCCGTGATCGTCCTGACGATCATCGGCTTCACCGCCGCCGCGCTGGTCGGCCCCGGTCCGGACGCGCCCAGCATGCGGCTGGCGGTCCGGGCCGGCCTGGTCGTCCTGCTGGTCGCGCTGGCCACCGGCGCCGTGATGATCGCCCGCGGCGTGGTGCTGGCCCGCGGCGGCGACCCGGAAGGCGCGTACACCACCGCCGGCTCGCTCAAGCCGCTGCACGCGGTCGCGATGCACGCGATCCTCGTGCTGCCCGCGCTGGCCTGGGTCCTGCGTTTCAGCCGCTGGCCCGAGGCCCACCGGATGCGGGTGGTCGTCGCGGCCGTCGTCGCCGACGCCGTGCTCACCGCCGTGATCGGCGTCGAGTCCTTCGCCGGCATCGACCCGCTGACCGCGCCACTGCCCGTCCTCGGCCTCTCCGCGCTGGCCGCGGCCGCGCTGGCCGGCACCGGGATCTACGCCCTGTCCGGGATTGAACCGGCCGTCCGGTTCACCCGTGTCCCCTCTGGGAAGGCAAGGGGCCGGTAAGCGGCGGACGGAGATCACGCGTGCGGCACGGTATGACCACCAGAGGCCTTTTCCAGCGAAGCTCGGCGCACAGCCACGCGGACGAGATCGGCACGAACAGCCGGTGCACGCGCTTCGGGGTGCGGCCGGGCACCGAGGTCGAGCGGCTGGTCGAGGGCCTGCCCTCCCGCGCGCCGGAACGGTCGGTCAGCTGAGCACGTGGGCGATGGCGGGCTCGACGGCGAACGACCGGCCGTTCGCCGAGCTCGACCGTTCGGGCCGGACGCGACGCCTGCGCCGGCTCGCCGAAGCGGCCTTGACCGGCTACGACGTCCCGGTGGCCCGGCTGACCCCGTTGGGGCGCGGGCACAACACGACGTTCCGCGTCGACGGCGCCGACGGGAACCGCTACGTGCTGCGGGTGGAGCGGCCGGACGGCCCGAGCGCCGCCCAGGTGCGGTCCGAACTGGCCTGGCTCGCCGCGCTGCGGCGCGAAACCGACCTCGTCGTCCCGCGGCCGGTGCCGACGCGGGCGCGGGACTTCGTCGCCGTGGTCGCCGATCCGGCGGTCCCGGAGCCGCGCACCTGCGTGCTCTGCCACTGGGTCGACGGCCGGTTCGTCGACGAGCGGCTCAACGCGCCGCAGCTGTACGCGGTCGGCGAGTTCACCGCGCGGCTGCACCTGCACGGCGCGCGGCTGAACGGGCTGGACCGCGGCCGCGTCGACGACCTCACCGACTTCGGCCGCTCGCAGGTGGACGGCTTCTCGGCCGCCGTGCTCGACCGGGCGGTCGCGCGGGCCGGGGGCGACGAACGCGTCCGCGCCGCCGCCGAGCGGGCCCGCGCGGCCCGGATCGAGCTGGGCCGCGGCGCCGACGTCTTCGGCCTGGTGCACGGCGACCTGCGGCAGGAGAACTACCTGTTCCACCGCGGCCGCGTGCGGGCGATCGGCTTCGACGACTGCGGCTACGGGCATTACGCCTACGACCTCGCCGTCGCGCTCGACGAGCTCAGGCACCTGCCGCAGCGGCACGAGCTGCGGGAGGCCCTGCTGGACGGCTACCGGTCGGTGCGCCCGGACGCGGCGACGACCGACCCGGCGATCCTGAACGCCTTCGCCGGCCTGCGCCGGATCCAGCTGCGGCTCCGGGACTGACGCTACAGACCGGCGTTACAATTGCTACATGGCCGGACGATCGAGCAACGCCACCAGCACCCGCGACCGCCTGCTGCTGGCGGCCGGGCAGCTGCTGCACGAAGCGCAGGGCGGGCCGGTGTCGACCCGGGCCATCTGCGAGCGCGCCGGCGTCCAGGCACCCACGCTCTACCACCACTTCGGCAGCAAGCAGGGCCTGCTCGACGCCGTCGTCAACTACGGCTTCACGCAGTACGTGCAGACGCCGGACGCGGGCGGCGACCCGGTCGAGCGGATCCGCGCGGGCTGGGACCGGCACGTCGAGTACGGCCTGGAGAACCCGCGGTTCTACGTGCTGCTCTACGGCCAGATCGAGCCGGGTGTGCCGTGCAACCTCACCTCCAGCGCCGAAGCGATGCTGCTCGAGCTGTTCACCCCGCTGGCGCGCGAGGGCCGCCTGCGCGTCGAGGCGGCCGAGGCCGCCCGGCAGTTCGCGGCGGCCGGCAGCGGCGTCACGCTCAGCCTGATCGCCCAGCCCGAAGCGAGCCGCGACCTGGCGATGTCCACGCAGGTCCGGGAGTCCGTGCTGGCCGGGCTGCTCACCGACCGGCCCGCCGAGGGCTCGTCGACCGGCGCGCTCGCGGTCGCTTTGTCGACCCGGCTCGCCGACGACGTCGACGAGCTGACGCCCACCGAGCGCGGGATGCTGCGGGAGTGGCTGCACCGCCTCTCGAACTGAGGTCGCTACATTTGCTACATTGACGTCTATGACGAGTGTAGTGAAGCGGTTCGACGTGTTCCTGGCCCCGCACCGCGACGACGAAACCCGCAAGAAGCACGCCGTCGCGGCCGACCGGCTGGGCTACGGCACGGTCTGGTTCGGCACCGGGTCGAAGTCGGTCGGCGACCTCGCGTTCGTCGAGGACGTGCTCGCCTCGACCGAGCGGATCACGGTGGCGACGGCGATCGTCAACATGTGGTCCGACGACGCGGAGCCGCTCGCCGAGTCCTACCACCGGCTGGCCGGCCGGTACGGAAAGCGCTTGCTGCTGGGCATCGGCGTCGGGCACCCCGAATCCGTCACGGAGTACCGCAGCCCCTACGAGAAGATCGTCGACTACCTCGACCGGCTCGACGCGGCCGGCGTGCCGGTCGAGGCCCGCGTCCTCGCCGCGCTCGGCGACCGCGTGCTGAAGCTGGCCGCCGAGCGCACCGCGGGCGCGCACCCGTACCTGGTGCCGGTCGCGCACACGCGGCACGCCCGGGCCGTGCTGGGCGCGGGCAAACTGCTGGCGCCGGAACAGAAAGTCGTCGTCGACGCCGACCCGGTGGCCGCACGTGCGATCGGCCGCCCGTTCGTGCGGCGGCCGTACCTCGGGCTGTGCAACTACGTGACGAACCTGCGGCGCCACGGCTACACCGAGGCCGACGTCGCCGGCGGCGGCAGCGACCGCCTGATCGACGACCTCGTCCTGCACGGCACCCCGGAGACGATCGCCAAGGGCCTGCGGTCCCATGTGGACGCCGGCGCCGACCACGTCGCGGTCCAGGTGCTCGGCCCGTCACCGGACGTCGAGGCCGAGAACCACCGGCAACTGGCCGAAGTGCTGCTCTGACCGTGCGCAGGCCCATCCGGGGCGCGCGCTCACCGCAGCGCGGGATCAGTGGGCGTCGGCGGCCTTTTGCGCTTCCTCCGCGGCTTCGTCGGCCCGCTCGTAGGTTTCCTTCGCCTGTTCGAACTCCGCCGTCGCGCGCTCGGCGCGTTCCTCGGCTTCGGCCAGGCGCTCGCGCAGGTCGTCGACGCGGGCCTTCGCCTGCTCGGCCGCGCGTTCGGTGCGGACCAGGTCGCGCTCGGCCACCGCGCGGTCCTTGGCCAGCTCGGCGGCCTCCTTGCGCAGGCGCTCGCGTTCGGCGCGGGCGCGCTCGCGTTCCTTGCGGTCCGCTTCCTCGCGCTGACGGTCCTTTTCGGCCTTCTTCGGCTTCGCCGGTTCGGCTTTTTCCACCAGCTTCGCCGGGCGCTTGCCGGTCGCCGGCGGCGCGGCCGGGGCGAGGCTGAACCACTGGTCGGTGTCCTGGTGCGCCACCGACGTCAGCCGCCCGGCGAGGGCCGGCTTCGCCGTTTCCGGGTCGGCGGCGACGGCTTCGAGCGTCGCCTCGACCTCGCGGGAAACGGTGTCGCTCATCGAAGGCAGGTCGCGCACGATGTGCCGGACCAGCTCGCCGCGGCGCCGGGTCAGCGCGCGCAGGTCGTCACCGGCGAGGCGGGTGTGGGCGTCGCGCAGCTCGTCGCCGACTTCCGCCAGCTCCCGCAGCCGGCCCGGGTCTTCCCTGGCCAGGCGGTTGACGATCGCCGCGGCCGTGGTCGGCTTGCGCAGCTCGCGGATCCGCTTCGCGAGTTCGGCGTCTCCCCCGGCCTTCGCAGCCTTCGCGGCGGCGTTGCGCGCGTTGACGAACTCCGCGAGGTCACCCCCGTAGAGCTCGCCGGCCACCGTGTCGAAGTCCATCACGCTCCAGCGAACCACATCGGACTGGTGCGAGCACCCGCGAAGGGTCATCATCGGGGACATGTTCTTCGATCTGGGTGTCCGGGACTTCCTCGACCGTGCGGAAACGGTGTACCCCGACCGCGTCGCGGTGGTCGACGAGCCGGACCAGCCCGCGCCGAGCTGGGGTTCGCTCACCTACCGCGAGGTGGCGCGCCGGGCCCGCGCGCAGGCCGCCAACCTCGACGCCCTGGGCGTGCCGGTCGGCGGGCGCGTCGCGATGGTGTCGCACAACGCCGCACGGCTGCTCGTGTCGTTCTTCGGCGTGTCCGGCTGGGGCCGGGTCCTGGTGCCGGTGAACTTCCGGCTCGCCGCGGCCGAGGTCAAGTACATCGTCGAGCACTCCGGCGCCGAGGTCCTGATCGTCGACCCGGAGCTGGAGCACCTGCTGGACTCCGTGACGGCCAAGCACGTCTTCGTGCTGGGCCGCGACGACGAGGCGATCTGGGGCGGCGAGGGCACCCCGGAGCCGTGGGCGGGCGACGAGTCGGCGACCGCGACGATCAACTACACCTCCGGCACCACGGCACGGCCGAAGGGCGTGCAGCTCACCCAGCGCAACATCTGGCTGAACGCCGCCGTGTTCGGGCTGCACACGACGTTGAACGACAACGACGTCCTGCTGCACACGCTGCCGATGTTCCACTGCAACGGCTGGGGCATGCCGTACGCGGTGACCGGCCTCGGCGGGCGGCACATCGTGCTGCGGAAGGTCGACGGCACCGAAATCCTCCGGCGCATCGAAGAACACGGCGTGACGATCCTGTGCGCGGCGCCGGCGGTGGTCACGGCGGCCCTCGACGGCGCCGCCACCTGGGAAGGCGAGATCCCGGGCCGCGACCGCGTCCGGATCGTCGTGGCCGGCGCGCCGCCGCCGACGCGCACGATCGAGCGGGTGCGGGCCGAGCTGGGCTGGGAGTTCATCCAGATCTACGGGCTCACCGAGACCGCGCCGCTGCTGACGGTCAACCGGATGCGCAGCGAGTGGGCGGACCTCGACCCGCACGAGCAGGCGCGCCTGCTGGGCCGCGCGGGGACGCCGGCGCTCGGCGTCCGCATCGACGTCGACACCGACGGCGAAGTGCTCGCCCAGTCGAACCACAACCTCGACGGCTACTGGGAGAACCCGGAGGAGACCGCGCGGGTCCAGGCGGGCAACTGGTTCCACACCGGTGACGGCGGGACCTTCGAAGACGGCTACCTGACGATCGCGGACCGCAAGAAGGACGTGATCATCTCGGGCGGCGAGAACGTGTCGTCGATCGAGGTGGAGGACGCCCTGAACTCGCACCCGGCGGTCCGCGAGGCTGCGGTGATCGGCGTCCCGGACGAGAAGTGGGGCGAGCTGGTGACGGCGCTGGTCGTCACGTCCGAGGAGGTGACCTCCGAGGAGCTGATCAAGCACTGCCGGGAGTACCTCGCGGGGTACAAGTGCCCGAAGCGGGTGGAGTTCCTCGACGAGCTGCCGCGGACGGCGACCGGGAAGATCCAGAAGTTCAAGCTCCGGGAGCCGTTCTGGCAGGGGCAGTCCCGCCAGGTCAACTGAGGACGTAGGTCAGCTGGACGACGCCGTTGCCGAACGTCGAGGACTTCTTGAGCTCGAGCGGGAACGACGACCCGTCCGCGGGGAACAGCCGTCTCCCCCGGCCGACGACCACGGGGTACAGCAGCAGGTTCAGCTCGTCCACCAGGCCTTCGGCCAGCAGCCAGCGCACGGCCGTGGTGCTGCCGCTGGTCATGATGTCACCACCGGGTCCGGCCTTCAGCTCACGCACGGCCGCGGCCGGATCGCCGGTCAGCAGCGTCGAGTTGTTCCAGCCGACCTCGGACAACGTCGAGGACAGCACGTACTTGCGCACGTTGTTCATGAACTCGGCGCCTTCGTCGTCCTCGACGCTGCGGCCGGGCCAAGCCTCGGCGAACCCTTCGTAGGTGACGCGCCCGAGCAGCATCGCGTCGGCCGCGGCCATCCCGGCGCCGACCGCTTGGCCGATCTCGTCGCTCCAGTAGCGCAGCGACCACTTGTCGGGCGCCTCGACCACGCCGTCGAGCGAGATGAACAGGTTCGAGATCACCTTGCGCATGGGATCACTATAAACGGGGCGAACCTCAGGACTGTCCACTCGCGACGGTCGCACGCACGCGCACGCTGTCCGCCTCCGCGCGCTCGCGTTCCGCCTCCGTCGCCGGCTCCAGGCGCGCCGGGACGTCCTTGTGGTGCGGTGTTCCCGCGATCGGGTCGCGGTCCAGGGCGTCGGTCAGCAGGTTGATCCGGGGCCCGCTGACCACCCGTCGCCCCTCGGCGTCCGGGTGGGCCATGCCGTAGCCGTGCGGCAGGGCCAGCTGACCCGGGCGCAGGCCCGGGTCGGCCTCCGCGCGGACGACCACCCGGCCCGCCGGCGTCACCACTGCCACCCAATCACCCGGCGAAGCGCCGATCGACGCCAGTTCTTCCGGACGCGCGCGCAACGCGCCGTCCGGGTCGGTGCGGCGCCAGCGCGGGTCGCGCAGGATCTGGTTCGCGTTGTGCGCGCGGCGCTGGCCGTTGAGCAGCGAGAACGGGAACGCGGGGTCGGGGCGCTCCGCGGCCGGGTCCAGCGAACCGAGCCACTCCAGCAGTTCCGGCACCGCCAGCCGGACGCGCGAGCGGCGCATCAGGTTCCACACCTCGTCCTGCTCGTGCGTCGAGAACGGCGTCGGCCCGGCCAGCACGCGCGCGAAGAGTTCCTCGCCGAGCTCGGCACCCGTGGAAGTGGTGCCCAGCGCGCGTTGCACCGGCACGGTCATCGTCTTCGCCGCGCGGTGGCAGCCCGCCCACAGCGGCGCGATCGACGCCGCGCCGTCGGGCAGGGACGCGCCCAGCGTCCGGTAGAGCAGCACCGGCAGGATCGCCGACCGCTCCGGCATCGCCTGGACCAGTGCGCCGATCCCCGCCTGCAGCTCCGAACGCGGGCCGCCGGCCAGCGACGCGAGGACGTCCGACGGCGGCAGCACGCCCAGTGCGTCGAACAGCCGCGTGTAGATCTCGGCCTCGACGAGCGTGCCCGGCAGCGGGTCGAACAACGGCCGCCGCAGCTGGAAGTAGTTCGTCGGCCATTCGAACGTGAAGAGGGTGAACTCCCATTTCTCGTGCTGCGACGCCGCGGGCAGGACGTAGTCCGCGAGCGCGGCCGTCTCGGTGTGGGCGACGTCGACGACCACCGACAGCTCGGCTGCCCGCACGGCGCGTTCGACGTCCCGCGTGCCCGCGAACGTGTTCGCCGGGTTCGACGACTCGACCCACAGCGCGCGCACCCGGTTCGGGTGGTCGGTGAGGATCTCCTCGGCCAGGGTGTTCGCCGGCAGCAGGCCGCCGATGTA
This sequence comes from Amycolatopsis stemonae, assembly GCF_054781455.1. NCBI lineage: Bacteria > Bacillati > Actinomycetota > Actinomycetes > Pseudonocardiales > Pseudonocardiaceae > Amycolatopsis > Amycolatopsis stemonae. Next base: position 26,561 of record NZ_BAAGUJ010000016.1, on the reverse strand, counting down.
CTCGAACCCGGTCACCTCGGACCGGCGGCCGCCCGACGAGCCCCACAGCGGCAGCAGCCACGAATGCAGGTTGTTCGTGCCACGACGGCCGAAGTTGCCGGTGAGCAGGTACAACAGTTTCTCGAGGTAGCTGTTGAGCGTCGAATGCCGGCCCTGCTGGATGCCCAGCTCGACGCGCACCGTCATCGCCTCCGCGGCGAGGATCAGCTCGACGGCCCGCTCGACGTCCACCCGGGACACTTCGGCGTGCGCGATCCACTCGTCCACCGGGATCTTCGCCAGCACCGCCGCGACCTCGTCGAAGCCTTCGGTGCGCTCGGAGAGGAACGGCTGGTCGACGCCGCCGCGGTCGAGGAGCAGCGCCAGGATCGCACCCAGCAGGTAGGCGTCGGTGCCCGGGCGCAGCGGCAGGTGCAGGTCGGCGATCTCCGCGGTTTCGGTGCGCCGCGGGTCGATCACGATCATCTTGCGCGCCGGGTCGTTCTTGATCGTGTTGAGCGCGTGCCGGGCGTTGCTGAACCCGTGGGCCTGCCACGGGTTGCAGCCGAGCACCACCAGCAGGTCGCAGTTCTCGACGTCCTCGGCGGTGTGCACGAGCGTCGAGCCGAACAGCTGCCCGTTGACCCAGAAGTCACCGGTCTTCTCCTGCGACAACGCGTTGAAGTGCCGCGTCGAGTTCATCCACTTCAGCAGCGACGCGCCGTACGCGCCGCCGGAGTGGTTGCCCTGGCCACCCCCGCCGACGTAGGCGAACGAGCCGGGACGGCCCGCCGCGGTGTCGGCGTCGCGGATCGCGTGCAGCTTCGCGGCTATCTCGGTCAGCGCGGTTTCCCAGTCGATGGGCTCGTGGGTGCCGTCGGGACGCCGGCGCAGCGGCGTGGTCAGGCGATCGGAGTGGTCGCCGTACCAGGTCAGGCGTTGCGCCTTCTGGCACAGGTAGCCACCCGAGCGCGGGTGCGCCTTGTCGCCGCGGACGCGGGTGATCTTCCGGCCGTCGAGCTGCACCTCCAGCCCGCAGTTGAGGTAGCAGAGGCTGCACGCGGTGCGGTGCCAGTCGCCGGTCATAGCAGCTCCAGTGCGCGGCCAAGCGTCGTGAGACGCGCTTCGAGCGTTTCGCCGGCCGGGTAGAGCCGGACCGTGTCGATGCCGGTGTCGCGCCAGACGCGCAAGCGGGCGCGCACCATCTCTTCGGTGCCGATCAGCGTCGTGCCGAGCACCATTTCGTCGGTGACGAGCGCGGTCGCGCCGTCGCGGTCGCCGGCCTGCCAGCGCTCGCGGACCTCGGCGGCGACGTCCGCCCAGCCCTGGCGGCTGTAGGCGTTGTTGTAGAAGTTCGTGCTGGCCGAGCCCATCCCGCCGAGGCTGAAGGCCAGCTCCTTCTTGCGGCCGCCGACCATGGCGCGCAGCTCGTCCTCGTTGTCGGCGAAGGCGACTTCGGCACCCTGGCAGACGTCGATGTCCTTGCGCGTGCGACCCGCCTTCGCGAGCCCGGCGTCCAAATGCTCGAAGTACGCGGAGGCGCCTTCGGGGACGAAGCTGGTGCCGAGCCAGCCGTCCGCGACTTCGCCGGTCAGCTCCAAGAGCTTCGGCGACAGCGTCGCGAGGTAGATCGGGATGTCCGGGTTCGGCGGGGTGGACAGCCGCATCGCCCGCGCCTCGCCGGGCAGTGGGATCTCGAAAGTCTTGCCGGAGAACGAAATCTTCTCCCCCGCGATGGCCTGGCGGATGATCTCGACGGTCTCGCGCATGCGCGTCAACGGTTTCGCGAACGGGACGCCGTGCAGGCCTTCGATCACCTGCGGTCCCGAGGGCCCGAGGCCGAGGGCGAACCGGCCACCGGACAGGTCGGCGAGCGTCAGCGCGGCCTGCGCGATGGCGACCGGCGTGCGTGTGCCGAGCTGGATGATGCCGGAGCCGAGCTGGATGCGGTCGGTGCGGGCGGCGAGGTAGCCGAGCGCGGACGGCGCGTCCGAGCCCCAGGCCTCGGCCACCCAGCAGACGTCGAGACCGAGCTTTTCCGCCTCCAGCACGAAGTCCAGCGTGGTGCGCGAATCCCGTGAGAACTCGACGGTCGTCGCGGTCCTCATCGGCTTTCGACCCGGTCCTTGATCGCGGCGAGGTTGCCGGTCATCGCGGTTTCGAACTCGCGCAGCCGGACGAAGACGATCTTCTGCTCCTTCTCCGGCATCCGGTCGATGGCGAACGACAGCCCGGACCGCCCCGGGCCCATCTGCATCCACTGCGAAAGCCGCGTGCCGCCGGCTTCGGGCGCCAGGGTGAACTTCCAGACCGAGCTCGGCTCGGCCGGGTCCGCGACGGCCCAGGAGAACACGCGCGGCGCTTCGCACTCGACGACGAACGACGTCGTCTCCCACTCGCCGAACGCGTCGTGCTTGCTCCGGCCGACGAACGTGCGGCCGGCCTCGCGCCATTCGACGGACTGCAGCTCCGAACTCAGCGAAGGCATCACGGCGATGTCGGAGACGACCGCCCAGACGTCTTCGGGGGCGGCGTCGATCCAGGTCGAGACCTCGGCCGTCGGCTTGTCCGCGTACCGCGCGCCTGTCCACTCCATCGTGGTCGCCACTCCTCTCGATGCGCCTCTGACCACGATAGTTGCGTAGATAGACCTACCCTGTCAACGTCACTCCTGCCGCGCGAAGCGCGCTTCGACGTCCGGGCGCTGCGCGAGCCGCGGCGGGAAGCCGGGGCCGCGGCGCATCCGGGTGTCGTCCGGCGTCATCGGTTCGCGGCATTCGGCGCAGACGATTTCGGCGTGCGTGTCGTGCCCGCACGCGGTGTGGTGCACGGTGATCGGCGGGCCGGCCTCGTTCGAGAGCCACCGGTCGCCCCAGCGCGTCATGGCGAGCAGCACCGGGTAGAAGTCGCGGCCCTTTTCGGTGAGCACGTAGTCGTAGCGCACCGGCTCGGTCTGGTACGCGACCTTCTCCAGCAGCCCTTCGTCGACCAGCCGCTTGAGCCGGTCGGCGAGGGTGTTGCGCGCGATGCCGAGCTGCTGCTGGAACTCGTCGAAGCGGCGGACGCCGTAGAAGGCGTCACGCAGCACCAGCGGGGTCCACCAGTCGCCCAGCAGGTCCATGGTGCGCGCGATCGAGCACGGCCACTGCGCGAACGATGTCCGTTTCATGCGGCCGAGCGTACGCCGTTTTCCAGAAGGACTCAGCAGGTCAGCCGCATGACGACCCGACGAGCGGTCGGACGGCTGACCTCCGTGAAACCCGCGTCGGCGAAGATCCCCCGGCTGCCGACGAACAGTTCGGCGGGCCAGGCGAGCTGCTGCCCCGGCTCGACGAGCATCGGGTAGCCCTCGACCGCCCGGGCGCCCCGCTCGCGGGCGAAGTCCGCGGCCGCCTTCGCCAAGGCGGCGCTGACGCCCTGCCGCCGGAAGCCCTTGCGCGTGACGAAGCACGTGACGGCCCAGACGCCGTCGTCGTCCTTGTCCTCGTCCCGGCCGGCCCAGACGAGCCGGCTCCCCAGCAGGCGCCGGTACGCGGTGCGCGGCTCGACCGCGCACCAGCCGGCGGGCTCGCCGTCGAGGTAGGCGACGAGCCCGGTCGCGTGCTCGGCCGTCTGCGCGCGGAATTCTTCGGCGCGCTCCTCCGGTGTCCCGGACCGCCACTGCGCGGGCGTCTCCTTGAAGTACTGGCACCGGCAGCGGGCCGGGTCGCCGCGGTCGCCGAAGATCGCCTGCAGGTCCGCCCACGACGCCTGGTCGGCCGGTAGGAAGGTCACCATTCCCCGACGCTAGACCAGGTGGCCGGTGGTGACGTCGACGTGGTCGGGCACCTCGTCGTGCTCATCGCCGACCGAGAGCGTCCCGGCCGGTTCCACCAGGAGCACGCTCGCGCCGTTCTTCGACGACGGCTTGTGGAACGTCCCCTTCGGCACCACGAAGACCTGCCCGCGGGAGAGCGTCACGACGCGCTCGTCCGGGTCGCGCAGTTCGATCTCGATCTCGCCGTCGAGGACCAGGAAGAACTCGTCGGTGTCTTCGTGGACGTGCCAGACGTGCTCGCCGTCGAACCGGGCCAGCCGGATGTCGTAGTCGTTGACGCGGGTGACGATCCGCGGGCTCCAGGCGGCGTCGAAGGTCGCCAGGACTTCGGTGAGGTCGATCGGGTTCATGCGCTCGATCCTGCGCCTGGCGTTCCGGCGCGGCGAGTGCTAGGAATCGCACATGCCGCAAGAATTCTCTCACCGGGTCGCGGCGATCGTGACCGCGGAGTCGAACCCGTTCGAGATGGGCGTCGCGACCGAGCTCTTCGGCCTGCGGCGGCCCGAGCTGGACCGGCCCTGGTACGACTTCACGCTCTGCGCCCCGACCACGGACGTGCGGATGAACCTGGGGATGTTCACGCTGAGCGGCGTCGCCGGGCTCGAGGCCGCCGACGCGGCCGACACGCTGATCGCGCCCGCCCGGCCGAACACCGGCGTGCCGACGGACCCCGCGATCATCGCCGCGATCCGCCGCGCCGCCGCGCGGGGCGCCCGGCTGGTCAGCTTCTGCACGGGCGCGTTCGCGCTCGCCGAAGCGGGCGTCCTCGACGGCCGGCGCGCGACCACCCACTGGCAGTGGGCCGCGGAGTTCGCCGAGCGGTTCCCGGCGGTCCACTGGGAACCGGAGGTGTTGTTCGTCGACGAGGGCGACGTCCTCACCGCGGCGGGCAGCGCGGCGTCGCTCGACCTCGGCCTGCACCTCATCCAGCGCGACCACGGCGCCGAAGTCGTCAACATCGTCAGCCGCCGCCTGGTGTTCACCGGCCACCGCGACGGCGGGCAGCAGCAGTTCATCGCGCGCCCGGTGCCGTCGGTGCCCGACACGTCGCTGGCACCCGTGCTGGCGTGGGCGCTGGCCCGCCTGGACCAGCCCCTGACCGTCGCCGACCTGGCCGCCCGGGCCGCGACGAGCCTGGCGACGCTGCACCGGAAGTTCCGCGCGGAGCTGGGCACGACCCCGCTGGCCTGGCTGACGACGGAACGCGTGACGCTGGCCTGCCGCCTCATCGAGCGCGGCGAGCTGCGGCTGGACCGGGTCGCCGGGGCCAGCGGCCTCGGCACGGCGGCGAACCTGCGCCTCCAGCTGCGGCGGCACACCGGGCTGAGCCCGAGCGCCTACCGCCGCCGGTTCGGCCCGGCCGCCTAGGTCCGCCGCGGCTACGTGCGCGGCCTGACCCGGGTCAGCACCGCGCACCCGGGCCCGGCGCGGGACGCAGTTCGGTGAGCGCCCGGGCCAGTGCGTCCTGCTGCAACCGGGCCGGGTATTCGGCCGGGTCGGCCGCGGCCAGCACGTTCAGGCCCTCGACCAGCCCCACCAGGCTCTTCGTCGTCAGTTCGACGCGCTCGTCCGTCCACTTCGGACGGCAGGCCGCCACCAGCCGCCGGACGCGCGCCAGGAACGAGCGGTTCGCCGCGCGGTGGCGGTCGGCCAGGTCGTCGTCGGCCAGGGCCGCCGCGAGGAAGCCCACCCAGACGCGGGACTCCTCGTGGTGGCCGTGCGGCAGGTCGACGGCCTGGCCGAGCACCGCCTCCAGCGCCCCGAAGGCGTCGCCGCTCGCGGCCTCGGCGGCGTCGGCCCGGGCTGCCGTGCGTTCGTAGAGCAGGTCACGCGCGTGCAGCAGCAACGCCTTCTTCGTCGGGAACGCGTGCATCACCAGGCCGGTCGTGCAGCCGGCGCGCCCGGCGACCGCGCGCAGCGTCAGACCCGGCAGGCCGCCGTCGGCGAGCACCTGCCACGTCGCGTTCGAGAGCAGCTCCCGCTGCGCCTGGACGTCACGCTGCCTCGGCACGGAAACCTCCTTTCCGGGAAGCGTAACAGGTGCTACGGTAACGCCTGTTACGGAAAGGGGCACCGTGCTGACCACCGTTGAAATCAGGGCCGTGACCTGGGACGATCCCGACGCCGTCCGGCTGCGCGCGGCCCAGCGCACCGAACTGGACGCCCGCTACGGCACCGACGACCACGAGCCGGGCGCACTGCCCACCGCCGAGACCGTCACGGTGTTCCTCGTCGCGCGGGACGCCGGAGGCAGAGCGCTCGGCTGCGGCGGGCTCCGGTCCCTCGGCCCGGGTGCCGCCGAGGTCAAGCGGATGTACGTCGAGCCGGCCGCGCGCGGCACCGGCGTCGCGGTCGCGCTGCTGCGCGCCCTCGAAGACCACGCGCGCGCACTCGGCGTTCCCCGGCTGCTGCTGGAAACCGGCACGGGACAACCGGACGCGATCCGCTTCTACCAGCGCGAAGGCTACGAGCCCATCGAGGCGTACGGCCCGTACGCCGGCGAGCCGCTCTCGCGCTGCTTCGCCCGCGACCTGTGATCGGATTTCCGATGGCCGGCCCAGGCCGGGCTATTGGTGACCGGGGGCGCACCGGGCCTACCGTCGAAGGCACGGCGATCTGGGGTTCTGTTCGCCGTTCCCTTCACCAGACGGAGTTTCCCTTGCGCATCAAGCAGATCGGCGCCGTGCTGGCCGCGGCCGCCGTGCTCGCCCTGCCGGCCCCGCCCGCGCAGGCGGCGACGAGGATCATCCCCCTCGACGCCGCGGCCGGGCAGCAGCCGGAAAACCTCGCCCTCGAGCCGGACGGCTCCGCCGACCTCACCTTCGCCTACAGCGGCGAGATCGGCCGGGTCACGCCCGACGGCCGGGTGCGGAGCATCGCCCGCATCCCGGTCCCGGCGGACGGCGACGTCCCGGTGGTCCACCGGAAACTGTTCCTCGGCGGCATCGTGCGGGCGCCCGGCGGCGACCTGTACGTCGCCGTCTCGACCGGCACCGCCGCGACCGGGCTCTACCGGATCCGGCCCGGCGGCCCGCCGGTCCAGGTGGCCGCGCTGCCGCCGGCCGGGTTCCAGAACGGCGTCGCTCGCGACCCCGTAACCGGCGACCTCTTCGTCGCCGACTCGTTCGGCTCCACGGTCTGGCGGGTTTCCCGGGGCCGCGTCTCCGCCTTCGCGACCGGCGACTTGCTCGCGCCGGTGACCGGCTTCGGCGCCAACGGGATCAAGGTCCACGACGGCGCGGTCTGGGTGTCCAACCTGGACCGCGGCACGCTGGTCCGGTTCCCGCTCGCCGGCGGGCCCGGCCGGGTCGTCGCGACGGGCCTCGGGCCGGTCGACGACTTCGCCTTCCACGGCGGCACGGTCGTCGCGGCGATCAACCAGGAGAACCGGGTCGTCACGGTCGGCCGTGACGGCATCCGGACCATCCTGTCCACTTCGGACGGCCTGGCGAACCCGACCGCGGTCGCCGTCCGTGACGACACGATCTTCGTCACGGACGGCGCCTACTTCGGCGGGTCGCCGAACCTCCTTCAGGCGACGCCGGCGGCGAACACGTGCAGCGCCGAGTTCGACGGCAGCGTCACCGCGACGACCTGCTTGCCCGCGGTCAGCGGGACGGAGTTCGCGAACACCCGGTACGGCACGGTCGGGTAGGCCGGGCCGGTGCGGGTGTTCTTGCCCAGGACGGTCGCGACGGTCGTCGCGCCGTACTGGGCGGGGTCGGCGCAGCACCAGTTGGGCAGGCCGAGGTCGGCCTGGCTGGTGCTGCCGTCGGCGTACCGGACGAACACCGTGCCCTTCGCCGTCCCGGTGCCGGTGCCGGTGAGCACCAGCTTCGAGCCGGTCCCGCGCACGGCGACGGTCTGCCCGGCGGCGACGACGTTGTCCGCCTTGCCGCTCCCGGCGTCGGGCCAGGTCAGCCGCGCACCGTTCGCGGTGAAGGCCGCGCCCGGCTTCAGGCCGGCGTCCGCCAGTCCTTCGGCGCGGAAGCTGCTGCCCCCGCCGTCGAGGTCCCCGCCCGCGACGTGCGCCGCGTCGGTGACGCCGACGTTCCCGTACGCCGCGGCCATAGAGGCGTACGGCACGGTGACCGTCAACGCGTCGACGGCCTGGTGCGCCCCCAGCCTGGCCTGGTACGTCGCCGTGGCCGTGACCCGGTAGTCGTCGGGCTTCAGCCCGGCGTCCGGGGTGAGCGTGACCGGCACCTTGACGGTCTGCCCGGGCATGACGAGCTTCGGCGCGTTCTGGACGGCCGCGCGGATCCCGTTGCCCTGCACCGAGAGCGTGACGTCCCGCACCGGCAGCGGCGTGCTGTTGGTGAAGCCGACCGTGCCGGTCACGGTCTGGCCGGGCACGGCCAGCGACGGCGCGGACAGCGTCACCGCGGTGTTGTCGTCCTCGGGGAAGAAACCGCCGACCGCGCTCGTGCCGGACAGCCGCACGTCCTGCCGGTCACCCGCGCCGAGCGCGCCGGTCTTGACGCGCACCACGCCGTGCGCGGCCGGGTCGTACCACCAGCCCGAGGGCGCCTTGTCCAGCTCGGCCTTGCTGCCGTACTGCCGCAGCACCCCGGTCCCGGCCTGGACGGCGCCCGGCTTCGATCCCGTGTGGACGGACAGCTCGTAGTTCCGCGCCGCGGGCTTGCCGGGGTAGGTGCCCGCGCTCGCGCCGATCCCCACGGTCACCGTGCCGGGCCCGGACCGGGGCGCGTCGACGGTGAACGTCTGCTTGGCCTGTTCGCCGCGCTGGTAGCCGCGGGTGACGCCGTCGTCCTCGGTGAGCGTGAAGCTGCCCTTGCCCTGCGGGTAGACGTCGACGTCGAGCCGTGACTTGTCCCGCGTCTGCCACGACGTCGTGCCCTCGGCCCACATCGGCACGACGGCCCCGGCGCGGGCGAACAGCGGGAGCGTGTCGAGCGGTGCGTCGTAACCGTCCACAGTGGTCGGACCGGTGTAGGTCTTGCCACTCCAGTAGTCCACCCAGGTGCCCTTGGGCAGGTAGATGCCGTTGCGCACGTCCGACTTCTCGTAGACCGGCGCGACCAGGAAGTCCGTGCCGGACAGGAACTCGTACTTCGCTTTGTCCGTCCAGACGTTCGGGTCGTCCGGGTACTCGAGCGCCAGCGGCCGGACCTGGCCGACGCCGGTCTGGTGCGCCTGCGCCGAGTAGCTGTAGGTGTAGGGCAGCAGCCGCTCCTTGAGCGTGAGGTACTTGCGGTTGATCGAGGTGTACGGCTCGCCCTGGCGCCACGGCTGCTTGTCCGAGGACGCCCAGCCGTCCATGGTCATCGCGGCCGGCAGGAAGGTCTTCCACTGCAGGTCGCGGACGTAGGTCTGCGGGCTGCCGCCGAAGATGCCGTCGATGTCGCCGGTGTTGTAGGCGATGCCGGACGTCGTCGCGCCGGCGTACGTCGGGATCTGCCACTTGATGTAGTCGTAGGAGCCCGACTGGTCGCCGCTCCACAGCACGCCGCAGCGCTGCGCCCCGGCCCAGCTCACCGGCTGCCAGACGAACCCGCGGGCGTCGCTGTTGTCTTCGATGCCCTTGTAGGCGGTGTCACAGGCGTCGAGGGCGAACTGGTAGCCCGGGCCGACCCAGGCGACGTCCAGCTTGCGCACCCGCACGCCGGCCTTGACCTCGCCGGCCTGGTTGGGCACGCCGTCTTCGGTCCAGAGGCCCAACTGCATGTTGTTTTTTCGTAGACCTTCGCCGGTTTGCTGCAGATTTTCGTAGCCGCAGCCATAACCGTCGTTGACGAGCATCCAGCCATTCGGCATTCCGTTCGCGGTATAGCCGTCGGCGACCTTCACGGCGTCGAGCGTGTGCCGCTCCCCGCGATTTGCATTATGCAGATAGCAATCCGAGTCGCCGGTTTCCAGGCCGTAGATCGGCGGCAGGAACGGCTTGCCGACGAGGTCCGTATAGCCGCTGACGACGTCTTTGAGGGAGTCGCCCACGACGTAGGTGGCGTCGAAGCGGCGTTCGTCGTGGGTGGTCCTGACCGGGCTGGTGAACGAGTAGCTGCCCGGGGCGAAGGTGTTGCGCAGGACGCCGTAACCCGAGGTCGAGGCGTAGAACGGCTGCGAGTTGGGCGCTCCGCCGTCGTCCCAGTTGTCGTCGGCGAAGATCTTGATCGTCTGGTCGCGGTGGCTGAACCGGCCGTTCTGCTCACCGCCGCCGACGAACTGCTCGGTCGCGGTCCGGGCCAGGCTCTGCGTGGTCGTGGTGCCGGTCCAGGCCAGCGGCGCGGACTCCGCCCAGAGCTGCTTGCGGTCGGCGCCGTCGTAGAGGGCGAACTCCAGCGGGTGCTTGTACGCCCGCAGCGTCGCCTTGGGCGTCGAGATGGCCCAGTAAGCGCCCTTGTCGACGCGTTTCGGCGTCGCCGGGGGCGTGTTCTTCGGCAGCACGATCCTGCTGCCCGCCGGGTCGGTGAAGGTCCCGTCGGGGGCGAGCCAGACCCGGACGGCCCCGTCGGCCGGGAAGCTCACGCGCACGGCGGCGGCCCCCGACTCCAGCGTCACCGTCGGGCCGTCGGCCGTGATCCCGGTCAGGTCCCCCAGCTGCCCGGAGCCCGCCGCGGCCGGCTCGGCGGACGCCGCGGTGGGCGCCAGTCCGAGGGCGGCGGCAGCGGCCAGACAGCCGAGCGACTGCGCAACTCTGCTCATTCGAGACACCTTTCGCGCATCAACACGCATGACGGGCTCTGTATAGCGCACGTTTCGCGCAAAGTCACCCGCCGAACCGGTTCAGCGGGCCGACTCACGACTTCCGTCGGTGCTCACGTTGCGCACCCGTCCGGTCGCGGACCGAAGATCCACTGGGCACGCGCCGCGGACTCCGATAACGTTCTGCGGTTTCTCCGCCGGAAAATTCTTCCCGCCATTTCGATGAATGTTCGAACGCGCACGCGGCGATCGGCACGTGCATCCGCACGCCGGCTGTGCACGCTCGGCGCGTCCCGAACGGAAATGGTTGCTGCGCGCCATTTCCGCCGGTATGTTGGCGCCGTCCCGGCTGGTCGGTCATCGGTTGCCGGGATCCGCGCTGCTCGGCGGCAGAGGGGAGGTCTTCGCCGAGATAGCGCTTTCCGGCGGTCGGGGTCACCGCCCGGGAGCAGGAGGGAACGAGGTGCCTTGGTGTTCCGGGGAACGGTCGTGGACGACCGCGTGACCGAACCGTACCTGGTTGGGCAGGAGGCCATCGCGGGCGAGCTGCGCCGCGGCAAGTGGTGCGTCTACCTGCACGAATGGCTCGGCGACGAGCACGATCTCCCGACCTGGCGGACCCAGGTGGCCACCCTCGCCGCCGAGTCCGGCGTGGAGGTGTGCTTCGTGGAGATCCCGCGCAAGGACATGACGCTCGTGGCCAACGTCCGCGCGCTCCCCAGCTTTGAGCAGGTCACCCAGTCCGTCGCGGCGCTGGAGCACTACCGGGACATGGTCGCCCGCCGCCGGTCCGCGCCCTGACCACTACGACGACGCGCGCTGCTGCTCCGCCAGAAAGTGAGTCGTCCCGGCCGTCGCCTCGTACAGGGACCGGTAGTGGCCGTAGAACTCCTCGTACCGCGCACTGTTCGCCGGGTCCGGGGTGACCGTCGTGGCGATCGGGTTGGCCCGGACGGGCGCCATCCCGACCGCCTCCGCCGCCAGCAGCGCGTCGCCCAGGCAGGCGCCGATCGTCTCGGCCGGGATCTGCTGCGGCAGCCCGGTGACGTCCGAGACGATGCGTGTCCACAGCCCGCCCTTCGTCCCGCCGCCGACCGCGACCAGCCGGCCCGCCGCGCCGCCCGCGGCCGCCATCGCCTCCAGGTTGTGCCGGACGCCGTAGGCGATGCCTTCGAGCGCCGCGCGGTAGATCTCCGCCCGGCCGTGCGTGGTCGTCAGCCCGGCGAGCACGCCGCGCGCGTCCGGGTCGAACAACGGCGTCCGCTCCCCGGCGAAGTACGGCAACAGCAGCAGCCCCCGGCTGCCCGCCGGCACCAGCGCCGCCTCCGCGACGAGGTCCTCGTAGGACGCGCCGACGAGCTTCCGCAGCCAGTCCGTCACCGCGCCGGACGTCGCCATCCCCGCCGCCAAGGTGAAACTCCCCGGGACCACCCCGCGCGTGCCCCACAGGCCGGGGTGCGGGCGCGGCTCACGAAGCACCTGGACCAGGAACATCGTGGTGCCGTACATGACCATCACGTCGCCGGGCCCGCGGACGCCGACGCTGGCCGCCTCGGCCCAGGCGTCGACCGTCCCGGCCGTCACCGGGAGGCCTTCGGGCAGCCCGGTCGCCGCGGCCGCCGCGGCGGTGACCTTCCCGGCGACCTCCATCGGCCACAGCAGCTCCGGCAACGGCAGACCCGGTGCGACGCGGGAAGCCCAGTCCGTCGCCCACTCGCCCGCGACGAGGTCGTACAGCGGCGTGCACTGGCTCGCCGAGTGGTGGTCCAGGACGTACCGGCCGGTCAGCCGGTGCACCAGGAACGAACTCGCCATCAGCAGCTTCTTCGTGCGCGCGTAGACGTCCGGCTCGTGCCGGGCCAGCCAGCGCACCTTCGGCCCGACGGCCTGGCTGGTCAGCGGCGAGCCGCCGCGCGCGAGGATCTCCTCGACGCCGAACTCGTCGTTCAGCTCCGCGATTTCGGCGCTCGCCCGGGTGTCGACGCCGTAGAGGATCGCCGGCCGCAACGGCTCGCCCGCCTCCGAAGCCGGCAGCAGGCACGGCCCGATGCCGCTGACGCCGAGCCCGGCGAGCGGCCGTCCCTCGGCGGCGCGCAGCAGGTCGGCGACGATCGCGGCGAAGTCGGCCCACCAGACCGTTTCCGCGTCGTGTTCGAACCAGCCGGGACGCGGTGTCGCCACGGCGTGTTCGCGGACGGACCGGGCCAGCACGGCGCCGTCAGGGTCCACCAGCACGCCCTTCGAGCTGGCCGTGCCGATGTCCACGCCGAGCAGCAGTCCCGTCATCCTCCCTCCACGGACCACCCTGCGGGAAATCGATTTCCCCCAAGCTATGGTGTCCCCGGGGGCCCTGTCAACGAACGAGGGTGAACGAGGACGCGGGTGGCGACGATCTCCGACGTGGCGGCGCTGGCCGGGGTGTCGACCGCGACCGTGTCGCGGGCGCTCAACGGCAAGTCCACTGTGGACCCCGCACTGGCCGAACGCGTGGCCAGGGCGGTGGCCGAGCTCGGCTACACCCCGAACGGCCTGGCCCGCAGCCTGCGCCGCCGCGAGACCGCCGTGCTGGCGCTGATCATCTCCGACGTCGAGAACCCGTTCTTCACGGCGATCGCACGCGGCGTCGAGGACGCGGCCCAGGCGGCCGGGTACTCGGTGATGCTGTGCAACTCCGACGAGAACGCGGCCAAGGAACGCCGGTACGTCGAGGTCGCGGCGCAGGAGCGGATCGCGGGCGTGATCATGTCGCCGACCACCGGCGACAGCGACGTCGGGCCGCTGACGACGCACCGGACGCCGATCGTGACCGTCGACCGGCGGCTCGGGTCCACCGACTGCGACGCCGTCCTGCTGGACTCCCGCGCCGCGGCCCGGGACGCCGTGGCCCACCTCGCGGACAACGGGTACGAGCGCATCGCCTGCATCGCCGGCCCGCCGGGCGTCACCACGGCCGACGACCGGCTCGACGGGTACCGCGACGGACTCCGGGCCGCCGGCCGGAAGTACTCCGCGAAACTGGTCCGCCGCTGCGAATTCCGCGAAGCCGGCGGGCGGGAAGCCGCGACGCAGCTGCTGGCGAAACCCGAGCCGCCGGACGCGCTCCTGGTGTCCAGCAGCACGATGGCCGTCGGTGTCCTGCAGGTGCTGGCGGAGCTGGGCCTGCGAGCGGGCCGCGACGTCGGGATCGTGTCGTTCGACGACGCGCCGTGGGCGACCCTGATCTCCCCGGCGCTGACCGTCGTCGCCCAGCCCGCCCACGCGATGGGCCAGCTGGCCGCGCGCCTGCTGCTCGACCGCATCGGCGACGGCGGCGCCCGCGCGACGACCACGACGACGATGGCCGCGCAGCTGATCGTCCGGGGCAGCTCGACGCGCACCGGAGACCGCCCGAAGTGACGCTTGGCGCACCTCCGTGGCGGCCTTGGCTCTTCGGCGACGGGACGCCCAGGCGGTGGCACCGGCACCTCTCCTTGCACGGCAGGGAGATCCGGCCGTGCCAGGCGCCCGCGGCTCAGCCTTGACCTCGACCTTCCTTGAACTTCTACCGTCGGGGACATGACCGCACCACCGATCCCGCGCACCGTCTGGATCGCTTCCGGCGTGATGGCGCTCGGGGGCTTCCTGGCCAACATGGACGGCTCGATCGTCGCCGTCGGGCTGGAGTCGATGAGGCTGCGCCTGGGGGTCGGCCTCATCGAAATCCAGTGGGTGGCCACCGCCTTCCTGCTCGGGCTGTCCGCCGCGCTCCCGCTCACCCCGTGGCTCGTGAAGAAGCTCGGCGCCGGACGGCTGTGGCTCTGGGCGCTCGCGGCGTTCCTGCTGACGTCCGTGGCCTGCGCGCTCGCGCCGGACGCCGGCACGCTGATCGCGGTCCGGGCGGTGCAGGGCATGACCACCGGTGTGCTGGTCACCGCCGGGCAGACGGTGATCGGGCTGGCCGTGGGACCCGAGCGGCTCGGCCGCACCATGGGCACGCTCGGCCTCGTCGTCGGGCTGGCCCCCGTCGTCGGGCCGAGCGTCGGCGGGTTCCTGCTCGCGCACTTCTCGTGGCCGGTGCTGTTCTGGCTGAACCTGCCGATCGGGCTGGTCGCGTTCGGGCTGGCGCTCCGGTACGTGCCGCGCGGCGACCGCGGGCAGCCGCCGCCGGTGGACTGGCCGGGGCTGCTGCTCGTGTCGCTCGGCCTGCCACTGCTCGTCTACACGCTCACCGAGCGCGACGCCGTGTTCGCGGCTGTCGGCGCCCTCGCGCTCGCGGTGTTCGCCTGGCGCTCGCTGCGCGTCCGCCACCCCGTGCTGGACCTGCGGCTCGCCGCGCGGCCGGTGCTGGGCTCGGCGCTGGCGTCCGTCCTGCTCGCCGGCGCCGGGATGTTCGGCGCGGTTCTCCTGCTGCCGTTGTGGTTCCAGGTCCGGCTCGGCGCCGGGCCCGCCGAGGCGGGCGTCCTGCTCGCCCCGATGGGGCTGGCCACGACCGGGTTCGTGCTCGTCGCCGGCCGGTTGACGGACCGTTACGGCGGCGGCACCGTCTCTCTCGCCGGCGCGCTGGTCGTCCTGGCGAGCACCGCGCCGCTCCCGTGGCTCGGCCCGGACGCGCCGATGTGGCTGGTCCAGGCGGTGCTCGTGGTCCGCGGCGCCGGGCTCGGGCTGTCGATCATGCCCGCTTCGACGGCGGCGTACGCGTCGGTCAGCGCGGCGGAGCTCGGCCACGCGACGGCTCTGGTGAACATCGTGCTGCGCGTGGGCGGCGCGGCCGGCGGCGCGTTGTGCGTGATCGTGCTGTCCCGCGGGCTCGCCGTGGACCCGGCGACCGGGTTCGGCTGGGCGTTCGGCGTGCTGGGCGCGTTGTGCGTGCTGGGTGTGGTGGCGACGGCGTGGCTGCGGCACGCGGAGCGAGCGTCCACAGTGGACGTCAAGGCCTGATCCACCAGGGAATCTGGCGCGATCACCGGAATGGTGATTACCTGGAGCCGGCCAACCACTGTCGGTAAGGGGAAGGGCTGACGATGTCGGGGGTATCGAGGCGGCTGGTCACGGCCGCGGCAGCAGTGGCGGTAGCGGGGAGCCTGCTGGCGGCGACGCCGGCCGGGGCGTCCCCGGCGACGATCGACTGGCAGCCGTGCGCCGGCGCGCCCGGCGTGGACTGCGGCACGGTGACCGTGCCGATCGACTGGGCCCACCCGGAGAAGGGCACCGCGAGCATCGCGCTCGCCCGCCGCAAGGCGACCGACCCGGCCGCCCGCATCGGCTCGATCCTGATGGACCCGGGCGGCCCCGGCGGCGCGGGCGCGGGTGAGGTCGAGGGCGGCTGGTCGCTCTCACCCGAGATCACCAAGCGCTTCGACACCGTGGGCTTCGACCCGCGCGGCGTCGGCGACAGCACGCAGATCAAGTGCGGGCTCGACGAGATCATCGCCGACCACCCGGCCGTTCCGCGCAACCAGGCCGAGTTCGAGCAGCTCGCGAGCTACAACCGCAAGCTCGGCGAAAGCTGCGACAGGCTTTCCGGGCCGCTGGGCCGGTTCGGCGACACCAGGAGCGTCGCGCGCGACATGGACGCCATCCGCGCCGCGCTCGGCGAGCGGAAGCTGACCTACTACGGCGTTTCGTACGGCACGCTGATGGGCCAGCAGTACGCGGAGCTGTTCCCGGACAAGGTCCGCGCGCTCGTGCTGGACAGCAACATGGACCACTCGCAGTACACGGCGTTCGAGTTCCTCACCAGCGAAACGCAGTCGGTGCAAGCGGAGTTCGGCGAGTTCGCCGCCTGGTGCGGCCGGACGCCGAGCTGCGCGCTGCACGGTCAGGACGTCTCGAAGCTGACGCGTGCCCTGCAGGACAAGGCCGCGCGCGGAGAGCTGAGGGACCCGCAGAGCGGCGAAGCGATCACGCCGCTGGAGCTGGCGTCGATCTTCCAGGGCTCGTTCTACGGCCCGAGCTGGGACCAGCTGGCGAAGACGCTCAAGACGTTCGCGGACGGCACCAAGCCGGCCGCGTCGGCGCAGGCGAGGGCCGACACCCCGGTCAACAACGTCTTCCGGAGCGTGTTCTGCGACGACTGGAAGCTGCCGGTGCACAACTACGCCGAGCTCGAGGCCTACCGCCGCACGGCCGCGGCGCTGGCGCCGGACGTCAAGGTCAACTCGCTGGGCTGGCAGGCCGTCACCGGCTGCATCGGCTGGCCGGACAAGACCAGCAATCCTCAGCACCCGTTGCAGGTCCACGGCGCGCCGCCGCTGCTGATGGTGAGCAGCGAGCACGACCCGGCAACGCCGTACGCGTGGTCGCAGGCCGCGGCCCGGCAGAGCGGCAGCACGCTGCTCACCTACGACGGCTGGGGCCACGGCGCGTACTTCAAGAACAGCCCGTGCGTGATCAAGGCGACCGACGACTACCTGATCAGCGGCAAGCTCCCGGCCCAGGGCACGCACTGCGCCGCGGTCGAGCCCGGATCGGCCGAGGCCCGCATCGCCGGGCCGAAACCGCCGTCGACGATCGGCTTCTGACGCTTCCGCCGCGTGGCCGGAACGGGCACAATCGTTCCGGCCACGCAGCGCTGCGGGGAAGGGAGCCGGAGATGCTTCGTCGATTCTTCGCCACGGCGGCGGTCGTGATCGCCGCTTCCGCACTTCTCACGACCCCGGCGGAAGCCGGCACCGGCCGCTACCTCGCGCTGGGTGACTCGGTCGCGTTCGGCTACCGGCCCAACGCGGGCGCGGACTACCTGAACGCGGCCAACTTCAGCGGCTACGCGGAGAAATACGCCGCGCTGCGCGGGCTCCGGTTGGCGAACGCGTCGTGTCCCGGCGAAACGACGGGCAGCCTGTTGGTCACCACCGCGCCGAGCAACGGCTGCGAAAACGGCTACCGGGCGGCGTTCCCGCTGCACGTCGCCTACCCGGGCAGCCAGATCGCCTACGCCGTGCAGTACCTGCGGACCCACCGGGACACCCGGCTGGTGACGCTGACCATCGGCGCGAACGACCTGTTCCTCTGCCGGGACACCACGCCGGACCACTGCACGGGCCCGGACTTCACGGCGGCGCTCGGCCAGGTGAGCCGGAACCTGGCGGCGATCCTCGGCGCGGTGCGCTCGCAGTACCGCGGTGAGCTGGTGCTGGTGTCGTACTACTCGCTGGACTACCGCGACGCGGCGCAGGTCGCGCAGGTGAAGGCCCTCGACACGACGCTGGCCCAGGTGACGCGCCGCTACCACGGCAAGGTGGCGGACGGCTTCACGGCGTTCTTCCTGGCGTCCCTGCGCACGGGCGGCGACCCGTGCGCGGCGGGCCTGCTGGTCAAGCTCCCGGCGGGCGGCTGCGACGTCCACCCGTCCGCGGCCGGCCACCGCGTCCTCGAACTCGCCCTGGCTCACACGGCCTGAACATCGACACCCATCGCCTCGAGGGCCCGCACCGCCTCCGGATCCGCGTCGGTGTCCGTCACCAGCGCGTGCACCTGGGTCGTCTCACAGATCCGCGCGAACGCCCGGCGGCCCAGCTTCGACCCGTCCGCGACCGCGACGACGCGCTCGGCGCGTTCCACCATCAGGCGGTTGATGCTGGCCTCGCCCTCGTGGTGGGCGAACGCGCCCGCCTCCGGGTCGAAGGCGTCGACCCCGAGGAACAGCAGGTCGATGGTCAGCTCGCTGAGCACGCGGGTGGCCAGCGGGCCGCTCAGCTCGAACGACTGCGGCCGCGCGACCCCGCCCGTGACGACGATCTTGACGTTCGGCCGCACGGCGAGCTCGTGCGCGATGTTCAGCGCGTTGGTGACGACCGTGATGCCCGGCGCGTCCCCGCGTCCGGACAGGTCGGACCGCATGGCGAGCGCCCGCGCCACCCCGGCGGTCGTGGTCCCGCCGTTCAGCCCGACGACCATGCCCTTGGCCGCGAACGCCGCCGCGGCGACGCTGATCCGCTGCTTCTCCGGCACGTGCCGCGCCGTCTTGTAGCGCAGCGGCAGGTCGTAGGCGAGGTCGTTGGCGACCGCGCCGCCCCGGGTGCGCGTCAGCAGCTGCTGTTCGGCGAGGTGGTCGAGATCGCGCCGGATGGTGGCCGCGGAGACGTTCAGCTCCGCCGCCACGTCCTCGACGTCGATCTTTTCCCGCTGCCCCAGCATGTCCAGCAGGGTGCTCAACCGTTCGTGCCGGGCCATCTGCGGTACTCCCTAGCTTTGCTTCGCGGCGGTCCAGCGCGCACACGGTTGCGCTGTTGACTACCGTTTCGAGCAGTATGCTGCATCGCCGGTGTCGCCCGCACGCGGCACGCCGGTCAAGGCAGCCGCGCGCCGGTCGCGGCGTCGAACAGGTGCACGGACTCCGGCTGCGGCGCCAGCTTGATCGGCTCGCCCCGCTGCCACGCCGCCATCCCCGGCGTGCGCACGGTCAGCACCTGCTCGCCGGCCCGGCAGTACAGGTACTGGTCGCTGCCCAGCTCCTCCACGACTTCGACCACGGCGTCCCGCCCCGAGCCGATGATCCACCCCTCGGGACGGACGCCCACGACGACACCCGGGCCGGTCAGCGCCGACCGCTGCGCCGGTGTCAACGGCACTTCCAGCTCGGACACCGTGGTCTCGAGCAGGTTCATCGACGGCGACCCGATGAACCCCGCCACGAACACGTTCGCCGGCCGGGAGAACAGGCCGATCGGGGTGTCGCACTGCTGCAGCACCCCGTCCCGCAGCACCGCCACGCGGTCGCCCATCGTCATCGCCTCGACCTGGTCGTGGGTGACGTACAGCGTGGTGATCCCCAGCCGCCGCTGCAGCGAGGCGATCTGCGTGCGGGTCTGGACGCGCAGCTGAGCGTCCAAATTGGACAGCGGCTCGTCCATCAGGAACACGCTCGGCTCGCGCACGATCGCCCGGCCCATCGCGACGCGCTGGCGCTGCCCGCCCGACAACCGCGCGGGCCTGCGGTCGAGGTACGGCGTCAGGTCCAGCAGTTCGGCCGCCGAAGCCACGCGCCGCCGGCGTTCCGCTGCCGGCATCCGGGCCAGCTTCAGGTGGAAGCCGATGTTCTCGCCGACCGTCATGTGCGGGTAGAGCGCGTAGTTCTGGAACACCATCGCGATGTCCCGGTCCTTGGGCGGCAACGCCGTGACGTCGCGCTCCCCGATGTGGATCGAACCGTCGTCGACGCCCTCGAGCCCGGCCAGCATCCGCAGCGTCGTCGACTTCCCGCAGCCCGACGGGCCCACCAGGACCAGGAACTCGCCGTCCGCCACCGCCAGGTCGAGCCCGTCGACCGCCGGGCGGTCGACGCCCGCGTAGAACCGGGTCGTGTCCCGGAACGTCACTTCCGCCATCGTCTTCCTACTTTCCGGCGCCGAGGGTCAGGCCGGTGATGATCCGGCGGGCGAGCACGAGGTAGAGCACCAGCATCGGGAGCACCACGATCGCCACCCCGGCGATCAGGCCGCCGTACTCCGACTGGTAGCTCGCCGCGCCGTAGAACGTGAACAGCGCGCGGGACAGCGTGAAGTGCGCCTGGTCCTTCAGGAACACGATCGCCAGCAGCGTCTCGTTCCACAGGCCGATCGCGTTCAGCGTCAGCGCCGTGATCAGGCCGCCGCGCGCCAGCGGCAGCATCACTGAGAAGAACGTCCGCACCGGGGACGCGCCGTCCAGCGCGGCCGCTTCCTCCAGCTCGTCCGGCAGGGAGCGGAAGAAGCCGGTCAGGAGGAAGACCGTGAACGGGATCGACAAGGCGACGTACAGCACGAACAGCCCGTACTCGTTGTCCAGGTGGATCCGGCTGAGCACGACGAACAGCGGGATGATCACGGTCTGGAACGGCACCCCCATGCCGATCGCGACCACGTTCGTCATCGGCCCGGACCCGCGGACCCCCAGCCTGGTCAGGGCGTACGCGCAGGGCGCCGACACGGCCACCGTCGCGACCGTGGCGAGGCCGACGAGCACGACCGTCGTCAGCACCGCGTCGCCGAACCCCGCGTTGGTCCAGGCGTAGCCGAAGTTGCGGAACGGCTTGCCGAGGTGGAACCACTGGTACGGCAGCGCGAACGGCTTGGTGAAGATCTCCACCGGCGTCTTGAACGCCGCGGTGACCAGCCAGTACAGCACCAGGACGTTGCCGGCGGTGAACAGCCAGACGATCGTGGACCCCAGCAGCCGCAACGGGCTCAGCCGGCGCGCGCCGGGAGCCGGGCGCGGTTTGCGCGGTACCTTCCGCACGCGGACGTCAGAACTGGAGAGCGTCACGGCGCATCACCCGCCTCAGCAGCACGACCAGGATCGACACCAGCGCGATCATCGCCACCGCGCACGCGCAGGCGGCGCCGAAGTCCGGCGTGCCGTTCGAGCCGAAGGTCCGGTCGAACACGTAGATCCCCAGCGTCCACGCCTGGTTCGGCGGCGCGTACGTGCCCGGCCCGGCCAGCACGAACACCAGCTCGAAGATCTTCAGCGCGTTGATCGTCCACAGGACACCCGCGACGCCGACGACGTCCCACGTCATCGGCAGCGTGATGTTGCGGAACTTCTGCCACGGCGACGCGCCGCCCAGCTCGGCGTCCTCGTAGAGGTACGGCGGGATCCGGTCGACCGCGGCCATCAGGATCGTGATGTAGAAGCCCGAGCTGGCCCAGATCAGCGACGCCGTCACGACGCCGGTCACGTTGGCCGGGGCCAGGAACTTCGCCGCGTCCGCGCCGACGTGCTCCAGCACGTAGTTCGCCAGGCCCTGCTTGCCCGGCTGGTACTTGAACACGAAGCCGAGGAACATGCCCAGCGCCACCGGCGCGACGATGTTCGGGAAGAACAGGATCGCGCGGACGACCTTGCCGCCGCGCATGTCCCGCAGCACCATCGTGAACAGGAACGCCAGCGCGAACGTGCCGATGCCGCCGAGGAAGACGTACACCAGCGTGTTGCGGAACGCGTACTGGAACGAGTCGCTCGCCCACATCCGCGTGTAGTTGGTGACGCCGTTGGGCTGCGGCGTGTCGCCGGCGCCGGCCCAGCTGGTGAAGCTGAGCACCACCGTCGCGAGCGTCGGCAGCACGAGGAACGCGAGGTACAGCGCCAACGCCGGCGCCGCGAAGGGCCAAAACAGCCGCTTCTTGCGGCGCAGGTGCGCGCCACCGGCGTCGCGGGTCTCCGAAACCCGCGGCGCCGGTGCCGTCGTGAGCGTGGCCATCAGCCCTGGCTCTTCCAGAACTCGGCGCCCTTGGCGGCCAGCTGGTCGACGAACTGCTGCGGCGTGAGCTGGCCCTTCAGCAACGCGGTGTCAGCCGGGTCGAAGACGTCGGTCTGCCACTTGCCGCCCGCGATGCCGTCGATCCCGTCGTACTGCAGGACGTGCTCCTTCTTCGGGTCGTCCATCGCCGCCTTGACCTGCTTGAGGTCGTCCGGCACGGCGAGGTCGGCGCGCGGCACGAGGTTGTCGGCCACCGCCGGGATGCCCGACAGGATGTCCTTGCCGAGGAAGTAGGCGATGAACGCCTTCGCGGCCTCGGGGTGCTTGGCCTTCTTGGTCACCGCGAAGCCGATCGACATCTGCTCGACGGTGTCGTGCGTGGCCCCGGCCGGCATCGGGAACTGGAACGAGCCGTAGTTGATCTTCGTCCCGGCGCCCTGCTTGTCCAGGTACTCGCGCGTCTCGCTCGGCGCCCAGGTACCGACGTAGAGGTAGCGCGAGTCGCCGTCGGCCCAGCGCTGCTGCACCTGCGGGAACTTCGCCGCGTCCCAGCCGTCGATGAAGTACTTCGGCAGCTTCGCGGTTTCCGTGGCGGCCTTGAGGAAGCCGGGGTCGGTCTTCCACGCCTGCCCGGTCCTGTCGGACGCGGCCTTGTTGAGCCCGCCCGCGCCGACGTACCGCTCGGCGAGCTGCGTGAAGAAGTACATGTTGTAGAACGGGATGTCGCCGTCCTGGCTGATCGCGGCCTTGCCGTCGGCCTTCGCCTTGTCGAACAACGCCGTCAGGTCGTCCATCGTCTTCGGCTGCCGCACGTCGCCCGCGGTGTCCTTGTTGAACCACCACGCGCTGGACTGCACGGTGTAGGGGACCATGAAGTTGTGGCCTTCGTGGTCCTTGTTCTGCGGGAAGTCGTACGAGCTTGGGGAAAGCACGTCCTTCACCGTCTTGTCGCCCTCGCCGACCTTCATCGCGAAGACGTCGTCGACGCTCTGCGTGCCGCCGGGCGTCATGATCGCCGCGCCGACCTTGCTGACGTCCTGGTCGAACAGGTCCGGCACGGCGTCGGTGTTGAGCGCGGGCACCAGGTTCTGCGTGTAGGCCTTGCGCCCCAGCCACTGCACGTTCACCTTGACGCCGGTCTTCTCCTGGAAGCACTTGAACGCCTTCTGGAGGACCTTGCCCTGCGGCTCGTCGGCCGTCCACATCGCCCAGTACGTGAACTCCTTGTCCGTGGCCGGTTTGACGGCCGCCTCCGGACAGGGCGCGGCGAGGTACTGGTCGACCCCGGGCAGCGCGTTCTCCCCCGTGCCGCCGCCCGCGTCGGCACCTCCGCCGCAGCCCGCCAGGAGGACGGACGCTCCCACCGCACATGCCATGACTTTGCTTCGCCGCATCCGCCACCACCTGGATCGAGATCGAATATTGCGCATGTTCTGCGCGTTAGTGCGCAGTTTTATGGGCTTTCAAGCATCTGTCAACACAAGAAGCCGCAACAATCGCCGCACTTCGGCGGTCACGGCGTCCCGCCCGGCCCCCAGGTACTTCCGGGGGTCGACGCGTTCGGGGTGCGCGCGCCAGTCTCCCGCCGCGGCCGCGGTGAAGACTTTGTTGAGCTGGGTGGCGATGTTGACCTTCGTCATCCCCGCCCGCACGGCCTCGGCGAGCCCCTCGTCCGACACCCCGGACGAGCCGTGCAGCACCAGCGGCACGGGCACCCGTTCGCGCAGCCGCGCGATGAGGCCGAAGTCCAAAGTGGCGTCCCGGGTCAGCATGGCATGCGAACTGCCGACGGCCACGGCGAGCGCGTCGACGCCGGTGGCCGCGGCGAACTCCGCCGCCTCGTCCGGGTCGGTGCGGGCGCCGGGCGCGTGCACGCCGTCCTTGCCGCCGACCTCACCGAGTTCGGCCTCCACCCACACGCCGTGGTCGTGGCAGAAGGCGGCGACCTCGCGGGTCTCCCGGACGTTGCCGGCGTAGTCCAGTTTGGACGCGTCGAACATGACCGAGCCGAACCCCAGCGCGACGGCCTCCCGCACGAGCTCACGCGACTCGGCGTGGTCGAGGTGCACGGCGACGCGCGCTTCGGCCACCCGGGCCACGGCCAGCGCGGCGCCCCCGATGGGCGCGAGCGCACCGTGGTAGCGCACGGCGTTCTGGCTGAGCTGAACGATCACGGGCGAGTCCGCCTGCGCCGCGCCTTCGACGATCGCGGTGATGTGCTCCAGCTGGATCGCGTTGAAGGCACCACACCCCCGCCGCGCCGCCGCGGCCTCGGCGACGATTTCGCCGGTGGCGACCAGAGGCATCAGGACATCCCTTCCGGCCGGCCGCACCCGGCGGCCGGCCCCCGTTGGTCGAATGCGCCGGAGGGGGTCGAAGCCATCGGGACTCCGCCCCGCACCGCGGCCGATCCCGCAGCCGCGGCCGGAGACATCAGGCCTCCCCGCCCGGCCGGACCCGCACCGCGGCCAGCTCCCGGTGGTAGTGCCCGAGGTCGACGTCGCCGGCGAGCGGGCCGAGCACCGCCGCGCCGGACAGGGCGACGGCGCGGCGCAGGATCTCCGGCCACGGCTCGCGGCGGCAGAGCCCGAGCGCGAGCGCCGCGACCACCGCGTCGCCCGCGCCCGTGCTGTTGCCGGCGAGCGGCTTCGACGGTGTCGCGTGCCAGGTGCCCGCGGCCGTGACCGCGAGCAACCCGGCCGCGCCGAGAGACACCACCACGGCGCCCGCGCCCCGCCCGCGCAGCTCGTGCGCCGCCTGTTCCAGGTCGTCGAGCCCGGTCGCCTCGCGCAGCTCGGCGGCGTTGGGCTTGACCACGGCCGGCCGTGCGGCCAGCCCGGCCAGCAGAGCCGGCCCCGAGGTGTCCAAAATGGACGTCCAGCCGGCGGCCAGCCGCGCGTAGCCGTCGGGCGGCGCACCCGGCGGCAGGCTGCCGGAGCAGACCAGCACCTCGGGCTCGCGGCGCCGGACGTGCGCGGCCAGCAGCGCCCATTCGGCCGCGGTCAGCCGCGGCCCCGGCTCGTTGAGGAGGGTCACCGAGCCGTCTTCCGCGGAGAGCACGGTGGTCGTCCGGCGCGTCTCGCCGCTGATCGGCACCAGCTCGGCGGGCAGCCCGGCCGCGCCGAGCTCCGCCGCGACCTCGGCCCCGGTCGCCCCGCCCGCGGTGGCGATCGCGCGGACGTCGGCGCCGAGCGCGTGCAGCACGCGGGCGACGTTCACGCCCTTGCCGCCCGCCCGGCGCCGGACGTCGCGCGCCCGGTGCACGGCGTCCGGCACCAGGCTGTCCACTGTGTACGTGACGTCGAGCGCGGCGTTCGGCGTCACGGTGACGATCATGCGAGGACGACGGAGCGCGTCAGGCTGCGCGGGTGGTCCGGGTCCAGGCCCTTGCGCCGCGCGATCGCCCCGGCGACGAGCTGGGCGCGGACCAGGTCGGCGAGCGGGTCGAGCCCGCTCTCGACGAACGTGCCGCCCGCGCGGCGCACGTCCTCGGCCAGCCCGTCCGGTGCGGCGCCGAACATCCACGTCACCCGGCCCGGCTCGCTGATGCTGATCGGGCCGTGCCGGTAGTCCCAGGCCGGGTACGACTCCGTCCACAGCAGGCACGCCTCGCGGAACTTGAGCGCGGCCTCGTTCGCGATGCCGACGGACCAGCCGGTGCCGAGGAAGCTGACCTGCTCGGCTTCGGTGAGCTCGGCGGGCAGCGGCTCGGCCAGCACCCGCTCGGCCTGTGCGACGACGTCGCCGAGGTCTTCGCCCAGGTGCGCGCGCAGCATCGCGAGCGCGGTCGTGGCGAACCGCGTCTGCACGACCGACCGCTCGTCCACGGCCGACAGATCGACGAGCGCGTCGGCGGCGCCCCCGACGGCCTCGGGCACGCCGGTGATCGCGGTGGTCTTCGTCCGCCCGCGCAGCTTCGCGAGCAGGGTGTGCACCTCGGTCGTGGTACCCGAGCGGCTCAGCGCGATCACGTGGTCGTAGGCCCGGCCGACCGGAAACTCGGAAGCGGCGAAGGCATCGGTCTCACCCAACCCGGCCGTTTCGCGCAGCACGGCGTACGCCTGGCCGACGAACCACGAGGTACCACAGCCGACGACGGCCACCCGCGCGCCCGGAGCCGGCAACTGCCCGCTGTTCGCCGAGGCGAGCGCGCCCGCCTCACGCCAGCAGCCGGGCTGGCTGGCGACCTCCGCCGCCATGAAGGTCCCGCTCATGAACTCCCCATCCGTGCCGGTGTGCGCAACAGGTGTCACGTTAGGTGCAGTTTTGTGCTTCGTCAATCGTCGTATCGCGCAACTTTGTGCATGAGGTACGCGCGCGTGTGCAGCCGGGCGACACACAAGAGGGCGATGTGGGGACGAGGCCGAGCGCGGCGCCGCCACGAAAACGCCACATCAAGCACCTTCACGCACACGAAAAAGGCCACCCTCGACGAGGGTGGCCCACACCAGAACCCAGGCGGTTACCGCGCCTTGCGCCGCCAAAGCCCGGCGACAACGGCAAGCGCCCGCGAGCGGGGCGTCGGCGCGACCACCGGCTCCGGGCCGATCCGGCGGCGCATCCGGTAGGCGAGTTCGAGCACCTCGAGGTCTTCGGGGCGGCGTCTGCCGTGGACGTCCGGCCGCAGCATCAGCTCCCCCACCGTGACGGGCTTGCCTTGGGCACGGTGCGCCGTGCGCGCCATCGGGAACCTCCGCTTGAGTGGGCCGACCGGGACCTGATGGCTGCCGATTCTATGAATCGGATTCGGGTTCGTCACCTTACTCGCCAGTTGTGTCCGGTGTGTTCATCGAACCGGCCGGCGAAGGCGTTAGCCTCGCGTCAGTGTCAGGGTGGTGTTGCCGCTGTTGCGGTGGTTGGGATCCTGGCCGCTGGTGACCTGGCTCGTAGCCTCGCTGCCGCCTGCTTGCGGGTTGGCGATCATGCGTTGTGCCGGTCACC
>NZ_BAAGUJ010000015.1:0-200057 GCF_054781455.1 Amycolatopsis stemonae | reverse complement strand
CTTGCGCCGGCAGGGCTTCCACGAGTGGGTCGCCGCCGAGACGGCCCGGGCCCAGCGGGCGGCGGTCGAGGCCGACCTGGTCACCTTGATCGCCTCGATTCATGCCGAGCACCGGCGCGCCTACGGGATTCCGCGGATCACCGCGGAGCTGCACCGCCGCGGGATCGTGGTGAACCACAAGCGGGTCGAGCGGCTGATGCGCGAACACGGCCTGGCCGGGATCACCCGCCGCAAACGCCGGAACTTGACCCGGCCCGCGGCCGGCCCGGTCACCCCCGTGGCTGACCTGATCCGCCGCGACTTCACCGCCACCGCGCCCGGAGAACGCATGGTCGGGGACATCACCTGCCTGCCCACCCTCGAAGGCTGGCTCTACCTGGCCACCGTCATCGACCTGCACACCCGCGAAATCGTCGGCCACGCCATGGCCGACCACATGCGCACCGACCTCGTCTGCCAGGCGATCGACCTCGCCACCGCCCGCGGCCTCATCAACGATGACGCGGTCTTCCACTCCGACCGCGGCGTCCAATACACCTCGAGCCAGTTCCGGGCCGCTCTCACCGAACACAAGATCCGGCCCTCGGTCGGGCGGGTCGGGTCCTGCTACGACAACGCCGTCGCCGAAGCCTTCTTCGCCACCCTCAAGACCGAGATCGGCACCACAATCTGGCCCACCCGCGCCGCAGCCCGCCAGGACGTGTTCACCTGGCTGCACTACTACAACCACACGAGGCTGCACTCCACCGTCGGCCACAACACCCCCACCGAAACCCGCATCAACCACTACGCTCAAGCCTCAGCTGCCTGAAAACCCGTGTCCGCCTCACCGGGGCAACTCCAGTGTCGCCCCTCCAATCACGCGTGTCGCCCCTCCAATCACGCGTGATGCCTCCCCAATCACGCGTGATGCCCCTTCGATCACGGCGGAGTAGGGTGGCGGGGCGCGGTGAGGGCCGCGTCCCGTCCGCGGAAAGGGCCGAGCCCACCCCTGCAGCACCGCACCACCAGCTCCGCACCTTCTTTCCTGCCCGGTGCCGGCGGACCACGGGCGACGAGGGAAGGAGGCACCATGGGCACGTTGCCCGCCAAACCCAGCCTGGACCAGCTGCGCAAACGCGCGAAGGACCTCGCACGCGCCGAAGGCGTCAAACTCACCGAAGCGCAGTTCCGCATCGCGCGCGACCACGGCTTCCCGAGCTGGCCGAAGCTGCAGGCGTACGTCCGGCGCGTCACCGAGCACGGCGATGCCCTGCAGCACCCCTACCACCAGGACGTCGAGTACTACGCCGAACGCGCGCTCGGCCTGCTCGCGTCCGCGGAGGACGACACCCCCGGCGCGAAAGAACCGTTCGAGCGCTGGGGTCAGCCGCTCACCAAGGACGGCGCCCTCGTGGTCGTCGCCCGGGAACACGGTTTCGTTTCCTGGCGCGGACTCCGCGACCACGTCAAGTCCCTTGTGGACAGTGGCGAGCCGTTCGCCCGGGCGTACCGCGCCGTCGAGGCCCGGGACGCCGAGCAGCTCGAACGGCTCCTCGAGGAGTTCCCCGGCCTGGTCACCGCCCGCGGCACCAACGGCAACGACCTGCTCGGCATGGCCGGCGCGACAGGCGCCGAGCGGCTCAGCCGGGTGCTGCTGGCCCACGGCGCGGACCCGGCTCGCGGCAACGTCCACGGCTGGACGCCGTTGCACCAGGCCACCTACAGCAACCGGGCGCGACTCGTCGACGTCCTGCTCGAGGCGGGCGCACCGGTCGAGGTCTCCGCGCGCGGAGACGGGGGTACTCCCCTCGTCGTCGCGCTGTTCTGGGGCCACCGCCGGGCCGCGGAGAAGCTGGCCGCCCGCAGCCTGGCGCCCGGCAACCTGCGCGTCGCGGCCGGGCTCGGCCACGCCGGCCTCCTCGACGAGGTCCTGGGCCGTCCCGCCGCCGGTGCCCACCGCGGCTTCTACCGCCCGCACAGCGGATTCCCGAAGTGGCAGCCGACGGACGACCCGGCGGAGGTCCGCGACGAAGCCGTCGCGTGGGCGGCCCGCAACGACCGCACCGACGCCCTGCGCGCGCTGGCCGAGCACGGCGCCGACCTCGACGCGGACGTCTACCGCGGCACCGGCCTCACCTGGGCGGCGGCGACCGGCAGGCTCGCCGCGATCCGGACCCTGCTGGACCTCGGCGCCGACGTGAACCGGCGAGGCACGTTCGGCGGCCCGGGGCACGGCGAGCACGTGACGGCCCTGCACCTGGCCGCCCAGTCCGGGCACCTCGACGCGATCCGGCTCCTAGTCGAGGGCGGCGCCGACCTCGAAGCCCGGGACGGCCTCTTCGACAGCACTCCCGAGAAGTGGGCCGACGTCTGCGAGCAGCCGGCCGCCCGGGACCTCCTCCGATCCCTGTAGACAACCGGAGTCTGTAGTCCGTATCTTCAGAGGCGGACTACAGACTCCGCTTTGTCTACTGGGAGGACCCATGCCCGCACCCCGCGACGTCTTCGCCGCCCTGTCCGACGGCATCAGCGAAGGACGGTTCGGCGACCTTTCCGCGCTCTACGCCGAAGACACCGTCGTCGAACACCCCCAGGCCGTGCCGCGGCCGACGCGCATCGAGGGCCGCGACGCCGTCCACGAACGCTTTACCGGCGCCCTGGCCGGCGCGTACCGGCTCAAGCGTAAGAACGTCGTCGTCCACGAGACGACGGATCCCGAGGTGATCGTCGCCGAATACGACTACGACGCCGAGTCCGTCGAGACCGGCCGGACGATCCCGACGAACAACATCCAGGTCCTGCGCGTGCGCGACGGCCTGATCGTCCATTCCCGCGACTACCACGACTACCTGCGCCTGGCCGTCATCCGCGACGGCGTCGACCAGCTCGTGAAGGCCTACGAGGGGGCGCCGCCGCGCGAGCTGTCCCCGGTCACGCCGGAAAGCGCGGGCACGGTGTTCGAACGGCTCGTGCACGGCGTCGCGGGCGGGCGCTGGGACGAGCTGCCGGAGCTGTACGCCGAGGAAACCCACGTGACGCACCCGTTCCTGCCGGGTTCGGGCGTGGTCCGCACGCGCGACGAACTGCGCGAGCACTTCGCCGCGGGCAAGGCGCTCAACCCCGGCTTCTCGGTGACGGACCTGGTCACCTACCAGGGCCTCGATCCGGAGGTGCTGATCGGCGAGTTCGCCTACCAGGGCGAATACGGCGGCAAGCCGGTGCGCATCGCCAACATCTTCGCGATGCGGATCCGCGACGGCCTGGTCGTCGAATCCCGCGACTACGGCGACCACCTCGCCGTCGCCGGCGAGCTTGGCAAGATCCCCGAGCTGGCTGCGAAGCTCTAAGCGCTTCCGGGCAGGTCGAATTCGCCGTCCTCCACGCCCTTCCGGAACGCTTCCCACTCCGACGGCGTGAAGACCAGGGTCACCCCGTCCGGATCGGTCGACTTCCGCAGCGCGACGTAGGTGACGCCGTCGATGTGCGGGACCAGCGCGTACTCGGCGACCTCTTCGAGCGCGACACCCTCCGGCTCGGCCCGAATCCACTGCGCGCCGGAAAGGTCCAGCTCGTGCCGGATGTGCGCCTTGTCATCGGTCATGCGGCCAGCGTAACGAGAAGACGCGGAAGGGGACGCCCGGCATGCGGGCGTCCCCTTCCCGAACGGAAAATCAGGCGGTCTCGGTGATCGGCCGGTCCACCCACGACATCAGGTCGCGCAGCTTCTTGCCGGTCGCCTCGATCGGGTGCTGGTTGCCCTGCTCCTCGAGCTTGGTGAAGTTCGGCCGG
The DNA here is from genome assembly GCF_054781455.1 of Amycolatopsis stemonae. NCBI lineage: Bacteria > Bacillati > Actinomycetota > Actinomycetes > Pseudonocardiales > Pseudonocardiaceae > Amycolatopsis > Amycolatopsis stemonae. Next base: position 196,286 of record NZ_BAAGUJ010000015.1, on the reverse strand, counting down.
CCGGCCTCGTCCTCGGCGACCCACTCGCGGGCGAACGTGCCGTCCTGGATCTCGCCGAGGATCTTCTTCATCTCTTCCTTGACCGCCGGCGAGATGACGCGCGGGCCGCGGGTCAGGTCGCCGTACTCGGCGGTGTCGGAGATCGAGTAGCGCTGGCGCGCGATGCCGCCCTCGTACATGAGGTCGACGATCAGCTTCAGCTCGTGCAGCACCTCGAAGTAGGCGATCTCCGGGGCGTAGCCGGCCTCGGTGAGCACCTCGAAGCCGGTCTGCACCAGCGCGGACGCGCCACCGCAGAGCACGGCCTGCTCGCCGAAGAGGTCGGTCTCGGTCTCCTCGGTGAACGTCGTCTTGATGACGCCGGCGCGGGCACCGCCGATGGCGGCCGCGTAGGAGAGGGCGAGCGCTTGGGCGTTGCCGGAGGCGTCCTGCTCCACGGCGATGAGCGCCGGGACGCCCTTGCCGTCGACGAACTGGCGGCGGACCAGGTGGCCCGGGCCCTTCGGGGCGACCATGGCGACGTCGACGTTCGACGGCGGCTTGATCAGGTCGTAGCGGATGTTGAAGCCGTGCCCGAAGAAGAGCGCGTCACCGTCCTTGAGGTTCGGCGCGATGTCCTGCTCGTAGATGAAGCGCTGCTTCGTGTCCGGCGCCAGGATCATGATCAGGTCGGCCTCGGCCGACGCCTCGGCCGGGGTGAGCACGCGCAGGCCCTGCTCCTCGGCCTTCGCCCGCGACTTGGACCCCTCGGGCAGGCCGATGCGGACGTCGACGCCGGAGTCGCGCAGGCTCAGCGAGTGGGCGTGGCCCTGGCTGCCGTAGCCGATCACGGCGACCTTGCGCCCCTGGATGATCGAGAGGTCGGCGTCGTCGTCGTAGAAGATTTCCACTGCCATGGGGGTTACTGCTTCCTTTCCTGACTTACAAAGACTTCGTTAACGCGGTGAGGTGGCAGTGATGGAACGGGCGCCACGCCCGACCGCGACCATGCCGGACTGGACCAGCTCGCGGATGCCATAGGGCTCCAGCATCCGCAGCAGGGCACCGATCTTGTCCGACGTCCCGGTCGCCTCGACGGTGAGCGCCTCCGGGGACACGTCCACCACCTTCGCACGGAAGAGCTGGACGGTTTCGAGGACCTGGCTGCGCACGGTGTTGTCGGCGCGGACCTTCACGAGCAGCAGTTCGCGCTGCACGGCGGTCGACTGCTCCAGCTCGACGATCTTGATCACGTTGACCAGCTTGTTGAGCTGTTTGGTCACCTGCTCGAGCGGTAGCTCTTCGACAGCGACCACGATCGTCATCCGGGACACCTCGGGGTTTTCCGTGGGCCCGACGGCGAGGGACTCGATGTTGAACCCGCGGCGGGAGAACAGGCCCGAGACGCGTGCGAGCACACCCGGCTTGTTCTCGACCAGCACACTCAGCGTGTGGACGCTCATCTCAGCGCTCACCTTCCCCGGCGGCTTCCGCGGCGGCCTCGGTCGTCTCGACCGAAACCTCGTCGTCGTCGAACAGCGGCCGGATGCCCCGGACCGCCATGATCTCGTCGTTGCCGGTGCCCGCGGCGACCATCGGCCACACCTGGGCATCCTTCCCCACGACGAAGTCGATCACGACGGGGCGGTCGTTGATCTCCATCGCGCGGCGGATGGTGGCGTCGACGTCTTCCTTCGTCTCGCACCGCAGGCCCGCGCAGCCCAGCGCCTCGGCCAGCAGCACGAAGTCCGGGATGCGGTGCTTGTGCGTGCCGAGGTCGGTGTTCGAGTACCGCTCCGAGTAGAAGAGGTTCTGCCACTGGCGGACCATGCCCAGGTTGCCGTTGTTGATGACGGCGACCTTGATCGGCGCGCCCTCGATCGCGCAGGTGGCGAGCTCCTGGTTGGTCATCTGGAAGCAGCCGTCGCCGTCGATCGCCCACACCGGGGTGTCCGGGACGCCGAACTGCGCGCCCATCGCGGCGGGGACGGCGAAGCCCATGGTGCCGAGGCCGCCGGAGTTGATCCAGGTGCGCGGGTTCTCGTACTTGACGAACTGGGCGGCCCACATCTGGTGCTGGCCGACACCGGCGGCGTACACCGCGTCCGGGCCGACGAGCTCGCCGATCCGCTCGATGACGTACTGCGGCGACAGCGAACCGTCGTCGGGCCACTCGTAACCGGCCGGGTAGGTCTTGCGCCAGTCGTCGGCCTGGGTCCACCAGTCGGCGAGGTCCGGCCGGCCGCCGTGCTCGAACTCCGTGGTCACCGCGGCGATCAGTTCGCCGATGATCTCCTTGCAGTCGCCCACGATCGGCACGTCGGCCTTGCGGTTCTTGGAGATCTCGGCCGGGTCGATGTCGGCGTGCACGATCGCGGCGTCCGGCGCGAACGACGACAGCTGGCCGGTGACCCGGTCGTCGAACCGGGCGCCGAGCGCGATCAGCAGGTCGGCGCGCTGCATCGCGGCGACGGCGGCGACCGAGCCGTGCATGCCCGGCATGCCGAGGTGCTGCGGGTGCGAGTCGGGGAACGCACCGCGCGCCATCAGCGTGGTGACGACGGGGATGTTCGTCAGCTCGGCCAGCTGCTTCAGCTGCTCGTGCGCCTCGGCCTTGATCACGCCGCCACCGACGTACAGCACCGGGCGACGCGACTTCGCGATCAGCTTCGCCGCTTCGCGGACCTGCTTGCCGTGCGGGCGCAACGTCGGGCGGTAGCCCGGAAGGCGCAGCTCGGTCGGCCAGGAGAACGAGGTCATCTCCTGCAGCACGTCCTTGGGGATGTCCACCAGCACCGGGCCGGGCCGGCCCGTGGACGCCAGGTGGAACGCCTCGGCGATGGTCCGCGGGATCTCCGCGGGGTCCGTGACGAGGAAGTTGTGCTTGGTGATCGGCATGGTGATGCCGCAGATGTCGGCTTCCTGGAAGGCGTCCGTGCCGATCAGCGACCGGGACTGCTGCCCGGTGATCGCGACGACCGGGACGGAGTCCATGTTCGCGTCGGCCAGCGGGGTGACCAGGTTGGTCGCGCCCGGGCCCGACGTCGCCATGCAGACGCCGACCTTGCCGGTGGCCTGCGCGTAGCCGGTGGCCGCGTGGCCCGCGCCCTGCTCGTGGCGGACCAGGATGTGGCGGACCTTCGTCGAGTCCAGCAGCGGGTCGTAGGCGGGCAGGATCGTGCCGCCCGGAATGCCGAAGACCACCTCGGCGCCGACCGCCTCGAGCGAGCGCACGAGGGACTGCGCGCCGGTGACGCGCACCGGGGTTCCCGCCGGTGGCGCCGGCTTCGGACGTGCTCCGGGCGTTCCGGGCGTCGGCCCGGGTTTCGCGTCGCTGCGCGACGTGGCACTGGTCATCGGTTCTGCCTCGTGGGTCTCGGTGTCACTCGTTCGGGTCTTTTTTGAGCTCTATCGGTGCGGTGGGGCGGGGAATCTCTTCCCTAGGGCAACAAAAAACCCTCGCCGACCGTAAGGTCGCACGAGGGTCGCGCGTCGACGCAGCGGAAAGACTTCCCTAAGCGTCGACGCGCTTGGGAAGTACGAGGCCGGTCAGCGGTGTCACGACGCTGACGCTAGTCCGAAGGCCTCTCGAGTGTCAACTCTGCGGGATGACGTGTCCGCATCGTGGACGGGGGTCACACCCGCGCGACCCGGGTTCGGGCCGGTCCGCGCCGCGGTGCACCATTTCCGCGTGGCCGAAAAAGACCAGGACGAAGGCCGTAAGGCCGTCTTCCGCATCCCCCGTACGTCCTTCATGGCGATCGCGCTCCTGACGATCTGCGTGACGCCGGTCGCGCTCGGGGACATCCCGTACCTGCAGTGGCTCTACATCTTCCCGATCGCGCTCGCGGTGTTCGTGATCCGGACGCGCACGGTCGCGACGCGCGAAGGCCTGGCGACGCGCACGATGTTCGGTCACCGCGACGTCCCGTGGACGGCACTGAAGGGCCTCGCGATCACGAAGAAGGCGCGCGTCCAGGCGGTGCTGAAGGACGACACGAAGGTGCCGCTGCCGACCGTCCGGACCCGGCACCTGCCCGTGCTGTCGCTGGTCAGCGAAGGTCTGGTGGCGGATCCGAGCGGGCTGCTGGACGCCGAGGACATCAAGCCGGCGGAGAAGCCCGCCGAATAGCCCGGTCTCCCGACAGGCTAAATTGGTAGGACCAGTTTCGCCGGAGTGTCCCGGACCTCCGCCTGGCCCACCATCCGACCTGGGAGTTCGCCGTGCCGCCTCTCCGTTCCCGGACCACCACTCACGGCCGCAACGCCGCGGGCGCCCGCTCGCTCTGGCGCGCCACCGGCATGACCGACAGCGACTTCGGCAAGCCGATCGTGGCGATCGCCAACTCCTACACCCAGTTCGTGCCCGGCCACGTGCACCTCAAGGACCTCGGCGAGATCGTCGCCGGCGCGGTGAAGGAGGCGGGCGGCGTCGCGCGCGAGTTCCACACGATCGCCGTCGACGACGGCATCGCGATGGGTCACTCCGGCATGCTCTACTCGCTGCCTTCGCGCGAGATCATCGCCGACTCGGTGGAGTACATGGTCAACGCGCACCAGGCCGACGCGCTGGTGTGCATCTCCAACTGCGACAAGATCACCCCGGGCATGCTCAACGCCGCGATGCGGCTGAACATCCCGGTGGTGTTCGTCTCGGGCGGCCCGATGGAGGCCGGCAAGGCGGTCGTCGTCGGCGGCGTCGCGCAGGCCCCGACCGACCTCATCACCGCGATCGCGGCGTCGGCGAGCCCCGAGGTCGACGAGGACGGCCTGGCCGTCGTCGAGCGCTCGGCGTGCCCGACGTGCGGGTCGTGCTCCGGCATGTTCACCGCGAACTCCATGAACTGCCTCACCGAGGCCCTCGGGTTGTCGCTTCCCGGCAACGGCTCCACGCTGGCGACGCACGCCGCGCGCCGCGCGCTGTTCGAGGAGGCCGGCCGTACGGTCGTCGAGCTGTGCCGCCGGTGGTACGAAAACGACGACGACTCGGTCCTGCCGCGCTCGATCGCGTCGAAGGCGGCGTTCGAGAACGCGATGGCCCTCGACATGGCGATGGGCGGCTCGACGAACACGGTGCTGCACATCCTCGCCGCCGCCCAGGAGGGCGAGGTCGACTTCACGATCGCCGACATCGACGCGATCGGCCGCCGCGTGCCCTGCCTGTCGAAGGTGGCGCCGAATTCCGACTACCACATGGAGGACGTCCACCGCGCGGGCGGAATCCCGGCGATCCTGGGCGAGCTGTACCGCGGCGGCCTGCTGAACACGGACGTCCGTTCGGTCCACTCGCCCGACATCGAGTCGTGGCTCGGCACCTGGGACATCCGCGCCGCTTCGCCGTCCGAAACGGCTCTCGAACTGTTCCACGCGGCCCCGGGCGGCGTCCGCACGACGGAAGCGTTCTCGACGTCGAACCGCTGGTCTTCGCTCGACACTGACGCTTCCGGTGGTTGCATCCGCGACGTCGAGCACGCGTACACGAAGGACGGCGGCCTGGCGATCCTCCGCGGCAACCTCGCCGAAAACGGCGCGGTGATCAAGGCGGCGGGCATCGACGAGGACCTGTGGCACTTCGAAGGCCCGGCGCGGGTGCTGGAGAGCCAGGAGGAAGCCGTGTCGGCGATCCTCAAGAAGGAGATCCAGCCGGGCGAAGTCCTGGTGATCCGCTACGAAGGCCCGGCGGGCGGCCCGGGCATGCAGGAGATGCTGCACCCGACGGCATTCCTGAAGGGCTCGGGCCTGGGCAAGAAGTGCGCCCTGATCACGGACGGCCGCTTCTCGGGCGGCTCATCGGGCATCTCGGTGGGCCACATCTCCCCGGAAGCGGCGGCAGGCGGCTTGATCGCCCTGGTGGAGAACGGCGACCGCATCCTGCTGGACGTCCACGAGCGCCGCCTCGAGCTGCTGGTGGACGCGGAGATCCTGGCCGAGCGCCGCGCCAAGATGGAGGCATCGGAGCGCCCGTGGCAGCCGAAGGACCGCCAGCGCCCGATCACGGCGGCCCTGCGTGCATACGCCCGCATGGCCACGTCCGCCGACACGGGCGCGGTCCGCGACGTGAACAAGTAGGTAGCGCATCAGCCGCGAAGGCCGTCCCGTTCTCGGGGCGGCCTTTCGGCATTCCGCCCCGCGTAGGCCGTCCCACCCCCAGGGCGACCTTCCGCCGTCCCGTTTCAGCCGCGACGGCCCGCTCCCGGTGTGGCCTTTCGGCATCCCGCCTGAGCCGCGGCAGTCATCCCACTCCCCATGGCGGCGTCTCGCCATTCCACTTCAGCCGCGAAGGCCCGCTCTCAGAGTGACTTTCCGCCTCAGCCGCAAAGACCCGCTCCTGGCGCGACCTTTCGGCATTCCGCCCCGTGAAGGCCTTCGCTCCTGGGACTCCCCCTCAACCGCAATGGCTATCCCCGTCCCCCGGTCGGCCTTCCGCCATTCCGGAGCCCCGCCCGTGAGGGGGACCCCCGGTTTCAACGCTACCGGCAAGCACCGACGATCCCGCGCCCGCGCACCGGAGTTGTCCACAGCCTGACCTCGCAACCCCGGGTTGTCCACAGCCACCCAAGGTCGCCCTCGGTCCGCGCTACCGCGTCAAGACAATGACCACCACGGCAGCCGCAGCAGCCAGCAGCAGCGAAACCAGCCCCAGCGGCAACGGCCGCTTCCGCCACGGCGTGTTCCGCTCCAGCGAAATCGGCCCGGACCCGGTGAAGATCAGGCTGAGCGCCGTCGCCCCCAGCAGCAGCTCGAACTCGAACCCCTGCCCCTGCTGCTCGAAGAACCCACCGTGGAACTTGGCGTAGACGACGTTCGCGGCGATGCCGAGCAGGCCCGCCGCGGCCAGCGGCGTGAAGAGCCCGACGATCACCAGGGCCCCGCCACCGACCTCGACGATGCCCGTGATCCACGACAGCAGCGTCGTCTGCTTGTGGTAGCCGAACGTCTCCAGCATCCGCGCGAACCCGCCGATGCCGGGCCCGCCGAACAGGCCGAACAGGTGCTGCAGGCCGTGCGCGCCCATGGTCACGCCGAGCGCCAGTCGCAGGATCAGCAGGCCGAGGCCCAGCCCGCCCTGGCGTGGGGTGTCATCGGCACCGTCGTCCTCGACGCCCGACAGGAGGCTGGTGGGCTGCTGCGAGTAATCGTCTCCACTGCTCACGCGCGAAGGGTAGGGGATCCACCCCGGCGTGGCGAGCCGCCGCGCTAGTACTCGCCGTGCACGAGGTTGTCCGGCAGCTCGCCCCCGGCGTACCGCGCGATTTCGGCCGCCGCGACGGCGTACGACCGGGCCCGCACCCCGCGCACCGCCCCGCCGACGTGCGGGGTCAGCAGCAGGCCCGGCGCCGTCCACAGCGGGTGCCCGGGCGGCGGCGGCTCGGGATCGGTGACGTCGAGCGCGGCGCGCAACCGGCCCGTGGTCAATTCGGCGACCAAGGCTGCGGTGTCCACGACGGCGCCGCGGGCCACGTTGACCAGCACCGCGCCGTCGCGCATCTCGGCGAGGAACTCCGCGTCGACCATCCCGCGGGTGCGCGAGGTCAGCGGCACCATCAGCACGACGACGTCGTGGAGGCCGAGCAGCGAGGGCAGCTCGCGCACGCCGTGCACGCCCTCCCGCGCCGTCATCCCGACCATCGTGCACCGCGCGTCGAACGGCTCGAGCCGCCGCCGCAGGTGCCGCCCCAGGTCACCGGCGCCGACGATCAGCACGCGCTTGCCCTGCAGCGTGTCGGCCGATTGCCGGTCCCACCGCTGCTCGCGCTGCGCCTCGGCGAAGACGTCCAGTTTCCGGTACATCGACAACAGCGCGGCGACGACCCATTCGGCGGTGCTCCCGCCGTGCGCGCCCCGGCAGGTGGAGAGCAGCACGCCGTCGGGCACCTTGCCGATCCAGTCCTCGGCCCCCGCGGCCAGCAGCTGGATCAGCTTCAGGTTCGGCAGCGTGCGCCACAGCTCCTCGCCCGGCGGGTGCTTGCCGGGGATGAGCACCTCGGCCTTCCCGGCCTCCGGCGGCACGGCCTCGCCCCACTGGAAGCGCACGGGCAGGACCCGCGGAACCTCGGCGAGCACGGACATGCCCTCGTCGTCGGGCACCAGCACGGTCAGCGTCATGATCCCCAACGTAATCCAGGAGTACTCACCCATGGTTCACGCACCTGGCCCTAGGCTGGGGAATCATGCGAACCCGGTACCGCTCGGCCCTGCTGGCGATCTTGGCCTGCGGCGTCCTGCTGCCCGCCGGGTGCGCGCGGTTCGACGACACCGCGGCGGGCCAGACGTTCAGCCCCGCGCCCGTCCCCAGCCCCGAGTCGCCGCCCGAGGTCCAGGGCCCCGGCTCGGACTCCGGCGGCGACGGCAAGCAGGTGCGTCCCGGCCAGGCCACGCCGGTGCCACCGCCCCAGGGCTGCAAGGACTTCAACCAGTCGGTGATCGCGACCTGCCTGGACACCGTCGCCGCGGTCGCCGGCCTGCCGGGCGACGGCTCCACGCCGAGCGCGCTGGCGGGCGAGCGCAAGAGCGGCCGCGTGCTGCTCGCGACGGCGGGCAAGGACGCCACGGACTTCGCGAAGCTCGACGTCCAAGCGGACGGTGACGGCGGCCTGACCGGCCTCGCGCTCTCGCCGTCGTACGTCGAGGACCAGCTCGTGTTCGCTTATGTGACCACGGCGACGGACAACCGCGTCGTGCGGTTCGCGAAGGGCCAGGCGGCGAAGCCGGTGCTCACCGGCATCCCCAAGGGCGCGACCGGCAACCGCGGCACGATCAGCACGGACAACCGCGGCGCGCTGCTCGTCGCGACCGGCGACGCGGGCAACCCGAACGCCGCCGCCGACCCCAGCTCCCTCGCCGGGAAGGTGCTGCGGATCGACACGTCCGGCAAGGCCGCGTCGGGCAATCCGAAGGGGTCCCTGGCGGTCGCGGCCGGACTGCACGCCCCGGGCGGGCTGTGCGCCTCCGCCGACGGCGGCCGCGTCTGGGTCACCGACCGGCTCGCCGACAAGGACGCCATCTACCGCGTACAGGCCGGCCAGCCGCTCACGACGCCGGCGTGGACGTGGCAGGACAAGCCGGGCGTCGCGGGCTGCGCGGACTTCGTCGACGCGAACGGCTCGGTCTCGGTCGGCATGTCGCTGGCCGGGAACCTGCAGAACCTGCCGGTGACGGCCGAAGGCGCGGTCAGCGGCAAGCCGACCGTCAGCCTGGACGGCAAGACCGGCAAGCCACCGGAGACGTTCGGGCGGCTCGCCGGGATGAGCATGATCAACCCGCAGATGGCGGTGGCCGGCACGGTCAACAAGGACGGCGGCAAGCCGGTCTCGAGCGACGACCGCGTGGTCCTGATCACACCGGCAACCTCCGGCGGCGGCAACGGCAAGGACTGACCCGGGCAGCCACGCCGGCGGCTAAGTCAGCGGCTTCAGCTCCACCCGCCGTCCCTCGGCCGACGACGCCAGCCCGGCTTCGGCGAGCTGCAACCCGCGCGCGGCCGAGAAGAAGTCGTACCGGTGCGGCCGCCCGGCGACGACGTCCCGGACGAACTCCTCCCACTGGGCCTTGAAGCCGTTGTCGAACTCGGTGTTGTCCGGCACTTCTTGCCACTGGTCGCGGAACGGCTCGGTGGCCGGGAGGTCGGGGTTCCAGACCGGCTTGGGCGTCGCGGACCGGTGCTGGACGCGGCATCGTCGCAATCCGGCTACGGCGCTGCCCTCGGTGCCGTCGACCTGGAACTCGACCAGCTCGTCGCGGAACACCCGCGTGGACCACGACGAGTTGATCTGCGCGATAGCTCCCGATTCGAGCTCGAAAATGCCATACGCGGCATCGTCGGCCGTCGCCGCGTACGGCTCCCCCTGCTCGTCCCACCGGCGCGGGATGTGCGTGGTCGCTTTCGCGGTCACAGCCGATACGCGGCCGAAGAGGTTCTCCAGGACGTAGTTCCAGTGGCAGAACATGTCGAGCACGATCCCGCCGCCGTCTTCGGCGCGGTAGTTCCAGCTCGGCCGCTGCGCTTCCTGCCAGTCGCCCTCGAAGACCCAGTAGCCGAACTCACCGCGCACCGACAGGATTCGTCCGAAGAACCCACCTTTGACGAGCCGCTGCAGTTTGCGCAGGCCGGGGAGGAACAGCTTGTCGTGCACGACGCCGTGGCAGATCCCGGCGTCCCGCGCGAGACCGGCCAGTTCCAGCGCCGACGCCAGCGACTCGGCCAGCGGCTTCTCGGCGTAGACGTGCTTGCCCGCGGCGATCGCGGCCCGCACCGACGGCTCGCGCGCCGACGTCAGCTGGGCGTCGAAGTAGATCTGGACATCACCCAGCGCGGATTCGACGTCCGTCGTCCACGCGGTCAAGCCGTGCCGATCGGCCAGGTCCTTCAGCTTCGCCGCGTTGCGCCCGGCGAGGACCGGTTCGAGCTGCACGCGGGAGCCGTCGGAAAGTTCGACACCGCCTTGTTCGCGGATGGCCAGCACCGACCGCAGCAGGTGCTGCCGGTAGCCCATCCGGCCGGTGACGCCGTTGAGCAGCACGCCGATGCTCGTCTGGTTCATCGCTGGCGGCCTTCCTGGTCGAGGGCGTCCCCGCCGGACGGCGAGGTGACACCCGGGATGTCGTATTCCGCGCGGCGCCCGCACATGCCGTAGCCGTCCGGGTTCGACGGCGTCGCGACCCGGACACCCGACCGGTCGAGGTGGCTCCCGTCGCCGTCGGCGAGGGCCTTGAGGTGCGCGCCGGTCAGCTCGGCGGCCTTGAGCGCTCCGGCCTCCCAGCGCGGCACCCAGTCTCCGATTTTCGGCGACACGAGCGCGACGGCCGCCCGGTGGAACGCGCGCAACGGTTCGGCGTCGCCGTCCCGCAGCGCCTCCCGGAGCGGCAGGTATCCGCGAATGGCCAGGTCACGACGCCTTTTCGCCGTGTCGTCATTATTCGGCAACGCGGCGGCCTCGGCATATGCGGCCGGGTCGGCAAGTACATCGGGCGGAAAAGTGAACACGGCGTCGCCTGCCTCGGGCAGGCCACTGTTCTGCATGAGGACGGTGACGCGCAGGCCGTCGCCCTGCACCATCCGGTGGACGGTCCCCGGCGCGAACCACGCGATCACGCCGGCTTCGAGCGGCGTCTCCGCGTAGCCGTCGACGCTCAGCGTCTGGACGGCGCCCTGGCCGCCGGTGACGATGTAGGCCTCGGTGCAGGCGAGGTGCAGGTGCGGGCTGCCGCCGCAGACGCCGTCCTCGGCCTCCCAGCCGTAGGCACGCAGGTGCGAAACGCCGACGCCGCCCGGTAGCGGGAATTCGTTCATGACCATCCGTGCCTGTCGAGGTAGCGGGTCACCTGATCGCGGTCCCATGCGCCGTCGGCGACCACGACCCGGTAGCGGTAGGTGAAGCTCTCCCCCGGCGGCAGGGCGAACTCTTCGAAGAACGCCCACGAGAAGGCGACCATGGGCGTGTCCTTGGAACGGACGAACCAGTGCGACTCGTGGATCGCGTCGTCGTTTTCCGGCGAATGGGCGAAGACCAGCGTCGAGTGCGCGTCGACGTCGTCGTGCTCGCCGACGAACGCCAGCCACGGCGCCTGCGCGCCCATCATGGCGTCGCCGCCGAGGTCACCGGGCCCGAGAACGCGCCCGCCGCTGAAGTCGCGCGGGCCTCGCCAGTGCAGGCCGGTGTACCCGGCCTGCTCGCGGCCGGCGGTGGTCGGGCTGCCGAACACGAGCGGGACGTCGCGGACGTTGGTCAGCTCGATGCCCCAGTCGATGGCCCAGGCACCCTCGTCGGGCTCGACGGAGTGGACGACGATGTCCCGCCGCTCACGCGCCCACTCGTCGCCGCGGTTGGCGACCCAGGTGAGCCGTTCGGCGAAGGTCAGCCGGTCGCCGTCGACGGTGAAGCCGGCGAACCCGTCGTGCCGCATCGAGCCGATGCGATCGGGCAGGTCCTGGTACCAGTCACCGGGGACGTAGGTGTGGCCGCCCCAGAAGTTCTGGCCGGACAGGTGGCTGGACGTCATCTGCAGGCCCTTGTGCCACCGGTGGTCGGCGGGCCGGTATCCGCTGACGCGCCGCCCGCGAAGGGTGCGCAGCGGGTGGGTGTAGGGCTTGCGGGACTCGTAGGCGACGGGGTCGGGCTTGTACACATAGGACATCAGCTGAACCCCGGCGGCTTCGACGATCACGCGGTCGCCGTGCCGGTGGGTGACGGTGATGGCCTCGCTCATCGCGCCTCGCCTCCCGACATCGTGCGGTAGAAGGGGTCGCCGGGACCGATCTCCCCGCGCCGCACGCTCTGCCCGGTGAAGGCGGCCTTGTACAGCGAGGCGACGAACTCGAGCACCCGCCGCCCGTCAGCCCCGCTGCAGGGCGGCCGCCGCTTGGCTCGAAAAGCGTCCAAAACAGGCTTCAACGCGGCGGCGTGCGAGCTGCCGACGTCCTCCTGCAGTTCGCTCTTCGCGCTGGTCAGGTGGGTGTATCGCCAGTTTTCGGCAACGTACCCGTAGAGGTGCGTGAGCTCCACGGTGGCGAGCTCGCAGTCGATCCGGATCCGGCTGACTTCGTCCGGCGAGAGGACACTGTTGACGACAGTCGCCAGCGCCCCCGACTCGAACCGGACAAGCGCGGTGGAGACGTCCTCGGTCTCGACGTCGTGCACGAGCCGCGCGGTCATCGCCTGGACTTCGGCCCACTCGCCGGCGGCGTTCACGTCGCCGGAGAGCAGGTGGAGCAGCAGGTCCATCTGGTGGATGCCGTGCCCCATCGCGGGCCCGCCCCCTTCGGTCTCCCACCGCCCCCGCCACGGGACCGCGTAGTAGCCGGCGTCGCGATACCAGGTGGTCTGACAATGCGCGACAAGGGGACGCCCCAGCGCACCTCGGGCGAGCAGCTGCCGAAAGCGTTCGGCAGACGACCCGGACCGCTGCTGGTACACGAAGGAGGCGTAGGGACCGCCGTCCCGTTCGACGGACGTCATCTCGTCGTACTCGGCAAGCGAACGACAAGGCGGCTTCTCACACCAGACCCAGGCACCGCTTTCCAGGGCCTCCTTGGTCTGCTCGACATGCAACCCTGGCGGCGTGCAGATCGAAACGAGGTCGGGTTCCTGCTCGGCAAGCAACGTACCGAGGTCCTGATACGGCTTGGCATGGTCGGTCGCCGCGCACAACGCAACGGCCCGCCCCTCATCGACATCCGCGACGCCCACCAGGTCGACGTCATCGCGGTGGGCCTCATAGGCCTTGCGATGGCTGTCCGCGATCGCCCCAGCCCCGACGACGGCAACCCGCAAGCGCTTTCCCTGAGCCACCCCGGACCTCCCTCCTCGGCAACACCTTCCGCGCGCAGACACCCGGCCTTGCCGCGCCACCTCGGCGACAAGTCCTCTCAGGACGGCCTCTTTCGCCCCACGTCCACGCGGCGCGTTCGTCTCCCCGAGCCCCCGCCGACCCGGCCCACGCGCCATTCGGCCGGCGACTCCGCAGTGCCCACTCGAAGTTCCTGGGCGGCTGTACCTCTCACCGCCCGACTTCGACCGTCTCAGAAAGCGCTTTCTCATGCAACGACGAGACGCGATGTCAACGATGTCACCGCGGGCCTCAACCGGAACGGACGACTCAACCACCGACGGTCACCGACGGCCGCCCAGCGATCCGTGTGTTCTCAGCAGAAAGGGCTTCCAGCGCCCAGACGGGTCAGCGGCTCTTGCTGCGAGGCTCGCGCTTCCGCGGCTGCCGGCTTTCAGCCCGCGCCGCCCGCACGTCCAGAAAAGCGACCACACCCGAAACGACCGCGGCGAACAGCCCGAGGAGCCGGCCGAAGCCCGGCTCGATGGCGATCCCGGCGGCGTCGAAGATGCCGCGCTGGTCGGCGTCGAACTCCCAGTCCAGCGTGAACCAGCCGAGCACCATCAGCAGCAGCGCCGCCGCGGCGACCACCAGCCACAAGTGCGGCAGGCCGCCGACCCGCGCCTTCCGGATTCGCCCGAAGGCGACCACGGCCAGACCGGCCAGCAGCAACGGCAGCGGCGGGCACCACGCGAAGAAGCCCGAATGCCACGCGTCCCGGACGACGTCGCTGTGCGGCAACGTCGTGAGAATGACTTCGATGTCCGGCTTGTTGGCGATCAGCGTGATCCACGGCAGGAACGTCGAGCCCAGCGCGAGCAGCCCGGCCGCCAGGCCGAGCCACTCGCGCCAGGTGACGCTCTTGACGGAAAACGACGACAACGTCAGGAACCGACGCGCTCGATGATGAGCTCGCGCACGCGCTTGGCGTCGGCCTGCCCCTTGGTCGCCTTCATGACCGCGCCGACGATCGCACCGGCCGCGGCGACCTTGCCGCCGCGGATCTTGTCCGCGACGTCCGGCTGCGCCGCGAGGGCGTCGTCGATCGCCGACAACAGCGCCGAGTCGTCCGAGACGACCTTCAGCCCCCGCTTCTCGACGACATCACGCGGCTCGCCCTCGCCGGCGAGCACGCCCTGGACGACCTCCTTGGCGAGCTTGTTCGTCAGCTCACCGGACGACACCAGCCCGATGACCTCGGCCACCTGCTTCGGCGTGATCGCCAGGTCCGCCAGCTCGACCTCGCGCGCGTTCGCCTCCTGAGCCAGCGTGTTGACCCACCAGCCGCGCGCCTCGTCCGGCGACGCGCCGGCTTCGACCGTGGCCGCGACGAGGTCGACGGCACCGACGTTCAGCAGGTCACGCAGGGCTTCGTCGGAAAGCGACCACTCCTGCTGGATCCGCTTCCGCCGCTCGGATGGCATCTCCGGCAGCGTGCCGCGCAGCTCCTCGACCCACTCGCGCGCCGGCGCGATCGGGACCAGGTCGGGCTCCGGGAAGTACCGGTAGTCCTCGGCGGTCTCCTTCGTCCGGCCCGACGAGGTCGTGCCGTCGGCCTCCTGGAAGTGCCGCGTCTCCTGCTTGATCGAACCGCCCTCGGCGAGGATCGCCGCCTGCCGCGTCATCTCGTAGCGAACGGCGCGCTCGACGCTGCGCAGCGAGTTGACGTTCTTCGTCTCGGTACGCGTGCCGAACTCGGTCGCGTCCTTCGCCATCAGCGAAACGTTCGCGTCGCACCGCAGCGAGCCCTGGTCCATGCGGACGTCGGACACGTCGAGCGCGCGAAGCAGGTCACGCAGGGCCGTCACGTACGCCCGCGCAACCTCGGGAGCCCGCTCGCCGGTGCCCTCGATCGGCTTGGTGACGATCTCGATCAGCGGCACGCCCGCGCGGTTGTAGTCGAGCAGCGAGTGCTCGGCACCGTGGATCCGGCCGGTGGCGCCACCGACGTGCAGCGACTTGCCGGTGTCCTCTTCCATGTGCGCGCGCTCGATCTCCACGCGCACGACCTCGCCGTCGTCGAGCGTGACGTCGAGGTAGCCGTTGAAGGCGATCGGCTCGTCGTACTGCGACGTCTGGAAGTTCTTCGGCATGTCCGGGTAGAAGTAGTTCTTCCGGGCGAACCGGCACCACTCGGCGATCTCGCAGTTCAGCGCGAGACCGATCCGGATCGCACCCTCGACGGCCTTGCCGTTGACGACCGGCAGCGCGCCCGGCAGGCCGAGGCAGGTCGGGCAGACCTTCGTGTTCGGCTCGCCGCCGAACTCGTTGGCGCAGCCGCAGAACATCTTCGTGTTCGTGTTGAGCTCGACGTGCACCTCGAGCCCGAGCACCGGGTCGAACCGCTCGATGACGTCGGCGTAGTCCATCAACTCGGCCACGGCAGTCACTTCGTTCCTCCCAGCTCCGGGACCTTGTGGATGAGCGCCCCGCCGGCGGCGGCGTCACGCGCGGCCTCGTAGGCGGCGCCGACCCGGTAGAGCCGGTCGTCGGCGAGCGCCGGGGCCATGATCTGCAGGCCGACCGGCAGGCCGTCCTCGTCGGACAGCCCGCTCGGCACGCTCATCGCGGCGTTGCCGGCGAGGTTCGACGGGATCGTGCACAGGTCGGCGAGGTACATCGCCATCGGGTCGTCGACGCGCTCGCCGATCTTGAACGCCGTGGTCGGCGTCGTGGGCGAAACGAGGACATCGACCTTTTCGAACGCGGCGGCGAAGTCACGCGTGATCAGCGTGCGCACCTTCTGCGCCGAGCCGTAGTAGGCGTCGTAGTAGCCGGACGACAACGCGTAGGTGCCGAGCATGATCCGCCGCTTGACCTCGGCGCCGAAGCCCTTCTCGCGGGTGAGCGACATGACCTCTTCGGCGCTGTGCGTGCCGTCGTCGGCGACGCGCAGGCCGTAGCGCATGGCGTCGAACCGGGCGAGGTTCGACGAGGCCTCACTCGGCGCGATCAGGTAGTAAGCGGGCAGCGCGTAGACGAAATGCGGACAAGAGACCTCGACGACCTCGGCCCCGAGCGCACGCAGCTGCTCGACCGCGGCTTGGAACGACCGCTCCACGCCCGGCTGGTAGCCCTCGCCACCGAACTCCTTCACGACGCCGACCTTGACGCCCTTGAGGTCACCGGTCATGCCCTGCCGGGCCGCGGCGACCACGGGCGGCACCGGCGCGTCGATGGACGTCGAGTCCATCGGGTCGTGACCGGCGATGACCTCGTGCAGCAGGGCGGCGTCGAGCACCGTCCGCGCGCAGGGACCCGCCTGGTCGAGCGACGACGAAAACGCGACCAGGCCGTACCGCGACACGCCACCGTAGGTCGGCTTGACGCCGACGGTGCCGGTGACGGACCCGGGCTGCCGGATCGACCCACCGGTGTCGGTCCCGATGGCGATGGCGGCTTCGAAGGCCGCGATCGACGCGGACGAGCCACCGCCCGACCCGCCCGGGATGCGGGCGTGGTCCCACGGGTTGTGCGTCGGGCCGTACGCCGAGTTCTCGGTCGACGACCCCATGGCGAACTCGTCCATGTTGGTCTTGCCGAGAATGACGACGCCGGCTTCGCGCAGCTTGCGCGTCACGGTCGCGTCGTACGGCGGGATCCAGCCTTCGAGCGTTTTCGAACCACACGTCGTCGGGATGCCCTCGGTGGTGAGGACGTCCTTGAGCGCGAGCGGCACGCCGGCCAGCGGCGACGCCGGCTCGTTGCCCCCCGCGATGCCCTCGTCGACGGCCTTGGCCGCGGCCAGCGCGCCTTCGGTGTCGACGTGCAGGAACGCGTGGACGTGGTCGTCGACCTCGGCGATCCGGTCCAGGTGGGCCTGCGTGACCTCGACCGCGGACACCTCGCGCGAGTGGATCTTCTCCGCCAGCTCCGCGGCGGTCAGCTTGATGAGCTCGGTCACTGCTCTTCCCCCAGAATCCGCGGCACCCGGAAGCGGCCCTCTTCGGCGGCCGGCGCCCCGGCCAGCGCCTGCTGCTGCGTGAGCCCGGGGCGGACGACGTCCTGTCGGAAAACGTTCGTCAGCGGCACGGCGTGCGACGTCGGCGGCACGTCGTCGGCGGCGACCTCGCTCACCTTGGCCACCGAGTCCAGGATCTGGTCGAGCTGGCCGGCGAAGACGTCGAGCTCGTCGTCGGTCACGGCCAGCCTGGCCAGCTTCGCGAGGTGCGCGACCTCGTCTCGGGAAATGTTGGGCACGCGGGTGACTCCCGGGTTGTGCTGTGCGGGTTGTCTCGGAAGCTGCAAGTCTATGGTGACGACGCCGGACGACTCGACTGGGTTACGCCCGGCGCAGGCCGGGTGCCGTCCGGCGACGCTCGCGTCCCGCCCGGCGGACAGCGGGTCCCGCACACCGGGTGGGTCTGTCACAATCGGCGACCGGCATCAAGCGTCCCACGGCAAGGCTGGGACGCCAGAGGCGAGAGGGGCGCGTGGTGTCGTTCCTGATCCGGGTCCTCCTTCCGGACAGCCCGGGGACCCTCGGCGCGGTCGCCACGGCGCTCGGCACGGTAGGCGCCGACATCCTCAGCGTGGACGTCGTCGAGCGCGGCACCGGGGTCGCGGTGGACGACCTCGTGGTCGAGCTCCCGTCGGGCCGTCTGCCCGATGCGCTCATCACGGCCGCGGAAAGCGTCGAAGGCGTCGAAGTGGACGCAGTCCGTCCCTACGCGGGCGTCCTGGACACCCACCGCGAGCTCGAACTCGTCGAAGAGATCGCCGCGCAGCCGAAGTCCGGGCTCGACATCCTGGCCGAGGGCGTGCCCCGCATCGTGCGCGCCGGCTGGGCGATGGTCGTCGAACACGCCGAAACCGGCGCCATCCGGCTGGCGTCGTCGAGCGCCGCCCCGGAGACCGCGATCACCGACCTGCCGTGGCTGCCGCTCGAGCGCGCGACAGTGCTCGACGGCGAGGAAGCCTGGATCCCGGAGACGTGGCAAGAGCTCGGCACCGAGCTGGCGGCGACGCCGCTCGGCAAGCCCGGTAAGGCGCTGCTGGTCGCCCGCCCGGGCGGGCCGGCCTTCCGCGCCGCCGAAGTCGCGCGACTCGCCCACCTCGCCGGCATCGTCGCCGTCGTCCTCGACGGCTGACGCGCGGGGCCGAGTTTCGACAACGCGCAGGTCAGACGTCTATTTGGTAGGCGATCAAGCTGATGTGCGGAAACGGTCGCCAGTCCCGCTCGGCCAGCCGCGCGAACCCGAGGCGCTCGTAGAGCCGGTGCGCGCTGCGCATCCCGGCGAGACTGCTCAGCACGACCCGGTGAACGCCCAGCGCCCGCGCGCGATCGAGGACGGCCTTGGTCAACGCCTCACCGATCCCCTGGCCACGCGCCGTCGGCGCGACAGCGAGCATCCGGAATTCCAGCTCGCCCGGACGTGAGATCTCGGCATAAGCCGAACCAGGCAGCACGACGGTCACCGTGCCGACCACGTCGCCGGAGCCGTCGACAGCGACCAGGACCTCGGCCAGCTCGACGCGCCGCGCGATGTCCCGCAGTTCCGCGTCGTACCCGACGTCGCCGGCCAAATGACCATCGACCTCGTAGGCCTGCACCGTGACTTCGCCCGCCGCGGCGTACTCCTCGGGCCGCGGCGGCCGGATCTCGACGTCACCCATCCGTTCCCCCAGTCTCGTCTTCGGCGGTCTCGTCGCCGGCCGGCAGCGCCACCTCCCGCGCCGCCTCAGGGCCCCGCTCCAGCAGGACGCGGAAGCCGGCTTCGTCGAGCACCGGCACCTTCAGCTGAACCGCCTTGTCGTATTTCGAACCAGGCGAGTCGCCGACGACGACGAACGCGGTCTTCTTCGAGACCGACCCGGCGGCCTTGCCGCCGCGGGCCATGATGACCTCCTTGGCCTCGTCGCGGGAGAAGCCGTCGAGCGAGCCGGTCACGACGATCGACAAGCCTTCGAGGTTGCGCGGGATCGACTCGTCGCGCTCCTCCTCCATCCGCACGCCGGCGCGTCGCCACTTTTCGACGATCTCCCGGTGCCAGCCGACCTCGAACCACTCCTGCGTCGCGTGCGCGATGGTCGGGCCGACGCCGTCGACGTCCGCCAGCTCCTCCTCGCTCGCCTGCTCGATGCGCTCGATCGAGCCGAACTCGCGCGCCAGCGCCTGTGCCGCGGTCGGCCCCACGTGCCGGATCGACAGCGCGACCAGCACCTTCCACAACGGCCGGTCCTTGGCGACGTCGAGGTTGGCGAGCAGCTTTCGCGCGTTCGCCGACAACTCTCCGGCCTTGGTCCGGAAGAGCTCCACCTCGGCGAGGCTGTCCTCGTTCAGGTCGAAAACGTCGCCCTCGTCGGCGACCACCCGCGCGTCCAGCAACGCGACCGCGGCCTCGTAGCCGAGGACCTCGATGTCGAAAGCGCCGCGCCCGGCGAGGTGGAAGAGCCGCTCCCGCAGCTGCGCGGGGCAGAACCGCGTGTTCGGGCAGCGGATGTCCTTGTCGCCTTCCTTCTGGTAGGCGAGCTCCGTGCCGCATTCCGGGCAATGGGTGGGCATGACGAACTCGCGCTCGTCGCCCGTGCGCGCGTCGACGACCGGCCCGAGGACCTCGGGGATGACGTCACCGGCCTTCCGGATGACGATCCGGTCGCCGATGAGCACGCCTTTGCGCTTGACCTCCTCCTGGTTGTGGAGGGTGGCGCGCGCGACGGTCGACCCCGCGACCGTGACCGGCTCGGTGACCGCGAACGGCGTGACGCGGCCGGTCCGCCCGACGCCGACCTGGATGTCCAGCAGTGTGGTGATCGCCTCTTCCGGCGGGTACTTGTACGCGATCGCCCACCGCGGCGCGCGTGACGTCGTGCCCAGCCGGCGCTGCAGCGCGACCTGGTCGACCTTGATCACGACGCCGTCGATCTCGTGCTCGGCGTCGTGCCGGTGCTCGCCCCAGTAGGCGATGTGCTCGGTGAGCTCGTCCGCCGTCGTAAGCACCTTGCTGTACGGGGAGACCGGCAGGCCCCACGCGGCCAGCGCGTCGTACGCCTCCGACTGACGCTGTGGCTCGAAGCCCTCGCGCTTGCCGAGCCCGTGGCAGATCAGCCGCAGCCGCCGCTCGCGGGTGATCCTGGGGTCCTTCTGCCGCAGCGAGCCGGCCGCCGTGTTGCGCGGATTCGCGTACGGCGGTTTGCCGGCTTCAACCATCTTCGCGTTCAACTCGAGGAAGTCCTCGACGCGGAAGTAGACCTCGCCACGGACCTCGACCAGGGCGGGTACCGGGAACTGGTCGGTGCCGGTCAGCGTCTGCGGCACCTGGTCGAGCGTGCGGACGTTGAGCGTGACGTCGTCACCGGTGCGGCCGTCGCCCCGGGTGAGCCCCCGGGTCAGGTGGCCGTTTTCGTACAGGAGGTTGATCGCCAGGCCGTCGATCTTCAGCTCGGCGAGGAATTCGGTGCGCCCGACCTCCTTCTCGACGCGCTCCAGCCACGCCAGGAACTCGTCCTGGTCGAACACGTTGTCCAGGCTGAGCATGCGCTCGAGGTGGTCGTACGGGGTGAAGTCGGTCGAGAACGTGCCACCGACCCGCTGGGTCGGCGACTCGGGCGTGACCAGGGCGGGGTGCTCGTCCTCGATCCGCTGCAGTTCGCCCAGCAGCTCGTCGAACTGCCCGTCGGAGATGATCGGCGAGTCCAGGACGTAGTAGCGGTACTGGTGATCGCGCACTTCCTCGGCGAGGGCACTGTGGCGCTCGCGCACGTCGGCCGGGACGTCGGCGACGTCCTCCGCGGCCACCGGGGCGTCGACCGCCGCAACTTGGTCCTGGGGAAGTTCGGTGCTGCTCACGGGTGGTAACCCTAGTCGGCGGCACCGACATTTTCGTCGGGTCCGCGGCCCAGCTCGCGGACCAGTTCACGGAACTCCAGAAGGGTGATCGCCCCGGTCGGCTCGGCCTCCGCGGTCTCTACGCGCCGTAACCGTTCGGCGGCGAGTCGTTCACCCAATGTCGCGTCGAGGGGCAGGAAGGTCATGGCCTGCCGGGCGGCTTCGTCGAGGTCACCGAAACCGGGGTGGAAGACGGCGACGTCGACCACGCGCTCGTCCTCGTCGACCTGCGCGACGACCCGGACGTCGGCCAGCGCGATCCGGTGCTCGCCGAGGTTCACGGTCACCTCGGTCGGGTCGGGCACCGGCGGCACGGAGTCGTGGTACTCCCAGATCGCGTCGTCCGGCGGCGCGGCGGCCCGCCACGCGTCGGTGAACGGGCGGACTTCCGGATCCTCCTGACCCGTCACGACCAGGGCGTAGATCGCCTGACGACCACGTTCGAGCGAGAAGTGCAGCCGCGGGTGCAACGCCTCGACCAGCTGGCAGAGCTCGTGCTCGACCCGGTGCGGCTCGCCTTCGCCGAGCGCCGCGCTGACCATCGGGAGCAGGTCGTACCAGCCGTGCCAGAACGCCTCCGCCGCGGCCGCGGGGTCCGCCGGCACGTGCTGCTCGGGCCACGCGGTGCGCGGGTCAGGCGGGTCGGCGGCGGCGGTCTTGCGGCGGAACAGGCGCATGGTTACGGGTGGTCCTCGTTCGGTCGGCTACCCCGACACGCTACTTGCCAGGCCGGGCGGACGTCGGCGAGTTGCCGGATTCCGTCACCAGCCTTCGGGAGGCTCCACGAAGGCCTTGCCGAGGTCGCGCGTCAGGGACAAGGCACGCCGCATCCATTCCGGCGTGGCGCCGGCGAGGCCACAGGCAGGGGTCGGCACCGCCCGCTCGGCGAGGACACCGCGGTTGAAGCCGAGCCGATCGGCCAGCCGGAACGCGGGCTCGCCGACGTCCTTCAGGGCCAGGCGGGACGCGGGCGCCGTCGACGGGACCGCGCCGAGGAAAAGAGTCGCTCCGCCGTCCCAGACTTCGCCGATCTCGTCGAGGAACTCGGCGGAGGCGCCGTCGAGCGCGGCGAGGTCGAAGGCCACGGCGTCCGCGCCGGCTTCGCGCAGCAGGCCGAGCGGCGGTTTCGCGGCGCAGCAGTGCACGATCACCGGCTGTCCGGTGATCCCCTTCGCCCCGTCGATCATCGTCGAAAGCAGGTCACGGGCCTCGGGTTCCGGCACCGCCGCGACGTTCCCGTAGCCGGAGGGCGTCGACAGGCCGCCCGCGAGCACCGCGGGCAACGACGGCTCGTCGAACTGGACGACCACGGGCGCGCCGGTCCTGGCCTGAACCTCGGCGACGTGTCCGGCGAGACCGTCCAGCAGAGACGACGTGAAGTCCCGCAGGGCGCCGTGGTCGGTGAGTACCCGATGTCCTCGGGGCAACTCGATCCCGGCACCCAGTGTCCACGGGCCGGCCAGCTGGATCTTGAAGACCGGCGGCGTGGCTCCGGCCTTCTCACGAGCCTCCTGCACGGCGTCGAGATCCCAGCGAAGCAGGTCGACGGCCCGGCGGTGCTCGTGCCCCGGCCGCCCAGTCACGCGATAGCCGCTCGGCACGACCTCGACGGCCAGGTCCACCAGCAGTGCGGCCGTGCGGCCGAGCATGTCCGCGCCGACGCCGCGAGCCGGCAGCTCGGGCAGGTGCGGGAAGTCCGGCAGCTCGCCGAACACGATCGCCGCCGCTTCCGCGGGGTCCGTGCCCGGCATCGAACCGATCGCCGTCGCGGCGCCTCTGGGCCAAACTCGCTCACTCACGACCCCCGATTCTGGTCGACCACCCGCCGACGGCGCCGACCGGGCTGCCGCAGCGGCCCGCCCGGATGCAGACATTCGCCGCATTTGCCTTTACCGGCACCGCTCAGGGGTCCGCGCGGATAGGCTCACCCGCCATGACGAGTTCGCCACCGCAACCGGGCTGGTATCCCGACGCGCGGGACCCCCGTCTGCACCGCTGGTGGGACGGCCAGGCGTGGACAGCCAACACCCGACCGGCCCACCAGGCCCCGCCCGCGAGCGACTCCGAGCCGATCGAGCTGGACATCGAGCGGGCCCACGACCCGTCGCGGATCCAGAACCAGGTCAACCGCGCGACGCGCGGCCGGGGCACCGGGCGCACCGGCGGCGGGACTCTCTTCACCGAGCCGGTTCTGGTGGTCAACCAACGCGCCAAGCTGATCGAGATGGCCAACGAGTTCGGCGTCTTCGACCAGCACGGCAACCGCATCGGCGGCGTCGTCGAGGTCGGCCAGAGCACGCTGAAGAAGGCGATCCGGCTGCTGACCAACTACGACCAGTTCCTGACCCACAAGTTCGAGGTCCGCGACGCCAACCACAGCACCGTGCTCAAGGTGACCCGGCCCGCCAAGGTCTTCAAGTCGCGCTTCCTCGTCACGCGGGCCGACGAGACGCCGATCGGCGAGATCGTTCAGGAGAACGTCTTCGGGAAGATCCGCTTCGGCTTCGTGGTCGACGGTCGCACGGTCGGCGGGATCTTCGCCGAGAACTGGCGCGCCTGGAACTTCTCGATCCGGGACCACGCCGAGAACGAGGTCGCGCGGGTGACCAAGACGTGGGGCGGGTTCATCAAGGCCGCCTTCACCACCGCCGACAACTACGTCGTCGAGATCCCCCACCCGCTGCCGGATCCCCTTGCCAGCATGGTGGTCGCCGCCGCCCTCACGATCGACACCGCCCTGAAGCAGGACACCAACTGAGCGAGTGACCGGCGTCTCAGCCCCTCCAGGTGGACAGCGGGCCCGGCACGGCTCAGGGTGAAGAAAGGCCGGGACGACGGAGTCTCGCCGGGACGGAGGTCACCGTGGAACCGTTGCCGGAAAGCAGCGACAGGAACTGGACCGAGCCCGGAATCTACGAGGTCTCCGCCGGCGTCTACCGGATCCCGTTGCCGCTGCCCAATGACGGTCTCCGCGCGGTCAACGTCTACGCGGTCACCGACGGCGAGAAGCTCGTCCTGGTGGATTCGGGCTGGGCGTTGACCGTGGCCCGGGAGCAACTCGCGAACGCGCTCGGCGGGATCGGCGCGCAACTGGCCGACGTCAGCGAGTTCCTGGTGACCCACGTGCACCGCGACCACTATTCGCAGGCTGTCGTCCTCCGCCGCGAATTCGGCTCGAAGATCGCCCTGGGCCAGGACGAAGAGCCGTCGCTCAAGGTTTCCGGCAACCCGGACCGGCTGCCGATGGAAGCCCAGGTCGATCTGCTGTTCCGGGCCGGCGCCGGCGATGTCGTCGAAGCGCTGGCCCGCGAGTTCGGAGCGAACCGGCGCCACACCGAAGCCGATCTCTGGGAGGCGCCCGACGAGTGGCTGACCCCGGGGCGGCGCCCGATCCTCCCTGGACGGGAGTTCGACGTCGTCGCCACTCCAGGACACACCGCCGGCCATGTCGTCTTCGTCGACGACACCGCCGATCTCCTGTTCTCCGGCGACCACGTGCTCCCGCACATCACCCCCTCGATCGGCTTCCAGCCGGTGCCGGCGGAACTGCCGCTCAACGACTTCCTCGGCTCCCTGCGCCTGGTGCGCGCGATGCCGGACCGCCGCATGCTTCCCGCGCACGGTCCCGTGTCGCAAAGTGTGCACACGCGCATCGACGAGCTGCTGGAACACCACCGGCAGCGTCTCGAGACGATCGGCTCGCAAATCGTCGCCGGCGCGACCACGGCGTCCGAAGCCGCACACCGGATCGGCTGGACCCGCCGCAACAGCAAACTGTCCGAAATGGACGCGTTCAACCAGATGCTCGCGGTCCTCGAGACGGCCGCCCACCTCGACCTGTTGGTCTCCCAGGGCAAACTGACGGCCCAGACCGTCGAAGGCGTTCGGCACTACGCGACTTCCTGACCGGCGTCGCACACCGCGGGTAGCCACGTCGTAGCAGATACGTCACCCGAACGGCTTCCTGCATACTGGGTGAAATGGATGTCATCAGACGTGCCAGGGCGACGGACATCGAGGCGCTCGTGCGCCTGTTCGGCGCACCGGGCGAGCCGCTGGCAGCCGCACTCCGGGAGCTCATGGCCACCCCGCACGTCACGCTGGTCGTCGCCGAAGACGACAACGGCGTCGCCGGCACCGCGCAACTCACGGTGTTGCGGGGACTCGCGTGGGACGGGGCGACTCGTGGCCTGCTCGAAGGCATCCGCGCCGCCCGTCGTGGTGTGACCAGCGCGCTCCTGACCTGGGGCATCGACGAAGCTCGGCGACGCGGATGCACCCGGCTCCACCTCGATTCCGGCCTCGCCCGCGCCGACCTGCGAGACTTCTACGCGCGTTTCGGGTTCGAGCACAGCTACCAAGGTTTCAGCCGCACCCTGTGATACTCACGCCGTGACCGACTACACCATCCGCAAGGCACGCCGCGACGACGTCGAGGCGATTGTGCGCATGCTGGCGGACGACCAGCTCGGCGCGACCCGGGACGACCCGGAAGACCTCGAGCCCTACCTGCGGGCTTTCGCGGAAATCGAGGCGGATCCGCAGCAGCTTCTGATGGTCGCGGCTTCCGACGACAAGCCGGTCGGGACGTTGCAGCTGACGATCATCCCCGGCCTCGCCCGGCGCGGCGCGCTCCGCGGCCAGATCGAAGCCGTCCGGATCCACGCCGACCACCGGGGTTCCGGGCTGGGCGCCGACCTCATGCGCTGGGCGATCGACGAGTCCCGGCGACGCGGATGCGCATTGGTCCAGCTCACCTCGGACGTGTCCAGGACCGGAGCACACCGGTTCTACGAGCGCCTCGGCTTCGTTCCGAGCCACACGGGGTTCAAGCTCAAGCTCTGAGTGCCGACGGCCTCCAGCGTTCGCCGACAGCAAACTATCCACATTGGACACTGGCTCAACAGCACCTCCTCCGGATCGGCGGCCCCACACGGCCGCGCACGCGAACCATTCCCAATCAATTCGAGTTAGTCAAGTCGCGAAGGGCGCGAAAGGACCGTTCGCTCCCTTTCGCCACCCATTCCCGCGAACCTCGGTGACATTTCTTGCGGAGACCCGTACGGTCGGGTTCATGTCATCTACACAACCGCTGCGCAACCTTGCCCAGCAAGCCGGCGACGCCGACGACAAGCTCCCCGCTGCCCTCAGAGCGCTCCGCTCCGAGCCGGATACGTTGCAGCATATGAAGGATGAGCAGGTCGTCGACCTCATCCGCGTCACCGACGCCGAGATTTCCAAGCTGCAAGCGCTGCAGCTACGGGCGATCGCGAATCTGAGCGTGCGCCGGAGACGGGCGCCCAGCGCGGCTTCCGAAGTGGCGTTGGCCCTGTCCATAACAGAACACCGTGCCGCCACAATGGTTTCGGCGGCGAACGCGCTGATCGCCCGGCTTCCTCGCATGCTCAACCTCATGGACGACGGCAGGCTCGACCTCTATCGCGCCATGAAGGTCACCGACGCCACCTCATGGCTGTCGAAAGACCACGCACGTGTCGTCGATGCGACGCTCGAGGACCGGGTTCCTGACCGGAACGCGACCCAGGTTCGCCGGGCGGCGGCCTACGCGGCGGCGAAAGTGGATCCCGAAGGCGCCGCACAACGCACCGAACGCAGCTTTGTCGAGAGGCGGCTGGCTTTGCACCACCAAGACACTGGCGTGACGAGCCTGTCGGTCAACAACGCACCCACCGAGAAGGCCAGCGCGGCGTACGCACGGATCGATCAGGCTGCTCGCGCGCTGAAGACCCCGGACGAGTCACGGACGCTGGATCAGCTCAGAGCGGACGTGGCGATGGACCTGTTGCTCAGCGGTACCGGCGGCCCGAACGAGCGTGCCGAGGTGTTCCTGCACGTCGACCTGGGCACATACACCGGCATGAACGACCTCCCGGCTGTCTTGGCGGGCCGAGGCCCTGTGGCGGCGTCAGTGGCCCGCCGCATCATCGGCGGATCCGACGCGACGCTGCGACGAGTGCTCACCGACCCGCGCACCGGCGAGGTGACCGAGCTGTCGCCGACGCGGTACCCGCTGGACCCGGCGCACGACGAGTTCATCCGGGTCAGAGACCGCGAGTGCCGGCAGCCTGGATGCACCCGTCCTGCGCAGAACTGCGCGGTCGACGCGACCCCGGCGCGGGGCGAGGCCAACGAGCCCTCGAGCCGGCCGGTGACGTATTGCGCGCGCCATCGCAGGCTGAAGAACCAGCCCAACTGGGATTACGACGTCGCACCTGATGGCACTCTGAACGTCGCTACACCCGCCGGCCTCATGCACACGTCCACGCCACCGTCGATGCATTCCGACCGGCTGGCGAGCTGAACGCGCGACGCACGGGATTGCTCCACGCTCAGCGCGTGCCCGAGATCTTCGCGCTGCCCAGGACGATGTCCCCGCCCTCGTCGTCCGGCCGGTAGAGCACGACGACCTGGCCCGGAGCCACTCCGCGCAGCGGTTCACGCAGCTGCACCGTCATAGCGTCGGAATCGACGTCGGCCACTGCCTCGACGATGCCTCCGTGGGCCCTGACCTGGACGACGCATTCAGTCGGCCCGGTCAACGCCCGGCCGCTGGGCCAGATCGCGCGATCGGCCTCGATCACCCGGACCCCGAGCCCGGCTGCGGAACCGACCTTGACGGAACCGGACACGGGCTCGAGCGACAGGACGTATCGAGGGCGGCCATCAGGCGCCGGAGCGTCGATCCCCAGGCCCTTGCGCTGGCCGACGGTAAATCCGTGGACCCCGGTGTGCCGGCCGAGCACCGCGCCGGTTTCGGCGTCCACGAGCTCGCCGGGCCGCTGTCCGAGTCGGTTTTCCAAGAACTTCTTGGTGTCACCGTCCGGGATGAAGCAGATGTCGTGGCTGTCAGGCTTGTTGGCGACGGACAGACCCCGCCGCTCGGCCTCGGCCCGCACGTCGGTCTTCCACGAACCGCCCAGAGGGAACATGGCGTGGCTGAGCTGCTCCGCGGTCAGGGAGGCAAGCACGTAGGACTGGTCCTTGCCGCTGTCCGCGCTGCGTCGCAGCTCGGGCACGCCGTCGACCACGGAGAGACGTGCGTAGTGGCCTGTCGCGACAGCGTCGAAGCCGAGCGCCATCGCTTTCTCGAGGAGCGCCTCGAACTTGATCTTCTCGTTGCAGGTGACGCACGGATTCGGCGTGCGGCCGGCGGCATACTCGCCGACGAACGTCTCCACGACCTCCTCGGTGAACCGCTCCGCGAAATCCCAGATGTAGAACGGGATCCCGAGGATGTCGGCGGCCCGCCGGGCGTCGTGGGAGTCTTCGATCGTGCAGCAGCCGCGGGAGCCGGTCCGCAGGGTGCCCGGTTTGGCTGACAGAGCCAGGTGCACTCCGACGACGTCGTGCCCGGCGTCGACTGCACGCGCCGCAGCGACGGCCGAATCCACTCCTCCGCTCATCGCGGCCAAAACCCGCATTGCTCTACACCTCTTGCTTCTGGGTCTGCTTGCGCATTCCGGCCAGACCAGCCTGTCGGGCGCGCGTAACGACTCCGCCGATTTCGGCGGCCACTGCCTCGATGTCTGCGGCGGTGGTTGTGTGGCCGAGGGAGAAACGGAGGGAGCCTCGGGCCGCCGCAGGGTCGGCGCCCATGGCGAGCAGCACGTGACTCGGCTGGGCGACGCCCGCCGTGCACGCGGACCCCGTCGAGCATTCGATGCCCTTGGCGTCGAGCAGCATCAGCAGGCTGTCGCCGGCGCAACCCGGGAAGGTGAAGTGGGCGTGGCTCGGCAGCCGTTCGCCGTTTCCGCCGTTGAGCACGGCGTCGGGTACTTCGCGCTGGATGACCTCGATGAGGCCATCGCGGAGCTCCTCGACACGCTTTGCGTATTCGGCTCGGGAGCCGACGCTGGTTCGTACGGCCGCGGCGAAACTGACGATCGCCGGGACGTCGAGCGTGCCGGACCGTACGCTGCGTTCCTGTCCCCCGCCGTGCAGCAAAGGCACACAAGTCACGTCGCGGCCGAGCAGGAGAGCTCCGACACCGAACGGCCCACCCAGCTTGTGCCCGGTGAGGGTCAGTGCGGCGGCGCCGCTGGCTGCGAAGTCAACGGGGACGGCGCCAACGGCCTGGACCGCGTCGGTGTGAAGCGGGATGTCGAACTCCGCGCAGACCGCGGCCAGCTCGGCGATCGGGTTGATCGTGCCGACCTCGTTGTTGGCCCACATCACGGTCACCAGCGCGACGGACTCAGGATCCGCAGCGATGGCGTTGCGGAGAACCTCGGGCGAGACGCGGCCCTCGCTGTCGACATCCAGCAGCGTGACTTCGGCGCTGCAATGGGATTCGAGCCATTCGACGGTGTCGAGCACCGCGTGGTGCTCTGCCGCGCCACACAGGATGCGGGTGCGCTGCTCCTGCTCATCGTGGCGGGCCCAATAGATGCCCTTGATCGCCAGGTTGTCGCTCTCCGTGCCGCCGCCGGTGAAGATCACCTCGGACGGACGGGCACCCAGGGCGTCGGCGATCGTCTCGCGGGCTTCCTCGACCATCCGCCGAGCGCGGCGGCCCGAAGAATGCAGCGCTGAGGCGTTGCCCACGTTGGACAGCGCCTCGGTCATCGCCGCTACGGCTTCGGGCAACATCGGAGTGGTCGCCGCGTGGTCGAGATAGGTCATCGCCCCTTCAGGGTAGTCCGCTCCACCGCGTGACGAAGCCCACCCTGGCCCTCGGAGTGGGCTGTCACACCTTCGACGGCCAACGTCCGGTCAACTGGACGCCCAGCAGCGCCAGCGTCACCAAGGCCACCGTGAGCAGGGCCATCGCCGTCGACGGGTGCAGAACCGAGCCGACCACGCCGAGCAAGACGCCACCCAGGCCGATGAGCAGCGCGGAGCCCACCCAGTCGGCCAGCTGCATCGCCGACGTGTTGAAGCCTCGCTCGCCTTCGGGTGAATAGCGGAGCAGCAGGACGGAGATCGCGGGCATCGCGATCCCCATGCCCGCGCCGCTGACCGCGCAGGCCATGAACGCCGGCCAGGCAGGGAACCAGGGCTGGGACACCAGGCCGAAGCAGACGAGCCCGGCCGCGACCAGCCAGAACCCCGTGCGCAGCGATGCCTCCCGCGACCAGTTGAGGAACCGGCCCTGCGCCGCCGAGGCCGCGGACCAGCCCAGCGCCGTGATGGTCAGGGGCAGGCCGGCGAGCGCGGGGCTGTAGCCGTGGACCGCGCTCATCGTCAGGGGCAGGTATGCCTCCATCCCGGCATAGGCGCCCGCGATCAGGGCACGGGAAGCGACGACCGTCGGCAGGCCGGGACGCGAGGAGAGAGTTCCGGTCGGCAGGAGCGTCCGGAGCGCGTAGCCCAGGGCCAGCAGCCCGGCCGTGCCGTAGGCGAGCGCCAGAAGCGATTGATGCTGGGCCGCCCACGTCAGGGCAGCGACGCCGAGAGCCGCGATGACCGCCTGGACCACACCCGCGCGGCGGCCGTCTGCCGAGGGCGTGTGGGCGGGGAGGTGCCGCACGACCACCACGAGCATCGCCACCCCGACGACCACCAGCGGGACCAGGCCGAGGAAGACCCAGCGCCAGCCGACGCTGACTGTCACCAGTCCGGCCACCGACGGGCCGATCACCGCCGGCAGCACCCAGGCGGCGGCGTTCGCCGCGTAGATCACCGGGCGCTCCTGGTCGGTGAACGTCAACGCGATCAGGAGCGACACCGAGACCAGGAGCAACCCGGAGCCGAAGCCCTGCAGCGCGCGGCCGAGGAGGAACGTCGGCATCCCGCTCGCCGTCCCCGCAACGACCAGGCCCGCCGCGAACAGCACCGGACCTGCGAGCAGCGCCGGCGCAGGGCCACGGCGGTCGCCGAGCCGGCCGGACAGCACCGTCGCGACCACGCTCGAGATCAGGAAGATCGTGAACGGCCACGAGTACAGCGACAAGCCGTGAAGGTCGGCGACCAGGGTCGGCATCGCCGTCGCGACGCCCATGTTCTCGAACGCGACCAACGTGACCACGAGCAGCAGAGCAATCGTGGTCAGGCGGTGTTCCGCCGTCCAGAGCACGCGGCGGCGGGGTGCGGAATCGAGCGTCGAGGCCATGATCAGCAGCGTGCAATCTCCAGCCCGCTCGAGGTCAAGCCATTTTCAGGCCGAGCGACGCGCCATCGGCTCGAGGCGAATGTCGCGCGCCAGAGCGGCGGCCTCACCGCGGGAGCTCACTCCCAGTTTGTCGAGAAGGTTGCGGACGTGGAACTTCACCGTGTGCTCGCTGAGCTGCAGTTGCTCGGCGATTTGCCGGTTGCGCAGGCCTTGCGAGATCCCGGTCAGGACCTCGACCTCGCGCGAGTTGAGCCGGTCGAGGGGACGCAGCTCAGGCGGTTCGGCGATGCCGAGCGGGAGCACGGCGGCGACCGTAGTGCCCCAGCCGGGCACCGCGTCGACCTCCCAGTGACCACCGAGCGTGGTGAGCCGCTCGGACAAGCCCCTGGCCGGGATCGCGTCGGCGACTTCGGGGCTGTCGTCGCGGACCGTGATGCGCAGCACCGAGCCGTCCAGCCGCCACGACGCCCGCAGACGCGTGGTCGCCGGACGGTCCAAGGCGGCCAGCACCAAGCCGCGGGTCAGCGTCCGCGCCGTGTGGGCGATGTCCTGCGGAAGTGACGCGTCGCCGACCGGGTCGACGAGGTCGACGTCGACCTCCGTGTGACGGACCAGGTCGGCGAGCTGGGTCCTCAGCGCCGCGAAGGCCGCGCCCGCCCGCTCTTCGGACAGGGCCTGGTCGCGGTCGACGACGCCCTTGAGTTCGAGCAGCGCGTCGGCGGCGAGGTCGACCGCGGTGCGGCGGGCGACGCCGTCGGAGAGGCGTCCGGAGCGGAGGACCGCCAGAAGCGTGGTCAGGGTCGCCGCGTGGGTCTGGCCGAGGTCCGTGATCGCCTGGGCCCGCGCCGTGGCGGCGGCGAGGTTGCCGGCCAGGACCTCCGGGCCCGGGTCGGCCGCGCGCTGGCCGGCGTCCGTGCTCAGGACGTGCCACAGCTGGGCGGCGAGCCCCAGTTCGACGATCGGCAGCTCCCCCTCCTCCGGCACCACGACGAGCACCGCACCCTTGCCGACCGCCGGAATCGACGAAAAAAGAACCAGACGACGCTCGACACCGCCCAGGACGCCGTCGAGCACGACCGGCTTGCCCGGCTCCGCGCGATCGACCAGCCGTTGCAGCTCGGCGCTCGTCACGGCTTGGGCGATCGTCTGGTCACCGACGACCTTGAGCGGGCTGCGGGGACAATCCCCCGTCTGCATGGCGACGGCGCGGTGCGGAATCAGCTTCCGCAGCTCGGCCGAGAACCGGAGGAGCAGGTGTGGCCGCGGCGCGGACAGCAGCCGCTCGACGACGTCCAGTACGTGCCGCGGATCCGACCAGGAATCGTCCATGGGTCCAAGGTAGGCACGCTCGCGTTCCGGTGGCCTGCTCGTCCGGCTAGTGAACACTGCTCGTCCGAGTGGTTCGGCGGGAATACAGCGCGGGTTGACTCGTTGGGGAGGACATTCGAAGTCACAGACTCGAGGAGCGCAGAGACCACCATGCGAGCGATCACCTTCTCCGCTTACGGCGGGCCGGACGTCCTGCAGCCGACCGAGGTTCCCGTGCCGGAACCCGGCCCCGGGCAAGTACGGCTGGCCGTCCGCGCCGCCGGGATCAACCCGATCGACTGGAAGATCCGCAACGGCTACATGCAGCAGAACTTCCAGGTCCCCTTCCCGCACATCCCCGGCCTTGAGGTCGCCGGTGTCGTCGACGCGGTCGGCGAGGGCGCCGAGTTCGCCGTCGGGGACGAGGTGTTCGGCTGGTCCGAGACGGGCGCCTATGCCGAGTTCGCGCTGGCGAAGGCGCTCGCGCCGAAGCCCGCGAGCATCTCGTGGGCGGACGCGGCGGCGTTGCCCGTCGCCGGCGAAACGGCGCTTCGCGTTCTCGGGCTGCTGAAGGTCCGCGAAGGCGACACGCTGCTGATCAACGGCGCCAGTGGCACCGTTGGCCGGTTCGCCGCGCAGGTGGCCGTGGCCCAGGGCGCGACCGTCATCGGCACCGCCGGCAGCCGGAACCTCGACGACCTGAAGTCGCTGGGTGTCGTGCCGGTCCTCTACGGCGACGGCTGGCTCGAGCGGGTGCGCGAGGCCGCGTCCGGGCAGGTCGACGCCGTTTTCGACGCAGCCGGACACGGTGTGCTGCCGGGGTCGGTCGAGCTGCGCGGCACGAAGGACCGGATCGTCACCATCGCCGACGCCGCGGCCTTCGAGCTGGACATCCCGTTCTCCAGCGGCGGCGAACAGTCGCGTGAGGTCCTGACGACGATCGCCGGCTGGGTGACCGACCGCGGGGTCGGCATCGCGCAGGGCAAGAGCTACCCGCTCGCCGACGCGGCCGCCGCGCAGATCGAGAGTGAGAACGGCCACCCCGGCGGGAAGCTCACGCTCGCCGTCAGCTGAACGGCGAACAGGCCCGTCACCGGATCACGGTGACGGGCCCGTTCGCGACAAGAACGAAACGCCTTCCAACCCGGGCCTGTCGCCGGATCGCGGCGACAGGGCCCGGATCACTTCGCGGGAGGCGAAGCCAGTGGGGCCGGCGCCGGCTGCGGACGCGCGGCGCGGCGGCGCTGCTGGCCCGGGATCTTCACGGTGCCCAGCGCCGAATGCACCGATGCCTCGGCCAGTGCGGCGAGCTCGCGGCGATTCTCCGCACGGCCCGGCGCGATCTCCGGGCAGATGTGGATCTCGAGCACCAGCCCGCGCAGGGCCGCGACCCGGCGCAGGGACGCGATCAGCGACTCCGGGCCGATGAACGCCGGGCGGCTCGTCTCGCGGCCGTCCGCCAGGCGGTACCGCAGGGCGATCGGCCGGACCGGGACGCCGCCGTCGATGGCCGCCTGGAACGTCGCCGTCGTGAACCGTCCGGACGCCAGGCCGCACCAGGTCGTCCCTTCCGGGGTCACGCTCACCAGCGACCCCGTCCGCAGCGCGTCGGCCAGCGAAGCCATCGTGGCCGGCAGCGTCGTCAGCCGCTCGCGGTCCAGGAAGATGCTGCCGCCGCGGCGGACCAGGCCGCCCAGCACCGGCCAGCCCGCGATCTCCGTCTTGGCCAGCGCGCGCATCGGCCGCAGCGCGTTGATCGCCACGATGTCCAGCCACGAGATGTGGTTGTTGACCACCAGCGCGCCACGGCCGGCGGGCGCGGTCAGGAAGTCGTCGCCGCCCCGGATGTCGAGCCGGACGCCGAACGCCCGCAGCACGCCGCGGAAGATCAGCCGGACCCGGCGCTCACGGCCCCACGACACCAGCAACAGCGGCGCGGAGAGCAGCGCCGCGACGACGACCGCGATCGCCGCGGTGAAGCGCAGCACGCGCCGCGGGAAGCCGACGACCGGGTCGCCGTCGGTGAGACAGCCGTCGCCGCAGGGCGATTTCGGCATCCACGCGTGGCTCATACCTGGACTCCGAGGAAGAACTTCAGGTACCGCTCGTCGACGTTGTGCAGGTCCAGCACGACGAAGAAGTCCGCGACGCCGAAGTCGGCGTCGAGCGCCGGCGGGCCGTAGGCCTTGGCGCCCAGCCGGACGTAGCCCTTGATCAGCGGCGGCAACGTCGCGCGCGCCGGCCGTTCGATCTCGGAGGCGTCCCAGGGGATAAGCGGCGAGACACGCGTGGCTTCGGGCGCGTAGTGCTTCGTGCGCAGGACGTCCCAGACACCGGCGGCGAACGACCCGCCGTCGACCAGCGGGACCGACGCGCAGCCCGCGAGGTAGCGGTGGCCCGAAAGGAGCATGTAGCGGGCGATCCCGGCCCAGACCAGGCTGACGACAGCGCCGCTGCGGTGGTCCGGGTGCACGCACGACCGGCCGGTCTCGACCAGGTGCGGACGCAGAGCGTCGAGCGCGCTCAGGTCGAACTCGCTGTCGGCGTAGAGCTTTCCGGCCTGCGTGGCGCGCTCGGGCGGCAGCATCCGGTAGCAGCCGACGATCTCGCCCGTGTTGTCGTCGCGGACCACGAGGTGGTCGCAGAACTCGTCGAACTCGTCGACGTCGAGCCCGGGCGTCGGCGAGTGCAGCCGCGCGCCCATTTCCTCGGCGAAAACCCGGTGCCGCAGTTTCTGCGCGGCGACCACTTCGTCGTTCGCGTGGGCGACGAGGAGGGAGTACCGGGGAGCGTCCGCGGGGAGATCGACACCCGCCTGATCAGTGCTGACGAGGAGCTGTGACGTCGTCATGGTCAAGGTGTACCTGCGCGAGGAAACCGCGAAGAGTGCCAACCGATGACCGATTAGTGCACGTTCCGTTAATTGCGGGTTCTCAGGCTTCTCTCAGGTCACGAAGACGCGCGAAGGGCCTTCCGGGCGCACCCGGAAGGCCCTTCGGAGCAACGATCAGCCCTTGCGCTTGTCGACCGCTTCGGTCAGCTGCGGCGCGACGTTGAACAGGTCGCCGACGATGCCGTAGTCGGCGATCTCGAAGATCGGCGCCTCCGGGTCCTTGTTGACGGCGATGATCGTCTTCGACGTCTGCATGCCGGCGCGGTGCTGGATCGCGCCGGAGATGCCGAGGGCGATGTACAGCTGCGGCGACACGGTCTTGCCGGTCTGGCCCACCTGGAACTGCGCCGGGTAGTAGCCGGAGTCGACCGCGGCACGCGACGCGCCGACAGCCGCGCCGAGCGAGTCGGCCAGCTTCTCGATGACGTCGAACTTCTCCGCCGAACCGACACCGCGGCCACCGGAGACCACGATCGAGGCCTCCGTCAGCTCCGGACGGTCACCGCCGGTCACCGGCTCGACGCCCGTGATCTTGGTCGACTTCGCCGCGTCGGTGGCGGGGAGCTCGACGGTCTCCTCGGCCGCCGCCCCCTCGGCGGGCTCGGCCTCGACCGCACCCGGACGGATGGAGACGACCGGCGCGCCCTTCGCGGACTTCGACTTCACCGAGAACGCGCCACCGAAGATGGACTGGTCGATCACGCCGTCGCCGTTGACGCCCACGGCGTCGTAGATCAGGCCGGAACCCAGGCGCACGGCCAGGCGGGCGGCGACCTCCTTGCCCTCACCGCTGGCGGTGACGAGCACCGCGGCCGGGGACGCCTGCTGCGCGAGCGCGGCGAGCACGTCCACCTTGGGCGTGACCAGGTAGTTCGCGGCGTCGTCGCCTTCCGCGACATACACCTTGGCGGCGCCGTGCGACGCCAGCGCCTGCTTTGCCTTGGCGGCGGTGCCGGTCGGGCCGACGACGACGGCCGACGGCTCACCGAGCGCGCGGGCCGCGGTCAGCAGCTCGAGCGTGACCTTCTTGACCTCACCGTCGACGTGGTCGACGAGGACGAGTACTTCAGCCATGGTTCTTGTTCCTCCTCGAAGAGCCGTTGTCAGATGAGCTTCTGGCCGACCAGGTACTCGGCGACCTTCGTGCCGCCGTCACCCTCGTCCTCGACCTTCTCGCCGGCGGTGCGCGGCGGCTTCGGCGAGGATTCGGTCACGGTGGACCACGCGTTGCCGAGGCCGACCTCGCCCGCGTCGACGCCCAGGTCGGCGATGGTGAAGGTCTCGACCGGCTTCTTCTTCGCGGCCATGATGCCCTTGAACGACGGGTAGCGCGGCTCGTTGATCTTCTCGCCGACGCTGACCACGGCGGGCAGGTTCGCCTCGAGGTGGGTGAGGCCGTCTTCGGTCTCGCGGGTGGCCTTGATGGTCGACCCGTCGACGCTCAGCTCGCGCACGTAGGTGACCTGCGGCAGGCCCAGCAGCTCGGCGAGGATCGCCGGGACGGCGCCGCCGCGGCCGTCGGACGACTCGTTGCCGGCGATGACCAGGTCGAAGCCTTCGACCTTCTGGATCGCGGCGGCGAGCACCTTGGCGGTGGCGATCGCGTCGGAGCCGTGCAGCGCCTCGTCGGAGACGTGGATGGCCTTGTCGGCGCCCATGGACAGCGCCTTGCGGATGGCGTCGGTCGCGCGGTCCGGGCCCACCGAGATCACGGTGACCTCGCCCTCGCCGGCTTCCTTGATCTTCAGCGCCTCTTCAACGGCCTTCTCGTTGATCTCATCGAGCACGGCGTCGGCGGATTCGCGGTCAAGGGTGTGGTCGGACCCGTTGAGCTTCCGCTCCGAGTAGGTGTCCGGTACCTGCTTGACCAGGACGACGATGTTGGTCATGGGTCTGCTTCGACCTCCCGGTTCGTGGCCCGCGGTCGACCACGGGACAGTGCTCTACTGGCCGGTAGATTAGGGCCAATCGGCGCGCAGGACCCGCCGAGGTGACGCCATTCACCTGGATGCGCAATCTAATGGGACCATCGTCCCGGTAGTCGACCGGTTACCCCGCCCGAACCGCCGTTCGTCCGATCGGACCAACCGCGGCCTACTCCCAGTAGGTCGTGAGGAGTTAACCTCCCGCACCATGCCCGCGCGCATCGCCGTCATCACCGACTCGAGCTCCTGCTTGCCCGACATCGTCGCCTCCCGCTGGGCCATCGGCGTCGTCCAGATCCAGCTGAACATGGGTGGTCAGTTCGACGACGAAAACCGCTTCGACCGCGAGAAGGTCATCGACGCACTGAGAGCCGGGGAAATCCTCACCACCTCGCCCCCGGATCCGGGGGCGTTCTTCTGGACGTACCAGGAAGCGGCCGCCTCGGGCGCGACCGCCATCGTCAGCGTCCACATCTCCGGTCGCATGTCCGACACCGTCCGCGCGGCCCGGGAGGCCGCCCAGCAGGTCCGCATCCCGGTGCACATCCTCGACAGCCGCACCACCGGCATGAGCCTCGGCTTCGCCGCGATCTCCGCGGCCCGGGCGGCCGCCGCCGGCGCGGACGCCGGCCGCGTCATCGAAGCCGCCGAACGCCGGTGCTTCACGAGCACCGAGTTCATCTACGTCGACACCCTGGAGTACCTCCGCCGCGGCGGGCGGATCGGCGCCGCGCAGGCGATGCTCGGCAGCGCGTTCTCGATCAAACCGCTGCTCACGGTCAAGGACGGCGAGGTCGCGCCGCTCGCCCGCGTCCCCGGCACGCGGCGGGCGCTGGCCAAGATGGTCGACCTCGCGGTGAAGAAGTCCGGCGGCTTCCGCGCCGACATCGCGGTGACCCGCTTCGGCGCCAGCGACCACGAGCTCGAAATCGGCCGGCAGATCGAACGCCGGGTGCCGGCGATGGCCGAGAGCATGGTCGTCGAGGCGAGCACGGTCATCGGCGCGCACCTCGGCCCCGGCGCGCTCGGCATCACGGTGTCGCCGGTGTACTGACCCGGCGTCCCGGAACGGCCAGGAGCACGAGCGGCACCAGCACGGTGAGCCCCGTCAGCCCGATGATCAGCACCTGGTCGATCAGTTCGAAGTGCCCGACGTGCCCGACGTGGTAGACGAAGTGCGGAAGGCCGTAGAGCAGCGCCGCGACCGAAGCCAGACGGGCAGCGGCTGTGGTACCGATCACTGCGGCGCCGATCAGCGTCGCCGCGAGCGCCAGGTTGAGGCCGCCGAAGTCGCGCAGGAGGTGCTCGTTGAAGGCGCCGTCCATCGAGACCCAGCCCGTGCGGACGCCAGGAAAGTCCTGGTAGAAGCCGGTTGGAGTGATCAAAGGCCACAGGCCGATCGGAACCTCGACGAGGCCGAAGACGATGAACAGTACGCGGGTGATTGTCCGTTGCATGACCACGGAACGAGACGGCCGGGCCGGACGTGACACCCGCTAGGGTCGCGCAGGTGACCACCCCAGCCACCCGCGCGGAGGCGCTGCACCTGACCGGCGAGCGGACCGTCCCCGGCATCGCCGAGGAGAATTACTGGTTCCGCCGCCACGAGGCCGCGTACCTCGCTCTGCTGCCCCATTGCGCGGACGCGACGGTGCTCGAGGCCGGCTGCGGCGAGGGCTACGGCGCGAGCCTGCTCGCGACGAAGGCCCGCCGGGTGCTCGCGCTGGACTACGACGTCCCGACCACTGAGCACGTCGCCCGCCGCTACCCCGAGGTCGCCGTCGCACGGGCGAACCTGGTGCACCTGCCGGTGCGCGACGGCGTGGTCGACGTCGTGGCCAACTTCCAGGTCATCGAGCATTTGTGGGACCAATCCGGGTTCCTCGCCGAGTGCCGGCGGGTGCTGAAGCCGGGCGGACGCCTGCTGGTCACGACGCCGAACCGGCTGACCTTCACCCCGGACAGTGACACGCCGCTCAACCCGTTCCACACCCGCGAGCTGGCGCCGGCCGAGCTGGCCGGACTGCTCACCGACGCTGGATTCGCCATCGAGACGCTGCACGGCCTGCACCACGGCGACGACGTGCGCACGCTGGACGAGCGGTACGGCGGCTCGATCATCGACGCCCAGCTCGACGTGGTCATAGGCGAACTGCCCGGCCAGGCTGTCTGGCCCGAGGCGCTGCTCGCCGACGTCGCCGCGATCGAGGCGACGGGTTTCGCCATCCACGGCGACGACCTCGACGCCAGCCTCGACCTGGTCGCCGTGGCGGTGCGCCGATGAGCGAAGGCACTTTTTGCCTGGTCCTGCACAGCCACCTGCCGTGGCTGCCGCACCACGGGAGCTGGCCGGTCGGCGAGGAATGGCTCTACCAGGCGTGGGCGCATTCCTACCTGCCGATGGTCGACCTGCTGGAGCGGTTCGCCGCCGAAGGCCGTCAGGACGTCCTGACGCTGGGCGTCACGCCGGTGCTCGCCGCGCAGCTCGACGACCCGTACAGCATCCGGGCGTTCCACGACTGGCTCGGCCACTGGCAGCTGCGCGCCCAGCACGCGTCGACGCTTTGGTCGGATGATCCGCTCCTTCGCGAACTCGCGGCAGCCGAGCACCGGACCGCCGTCCGTGCGGCCGAGGAGCTCGGCACCCGCTGGCGGCACGGCTTCTCCCCCATCCTGCGGTCGCTGGTCGACAGTTCGACGATCGAACTGCTTGGCGGCCCGCTGGCCCACCCCTTCCAGCCGCTGCTCGACCCGCGGGTGCGCGAGTTCGCGCTGAACGCCGGCCTCGCCGACACGGCGCTGCGGGTCGGATCGCGCCCCGAGGGGATTTGGGCGCCGGAGTGCGGCTACGCGCCTGGTATGGAAAAGGACTACGAGGCCGCCGGCGTGCGGCGGTTCATGGTCGACGGGCCGTCGTTGCGCGGCCGGACCTGGGCGGCGCGGCCGATCGGCGAAAGCGACGTGGTCGCTTTCGGACGAGACCTCGAAGTCACCTACCGCGTGTGGTCACCGAAGGCCGGATACCCAGGTCACGCCGCCTATCGCGACTTCCACACCTGGGCGCACGAGGTCGGGCTCAAGGCGTCCCGCGTCACCGGCAAGACGGTCGAGCCGCCGGACAAGGCGCCGTACGACCCGTCACTGGCCGCGGACGTGCTGGGGCTGCACGTCAAGGATTTCGTCGACACCGTCGTGACGCGGCTGCGTTCGCTCAAGGCACAACACGGGCGTGAGACGCTCGTTGTCGCCGCGTACGACACGGAGCTGTTCGGCCACTGGTGGCACGAAGGACCGGCCTGGCTGGAGGGCGTGCTGCGCGCACTGCCCGAAGCCGGCGTCCGGGTGACGACGCTCAAGGGCGCCCTCGACGCCGGGCTCGTCGGCGAGCCGATCGACCTGCCCGCGTCGTCGTGGGGGTCGGGCAAGGACTGGCGCGTCTGGGACGGCGAGCAGGTCAAGGACATGGTCGACGCCAACGCGGCCCTGCAGGAACGGTTGCTCTCGCTCGTGGCCGGTTTGCCGACCACGGCCCGCGACACGGTCGCCGACCAGGCCGTGGCCGAGGCGATGCTGGCACTGCAGAGCGACTGGGCGTTCATGGTCACCAAGGACTCGGCCGCGGACTACGCGCGTCGTCGCGCGGCGGTGCACACCGAGCGCTTCGACGCCTTGGCCGGGTTGCTGCGGCGCGGCGACCGGGCGCGAGCCGAGGAGCTCGCGGCCGCTTACCGCGCCGACGACGGACCGTTCGGGCACCTCGACGCCCGGGCACTGAAGCACGACTGAGAGGAACTCATGGGGATCCACGAAATTCCGGTCAAGACCCTCGACGGGCAGGACAGCTCGCTCGGCTCGCTCGCCGGCAAGGTGCTGCTCGTGGTCAACGTCGCGTCGAAGTGCGGCCTGACCCCGCAGTACTCCGGCCTCGAGCGGCTGCAGGAACGCTTCGGCGGCCAAGGCTTCTCCGTCGTCGGTTTTCCGTGCAACCAGTTTGCCGGCCAGGAGCCGGGCAGCGCGGAGGAGATCCAGACGTTCTGCTCGACGACCTACGGCGTCACGTTCCCGCTGTTCGAGAAGATCGACGTCAACGGCGAGGATCGGCACCCGTTGTACGCCGAGCTGACCAAGACGGCCGACGCCGACGGCGAGTCCGGCGACGTCCAGTGGAACTTCGAGAAGTTCCTCGTCGGCGCCGACGGCGAGATCCTGGCCCGCTTCCGGCCGCGCACCGAGCCCGAGGACGAGAAGGTCGTCAAGGCCATCGAAGCGGCGCTCCCGGCGTGACGAAGGCGAGGGACGGCTATCCCCCGCCCTTCCCGGAGTTCACCGGATCGACGGACTCCTGCGACCATCCGGGTATCACGGAAACCGAATCGAAATGATTCCCATGAGCCGGT
Organism: Amycolatopsis stemonae; assembly: GCF_054781455.1. Classification (NCBI taxonomy): domain Bacteria; kingdom Bacillati; phylum Actinomycetota; class Actinomycetes; order Pseudonocardiales; family Pseudonocardiaceae; genus Amycolatopsis; species Amycolatopsis stemonae. The sequence goes on along the minus strand of NZ_BAAGUJ010000015.1, from coordinate 154,558 downwards.
AGATCGAATCCCGGGTGATCACCCTGCCGTTTTCCGTTCACCGCACCGAATACTTTTCACGACGCCAATCCGGCGCCGAAGTGCGGAGAAGGGATCATGGGATGACTACCTCCAGACGCCGGGCCGCGCTGGCCGCGTTCCCCGTGGCGCTCGGGCTGCTGCTGGCCGGTCCCGCGGTGGGCACCGCGTCGGCCACGCCGTCGTCCGACGCCGCCGGCCAGGCCCGCCAGTGCATCCTGTGCGTGGGCGACCACCATCACCACGGGCACATCCACCTGCTGGGCCTGCACCTCGGACTCTGGCTCTAGCTTCCGGACACGCCGGGGCGGCGTGCGACCGCCCCGGCGCGTCACCGTTCACAAGCCGAGCTGCTCGCGGCCGACCGCGGTGAGGTCGTCGATCGTGGCGCGGCCGGTCCAGTTCACTTCGTAGTCTTCGGGCGCGAAATCGCCCGGGCTTGCACCCGCGAGAAACGCGCGGCCGCATTTCTCGGCGTAGGCCGCGTTCTTCGCGCAATGCGGGCTCGCCGGGATGTACATGACGTTTCCCCAGCGGGCCGGATTGGTGCCGTCGGCGACCGAGTGGATGACATCGCCGTGCCACCAGACCGTGTCGCCCGGCTCGACGTCCGGGATCGAGGTCTGCGCGGGCAGCAGGTCGGCGTGGTACTTGTCGCTCACCGGCAGGGCCTGGCCGTTGATCGCGCCACAGAGGTCGTCTTCGGGGATGTCGTCCTGCAGCGCGCGAAGGAGCACGTAGACGATCGCCGACGGGATCGGGACCACGTGCAGCACACCGTCGCCCTGGCGCATTTCCGACAACGCCGTCCACCCCTGGAAGGTGCGGAAGGCCGAGCACATCACCGTCGACGGATATTCGTCGACTTCGGTGCGATAGGCGCCGTCCCACGGGTCGTAGGCCCGCCAGTTGCCGTCGAAGACGTGGCGGAAGACCCGCTGGTACGCGGGCAGCAGCCAGCGCTCGACCGAACCGGAGTCGGTGTGGGCGGACAGGCCCAGCGACGCCGAACCCGGCGCGCGGCGGCGGATGCGGTCCGGGTAGGCCGTGTCGCGATCGGGGTCGAACCAGACGTGGCCTTCGGACTCGTGCCGCCAGAAAGAGTTGAGGAATCGCCGGACGGTGACCATGTGCTCGTGCTGGCGGGCCTGGATCTGCGGCTTCGACCAGTAGACCGGGTAGATCTGCGGCTGGCTCGAAGCGAGGCCGGCGAAGACGTCGTCGGCCGGGCCCTGGTAGGTCCCGGCGAAGTCGTTGTCGGCGAGGTACGCGGCGAGTTCGGCGTCCCAGGCTTCGGCCGTTTCGCGCGCGAAAGTGCCTTTGACGACGGCGCAGCCGCGGCGCCGGATGGCGTCGAGCGTCCGCTGCGGAACGGTCCCGTCGGCGATGTCGCGATAACGGACGACGGGATAGGCGTCCTGGTCGGCGGCGACGGCGTCGACCTCCCGTCGCATCCGATCGCGGACTTCGGCGAACACTCCGGCGACGTCTCCGATCCGGGCGCGCAGTTCGCGCTTGGTCCGCGAGATGGCCTCGGACATGTTCGCGGGCAGCTCTGTGGTCGTCATCGATGTCCTCGCGATCTTTTGGTTAGGACTCCTTACTAGAATGTCCCGGCTACGGTAGCCCCTGACCGATCCCGCGACAAGAGGTGCGATGACCGACCCCGACCGGCCGCTTCCGCGCCTGGCGATGCTGCGGGCGATCACCGACCGCGCGGTGCTCGACCAGGTCTTCGTCCACGGGCGGACCACGCGCGCCGAGCTCGCCGCGACCACCGGGATCTCGAAGCCGACCATCTCCGAGTCCGTCCGCCGGCTGGAGAACGCGGGCGCGTTGCGCGCCACGGGCACCGACCAGACCGGCCGCCGCGGCCGGATCGCCACGTTCTACGAGCTGGCCGCCGACGCCGGCCGGGTCGTCGCCGCGGAGGTCAACCAAGAAGGCATCCGGACGGTGACGACCGACCTGATCGGAACGGTCCTGGCCACCGATCGCCGCCGGCCGGACGACCGACCGGTCACCACCGCGGTGCGGGAAGCCGTCGCCGCGGCGGGCGACGCCGGGTCCGGACCGGTGCGGGCGACCGCTATCTCGGTGGCCAACCCGGTCGACCCGGTCACGCACGAGGTCGTCGCGCTGCCGGGGTCGCCGTTTCCCGAAGGGAGCCTCCGCGCCGACGAGATCGGACGGCACGTCCTCCTCGACAACGACGTCAACTTCTCCGCATTGGCCGAGCGACGGGAGGGCGCGGCGCGGGAGGCGAAGAGTTTCGCCTACGTCTACATCGGCGCCGGGCTCGGAGTCAGCCTCTACGTCGGCGACCAGCTCGTCCGGGGCGCGCACGGGCTGGCGGGCGAGATCGGCTACCTGGACAGCTCGGGTTCGACGCTCGCTTCAGCGCTCGCCGACCAAGGTTTCGGCAGGTCGGACGCGCCTTCACTGGACGTCGGCGCGATTTTGACCACGCTCGACCAAGCGGACGGCGATGCCGTGGCCGCCGAACGACTACGGCTCCTCGGCGCGACGCTCGGACGGGCCGTGGCCGCGATCTGCACCATCGTCGATCCCGATCTGGTGCTGCTGGGCGGGCCCGCGGGGAGCCGTCCTGGGCTCGTCGCCGAAATCCGGCGAACGGTCCACGCGGCTGCGCCGGGACCGGTCCGGATCGAGCCCGGGGCGGTGACCGACTCGGCGGCGCTCCGCGGGGCGCTGTTGTCGGCGCTCGACCACGGACGAGACAGCCTGGTCAGGGCTGTCGGCGAAAGCTGACCACGCCGTTTCCGCCGCACGACCTGCCGAGGCGCTACTGCCGGGGATCGGCGACGACGGCTCTCAAGCCGAGCCGACGTCGATCACCGCTCGTGCGCACTTCGCGACGACCGCCGGGTCCACTTTGACGACCTGGCGGTCGTAGGTCAGCAGGCCGTTGACCTCGTTTTCGACATCGGTCGTCTGGGTGTACACGGCACCGGACAGACCGCGCTCCAGCACCACTCGCTCCAAATCAGCGCTCACCTCCGCGTAGCGCTCGGTGAGCCGCTCGCGTGTCGGCGTCATCTCATACGCGTTCGGCGGGCCGGGCCAGCAGTGGCCGTCCAGCACCAGACCGAGGCCGCCGTACTCACCGTCGACGATCGCGCGGGCGTCCGCGACCGTCGGGGTGCCCGGGCCGACGTACGTGTGGTCGTCGTAGACGTCGCCCGCACCGGAGTCCGGGCGGGAAAAGCAGCAGTTGACGCCGCTGTTCGCGATCACCAGCCGGGTCGGGTCGAGCTTCTTGACCAGTTCCGCGACACGGGCCGTGTCGAACTCGCCCCAGCCCTCGTTGAACGGCACCCAGCCGACGATCGACGGGACGGCCCGAAGCTGTGTGATCATTTTGATCAATTCCGCCTCGAACCGCTCCTGCGCTCGTGGGACCGGGTCCGGCGCGATCCCGGGCGGGCCGTCGAACGAGAACGTCAGCGACGGCATGTCCTGCCAGACGACCAGGCCCAGCGTGTCGGCCCAGAAGTACCAGCGCGCCGGCTCGACCTTGACGTGCTTGCGGACGAAGTTGAAGCCCAGTTCCTTCGTCTTTTCGAGGTCGAACCGCAGCGCGTCGTCGGTGGGCGCCGTCGAAATGCCGTCCGGCCAGTAGCCCTGGTCGAGCGGGCCGTGCAGGAAGGTGATCCGGCCGTTGAGCGCGATCCGCGGGCGGCCCTCGGCGTCCGGAAGCAGGCTGATGGTCCGGAGTCCGGCGTAGCTGCCGACGTCGTCCGAAACCACGCCATGCCGGTCGAGGAGCTGGACGCGCACGGTATAGAGGTGCGGGTCGTCGGGGGTCCAGAGGCGTGGTTCGGGAACGTCCACGCGTACCGCCGTCCCGGCTTCACCCGAGCTACGCGCGACTTCGCCGTCCGTGGTCGAAATGATGACCACGACTTCAGAACCGCCGGTGACCTGGGGGAACACCGCCACGCCGCTGAGGTCCGGGGTCAGGTCCAAGCGTTCGACGCGTGCCTCGGGCACCGGCTCGAGCCACACCGTTTGCCAGATTCCGGACGACGCCGTGTAGCAGATCCCGCCGGGCGCGTTGCGCTGCTTTCCGATCGGGAAGGTCTCGATGTCGGTGCGGTCCTCGGCGCGGACGGTCAGCTCCTGTGGTCCCGACGAGCGCAGGACGTCGGTGATGTCCGCACTGAACGCCGTGTAGCCGCCTTCGTGCGTCGCGACCAGCTGGTTGTTGACCCACACCTTCGCCGTCTGGTCGACCGCGCCGAAGTGCAGCAAGACTCGTGAGCCTTGCCAGTCCGCGGGGATCTCGACCAGGCGCCGGTACCAGAGGACTTCGTCGCGTCGTCCGATTCCCGACAACGCCGACTCCGGCGGGAACGGGACCAGGATCCGCTCGGCATAGCCGGACGGCCGTGGTTCGTCCGGCGACGACGGCCAGCCCGCGTACTCCCAGACGCCGTTGAGGTTCAGCCAGCGCGGCCGCGTCAGCTGCGGCCGCGGGTACTCGGGCAGCGCGTTGTCGGGGCCGGCCTCGCCGGTCCACGGGGTCGGCAGGGGCGGGTCGAGCCGGCGCCAGCCGGTGTCCTCCGGTGCAGTCATCCCCGCCGATGGTGGCAGAGATCGACGGGCTCGCCAGTGATTCGAGTCACAACGCCCGGCGCATCTAGCCGGTCGGCTAGCCCGGGCGCCGCCGGAGCCTTCCGACTCGCGAGTAACCTCTGCGCATGCGTGTGCTGATGCTGTCCTGGGAGTACCCGCCAGTGGCCATCGGTGGCCTGGCCCGGCACGTGCACGCGCTCGCCACCCACCTGGCCCGGCAGGGTCACGAAGTCGTCGTGCTGTGCCGGCACGCCGCCGGCACGGACGCCGGGACGCACCCACGCACCGATCGCGTCGTCGAGGGCGTGCGGATCATCCGGGTCGCCGAGGACCCGATGCACGTCACGTTCGAGCGCGACCTCGTCGCCTGGACGCTGGCCATGGGGCACGCCATGGTCCGCGCCGCCAATGACCTCCTGCGCGGCTGGCAGCCCGACGTCGTGCACGCGCACGACTGGCTGGTCGCGCATCCGGCCATCGCGATCGCCGAGGCCGCGCGGGTGCCGCTGGTCGGCACGATCCACGCGACCGAAGCCGGGCGGCATTCCGGCTGGCTGTCGCATCCGCTGAACCAGCAGGTTCACTCGGTCGAGTGGTGGCTGGCCAACCGGGCCGACGCCCTGATCACCTGCTCGCAGGCCATGCGCCGCGAGGTCGCGCACCTCTTCGAAGTCGAGGCCGACGACGTCACGGTGATCCACAACGGCATCGAGGAACGAGGCTGGCAGGTGCCGGCGAAGGAGATCGCCCGCGCGCGCGAGATCTACAGTCCGGCCGGGGCGCCGCTGTTGCTCTATTTCGGGCGGCTCGAGTGGGAGAAGGGCGTGCAGGACCTCCTGGCCGCGCTCCCCCGCATCCGGCGCCGCCATCCCGGCACGCGCGTGGTCGTTGCCGGAAAAGGACGACACTTCGACGAGCTGGTCGAACAGTCGCGGAAGCTGCGGGTGCGGCGCGCGGTCGACTTCGTCGGGCACCTGTCCGACCGCGACCTGCGCGCGGCACTGGCCGCCGCCGACGCCGTCGTGCTGCCCAGCCGGTACGAGCCGTTCGGGATCGTCGCGCTGGAGGCCGCGGCCGCGAAGGCGCCGCTGGTGGCGTCGACGGCCGGTGGGCTGGGCGAGGTCGTGGTGCACGGCGAGACCGGGCTGGCGTTCAGCCCCGGCGATGTCGCGGAACTGGCCAACTCGGTGACAGCGGTGCTCAGCGACGCGGGTGCCGCGGCGAAGCGCGCGAAGGCGGCGCAGTCCCGGCTGGCCGCGGACTTCGACTGGGGCCGGATCGCCGAGGCGACCGCCGCCGTCTACAAGCGGGCCAGGCCGGGCGAGCCGGTCGAGTTGCCGCGGCCGAAAATCGCCACCGGTAACGCCTTCGAGCCGGTCGCGGCCGGGGTTCCCGACCTGTAGACCGTGGGCGACAGCGTTCCGGAACTGTAGGTAGCGGCCCGCTCAGAAGTGGCAGGGCCGGACGCAGTCCGGGTGGGCCGCGGTGGGTGCGGCCGTGGTCACGACGGCGCCGAACGAAAACGACAACACGACGAACACGGTAGCGACGAACGCTCTCAACCTGCTGCTCATGGGGGCTCCTCGAGAAGATCGGCGCACGGACGCGCCTCGCAGCGAGCATCCGCGTCGCTCCCCGGGCAAACAATAAGCGGAACACTACGGGCCGGTACCCATTCGCCTTCCGTGACCAGTCACCGGACACTGGTCAGGAGGCGGACGCGGACCTGCTCCCGCAGTGGTCCGTACGACGACAACGCCTCCCGGGCGCGCTCGGTGAACGCCGGGCGCTCCTCGGGCGGCGGCAGCTTGGCCGGGCGCATTGCCGAAAACACGCCACCGACGATCTCCTCGACGCTCAACCGGTCGTCATACGCGACGACCTGGGAATCGACCGCGTAACCCGCTGCTGTGAGGGCGTCCGCGCAGCCTGGTCGAGCATCGCCGGTACCGGGTCCATGCCCAGCACCGCGCCTACCCGGGGGCCAGGACCCGGGTGAGCTGGCCGGTGCCGCAGCCGAGTCGAGGACGACGTCGTCGCGCGCCAGTGCGAACGTCGTCGCCAGCGCGTCCGCCACCTCGGGTGAGTAGCCGCTGCGGAGCTCGCTCACTTCGCCGCCGAACGCCGGTGTTGTCATGGCGTCGACCATGCCCGTGGCAACAGCCGCAGGAGGTTCCGCTGCGGGCGGACTCAGAAGACCGGCAGCAGAACGCCGTGTTCGGACTCCGGGCGAGGGCCGAAGATCCGGCGATCCGCCTCCGCGATCGGGACGTCGTTGATGCTGGCCTCCCGTCGCCGCATCAGGCCTTCGTCGCTGAACTCCCACAGCTCGTTGCCGTAGCTGCGGAACCACTGGCCGCCGGCGGTGCGGGACTCGTACTGGAACCGGACGCCGATGCGGTTGCCGCGGAAACCCCACAGCTCCTTGCGCAGGGCGTAGTCCAGCTCGCGCTCCCACTTCGCTGTCAGGAACCTGACGATTTCGGCGCGCCCGACGACGTGCTGGTCGCGATTGCGCCACACCGAATCCTCCGTGTACGCCAGCGAGACCTGCTCCGGGTCACGAGTGTTCCACGCGTCCTCGGCGGCCTGGACCTTCTGGCGGGCGGTGTCCTCGTCGAACGGCGGGAAGGGCGGACGTGGGGTCATGGGATCTCTCCTCGGTCGGATGGAGAACGTACGTTCTCCGCTAGCCTAGAGAACGCTCATTCTCCGCACCAGAGGCAGGTGACATGACTCCCACGGAGGCGACCGACCGGCTCCTGAAGGCCGCCGAGGAGCTCTTCTACGCCCACGGCGTCCAGGCAGTCGGGATGGACGCCGTCCGCACGCGCTCGGGCATCTCGCTCAAGCGGCTCTACCAGACGTTCCCGGCGAAGAACGACCTGGTCGAGGCCTATCTCCGGCGCCGTGACGAGCGTTGGCGGCGGTCGTTGCGCGAATTCGTCCACGCCCGCGGCGACGACCCGCTCGCCGTGTTCGACTGGCTGCGGGACTGGTTCTCCGAGCCGGGCTTCCGCGGCTGCGCGTTCATCAACTCGTTCGGCGAGTTCGGCGAACCGGCGCCGGGCGTCGCGGGGGCGATCCGCGAGCACAAGGATCAGGTCCGGGCTTATCTCCGTGGTCTGGTTTCCTACCAAACCCTCGCTGACCAGCTGTTTTCCCTGGTCGAGGGCGCGACCGTGCTCGCCGCGATCACCGGTGACCCGGGTGAGGCGAGCACGGCCCGCGAAGCCGCGAAGATCCTTTTGGCCGCTCAGGGGTAAAGCGTCAGCCCCGGGTCCAGCGCGATTGCCTTCAACTGGGCGAGGCTCAGGGGCGGCGACGGCATGTCCGGCGGCCGCTTCAGCTTCGCGCTGCTGGCGATGTTCTCCGCCTCGAGGATGACGCCCGTGCCGTCGGGTTTGGTGACGTTCACCTGGTTGGCCGTCGCCTGCCCGGGCACGCTGAACGTCAGCGCGACGATCTTTTCGTCGTGCGGCCCGACCGTCCGGTCACAGCTGCCCCCCGCACCGTCCGGGATGATGCAGTCGGTGGCGGGCGTGGCGTTGCCGCCGAGCCGGGTGACGATCGCCCAGACGTTGCCCTTGCCCGCCTCGCCGGCCGTCGTCGCCGCGGCCTTGAAGTAGTCCTCGCCGCCGCTGCACGAGCCTTCGTACGGCACCCGTCCGGAAAACACGTGGTAGAAGGTCAGCGGCCCGTGCTGCTTGCCCTTCGGGTACTCGCCCCCGGCGTGCGGCTGAAGCTTCGTCCCGGCCGCGACTCGCTGCTCGACGGCGGCAGTGAGGATCCCGCTGAGCCGGTTCGCCGCGACGTCGGCGGTCTCCGGGATCGGCGCGCCGGTCTGCGGCGGGAAGGGATCGTGGGCGCACGGGTCGGGCGACGCGGACGGCGAGCTCCCGGGCATCACCGCCGCTCCCCCGGGTTCACCGGGCGCGAACACGACTGTCGCGACGACGGCCACCGTCGCAACGCTCACGCCCGCGGCCGTCCACGGGATCGCCACCCTCCGCACCCGCGCACGGCGGCGTTCGCGGTCCAGCACCGCGTCGACGTCCACAGTGGACGGTGGCACGGCACCGATCGCCGCGTCGAACTGGTCCTTGCTCATGGCCCTCCTTCAGTTCCTGCTCGCGGCGACGAGCGCGCGCAGCGAGTCGAGCCCGCGCGCGGTCTGGCTCTTCACGGTTCCCGGCGAACACTCGAGGATCTCGGCGGTCTCCTCGACCGAAAGGTCGCAGTAGTAGCGCAGCACCACCGCGGCCCGGCGTCGCGGCGGCAGCGCCTCGAGCAGTTCGAGCAGCCCGAGCCGTTCGACGACGTCGTCGCCGGGCAGCGCGACCGGCTCCGGCACCGTCTCCGCCGGTTCCTCCCGCCGCCAGGCCCGGGCCTTCTCGTCGAGCCACGTCCGCACCAGGATCCGGCGCACGTAGGCGTCGACTTGCGTCATCCGCCGGGCCCGCGGCCAGTGCCGGTACAGCTTGCCGATGGTGATCGACACCAGGTCGTCGGCGAGGTGCCAGTCCCGGCACAGCAGGTAGGCCGTCCGGCGCAGGACGTCCATCCTCGCCGTGACGTAGTCGCGGAACCCCGCCTCTTCCGGCCGCTTCACGTGTTCCTCCTCGTCGCCCCCACACCGTGTCCAACGGGGTCGGCGGGCGCCGGGGTTGCCCGGCGGGTGAAATCCGGGCGAGGGTCAGTGACAGCGGTAGTCGAGCTGTTCGTCCCAGTCGACGCCGCGGCCGGCGGGGGTGAGGTCGAACAGGTTCCACACCGGTTCGAGCGTGCCGAGGTGACGCGGGTCCTGGTCGGGCTCGGCGGGCGCGTAGAGCAGCTCCGAGCCCCAGAAGTGCCGGATGCCGTCGTCGCCGCGGTGGAAGACGTTGACCATCGGCCGCGGGCTGCCGTCGGGGGTCTCGGCGTGGTAGTCGCGGCTGAACGTCGTGCCCGCGCAGGAGAACAGCCGCAGCCGGCGCCAGCCGCGTTCGGCGGCGAACGTCGTCAGGTGCTCGATGGGCGCCCGGGCGACGACGGCGAAGTCCGCGTGCGGCGCGACGTGCTCCGCGGCGCCTTCCAGCTGGTCGAGCAACGCCGTGCACGACGGGCACGGGCCCGCGTCGAGGGGCAGCTTCGCACTGTCGCCCGACGTCGGGCCGGGACGGTCGTCGTCGGGGTCCCGCGGGAACATGAAGTGGTAGACGATCAGCGAGTCGTTGCCCGGAGAGAAAAGGTCCGACAATCGGACGTCTCCCCTGACACCCTGGAAGACGTAGTCCTCGGGCACCAGGCCGCCGGGTGGGAGGGCCCGGCGCTGCTCGGCGACCGCCTCCATCTCGTGACGCAAGGCGGCTTCCCGATCCAGCAAGCGGTCCCGCGCGGCGCGATATTCGGGCGTCTCACCCGGGAAGCTCAGGCTCATGCGAAGGAAAGTACGCCGAAATCGGCCCGACGACGGGGAGCCACCGTCGTCAGGCCGATTTCGGACCACACCATCCCTGGGTGTGGATCCGGCCGCCCCTCGTCAGGTAGGGGCGGCCGGGGCTCGAAGCGCTCGTTACCGCTGAGAGCGCATCGAACGCAGCCCTGCTACCGGGCGTCCGTGAGGTACCGCGCGTAGGCACCCGTGGTGAGGAAGCTCGGCAGCTTCTCGCCCAGCGCGGTCTCGGTGAAGATCGCATACGCGTCGTCGAGGCGATTGCCTTCGCCGAGCTCCGCGCGGACCGACGCCAGCTCGTCGTCCAGGTACTCGACCGCCAGCTCGCGGGTCAGCGCCGTGCCGTCCTCGAGCTTCGTGCCGTTGCGGATCCACTGCCAGACCTGGCACCGCGCGATCTCCGCGGTCGCCGCGTCCTCCATCAGGTTGTGGATCGCCGCCGCGCCGGTGCCGCGCAGCCACGCGTCGACGTAGCGCAGCGCGACGTTGATGTTGGCGCGCACGCCCGCTTCGGTGACCTCGCCGCCGGCGCTGGCCACGTCGAGCAGGTCCTCGGTGGTGACGTGGACGTCCTCGCGCAGCTTGCCGAGCTGGTTGGGCCAGCCGCCGAGCACGTTGTCGAACACCTCGCGGCAGATCGGGACCAGGCCCGGGTGCGCGACCCACGAGCCGTCAAAACCGTCGCCGGCCTCGCGTTCCTTGTCCGCGCGGACCTTCTCGGCGGCGATCTCGTTGACCGACGGGTCCTTGCTCGGGATGAACGCGGCCATGCCGCCGATGGCGTGCGCGCCGCGCTTGTGGCAGGTGCGCACCAGCAGCTCCGTGTAGGCCCGCATGAACGGCACGGTCATCGTGACCTGCGCGCGGTCCGGCAGCACGAAGTCGGCGCCGTGCGCGGCGAAGTTCTTGATGAGGCTGAAGATGTAGTCCCAGCGGCCGGCGTTGAGACCCGCGGCGTGCTCGCGCAGCTCGTAGAGGATTTCGTCCATCTCGAACGCGGCGGTGATCGTCTCGATCAGCACCGTGGCGCGGATCGTGCCACGCGGGATGCCGAGTTCGCGCTGCGCCAGCAGGAAGACGTCGTTCCAGAGCCGCGCTTCGAGGTGGTTCTCGAGCTTCGGCAGGTAGAAGTACGGGCCGACGCCGCGGGCCAGCAGCTGGCGCGCGTTGTGGAAGAAGAACAGGCCGAAGTCGACCAGGCTCGCCGACACCGGGCGGCCGTCGATGCGGATGTGCTTCTCCACCAGGTGCCAGCCGCGGGGCCGCGCGACGATCGTCGCGGGGTCGTCGCCGATCGTGTAGCGCTTGCCGGCCTCGGTGGTGAAGTCGATGTTGCGGCGGATCGCGTCGTAGAGGTTGATCTGGCCGTCGATGACGTTGTGCCACGTCGGCGACGTCGCGTCTTCGAAGTCCGCCAGCCAGACCTTCGCGCCGGAGTTCAGCGCGTTGACCGTCATCTTGCGGTCGGTCGGGCCGGTGATCTCGACGCGGCGGTCCTCCAGGCCCGGCGCCGTCGGGGCGACCTGCCACGACTGGTCGTCGCGCACCCGGCGCGTCTCGGGCAGGAAGCCGAGCGGCTTCTCCCCGGACTGCAGTTCTTCGCGCCGCGTGCGGCGGGCGTCGAGCAGCTCGCGGCGGCGACCGGCGAACGTGTTGTCCAGCTTGGCCAGGAAGTCGAGCGCCGCCGGGGTGAGGATCTCCGCGAACCGGCCGTCGACCTCGCCGGTGACCTCGATGCGGTAGTTCAGCCGATCAACCATGGGGTGCCTCCGCGAGCTTGTGCAGGGAAGGAAAGAAAGGGAGGGACGCGGCCTGACGACGCCGAGGGGGGCGACGTCGTCAGACCGCGGCCGGGATCAGTGGAACTGGGCTTCTTCGGTGGAGCCCTTGAGCGCCGTGGTGGAGCTCTCCGGGTTCAGCGCCGTCGCGACCTGGTCGAAGTAGCCGGTGCCGACCTCGCGCTGGTGCTTGGTCGCGGTGTAGCCGCGGCTCTCCGAAGCGAACTCGCGCTCCTGCAGGTCGACGTAGGCGGTCATGCCCTCGCGGGCGTAGCCGTGCGCCAGGTCGAACATCGAGTAGTTCAGCGCGTGGAAGCCGGCCAGCGTGATGAACTGGAACTTGTAGCCCATGTGGCCGAGCTCGCGCTGGAACTTCGCGATCGTCGCGTCGTCCAGGTGCTTCTTCCAGTTGAACGACGGCGAGCAGTTGTAGGCCAGCATCTGGTCCGGGAACTTCGCCTTGATCGCCTCGGCGTACTTGCGCGCCACCTCGAGGTCCGGCTCGGAGGTCTCCATCCAGAGCAGGTCGGCGTACTGGGCGTAGGCCAGGCCACGCTCGATGCAGGGCTCGATGCCGTTGCGGACCTCGTAGAAGCCCTCGGCGGTGCGGCCGCCGGTGAGGAACTGCTGGTCACGCTCGTCGACGTCGCTGGTCAGCAGGGTCGCGGCCTGCGCGTCGGTGCGGGCGACGATCAGCGACGGCACGCCGGCCACGTCCGCGGCGAGGCGGGCGGCGTTCAGCGTGCGCTCGTGCTGCTTGGTCGGGATGAGGACCTTGCCGCCGAGGTGGCCACACTTCTTCTCGGACGCGAGCTGGTCTTCCCAGTGCACGCCCGCGGCGCCGGCCGCGATCATGCCCTTCATCAGCTCGAACGCGTTGAGCGGGCCACCGAAGCCGGCCTCGGCGTCGGCGACGATCGGGGCGTACCAGTCGATGTCGGTGTTGCCCTCGGCCCAGTTGATCTGGTCGGCGCGGCCCAGCGCGTTGTTGATGCGGCGGACGACGGCCGGGACCGAGTTGGCCGGGTAGAGGCTCTGGTCCGGGTAGGTCTGGCCGGACAGGTTGGCGTCGGCCGCGACCTGCCAGCCGGACAGGTAGATCGCCTGCAGGCCCGCGCGGACCTGCTGGACGGCCTGGTTGCCGGTGAGGGCGCCCAGCGCGTGCACGTAGTCCTCGGTGTGCAGGAGGTCCCACAGCTTCTCCGCGCCTCGGCGGGCCAGGGTGTGCTCCTCGACGACGCTGCCGCGCAGCTTGACGACGTCCTCAGCCGAGTAGGAGCGCTGCACGCCCGCCCAGCGGGGGTCGTTCGCCCACTGCGCGGCCAGCTCCGCGGCCGCCTGCTTGGCCTGTTCCGTCATCGGTTCTCCCGGTGTTGCGAAGTTTGCGATTGCTCGCCTTGCCTGGGTTCGACCCTGACATGCCAGCGAAAATCTGGTCCAGTCGTCCAAGTTGCCAATTTGTGCGAAGGGTCCGTAGCCTCTTTGCAAAGGTTGTGAATCGCCCGGTTCGCAACTGGGCGAAAATCCGCGTTCTTGACCGTTCACGTAACCGTTCAGGACCGGAAACCTTCCGGAGAGGCAGGCAAGAATGGAGAAGACTTTCGCCGGAGCGCGGTTGCGCCATCTGCGCGAAAGCCGGGCGATGAGCCAGGCCGACCTCGCTCGTGTGCTGGAGATCTCACCCAGCTACCTCAACCAGATCGAGCACAATTCGCGCCCGCTGACGGTCCCGGTGCTGCTGCGGATCACGCAGGCGTTCGGCGTGGACACCGAGTTCTTCGCCAACAACGACACGTCCCGGCTGGTCGCCGACGTCAAGGAAGCCCTGCTCGACGAGGTCCTCGGCGTCGACGTCACGACCAGCGAGCTCAACGAGCTGGCCACGAACCTGCCGGCCATCGCGCAGGCCCTGGTCAAGCTGCACCGCAGCTACCGCAACGCCGTCGAAAGCACCGCGGCTTTGACCACGGAAAACGGCCTGGGCCTGCACGGAAGCGCCGCAGCGCCGCTGCCGCACGAGGAGGTCCGCGACTTCTTCTACGAGCGCGAGAACTATGTCGCCGAACTGGACGAACGCGCCGAGAAGATGGCCAACGACATCCCCCTGCAGCGCGGCCAGGTCCTCGGCGCGCTCAAGGAACGGCTTTGGCAGCGCTACGGCGTCGAGGTCACCAGCGAGGGCATCGACGAATCCGCAGGTCAGCAGCACCGCTACGAGCCGGTGACGCGGGTCCTGCGGCTGGCGCCGAGCCTGCGCGTCGGGCAGCAGGCGTTTCGCATGGCTTCGCAGATCGCGCTGCTCGAGTACGACGACCTGATCACCGAGCTGGCAGACTCGTGGGCGTTCTCCGGGCCCGCGGCGCGGTCACTGGCGCGCGTCGGCCTGGCGAACTACTTCGCGGGGGCGCTGATCCTCCCCTATGGACCGTTCCTGGCCACGGCCGAGCGCTTCCGCTACGACATCGAGCGGCTGTGCGACCACTACGGCGTCGGCTTCGAGACCGTGTGCCACCGGCTGTCCACTTTGCAGCGTCCGAAGCAGCGGGGCGTGCCGTTCTCGTTCGTGCGGGTCGACCGGGCCGGGAACATGTCGAAGCGGCAGTCCGCGGCGGGCTTCCACTTCTCTCGTGTCGGCGGCGCGTGTCCGTTGTGGAACATCTACGAGGCGTTCACCCAGCCGGGGAAGATCCTCACCCAAATCGCGACCCTGCCCGACGGCAAGAGCTACTTCTGGATCGCGCGCACGGTGTCGCGCAACATCGGCGGCTACGGCAGCCCCGGCAAGACGTTCACCGTGGGCCTGGGCTGCGAACTGCGCCACGCGGGCCGGCTCGTCTACTCCACAGGTCTCGACCTGGACGAGCCGGCCGCGGCGACACCCATCGGCATGGGCTGCAAAGTCTGCGAACGCCCGGCCTGTTCGCAGCGCGCGTTCCCGACGATCGGCAAGCAGCTGACCGTCGACGAGAACACCAGCACCTTCGTGCCCTACCCGGCGGTGCCTAAGGGCTGATCACGTGGGTGGTCCACTTCGCCTCGTCCGGGCCGAGCAGCGTGATCCGGTTCAGCAGCTCCTGCGCGGTGATGCCCGCGGCCTGCGGGTGGTCGATCCCGACGCAGGCGCGCAGCCCGTTCTTCGTCACACACTGCGGCTCGCCGAGGCCGTCCGTGCGCCCGCCCGGTGGCGCGACGTTGATCGTCACCAGGGCGCCGTTCGCCGAGTACTGCAGCACCAGCCGCCAGGGGACGCCGTCCTGGTCCGGCCGCCGCGACGTGTAGGCGTCGGACAGGTGGAACGACGGCGGAAGGCTCGTGATGCGCAGGGGCAGGGGCACCGCCCGCGGGCCGAACGTCACCTCGCTCGCCACCCGGACCAGCGCCTGCCGCAGGTCCGGCCGGGCGAGGTAGTAGGTGTGCAGCTGGGCCCAGCGGCCGTCCGGGGTCGGCCAGCGCAGGTAGCTGTCGCCGTGGTTGAGGGGGTCGTTCTCGTCGGCCGTGATCCAGTGACCGTCGCGGCCGCCGACCGTCTGCGGGACCTGCTTCGGCGTACCGCTCAGGTCGCGCGGCGTGGCCGGTTCGCGGTCGTCGACCGAGAGCCAGATCATCGGGGACAGGTCGCCGCGGCCGATGGCCAGGACGGTGTCGCCGTGTCCGCCGGCGGCGTACTCGACACCCTTGATCTCCTCCGGCAGCCAGCCGAAACTCGCCTTCGCCACCAGCGGGTTGCCGGTTGGCGACGACGTCGGCGCCACGGGACCGGGCGCGACGGCCACCGTTGCAGGAGCGGGCGCCGGGTCGTGCCGGAACACCGACACCGCCGTCACGCCCCCGGCCACCACGACCGCGGCACAGCCCACGACCAGCGCCGTGGTCCGAATACGACGACGGCGTCCGCCGACCCGGCGCGCGCGGTCGACGTCGATCCGGGGCGGCGGCGCGGGCGACTCGGCCAGTTCCTTCAGCTTCGTGGCCAGTTCGGTGTCGGTCATGCTCGTCCCTCCGTGATCGGCTCGCGCAGCAGCTCGCGAAGGGCGTCCACGGCCTTCGCGGTCTGACTCTTGACGGTGCCCTCGGAGCACCCGAGGGCCTGGGCGGTTTCGGCGACCGGCATGTCGCAGAAGTAGCGGAGGACGACGGTCGCTCGCTGCCGGGCCGGCAGCCGGTTCAGCGCCGCCCGCAGGTCGAGCGCGCTGTCGAGGTCCGGGCCGGGCGCGGGTGGCGGGTCGTGGTCGGCGCCGCGCAGGTCCACCCGCTTCCACCACGACGTCCGCTGTTCGGCCAAGAACGTGTTGACCAGCGTGCGCCGCACGTAGCCGTCGACGTTGTCCGCCCGGGCGGCCCGCGACCAGTTCGCGTAGAGCCGGGTGATCGCCGACTGGACCAGGTCGTCGGCCCGGTGCCAGTCGCCGCAGAGCAGGTACGCGACCTTGCGCAGCCAATCCGACCGTGCGGTCACGTACTCGGTGAAGTCGTTCACCGGCGCCCCCTTGTCCTGTTCGTCACCCCTTTGATGCGCCTGGAGGCCCGGGCGGTTGCCCGGGACGCGCGAGTCGTAGATTCACCGGGGTGCACGACATCGACACGGTGACCGCGGCGACCATCGAAAAGGCCGCCGAGCGGCTGGCCGGGGTGGTGACCCGCACGCCGCTGGAGCCGAGCGCGCGGCTGTCGTCCCGGGTGGACGCGCAAGTCTGGGTGAAGCGCGAGGACCTGCAGACCGTCCGGTCGTACAAGATCCGCGGCGCCTACAACTTCATCGTCCAGCTCGAAGAAGACGTACGCGCTCGCGGCGTCGTCTGCGCCAGCGCGGGCAACCACGCCCAGGGCGTCGCGTACGCGTGCCGGCGGCTCGGCGCGAACGGCCGCGTGTACGTCCCGGGGACCACGCCGCGGCAGAAACGCGAGCGCATCGCGACGCTCGGCGGCGCGCACATCGAAGTCATCGTTGTCGGCGAAACGTACGAAGACGCCTTCGCCGCGGCCAACGAAGACGCTCAGCGAACGGGCGCGACGCTCGTCCCGGCCTTCGACGACGTCCGGACCGTCGCCGGTCAGGGGACGGTCGCGCTCGAAGTGATCGAGCAACTCGGCTTCGTGCCCGACGTCGTGGTGGTGCCCGTCGGCGGCGGCGGACTGCTCGCCGGCGTCGGCAGCTGGCTGCGCGAGCGGCACCCGGAGGTGCGTGTCGTCGGCGTCGAACCCGCGGGCGCCGCGTGCATGGCGGCGGCGCTCTCGGCCGGGCACCCGGTCCGGCTGCCCGAGCTCGACTCGTTCGTCGACGGCGCCGCGGTCCGCGAGGCGGGCGGCGTCACCTACCCGCTGGTCCGCGAGAGCGGCGCCGAGCTGACGGCGGTCGCCGAGGGCGCGGTGTGCACCGAGATGCTGGCGATGTACCAGTCCGACGGCATCATCGCCGAGCCCGCGGGCGCGCTGGCCGCGGCGGCGCTCGGCACCGTCGTCCAGGTCGAGCCGGGGCAGACGGTCGTGTGCCTGGTCTCCGGCGGCAACAACGACGTCAGCCGCTACAGCGAGATCCTCGAACGTTCGCTGATGCACGAAGGGCTGAAGCACTACTTCCTCGTCGGGTTCCCGCAGGAACCGGGCGCACTGCGCCTGTTCGTCGAGCAGGTGCTCGGGCCCGAAGACGACATCACGCGCTTCGAGTACGTCAAGCGCAACAACCGCGAGACGGGCCCGGCGATGGTCGGTGTCGAGATCGCCCGATCATCCGACCTTCCCGGGCTGCTGGCCCGGATGGAGGCGAGCCCGCTGCAGGTCGAACGGATCGAGCCGGGCAGCCCCCTGTTCCACTTCCTGCTCTGAGGACGTGGTCCACTAGGCGGATGGTGAAGGTCGACGGGATCCGCAGTGTCGAGGCGTTGCGCGAAAAGGTCCACGAGGGTGCGGAACCCGAATACCTGCTGTTCTACGGGCACACGCCGACGAAGTCCGGGCGGGTGACCGCGAGCTGCCTGAGCCAGTGGTGGCTCGACCCGTTCGAAGCCGACGGCGTCGTCTACCCGACCGCCGAGCACTACATGATGGCCGGCAAGGCTTCGCTGTTCGGTGACCACGAAAAGGCCGCGCTGATCCGGGAGACGCCCGACCCGAAGACGGCGAAGGTGCTCGGCCGCGAGGTCGCCGGGTTCGACGCCGCAATCTGGGAGCGTCACCGGTTCGACATCGTCGTCGACGGCAACCTGGCGAAGTTCCGGCAACACCGCGACCTGCGCCGGTTCCTGCTCGGCACCGGCGAGGCAGTGCTCGTCGAGGCGTCGAAGAAGGACCTTGTCTGGGGCACCGGCCTCGCCCGCGAGGAGAAGAACGCGACCAAGCCGGACTACTGGCGGGGCCTGAACCTGCTCGGCTTCGCGCTGATGGAGGTCCGGGACCAGCTGCGCGCCTGAGTCACGGCGCCGGGTCTTGCCTCCGGCAGCTGCCTGAGCTGGGCGAACCGAACTCGTGGTCGGGTTCCGACTACGGCGCGGTCAGGCGAGGCCGACGAACATCGTCTGGTGGAGGCCGCGCACGTGCTTCCTCGTCACCCGCGCCGCCGCGTCGGGGTCGCCCGCGGCCAGGGCCTTCACCAGGCGGGCGTGGTCGCGGTTCGACTCGCGCAGCTTGCCCATCGGGTACGGCAGGTAGAACCGGTACAGCTCGGCCAGCACCACCTCGTACTGGCCGACCGCCGCGGCCGGCCCGGGGGCCGCGACCGTCCGGTGGAACTCCGCGTCGAGCTCGTGGAACTCCGCCCAGCCCGCCGCCGTGTCCATCCGGGCGACCAACGTCCGCAGGCGCGCGAGGTCAGGGGCGCGTTTCGCCACGAATTGGACCAAGCCCGCCTCCAGCACCAGGCGGTGGTCGATCAGCTCGTGGACCTCGTCCGCCGACTCGCGGTAGGCGCCGACCTCACGGACTCGCTCGGCCGGCGGGTTTTCGCTCACGAGCGTGCCGCCGCCCCGGCCGCGACGACGTTCGATCAAGCCGTCCTCGGCCAGGGACTCCAGGGCCCGGCGGACGGTGATCTCCGCGACGCCCAGCGCTCGCCCGATCTCGGCGTTCGACGGCAGGCGCTCCCCCGGCTTCAACAGTCCCAGCTCCACGGCGAGCGCGATCCGGGCACGGACGGTGTCCAGCGCGGACAGCCGCCGGATGCCGGTCAGGGCCGGGGCGCTCAGGTCTGCCGTCGCCATGAACCGACCGTACCGCACAAATTGCTCATCTTGAGCACTCTTGTTTAAGTGTTCAAGATGGACTATTTTTCGTCCATGCCGCGCCCTCTGCCGATCGCCCTGGTGCAAGCGCCGCCCCGGCCCGTCAGGGACGGCGGGTTCGCCGGCGAGGTCGAGGACGTCCTTCGCCGATTTCCGGACACGCGCCTGGCCGCCTTTCCGGAGCTGCATCTCTGCGGCGTCGACGGCGAAGGCGACGAACGCACCGAGCAGCTCCGGGCCGCCGCCCAGCCGTTGGCCGGAAAACGAACCAAGGAACTCGGCGAGCTGGCCGGCGACCTGGGCATCTGGCTCGCGCCGGGCACCGTTTGCGAAGAAGGCGACCACGGCGAGCTGTTCAACACCGCCCTGGTCTTTTCGCCGCGAGGCGAGCTGGCCGGCTGGTACCGCAAGGTCTTCCCGTGGCGGCCGCACGAGCCGTACGACCCCGGTGACCGGTTCGTCGTCGCCGACCTGGCCGACGCCGGCCGCGTCGGGTTCTCCATCTGCTACGACGCCTGGTTCCCCGAGGTGACCCGGCACCTCGCCTGGATGGGCGCCGAGCTCGTGCTCAACCCCGTGCAGACCACGACCCCCGACCGTGCCCAGGAGCTCGTCCTCGCGCGGGCGAACGCCATTGTCAACCAGGTCTTCGTCGCCAGCGTGAACACGGCCGGGCCGCTCGGCATGGGTGACAGCCTGCTCGTCGGGCCCGAAGGCGATGTCCTCGGCGCGTTGCCGGGAAACGACCACGGCGTCCTCAGCCGGACGATCGACCTCGACCAGGTGGCGCGCGTTCGGCGCGACGGCACCGCGGGCACCAACCGCATGTGGGCGCAGTTCACCCCCGACGACGCGCCCCTGGACCTGCCGCTCTACCAGGGCCGGATCGAGCCGGACCGCTGGCGGCCACGAGAAGGAGACGACCGATGACCACCACGGCCGCGGCCCCCGCTCTGCAGCGCCGGCTCGGGCTGCCCGGCGTCGTCCTGTTCGGGCTCGCCTACATGGCCCCGCTGATCGTGCTCGGCACTTTCGGCATCGTCGCGACCACGACCGAGGGCACCGTGCCGTCGGCGTACCTGCTCGCTCTGGTCGCCATGCTGTTCACGGCGGCGAGCTACGGGAAGATGGCCGCCACCCACCCCGTCGCCGGCTCCGCCTACACCTATGTCCGGAAAGCGGTCGACGCGCGCGCCGGGTTCCTCGTCGGGTGGGCCGTGCTGCTCGACTACTTCTTCCTGCCGATGGTGATCTGGCTGATCGGCGGCGCCTACCTCTCGGCCGAGTTCCCGGCCGTGCCCAATTGGCTCTGGTTGATCAATTTCATCGCGTTGACGACGATCCTCAACGTGCTCGGCATCAAGATCGCCGAGAAGGCCAACTTCGTGCTCATGGCGTTCCAGCTGCTCGTGATCGGCTTCTTCGTCGTGTTGTCGATCAAGCAGGTGCTGCACGTCGGCGGCTCGCTGGCGAGCACGCAACCGTTCTTCCACACCGGCAGCACGCTGGGCACGATCTCCGGCGGCGCCGCGCTCGCGACGTACTCCTTCCTCGGCTTCGACGCCGTGACGACGTTGACCGAGGAGACGACCGAGCCGCGCAAGACGATCCCGCGCGCCATCCTGCTGACCGCGCTGATCGGCGGCGGCATCTTCATCGTGCTCGCCTACTTCACCCAGCTCGCCCACCCGGGAAGCGCGTTCACCGACGAGTCGTCCGCCGCGTTCGAAATCGCGACGACGATCGGCGGCAACCTCTTCGCGTCGTTCTTCCTCGCCGGTTTGGTCGTCGCGCAGTTCGCGTCCGGGATCGCCGCGCAGGCGAGCGCGTCGCGGCTGATGTTCGCGATGGGTCGCGACGGGGTGCTGCCGCGGATTTTCGGCAAGCTGCAGCCGCGGTTCGCGACGCCGGTGTTCGGCATCGTCCTGACCGGGCTCGTCGGGCTGGTCGCGCTGAGCCTGGACGTCAGCACGTCGACGTCGTTCATCAACTTCGGCGCCTTCACCGCGTTCACGTTCGTCAACGTCAGCGTGCTCGCGACGTGGCTGCGCGACCGGACCGGGAAACGCGTCCTGACCTGGGTGGTCTTCCCGGTGATCGGCGCCGTGGTCGATGTTTGGCTACTGGTCAACCTCGACGGCATCGCGCTGATCTTCGGCCTGGTCTGGCTGGCGATCGGCGTCGTCGTCCTGGCGGCGATCACCCGCGGCTTCCGGCGGCCGCCGCCGGAGATGACCTTCGAGGAGTAGGCGGCTACTGCTCGAGGGTCTTCTGCAGCGCCTTGTTCGCCTTCCGCGCCATGTCGGCGACGGCCTCGCGACGCGCCGCGTCAGCCGCGTAGTCCTCTTCGCGGTTGCGCACCACGCGGGCCGGCGCGCCGACCGCGATCGAGTAGTCCGGGATGTCACCACGGACGACCGCGTGCGCGCCCAGCACCGAGCCGCGGCCGATGCGCGTGCCCTTCAGGACGCTGACCTTCGTGCCCAGCCAGGTGTCCGGCCCGATGCGGACCGGGGACTTCACGATGCCCTGGTCCTTGATCGGGACATGGATGTCCGCGATGACGTGGTCGAAGTCACAGATGTACACCCAGTCGGCGACCAGCGTGGCCGCGCCGAGCTCGATGTCGAGGTAGCAGTTGATCACGTTCTGGCGGCCGAACACGGACTTGTCGCCGATCCGCAGCGAACCCTCGTGGCAGCGGATCGCGTTGCCGTCGCCGATGTGGACCCAGCGGCCGATCTCCAGCCGTCCGTAGCCGGGGCGGCAGTGGATCTCGACGTCCTTGCCGAGGAAGAGCATCCCGCGCAGGATGATGTGCGGGTTGGCGAGCCGGAACTTGAGCAGCCGGTAGTACCGGACCAGGTACCAGGGCGTGTACGCGCGGTTGCGCAGCACCCAGCGCAGCGAGTCGGCGGTCAGGAACTTCGCCTGCCGCGGGTCGCGCCGGGCGCGGCGCCAGGCCCGCACCCGCGACAGCGCGGGCGCACCCCACATCGACGTCATGCCCGTGACCGTAACCTGTGTGCGGGACGGGTTCACAGGCAAGGGGAGCTGGATGGGCACGAAGCTGATCATCGACACCGACCCGGGCGTCGACGACGCGCTGGCGATCGCGCTGGCGGCGCTGTCCCCGGACGTCGACCTGCTCGGCGTCACGGCGGTGTTCGGCAACGTCCCCCTCGACCGGACCACGTCCAACGCGCGTCGGCTGCTGGAGCTCTTCGGTCGCACCGACGTGCCCGTCGCGGCCGGCGCGAGCCGCCCGCTCGTCTACTCGAAGCCGCGTGACGCGAAGGAGGTCCACGGCGGCGACGGCCTGTCGGGCCACTCCTACACCCTGCCCGAGGCGAGCCGGCCCCAGGACGAACGCGACGCCGTCCGCCTGATGCTGGACCTCCTCGAATCGTCGGATGATCCGGTGACCATCGCGCCGATCGGGCCGCTGACCAACATCGCCGCGCTGCTGGCGGCACACCCGGGCGCGGCGGAGAAGATCGCGCGGCTGGTGATCATGGGTGGCGGCGTGACGTTCGGCAACAGCACCACCGCCGCCGAGTTCAACATCTGGAGCGATCCCGAGGCGGCGCGCCGCGTGCTGGTCGAGGAGGACGTCCCGGTCGTGCTGGTGCCCCTCGATCTCACGCACCGCTGCGCTGTCGACGCCGACTGGCTGGCGAAGCTCGCCGCGTCGGGGCCGATCGGCTCGACCCTCGAAGGTCTCACTTCCACCTACCGGCAGCACTACACGCGCGTGTTCGGCGAGGACCGGATGGTCATGCACGACGCGGTCGCGGTCGCGGAGGCGATCTCGCCGGGGATCCTGCACACCGAGACCTACCGCGTCGACGTCGACTGCGGGCTCGGCCCGGCGCGCGGGCAGACGCTGGTCGACCGGCGACGGCTCGGCGAAGACGATCCGCAGTTCTCGCCCGGCCGCCCGATCGAGGTCGCCATGGACACCGACCTCGACGGCCTGCGCGGCTTCGTCCTCGACCGCCTGACCGGAGCCGCGCGGTGAGCGAAGAGCCCGACGTCACGCCGGAGGGGACGCCCGAACCGCGCCGCCGGAGAACCACCGTCGTGGTGGCCGCGGTGGTCGTGGTCGCCGCTGCACTCGTGGTCGGTGTCCAGCTTGCGCCCAAGCACGAAGAGACGACGAACGCCGCCGCGACGGTCACCCAGGCGACGTCCGCGCCACCGAAGACGACCCCGCAGACCTCGACGCCGCCGAAGGTGCCGGCGGCGAGCGAATTCGACGCCTGGGCGTCCAAGACCAGCCAGTGGCTCGACGTCCCGCTGCGCGCGATGGTCGGCTACGCGAAGGCGACGACGAAGCTGAGCAAGGACCTCCCGGGCTGCCACCTGTCGTGGGTGACGCTGGCCGCGGTCGGAAAAGTGACCACGGACCACGGGCGGGCGCGGGGCGGGCAGTTCGGCACCACGGGCGTCCTGGACAAGCCGCTGGGCACGATCGAGGTGCGCGACTTCTACGACAAGGTCGTCTCGACGGCCAACGCCGCCGGGCCGATGCAGCTGGCCCCGGCGATCTGGGCGAAGTACCAGGCGAGCGCGTCGGGTGCCGGGAAGCCCGATATCCAGAACATCGACGACGCCGCACTGACCACGGGCCGCGCGCTGTGCGACGGCGGCACCGACCTCTCGCAGGGCCAGCCGTGGTGGGACGCGGTCGCGAAGCTGCAGCCGGCGCCGCTGTTCCTGCACCGGACGCTGGCCACGGTGAACGTCTACGGCACGGTCGGCCAGGGCACGGCGGCGCCGAACCCGGCGGTGCTGAGCGCGGTCGACTTCGCCATCGACAAGATCGGACTGCCCTACATCTGGGGCGGCAACGGCACCGGCGGCAACGACCCGGGCTTCGACTGTTCCGGCCTGACGACCGCGGCGTACGCGAGCGCCGGGATCAAGCTGATGCGCACCGCCGACACGCAGTTCCGCAGCGTGCAACACGTGACTGATCCCCAGCTCGGCGACCTCATCTTCTACGGTGAGCCCGCGACGAAGATCCACCACGTCGGGCTCTACATCGGCAACCAGCAGATGATCGACGCACCGCAGACCGGCCAGGCGGTCCAGGTCCACTCGTACCGCAAGGACGGCGACGACTACGCGGGCGCGGGTCGTCCGACCGCCTGAAATTTCCCGGCCGGCGATGTCGAGAACGCGTGATCGGCTGCGTCCCCGGCACGAACGCGGCCAGGATGGGCCGCAGCCGTACGGAGGAGAGCAACGATGGCCAAGTACCTGCTGCTGAAGCACTACCGCGGCGCGCCGGCGTCGGTGAACGACACGCCCATGAGCGAGTGGACGCCCGAGGAGATCTCCGCGCACGTCAAGTACATGGAGGACTTCGGGAAGCGGTTGGAGGAGACCGGCGAGTTCGTCGAGCACCAGGCGCTCGCCCCCGGCGGGACGTTCGTGCGTTTCGACGGCGAGGGACGCCCGCCGGTCACCGACGGCCCGTTCGCCGAGACCAAGGACCTCATCGCCGGCTGGACGGTGATCGATGTCGACAGCTACGAGCGGGCCCTGGAGCTGGCCGCGGAGCTTTCGGCCGCTCCCGGCGCGGGCGGGAAGCCGATCCACGAGTGGCTCGAACTGCGGCCGTTCTTCGGCTCGGCGCCCACGATCACCGAGTGACCCAGGTCACGTTCCGGCCGTGTCGAGAAGGCGCTCCCGGCCTCGTCCCCGGCTCGAAGCACCGCCGATCCGACGAGGAGACCACCATGGAGCAGCGCACGCTCGACGAGATCCTGAACCGCCCGTACAGCCGGGAACTGCTGGCCCGGGACCTGACCCGGCTGGCCTACACCGCGCTCGACGGCACACCCCGCTCGATCCCGATCGGGTTCACCTGGAACGGCACGCAGATCGTCATGTGCACCGCCAAGAACGCGGCCAAGCTGCCCGCGCTGCGCCGCAACCCCGCGGTCGCCCTGACGATCGACACCGAGGTCCACCCGCCGAAGATCCTGCTCCTCCGCGGGCGGGCCGAGCTGGACGTCGTCGACGGCATCCCGGACGAGTACCTGCAGTTCAACGGCACCTACGAGATGACGCCCGAGCAGCGGGTGGAGTGGGAGGCCGGCGTGCGGTCGCTCTACGACGGCATGGTCCGGATCGTGGTCACCCCGACCTGGGCCAAGCTGATCGACTTCGAGACGACCCTGCCCACCGCGGTCGAGGAGCTGATCCAGCGCCGCGAAGAGCGTCAGCACGCTTGAGAAGGGGACACACGATGGGTGCACTGCTCGGCCTGGCGGACGACGGCCACGGCTGCCTCGAGCGGCTGCGTCCGCTCGTCGTCGAGCTCGCCGAAACGGTCGGGTGAGGCGTGGACGAGACGCTGCTGCGGAGTCTCACGCCGGACGTCCTCGGGATCCTCGTCCGGCGCGGGGCCGACTTCGCGTCGGCCGAGGACGCCGTGCAGGACGCGCTCGTCGAGGCGCTGCGCGTCTGGCCGGCCGACCCGCCGCGTGACCCGAAGGGCTGGCTGGTCACGGTCGCCTGGCGCAAGTTCCTCGACGTGACGCGCTCCGACGGCGCCCGGCGACGGCGTGAGGACCTCGTCGACGTCGAGCCGGCGCCCGGTCCCGCGTCCACAGTGGACGACACGCTCCAGCTCTACTTCCTGTGCGCGCACCCGTCGCTTTCGCCGTCGTCGGCGGTCGCGCTCACCCTGCGCGCCGTCGGCGGGCTGACCACGCGGCAGATCGCGCAGGCCTACCTGGTCCCCGAAACGACCATGGGCCAGCGCATCAGCCGGGCCAAGCGCACCGTCGCGCAGGTGCGCTTCGACCAGCCCGGCGACGTCGCCACCGTGCTGCGCGTGCTGTACCTGGTCTTCAACGAGGGCTACTCCGGCGACCTCGACCTCTCCGCCGAGGCCATCCGCCTCACCCGGCAGCTTTCGGCGGCGATCGACCACCCCGAGGTCGCGGGCCTGCTCGCCCTGATGCTGCTGCACCACGCCCGGCAGGCGAGCCGGACCGCGCCCGACGGAAGTCTGGTACCGCTCGCCGAGCAGGACCGGAGCCGGTGGGACACCGCGGCGATCGCCGAGGGCGTCGAGATCCTGCAGGCGGCGTTGGCTCGCGACCGGCTGGGCGAGTTCCAGGCCCAGGCCGCCATCGCGGCCCTGCACGCCGACGCTCCGACCGCCGGGGAGACCGACTGGGTGCAGATCGTCGAGTGGTACGACGAGCTGGCGAAGCTGACCGACAGCCCCGTCGTCCGGCTCAACCGTGCGGTGGCGCTCGGCGAGGCCGACGGCCCACGTGCTGGGCTTGCCGCCCTCGCGGAACTGGACGACACGCTGCCCCGGCACACCGCGGCGGCGGCGTATTTGCACGAGCGCGACGGCGACCTGGCGACGGCGGCCCGCTTGTACGCGGAGGCGGCGGGGAAGGCGGCCAATGTCGCCGAGCGCGACCACCTGACCCGGCAGGCCGCGCGGCTCAACGCGCAGCGGAATGGCTGACGGCGGCCATCGATCAGGGGTCTCGCGGCGGCCAACCGTCCCGGCTGAGCGCGTACCGGATTCACTGACGGCTGCCATCGGTCCGTGGTCTCGCGGCGGCAACCGTCTGCGACTCAGCGCGTGCAGGTGCAACGCCGCCGTTGATCGGCACGGCCCGCGGTCCGGGGAGCGTCAGCCGAGGTGGTCGTTCGCCCCGCTGGCCCAGGCGATGTAGCGCTCCGCCGAGCGGCGGACCGCGCCCTTGGCGTCACCGATCACCTTGCCGCCCAGCAGGCCGTAGAGGCGGTCGAACTCGTACGGCTCGAGGCGGTCCACGATGCGCTGCACGAGGGCCGGCGACAGCGGGATCTGGTTGGGGTAGCTGCGCATGAACGTCACCCAGCCGGTCGCGGCCACCGGCACCAGCGTGTCCCCCACCAGCAGGACGCCGCCGGTGTCGTTCGCGACGTGGGCCACCGCCGCGCCGGGGAAGTGGCCACCCGCCTCGACGAGCGTCACCCCGGGCAGGACCTC
Source organism: Amycolatopsis stemonae (assembly GCF_054781455.1). NCBI lineage: Bacteria > Bacillati > Actinomycetota > Actinomycetes > Pseudonocardiales > Pseudonocardiaceae > Amycolatopsis > Amycolatopsis stemonae. The sequence continues at coordinate 127,501 of NZ_BAAGUJ010000015.1, read as the reverse complement.
CTCGGTGCCCATCCACTCGCGGATCACCGGGTCCTCGCGGCGTACCCACCGGCGGTCGGCCGTGTGGACCAGCACGGGGACGCGGCCGAGCCGGTGGCTCCAGCTGACCTGCGAGCCGTACATGTGCGGGTGGCTCGCCACGATCACCGCCGCGCCGCCGAGTTCGTCGATCCGGGATGCCAGCTTTGCGTCCAGGTGGTTCGGCGGGTCCCACAGCAGGTTGCCCGCGGACGTCAGGACCAGGTGCGTCCGCTGGCCGATGCCGAACGAGGGTTCCCGGTGGAACCGGTGCAGGACCGGCTCCAGCTCCTCGTGCACCACTTCGTGGGCGTCGGCCGACAACTTCTCCAGCGTCGTCCACACTTGGCCCGAGGCGGGCACCCACTGGCGTTCGTCCGCGCAGATGACACAGACGCCGGCCGGGGGCCGGTCGGTGTCGGGGTGCTCGACCCCGCAGGTGCCACAGATCCAGATCGTCATGGCGCCAGTTTCGAAGCTCCAGCACGGTCGAGGTCAAGGAACGGCTGCAGCAGCGCCACCAGCACGTCCGGCCGGTCGAGCGGGATGATGTGGCCGCAGTCGTCGACGACGTGGGCCACGAGGTCGTCGGCGAAGGGCCGCAGCTGGCGGGCCAAGGTGTCGCCCACCGGGTGGGCGCCGATCGCCATCGTGGGGACCTCGAGGCGGCCGGTCGCGACGGCGTCTTCGATCTGGCGGGCACTGTCGGGCATGGCGCGGTAGTAGGCGAACGCGGCGCGCAGGGCGTCGCGTCCGGTGTACGCGGCGACGAAGTGGTCGCGGATCTCGCGCGGCACCCCGCGGCCCCGCGTGCCGGCGTCGAGGAACCAGTCGATGTAGACGTCTTCGTGGCCGACCAGAACGGTTTCGGCGAGGTCCGGAACGGCGTGGAAGCCGAACCACCACGGCGGGCCGAAGCCTTCGGCGCCCGGGAGGCGGCCCAGCAGCGACTCCATGACGACGAGCCGCCGGACCCGCTCGGGACGTCGCATGGCCAGCAGGAACGCGGGCGGCGTGCCCGCGTCGATACCGACCACGGCCGCTGTCGGTTCGCCCAGCGCGTCGAGGAGTGCCTCGGCGTCTGCGGCGAGCGTGCCCGCGTCGTAGCCGTCGGCCGGCCGCGACGTCGAGCGGAGCCCGCGCAGGTCCGGCGCGATGACCCGGTGGTGGGCGGCCAGGTGCGGGACGACCTCGTCCCAGAGCCGGCGGGTGTGGGGGAAGCCGTGCAGCAACAGGACCGCGGGCCCCTCCCCGGTGACCGTGACGCCGACTTCGATGCCGTTCACCCGCAGCATGTCTCTCCCTGGGTGGTTACCATTGGTTACCAGAAAACCGTAGGTAACTCCCAGGCCGTGGCCAAGACGGCACTTTCCCGACAGGTGGTGAGCCCCAGGTGACCTCCTCCCCGCGCGGCGACCTCTTCGACCCGGCGTGCCCGACGCGCCGGCTGCTCGACCGGATCGGCACGAAGTGGACGTCGATGGTGGTCAAGGTGCTGGCCGAGGCCGACCCGCGGGAGGTGCGGTTCGCCGAGCTGCAACGGCGGATGCCGGGCGTCTCGCAGAAGATGCTGTCGGTGACGCTGCGCTCGATGACCCGCGACGGCCTGGTCGCGCGCCGCGTCGAGCCGACGGTGCCGCCGAAGGTGCACTACCGGCTCACCGACCTCGGGCTGTCGCTGGAAGTTCCGCTGGCGGCGCTGCGGAACTGGGCCGAGGAGAACATGGCGGCCATCGACCGGGCCATTGCCGAAGATCGACCATCCCTCACGACCGAGGCAGGTCAGGTGCCCTGAACGGACGGACTCAGGCGGGCCCGGCGAGGCCGATCAGGTTGCCCTCCGGGTCGGTGAAGTGGGCGATCACCAAGTCCCGTCCGGGCGCGCGGGACGGGCCCATCCGGCGGGTGCCGCCGAGGCGTTCCGCCTCCGCCAGCGCCGCCGTGACGTCCGGGACGCCCACGTAGAACACTGTCCGGCTCTCGTACTTCGCGCCGCCGCCGACGCCGCCCGGGATGGTCTCCGATTCGACGAAGCCGTAGTTGCCCGCTTCCGAGACCTGGTCCGAGACCGGCCCCGACGTGTCGTATTCCCAGCCGAACAGCTCGCCGTAGTACTCGCGCAGCCGCGCCGGGCCGGTGCCGATGATTTCGAAGTGCACGACCGGATTGCCCATGGCGGCCACCGTACGCCGCGCTGGTTGTTAAAAACAACTGCTGAGTTGTAAAGTTGCTCCATGCCGACGAGCCGGAGCTATGGGGACGCCTGCGCCACCGCCCGGGCGCTGGACGTCGTCGGGGAGCGCTGGGCGCTGCTCGTGGTGCGCGAGCTGCTGTTCGGGCCGCAGCGGTTTTCCGACGTCCGGCGCGCGCTGCCGGGCGCCAGCACGAATTTGGTCACCGATCGACTACGCGAGCTCGAGGGCCACGGCGTCGTGGCCCGCCGGAAGCTGCCGCCGCCCGCGGGCTCGACGGTCTACGAGCTGACCGAGTGGGGGCGTGAGCTGGAGCCGGTCGTGCTCGCGCTCGGCGCGTGGGGCGCCCGCGTGCCACTCCCCCGGGACGCGACGCTCGGCACGACGTCGATGTTGCTCTTCCTGCGCGGCTCGGCCCGGCCGCGCGGCACCGCGTGCTACCGGCTCGAACTGGACAGCCGCGTGTGGACCGTCCGCACCGAGCCGGGCCGGCTGACCGTCGAGCCGGGTGCGCCCGCCGCGCCGGATGCCACCGTCCGGACCGACCCGCCGACGTTGAACGCGCTGCTCGAAACGCCGTCGGACCTCGATGTCGCGATCGGGGCCGAACTGATGACCGTCGAGGGCGACCTGGCGGCCGTCCGGCGGCTGCTCCGGGAGCGGGTCAGCGCGTGAGCGATGGCTCCCGCACCCGCAGCGACGGCGCGAGGAACAGGATCCCGAACGTCACCACGACCGCCGACGACAGTGCCCAGTGCAGGCCGATCCGTGTGGCGAGTGCGCCGACCAGGACCGGCTCCACCAGGAAGCCCAGGTAGCCGCACGCCGCGACGGCCGCGACCGCCTTGCCCGGCGCGTCCGCCTGCTTCCGGCTCGCCACGCTCCACGCGATCGGCACGATCCCGGCCACGCCGAGCCCGACCACCGCGAACCCGGCGATGCCCGCCACCGGCCATGGCGCGAAAAGGACCACGGCGAAACCCAGCACGGCGACCGTGGTCGCCACGCGGACGAACCGGACCGCGCCGGTGCGCGCGACGATGCGGTCGGCGACCAGGCGGACCGCGATCATCGTCCCCGAGAACGCGAAGTAGCCCAGGGAGGCGAGTGCGGTCGTCGCGCCGGTGACGTCCGCGAGGTACACCGCGCTCCAGCTGTTGACCGCGCCCTCGGCGACGAACCCGCAGAACGCGATCACGCCCAGCGGCACCAGCGCGCGGCTCGGCCACGCGAACGCCGTCTCGCCCTGGCCGCGGTCGGCTCCCGACAAGAAGAGCGCCCGGCCCCAGAGCGCGAACGCGAGCAGCACCGCGCCCGCGACCGGGAAGTGCACCGACACCGGGATGTGCAGGGCCTCCATCAGCGCGTCGACGCCGGAGCCGGCGAGGCCGCCGATGTTCCAGAACGCGTGGAAGCCGGCGAAGATCGGGCGTCCGTAGCCCTCCTCGACGCGGGCCGCGTGCGCGTTCATCGCGACGTCGAGGAGGCTGTTGCCCACTCCGAGCACCACGAGTGCGGCCACGAAGACCGGCGCGGACCAGGCGAACGCGACCAGCGGCAGGCCACCGCACAGCACGACCGCGCCGAGCACGACCGCCGCGCGGCTGCCGATCCGGGTGAGCAGCGCTCCCGCGCCCAGCAGCGCCACCACCGACCCGGCCGCGAGCCCGAAGAGCCCGGTCGCCAGCTCGCCCGTGGTCAGCCCCAGTTGGTCCTGCACCGCCGGCACGCGCGCCAGCCAGGTCGCGAATGCCGCGCCGCACACGGCGAAGACGACGGATACCCCCAGGCGCGCGCGTTTCAGTTCCCCAGTCACAGTTCGCGATTATCCTGATCGCCGTGGCCAGCTGGGACGACGTCGGCCGGATCGCGCGCGGCCTGCCCGAGGTGGGCGAGGACAGCTCGCGCGGGTACCTGGCCTGGCAGGTCGGCAAGAAGGGCTTCGCCTGGGAACGCCCGCTGCGCAAAGGCGACCGGGAAGCGCTCGGCGCGCGGGCGCCGGCCGGGCCGGTGCTCTGCACGTACGTTCCCGATGTCGGTGTCAAGGACGCGCTGGTCGCCGACGACCCGGCCGTCTTCTTCACGACGCCGCACTTCCGCGGCTTCCCCGCGATCCTCGTCGAGCTCGACCGGATCGACGGCGGGACGCTCGAAGAAGTGCTGGTCGAAGCCTGGTTGTGCCGGGCGCCGAAGCGGCTGGCGAAAACGTGGCTCGAAAACCGGCAACGGATGTAGAGAACGCGGGCGGGTCTCCGTCCTCACCCGTGAACGCGCCGCCGGGGCGCGGGAAGGAGCCGACCATGGCGAAGTACATGCTGCTGATGAGCTACAGCGGGGGCACCGCGTGCGACCTCCCGATGAACGAATGGCCGCCGGAGGACATCCGGGCCCACATCGAATTCCAGCGGGCGCTCGACGCCGAGCTGCGTGACAAGGGCGAGCTCGTCGACGCGCAGGGTCTGGCCGGGCCCGACCTGGCGAAGACGGTCGTGTCCGACGGCCGGACCAGCCCCGTGGTCACCGATGGGCCATACCCGGAGGGCAAGGAGCTGCTGGCCGGCTACTGGGTCGTCGACGTCGACGGTGAGGAGCGCGCGCTGGAGATCGCGGCGCAGGCGTCGGCCGCGCCCGGGCCGGGCGGGGTGCCCATCCGGCAGCCGATCGAGGTGCGCCAGGTGATGAGCGCGCCCGCCTGATGCCCGGCGAACCCGTCGAGGACCTGCTGCGCACGCTCGCGCCGCAGGTCCTCGGCGTCGTCGCGCGGCGCTTCCGCGACTTCGACGCCGCGGAGGACGCCGTGCAGGAGGCGCTGCTCGCGGCCGCCCGGCATTGGCCGTCCGACGGGTTGCCGGACAACCCGCGAGGGTGGTTGCTGCAGGCCGCCGTCAACCGGCTGACCGACCAGCGACGCAGTGACCAGGCGCGGCGCCGCCGGGAAGACGCGGCGGCGCTCGAACCCCCGCCGGCGGATGTCCCGGATCGTGACGACACCCTCGTGCTGCTGTTCCTCTGCTGCCACCCGGCGCTGACCCCGGCGTCGGCGATCGCGCTGACGCTGCGCGCGGTCGGCGGCCTGACCACGGCCGAGATCGCCGGGGCGTTCCTGGTCCCGGAAGCGACCATGGCCCAGCGGATCAGCCGAGCGAAGGCGCGGATCAAGGCGTCGGACGTGCCGTTCCGGCTGCCCGCCGACGACGAGCGCGAAGCGCGGTTGCGATCGGTGCTGCACGTGCTCTACCTGGTGTTCAACGAGGGCTACACGAGCAGCGCGGGTCGCCGGCTGCACCGCACCGAGCTGTCCGGCGAGGCGATCCGGCTGGCCCGGCTGCTGCACGGGATGCTGCCGGCCGACGGCGAGGTCACCGGGCTGCTGGCCCTGATGCTGCTCACCGACGCGCGGCGCCCGGCGCGCACCGGGCCGTCGGGCGAGCTGGTGCCGCTGGCCGAGCAGGACCGGACGAAGTGGGACCGCGCGCAGATCCGGGAGGGTGTCGCGCTGGTGACCGAGGCGCTCGCCCTCGGCGACGCGGGCGAGTACCGGCTGCAGGCGGCGATCGCCGCCGCGCACGATGTCGCGCCGCGCGTCGAAGACACCGACTGGGACCGGATCCTGCGGACCTACCGGCTGCTCGAGCGGCTTTCGGACAACCCGGTCGTGACGCTCAACCGCGCGATCGCGACGGCGATGGTGCACGGGCCCGCCGCCGGGCTCGCCCTGCTGGCGCCCCTCGAGCTGGCCGGGCACCGGCTCGACGCCGTCCGCGCGCATCTGCTGGAGCTGGCCGGGGAGGGCGCCGCGGCCGTCCGCCACTACGACGCGGCCGCCGCGCGGACCACGAACACGCCGGAACAGCGCTACCTCCTGACCCGGGCCGCGCGGCTGCGGGAGGTCCTCGGAGGTGACCTTCGGGGCAGCCGATCATGACCGCCCGGTCGTCGCGATCCGGTCTACCGTGGCGAGGTGAAGTCGTTGAGCCACGACCGGCTGGCCGAGGCCCTCGTGACCGAGGCGGAGCTCTTCGGCGCGGCGATCGCGAGCGCCCCGCCGGACGTGCGCGTCCCGACGTGTCCCGAGTGGACGCTGCGCGACCTGGCCTGCCACGTCGGGCTGGCCTACCACAAGTCCGCCGTGATCATCGCGAGCCGGCCGGCCGGGTACGTGCCGTTCGACGCGGTCACCGTCGACGACCCGCCCGCCTTCACGGCTCTCGGCGGCTGGCTCGTCGACGGCGCGGAGCGGCTCGTCGCGGCGGTGGCCGAGGTCGGCCCGGAGACGCCGACGTCGACCTGGACACCCGACCGCCGCGCCGGGTTCTGGACGCGGCGGCTGGTGCACGAAACCGTCGTCCACCGCGTGGACGCCGCCTTCGCCACCGGCGCTTCGTACGACGTCGACGCCGACCTGGCCGCCGACGGGATCTCCGAGGGCCTCGACCTCGTGGCCGTTTTTTCGCGAATCGAGCACCCGGCGCTGGACCGGACGTCGCTGCGAGGCGACGGCGAGACGTTGTCGTTCCGGGCGACCGACCTGGCGCGCGGGTGGCTGGCCCGGCGGACGCCGTCGCATGTCGAAGTGAGGGACGAGCGCGCCGGCGCCGATGTCGTCGTCGACGGCCGTGCCGCCGACCTCCTCCTCGCGCTGACCGGCCGGATCGCCGTCGACGACCCTCGGTTGTCGATTTCCGGCAACGCCGGCCTGTTCCGGCATTGGCGAGAGAACACACGGTTCTGACCCGCTCTTACGGCTAGACTTCGGCGTCTGATCCGCACCTGCGGACCCGAGGAGGCCGGATGCTGCTCCGCGTACTCGCCCTGTCCGCCGCGCTGGTGGCGGCCACCGCCGCCCCGGCGGACGCGTCGGCCCGGACCGTGACCATCGACGGCGCCGTTGCCACCCCGGCGTCGTACACCGCTTCGCAGCTGCGGGCGCTGGGTGAGAGCGTGGACCTGACCACGCTCGTCGCCGCCGCGGCGCCGGTGCTGCCGCCCGGGAAGAACACCGCCCTGCGTGTGACGTTGACCGTGACCGGGGCGGCGCACCGGGCGGTCACCTTCGCGCTCGGCGAACTGGATTCGTCGTTCGGCGACCACTCCGCCGTGCTGACCACCCGCCACGGCATCGACCTCGTCGTGCCCGGCGACCGGGACCGCAGCCGCAGCGTCCGCGACGTCCGGGAGGTGCGCGTCGCCGTCTCGGTCGCGACGGCCGCCGAGCGCGCGGTGCGGATCACGACCGCGCACCGGACCGTCACGCTGCCGCCGGCGCTGCTCGCGCACCTGCCCTCCCGCACGGTGACCGCGTCGTTCGGCTCGGGCACCGGCCAGCAGACCCACACCGAGACCGGGCCGTCGCTGGCACTGGTGCTGCGGATCGCCGGCGTGGTCGCCCGGGCGGACACGGCCGTGGTCGCGGTCGGCTCAGACGGCTACGGCGCCGCCGTCACGCTCGCCGAGGAACGCACCGGCGGCCGTCCGCTCCTGCTGTCCACCGTGGAGGACGGCGTGGCGCTGGACCTGCCGCGGCTCGTCCCGCTGGGCGACGTCAAGGGCGGCCGGTACGTCTCCGCGGTGACTGCGCTCGACGTGCGCTGATCTCAGATGTGGTGCACCGACTCGACGGTGTAGAGGTGCGGCTCGGCCGTCGCCAGGTCGCGGGCGGCCGCCATGTGCTCCTGGCACGTCGGGTTCCCGAGCATCGCGCGCATCGCCTCCTCGCTCTCCCACTGCGCGTAGTTGACGACGCGCGTGCCCTCGACGCCGGCGTGGATGTTCGCCGCGACGAAGCCCGGCTGGTGCCGCATGACCTCCTCGGTCGCCGCGGCCAGGACGTCGACCAGTTCGCGCTGCCGCGCGGGGTCGACGGTGAAGACGTTGATCAGGGTCGTCAGCTTCGCGTCGGCGTCGATCGTCGTGGTCGCCATGGTTCCTCCTATGTCAGGTTCCTTACATGCTCAGTATGTGTAAGGTTCCTGTCATGAGTCAAGCCCCCACCGGCAATCGGCCCGGCTACCTGCTCAAACGGGCCCAGCAGGCGCTGCACCAGGCGTGCACGGATCGCCTGCGCCCCCTGGAGCTGTCGATGTCGCAGTACGCCGTGCTGCGTGCACTCGACGACCACCCCGGCGCGTCGTCGAGCGACCTCGCGCGGATCACGTTCGTCACCCGGCAGTCACTGCGGGACGTCCTGGGCGGATTGCGGTCGGCCGGCCTGGTCGCCGTCGCCGAGCAGGCGAGCACCGGCCGGGCGCGACCGGTGACGTTGACCGCGCCAGGCCACGCGAAGCTGCGCGCCGCCGAGGACGTGGTGACAGCGGTGGAGCAGGAGATGCTCGGTCACCTGTCGGCCGATCAACGACGTTTCCTCGCCGACCTCCTGCACGCCTGCATCGAGAACCTCGCTTGACGAAGCCCGTATAGTCGGTTCCGACTAATAGGGAGCGACTAGTGCCTCGCAAGATCCGCAACACCCTCGCGCTGGCCCTGCTGGGCCTGCTGCTGGAACGCCCGATGCACCCGTACGAAATGGCGTCCACGCTGCGCGAGCGCTACAAGGAGAGCAGCTTCAAGATCAACCCGGGCTCGCTCTACGACACCGTGGAGTCGCTGGCGAAGCACCGCTGGATCGAGCCCGTCGAAACGCTCCGGGAGGGCAACCGGCCGGAGCGGACCGTCTACGCGCACACCGAGCTCGGATGTCAGGAGTTCATCGCCTGGCTCGACGAGCTGGTCCGCGAGCCGGTCGCGGAGTACCCGAAGTTCGTCGCCGCGGTGAGCTACCTGGGCGCGCTCGGCCCCGAACGCGCCGCCGACGCGCTGGAGGAACGCGCGCGCCACCTCGCCGACCGCATCGACGGCGCGAACACCGCGCTCGAGGAGACCGTCGGCAAGGGCGCGCCGCGGCTGTTCATGATCGAGGTCGAGTTCGTCCGGCACGCGTGGCAGGCGGAGCTCGAGTGGGCCCGCGCCACCGCCGCTGAAATCCGCTCCGGCTCCCTGCCCTGGCCCGACCACTTCTGAGGGGAAGAACCGTGTCCGATGTCCTCGTCGCCGGTGCCGGCCCGGCCGGCCTCCTGCTCGCCGCGGAACTCGCGCTGGCCGGCGTTCGCACCACGATCGTCGAACGCCACCCCGAGCGTCCGCCGTTCTGCCGCGGGTTCAACCTGAACTCGCGCTCGCTGGACCTGCTGGCGCGCCGCGGGCTGGCCGAGGGCCTGGTCGCCGAAGGCCACCGGGTGCCGCACGCGCCGGTCACCGGCCTGCCGGGGCCGCTGCTGCTCGCGGACGCGGCGACCGACCACCCGTTCTCGCTGGGCATCCCGCAAACCCGGGTCGAAGAGGTGCTGGAGGCGCGGGCGCTCGACCTCGGCGTCGAAATCCTGCGCGGCCACGAACTGCGGTCGTTCGCCCAGGACGCGGACGGCGTGACCGTCACCGTCCACAATGGCCGGACACTCCGGGCGCGCTACCTCGTGGGCTGCGACGGCGGGCGCAGCACCGTCCGGAAGCAGGCCGGGATCGGCTTCCCGGGCGTCGACGCGCAGTGGTTCGCGCTGCTCGGCGACGTCGAATGCGAGCTGCCGCACGGGGTTTCGGCCGGGCCGGACGGCCGGACGGTGTTCGTGATCCCGCGGCCCGGGTACGTCCGGATCATCGTCCGGGAGGACGACTCTCCAGCCGACAAGTACGAGCCGGTCACGCTCGAGCGGCTCCAGGCGCAGGTCGACGCCGTGCTGGGCCGGCACGTCGAGCTGCGGGAACCCCGCTGGCTCACGCGCTTCGGCGACGCGGCGCGCTTGGCCTCGCGCTACCGCGAAGGCCGGGTGCTGCTGGCGGGCGACGCGGCGCACATCCACCCGCCGGCCGGGGCGATCGGCGTCAACGTCGCGCTCGACGACGCGTTCAACCTCGGCTGGAAGCTCGCGGCGACGGTCCACGGGACGGCGCCGGAGGGCCTGCTGGACACCTACCACGCCGAACGGCACGCGGCGGGGGCCCGGATCCTGGCCAACACCCGGGCCCAGGTGGCGCTGGAGGAATGCGCTTCGGAGCCGTGGGCCGACTTGATGCGCCGGGTCGCCGCGCACCCGGCCGGGAACCGCGCGCTGGCGGAGATCATCACCGGGCTGGACGCGAGCTACGACTCGGGCGAGCACCCCTGGCTGGGCCGTCTCGCGCCAGACGTTCCGCTGCTCGTCGACGGCCGCGAGACGCACCTGGCCGCGTTGCTGCATCGGGGTCATCCGGTGTTGCTGGATCTCACCGGGTCTTTCGGCGCGTGGCCGGGTCTCGACGTGGTGGCGGCCGAGTCACCGTCCACTTCGGACATCGAGGCGGTGTTGCTGCGCCCGGACGGGCACGTGGCCTGGGTCGGCACGCCCGGCGCTGGCGCGGACGGGCTCGCGGAAGCGGTGCACCGCTGGATCGGCGACGTCCCGGTGCCGACGCCGGCCTGATCCGGGCGCCACGGGCGTATCCAGGAAGGCTCGGGGGCCGCGCATGCCGGAACGGTTTCGGCTGGGATCCGAGATCACGATGACCGGGACGCGACCGGACGGTCCAGCACCGCCCGCTGCTCGACCCGCCCGTCCAGCGTGAACTGGCTGTGCGGGGCGAATCCCAGCTTCGCCACCACCCGCGCGGAGGCCTTGTTCGCCGGCTCGTACACGGCCAGCAGCCGCTCGGCGAAGCCGGAGTCGAAGACGTGGTCGCGCACCGCCGTCGTCGCCTCGGTCGCGTAGCCGCGGCCCCAGCCCGAGGGGGCGATCCACCAGCCCATCTCCACCGCCGGCCGGCCCAGCCCGGACTCCGTCGCACTGCGGCGGACCAGCGACACCACGCCGTCGAACGACCCCGGCGCCGCGGAGACCGCGAACCAGCCGAAGCCGTGGGACGCCCAGTGGTCGAGCGTCGCGCGGTGCTTGGCCAGCGTGTACTCGCGGGACCACGGCTCGCCGGTGCCGACGTAGCGGACCGTCTCCGGCAGCTGGGCCAGGGCGAACAAGCCGTCGAAGAACTCTTCGGACCACGCGTGCAGCGTGAGCCGTTCGGTGGTGATCACCGGCCACAGTTTAGGCGTGCGCGGTCTTTCCGCCATCGATCACCAGCTGAGCGCCGGTCATGTAGGGGAAATCGCCCGACGCGAGGGCCAGTGCGAAGACCGCGATCTCGTCCGGGGTGGCCATCCGCTTCAGCCCGGGCACGTTCGTCTTCGCCCAGTTCGCCGCCATCGCGTCCCACACCGCGTCCGGCAGGCCCATCGCGCCGCCCGCCCGGCGCACCAGCTCGGTGTTCGTCGTGCCGGGGACCAGCGCGTTGACGCGGATGCCCTGTTCGGCGTAGTCGAGCGCCGCGGTCTGGACCAGGCCGACCAGGCCGCGCTTCGACGCCGTGTAGGCGCCACGCCCGGCGTCGGTGGCCAGGGCGTTGGACGACGCCGTGACCACGACCGTCCCGCCGCCCGCCGCCAGCAGGTGCGGGACCTCGTACTTCAGCGCGAGGAAGTTCCCGCGCAGGTTGGTCCCGACGACGTCGTCCCACTCGGCCGCCGTGTACTCGTGCACCGGCTTCTCGATGGTGATGCCCGCGTTGTTGAAGCAGACGTGCAGCCCGCCGTACCTGTCCGCGACGGTGTCGACAAATCGCTTCACGTCGTCCTCGGACCGAACATCAGCGCGCACGTACGCCGCTTCGCCGCCCGCGTCGCGGATCTGCCGTTCGACCTCGGCGCCGAGGTTCTCGCGGCGCCCGCAGAACCCGACCTTCCCGCCTTCGGCCGCGAACCGGACCGCGGCGGCGCGGCCGATGCCCGACGTCGCGCCGGTGACCAGCACGACCTTGCCGTCGAACCGCCGCGCGGCCGACGGCCCGATCTGCGGCGTCTTCGCCCCGCCCTGCACGAACGCGACCCCGCCGGCGACCCCGGCGACCGCACCCACCCCCGCGGCGATCCCACCGGTGGCCAGGAGCCGGCGGCGGCTGTAGCGGCGGGGTTCTTCGCTGTTCTCGCTCATGTCCCCAGCGTGGCCGGGGTGGGCGGTGCGGCCATCCGTCAAACCGACTGGCGTTGGTGCGGCGGGGGTGGGTGGCCGCCGATGACGGAAGGTCGGCCGTGGCGGGTTGCGCCGGGGGTGGACGGCGCCCGATGGCGGGCATGGAGCACTTCCGGCGGCGGGCGGGGCCAGTCGCGGAGCCACGGCCCTGAGTGGAAGCGCCGAACGAGAGCCCCGGGTTCCCGCTGACCGGGGTACCCCGATCGGCCTATGGTCCGGACCACATTAATGGTCTATACCAATCATGACCGGAATTCCCCGCCGCGCGCGTCTTGTCGTGGAGGTTTCCCATGCGTCTTCGTTCCCTGCTGGCCGGACTGGCCGGTTTGGCGCTCGTCAGCACCGGCTTCGCCGCTCCGGCCGAAGCCGCGGCCGGGTCGCCGATTCCCGTCGGGCCCTACGTCGACATGGGGGCGTGGCCGACGCCCAGCCTGTCGGCGATGTCCGCCGCCAGTGGCGTGAAGGGCTTCACGCTCGCCTTCGTCAACTCCTACGGCTGCAAGGCCAGCTGGTTCGGCGCCTACGACCCGAGGACCGCCTGGCAGAAGGACGAGATCACCAAGATCCGCAACGCCGGCGGTGACGTCAAGATCTCCTTCGGTGGTGCGTCGGGCATCGAGCTGGCCCAGGCGTGCAGCACGTCCGCGCAGGTCGCGGCCGAGTACGACGCCGTCGTCAAGGCCTACGGCCTGAAGTACGCCGACTTCGACATCGAAGGCGCGGCCGTCGCGGATCCGACGTCGATCGCCCGCCGCTCTCAAGCGCTGAAGACGCTCCAGACCAACAACCCCGGCCTCAAGATCTCGCTGACCCTGCCGGTGCTGCCGGACGGCCTGACCGCCGACGGGCTCAACGTCGTCAAGGCCGCGAAGAACGCCGGGGTGAACCTCGACCTGGTCAACATCATGGCGATGGACTACTACCAGGGCGCGGGCGACCAGGGCGCGAAAGCGATTTCCGCGGCCAAGGCCACGCAGGCGCAGCTGAAGTCGCTGTACGGGCTCAGCGACGCGGCGGCGTGGAAGAAGGTCGGCGTCACCCCGATGATCGGCGTCAACGACTCGCAAAATGAGATCTTCTACCAGAAGGACGCGAAGGCGCTGGTGGCGTTCGCCAAGACGGTCCACCTGGGCATGCTGTCGTTCTGGGAGCAGGGCCGCGACGCCAACGCGTGCACCGGCGCGCTCTACAAGTGCACCAACGTGCCGCAGTCGCCGTACGAGTTCGCGAAGATCTTCGCGGGCTACACGGGCTGAGTCACCACCGGGCGGCGTCCGCGAGCAGTGCGTCCCGCACCGCCGCGGGCCCCGCCCGGCACGGCTCGGCCCGCGTGACCACGAAGAGCGTGTTGATTGGCGGTTCCTCCGGGTCGAGCAGGGCCCGCAGCTTCCCCGACGCCAGTTCGGCGGCGCACAGGTACCGCGGGAGCACGCTCACGCCGAACCCGGCGAGCACGGCCGCCAGGACACCGCGCAGGTCCGGGATCACCACCGCGGGACCGGACGGCGGTCGCACGCCCAGCACCGATCGCCAGTAGCGGCGGATGATCGGCAGGTCCTCCGCGTACGCGACCAGGGGCGCCGTCCGCGGGTCGCCGTCGAAATCGCGGCGGCCGACCAGGACGAACTCCTCGTCCGTCAGCGGGGTCGCCGTCAGACCACGGCCGCGGGGGCGGATCGTCGACACCACCAGGTCGAAGCGGCGCTGCGCCAGGCCCGCCAGCAGGTCGTCGGCCAGACCGAACGTCACCCTCAAGTGCAAGCCCGCCGCGACCAGGCCGGTCAACGCGGGCAGGACCCGGGCCGTCGTCAGCTCGGCCGGGCCGGCCAGGTGCACCGGTGCCGCGAACGGATCGGCCGGGCCCAGGACGACGTCCGAAAGCGCGTCGACGTGCGGGGCGATGCGGCCGGCCAGCTCGTCCGCCACCGGGGTCGGGGTGACGCCGCGGGCCCGGCGCACGAACAGCTGCCGCCCGAGCTGGTCTTCGAGTGCCCTGACCTGGGCGGTCACCGTCGGCTGGGACAAGCCCAGCGACGGTGCCGCACCGGTCAGCGATCCTGCCCGGTAGACGGCCAGGAACGTCCTCAGGAGGTCGAGGTCCAGGTCAGTCCTCGACCAGCTCGATCGAGTCCACGACGTTCGGGTAGAACGCGACGTGGTCCTTGATCGGCGCGACCGCGTCGTACGGCTTCTCGTACGTCCAGACCGCGTTCTCGCCCTTCACTTCGCCCGCGCTCAGCGAGTAGTAGCTCGCCTCGCCCTTGTACGGGCAGTACGTCTCGTGGTCGGTTCGCTCCAGCACGCCCGCGTCGACGTCCGCCAGCGGGATGTACTGGACCGCCGGGTACGTGGATTCCTGCAGCGTGAACGCGTTGCGGCTGTCCGCGATGACGCGCCCGCCCGCCTTGACCACCACGCGCGCCTTGGTCGGCTCGACGGTGATCGGGTGGTCCGGGCCCGGGACCAGCACCTTCTTCTCCGGCATGTCAGCTCCTCGAGAAAGTTCGCTTAAGAGCAGCAGCACCCCGGGCCCGGCGGTTATTCCGCGCTCAGGGCAAGTAGTACATCGGGTTCGGCAGCTTGACCGGGCGCAGCGCGTAGCCGCCTTCGAGGTCGCTGAACTGGTCGCCGACGTTCAGCACGATCTTGGCACCGGTCGCCTCGATGTGCGCCCGCGTGCCCGACTTGTACTGGACCGTGTTGCAGGTCAGCCCGCACGGCAGGTAGTCCGGCGCGGTGGTCTTCGGCTTGAAGAACGCGCCCGCCGGAGCCGGGTAGCCCTCGTTGGCGAGGTTCTTCAGCGACTGCGGGCCCTGGAACTCGTTGCGGCCGGTCAGGAAGTACAGCTTGACGCCGTGTTGGACGGCCCAGTTGGCCAGCTCCAGCACCGGCTTGTTGGCCGTGAAGGTGCCGTTGTCGATCGCCTGCTGCTGCTTGACCGGGTCGAAGCCGAAGTCGTTGTCGGCCTCCCAGCCGTAGGTGATCTCGGAGGTGTCGTCGACGTCGAGGACCATCGCCGGGTTCTTCACCCGGCCCAGCTGCTGCTGCAGAAAGCGCTTCGCGTCCGAGACGACGCGGTCGCTGTCCTTGGCGAACCGGCTCGTGTCGGAGTAGTGGTGCTTGCCCGCGGCGTCGAGGTAGTCGCCGTAGTAGGCCTTGACGTCGTTCTTGACCTGGCCGATGTTGGCCGGCTCCTTCGAGCGCGCGGCCGTCGCGTCGTCCGAGCCCGCGAGCGCGGTCGCTCCCGAAGCGACGGTGGCGCCGATGGCCGCGGCGGCGGCGAGCTTGACGAGACCTGACCATTTTCCGGACACAGCGACCCTCCAGTGCAGACTTGCCAACCCCGGGGAACCTACGTCACGTTCACCTGGAGTTCCACCCCTCGAAAGTTTCCGTTCACCTTTTGGCCCGGCACAGAAAAGCCACTGGCGCGCGGCCGATCCGCGTCAGGACCACGGATGCTTCCGCTTCGCCGCGCGGCTTCAGCCGTCGTCGCAGCGCGTCCGGGTCGACGTCGAGGCCGCGGACCAGGATCTCCAAGCGGCCGACGTCGTGTCGCTTGAGGACGGCCTTCAGCGCCTTCTCGCTGTACGGGCCCTGCTCGAGGACGCGGAACGCGCGCACGCCCGGCGGCGGGGTGTCCCCGGTCAGGTACGCGATGCGCTCGTCCAGCTGCCACAAGCCGTGCCGGGCCGCGTAGTGGCGGACCAGCCCGGCCCGGACGACGGCGCCGTCGGGGTCGACGATCCACTCCCCCGGCTCCCGCGTCGGCAGGTCGTCCGGTTCGGTGTCGGTGACCGTCCACTGTGTCCCGTCGGAGCGCAGGACGGTCGCCCGGCGCGTGACGCCGGTGCCGAGGCCGCGCCAGAGGCACGACTCCCGGACCTGGCCGTCGAGCGACACCAGCTCGACCTCCTCGGCCCACGGCGTGAGGGCGAAGTCGAGGCCGGGTGCGCACTTGATCGCCAGCGGACGGCCCGGGTAGGCCGCCACCAGTTCGTCGAGAGGAGGCGCGAAGTCGGCGGGTTTCCACGCCCGGCGCCCGGCGGAGTCACGCCGAGCCGGGTCGGCGACGACGACTCCGTCGCGGCTCACCGGGCGCAGCGCGTCGGCTCGCGCGAGTCCGAACGCGACACCCGCGGCGGAACCGTTGTGCCGGGCCATTTCCAGCCGGACCGGGTCCAGATCGGACCCGAGCGCACGCCGCGCCACGCGGGCGATCTCGACGAGATCGGCGCCCACCGAACACGTGACGTCGTGAACGTCGAGACCCGCCAGCCGCGAAGCCCGGTGCCGGGCGACGGGTGCGGCGCTGGCCTGCTGAAGCGCGTCCGAGGTGAACAACCAGTCCGAAGCGGACAGTTTGCCGGCGGCTTTCCGGCGCAGCAGCACGGTTTCCAGGACCGCGGCCGCGTGGTCCTCGCCGACCAGGCGGCGGACGGCGCCGACGGACGCGATGCGGTCGGTCAGCGGCAACGGCGAAACCTCGGCGAGCGCCGCCTGTCCCGCGCCGGAACGCAGGTAGGCGACGTCGCCGAGGCTGAACGAATAGCCCAACTCAGGACGGCCGCTTGGTCCCGGTGATCATCACGTTGTAGAACAGCTCGCGCGGCAGGACCTTCGCGAGGAGCTTCTTGTCCACAGCGGACAGCCGCAGCCACAGGTGGTAGGCGAACAGGCGCCAGCGCACCGTCAGCTTCTCCTGCGGCACCGCGGCCTCGAACGTCCGGATCGGCCAGCCGGCGAGCGCCGCGGCGAACTCCTCGGTGACCGCGCGGACGTCCTGCGCACCCGCGCCGCGGGCCCACGTCTCCAGCTCCGACGGGTCGAAGGTGTGGATGTCGACGACGGCCTCGAGCGCGGCGGCGCGCGACGACTCGTCGAGCTCCTCCTGCGGGCGCCGCCAGCCGCGCAGCGCCGGCAGCTTCGTCACCCGGGTCGTCAGGAACCAGGTGAACTGGCCGAGCTTGCGGGCGTAGAAGTCGCCGATCTTCGTCGGCTCGCCGGCGAAGACGAACCGGCCGCCCGGCTTGAGCACGCGCAGCACCTCGCGGAACGCCGCCTGGACGTCCGGGATGTGGTGCAGCACCGCGTGCCCGACCACCAGGTCGAACGTGTTGTCCTCGTACGGGATCCGCTCGGCGTCGGCGACCCGGCCGTCGACGTCGAGGCCGAGCTTCTCGGCGTTGCGCAGCGCGACCTGCACCATGCCGGGCGAGAGGTCGGTGACCGAGCCCTTCTTGATGACGCCGCCCTGCATGAGGTTCAGCAGGAAGAAGCCGGTGCCGCTGCCGAGTTCCATCGCCGTCGGGTACGGCTGGCCGTCCTCACCCGCGACGGCGTTGAACACGTCGGTGGCGTAGGAGATGCAGCGCTCGTCGTACGAGATCGACCACTTCTCGTCGTAGGTGCCGGCTTCCCAGTCGTGGTACAGCACGTTCGCCAGCTTCGGGTCGGCGTAGGCCGCCTGGACCTCTTCGGCGGTGGCGTGCGGGTGGGGCGCCGGGTCGTTCACGTCGGTCAAGGGACTACTTCCCTTCGAAGGTGGCCTTGCCGGGCCCGTTCTCGATGAACGACTTCATGCCGTTCTTCTGGTCTTCGGTCGCCCACAGGGCGGCGAACAGGTGCGACTCGAGCTTGAGCGCGTTGGGGAGGTCCACGTCGAGGCCACCGTCGATGGCCGCCTTCGCCGCGCGAAGCGCGACAGCCGGGCCGTTCGCGAACTGCGACGCCCACTTGTGCGCGGCCGCGTAGACGTCGTCCGGGGCGACGACCTGGTCGACGATCCCCAGCTGCAGCGCCTCTTCGGCCTTGACGAACCGTCCGGTGTAGACGATGTCCTTGGTCTTGCTCGGGCCGATCAGCCGGGCCAGGCGCTGGGTGCCGCCCGCGCCGGGGATGACGCCGAGCTGGATCTCGGGCTGGCCGACCTTGACGTTGTCGCCGGCGACGCGCCAGTCCGCGGTCAGCGCGAGCTCGAGGCCGCCGCCGAGGGCGTAGCCGGTGACGGCCGCGACGACCGGCTTCGGGATGTTCGCGATGGCCGCGAGGG
The DNA here is from genome assembly GCF_054781455.1 of Amycolatopsis stemonae. Classification (NCBI taxonomy): domain Bacteria; kingdom Bacillati; phylum Actinomycetota; class Actinomycetes; order Pseudonocardiales; family Pseudonocardiaceae; genus Amycolatopsis; species Amycolatopsis stemonae. The sequence continues at coordinate 109,190 of NZ_BAAGUJ010000015.1, read as the reverse complement.
TGCCGGTGAGGTTCGCGCCGAACTTGGCGATCTCCGGGTAGGTGCGGGTGGCCATCTCCTTGATGTCCGCGCCGCCCGCGAAGGTCTTCTCGCCGCCGTAGAGGATCACCGCGCGGACGTCGTCACGCTCGGTGGCTTCCTTCGCCAGCTCGGCCAGCTCGGCGGTGACCTGGGCGTTCAGGGCGTTGACCGGCGGCCGGTCGAGCCGGATCGTGCCGACCCCGTCCTTGACCTCGAGGGTTACGAACTCTCCCACGTCACTCCTCCTCGTTGAACAGGTGCCAGCAGGCTACCGGCCGGTAAGGCCACCCTAGCGGCGACGGGCGAAGAAGCGATCGCCGGAACGCTCGAGCACGAGGTCCTGGTCGAACGTCTTCGACAGGTTTTCGCTGGTGATGACGTCGTCGACCAGCCCGGACACGACCGCGCGGCCGTCGCGCAGGAGCAGCGCGTGGGTGAAGCCCGGCGGGATCTCCTCGACGTGGTGGGTGACCAGCACGAGCGCCGGGGCGTCCGGGTCCATGGCCAGCGCCGAGAGCCGCGCGACGAGGTCTTCGCGGCCACCGAGGTCGAGACCCGCGGCCGGCTCGTCGAGCAGCAGCATCTCCGGGTCGGTCATCAGCGAGCGCGCGATCAGCGTCCGCTTGCGCTCGCCCTCGGACAGCGTCCCGAAGGTGCGCTCGGCCAGGTTGCCGATGCCCATCGCGTCGAGCAGCTCGGTCGCGCGGGCGGTGTCGAGGGTGTCGTATTCCTCACGCCAGCGGCCGAGCACCGCGTAGCCGGCGCTGACCACGACGTCCTTGACCAGCTCGTCACCGGGGACGCGCTGGGCGATGGCCGCCGAGGTGAAGCCGATGCGCGGGCGCAGGTCGAAGATGTTGACCCGGCCGATCCGCTCGCCGAGCAGGTCGACCTCGCCGGTGGTCGGGTGCAGCTCGGCCGCGGCCAGCCGCAGCAGGGTGGTCTTGCCCGCGCCGTTCGGCCCGAGCACCACCCACCGCTCGTCCAGCTCCACGCTCCAGTCGAGGCCGGCGAGGAGGTCGTTGGTCCCCCGCCGGACGCCGACGCCGGCCATCCGGACCACGAGGTCGTCAAGTTCGCTGGGCTGGATCGGCTCGCTCACGAGGCCCATTCTGTCTGCCGTCGCGCGCGCGTGCGCACCCGCCCGGGTGAGTCGGCGAACCGGCTGGTCGGAGCGCGTCCACGACGTGGAACGGCGCACGCCGGAAGTGCCGGGCGCCACCGCGTTGTGGCAGTATCCGAACCATGTCAGCCGACGTGCACGCCACCCCGGTCACCCGGGGCTCGTTCTGGCGCCGTCGCGCGATCGACCTGCTCCTCGTCGCTTCGGCCGGGTGTACGCGGGCGCGGCTTCGCTGATCTTCCCCTGCGGTGCCGCGCTGCCTCGCGTCCTGATCACCTTTCGCGTCCGAGGAGCACCCGCGTTGACCACTTCGCTGACCCGTCCCGCCGTCGAAATCCACCCGCAGCTGACCGACCCGCTGCTGCCCCAGCTGCTGCACCCTTCGCGGCTGCTGTGGACGCCGCGTGAGCTGGCCGACCTGACGGCCACCGTCACCACCGAACTGACCTCGAGCGTCAAGAACATCCTGCGCTTCGACGAAGACCGGCGGTGGTGGGCCCGGCTGGCCCTCACCGACGGCGTCGAGCTGTGGCTGCTGTCCTGGCTGCCCGGCCAGCGCACGAAGCCGCACGACCACGGCGGCGCGTCCGGCTCGTTCACCGTGCTGCAGGGCGAGCTGGGCGAGGAGTACCGCTACCCCGGGGGCCCGATCCGGCGTCGCACGCACGTCGCCGGCGAGGGCATCGGCTTCGGCGCCGGCCGCGCCCACCAGGTGACCGGCATCGGCGACGCACCGGCCGCGAGCGTCCACGCGTACTCGCCGCCGCTGGTGCCGACGCGCGAGTACACGACGCTCGCCGAAGTCCCGGCGGAGATCCCGCCGCTGCCCGCTATCGTCCACGGATGAGCGCCATCGATTCTTTCCTGTCCGCCGCCCGGTCCGGGCTGGACCGCGTCGGTCCCGCGCGGGCTCTCCAGCTGCAGGAAGCGGGCGCGCTGCTCGTCGACATCCGGCCGCTGGCGAACCGCCAGGCCGAGGGCGAGATCCCGGGCGCGGTGGTCGTCGAGCGGATCCACCTGGAGTGGCGGCTGGCGCCGGACAGCGAGTGGCGGCTGCCCGGCGTGACGGCCGACTCGACGGTGGTCGTGCTGTGCAACGAGGGGTACTCGTCGAGCCTCGCGGCCGCCGACCTGCAGCGACTGGGCTTGCGCAAGGCGACGGACCTCGAAGGCGGCTTCCGCGCGTGGGCCGCCGCCGGCCTCCCGGTGGAGACCGGCGGCAGTCCCGCGGTGCCTTAGGCGAGCGCCGGGGCGACCTTCTCGGCGAACAAGTCGATACCGGACCGGTCGTACGCGGCTTCCGGGAAGTTGAAGATCGCGTACGACATGCCCCGCTCGCCCATCGCGGCGAGCTTCTCGGTGACCTGCTCGGGCGTGCCCGTGGTCGGGCTGTTCTCGAAGTTGCCCGCCCAGCGCTCGACGGCGTCGGCCTCGATGTACTTGCCGAGGTGGGACCGCAGCCAGGCCAGCTTGTCCTGGACGTCCTTTTCGGTCTCGCCCAGCACGATGTTGTGGTTGGCCGAGCGCACGATGGCGTCGAAGTCGGTGCCGACGTCCTTGCAGTGCTGCGCGAGGATCTCCGACTTGCGGGTGAACGTCTCCGGGTCGGCCGCGAAGTTCGTGTACTTCGCGTACTTCGCGGCGATCTTGAGCGTCTTCTTCTCGCCGCCGCCGGCGATCCACAGCGGGATGCCGCCTTCCTGCGGCGGCCGCGGGCTCAGGATCGCGCCGTCGGTCCGGTACTGCTTACCGTCCAGAGTGGACTTCCCCGTCGTCCAGAGGTCGCGCATGATCTGCACGCCCTCGTCGAGCTGGGCGAGGCGCTCCCCGGCGCTCGGGAAGCCGTAGCCGTAGGCCCGCCACTCGTGCTCGTACCAGCCCGCGCCGATGCCCATCTCGACGCGGCCGCCGGCGATGGTGTCGGCGGTCGCCGCGACCTTGGCCAGGTAGGCCGGGTTGCGGTAGCCCATGCAGGTGCACATCTGCCCGAGCCGCACGGTCTCCGTCGCGGCGGCGAACGCCGAGATCAGCGACCAGGCCTCGTGCGTGGCTTCCTCGGTCGGGACGGGCACGGTGTGGAAGTGGTCGTAGACCCAGATCGATTCGAAGGGCCCGGCCTCCGCGTGTTTCGCGAGGCCGAGCATGGTCTTCCAGTGGTCCGCGGGGTCGATGCCGGCGAGGTCGAGCCGCCAGCCCTGCGGGACGAACATTCCGAAGCGCATGCCGCCAACTTAACGCCGCCACCGGCCGGGCGCGCAGTGATTTCCACCTGAAGTAACTCCAGGTCAGGCCCGGACCACGCGCGTCGCCGAGTGGCTCCCGGCCACGACCACGCGCGGGTGCTGGGTGCTGCCGCCGACCTCGCCGCGGCGTCGGTCACGCTGCCGGGCGGGCGTGAGCGGCGCGGTCAGGCCAGGACGACGCGGGCCAGCTCCGCCGGCGTGGCCAGCAACCCGTGCCGCGGCAGGACGCGCACCGTGTACCCGATCGCTCCCGGGCGGGGGAGCTTGAGGCGGGCCGCGAACGCTCCGATGCCGTCGGCCGTCATCGGGACCGTGACCGCGTCGTGCAGCTCGTCGTCGTCGCCGACCCGGCCGACCACGGCCTGGATGTCCACTTCGGACGGGTCGAGGCCGGCCAGGTCGATGCGGGCGCGGATCGTCACCTCCGCGCCGACGACCAGCGGCTCCGTCTGCTCCACCAGCAGCTCCGAGTCGAAGATCCGCAGCCGCGGCCAGGAGACCTCGAGCTTCGTGCGGTAGTCCGCCAGGGACAGGGCACCCCGGTAGCCGTCGTTCGTCGCCGCCGCGACCATGCGGGAGGCCGGGAGGTAGCCGTTGTCGACGTACTCGCGGACCATCCGGGACGCCTGGACCCGCGGGCCGAGCGTCTCCAGCGTGTGCCACACCATCGACAGCCAGCCCGTCGGGACGCCGTCGGCCGAGCGGTCGTAGAACAGCGGCGCGATCTGCTGGCCGAGCAGCTCGTACAGCGCCGCCGCCTCGAGGTCGTCGCGGCGCAGCGGGTCGGTGACGCCGTCCGCGGTCGGGATCGCCCAGCCGTTGCTGCCGTCGTAGCACTCGTCCCACCAGCCGTCGCGGATGGACAGGTTGAGCCCGCCGTTGAGCGCCGACTTCATCCCCGACGTCCCGCACGCCTCCAGCGGCCGCACCGGGTTGTTCAGCCAGACGTCGCAGCCGCGGTAGAGGTACCGCGCCATCGACATGTCGTAGTCCGGGAGGAAGACGATCCGGTGCCGCACGTCCGCGCCGTCGACGAACCGGACGATCTGCTGGATCAGCTGCTTGCCGTTCTCGTCGGCCGGGTGCGACTTGCCCGCGACGACCACCTGGATCGGCCGGTCTTCGTGCAGCAGCAGCGTGCGCAGCCGCTCGGGGTCGCGCAGCATCAGCGTCAGCCGCTTGTACGTCGGGACGCGGCGGGCGAAGCCGACGGTCAGCACGTCCGGGTCGAACACGGAGTCCACCCAGCCCAGCTCCAGCGGGGACGCGCCGCGCTGCAGCCACGCCGCCCGCACCCGGCGCCGCACCTCGTGGACCAGCTTCTCGCGCAGCTCGCGCCGCAGTCCCCACAGCTGGGCGTCGGAAACGCCGTCGCGCAGCGGCCCTTCGCCGACGTCGAGGCCCCACTCGCGGCCGAGCAGCGTGCTCAGCTCGCGCGCCACCCAGGTCGGACCGTGAACGCCGTTGGTCACCGACGAGATCGGCACCTCGTCGTGGTCGAACCCGGGCCACAGCCGGGAGAACATCTTGCGCGTGACGCGCCCGTGCAGCTGCGAGACGCCGTTCGCGCGCTGCGCCAGCCGCAGGCCCATGTGCGCCATGTTGAACAGGCCGGGGTTGTCCTCGGCGCCGAGCGCGAGCACGCGGCGCGGGTCGATGTCGGGCACCAGGCGGCCGTCGGCGAAGTAGCGCTGCACCAGGTCGACGGGGAACCGGTCGATGCCCGCGCTGACCGGGGTGTGCGTGGTGAACAGCGTCCCGGCGCGGACCGCGGGCATGGCCTCGTCGAACGCGAGCCCGTCGGCCTGGACGATCTCGCGGGCCCGCTCCAGCCCGAGGAACCCCGCGTGTCCCTCGTTCGTGTGAAACACCTTCGGCTGCGGGTGGCCGGTCAGCTCGCAGTACTTCCGGACGGCGCGGAACCCGCCGATGCCGGCCAGGATCTCCTGCCGCAGCCGGTGGTCGGCGTCGCCGCCGTAGAGCCGGTCGGTGACGCCGCGCAGGTCGTCGTCGTTGGCCTCGGTGTCGGTGTCGAGCAGCAGCAGCGGCACGCGCCCGACGCGGGCCTGCCAGATCTGCGCGCACAGCTCGCGCCCGCCCGGCATCGCGACGCCGATCAGCACCGGGCGGCCGCCCGCGGTCAGCAGTTCGAGGGGGAACGCGTTCGGGTCGATCACCGGGTAGTGCTCGACCTGCCAGCCGTCGAGCGAAAGCGACTGCCGGAAGTAGCCGTTGCGGTAGAGCAGCCCGACGCCGACCATCGGCACGCCCAGGTCGGACGCGGCCTTCAGGTGGTCGCCGGCGAGCACGCCGAGCCCGCCGGAGTAGTTCGGCAGCGCCTCGGTGACGCCGAACTCCATCGAGAAGTAGGCGACCGCCGGCGGCAGCTCCGCGTCGTCGCGCTGCTGGTACCAGCGCGGCTCGGAGAGGTACTTCTCCAGGTCGGCGGCGGCGGCGCGGGCCCGGGCGAGGAAGTCGTCGTCGACGGCCAGCTCGTCCAGCCGCGACGGCGGCAGCGCGGTGAGCATCCGCAGCGGGTCACGCACGGCGTTGAACAGCTCGGCGTCCATCGACGCGAACAGGTCGCGCGTCGGCGGGTGCCACGTCCAGCGCAGGTTGGTGGCCAGCGCGCCCAGGCCCGAAAGCGATTCCGGGAGACTGGCGCGGACGGTGAACCGGCGGACTGCACGCATGGGCAACGACGATATCGGGCCGCGGGCCGCCGTGCGCAAGGAGTGAGGCTTATTCCGGCTAGGCCGCCGCGCCCCGACTGCAGACCGCTGACCAGCGAAAAAAGTCATGCGGCGGCCGACGGCTGAATAAGCCTCACCAGTTCGGGGATAACGTGCACGCTCCGCGTATGCCCTGGGTAGGGTCCTGCCCGTCGGGTACCGGGTGGGCACGAGAGCGAATGGAACAAGATGATCCCAGGGGGAGGACGGCGCGCGCTGGTCGCGCTGCTGGCCGTCGCGGCGGTGGCCGTGAGCGGCTGCAACAGCAAGGGCGGCTCCGGCAGCGGGCCCGTGCCGGACAACGGTGCCGGGTCGGTCGCGGGCCTGCCGGTGACGCACTTCGAGAGCGGCCTCAAATCGGACGCGCCGACACCGAGCCTCGACGTCCGCAACGCCGACGGCGGCGAGGACGACAAGCTCGCCACCGCCGCGATCGACGACGTCCAGACGTACTGGGGCGAGATGCTGAAGTCCGACTTCGGCCAGCAGTTCGAGCCGGTGAAGTCGCTGCTGTCCTACGACGCGAACACCGACACCGAGGAAACCGGCTGCGGCAGCGTCAAGAAGCTCGTCAACGCGTTCTACTGCCCGGTCGACGACTCGGTGGCGTGGGACCGCGGTGTGCTGCTGCCGATGCTGCGCAAGCGGTTCGGGCCGATGTCGGTCGTCGTCGTGCTCGCGCACGAGTTCGGCCACGCCGTCCAGTACCGGCTCGGCGACAAGGCCGGCATCACCAAGAGCACCCCGACCGTCGTGAAGGAGCAGCAGGCCGACTGCTTCGCCGGCGGCTACTTCCGCTGGGTGGCCGAGAACAAGAGCAAGTACTACCAGGTGTCGACGTCCGAGGGCCTGAACCAGGTGATGGCGTCGATGTTCCTGATCCGCGACCAGGCGGGCACCAGCGCCGCCGACCGCGGCGCGCACGGCACGGCGTTCGACCGCACGTTCGCGTTCCAGGCCGGGTTCGAGAAGGGCCCGAAGGAGTGCGCGGCGATGAACACCGAGAACGTCAAGGCCCGGCTGACCGAGCGCCCGTTCGACAAGGGCGACACCGGCAAGGGCGACACGAAGTTCAACGACCAGGCCGTCGCGCTGCTGAAGAAGAGCCTCGACGAGGCGTTCAAGGGCGCGGGCGTCGCGGCCCCGGAGATCAACGACGGCGGCAGCTGCACCACGACCTCCCCCGCGTCCTACTGCCCGGCCGACAACACGGTGAGCATCGACCTGGCCAAGCTGTCCCAGCTGGCCCAGCCGATCGACCGCGAGGCCGAGATGAAGGGCGAGGACCCGGGCGGCATGGGGGACTTCGCGGCCTTCTCGGAGGTCGCTTCGCGGTACGCGCTGGGCATCCAGAAGGGCGTCGGCGCGTCGATCGACAACGCGAACGCGGGCCTGCGGACGGCCTGCCTGGTCGGGGCGTGGGCGGCGTTCACGAACCGCCCGGGCGACCTGCGGCTGTCGGCGGGCGACCTCGACGAGGCGATCGCGGACCTGCTGCAGCCGGAGAGCCTGGTCTCGGCGGACGTCAACGGCAAGCGCCCGGACAGCGGTTTCGACCGGGTCGAGTCGCTGCGGCGCGGGTACCTCGAGGGCTCGTCGGTCTGCTCGAAGCAGTACGGCTGACCCGCTGACGAAAAAGGCCCCCACCGCGGTGGGGGCCTTTTTCGCGGGCTCAGAACAGGGCGGACGCCAGGTCGCGGCGGGCCTTCATGACGCGCTCGTCGGCCGGGTCGAAGAGGTCGAACAGGGCGACAAGGTGCTCGCGGGCCTTGTTGCGGTCGTCGCCCGCGGTCCGGCGGACCGCGTCGATCAGCCGCTTGAACCCGGCCTCGACGTCGTTCTCCGCGATCTCCAGGTCGGCCGCGTCGAGCTGGGCCGCCAGGTCGGACGGGTCGGCGTCGGCCTTGGCGCGGGCGTCCGGGTCCGCGCTCTCCGCGCGGGCGGTGAACTTGACCTGGGCCAGGGCGTTCTTCGCCAGCTCGTTGGCCGGCTCGACGTCGAGGATGCGCTCGTACGCGGCCTGCGCGGCGGCGAAGTCGCCCCGCTCGAAGGCTTCTTCCGCTTCCGTGAAGCGCGGGTCCTCCGGCTCCTCGACGGGGCCGCCGCCGTTCGCCTCCGCCTCGCGGATGGCGGGCAGCTTGTCGCGCAGAGCCTCCAGCAGCGCGTTGATCCACTTGCGGATCTCGGGCTCGGGCAGCGCACCGGAGAAGGCGTCGACCGGCTGGCCGCCGCCGATGGCGACGATCGTCGGGATGGACTGCGCGCCGAACAGCTGCGCGATCCGCGGGTTGGCGTCGACGTCGACCTTCGCGACGACCCACGCGCCACCGGACTCGGCGGCCATCCGCTCCAGCACCGGGGACAGCTGCTTGCACGGGCCGCACCACTCGGCCCACAGGTCGACGATCACCAGCTGGCGCAGGGACCGCTCCACGACCTCGGCCTGGAAGGTGGCCTCGGTGACATCGATCACGGCCTCGGACGAGCCCGGGGCGGGCGGCGGGGCGTCGCCACCGGCCGGGCCGGCGGGCGGGGCCGGCTGCCTCTGCGCCGATTCGGCGCGGGCCTTGAGCGCGGACAGGTCGACCGCGCCGGACAGGGCGGCGGAGAGGGCCGCTGACTTCGCTGCAGATCCGCGTGGTTGTGTCACGACTCCATCCTGGCACGCGCACCCGGGAACTTTCACCGGGTCCCCGGCCGGTCCGCTTGGCAGGACGGCGCCGCTGGGGCAGGCTCGGCCGGGTGCACATCCGGCGTGACGTGAAGGTGGGGCTGTCGATCACGGCCGCCGTCGCCTGGATCGTGGCGGTCACGCTGCTCATCGTGCACCAGGGGGACCCGGGCGCGGCCTCCCCCGGCGAGCTGCGCGACCAGCTCGCTTCGGCGCTGTCCGAACACGACGCGGACGCGTTCGGCGCCCTGCTCGACTACCCCGGCTCCGGCGGCGACGACTTCGCGAAGGACTACGTCGCGGTGCTGGCCGACCACGGCGTCCACGACGTGCGCGTGGTGCTGGGCCCGGACGCGGCCGCCCCGACCCGCGCGACGGTCGCGGGCGCGCTGAGCGACGGGAAGCCGTTCGGCTACGCGCTGAACGTGACGAACGAAGACGGCCGCTGGACGGTCGCCTTCACCCCGCCGCTGCCCTGAGTCAGGACTCGCGGAGGTGGGCTTCGATGCGGTCCACCTTGGCCTCGAGCTGACCTTCGAAGCCGGGCCGGATGTCCGCTTTCAGCACGAGCCCGACCCGGGCCGCGCCCTCCCCCGCGGCCTCGACCGCGCGCTTCACGACGTCCATGACTTCGTCCCACTCGCCTTCGACGTTCGTGAACATCGCGTTGGTCGAGTTGGGCAGCCCGGAGTCGCGGACGACCTTGACGGCGCGCGCGACGGCTTCGCTCACCCCGCCGTCGGGTTCCCCGCCGGACGGGCTCACGCTGAACGCGACGATCATGTCGGAAGTCCCTTCTTCGGTGTTCTTTCCGCCGGTCGTGCGACACCCGCCGGTACCCGCTGGTAACTTCGCGTGTCATGAACCGTCCGCTGCCGTTCGACCCGATCGCCCGCGCGGCACAGCTCTGGGAAGCCCGGATCGGGCCCTCCGGCACCATGGCCGCGGTCACCGGCGTGATGCGCGTCCAGCAGATCATCCAGTCCGCGGTGGACGGCGCGCTCAAGCCGCACGGCCTGACCTTCGCCCGGTACGAAGCACTGGTGCTGCTCACCTTCGCCCGCAGCGCCAGCCTGCCGATGCGGGTGATGGGCGAGCGGCTCCAGCTGCACCCCACCAGTGTCACCAACATAGTCGACCGGCTGGAGAAGGACGGGCTCGTCAAGCGCGTCCCGCACCCGACCGACCGCCGCACGACGCTCGTCGAGATCACCGACGAGGGCCGCAAGCGCCGCGAAACGGCCACCGCCGCCGTGACGGAGATCGACTTCGGGCTGTCCGGGCTCACCGAACGGCAGACCGAGCAGCTGACCGACCTGCTGACGAAGGTGCGCCGGGCGGCCGGGGACTTCACCGAATAGCAAAAAGGCCCGCACCGAGGTGCGGGCCTTTCTCACATGCCGGGATCAGGCGGCGACGGGCTCCTTGACCTGGAACAGGCCGACACCACCGTGGGACAGCCGCTGCGGGCCGTCGAGCTTGCCGTTGCGCAGCGCCCACTTCTCGAACAGCCACGTGAACAGCGGCGGGATGCTCGCGAGCAGGGCGAGGACCAGCGTCTTCGGGCGCCAGCCGAGCGGCTTCGCCACGGACAGGGAGACGACCACGTAGAGGACGAAGATCACGCCGTGCACCATGCCGATGACGGGCACGCCGCCCTCGCCGGAGGAGTGGACGACGTACTTGAGGAACATCCCGACAAGCAGCGCCGCCCAGGACAGGGCTTCGGCTACTGCGGCCACGCGGAACACTAGAGCGGCCTTGCTGGACACTTCTTCCTCCTGTGGGGTCTCACCACGTGTGCTGGCACGAAAAACGTCCGACGCACCGTCCACGGCGGACTGCCTGTGGACGTCAACGGCGCTGTCGGACGTGCTGATACCAGTGTGAGGCGTGACGGCCCTCACGGGAACACCGGGGCCCGTGACGATGCTCACGGCCGTGGTCCACTGTGGTCTGGACCACGGCCGTGAGCGTCCGCTGTCTACTCCGAGCAGGGCGAAGCCGGTGCGGAAGACGGTGATGTCCCCCACTTCGCCGCGGCGGAATCGGCCGTCAGGCGGAAGTCCAGCGTCGTGCCACGCTTCAGCTGGTCCACGTTGACATACACGCGATCGCTCGGCTGCGAGCCGACCTGCAGGCCCGAAACGTACTGCAGCTTCGAACCGTCCGCGCCGGCCGCCTTGATCGTGATGTCACGCCCGCTCTCCAGGTGCAGCACGGACTTCTCGAACCGCGGCGCGTTGAGCACGAAGTTCCCAGTACCTGGGACGGCGGGGTACATGCCCAGCGCGCTGAAGACGTACCACGCGGACATCGTGCCGAGGTCGTCGTTCCCGGTGACGCCGTTGGGCGCGTTGGTGAACAGCGTGTGCGCCGCCCGCACGACCGTCGACGTCTTCGCCGGCTGCCCGGTGAGCGCGTACATCCACGGCGAGTGGAGGTCCGGCTCGTTGTTGGGGTTGTAGCGGAACTGGTCGTAGTAGTCGTACGGGCCGACGACCCAGTTCTCGCGGACCGCCGTCGCCGGGTTCTTCACCAGCTCGTCGTAGGCGAAGAAGTCGTCGAGCCGCTTGCCGGTGCTCGCCGCGCCGCCCATCCGCTGCACCAGGCCGGGGACGTCCTGCTGGACGAGCCACTGGTACTGCCAGGCCGTGCCCTCGTGGAAGCCGTCCTGGCTCTGCGGGCTGTACGGCTTGTCGGCGGGCGTGAACCAGTCACCGCCGAGGACCTTCGGCCGGAAGAACCCGCTGAAGCCGCGGTCGGTCTGCGTTTCGTCCCACAGTGTCCGGTAGGTCCGGCCCTTCTCCTTCAGGGCGGCGGCGTCTTCCTTCTTCCCGAGCGCGGCGGCCATGACCGACAGCGAACAGTCACCGAGCGCGTACTCCAAGGTGGCCGACGCACCGTGGTTCGGGTCGGTGTCCTGCCCCTTCTTCGGGAAGTCCGGGTCGTACTGGACGAAGCCGTCGGCCTGGTAGCTCGCGTTGCCCGAACGGCCCTGGAACGGCGACGACGCGGGCGGGATCTGCGTCGAGTTCTGCAGGAGCGCCTGGTAGGCGTGCACCTCCTCGCCCGACAGCGCGCCGAACCGCCAGAGGTCCACCAGGAACGGCGTGACCGGGTCGCCGGTCATCGTGTTCGTCTCCTGGCTCGCGTACGCCCACCGCGGCAGCCAGCCGCCCTGGTCGTGGATGGCGAGGATGCTCTTCGCGATGTCCTTCGCGCGGCTGGGCCGCAGCAGCGCGAGGAGCTGATTCTGGGAGCGGTAGGTGTCCCAGAGCGAGAAGAAGTCGTAGTAGGTCCAGCCGACCGCGCGGTGGATCTTCTTGTCGAAGCCGTAGTAGCGGCCGTCGGCGTCGTTCGCGGTCAGCGGCTGCAGGAGTGCGTGGTAGAGCGAGGTGTAGAAGACCGTGCGGTCGTCGGTCGTGCCGCCCTTGATGTCCACAGTGGACAGCTCGTGGCGCCAGGTGCGCTGGACCGCGTCCCTGGCCGCGTCGAACGACCGGATCTTCTCCGAGGCCAGGTTGGTCCGCGCGCCCTGCGCGTCCACCTGGGAGATCGCGGTGGTGGCGGTGACCTGGCCCGGTCCGCCGAACGTCAGCCACGCGCCACGCAGGCCCGCGCCGCCGGCGGATTCCTTGCCACCGGGCGTCCCGCCGGTCGGCGACCAGGTGCCGGAGGACTTGAACGGCTTGTCGAACTTCGTCGTGAAGTACGTCGTGTAGGCCTTGCCGCCGCAGAACGCCTGTGACTCCACGGTGCCTTCGACGGTCCGGTCGTCGACGATCCGGACGCTGCTGCCGGTGACCGGCTCCTTGTCGTTGGCCTGACCGACGTTGACGAAGACGTTGGCGTCACCGGGCTTGCTGAAGGTGTAGCGCTCGACACCGGCGCGCGTGGCCGCGGTCGTCTCGACGTCGACGCCGCCATAGCCCGTCAGGTGGACCTTGTAGTAGCCGGGCTTGCCGACTTCGCCGTCGTGGGTGAACGGCGCCGCGTAGAGCTTCTGGTCGAAAGTGGCCGCTTTCGTTGTGTCGAACGCCTTGCCGGGGCCGATTTCACCGGTTGTCGGGAGCGTCGAGACGAGCCCGCCCTGCTCCCAGCAGCCCGCGCCGGACAGGAAGAAGTGCCCGAAGCCGCGGATGGCCGTGTCGGTGTAGCGGTAGCCCGCGTAGTGCGAGGTGATCGGGCTGACCTGCGTCATCCCGAACGGCGCCGAGGCACCGGGGAAAGTGTTGCCTTCGTCCTGGGTGCCGATGAACGTGTCGACGGCGTCGAGGCCGTCCCCGCCCGACGCTGCCGCGACGGCGGGACTCACCCCCGTCGCGACGACGGCGAGCGCCAGCGCACCCGCCAGGACCTTGCTCTTCACTGAGCCTCCCTGAAAAGCCGTGAATGGCACATCGAGGGACTTGAAGTCCCTCGATGTGCCATTCACGGAGTTGGACTACGAGCCGATGCCGATGGCGAACACGTGCAACGCGCCACCGCTGACGTTGTCCGGCAGCGTCACGCTCGCCACGGTCTTGCCCGCGTCCAGGGTGATCGGGTTGGTGCCGAACACCATCGTGCGGATCTGCTGCGGGTCGCCGCCCGACGCGTTGCGGTACGGCGTGGACAGCACGATCCGGTTGCCGAACGCCGGCTGGGCGCCGCCACCGCCGAGGGTCCAGTCGGAGAACCCGATGGTGGCGGTGGACTTCGACCCGTCGGTGTAGGTGATCGTCAGCGTGCCGGAGGCGTTGCCGTTGGACGCCGAGCCGAGCAGCGCGAGCCGCCCGGACCCGCTGACGTTCACGGTCTGGCCGGACGCGATCACGTTGTCCGGGTCGCCCGCCGGGAACGACGGCCAAGTGAACTTCAGGCCGTCACTGGTGACCGTCCCGCCCGGCGTGGCCCCGGCCGCGGCGAGGGCGTCGGCCGAGTAGCTCCAGCCGCCGCCGTCGAAGTTGGCCGCGCCCGAGTTCGAGTCCGGGGAGATACCGGCGTTGTTCACCGTGGCCAGCCAGCTGTTCGGCTGGGCCACGAGCACCGTCAGCACCGCCTGCGTGCTCGCGAGCCCCGGCGCCGAGAACGTCACCGGGATGCGACGGGCGCCGTCGGCCAGTCCGGCCGGGACGCTGACCGTCAGCTCGGCCTGGGCCTTGCCCGCGGCGGGCACCGCGATGCTGCCCGACGCCGGGGTCAGCGTGATCCCGTCGACGCTGCCCGCGCTGTAGGTCCAGGTCCGGGCGACTCCCGACAGGTCCTGGACACCCACGGACGCCTTCGAGGTCGATCCCGCGGGCGTCACCGCGCGAGCCGGGTCCACAAAGGACAGGCTCGGCTTCTCCTGCTCGCGGAACGACGGCGGGGCGTCGGCCGCGGAGCTGCCCCACGCGGTCGCCGTGGCGGAGCGCGTGTAGTCGAGCGTGCCGCCGCTGGAGATCAGTGCCTCCGGCAGCCACGCCTTCGAAGCCGCGCCGCCGTTGACCTTGAGGCTGCCCACGTAGTCGCCGGTGCCCGGCGCGTTGATGGTGACCTTCTTGCCCGCACCCGTGGTGAGCACGGCGTGCTCGAAGCGCGGCGTGACCAGCAGCGTCTCGGCGCGGCCCGGGATCTCCGGGTAGACGCCGAGCGCGGACCAGACGTACCACGCCGACATCTGGCCGAGGTCGTCGTTGCCGATCAGGCCTTCCGGACGCGGGTTGTACAGCTCGTCCATCGACCGGTGCACGATCGCCTGGGTCTTGGCCGGCGCGCCCGCGTACGAATACACGTACGGCGCGTTGGAGTTCGGCTCGTTGCCCATGAAGGCGTACGGCAGCTGCGTGCCCGCGTTCAACTGGGTGAAGAAGGTGTCCAGCCGCGACTGGGTCGCGGTGTTGCCGCCGAACGCCGTCACGACGCCGCCGAGGTCGTAGGGCACCATCCACTCGTACTGCGCGCCGTTGCCCTCGACCCAGCCCTGCGAGCTGGCGGGGTCGTAGGTGCCGGAGAACGAGCCGTCCGCGTTGCGCGGCTGCAGGTGCCCGGTACCCGGGTTGTAGAGGTTCTGCCAGTTCTGCGCGCGCTTCATGAACGTCGTGTACGTCGCGCTGTCGCCGAGCCGCTTCGCGAACTGGGCGATGGAGAAGTCGGCGCTGGTGTACTCGAGCGTGTCGGCGCCGGCGCCCGGGACGTACCCGAGCTTCTGGTAGTCGTCGAGACCCGGCCGCTCGGTGTAGCCCTGCGTCGGCTGGGTGGCGCCCTTGATCATGAGCAGCAACGCCTTCTGGGCGTCGAAGTCACGCGCGCCGAACGCGTACGCGCTGGACACGATGATGTGGTACGGGTCGCCGTTCATGACGCCGGTGTAGTCGTTGGCCACCGTCCAGCGGTCCCACGACCCGCCCTGCTCGGCGTAGGCCATCATCGACCGGACGATGTCCGACGTCTCCTTCGGGTCGATCGTCGCCAGCAGCGGGATCTCCGAGCGGTAGATGTCCCAGCCGGAGAAGTTCGTGTACATCGCGTGGCCCTTGTCGGCCGTGTGGATCCGGCCGTCGAAGCCGATGTACTGGCCGTTGACGTCGGAGAACACGTTCGGCTGGATCAGCGAGTGGTACAGCGAGGTGTAGAACGTCGTCATATCGGCGTCCGAGCCGCCGCTGACGGCGATCTTGCCGAGCTGGTCGTTCCACGCCTTCCGCGTGCCGGCCGCGACGGTGTCGAACGACTTGCCGGTGTTCTCCGCCTTCAGGTTGGCCTTCGCGCCGTCGACGGACACAAAGGACAGTCCGACCTGGACGTTCACCTGCGCGCCGTTGAGGTTGGCGAAGGTGACGTACCCGCCGCTGCCCGGGCCGGACACGGTGGTGTTCTGCTGCTTGGCCGTCGTGGTGCGCGCGATCGACGCGTTCACGCCGTTGGGCTGCGCGACCTTCGCCCTGGCCCCGCCGGTTTCCGCGGCCTTGTTCGGCGTCACGGCGCCGTTCTTCCAGGTGCCGATCGACGCGAACGGCGTGTCGAACTTGGCCGAGAAGTAGACGCGGTAGCTGTTCCGCGCCCCGCAGAAACGGCCGCTCGTGGCCCAGCCGCTGATGGTGTCCTTGCCGATGGTGATCGACGCGTCGTCGGTGCCGTTGACCGAACCGGACGTGTTGACCAGCAGCGTCGAGGACGCGCCGGCCGGGTAGGTCAGCCGCGCGGAGCCGGTGCGCTGCGTCGCGCTCAGCTCGACCTTCGCGCCACTGTCGAGGGTGACGTCGTAGGCGCCCGCCGTCGCGTGTTCGTTGGCGTGCGAGAACTTCGACGTGTAGTGCGACGGGTCGGTCGCCGGGGAGGTCGTCACTTCACCGACGTAAGGGATGAACGGGATGTCCTCATAGGTCGAACAGCCCGCGCCCGAAAGGTGCGTCAGGCTGAACCCGGTGAGGGCGTTGTCGTCGTAGAAGTACCCGCCCGGCTGGGACTTCACCGTGTCCGGGCTCCACTGGACCATGCCGAACGGCGCCACCGCGCCCGGGAAGGTGTTGCCGGCACCGCCCCCGGTGCCGTGGTCGGCGCCGCCGGGACGGGTGCCCACGAAGGGGTTGACCCACTTCGCGTAGTCCGTGCTCTGGGCTGCCGCGGCGGGGACAGCGGGAGCCACCGCTGCCGTCACCGCCAATGTCAGGAAAGCTAAACCGGCTCTGAAGCGCACTCGCGCCATGGCCATCGCCTCTCCACCTCGTCAGCGCGACCGAAATGACAACCTTGTCGCGCAGTCGGTCGAACCGGGCCACCTTGGGCAGCGGCTCACCGGACAGTCAAGCGATCCGTCAAGTCCTGTCCACTTCGGGACAGCGTGATCAGCCGTCTGTCCTACGACGTCGGTAGCCGAATCGGCACAATTCGCGCGCGGACCGTTGACAACTCACGGGCCGGTGGCGTTCAATCCCGGTCACTATGACAACGTTGTCTCCCCCCGGCCGGGACCGGGACGGCGCCCCGCGCACCGCGAGCAGACGAGCCACGATGAGCGACGTGGCCCGGCTGGCGGGCGTGAGCATCAAGACCGTCTCGCGCGTGGTCAACGACGAACCGGCGGTGCACCCGGACACCGCCGAGCGGGTCATGGCGGCCATCGAGCAGCTGGGCTTCCGGCGCAACCTCGGCGCGCGCAACCTGCGCCGCGGGTCGACGACCGGCACCATCGGGCTGATCGTCGAGGACGTCGGCAACCCCTTCTACTCCGAGCTGAACCGCGCGGTCGAGCGCATCGCGACGTCGTTCGGGCGCCAGGTGCTCACCGGCTCGTCCGAGGAGAACTCCGACCGCGAGCGCGAGCTCGTGCTGGAGTTCTGCGCGCGGCGGGTGGACGGCATCCTCGTCGTCCCGGCCGGCCTGCAGCACGGCTACCTGGTGCCGGAGATGCGCGCGGGCACGCCGGTGGTGTTCATCGACCGCCCGGCCGGCGACATCGTGGCCGACACCGTGCTGGTCGACAACCTCGGCGGCACCATCGAGGCCGTCACGCACCTGGCCGAGCACGGTCACCGGAGGATCGCCTTCCTCGGCGACAGCCCGGACATCTTCACCGCGGCCGAGCGCCTGCGCGGCTTCCGCGAAGGCTGCGTGCGCAACGGGATCTCCTACGACGAGTCCCTGGTCTCCATGCGCACGCCGACCCAGGACTACATCGGCGACGCCGTGAAGCGGCTGATGCACGGCCCGGACGCGGCCACCGCCGTGATCGCGGGCAACAACCGGGTCGCCGTGCACGTGCTGCGGGCGCTGGCCCACGCCGAGCACCGCCCGGCGATGGTCGGCTTCGACGACTTCGAGCTGGCGGACCTGCTCGACCCGCCGGTCACCGTGATCGCGCACGACGTCAGCGCCCTGGGCCACGCCGCGGCCGAGCTGCTGTTCGCCCGTGTCCAAGGAGACCAGTCCCCGCCCAGAAAGGTAGTCCTGCCCGTGCATCTCGTCGCCCGCGGTTCCGGTGAGGTCGCCCCGTGACCCTCGAACCCATCCGGCTCCCGGCCAACCAGCCCCCGCAGTTCTACCGCGGGGGCGACGCCATCGCGGCGCTGCGCGGCGCGTCGCCGGACAAGAAGTTCGGCCCGGAGGACTGGGTCGCCTCGGTGAGCACCATGTTCGGCCAGGACACCAACGGCCTGACCCGGCTCCCGGACGGCGCGTGGCTGCGCGACGCCGTCGTCGCGAACCCGAACGGCTGGCTCGGCGCCAAGCACGTCGAGACGCTCGGGACGTCCACCGGGCTACTGGTCAAGCTGCTCGACGCGGGCCAGCGGCTGCCCGTGCACTTCCACCCCGACGACGCGTTCGCCCAGCAGCACTTCGACTCGCACTTCGGCAAGACCGAGGCGTGGATCGTCGTCGGCACCTACGGCGACGACCCGCGCGTCTACCCGGGCTTCAAGGAGACGCTGTCGAAGGACACCGTGTCCGAGTGGACGCGCGAGCAGGACGTGCCGTCGATGCTGGGCGCACTGAACAGCGTCCCGGTGACCGCCGGCGACACCGTCTACATCCCGGCCGGGCTGCCGCACGCGATCGGCGAGGGCGTCTTCGTCGTCGAACTGCAGCAGCCGACGGACTTCTCGCTGACCATCGAATGGCGTGACTTCCTGGCGTCGCCGGAGAAGGGCCACCTCGGCCTCGGCTTCGACACCGCCATCCAGGCCCTCGACACGTCCGGCTGGGACGCCGGCCGCCTCGAGACCATCATCAAGCGCACGGCCGGGGACCGCGCGTCCACTGTGGACCTGCTGGCCGGCGGTTCGGAGCGGTTCTTCCGAGCCGAGCAGCTCCGGACCGACAAGCTGACAACGTTGTCATCGGACCCGTCGTTCGCGGTGCTCGTCGTCCTCGAGGGCGAAGGCACGCTGCGCACCGAGCACGGCGGCGACCACGCGCTGGCCAAGGGCGACACCTACGTGGTGCCGTTCGACGCCGGCCAGACCGAGCTGTCCGGGACCGCGACGGTGATCCGCTGCCGGCCGCCGGCCCCGGAAGAGAGGCACGGATGAGCGATATCCTCCTGGACGCGATCGACCTGACGAAGCACTACGGGTCCGTCGAAGCCCTGCGCGGCGCGTCGTTCCAGGCACGCGCGGGCGAGGTGACGGCCCTGATCGGCGACAACGGCGCCGGCAAGTCCACTTTGGTCAAGTGCCTCTCCGGCGCGGAGCAGCCGACGTCCGGGAAGATCCTCCTGGACGGGGCGGAGGTGCGCTTCGACTCCCCGACCACGGCCCGGCGGATGGGCATCGAGACCGTCTACCAGGACCTGGCCGTCGCGCCGGAGCTCGACCCGGCGGCGAACCTGTTCCTGGGCCGCGAAATCCACCGCAAGGGCATCCTCGGCAAGCTGGGCATGCTCGACAAGGCCGAGATGCGGCGCCAGGCCGTCGAAGAGTTCCAGCGCCTCGGCGTGACGCTGCAGAGCACGGACGTCCCGATCGGCTCGCTGTCCGGCGGGCAGCGGCAGAGCGTCGCGGTGGCGCGGTCGGTGGTGTGGGCGTCGAAGGTCGTGTTCATGGACGAGCCGACCGCGGCGTTGGGTGTCGTACAGCGCGAACGCGTGCTGGACGTCATCAAGAAGGTGCGTGACAAGGGCATCGCGGTCGTGCTGATCAGCCACAACATGCCCGAGGTGCTCTCGGTCGCCGACCGCGTCGAGGTGCTGCGGCTGGGCAAGCGCGTCGCCCGGTTCACCGGGTCGGACACGAAACTCGAAGACCTCGTCGCCGCGATGACCGGGGCCCTCGTCCAGGAGGAGGCCGCGTGAGCGCGCCCACGAAGGACATCCAGGAAGCACCCGAGGCGGGCTTCGGCAAGCGGCCGCTGGGCAAGCGGCTGGCCGGCGCCAACACCTTCTGGATCGCGCTGGTCCTGATCGCGCTGATCGTCGTCTTCAGCGCCATCGCGCCGGGCGAGTTCCCGACGCTGTTCACCTTCCAGACGCTGCTCATCGAGACCGCCGTCCTGCTGGTGCTGTCGGTCGGGATGACGTTCGTGATCATCACTTCCGGCATCGACCTGTCCGTCGGCTCGGTGCTGATCTTCGCCGGCATGGTCGCCGGCAAGGTGATGGAGGCGATGTCCGGCGGCAACGCGTCGAACGCCGGCTGGGGCGTGATCACCGTCGGCCTGATCGCGGCGGTCGTCGCCGGGACGGTGTGGGGGCTGATCAACGGCTTCCTCATCGCGGTGGCGGGGATCCCGCCGCTGATCGTCACGCTCGGCACGATGGGCGCGGCGCTCGGCGCGGCGTACCTGCTCAACAACGGCTCGGACGTGCGCAGCGTCCCGGTCGTGCTCAACCAGACCCTCGGCTACGGCACGTCGTTCGGCGTGGTGCCGAACCTCGTCATCGTCGCCGTGGTGATCACCTTGATCGGCGCGTGGCTGCTGCACACGACGAAGTTCGGCCGCTACACCTACGCGGTCGGCTCCAACGCCGAGGGCGCGCGCCGCGCCGGCATCGGTGTCACCGCGCACCTGCTGAAGGTGTACACGCTGACGGGGTTCCTGGCCGGGATCGCCGGGTTCCTCTCGCTGGCGTACTACGCGTCGACCACGATCTCGGCGCACACCACGGACAACCTCAACGCGATCGCCGCGGTCGTGATGGGCGGGACGAGCCTCTTCGGCGGCGTCGGCACGGTGCTGGGCACGGTCATCGGCGTGTTCATCCCGGCGGTGCTGAAGAAGGGCTTCAACATCACCCACGTCCAGGACTTCTGGCAGATGATCGCCGTCGGCGCGGTGCTGATCGCGGCCGTCTGGTTCGACCAGCGGCGGCGCCGCCGTCGCAACTCCCGCTGAGTCCCCCACACACAAGTACAAAGAGGTGCTTATGAAGCTGACCAAGACTCTCACCGCCATGGGTGCCGTGGTCTCCGCGACGGCCCTGCTGACCGCGTGCGGATCCGGCACGGTCGGCCAGACCGGGTCCGGCGACAGCCAGGCCGGCTCGGCCAACTCCAAGAAGCTCGCGCTGATCCCGGGTGTGCAGGCCGAGCCGTTCTACATCTCGCTTCAGTGCGGCGCCCAGGCCGAAGCGAAGAAGCTCGGCTACGAGCTCACCACGCAGGCGCCGCAGAAGTTCGACGCGGCGATGCAGACCCAGCTGGTCAACGCCCTCGGCTCGAACCCGCCGGCCGGGCTGCTCATCGCCCCGACCGACGACACGGCGATGCTCGCGCCGATCCAGCAGGTCAAGGCGCGCGGCGCCAAGGTCGTCGAGGTCGACACCTCGCTGAAGGACACCAGCGTCGCGGTGTCGTCCGTCTCCTCCGACAACGCCGAAGGCGGCAAGCTGGCCGCCCAGACGATGGCGAAGCTCGCGAACGGCAAGAGCGGCTCGGTCCTGGTGCTCGACACG
The DNA here is from genome assembly GCF_054781455.1 of Amycolatopsis stemonae. Classification (NCBI taxonomy): domain Bacteria; kingdom Bacillati; phylum Actinomycetota; class Actinomycetes; order Pseudonocardiales; family Pseudonocardiaceae; genus Amycolatopsis; species Amycolatopsis stemonae. The sequence continues at coordinate 88,045 of NZ_BAAGUJ010000015.1, read as the reverse complement.
ATCGCCGGGACGTCCACCACCGCGGCTCGTGCGAAGGGCTTCGAGGACGAGCTGAAGAACACCCCGAACCTGAAGTCGGTCGGCGTCCAGTTCACCCAGAACGAGCCCGACCAGGCGGCGTCGAAGGTGACGGCGGCCCTGTCGTCCACGCCGGACCTCGTCGGCGTCTTCGCGACCAACCTGAACACCGGTGAAGGCGCGGCGACGGGCCTGCGCAACGCGGGCAAGGTCGGCGCGGTGAACCTGATCGGCTTCGACGCCAGCCCGTCCGAGGTCGAAGGCCTCAAGAGCGGTCAGTACCAGGCGCTCATCGCCCAGGACCCGGCGTCGATCGGCACCCAGGGCGTCCAGCAGGCCGTGGCCGCCATCGAGGGCAAGCCCGTGACGCGCAACCTCACCGCGCAGCTGCACTCGATCACGAAGGCGGACATGGACGCCAACTCGCAGTACTTCTACAAGCAGTCCTGCTGACCCGCTCCCCCGACCGGCGGCGGGGTCGTGCCGAGACCCGGCACGGCCCCGCCGTCTTCACGTCGATCACCACCCACCCGGACCCTTCCCCCGAACGGCCGTCTTGCGCCACACTGCTTGCACAGGCATCTGCACGTGCAGCTGACGGGAGGGCCTGATGAACTACGAACGGCCGGCCGTGCACCGGACGATCTTCGCGGTGGACGTCGAGGAGTACGGCGACCGGCGCCGGACCACGCCGCACCGCTTGGAGCTGCGCGAAGGCCTCTACGGCGCGCTCGTCCGGGCGTTCGACGACGCCGGCGTCCCCTGGACGGACTGCCGGCGCGAAGACTGCGGCGACGGCGTCTTCGTCCTCGCACCGGCGGAGGTGCCCAAGGGGCTCTTCGTGGAGTTCCTGCCCACCGCGCTCGCCGTCGCGCTGCACCGGCACAACCGCACGCACGAGGCCGGCGCCCGCATCCGGCTCCGGATGGCGCTGCACGCCGGGGAAATCGCCTACGACGACCACGGCGTCACCGCACCGGCGATCAACCAGGCGTTCCGGCTCCTGGACGCGCCGCCGTTGAAGGAAGCGCTGAAGTCCTCGCGCGGCATCCTGGCGCTGATCACGTCGGCCTGGTTCTACGAGGAAGTCGTGCGGCACAGCGACGGCCTCGACCCGGCGACGTTCCGGCCGGTGCCGGTCGCGGTGAAGGAGACCCGCACGATCGGCTGGATCTCGCTGCCGGACCGGCCCTACCCGGCCCACGCCCAGCCGCGGTGACCGCCACGCCCGGGGCGCGTGGTCGTAGGATCTACTGCCCTGGACACCGTCGCCGAGGGGAGGCCCGATGACCGTGCACCTGCGCCCGGCGTCCCGCGCCGATCCGCTGCCGGTGCTCGCCGCCGCTCGCCGCATCACCGACGACCTGCGCGACGGCCTGTCCGGCACCCGCGCCCGCCGCGCCGCGCACGGCCTGCGCCGGCTGTTCGGCCTCCCCGGGCTCGGCCTCACCGACCTGTCCGGGTCGCTGCTCTGGTCGGGCCGGCCCGGGCCGGACGCGGTCGTCGCGACGGTGCTCGACGGCGTGCTGCACACCGAGGAACCCGGCTCGGCGCAGGACGTCCTGGTGCTGCCGCTGCACGTCCGCGACGAGCTGGCCGGGGCGCTGCTCGTCGTCGGCGACGTCCGGGACGCTGTCGCGAGCCAGGCCGCGGACCTGGTCGTGCAGGCCCTCGAGCGGGCCCGGCTGGAGGCGTCGGCGGAACAGGCGGCCCAGGCCGAGCTTCGGGCGCTGCGCGCGGAGATGTCGCCGCACTTCGTCTACAACGCGCTGACCGTCATCGCGTCGCTGGTGCGCTCGGACCCCGACCGCGCCCGCGACCTGATGCTCGACTTCGCCGACTACACGCGGTACAGCCTGGCTCGGCACGGCGAGTACACGGTCGTCGCCGAGGAGTTCCGCGCGATCGAGACGTACCTGGCGCTGCAGCGGGCGGTGCTCGGCGAACGGCTGCGCGTCCAGGTGCGGGTCGCGCCGGAGGTGCTCGCCGTCGCGGTCCCGTACCTGGTGCTGGAGCCGTTGGTGGAGAACGCGATCCGGCACGGCATCGAGCCGCGGCCGCAAGCCGGCCTGGTCCAGGTGCACGGCCAGGCGGAAGGGAACGACTGCGTGATCTTCGTCGAGGACGACGGGGTCGGCATGGACCCGAAGCGGGCCGCGGACATCCTGGCCGGGCGCACCGGCGACGACGACCCCGCCGGACTCGGACTGGCCAATGTGGACAGACGGCTCCGGGACGTCTACGGCGCGTGGTACGGCTTGACCGTGGAGACCGAAGTCGGCGCCGGCACGCGCGTGATCGTGCGGGTGCCGCGGTTCCAGCCGGGGGTGCTGCCGTGACCGGCCTGCGCGTCCTCGCCGTCGACGACCTCCCGCCCGCCCTGGACGAGCTGTGCCGGTTGTTGCGCGAAGCCCCCGAAGTCGGCGAAGTCGTCGGCGCGGGCGACGCACTGAAGGCGTTGAAACTGCTTCAAGCGGATCGCTTCGACGCGGTGTTCCTCGACATCTCGATGCCGGGCCTGGACGGGCTCGAACTGGCGTCCCTGCTGGCGAAGCTGAGCGAGCCACCGGTGATCGTGTTCGTCACGGCCCACGACGGCCACGCGGTGACGGCGTACGGCATCGGCGCGGTCGACTACCTGCTGAAGCCGGTCCGCGCCGAACGCCTGTCGGCGGCGCTGGCGAAGGTCTCTCGCATGGCGACGCCTGCTTCGCGCTCGACGCCGGACGCGATGGCGGCCTTGCCGGTGGAGTCGGGCGGCCGCACCCGGTACGTCCGCCGCGACGACGTCCTGTTCGTGGAAGCCCACGGCGACTACGTCCGGCTCCACACCCGCGGCGGCGTGCACCTGGTGCGGATGCCGATCTCGCGGCTCGAGGAGTATTGGGAGGGAACGGGGTTCAGCCGGGTCCACCGCGGCTTCCTGCTGGCGGTGGGAGCGGTGCTGGAGCTGCGCAGCGACACGGCGGGCGGCCTGCTGGCCCACACGGAGGCCGGCGACGTCCCGGTGAGCCGCCGCCACGCCCGGGACCTGCGGGACAGGTTGCTGGAAGCCGCCCAGCGCGGCCAGCTCGGCCCGGGCCCGCGATGAGCCGCATCCGCCGGGTCGCCGTCACGAGCCCGCAGACCCGGCTCGCCCACGCGCGGCGCCGGTCGCGGGGCCGCTGGCGTCAACCCCGTCTCTCGGCCGGCGACACCCAGCGCGCCACCGCCCTCTACCGCGCCCAGCGCCGCCACGGGCTCCCCGCCCTCGTCCTGATGTTCGCCCTGCTCCTCGGCCTGCCCGGCGTCTTCGCGCTCTTCCCCGGCCTGGACTCCGTGCGGCTGCTGGGCATTCCGCTGTCCTGGCTGATGATCGCGGTCCTCCCCTACCCGGCGATGGCGGTCCTGGCCCGCTGGCAGCTCCGCCGCGCCGAACGCCTCGAGGACGACGACTAGTGGGCGTGGCACTCGCCGTCGCGCCGGTCGTGCTCGTGACGCTGCTCATCGGCGTCCGCGGCGTCGCCGCGATGCGCACGACGTCGGACTTCCTCGTGGCCTCGCGCCGGATCTCCCCGCTGGTGAACTCGGCCGCCGTCTCCGGCGAATACCTGAGCGCGGCGAGTTTCCTCGGCGTCGCGGGACTCGTGGTCAAGGACGGCATCGGCGCCCTCTGGTACCCGGTCGGCTTCACGGCCGGCTACATCGCCATGCTCGTGCTCGTCGCCGCGCCGATGCGGCGGTCGGGCGCGCTGACCGTCCCCGACTTCGCCGAAGCCCGCCTCAACTCCCCCGCGCTGCGCCGCCTCACCGCCGTCGTCGTGCTGGTGATCGGCACCATCTACGTCGTCCCGCAGTTCCGCACCGCCGGCCTGGTGCTCACCGCGGTCGGCGGCACGCAGTACTGGGTCGGGGTGGTGCTGGCGGGCGCCGCGGTCAGCGTCACCCTCGCGCTGGGCGGGATGCGCGCGGCGACGTACGTCCAGGCGTTCCAGTTCGTGCTCAAGCTCCTGCTGTTCCTGATCCCGGCGATCTGGCTCGTCCTGCAGGCCGGCGCGGTCAACCGGACCGACGCGCTCAACCCCGTCGAGTTCACCCACTTCGCCCGCGACACGCCGGTGCGGTTCGAAGTCGACGTCACCATGGAGATCCGCGAACCGACGGCCGTGCGCCGCAACGGCGTCGTCGAGGTCCTGCCCCCGGGCGAAATCACCGCGCACAGCCAGGACGAGGTCGTCTTCGGCGCGGGCACGGCCGTCCCGGCGGTCCGCGGCGGCGCCCCGCTCGGCGGAGCCGACTGGCAGCGGCCGCTGCTCGACCTCGGCGACCAGGGTTACCCGCTGCTCGGCACGTGGGCCGTGCTCATCGCGACCATGCTCGGCACGATGGGCCTGCCGCACGTGCTCATGCGCTTCCACACCAGCCCGGACGGCCGCGCCGCGCGCCGCACCGCCGCGATCACCGTGGCGCTGCTGGGGATCTTCTACCTCTTCCCCGGTATCTACGGCGTTCTCGGCCGCGTCCTCGTGCCGGGCCTGTACCTCTCGGGCGCGACGGACACGGTCGTCGTCGCGCTGCCGTACCAAGTGGACAGTGGCTGGGCCGGCGGCCTCTTCACGGCGTTGCTGACGGCGGGCGCGTTCGCCGCGTTCCTGGCGACGTCGCTCGGGCTGCTGCTGGTGATGTCCGGCGCCATCGCGCACGACCTCGTGCCCGGCGGCCTGCGCCGGCTGCGGATCGCCGTCTTCGGCGTCGCGGGCGTGATGGTCCTGCTGGCGCTGCGCTCGGCCGAACTCGACGCCGGGGTGCTCGTCACGTGGGGCTTCACCGTGGCCGCGTCGACGTTCTGCCCGCTGCTCGTGCTCGGCATCTGGTGGCCGCGGCTGACCGCGGCCGGCGGGATCGCGGGTGTGCTGACCGGGCTCGTCGCGTCGTCCGGTTCGATCTTGTTCGCCCTCGCCGGCCCGGACCTGCACGGCTGGGTGGCGATCTTGGTGCAGCAACCGGCACCCTGGTCGGTACCGCTGGCGTTCGGCGTAATGGCGCTGGTGTCGCTGCGGGGCCGGCCACCCGCCTGGTCGACGGCGGCCATGGTGCGGCTGCACCTCGACGAACCCCGTTCGACCGGACCGCGCGACCGTTCGTCAACCGTTCGTCGCCTGGCCCGGCTGTTGAGCCGCTGAATCTTCACTCTCACCTCACGTCTCCCTACGGTGACGCGGACCACTTTCCGCAGCGTCGCGAGGAGCAGTGATGAGCACGACGGACACCGGCGGCGGGCCTCCGGACACGTCAGAGACCATCTGGGAGAAGGCGCACGAAAGCACCGAGTTCCGCGAGCTGCGCAGCCGCTTGCGCCGGTTCGTCTTCCCGATGACGGCGGTGTTCCTGCTCTGGTACCTGCTGTACGTGCTCCTCGCGGACTACGCGCACGGCTTCATGAGCACGAAGGTCTTCGGCAACATCAACGTCGGCCTGATCTTCGGCCTGCTGCAGTTCGTCTCGACGTTCGTCATCACCGGCCTCTACGTCCGGTACGCCAACCGGAAGCTCGACCCGGTCGCGGAGAAGATCCGTGAGGACATCGAGAAGGAGCAGGCATGAAGACTCTCGCCGCGGGGGTGGAAGGCAGCAACCCGCTCCTCAACATCCTGATCTTCGCCGCGTTCGTGGTCATCACGCTGGTGATCGTGTTCCGGGCCAGCCGCAACACCAAGACGGCGTCGGACTACTACGCCGCCGGCCGCGCCTTCACCGGCCCGCAGAACGGCATCGCGATCTCGGGTGACTACCTTTCGGCGGCGTCGTTCCTCGGCATCGCCGGCGCGATCGCCATCAACGGCTACGACGGCTTCCTGTACTCGATCGGCTTCCTGGTCGCGTGGCTCGTCGCGCTGCTGCTCGTCGCGGAACTGCTGCGCAACACCGGCAAGTTCACGATGGGCGACGTCCTGGCGTTCCGCATGAAGCAGCGCCCGGTCCGCGCGGCGGCCGCGACGTCGACGCTCGCCGTGTCCTTCTTCTACCTGCTGGCGCAGATGGCGGGCGCCGGCGGTCTCGTCGCGCTGCTGCTCGGCGTCGAAGGCAGTGGCGCGCAGGCGCTGGTCATCGCCGTGGTCGGCGTGATCATGATCGCCTACGTCCTCATCGGCGGCATGAAGGGCACCACCTGGGTGCAGATCATCAAGGCCGCGCTGCTCATCGTCGGCGCGCTCGTGATCACGCTGTGGGTGCTGGGCAAGTACAACTTCAACTTCTCCAGCCTGCTGCAGGCCGCCGTCGACAAGGCGGGCAAGGCCGGGGAGACGCTGCTCGGCCCGGGCAAGCAGTACGGTGCCACCGGGACGTCCAAGCTGGACTTCTTCTCCCTCGGCATCGCGCTGGTGCTGGGCACGGCCGGTCTGCCGCACGTCCTGATGCGCTTCTACACGGTGCCGACGGCCCGCGACGCGCGGCGCTCGGTGGTCTGGGCGATCGTCCTGATCGGCGTGTTCTACCTGTTCACCCTGGTGCTGGGCTACGGCGCGGGTGCCCTGGTCGGGCCGGACACGATCAAGAAGGCCCCGGGTGGCGTCAACTCCGCGGCGCCACTGCTCGCGCTCGAACTGGGCGGGCCGGTGCTGCTGGGCCTGATCTCCGCGGTCGCGTTCGCGACGATCCTCGCGGTGGTCGCGGGCCTGACGATCACGGCGTCGGCGTCCTTCGCCCACGACGTGTACGCGAACGTCGTCAAGCGCGGCAAGACGTCGCCGGACTCGGAGGTCAAGGTCGCCCGGATCACCGCCGTGGTGATCGGTGCCCTCGCGATCGGCGGCGGCATCCTGGCCAACGGGCAGAACGTCGCGTTCCTCGTGGCGCTGGCGTTCGCGGTAGCGGCGTCGGCGAACCTGCCGACGATCCTCTACTCGCTGTTCTGGAAGCGGTTCAACACCCAGGGCGCGCTGTGGTCGATCTACGGCGGCCTGGCCATCACGATCGTGCTGATCGTGTTCTCGCCGGCGGTCTCCGGCAAGAGCACGTCGATGATCAAGACCGCCGACTTCGCCTGGTTCCCGCTGAGCAACCCGGGCATCGTCTCGATCCCGGCCGCGTTCATCCTCGGCTGGCTCGGCACGGTCCTGTCCAAGGAGCACGACGAGAAGAAGTACGCCGAAATGGAGGTCCGTTCCCTGACCGGAGCGGGCGCCGAGAAGGCCGTCGTGCACTGACACCCCGAGACACCGAAGGCCGTCGTGAGTCACCCTCGCGGCGGCCTTCGGCCATTCAGTACGGCAGCTTCCCCTCGGCGACGGCGGCGACCGTCGCTTCGAACTGCTTCCGGACGTACTGCCACAGCCCGCCGCCCAGCGAAATCCTCGCCACCCCCAGTTCGGCGAGGCCGTCCAGGCCCGGGCTTCCCGGCCACGCGGGCGCGTTGACGGAGCCGCCGACCCCCTGCACGAACGCCGCGATCAGCTCGGGCGTACGCAGGTGGATCGGGTAGACGCAGTCGGCGCCCGCCTCGAGGTACGCCTTCGCCCGGGCGATGCCCTCGACGAGGTGGTCCTTCGGGTCGACGCCGCGGAAGGAGTCGACGCGGGCGTTGATCACCAGGCCGTCGCCCGCGGCCTCGCGCAGCGCGGCGATCCGGTCCGCCTGCTGGGCGACCGGCCGCACGTCGCCCGTGGCGTGGTCGGTGTCCTCGAAGTTGCAGCCGACCGCGCCGGCGTCGAGCAGCCGGGCCGCCAGTTCGGCGCCGGACAGGCCGTAGCCCGACTCGGCGTCGACGGTCACCGGAACTCCCACGGCGTTCGCGATGCGCTTCGCCGCGGCGAACATCTCGTCGGCGGGCGCCTGTTCGCCGTCGGGGAAGCCGAGCGCGGACGCCACGGCGACCGAACTGGTCGCCACGACCGGGAACCCGGCGGCCTCGACGAGCTTCGCGGTGTCGGCGTCCCACGCGTTCGGCAGCACCAGCGGCTTGCCGGGGACGTGCAGCGCCCTGAGCGCGGCGGCGGTCACGAGTCGCGCTTCGGGAGCGGGCTGTGGCTCGTGACGGCCATGCGGTTCCAGGCGTTGATCGCGATGATCTCCCACGCGATCGCGCGGTACTGGTCTTCGGTCAGCACCTTGGTGGCCTGCTCGTAGACCTCGTCCGGCACGGTCTGGGTCGCCGACAGCTTCGTCATCGCCTCGGTGAGGACGAGGGCGGCTTCTTCCTCTTCGGTGAACAGGTCGGTCTCGCGCCAGCCGTCGAGCACGAACAGCCGGCGGGCCGACTCGCCGAGCTCGAGGGCGTCGCGGCTGTGCATGTCGAGGCAGTACGCGCAGCCGTTGAGCTGCGAAGCCCGCATCTTCACCAGTTCGAGGAGCTTCGGGTCGACACCCGCGTTGGCGGCGGCCTTGTTCACCTCGGCCTGGAGGTTGGCCATCGCCTGGTAGATCTCGGGCGCGCGCCCGAGGCCGATTCGCTTCGTCATGTTATGCACGCTAGTCCGAACTGGCCCACGAGTATGGTCCAGTCACATGGCAGATTCATGGTCCAGTTCCGGGCTCGACGTCCACCTGGGCTGGGACCCGTCGACCGGCCGCGGCGGGCTCGCGGCGGCCATCCGCGCGGCCATCCGCGAGGGCCGGTGGCAGCCGGGCGCGGCGGTGCCCTCGACCCGGGCCCTGGCCCACGACCTGGGCGTCGCGCGCGGCACCGTCACCCGCGTCTACGCCGACCTCGCCGCCGAGGGCTACCTGCGCACGGCCCAGGGCGCCCCGACGCGGGTGGCGACCGCGGGCTCGCTCCCCCAGTCCGCGCCCCGGCAGGCGCCCCGGGAACCGGCACCGCGCTGGGACCTGCGGCCGGGCCGGCCGGACCTGACGGCGTTCCCGCGCCAGGCGTGGATCACCGCGACCCGGCGGGCGCTGCTCCGGACGCCCGCCGCGGCGTTCGGCTACGAGTCGGAACTGGGCGCGCCGGAGCTGCGGGACACCCTCGCGAGCTACCTGGCCCGCAGCCGCGGGGTGGTGGCCGACCCGGCGCGGATCGTGGTGTGCCACGGGTATTCGCACGCGATCGCGGTGCTGTCGCGGGCCCTCTTCGGGCTGGGTGTCGGCGAACTGGCGTTCGAGAACCCGTCGCTGGGCATGTACCGGTCGATCGCGGCCGCCCAGGGCCCGCGGGTGGTCGGCGTCGAGGTCGACGAGCACGGCCTCGACGTGTCCACTCTGGACAGTCCGGCGGTGGTCGTCACGGCGGCGCACCAGTACCCCACCGGCGTCACACTGGCCCCGCACCGCCGCACGGCACTGACCCGTTCAGGCGCCTGGGTGCTGGAAGACGACTACGACGGTGAATTCCGCTTCGACCGCCAGCAGGTCGGGGCACTGCAGGCCCTGGCACCGGAGCGGGTGGTGTACGCGGGCACGGCGAGCAAGACCCTGGCTCCGGCCCTGCGCCTGGCGTGGCTGGTGCTACCCCGCAGGCTGGTGGAACCGGTCCGCGCGGCGATGGCCGACAGCGGCTCGCGCCCGGCGGTACTGGACCAGCTGGCCCTGGCCGAGCTGATCGACTCGGGCGCGTACGACCAGCACGTCCGCCGCAGCCGCGCCGAGTACCGCTCCCGCCGCGCCCGCCTCCTGGCAGCGCTCCCGGACTCCGTGCGCCCGCAGGGCATCGCGGCGGGCCTGCACCTGCTGCTGATGCTCCCCCCGGACGGTCCCTCGGAGGCAACGGCCCTGGCAGCCTGCCGCCGCCGCGCGATCGGCATCGAGGGCCTGAACGGCTACTGGATGACCCCGAACCGCCCGGGCGGCCTGATCGTCGGCTACGCGGCAACCCCGAAACACGCCTTCGCAGGCGCAACCCAAACCCTGATCGAGGCCCTCTGGGAAATCACCCCCTAACCCTCCACGCCCCCACCCCCGTGTCGACCCCCCAATCACACGAGTCGACCCCTCAATCACACGTGATGCCTCCCCAATCACACGTGATGCCTCCCCAATCACACGTGATGCCACTCCAATCACGGGCTACGCCTGCCCAGACACATGTGATGCCCCTCCAAACACGCGCGATGCCTCCCCAAACACGGGGGATGCCCCTCCGGGCGCGGCTCATGCCCTCCAGGCGCGGCTCATGCCCTCCAGGCGCGACTTCCGCCCTCCGAGCACGAGCGTTGCCGCGGGCCGCACCCACCGGGAGCGGCCCGCGGTCACCGTCAGAACCAGCAGCCCGGCCGGACGCGGAGCAGTTCCGTCCGCAGCGCCGGTGTCCCGTCGACCGGTGCCGGGTCGTCCGCCGTCGGCACGATCCCGCCTGCGGCCACCTTGTCGAGCGTCTTGAGCCCTTCTGGCCCGACCGTCCCGAACACCGTGTAGTTCGGCCGCAGCGCGGAATCGCCGTACACGACGAAGAACTGGGAGCCGTTCGTGTCCGGCCCGGCGTTCGCCATCGCCAGCAACCCGCGCGCGTACACGCGCCGCGCCCCGGTCGGGTCCGTCGGCGCCGGCGGCAGGTCCACGGGCAGCTCGTCCTTGTACTTGTAGCCGGGCCCGCCCTCGCCGGTCGCGGTCGGGTCGCCGCACTGCAGCACCTTCAGCGTCGGGTACGCCGTGAGCCGGTGGCACACCGTGTGGTCGTAGAACCTGTGCTGCGCCAGGTGCAGGAAGCTCTGCACGGTGCACGGCGCCTTCGCACGGTCGAGCCGCAGCGGCAGCGCGCCCTGGCTGGTCGGGATCGCGACGTCGACCTTGCCGTGGCTCGGTGTGTGCCGCGGGTCGGGCGGCAGCGGCACCGGTCGCGCGGGTGGCTCGTCCGGCGTCTCGGTGTACTGGCAGGGCCCGTGGGTCGTCTTCGGCGGCGGTGCGTCGGCCGCCGTGGCTACGCCGTTGCCCGCCACGAACAACGCGCCGGCCGCCAGCGCGGTGACCAGTGTCTTTCTCATTCTGCACGCCCTCCCAGTGATCGCCCGGTTCCGGAGCGCTCGCAGTCTAGGACGCGGCACCGACAGTCAGAACCGGCGAAAGTCGCCCATGTCAGCCGGTCGGGTGAACCTCGGTGCCCGCACCCCCGAAACTGTCGGACCCCCGGAGCACGATGGTGATCACGCGGCAGAGCGCCGCCCAGCGAAGGGGGAGACATGACGGTGCACGTGGTCAACCGCAGGAGAAACGGTGTGGCGGCAACGTATCCGGGAGCACTGGTCGCCGACGTGACGTCGCGCGGTCCGGAGCCCTGGGTGCGGTTCAGCCCCTTCTACCCGCACGGCGGCATCCCGGTGCCGTACTCGCCGGGTGTGGAGAGCGCATCCGTGGAGGGGATCTGGCAAGCGCTGAAAGTCTTCCGCGGCACAGGAATCGACGAGCGAAAGCTGAAGATCAGGTCGATGAGGGGCCTGAAACGCACGGTCGCCAAGCACGGCGAAGTGGTCGGCCACCGCGCCGGAGTGGCGGGCACCGAACTGCTGGCACACGAACAAGCACGAAGACGGATCTACCTGCCGTCCTACCGCTGGACACTGGAGAACCGGCTGGCCGACCTGGTCACCGAACTGCGCGAGACGAGCGCGGAGCGGGACGTGGTCCTGCTCGACTACACGACCAACGGCGACATCGAGGACCTCTCGAAACCGTTGTCGCACGCGGCCTTGCTGCGCGCGCACCTCGCCGGGGAGTGGCCGTGGACGCGCTGACTCCGCTCCTCAGAGCCGGTCGCGCGGTGTTCGCTCGGATCCGCGCCCGGTTCACTGGCCGCGGAACAGTTCCGCCGATCCGTGTCCGCCCCGCTGACCACGGCTCAGTTCCGCGGGTCCGCGATCAGGTCGTCCGCCGCAGTTCGGTTCCGCGGGCGCTCCTCGGCCTCGGCTCACTTCCGCAGATCCGCGATCAACTCGTCGGCGGCGGCGAACGGATCGATCTCCCGCGCCACCACTCGCTCAGCGACTCCGGCCAGCCGGCCGCCACCACGCAGGTCGGCGAGCTCGGCCCGCAACCGCCGTACGGCGATCGCCTCGACCTCGTCGCGGGCCCGGGCGATCCGGCGCCGGGCCAGCTCGTCGTGCATCACCAGCCAGTCGTGATGGGCGGCCATTGCCAGCACCACCTCGTCGACGCCCTCGCCCTTCGCGGCAACGGTCCGGACGATCGGCTGGCGCCAGCTCGGCCCCCGGATCTCGCGGCGCGCCAGCGAGATCATCTGCTTGAGGTCGTGCACAGTCGCGTCCGCGCCCTCGCGGTCGGCCTTGTTGACGACGAAGACGTCGGCGATCTCCAGCACCCCGGCCTTCGCCGCCTGGATCCCGTCGCCCATGCCCGGCGCGAGGAGCACCACTGTGGTGTCGGCCAGCTTCACGACGTCCACTTCGGACTGTCCGACGCCGACGGTCTCGATCAGGATCACGTCGAAGCCCGCGGCGTCGAGCACGCGCACGGCCTGCGGGGTCGCCCACGACAGACCGCCGAGGTGCCCGCGCGTGGCCATCGAACGGATGAACACCCCTGGGTCGGTGGCGTGCTCGGTCATCCGGATCCGGTCGCCGAGCAGCGCCCCACCCGAAAACGGCGAAGACGGGTCGATCGCGAGCACCCCGACCCGCTTCCCCTCCGCGCGCAACGCGGTGAGCAGCGCCGACGTCGAAGTCGACTTGCCGACGCCCGGCGGGCCGGTGAGCCCGACAACACGGGCCCGCCCGGTGTGCGGAGTCAGGGCCCGTGCGATCTCCGCGACGCGGGGGTGGGCGTCCTCGACGAGCGACAGCAGCCGCGCGACGGCACGGGGTTGCCCGTCCCGCGCGCGGCCGACCAGGTCGTCGAGGTCGAGTGGACCGGCCACTTACGCCGACGGCACCCGCAGCAGGAGGGCGTCGCCCTGGCCGCCGCCACCGCACAGCGCGGCCGCGCCGAGCCCGCCACCGCGGCGGCGCAGCTCGTGGATCAGGTGCACGGCCAGCCGGGCACCGGAGGCGCCGATCGGGTGGCCGAGGGCGATGGCGCCGCCGTTGACGTTGACCTTCTCCGGATCGAGGCCGAGCTTCTCGGTCGAGACGAGACCGACCGCGGCGAAGGCCTCGTTGATCTCGACGAGGTCGAGCGCGTCGGCGCCGAGCTTCGCCTTCGCCAGCGCGGCGAGGATGGCGTTCGACGGCTGCTCGTGCAGGCTCGCGTCCGGGCCCGAGACGACCCCGTGCGCGCCGATCTCGGCGAGCGGCGTCAGGCCGAGCTCTTCGGCCTTGGCCTTGCTGGCCACGACCACCGCGGCGGCGCCGTCGGAGATCTGCGAGGCCGAGCCCGCGGTGATGGTGCCGTCGGAGGCGAAGGCCGGGCGCAGCTTGGCGAGGCCTTCGGCGGTGGTGTCGGCGCGGACGCCCTCGTCGGTGTCGAAGACGACCGGGTCGCCCTTGCGCTGCGGGATCGAGACCGGCGCGATCTCTTCGGCGAAGTACCCGTTCTTGATGGCCTCGGCGGCGCGCTGGTGCGAGCGGGCGGAGAACGCGTCCTGCTGCTCGCGGGTGAGGCCGTAGCGGGAGTTGTACTTCTCCGTCGAGGCGCCCATGGCGACCTGGTCGAAGGCGCAGAAGAGGCCGTCGTAGGCCATGTGGTCGACGAGCGTGGTGTCGCCGTACTTGAAGCCGGAGCGCGACTTGGGCAGCAGGTGCGGCGCCTGGGTCATCGACTCCTGGCCGCCGGCGACGACGATGTCGAACTCACCGGCCCGGATCAGCTGGTCGGCGAGCGCGATGGCGTCGAGGCCGGAGAGGCAGACCTTGTTGATCGTCAGGGCGGGCACGCTCATCGGGATGCCGGCGGCGACCGCGGCCTGGCGGGCCGGGATCTGGCCCGCGCCGGCGGTGAGCACCTGGCCCATGATCGTGTACTGCACCGCGTCCGGGGCGACCCCGGCGCGTTCGAGGGCCGCCTTGATCGCGACCCCGCCCAGCTGTGCCCCCGTGAAGTCCTTGAGGGATCCGAGCAAGCGCCCGATCGGTGTACGGGCGGCACCCAGGATCACGGAACCGGACACGGCGTCCTCCAAGCTTCGGCGCATGGGCAGTTTTCCGACCATACCCGGAGGGCGGGCTTCTTGATGGAGCCAGTGTGAGGCGGGGCACGCGACGATTCGGGCTCGACGCCACCCGCGGGCCGCCTATCCTGCCCCCATGAATGACGCCCTGCGGCCGTTCGTGACGGCCATCGACCACGTCGGCATCGCGGTCCCGGACCTCGACGCGGCCATCGAGTTCCACCGCACGCACTTCGGCCTGGAGGTCGCGCACGAGGAGGTGAACGAGGAGCAGGGAGTGCGGGAGGCGATGCTGCGCGCGCCCGGCACCGCGGGCACCGAGACGCAGATCCAGCTGCTGGCCCCGCTGCGCGATGACTCGGCGATCGGCAAGTTCCTGGCCAAGAGCGGGCCGGGCCTGCAGCAGCTGGCGTACCGCGTGTCCGATGTGGACGCCGCGGCGGCGGCCCTGCGAGACCAGGGCCTGCGGCTGCTGTACGCCGAGGCGAAGCGGGGCACGTCCGACAGCCGGGTGAACTTCGTCCACCCGAAGGACGCGGGTGGCGTCCTGGTGGAACTGGTGGAGCCGGCCAAGGGCGGCGCGGCGCACTGACCCGGGACCCGTTCCGGCGCAACAACTCCGGTGCGCCGGAACCGGTCCGCGGTGACAACGCCCGGCCGATGCCCGTTAGCGGACCAGGCGGGCACGGCCCAATGGTGGCCGGAAGCGGGCCAGCCGGGCTCGGCCCGGCGATGCCCGTTAGTGGACCAGGCGGGCGGCCCGGCGATGCCCGCTGATGGACAAAGCGGGCGCGGACCGGCGATGCCAGGTGGCGGACACGACCCGGCGGCGCACACCAGCGGGCCAGGCGGGCACCGCCCAGCGGTGGCCGGAAGCGGGCGCGGACCGGCGATGCCAGGTGGCGGACACAACCCGGCGGCGCACACCAGCGGGCCAGACGGGCACCGCCCAGGGGCGGACCAGGCGAGCGCTGCCCGGTGGCGAGCTACGCGGACGCAGCCTTCGACACGAGGGCGTCGGCGATGAACGTCAGCTCGCCGTCGAACTCGGCGGGTAGGTCGTCGTCCGAGTGGCGGGCCGTTGCGTGGCGGTGGCTGACCGCGCGGGCCAGCAGGCCCGATGCGCGGTCGACGTCGGCTGCCGGGAGGACGCCGCCGGTGGCCGCCAGGATCACCGTGCGGACCTGCCGCACCAGCACCAGGAAGCGCTCGTGGAGGGCGTCGCGGACTACGTGGTGGGTGTCGGCTTCGCGCCACAGCAGGTGCGAGAGCCCGAGTGACCGGCTGAAGCGGTGGTCGAGTTCGCGGACCAGCCGCCGCAGGCTGCCCGCCAGGTCGCCGGGGACGACGACCACGGCCGGCTCGATGCGCTCGTCGGGCAGGCGCTCGACGAGCGCGGTGAGCAGGTCCGCCTTGTGCCGGAAGTAGTAGTGCACCAGCCCCTTCGGCACCCCGGCCTGCTCGGCGATGCGGGAGGTCGGGGTGGCGTCGAAGCCGGACTCGGCGAAGAGCGCCTCGGCGGCGCAGAGGATGCGCTCCTTCGCCGAATCCTCGGTCATGCGTGCCTCCTGCGGCGTCAGTGCTGGCCGGCGGTGCGGTGCGCGGCGTTCGCGACCGGCATCGCTGCCGCGCCGGCGACGATCGTCAGCACCCCGGCGATCCAGGACGTCCAGGACGCGCCGTTGAACTCGGTGTACCCCATCACCCACGGCGCGATGAACAGCAGCACGCCGAGCGCGATCTGGATGCCTTCGCCGTAGACCATGCCCGGCATCGCCAGCGAGACCAGGCCGTCGAGTGCGATCAGGGCGCCCAGGACGACCATCGTCCACATCGCGGTCGTGTCCGTGCTCAGCCAAAGGGGTGAAAGAGCGGCGACCACCCCGATGACGACCTCGGCCCAATCGTGCGGCCGGGTCCATGCGCGCGTAGAGACTTCACTCATTCGTGCTCACCTCCGTCGGTGAAACTGCTGGTCGGGTGGGTGTTCCCACCGCCGATGATCCGCTTGACTGGCCAGCCGGTCAAGATTGATCGGTCACAGTTCGACGTGTAATCGTGCTGTCCGTCTCGTACAGTTGTGTGCGCGAGTTACCGGCGAGTAATTTCTGCCGCCAACGCCGTTGACCCCCACTTCGCGGAGGAACCGATGACGCAGCTCGGCGAGATCCAGCAGGCCATCCTGAACGGCGAATCCGCCGCGGTCGGCTCGTTGCCCGTGCCCGAGAGCTACCGCGGGGTGACCGTGCACGCGGACGAAGTCGACATGTTCGAAGGCCTCGAGAGCGCGGACAAGGACCCGCGCAAGTCGCTCCACGTCGACGACGTGCCCGTCCCCGAGCTGGGCCCGGGCGAGGCCCTGGTCGCGGTGATGGCCAGTGCCATCAACTACAACACCGTGTGGACGTCGATCTTCGAGCCGATCCCCACGTTCAAGTTCCTGAAGAAGTACGGGAAGCTCTCGCCGCTGGCCAAGCGGCACGACCTGCCGTACCACGTCGTCGGCTCCGACCTGTCCGGCGTCGTGCTGCGCACCGGCGTCGGCGTGCACAACTGGAAGCCGGGCGACGAGGTCGTCGCGCACTGCCTGAACGTCGAGCTCGAAGGCCCGGACGGGCACAACGACACGATGCTCGACACCGAGCAGCGGATCTGGGGCTTCGAGACGAACTTCGGCGGGCTCGCCGAAGTCGCGCTGGTCAAGGCCAACCAGCTGATGCCGAAGCCGGACCACCTCACCTGGGAGGAGGCCGCCTCCCCCGGCCTGGTCAACTCGACCGCGTACCGCCAGCTCGTCTCGCGCAACGGCGCGGACATGAAGCAGGGTGACGTCGTCCTGATCTGGGGCGCCTCGGGCGGCCTCGGCTCCTACGCGACGCAGTACGCGCTGAACGGTGGCGCCATCCCGGTGTGCGTCGTGTCCAGCCCGGAGAAGGCCGCGATCTGCCGGAAGCTCGGCGCCGAGCTGATCATCGACCGCAGCGCCGAGGGCTACAAGTTCTGGAAGTCCGAGACCGAACAGGACCCGAAGGAGTGGCAGCGCTTCGGCGCGAAGATCCGCGAGCTGACCGGCGGCGAGGACCCGGACATCGTGTTCGAGCACCCGGGCCGGGAGACGTTCGGCGCGTCGGTCTACGCCGCGCGCAAGGGCGGCACGATCGTCACGTGCGCGTCGACCTCGGGGTACATGCACCAGTACGACAACCGGTACCTGTGGATGAACCTCAAGCGGATCATCGGCTCCCACTTCGCGAACTACCGCGAGTCCTGGGAGGCGAACCGGCTGATCGCGAAGGGCCTGATCCACCCGACGCTGTCGAAGACGTACTCGCTCGAGGAGACCGGGCAGGCCGCGCTGGACGTCCACCGCAACGCCCACCAGGGCAAGGTCGGCGTGCTCGCGCTCGCCCCGCAGGAGGGCCTCGGCGTCCGCGACGAGGAGAAGCGAGCGAAGCACATCGAAGGCATCAACGCCTTCCGCGGCGCCTGAACCGGCGGGCGGCCCCCGGTGGCGGAAAGCGCCGGGGTCCGGCCCGATCGGGCCAGTTCCTCCCGCCGCACCACACCGCACGTTCGGCGCACCGCACGGGTGCTCACCCTTCCGTGACCCGGCTGCGACTACGGTAGGGCCATGAGCCTTGGCGATGAACGGGAGCTTGTGCCGCTGGGAGCCGGCTTCGACGTGGCGAAGCGCGGGTACAGCCGAGCGCAGGTCGACGAGCACCTCGAGCGGCTGGACGGCGACCTCAAGATGCTCACCGCCGACCGGGACGCGGCCATCGCGCAGGCCGGCGACCTGGCCCGGCAGCTGGAGATCGCGCGCGGCGAGATCGCGGACCTGCGCGGGCAGGTCGACCGGCTCGCCCAGCCGCCCACCAGCGTCGAAGGCCTGTCCGAGCGGCTGCAGCGGATGCTGCGCCTCGCGCAGGACGAATCCGCCGACACGCGCGCCCGCGCCGAAGCCGAGGCCGGCCACATCCGGGCCAAGGCCGAGACGGACGCGAGCGCCATGCGCGCCCGCTACGAGCAGCTGCTCACCGAGCTCGACCTGCGCCGCAAGGAGATGGAAGCCGAGCACCGCAAGGTCCTCGAGGATGCCCGCGCGGAGGCCAAGAAGATCACTGACGAGGCCGAGGCGGAGCGCAAGCGGCTCGACACCGAGTCGTCCGACCGCCGCACGAAGGTCGAAGAGGACTTCGAGATCGCGATGGCCTCGCGCCGCACCGAGGCGATGCGCGTGCTGGCCGAGCAGGAGGCCGCGAGCAAGGCCGAGGCCGCGCGCCGCGTCCAGGAGGCGACGCAGGACGCCGCCGACATCCGCGCGAAGGTCCTCGAAGAGGAGAAGGCCGCGAAGGCCGACATCGAACGCCGTCAGCGGGAGTCCGTCGCCGAGGCGAACAAGCGCCGGCAGGACTCGATCACCGAGGCGAACGCCCGGCTCGCGGAGGCCGCCGACGAAGCTCGGCGCCGCGTGACCACGGCGACCGACGAGTCGAACCGGCGTATCACGCAGGCCAACGAGCGCGTCGACGCCCTGCGCAAGGTCCGCGGCGGGCTGGCCGAGCAGGTCCGCGCGGCGCGAGCGGTGCTGGCCGAAGCGCACACCGTCCTCGGCGACGACGTGAAGGTGCCCGCGGACGTCACGGCCGACCTGAAGGGCAGCGACCTGAAGGCGGAGAAGCCGGCGGCCGCCGAAGACACCGAGAAGACGGTCCGGACGCCCGACGTCGAGGAGACCATCCGGATCCGCGCCTCGGACGTCCCCAAGCCGAAGCCCGCGCCCAAGCCCGCCCCGAAGCCCGCTCCGCGGCCGAGCGGAGCGCAGAAAGCGACTGGCGAGTAACCTTCCACCCGACACGGGCGCGGACGAGCCTGCGCGGTCGGTCCCGACCGGCTATCGTCCCTGCTCACGCGGGATCACCTGGAGGTTTTGCGCATGGGTGCGGCATATCGGACCGTGGTGGTGGGCACGGACGGCTCGGAGTCCTCGTTCGCGGCGGTGGACCGCGCGGCGGCGGTGGCCGGCGACGCGGGCGCCACGCTCGTCATCGCGTGTGCGTACTACCCGGCCAGCAAGTCCGACGTCGACAAGGCCCAGGACGTCCTCGGCGAAGAGGCGTACCAGGTCGTCGGCTCGGCCCCGGCCGAGGACACGCTGCAGTCGGCGCGCGACCGGGCGACCAAGGCCGGCGCGGCGAAGATCGACACGATCGCGGTGAAGGGCGACCCGGTCGACTCGCTGCGCAAGGTCGTGCACGAGCGCGAGGCCGACCTGCTGGTGGTCGGCAACCGCGGGCTCAACACGATCGCCGGCCGGATCCTGGGCTCGGTGCCGTCCGAGGTGGCACGCAAGTCCGGCGTGGACGTGCTGATCGTCCACACGACCTGAGCCGTGACCGACCCGAGCGAGGAGCTTCAGCAGCGGCTCGAACGCGTCCTGCTCGGCGGCAGGCGGAAGTACACCCGGCTCGAAGTGGCCGAAAAGGCCGGCGTGCCCGATGAGCGGTCACGCCGGCTTTGGCGCGCGCTGGGCTTCGCGACGGTCCGCGACGACGAGGTCGTCTTCACCGACGCGGACGTCGAGGCGATGCGGACGGCGGACCAGCTGGTCCAGTCGGGGCTGATCGACCCGAGCATCGAGGTCTCGGTGACGCGCGCGCTCGGCCAGCACCTGTCGCGGCTGGCCGAGTGGCAGGTCGACATGCTGTGGGAACTGATCCGCGAGCAGCCGGAGCTGGGCCGCAACGAGCGTCAGGTGACGCGCCTGGTCGACCGGCTGCTGCCGGAGCTCGAACGGGTCCAGAACTTCGTCTGGCGCCGGCATCTCGCGGCGTACGCGGGCCGGGCGTTCGCGGCCGCGGGCGACAACGTCGAGGCGCGCACCGAAGTGGTCGGCTTCGTCGACATGGTCGGCTACACGAGGCTGACCCGCCAGATCGACGAAGACGAGCTGAGCCGCGTGCTCGACGCGTTCGAGACGCTGGCGACGGAGGTGATCGCCGAGCACCACGGCCGCGTGGTGAAGATGATCGGCGACGAGGTCCTGTTCGTCGCGGACTCGGCGGCCGACGCGGCGGAGATCGCCCTGACCCTGACCGAGCGGACGTCGGCGGACGAAAGCCTCCCGGCGGTCCGCGCGGGCATGGCGTCGGGCCGCATCCTGTCGCGGTTCGGCGACGTCTACGGCTCGGTGGTCAACCTGGCGGCCCGGCTGACGTCGGTGGCCCGCCCGGGCACGATCCTGGTCGACAAGGAGCTGGCGACCGAGCTGAAGGACGAGAAGGAGTACGAGCTGCGCCCCCGCCGGCCGGTGACGGTCCGCGGCTACAACCGCCTCCGCCCGGCAGCCCTGCGACGCGCCCGCGAGGCCCCGACGGGACGGTTCGCGAGCTCCCAGCAGCTGGCGGCGGAGATGCTGGGGCTGACGGATCCGACGGCCAAGCCCGTGGAGGAACCGGAGATCGCGCCCGAGGACGAAGTGACGGAGCGTCCCCGCCGTCGCCGGAGACGCCGCATCCTCTGAGCCGCTCAGGCGTCGAAGTCGACCGTGACGGTCTCCGAGACCGGGTAGGACTGGCACGTCAGCACGAAGCCCGCCTCGACCTCCGCCTCCTCCAGCGCGAAGTTCCGCCGCAGGTCGACCTTGCCCTCCGTGACCCGGGCGCGGCACGTGCCGCACACCCCGCCCTTGCACGCGAACGGCAGGTCGGGCCGGAACTTCTGCGCGCCGTCCAGGACCGATGTCGAGCGCGGCAGGGTCATCGACGACGAACGGCCGTCCAGGACCACGCGGACCTCCGACGACTCCCCCGCCACCTGCGGGTCGAGGTGGGTCACCGGCTCCGGCGGGGTGTCGACGTAGAACAGCTCCTGGTGGATCCGCGCGCGCGGCACGTCCAGGGACGCCAGCAGTTCCTGAGCGCCCGTCACCATCTCGAACGGGCCGCACAGCCAGAAGTGGTCCACAGTGGACACCGGCACCAGCGTGTCGAACAGCTGACGCAGCTTCGGCACGTCCAGGCGGCCTGTGAACAGTTCCGCCTCGCGCGGCTCGCGCGAGAGCACGTGGATCAGTTCCAGGCGGGCCGGCGCGCGGTCCTTCAGGTCGGCCAGCTCGTCCGCGAACATCACCGTGTCCGTGCGGCGGTTGCCGTACAGCACCGTCACCGTCGCGTCCGGCGTCGCCAACAGCGACGACACGATCGACAGCACCGGGGTGATGCCCGAGCCCGCCGCGATCAGGACGTGGTGGCCGCCGGCCGCCAGGTCGGGGGTGAACGACCCGGTCGGCGTGGCCACCTCGATCGTGTCGCCCGCGCGGACCTCGTTCACCAGCCAGGACGAGAACAGGCCGTCCGGCACCAGACGGACGCCCACCCGGGGAGCCGCGCCCGCCGCCGCGCAGATCGAGTACGACCGGCGCTCGTCACGCCCGTCGACCGCCCGCCGCAGGGTCAGCGACTGGCCCGGCTTGAAGGCGAACTCGGCCGACAACGAGTCGGGCACGTCGAACGTCACGGCGACCGCGTCGTCGCACAACCGCGTGACGCCCGCGACCTTCAGGGGATGGAACGCCACCTTAAATCTCCTTGACGTGCTCGAACGGCTCGGCGCACGACCGGCAGCGCCGCAGCGCCTTGCACGCTGTCGCGCCGAAACGGGACTGCTCTTCCGTGTCGGCGGAACCGCAGTGCGGGCAGACGACGCGCGACACCGGCGCCGACAGCGTCAGCGGGATCGGGCCCGACCGCCGCGGCGCCGCGCCCGGCGGGGCGATGCCCGCCGAGGCCAGCTTTTCGCGGCCCGAAGCCGAGATCCAGTCCGACGTCCACGCCGGCGAGAGCTGCGTGCGGATCTCGACGTCCGCGTAGCCCGCCGAAACCAGCGCGTGCTCCAGGTCGTCGCGCATGGTGTCCATCGCCGGGCAGCCGGTGTACGTCGGCGTGATCGCGACGACCACCCGGCCGTCCTCTTCGGCCACCGAACGCAGCACGCCCAGGTCGGCCAGGGTCAGCATCGGCAGCTCGGGGTCGGTGACCGTGGCCGCGACCGCCGCCGCGGTCACCACTTCGCGTCCGGCATGGCCCGGGCGACGCTCTGCAGCTCCGCCAGCAGGAACCCCAGCTGCTCGGTGTGGACGCCGTCGCGGCCCGTCCGGCCCGAGACACCCGCCAGTTCACCGACCGTGGGACGGGAAAGCGTGGCGGCCGCGAGGGCCTGGTCCAGCACCGCGTCGAACTCCGGCCGCAGCGAGGCCGCGTCCACGAGTTCCACGGCGTGCGTGCGGAACAGCTCGCCGACGTACGGCCAGACCGCGTCGAGGCCTTCCTGCATCCGCTCGTGGGACAGCTCGGTGCCGTCCCCGAGCCGGACCAGCCACTGCGCCGCGTAGTCGCGGTGGTAGGTCAGCTCCTTGACGCCCTTGTCCGCGATCGCCGCCAGCACCGGGTCCACCGACGTCACCAGCCGCTGGAACAGCGCCAGCCGCCACGTCGAGAAGACGAACAGCCGCGCGATCAGGTGCCCGAAGTGGCCGCCGCCCAGCTCGGCGAGCCGGACGTTGCGGAACTCGTTCTCCACGCGCTGGAACGCGTAGGAGTCCTCGGACCGCCCCGAGCCGTCCGCCTTGCCGGCGCGCGCGAGCAGCAGCCGCGCCTGGCCGAGCAGGTCGAGGCCGATGTTCGCGATCGCGACCTCGTCCTCCAGCTCGGGCGCGTTGGTGCACCACTCCTGCAGCCGGTGGGAGAAGACCAGCGCGTCGTCGCCCAGCATCAGGCAGTAGGCCGCGAGCCGAGCGCCGTCCACTCCGGACGGCACCGAAGTGTCCACTCCGGACAGCGGGTCCTCGAAGCCGGTGCCGAACGCCCAGCGGGCGTCGTTCTCCTCGGTCAGCGACTCGTAGACGTTGTCGAAACTCATATGTGCGGCACCTCCTCGGGGATGTCGTAGAACGTCGGGTGGCGGTAGACCTTGTCGCCGCTGGGCGCGAAGAACGGGTCCTTCTCGTCCGGCGACGACGCGGTGATGTCCGCTGCCCGAACGACCCAGATCGACACGCCTTCGTTGCGGCGCGTGTAGAGGTCACGCGCGTGGTGCAGCGCCATCTCGTCGTCGGCCGCGTGCAGCGAACCGACGTGCACGTGGTTCAACCCGCGCTTCCCGCGGACGAACACCTCGTACAGCGGCCAGTCGTGCTTCATCGCGAACCCTTCTTCTCGGCGTGCGCCACCGCGGCTTCACGCACCCAGGCGCCGTCCTCGTGCGCGCGGCGCCGGTGCGCGATCCGCGACGCGTTGCAGGGGCCGTTGCCCTTCAAGACGTTCTTGAACTCGTCCCAGTCGACCGCGCCGAAGTCGTAGTGCTCGCGGTCGGGGTTCCACTTCAACGAAGGGTCCGGGAACGTGACACCGAGCGCCTCGGCCTGCGGCACCGACATGTCGACGAAGCGCTGCCGCAGCTCGTCGTTGGTGTGGCGCTTGACCTTCCAGGCCATCGACTGCGCGGTGTTCGGCGAATCGGCGTCCGGCGGGCCGAACATCATCAGCGACGGCCACCACCAGCGGTTCACGGCCTCCTGGACCATCTCCCGCTGCTGGTCCGTCCCGCGCATCATCGTCATCAGCAGCTCGTAGCCCTGCCGCTGGTGGAAGGACTCCTCCTTGCAGATCCGGATCATCGCCCGCGCGTAAGGCCCGTAGGACGACCGGCACAGCGGCACCTGGTTGCAGATCGCCGCGCCGTCGACCAGCCAGCCGATCACGCCGACGTCGGCGAAGGTCAGCGTCGGGTAGTTGAAGATCGACGAGTACTTCTGCTTGCCCGTGATCAGCTTGTCGGTCAGGTCCGCGCGGTCCGCGCCCAGCGTCGCCGCCGCCGAGTACAGGTACAGGCCGTGCCCGGCTTCGTCCTGCACCTTGGCCAGCAGGATCGCCTTGCGCCGCAACGACGGCGCCCGCGTGATCCAGTTGCCCTCCGGCTGCATGCCGATGATCTCCGAGTGCGCGTGCTGCGCGATCTGCCGGATCATCGTCTTGCGGTAGCCCTCGGGCACCCAGTCGCGCGGCTCGATGCGCTGGTCGCGCTCGATGACGGCCTCGAACTGCTCCTCCAGAACGGCGGTCACGACTGCTCCTTCGCGACGAGGGTCAGGACGTCGTACTTGGCGACGGACTCGCCGTCGGCGTTGGTGACGTCGGCGTCCCAGCGGACCTCGCCGTACTCCTGGTCGATCCGCGGGGTGATCTGCTTGGCGGTCAGGGTCACGGTCAGCGAGTCGCCGACCTTGACCGGCGTGAGGAACCGCAGGTTCTCCAGGCCGTAGTTGGCGAGCACCGGGCCCGGCTCGGGCGAGACGAACAACCCGGCCGCGAACGAGACGACCAGGTAGCCGTGCGCGACGATCCCGCCGAACAGCGGGTTCGCGGCCGCGGCCTCGGGGTCGGTGTGGGCGTAGAACGTGTCGCCGGTGAACTCGGCGAAGTGGTCGACGTCTTCCTGGCTGACCGTGCGCGGCCCGGCGACGACGGAGTCGCCGATCTTCAGCTCGGCCAGCGACTTGCGGAACGGGTGGACGTCGCCTTCGGTGCGCGGCGCGCCGGTGACCCAGCGGCCGGTGACCGCGGACAGCACCGCCGGCGAGCCCTGCACGGCCGTGCGCTGCATGTGGTGCAGCACGCCGCGGACGCCGCCCATCTCCTCGCCGCCGCCCGCGCGGCCGGGGCCGCCGTGGACGAGCTGCGGCATCGGCGAGCCGTGCCCCGTCGACTCCTTCGCGTCGTCGGCGTCCAGGACCAGCAGGCGGCCGTGGTACGGCGCCGCGCCGAGGACGACCTCGCGGACGAACTCCTTGTCCGCGCTGACCACGGACCCGGCCAGGCTGCCGCCGCCCCGGGCTGCCAGCTCGACGACCTGCTCGGCGGACGTGTACGGCAGGAGCGTCGAGACCGGGCCGAACGCCTCGACCTCGTGCGGCTCGGAGCGCTCCGGGTCCGCCTTGAGCAGCACCGGCGAGAGGAACGCGCCGCGCTCGGCGTCCGCGTCGACCACGGAGACGTTTTCCGGGTCGCCGAACACGACGCTGCCCGCGTCCAGCAGCGCCTTCAGCGACCGCCGGACCTCTTCGCGCTGCTCCAGGCTGGCCAGCGCGCCCATCCGGACACCCTCGGCCGCCGGGTTGCCGACGGTCACCTTCGCGAGCCGCGCCGAGGCGGCCTCGGCGACGTCGTCCAGCAGCGCGGCCGGGACGAACGCGCGGCGGATGGCGGTGCACTTCTGGCCCGCCTTGACCGTCATCTCCGTGGTCAGCTGCTTGACGAACAGGTCGAACTCGGTGGTCCCGCGCACCGCGTCGGGTCCGAGGATCGAGCAGTTCAGCGAGTCGGCCTCGGCGTTGAACCGCACCGAGTTCCGCACGATCGCCGGGTGCGCGCGCAGCTTCTGCGCGGTGGACGCCGAGCCGGTGAACGACACCAGGTCCTGCGCGGTGACGTGGTCCAGCAGGTCGCCGACGCTGCCCGCGACGAACTGCAGCGAGCCCTCGGGCAGGATCCCCGACTCGACGATCAGCTCGACCAGCCGCGCGGTCAGGTACGCCGTCTGGCTCGCCGGCTTGACCAGGCTCGGCACCCCGGCGAGGAACGCGGGCGCGAACTTCTCCAGCGGACCCCACACGGGGAAGTTGAAGGCGTTGATCTGCACGGCGACACCGCGCAGCGGCGTCGCGATGTGCTGGGCGACGAAGGTGCCCTCGCGCGACAGCGGCTCGACGTTGCCCTCGACGTAGACGGTGTCGTTCGGCAGCTCGCGCTTGCCCTTCGAGGCGTAGCTGAACAGCACGCCGATGCCGCCGTCGATGTCGAACTTCGAGTCACCCAGCGTGGCACCGGTGCGCGCGGAGAGTGCGTACAGCTCTTCGCGGTGTTCGCGCAGGTGCGAGGCCAGGGCCTTCAGCAGCGCCGCACGCTGGTGGAACGTCAGCTCCCGCAGCGCCGGGCCGCCGACCCGGCGGCCGTACGCCAGTGCACCCGCGAAGTCGACACCCGCCGAGGAGATCCGCGCGACCTCCTCGCCCGTGGCCGCGTCGTGCAGGGGAACGCCCGCCTCCGACGCCGTGTGCCACTCCCCGGAGACGTAGCTGCGCAGCAATGCCATCAGGTCCGACCTCTCCACCGAATTACCTACCGGACGTTCAGTAATTCCATGGTAGCGGCTGGACCCGGAGATCGGAAGAGGCGGCGCTTGACACGGCCCCCGGGCCCTGCCTTTACTGAGCGGCACCGCAGGTGACCGTCCATTCGGTCAGTCAGGACGGAGGGCGCATGACCAACGCCGCGCACACCATGTTCGCCGCCGACGAGGCCTCCCGCGCACTGGGCATCGAACTGGTCGAAGCGGGCGACGGCCGGGCCGTCGCGACCATGACGATCACGGGCGCGATGGTCAACGGCCACGACATCGCCCACGGCGGTTACGTCTTCCTGCTCGCCGACACGGCCTTCGCGTGCGCGTGCAACACCCACGGCCCGGTGACGGTCGCCGCCGGCGCCGAAATCTCCTTCGTCGCGGCCGGCCGGCTCGGCGACCACCTCGTCGCCACGGCCACCGAGCGCACCCGCTACGGCCGCAACGGCATCTACGACGTCACCGTGCACCGGGAGACCCCCGCGGGGCCCGAAGTCGTCGCCGAATTCCGCGGCCGCAGCCGCGCCATCTCCGCGAAACGGGACTGACCATGATCGAGGCGAACATCGGCGCGGACGAGCTGGCCGCGCTGCAGCTCGAGCGTCTGCAATGGACGCTAAGACACGCCTACGCGAACGTGCCCGCCTACACCCGGAAGTTCGACGCGGCCGGCGTGCACCCGGACGACTGCAAGGAGCTCGCCGACCTGGCGAAGTTCCCGTTCACCACGAAGCAGGACCTGCGCGAGAACTACCCGTTCGGGATGTTCGCGGTGCCGCAGGACCAGGTGCGCCGCATCCACGCCTCCAGCGGCACCACCGGCAAGGCCACCGTCGTCGGCTACACCGAGCAGGACATCGACACCTGGGCGACGGTGATGGCCCGGTCGATCCACGCCGCGGGCGGCCGTCCGGGGCACAAGGTGCACGTCGCCTACGGGTACGGCCTGTTCACCGGCGGCCTGGGCGCGCACTACGGCGCGGAGAAGCTGGGCTGCACGGTGATCCCGGCGTCCGGCGGGATGACGGCACGGCAGGTGCAGCTCATCACCGACTTCAAGCCCGAGATCATCATGGTGACGCCGTCGTACATGCTGACACTGCTCGACGAGTTCGAGCGCCAGGGCGTGGACCCGCGGGCCAGCTCGCTCAAGGTGGGCATCTTCGGCGCCGAGCCCTGGACCGAGCAGATGCGGGCCGAGATCGAAGAGCGGTTCGCGCTCGACGCCGTCGACATCTACGGGCTGTCCGAGGTGATGGGCCCGGGTGTCGCGCAGGAGTGCGTCGAGACGAAGGACGGCCTGCACATCTGGGAGGACCACTTCTACCCCGAGGTGATCGACCCCTTCGACGAGCACGTGCTCGAGCCCGGCGAGACCGGTGAGCTGCTGTTCACCTCGCTGACCAAGCAGGCGCTGCCGATCATCCGCTACCGCACCCGCGACCTGACGGCGTTGCGCCCGGGCACCGCGCGGCCGGCGTTCCGGCGGATGGACAAGGTCACCGGCCGCACCGACGACCTGATCATCCTGCGCGGGGTCAACGTCTTCCCGACGCAGATCGAGGAGATCGTGCTGCGCACGGACGGGCTCAGCCCGCACTTCCAGCTGGTCCGGTCCACGCGCGGGCGGCTCGACCACCTGACCGTGCTGGTCGAGGCCCGGCACGACGCCTCTTCGGCGGACCGGGAGGCGGCCGCCGCCTCGCTGATCTCGGGCGTCAAGGACGGTGTCGGCGTCACGGTGTCGGTCGACGTCGTCGACCCGGACACCCTCGAACGGTCCATGGGCAAGATGCGGCGCATCGTCGACCAGCGGGAGAAGCCGTGACCACACCGCGGCGCGGGCGCCCGGGCTACGACCTCGAATCGCTGCTGCAGGTGGCGGTGCGGCTGTTCAACGAGCGCGGCTACGACGGCACGAGCATGGAGGACCTCTCCCGCAAGCTCGGCATCACGAAGTCGGCGATCTACCACCACGTGCCCAGCAAGGAGGAACTGCTGCGGCTGGCGGTGGACCGGGCGCTGGACGGGCTGTTCGCCGTCGCCGCGGAGACGACCGAACTGGACGGCGGCGCGATCGACCGGCTGGAGCACCTGGTGCGCGGCAGCGTGCTGGTACTGGCCGACCGGCTGCCGTTCGTCACGCTGCTGCTTCGCGTGCGCGGCAACACGAAGGTGGAGCGGGCGGCGCTGACGCGGCGTCGCGAATTCGACCGGTTGGTGACCGACCTGGTGAAGCAGGCGGAGGCGGAGGGCGACCTCCGCCCGGACGTCGACCCGGCGGTGACCGCGCGGCTCGTCTTCGGCATGGTCAACTCCCTGATCGAGTGGTACAAGCCGCGGCGGGGATCGTCCGCGACCGAAGTGGCGGACGCGGTGTGCAAGGTGGCGTTCGAAGGCCTGCGCACGGTGTCGTGAGTCATTCACCCGCGGCCTGTGGCGGACGGCCCGCCTGCCAGAGGAGGGCGTCGCGCAACTGGCCGATCAGGCGTTCGTCGTCCGCTTCGGACGGGTCGATGCCGAGCGGGATCCAGCGCTCGGAGACTTTCGACCCTTCGTCGTAGCTCGTGATCACGATTCCCGAGTAGGACAAGGACTCTTCGTCCGCGCAGTCGCCGTCGGGCAGCGGCTCGTCCGCTTCGAAGCCGTCGTCGAAGCTGACGTGGCGATGCTGCAGGCGGACGCTCACCCAGCGTCCGGCCGGCCGGATCGGCGCGTCTTCTTCGGTCATCTGCTCCTACCCCCGGTCGCGGGTCCCTGCCGTCTCGTCGCATCCGGGTGCCGGGAAGTTACCGGCGGGTTGTTCCGGTTGCGTAACGACAAAGGTTGGCGCGAAACACCGCTTGCCCGCCACCGGAAGTCACTCTTTTGACAACGGGTCAACTACTTGTTGACAGGGTGCCGATCCCCCGCGAGGCTGGGCGGGTGACCAGTGGGACCCGGCCGCGGCGCCGCCGCCTCGAACCCGCCGAACGGCGTGCGGAAATCCTCGCCGCCGCCCGGCACCTGTTCGGCGCCGGCAGCTACGCGTCGGTGTCCACTTCGGACATAGCGGAGGCCGCCGGCGTGGCGCGCCCGCTCATCAACCACTACTTCGGCGGCAAGCGCGAACTGTACCTGGAAGTGGTACGGCAGCTGATGATCGTGCCCGCACCGGTCACCGAAGCGCTGCCGGACACCACGATGGAGCAACGGCTGGCGATCGGCGTCGAGCGGTGGATGGACGTCGTGGACCGCAACCGCGACGCCTGGCTGACCGTGATCGGCCCCGAATCCGCGGGCCGGGACCCCGAAATCGAGCGAATCATGCTCGAAGCCGACGAAGTGGCCGCCGATCGCGTGCTCGAAGCGGCGTTGATGAGCGACGTCACCGAAGGCCGGGAAGAGCTGCGCGCCATGATCCGGTCGTTCGGCGGGATGCTGCGGGCGGCGTCACGCGAATGGCTGATCCGCGGCACGCTCGACCGCGCGGCGCTGCGCACCTTCCTCACCGACTCGATCCTCAACCTGCTGAAGGTCACCTACCCGGCGGTGCTTGCCGAGCGGCCCGGAAGCGACGGGCGAACGCCGCCGGCGTCATCCCGGTCCAGCGCTTGAACGCGTAGATGAAGCTCGACGCTTCGGCGTACCCGAGCCGGTACGCGACGTCCTCGACCGACAGCACGCCGGTGTCGAGCAGCTCTTCGGCCAGCGTCTGGCGGACTTCGTCGACCAGCGCGCGGTAGCTGGTGCCGGCCTCGGTCAGGCGCCGGCGCAGCGTCCGCGTGCTGAGCGTCAGCTGGCGGGCGATCTCGTCCATGCCGGCGTCGACGCCGCCGAGGCGGACCAGGCGTTCGCGCACTTGCTGCGCGATGCCCGAACGCCGGCGTCTGCGCTCGACGAGCACCTGGCACTGCGCGGCGCAGAGGGCGACCGTCTGGTCGTTGGCCTGCGGCAGCGGCCGGGTCAGCAGCGCCGGGTCGAGCGTCGCGCGGCAGGCGTCGGCACGGAACCGCGGCTTCAGGCCGAACGTCCGCTCGTAGGCGTCCACTGTGGACGGATCGTGCCGGAAAGTCAGCTCCTGCGGCGCGATCTCCGGCAGGAGGTCGCGCATGACGGAGAAGATCGCGGCCAGGTCGCGCAGCACGAGGAACCGGGCGACGTCGCCGGGCACGCGGCTGTCGTCGAGCTCCAGCGTCAGCCGGCCGGGTTCGAGCTCGACGTGCGGGATGCAGAACGCGAAGCTGAGGTCGAAGTAGCGCAGTGCGAACAGCATCGCGTCGCGCAGGGTCGGGCTGCTGATGCAGGCGAAGCCGAAGATGCCGAAGGTGCTGACGCGGTAGCGGCGCCCGAGTTCGAGAGCCGTGGCGTCCGAACCGTCCAGCTCCGCGAGCGCGCGGACGACGGCCAGCTCCTGGCGCGCGTCGACCTGCACCGACGGGTCGGCGAGCAGCTCCGGCGAGAGCGTCGTGGCGGCGAGCAGCTTCCCGTCGGGCAGCCCGCGGTCGGCGGCGAAGCGGGTCATCAGCTCGATGCTGGCGGTACCGCGCGGGAAGTCCCAGTCCCCGACGGCGGGCGCGGCGAGCTCGGCCATGGCCGGAAGTATGGATGACGGCCGATCCGGCGTCGAATCGAGGACCGGAACTGTCCGGGGTGATCGTTAGGGTGACGAGCGTGGAGACGTTGAGCCGGCGGGCCCTCACCCGCGCGACGCTGGAGCGCCAGCTGCTGCTGCGCCGCGTGAAGATGTCCGCGTACGACGCCGTGGCACACCTGGCGGGGCTGCAGGCGCAGGCGCCGTTCCCGCCGTACTACGCGCTGTGGTCGCGGCTGCACGGGTTCCAGCCCGCCGAGCTGGCTTCGCTGCTGGAAAGCCGACAGGTGGTGCGGATCGCGCTCATGCGCGGCACGGTCCACCTCGTGACGGCGGCGGACGCCCTGGCGTGGCGGCCGGTCGTCCAGGTGCTCTACGACCGCGACCTCAAGACGAACACGCTGCACGCGCGCGAACTCGCCTCGCTGGACCACGCCGAGGTCGCCTCGGCGGCGCGGGAGCTGCTCGCCGACGCGCCGCTGTCGGGCACCGCGCTGGGTGCCGAACTGGCGAAGAAGTGGCCGGGCAGCGCCAAGGCGTCGCTCACGCACCTCGCGCGGGGATGCCTTCCGCTGGTCCAGGTCCCACCCCGGGGCGTCTGGGGCAAAGCGGGCCAGACGACCTACGCGTGCCTGGACGCATGGGTGGACTCGCCGCTCGCGCCGCCTTCGCCGTCTTCGTTGATCGAGCGGTACCTGCGCGCGTTCGGACCGGCTTCGGTGGCCGACGTGCAGGCGTGGGCGGGCATCACCCGGCTGGGCGAGGTGGCAGCTTCGATGGACCTGCGGCGCTACCGCGACCCGGACGGGCGCGAGCTGCTGGACCTGCCGGAGCTGACGATCCCGGACGAGGACGTCCCGGCGCCACCGCGGCTGCTCGGGCCGTTCGACCAGATGATCCTGTCGTACGCGGACCGGACGCGGATCGTCTCCGACGAGTACCGCAAGCGGGTGATCACGCAGAACGGGCTGGTCAAGGGCACCTTGCTGGTGGGCGGGCAGGTTCGCGGGCTCTGGGAGATCACGACGTCCCGCAAGGCCGCCGTGGTCGACCTTTCGCCGTTCGAGAAACTGCCGAAGCGCGACCTGGCGACGTTGGAGAGCGCGGCCTCGCGGCTGGCCGACTGGGCGGAGCCGGCTGCGGAAACGCGGGAAGTGCGCGTCCACCCGCCGGCGTGACGTGGCCGGAATTCTCGATCGAGTGACCGTTCGTGGCCTGTTGTCACAGGCCCCTGCTGCGTAGCTTTTCCGGCATGAGTAGTTCGGCGAAGGAGCCGTCGGTGCTGATCGTGGGCACCGGGTTCGGCGGCATCGGGACGGCGGTCGAGCTGAAGCGCGCCGGGTTCACCGGCTTCACGATCCTCGAGAGCGCGGACGCGCCCGGCGGGGTCTGGCGGGACAACACCTACCCCGGCGCCGCCTGCGACATCCCGTCGCCGCTCTATTCGTTCTCCTTCGAACCGAACCCGCGGTGGCCGAAGCGCTTCTCGCACCAGCCGGACATCCTCGCCTACCTGCGGGGCGTCATCGCGAAGTACGGCCTCGAACCCCACATCCGCTACGGCACCGAGGTCACCGGGGCATCGTTCGACGAGGAGCGCGGCGTCTGGCGCGTCGAAACCACGGGCGAAACGTACGAGGCAAACGTTTTCGTCCCCGCCGTCGGCCAGCTGTCCCGGCCGGTTCTGCCCGACATCCCCGGCCGCGAAAGCTTCGCGGGCGACGCCTTCCACTCCGCGCGCTGGGACCACGACGTCGACCTCGCCGGCAAGCGCGTCGCGGTCATCGGGACCGGGGCCAGCGCCGTCCAGTTCGTGCCCGAGCTGCGGAAGCACGCGAAGCACGTCACGGTCTTCCAGCGCACGCCGCCTTACGTGATGGCGAAGTCGGACCCGACCTACCGGCGGTGGCAGCACTGGCTGTTCGAGCACCTGCCGCCGACGCAGCTGCTCGGCCGGCTGCGGATCTTCCTGCTCGCCGAGTACGCGACGTACGCGATGACGCGTCACCCCGTGCTGGCGAAGATGTTCGAGCTGCGGACCGCGCAGCTGCGCCGCCGCCACATCAAGGACCCGGAGCTGCGCGCGAAGCTGAAGCCGGCCTACCCCCTGGGATGCAAGCGGATCCTCTTCACCAACGACTACCTGCCCGCGCTGGCCCAGCCGGACGTCGACGTCGAGACGCGGCGGATCTCGTCGATCACGCCGCGCGGCGTGCGGGTCGAAGACGGGACCGAGCTCGAAGCGGACGTCCTGGTCTACGGCACCGGGTTCGCCGCAACGGAGTTCCTCGGCCGGATGGAGGTGACCGGCCGCGGCGGCCGTTCGCTGCGGGACGCCTGGTCCGGCGGCGCGCGGGCCTACCTCGGCATGGCCGTGCCCGGGTTCCCGAACATGTTCTGCGTCTACGGGCCCAACACCAACCTCGGCGCCGGGTCCATCATCTACATGATCGAGCGGCAGGCGCGGTACATCCGCCAAGCCGTGGAACGGCTGGCGCGGCCCGGAGTGTCCTTCGTGGAGGTCCGGCCCGAGGTCGAACAGCGCTACGACGACGAAGTGCAGCGGCGGCTCGGCCACAGCGTGTGGAGTGCCTGCACGAGCTGGTACCGCCAGGCCGACGGCCGCGTCACGACCAACTGGCCGGGCCTGGTCACCGAGTACGACCGCCGGACCCGGCGGCTCGACGTGGGCGACTACCGGGTGGTGGCGTGATGGACTACGACGTCCTGGTGATCGGCTCGGGGTTCGGCGGCAGCGTCACGGCGTTGCGGCTGACCGAGAAGGGCTACCGCGTCGGCGTGCTGGAGACCGGCCGCCGGTTCGCCGACGACGAGTTCGCGAAGACGTCGTGGCGGCTGCGGAAGTACCTGTGGGCGCCCGCGCTGGGGTGTTTCGGCATCCAGCGGCTGACGCTGCTGAAGAACACGTTCGTGATGAGCGGCTCCGGCGTCGGCGGTGGTTCGCTGGTGTACGCGAACACGCTGTACGAGCCGCCGGACAAGTTCTACGAAGACCCGCAGTGGGCGCACATCACGGACTGGAAGTCCGAGCTGGCGCCGTACTACGACCAGGCGAAGCGGATGCTGGGCGTGGTCGAGAACCCCGCGACGACGGCCGCGGACCGGGTGCTCCGGGACGTGGCCGAGGACATGGGTATCGGCCACACGTACCGCCGCACGCCGGTCGGCGTCTACTTCGGACAGTCCGGAGTGGACCCGTTCTTCGGCGGCGCCGGTCCCCTGCGTTCGTCGTGCACCTTGTGCGGCGAGTGCATGACCGGGTGCCGGGTCGGCGCGAAGAACACGACCGTGAAGAACTACCTGTACCTGGCCGAGCAGGCGGGCGCGGTGGTGCACCCGCTGACGACGGCGGTGTCCGTCCGGCCGATCGACGGCGGCTACGCGGTGGACACGCGACGGACCGGCGGCTTTTCGCGGCGGACGTTCACCGCGACGCAGGTGGTGTTCTCGGCGGCTTCGCTGGGGACGCAACGGCTGCTGCACCGCATGCGGGACACCGGAACCCTTCCGCACGTCTCCCCGCGGCTCGGGCTCCTGGCCCGCACGAACTCCGAGGCGGTGCTGGCGGCGCGGTCGCTGCGCGAGGACACGGACTATTCGCGAGGCGTCGCGATCACGTCGTCGATCCACCCGGACGCGGTGACGCACGTGGAGCCGGTGCGGTACGGGCGCGGCAGCAACGTGATGGGCCTGATGGCGACGGTGCTCGTGGACGGCGTGCCGGGCCGCAAGCGCTGGGTGCTGGGGTTGCGCGAGCTGTGGCGTTCTCGCCGCGACCTGCTGCGCATCCACAACCCGCGGCACTGGTCGGAGCGGATGATCGGGCTGCTGGTGATGCAGACGCTCGACAACTCCGTGACGACGTACACGAAAAGAGGCCTGTTCGGCCGCCGCATGACGACCCGCCAAGGCGCGGGCGCGCCGTCCCCGGAGTGGATCCCGGCGGGCCACGAGGTGACCCGCCGGGTCGCTTCGAAGATCGGCGGACTCCCGCAGGGTGCGTGGACGGACATGCTGAACACCCCGATCACGGGCCACTTCATCGGCGGCTGCACGATCGGCGACTCCCCCGCGTCGGGCGTGGTCGACCCGTACCAGCGGCTGTACGGCCACCCGGGCCTGCACGTGGTGGACGGCTCGGCCATCACGGCGAACCTGGGCGTGAACCCGTCACTGACGATCACGGCCCAGGCGGAGCGGGCGATGGCGTTCTGGCCGAACCGCGGGGAAGCGGACCCCCGCCCGGCGTTGGGCACGGAGTACCGGCGAGTGGCGCCGGTGGCCCCGAAGAACCCAGCGGTGCCGCCGGAGGCCCCCGGAGCGTTGCGGCTGCCGATCATGCCGGTGTAGCAGTTCCCCGTCCCCGGGCGACTCAGGGCAGGTGAACCGGCCCGAGCCGGTTCCCGAGGAGACCGGAGGCCCGACGTGACCGTGACCCGCCACCCGAACGCGTCCGGGCCACCACCGCGCCGGTCCGAGGAGAAGTGGAAGACCATCGGCCAGGTCCTCGCGGTCGTCTCCGGTCTGCTGACGGTGGCCACCAGCCTCTTGGCCCTGCTCACGGCGAATACGACTCGTGCCGAGACGAGACCGAGAAGTGACCGAGTTCGACTTCGACGAGGTACCCGCGGAAGGACAACCCGTCGCTCTCGGGCTCGCGGCCGTCGGCTCGCTGAACCGGGCGCAGGACCGTGGAATCCTCGACGTGGACGAGCCACTGCGGGTTCTCCGGCGACGGCCGGAGCCGGTGGTGCACCGCGTCGATGCTGCGCACCACCGCCTCGACGGGATCGCCGCTCTCGGAACCGTGGTGCTCCTCGGCGTACGGCACGCGCGCGGCGGCCTCCTCGCCGAGCACCTCGCCGAGGGAGTCCGGATCGGACGCCACCAGGTGCCAGCGCACGCGTGAACCCACCGAGAACGGTTCGCCGCAGCACTGCAGTTGCCAGTCGTCCACCCAGACGGTCGTCTCCACCAGCGCAGTATGAAGAAGGCCCTCCCGGCCGCGCTTCCGGGAGGGCCTTTCCTCAGCGCACGGTCACGGCAGGCCCGCGAGGCCGGCCGACACCGTGTTGGCGAACCCGTACCCCGACGTCGCGTCCCAGTTGATCGACCACGTCATCGCGCCGCGGATCGACGGGTACGTCGCCGACGGCTTGAACGAGCCGCAGGACGTCCCGCGGGCCAGGCAGTTCAGCGCCGACACCGTGTTCGCCGGGGCCTGGTAGCCGCCGCCGGCTGCCGAGGACGACGCCGGGAGGCCCAGGCCCACCTGGTCCGCCCGCAGGCCGCCCTGGAGCTGGATGCAGGCCAGCGCCGTCAGGAAGTCGACCGTGCCCTGCGAGTAGACGTTGCCGTTGCAGCCGTTCATCGAACCCGAGTTGTAGTACTGCATGTTGACGATCGTCAGGATGTCCTTGATGCCCAGCGCGAGCTGGAAGTAGCCGCCCTGCGTGGACTGCATGTCGATCGTCTGCGGGGCCATCGTGATGACCTTGCCGCCGCCGTTGTAGATGCTGCGCAGCGCCTGGCCCATGTACGTCGCGTTGATGCCGTTCTCGAGGTCGATGTCGACGCCGTCGAAGCCGTAGTTCGAGATCAGCGTCTTGACGCTGTTGGCGAAGTTGTTCGCCGACGTCGAATCGCTGACGCTGATCGTGCCGTTCTGGCCGCCCACCGAGATGATGACCTTCTGGCCGCGCGCCTGGACCGTCTTGATGTCCGCCTTGAACTGCGCGTCCGTGTAGCCGCCGAGCTGGGACGACAGGCCCGAGTCGAGCGTGAAGCTCACCGCGCCCGGCGTGCCCGTGGCGTCCGCGAAGGACACCGCGATGATGTTGTACGTCGTCGGGACGTCCGCCAGCTTCAGCGCCTTCGCGCCGTTGTAGAAGTTCTGCCAGTAGCCCGTCAGGACGTGCTTCGGCAGGTCACTCTGCGTCGGCGGCGGCGTGGTCGTCGTCGGCGGAGTGGTGGTGGTCGGCGGGGTCGTCGGCGTGGTGGGGGTGGTCGGCGTCGTCGGCGGCGGGGTGCCCGGGCCGTCGAGGCTGACGTCGTCGGCGTAGTACGTCGGCTGGCCGTACCAGCCGTGCAGGTACACCGTCAGGGACGTGCTCGAGCCGGTCGTGAAGCTCAGCGACAGCTGCTGGTAGCCGCTGGTGCCCGGCGTCCACGTGCTGGTCGTCGCCGAGCCGGAAACACCCAGGTAGACGTAGCTGCCCTGGACCCAAGCCGACAGCTTGTACGCCGTGTTCGCGGAGACGGTCAGCGTCTGCGAGCACTGCGCGTTGTCCGACGACGTCGGCGTCGCGCTCAGCGCGCGGCTGCCGCTGTGGACCGGCGTGCTCACGGCGGTCGGCACCGCGGTGCACGTCCAGCCCGTGGTGCCGGCCTCGAAGCCGGGGTTGGCCAGGATGTTCGCCGCCGAAGCGTTGCCGGCGAGGACGAACGTCACGCCGAGACTCAGCGCGACCACGGAAAGTAACGACAGGAGTGCTAGACGAACCTTGGGGACCACGGGCGACCTCCACGACGGTGGTGAGGCAGGTCACCACAAAATGGACTAGACCAATCTGATTGTCAAGGAGCCCCATCCGAAAGTCGGGGCGGCCGAAACGGCAGAATGAGACGATCGGAACCAGGCGAAGCGGGAGCGTGTAGCAGTGAGCGTGTCGGTCGAGCAGAAGATCGCCGAAGAACTGGGCGTGCGCGAAGGACAGGTCAAGGCCGCCGTCGAGCTGCTCGACGGCGGTTCGACCGTGCCCTTCATCGCGCGGTACCGCAAGGAAGTCACCGGCATGCTCGACGACGCGCAGCTGCGCACGCTCGAGGAGCGGCTGCGCTACCTGCGGGAGCTCGACGAGCGCCGGCTCGCCGTGCTGGAGTCGATCCGGAGCCAGGGCAAGCTCGACGAAGCCCTCGAGGCCTCGATCCTGGCCGCGGACACGAAGTCGCGCCTGGAGGACATCTACCTCCCGTACAAGCCGAAGCGCCGCACGAAGGCCATGATCGCGCGCGAAGCGGGTCTCGAGCCCCTGGCCGACGGCCTCCTCGACGACCCGACGACCGACCCGCAGGCCGCGGCCGCGGTGTTCGTCGACGCCGACAAGGGCGTCGCGGACGCACAGGCGGCGCTCGACGGCGCCCGCGCGATCCTCGTCGAGCGCTTCGCCGAGGACGCCGACCTGATCGGCGAGCTGCGCGAGAAGATGTGGGGCCAGGGCCACCTGGTCGCCAAGGTCCGCTCGGGCAAGGAGGAAGAAGGCGCGAAGTTCTCCGACTACTTCGACTTCTCCGAGCCCTACACCAAGCTCCCCTCGCACCGGATCCTCGCGATGCTGCGCGGCGAGAAGGAGGAGGTCCTCGACCTGACGATGGCGCCCGAGGAGCCCTCCGACGAGCCGCAGGTGGGGCCGACCGAGTACGAGCAGCGCATCGCCGCGAAGTTCGGCATCACGCAGCAGGGCCGCCCGGGCGACAAGTGGCTCGGCGACACCGTGCGCTGGGCGTGGCGCACCAAGATCCTCCTGCACCTGGGCATCGACCTGCGGATGCGGCTGCGCCAGGCCGCGGAGGACGACGCCGTGCGCGTCTTCGCGGCCAACCTGCGCGACCTGCTGCTCGCCGCCCCCGCCGGCACCCGCGCCACGCTGGGCCTCGACCCCGGCTTCCGGACCGGCGTCAAGGTGGCCGTCGTGGACGCGACCGGCAAGGTCGTCGACACCCACGTCATCTACCCGCACCAGCCTGCGAACAAGTGGGACCAGTCCATCGCCGAGCTCGCGGCGCTGTGCGCGCGGCACCAGGTCGAGCTGATCTCGATCGGCAACGGCACGGCGTCCCGCGAGACGGACAAGCTCGCCCAGGAGCTGATCAAGAAGCACCCCGAGCTGAAGCTGACGAAGGCCGTGGTCTCCGAGGCGGGCGCTTCGGTGTACTCGGCGTCGGCGTTCGCTTCGCAGGAACTGCCGACCATGGACGTCTCGCTGCGCGGCGCGGTCTCGATCGCGCGACGGCTGCAGGACCCCCTGGCCGAGCTGGTGAAGATCGACCCGAAGTCGATCGGCGTCGGCCAGTACCAGCACGACCTCTCCGAGGTGTCGCTGTCGCGCTCGCTCGACGCGGTGGTCGAGGACTGCGTGAACGCGGTCGGCGTCGACGTCAACACGGCGTCCGCGCCGCTGCTGACCCGCGTCTCGGGCATCACGACCGGGCTGGCCGAGAACATCGTTTCCCACCGCGACACGAACGGGCCGTTCCGCTCCCGCGTGGCGCTGAAGGAGGTCGCGCGGCTCGGGCCGAAGGCGTTCGAGCAGTGCGCGGGCTTCCTGCGCATCCCGGACGGCGACGACCCGCTCGACTCGTCCTCGGTGCACCCGGAGGCGTACCCGGTGGTCCGGCGCATCCTGTCGACGACCGGCACCGACCTGCGCTCGCTGATCGGCAACACCCGGACGCTGTCCTCGTTGAAGCCGGCGGAGTTCGTCGACGACACGTTCGGCCTCCCGACGGTGACGGACATCCTGGCCGAGCTGGAGAAGCCGGGCCGCGACCCGCGCCCCGCGTTCAAGACGGCGACGTTCGCCGAGGGCGTCGACAAGATCGGCGACCTGAAGCCCGGGATGCGGCTCGAAGGCGTCGTCACGAACGTGGCGGCGTTCGGCGCGTTCATCGACGTCGGCGTGCACCAGGACGGCCTCGCGCACGTCTCGGCGCTGTCGAAGAACTTCGTGAAGGACCCGCGGGAGGTCGTGAAGCCCGGGGACATCGTTAAGGTCAAGGTGCTCGACGTCGACGTGCCGCGGAAGCGGATTTCCCTGACGCTGCGGCTGGACGACGAGCCGGGCGCGCCGTCCGGCAACCGCGGCGGCGGCCGGGACCGCGGCCAGGGCGGGGGCGGCGGCGGTCAGCGTCGCGGCGGCTCCGGCGGCGGCCAGCGCGGTGGTGGCGGCGGCCGGGACCGCGGCGGCAACTCCGCAGCGAGCGGCTCCATGGCCGACGCCCTGCGGCGAGCCGGGTTCGGCAAGTAGGACAACGGCGGAAGGCGGGTCATCCTCGGGTGGCCCGCCTTTCGTGTGGCGGCCCGGGTCAGCGGAGCGTCGCCAGACCGACCGCGAACAGCACCGCCGGCACCACGGCGGCCGACGAGCTGATCAGCCAGGTCCCGCCGCGCCAGCCGACCGGAGAGGCGTCGAGCACCAGGCGGCGCACGAGGGCCGCCCCGACGACCGCGGCCAGCAGGAACCCGAAGCCCACGCTGAAGATCGCCGCCGAGCCGACGAAGAACAGGCCGGACGTCGACGCCGCGCCCAGCGGGGCCGCGACCTCCCAGCGCACCAGCCCGGCGGCCAGCGCGAGCAGGGCCAGCAGCAGCACGAACGCGACGAGGAACCCGATCCGGGCGGTCGTCTGGTGCTGGCTGCGGCCGAACCACCAGAGCCCGGCGTCGAGCAGCAGCACGACCGCGGCGAGCGCGAAGAACCCGGCACGGAACGTCAGCACCCGGTCACTCTAGCCAGGGAGCTGGCTCATGAGCGCCGTCGGATGGCCGTCGGGATCGGTGAAGAACGCCATCCACTCCTCCACCCCGGACTCGTGCCGGAAGATCCGGTGCGGCGCGCCGAGGAACTCGACCCCGCGCTCGCGCAGGGTGTCGTACGCCGCGTCGATGTCCGGGACCTTGAAGTACAGCACCGATTCCGGGCCGTTCGGCTCCCCGGCCGTCAGGAACAACCGGACGCCGTCGCAGTCGAAGAACGCCAAGTCCCCGAACGTGTAGAGGTGGTCCAGGCCGAGCACGTCCCCGTAGAACGCCTTCGCCCGGCCGAGGTCCGCGACGGTCCGCGAAACCTGCCCGATCGGTCCCAGCATCGGTTCCTCCCCGGAAGCCCGGCCCAGTGCGCTGTCCGCCGGGGCGCCACGCCACGCGCGCAGCTCCGCGCGCCCGGTCAGGCCGAGCTTGCGGACGGCGTTGCCGACGTGGAACTTCACGGCGTCCTGGCTGGTGCCGCGCCCGGTCGCGATCTCGCGGTTGGTCAGGCCGTGCCGGACCGCGTCGACCACCCGCCACTCGGCGGGGGTCAGCCGGTCCGGGTGCCGTGGCCTGCCGCGCTCGCCCACGCGCCGACGATAGCCCCGGAACCGCCGAATTACCCTCCCCCCGCGAACCACACCTCCACGCAGCCCAGCGGCCCGAAGTCGGCGACCACGTGCCCGCCGGCGCGGATCGGGCACGGCGGGGTGGCCGTCCCGGTCGTCACGACGTCGCCCGGGCGCAGCGACCGGCCGTGCCGCGGCAGGTCCATCGCCAGCCAGTGCAGCGCCAGGCGCGGGTCGCCGAGCACCAGGCTGCCGCTGCCGCGCGAGAACTCCGCGCCGTCGGCGTGCAGGACGACCGGCTGCCGCGGCAGGTCGAGGTCGCGCCAGCCCGGCACCGCCCGGCCTTCGACGAACCGGCCCGCGCACGCCACGTCCGCGAGCAGTTGCGGGCCGCCCGCGTGCTGGTGGTCCGTGTAGCGGCTGTCCGGCAGTTCGACGGCGAGGAACATCGTGTCGACCGCGTCGAGCAACGCCGTCAGCGACGGCGACGGGCCGGGATCGGCCTTGAGCCGGAAGGCGAACTCGGGCTCGGCGACGCCCATGGTCAGGGTGTCGGCGGGCACCGGCTCGCCCTCGGCGTGCCGGAACCGCTCGAACATCACGCCCGGCAGCGGACCCGGAACGTCGAGGTACTGCCGGGCGTAAACGGTGGTCGCGGCGATCTTCCAGCCGGACACCGGCCCGGCCAGCTCGGCGAGCGCTGCCTGCGCAGCCATGCCCTCGGCGAGGTCGCACGGGCGGGCGTCGGCGGGCAGGCCGTCGAGCCGTTCTCCGGTCTGCCAGGCGTCCCAGATCAGCTCCGCTGCCCGCTCAGGGTTCACCCAAGTGATCTTGCCAACCGGAAGACCGGGTGTCGATCGGCTTACGGGTTCATCGCGTAGGTCCCGGAAAGCGCGCGAACGCGCGCCCAGACGTTCTCGAAGCGCTCCGCGTCGACGACCGGCTTGCGCACCGCGGCCAAGGCGATCGCCTGCTGGGCGTCGGTCGAGCTCGCCTTGCCGTTGAGGTCCACCGCCGCGGCGCTGAAGTCCTGCACCAGCACGGCGAAGATCTGGTCGACGACCTCGGCGTCCAGACCGGTGATCCGCGCCTGCTCCAGGATCAGCTGGCCGTACACGATCAGCGTGAACAGCTCGGTCAGCGCGAGCCCGAAGTCGAGGTCCTTCTGCTGGTCCTCGCCGGGCGCGGCCTCGGTGAGCAGCTTGACGAGGTAGCCGGCCTGCTCGGTGAACAGCGCGACGTTCGGGATGTGCGCGGCCTCGGCGTAGGCGGTCTTCCAGTCGTGGAACCGGACCTTCGACAGGCCGCGCGCCGGGCCCTGGCGGAAGAGGAACTCGTCGTCCGCGGCGTCGGTGCGCGTGCCGACCGGCGCGTACTCCTGCGGAGCGAACAGGTAGGCGGGCATGAACTTCGCGATGAGCGCGAGGTTCACCGCCACCGTGCCTTCGAGCTTCGGCAGGCCGTCGATGTCGTTCTTGGACATCGCGAGGTAGGTGTCCGCTTCGAAGCCCTTGGCCGCCACGACGTCGGCGAGCAGGCCGATCACCTTCTGCGCCTCGGTCGTCACCTTCATCTTGGTGATCGGGTTGAAGAGCAGGTAGCGGCGGTCGTCCGGGTTCGCACTGCGGAAGTAGTCGACAGCGCGGTCGGAGAACAGCTTCATCGCCGTCAGCCGCGCGTACGCCTCGACGAACTCGCGGCGCACGTGCGGGAAGTCCGTGACGGGGTTGCCGTAGAGGACGCGGTTGTGCGCGTGGGTGACGGCCTCGTACAGCGAGTGCGTCGCCATGCCGATGCCGCCGAAGCAGAGGTTGAACTTGCCGATGTTGACGGTGTTCAGCGCGGCGCTGAACGCTTCGGCGCCGACGTGCAGGATGTCCTCGGCGCGCACCGGGTAGTCCTCGAGCCGGAACTCGGCGACGTACATCTGCGACGGCACCACGTTCTTCACCACGTGGTAGTTCGGGTGCTCGGAGTCGGCGTAGAAGAAGACGTACTGGTCGGGGCCTTCGACGCCGTCGATGCGACCGAAGACCGACACCGTGCGCGCACAGTTGCCGTTGCCGATGTAGTACTTCGAGCCGGTGGCGCGGTAGCCGTCGCCGTCTTGGGTGAGGACCAGGTCCGAGGAGTAGATGTCGGCGCCGTGATCCTTTTCGGACAGTCCGAACGCGCCGACGCCGCCCGCGTCGAGGGCGTCCGCCGCGCGCTTGCGGGCGTCCGCGTTGGCGCTCTGCCACACCGGGCCGAGGCCGAGGATCGTGACCTGCCACGGGTACCAGTAGTTCAGCCCGTAGAAACCGAGGATTTCCGAGAGGGCGGCGACGCGGGCGGTGTCCCAGCGCTTGTCGGGGTTGCCGTCGGCGTTCGCGGCGGGCGTCAGGAAGGTCGAGAAGAGGCCTTCCTTGCCCGCGAACTCGAGGAAGTCCGCGTAGAAGGTGCGGTTGTGGTAGTCCTCGGTCAGCTTCGCCTTGCCACGCTGCTCGAACCAGTCGATGGTGGCCCGGAGCAACCGGCGCGTTTCCGCGTCGAAGTGGGCCGGGTCGTACTCGTGCGGGTTCAGCAGCATGGTCGTCCTCCTCGATTACCGACCGGTAACTTAGCAAGTCTCCCAGAGTGCGGGCAATCTCACTGGGGGTATGTCACCTTCGTTCGGTACACTGATCATGCGGGCCGCTCAGTTCTGCCTCGGCACGCTGCTGTTGTCGACTACCACGCGCCGCGGCCGTTGACCGGTCTGCGCCGGGCAGGACAACCCTTCTCAGGTTATGGAGACCAGGGCGTTTAGCGCGCCCGCACTGACTTATGAGCACTTTCGCTGAACTCGGCCTGCCCGCCACCCTGGTGGACGCGCTGGCCGCCCAGGGCGTCACCGAGCCCTTCCCGATCCAGGCGGCGACCCTGCCGCACACCCTCGCCGGGCGTGACGTGCTCGGCCGCGGCCGGACCGGCTCCGGCAAGACCTACGGCTTCGTCCTGCCCGTGCTGGCCCGCCTCGCCGCGGGCCCGACGCGCCGCAAGCCGGGCCGTCCGCGCGCGCTGATCCTGGCGCCGACCCGCGAGCTCGCGACGCAGATCGAGGCGTCGATCCTGCCGCTGGCGAAGCCGCTGGGCCTCAAGGCGACCACGATCTTCGGCGGCGTCAGCGCGAACCCGCAGATCACGCGGCTGCGTGACGGCGTCGACATCGTCGTCGCCTGCCCCGGCCGGCTCGCCGACCACATGCGCTCCGGGCACGTGAAGCTCGACGCCGTCGAGATCACCGTGCTGGACGAGGCCGACCACATGGCCGACCTGGGCTTCCTGCCCGAGGTCCGGCGGATCATGGACGCGACGCCGTCGCGCGGGCAGCGGCTGCTGTTCTCCGCGACCCTGGACAACGGCGTCGACGTGCTGGTCAAGCGGTTCATGGACGACCCGGTGCTGCACAGCGTCGACTCGGCGCAGTCGCCGGTGACGACGATGGAGCACCACGTCCTGCACCTCGAGGAGACCCACCGGCTGCCGGTGCTGGTCGACCTGACCGCGGCGCCGGGCCGCACCCTGGTGTTCACGCGGACGAAGAGCCGCGCGAAGGCGCTGACGCGGAAGCTGCTGGCGGCGGGCGTGCCGGCGGTGGAGCTGCACGGCAACCTGGGCCAGAACGCCCGCACGCGCAACCTCGAGGCGTTCTCGTCGGGGACGGCTCGCACGCTCGTGGCCACGGACATCGCGGCGCGCGGCATCCACGTCGACGACGTCCGCC
This sequence comes from Amycolatopsis stemonae, assembly GCF_054781455.1. Taxonomy (NCBI): domain Bacteria; kingdom Bacillati; phylum Actinomycetota; class Actinomycetes; order Pseudonocardiales; family Pseudonocardiaceae; genus Amycolatopsis; species Amycolatopsis stemonae. The sequence goes on along the minus strand of NZ_BAAGUJ010000015.1, from coordinate 43,444 downwards.
TGGTCATCCACGCCGACCCGCCGGTCGAGCACAAGGCGTATCTGCACCGCTCCGGCCGCACGGCTCGCGCCGGGGCCTCGGGCACGGTCGTGACGCTGATGACGGACGCGCAGGTCCGCGACGTCCGCGACCTGACCCGCAAGGCGGGCATCAAGCCGACGACGACCCAGCTCGGCCCGGGTCACCCGCTGCTGGCGGAGCTGGCCCCGGGCGAGCGGTCGTTCACGGCCTCCCCGAAGCGGCCGCCGGTGGACAACCGGCCGAAGAAGGTCACGGCATCCGGCGCGGCGCCGGGCGCGGGCCGCGGACGCCGAGGCGCCCCGGCGACGCCGAAGGAGAACCGCGGCGGCCAGCGCTCCCGGGCGAACGGCCAGGCGCGGCGCGAGGACCAGCAGAACTCCGGCCGCGGCACGGCAGCGTCGCGCCGCGCCGGCACGGCTGCTTCCGGGGGCGGCCGCCGGTCCGGCGAGCCCGCATCCGGCGGCGCCCGGCGATCCGGCGGGGCCGCGGGTGCCGCCCGCCGGTCCGACGGGGCCACCGCCTCGGGTGCCCGCCGGTTCGGCGGAGCCGCGGCTTCGGGCGGCGGCACGGCGGGCAACCGCCGGAGCGGCGGCGCGGCCGCGTTCTCGGCCGGCACCCGCGCTGGAGCTCGTCGAGGCCGCTAGACACCACGCAGCCGGCCACGCCCTCCCCCGGGCGCGGCCGGCTGTGGCATTCAGCGACCGCGTTCCCGCCCGACACCCGCGCCGGGGCCGCAACACCACTCACCCAGCCACGCCCCCGGGCACGGCCACCCGCCGCATTCAGCGACCGCGTTCTCGCCCGCACCCGCGCCGGGGCCGCGAAACACCACCCGCCGGTCACGGATCAAAAGGCTCGCGTCGAGGGCGGGGCCGCGGTTCGCGTGCCATGCTTCCGGCATGGAGGACACGGATCTGGTGCAGACCGGCATCGGCCTGCTGGCGTCGGTCTACCGGCTTCGCCAGAACCTGGAAACCGGGGGCGAAGCCGGCGCGAGCGGCTATCCCGAACTGCTCGAGGGCGCGCTCGAATTCACCATGACGGCCGACTCCGCCGTCCCGCCCGAGTACCTCGCCGAACTGCAGGACGTCGTCAAGCAGGCCGTCGACGAGCTGGCTCGCCGGCAGGAAGCGCTCATGCGCGGGCTGCTGATGGGGTTCGTCAAGGTCGTCGAGACCTTCGAGGACGAGTGTCCCGGGCCTGACGTTCTGCAGATCCTTCAGCAGCTCTCGCTCGAGGTGGCGACGGATCCGCCGGAGGACTGAGCACGGCCCACGGACACCGGGTGGGTCAGGATCCGGCCCGTCCGGGCTCCCGCGCCGACGCCGTCGAGGCCCTGCCACTCCTGCGTGACCAGGTACAACGTGTCGTCGCTCAGCGCGCACGCGAAACACCCGTGGTCGAACGCCAGCCGTTCGACGACCTCGCCGCCCTCGCGGACCCGGGTGCACGACCGGCCCGGGACGTCCGACACCCAGACCGCGCCCGAAGCGTCCAGCGCGATGCCGTCCGGGACGCCCTTTTCGAGGTCGGCCCACACCCGACGATCGATCAGGCCACCGTCCGGGCCGACCGTGAACGCCGTCAGCCGGTTGGCGTACGACTCCGCCACGATCAGCGTCGCGCCGTCCGGGGTCAGGGCCATGCCGTTGCCGAACGCGATGTCGGCCGCGACCTCGCGGACCACGCCCGACGGGCTCACGTGGAGCAGCGCCCCGGGCCGGTAGGGCTCCCCCGCCATCAGGTCGAAGCCGCCGCCGTTGACGTAGCAGCCGCCGTCGCGTGCCACCACGATCTCGTTGAACCCGCGCCCGCCCAGCTCGGCGTGGGTGACCAGGCCCTCCGGGGTCAGCCGCAGCAGCAGGCCGTCCGACGACGAGATGATCAGCGGCCGGCCGCCGGCGAAGTCGAAGCACATCGGCATCGTCGGGAAGTCCGCGCGGAACACCACCTCGCGCGCCCCGGCCGGGGTGACCGCCACGATCTCGTGCGCCAGCCAGTCGGCGAACCACAGGCGGCCGTCGTGCCAGCGCGGGGACTCGCCGAACGCGATCCCGTCCAGCAGCACCCCGGTCATCGCCACACCGCCAGCACCAGCGCCACGACCACGATCTTGACCAGCCAGTCGCCCGCGTGCAACGCGGCCAGCCGGACCGGCACGCGCTCGTGCAGCACCGAGCCCGCCAGGATCACCACCGGGAACCCCGCCCACACCAGCGCCGCCAGGCCGAAGACCGGCCACGACGTCGCCGTCGCCAGCACCGCGAAGACCACGACCAGCACCACCGTCCGGCCGAACTCCGCGCCCATCCGCCACGGGGACGGCCGCGCCGCCGCGCCCGCGGCGCTCAGCTCGGCCCACACCCGGCCGAACACCGTGTACCAGACCGCGCTCACCACGAACGCGGCCACCGACGCCACCAGCACCGGGACAACCATCGCCTGCTCCCTTCGTCGACTTGCGAAGGGGACGTCGACGCCGGAATCCCGGCTTCGACATCAGCGGCGGGTCAAAGTGAAGAAGTCAGTCCGCGGGCCCGCAGCACCGCGCGCTCCAGCGGGCGGAACACCAGCAGCTCGATCCCGATGCCGACCAGCAGGATCAGGAAGATCGCCGCGATGACCGTCTCGATGCTGTTGAGCGACGAGCCCTGGTTCAGGTACGCGCCGAGACCCACGCCGAGCTGCGGGGACAGCGCGATGAGCTCGGCCGCCATCAGCGAGCGCCACGAGAACGCCCAGCCCTGCTTGAGCCCGGCGAGGAAGCCCGGCAGCGCCGCGGGCAGCAGGATGTGCCGGGCCGACGAGAGCCGGTTCGCGCCCATCACCTGGCCCACGCGCGGCAGGATCGGCGGGATCTGGTCGATGCCCGACACCAGGCCGTTCGCGATCGAGGGCACCGAGCCCAGCAGGACGACGAAGTAGATCGCGCCGTCGTTGATCCCGAACCACAGGATCGCGGCCGGCACCCAGGCCACCGACGGCAGGCTCTGCAGCCCGGTCAGCAACGGCCCGATCGCCGCCCGCACCACGCGGACCTTCGCCACGACCAGCCCCAGCGGCGTGCCGATGACCACGCCGGCCAGGAAGCCGAGCGCGGCGCGGTGGACCGACGTCCAGACGAAGCCGAAGACCTCGCCGTCGACGACGCGGCTCCAGAACTCGTCCCACACCGCGATCGGCGCGGGCAGCTGCGCCTCCGACCAGAACGCCGCCGCCCAGAGGACCTGCCAGACCACGACCAGCAGGACCAGGGCGAGCACGGGTGGCAGGAAACCCCAGGCGAAGCGCTTCCAGAAGCTCGGACGGCGATCGCCGACCGGGGCGTCGAGCGAATCCAGTCCGGCGCCGACCGCGTCCAGGTCGGTTTCGGACCGGTCAAGCTGCGGCATGGGTGCTGATCACCTCTCGCAGGTGCCCGGTGATCTCTTCGGTGAGCTCCTCGGCGTCGGCCAGCGGGACGTCCGTCCACTCGCGGACGACCTTCCCGGGCCGGGACGACAGGAGCACGACGCGCTGCCCGAGCCGGACGGCCTCGCGGACGTCGTGGGTCACGAACAGCACCGACGTGCCGGTGCTGCGGTAGACGCGCAGCAGTTCGCCCTGCAGGACGTCGCGGGTGATGGCGTCGAGCGCGGCGAACGGCTCGTCCATCAGCAGCAGCGCCTGCTGCGGGTCACCGCCGACGCGCAGGGTCGCGGCCAGCGCGCGGGCCAGCGCGACCCGCTGCCGCATCCCGCCGGACAGCTCGTGCGGCCGCTTGCCGCCCGCGCCCTCCAGCCGGACGAGCTCCAGCAGCTCGGCGGCCTTTTCACGGCGCTCGGCGCGCCCGAAGCCGGCCAGCCGCAGCGGCAGCTCGACGTTGCGGGCCGCGGTCAGCCACGGCATCAGCGCGGCTTCCTGGAACATGACCGCGGGCCGCGACGTGTTGAGCGTGATCTCCCCCGCCGACGGCGCGTCCAGCCCCGCGACCAGGTTCAGCAGCGTGCTCTTGCCGCAGCCGGACGCGCCGAGCAGGCAGACGAACTCGCCGGGCGCGACCGTGAGGTCCACGCCGTCGAGCGCGATGACCGCGCGGCCGGCCGGGCCGAACGCCTTGCGGACGCCGTCGAGCCGGACCGCCGTCGCACCGGTGTAGCTGGTGCGGCCGCTGGGGAGGGTGGTGGTCATCGCGGGCTGCCTCTCCGGATCACTTGGCCAGTTCGGGGGCGTTGACGGCGGGCTGGTTCTTCGCCTTGAGCACGTCGTTCAGCGGGCCGAAGTCGGCGAAGCCCTTCAGCGCGACCGCGGACTTCACCACGCCGGCGGTCACCGAGTCCTGCGCGAGCTGCGGGAACTCGGCCGGGATCGGGTCGCTGGTCAGCTCGATCCCCGAGAACGCCCGGTCGATCACCGCGGGGCTCAGGCTACTGCCGGCGAACTCCTTGAGCGCGCCGTTGACCACGGTCTTCGCGTCCGCCGGGTTGGCCTTCGCCCAGTCGATCGCGGCCAGCTGGCCCTTCAGCACCGCGCGGACGGTGTCCGGGTGCTGCTGCAGGAACTCGCTGCGCACGATGATGACCGTCGTCGGGAAGCGGCCGCCGGGCCACAGGTCCTTCTCGTCGACCAGGACCTTCGCGCCGGCGTCGAGGACCAGCCGCGACGCCCACGGCTCGGGCAGCCAGCCGCCGTCGACCTCGCCCTTCTTGAAGGCGTCGAGCGTCTTGGAGTTGTCCAGGTTGGTGATCTTGACCTGGCCGGTCAGCTGCTTGCCGGCCAGGAACTTCTTGAGCGCGACGTCCTGGGTGTTGGCCAGCTGCGGGGTGGCGATCGTCTTGCCCTTGAGCCCGTCGACGCTGGTGATGTCCGGCTTGACGACCAGCTGCGCGCCGCCCGAGACCGCGCCCGAGATCAGCTGGATGCTGCCCTTGGACTTGGTGAAGGCGTTGATGGCCGGGCCGGAGCCGATGTAGGCGATGTCGAGCGAGCCGCCCAGCAGCGCGTTGACCTCGTCGGGACCCGCGTTGAACGTCTGGGTGGTGAGCTTGGTCGAGCCCAGCTCCTGCTTGAAGAAGTCCTTCTTGACCCCGATCAGCGCGGGCGCGTGGGTGACGTTCGGGAAGAACCCGAGCCGCACCTCCCCGGCGGCCCCCTGGTTGGCGGCCGGCGTGGTGGTGTCGGCCGCGCGGGAGCAGCCCGCGAGCAGCCCCACGGCGGTCAGAGCGGCCAGCGCCGAGGCCAGGAAGCGGGTTCTGTGGTGGGTGCGCACGTCGGCGTCGCCTTTCCGGGGTCGGTGTCGTGGCGAGGTTCGCACGGTCACCCACTGGGGCGCATAGCCATCCGCATCCCGGGAAATCTTGTGAGATTCCTTGACATCGGCCGGCGGCGCGCCTACTGGGCGAATGTCCTCGCTCTCGGTGCCGCCAGAGCATGCGGGGCGTCGCCGGTGAACGCGAGATGTTCCCGGCATCTGGACTTTCCGCCCGGCGTGGACAACCTCCCGGGTCACCCGAACGTGGTACGGGTGACGACGGAAACGGGAGGGAAGACATGACGAGCCGACGGGGCCAGGGAGCCACCGGTGTCCGCGTGGCGCTGGTCGTGCTGTTCATCGGGATGGGCCAGGCGACGTTCGAGTGGTTCAGGTCACTCGGCATGGACGCCGTGACGAGCCTGGTGGTCTGGGGGATCCCGGTCGTCACGGCGGCCGCGGTGACGCTGGTGCTGTGGCTGGCGTCGGACCGCGCGTTCACGCTGCGGAACTGGCTGCCGGTGGCGGTCAGCATCCCGGTCTACCTGGGCGGGGCGTTCGGGCTCGCCACCGCGACGGCGAGCCTGGTGGCGTCGATCGTGACGGGGATCGGGTTCGGCATCGCGGTGGTGGCGATCGCGGGCCTGCTGCGCTCGCGCCGGCAGAACGCCGAAGCCCGCCACTAGCGCGAGGTCAGCGGCGCAGGAGCAGGGAGACGTCGCCGAACTCGTGCCAGAGGTAGCGGCGCTCCACCGCCGCGTCGTACGCGCGCTGGACCAGGTCGCGGCCCGCCACCGCCGCCAGGAGCAGCAGGTGGGACGCGTCCGGGGCGTGCAGGCCCGTGATGATGCCGTCCACCACCCGGGCCGGGCGGTCCGGGCCGAGGACCAGGTCCGTCCAGCCTTCGGAGCCGCCGGGCAGGTCCGCCGACTCCAGGGCGCGCGCCGCCGTCGTGCCCACCGCGATCACCCGGCCGCCGCGGCCGCGGACCCACTGGACCAGCGCGGCCGTCGTCGCCGGGACGCGGAACCGCTCGGCCTGGGGTGGCTCGCCCGCCTCCGGCGACGACACGCCCGTGTGCAGCAGCAGCGGCGCGAACAGGACGCCGTCCGTCACCAGGCGGGTCACCAGCGCGTCGGAGAACGGCCGGGCCGCCGACGGCATCTCCGCGCTGCCCGGCTCGCGGGCGAACACCGTCTGGTAGTCCGACAACGGCCACGCGCGCGGGACGTACCCGTAGCGGATCGGGCGGCCGACCGCCGCCAGGAACCCCGGCACCGTCCCTTCGACCGTCACCGTCGCCCGCCACAGCCGCGGCCCACCGGCCAGCAGCGTCAGCGACGCTCCCCCGGGCAGCTCCAGCCGCTCCCCCGCCTGCCCGTCGAGCAGTGGACCGCTGGGCGCGCGCAGCTCGACCACCCAGGCGCCGTCGTCCAGTTCCGTCGCGAAGTGGACGACGACCGGACGCCCGCCGCGGATGGCGTCGACCGCCGCGGGCAGCGTGCCGGACGTGTTGACCACCAGCAGGTCACCCGGCCTCAGGTGCTCCCCCAGCGAAGAGAACACGGTGTGGTGGACACCCGCGGGCGACGCGACCAGCAGGCGGACCTCGTCACGCGCCAGGCCACGAGCTTCCGGCGGGGCCGACGCTGACAGCTCGTCCGGCAGGTCGAAGCGGATGTTCATGCGGTCACCAGCAGGTCGGCGGCGCGGTAGCGGCCGCTGGGCGGGCGTTCGTCGAGCAGCCGCAGGAACGCCGGGACGGCCGTCTCCGGCAGCGGGCGGTCCGAGATGTCCTCGCCCGGGAACGCGCGCTGGTGCATCGCCGTGCGCAGGTCGCCCGGGTCGACCGCGTACACGGCCAGCTCCGGGTTCTCCGCGCCGAGCACGGCCGTGACCTGGTCGAGCGCGGCTTTCGCGGAGCCGTAGCCGCCCCAGCCTTCGTACGCTTCGACGGCGGCGTCCGAGCTGATGTCGACGATCGTGCCGCGCGCCGCCGTCAGCGCCGGCAGCAGCAGCTGCGTCAGGGCGAGCGGCGCGAAGACGTTGACGCGGTAGACGTTTTCCAGCTCCGCCAAGGGATAGCTCCCCAGCGGCGGCAGCGGGCTCACGCCGAGCGAGCTGGCGTTGTTGACGAGCAGGTCGAGCGACGGGCAGGCGTCGGCCAGCGACGCGCGGTGGGCCGGGTCGGCGACGTCGCCGGGGACGGCCGTGAAGCCGGTCTCCCGGGCCGCCGACGCCAGCGCGGCCGCGTCACGGCCGTCGCCGACGACCGTCCACTTGCGACTCACCAGGGCCGCGGCGAGGGCCCGGCCCAGGCCGGCGGAAGCACCGGTGACGAGTGCGGTTGGCATGGTTCCTCCTTCGAGGGGTACCACACCATCGTGAAACCTCTACATTACTTGAGGTCAACCGCGGGACGGCCGCGAAGCGCGTAATACGCTGCCAGCGAAACGATCAGGCCGACGTAGTAGGCGAGGTCCGCGCCGTGCAGGGCCGCCGCGACCGGTCCCGTGTAGAGGGACGTGTTCATGAACGGCACCGCGGCCGCGAAGCCCACGACAAAGGCCACGAGCGCGGCCCACGGACGCACCGGGACCGAAGCCAGGACGTCCACGCTCCGCCCGCCGCGGGTCCGCGCGAGCCAGTCCGGGACGACGACACCGAGGAACGGCGGGATCCAGTAGCTGACGAACAACAGGACGTTCTCGAACTTGGCCGCCAGGTCACCGCTGTGCATCCAGAGGATCAGCGCGAACGCGAGCACCGTGACGACCACCGCCGACACGGGCCGCCGCAGCCGGACGCCGACCGTCTGCAGGGCCAGCGAGCCGCTGTAGTCGTTCATCGCGTTCGACGACACCGCCGCGAGCGCGATGACCGCCAGCGCGAGCGCGCCCAGGAACCCGCCGCCGAGCAGGTGCGCGACGCCCGCGGCCGTCTGGTCGCCCAGCGACGACCCCAGCGCGAGCCCGAGGCCTTCACCGATCGCGTACGACGCCGTGAGACCGAGCAGCGTCGCCCAGAAGACCGCGCGCGACGACGTCTCGACGGGCAGGTAGCGGCTGAAGTCCGACGCGTACGGCGCCCAGGAGATGGCCAGGGACAACGTGATCGTCGTGAACAGGACGACGCCGCCGGCGAGGTCGGCGCCCGACGCGGTGTTCGCGGTGGCGATCGGGTGTCCGGAAAGGACCTTCACGGCCAGCGCCGCGAACGCGAGCACCAGCAGCACGGTCATCACCGTCTGGACGCGGTGGATCAGGGCGTAGCCGAAGACGCCGAGGGTGCACTGCAGCACCAGCACGATCAGCACCGCGGCCCAGAACGGCAGCCCGGTCAGTTCGGCGAGGGCCTCGCCGCCGAACAGCCCGACCAGGGCGTCCCAGGCGATCGAGCCGAGCCACTGGACGAGCCCCGGCAGCACCACGCCGCCGCCGAAGGGCAGCCGGGCGAGCGGCAGCTGGCCGGTGCCGGTGCGCGGCCCCCACGTCGACAGGTACGCCGGGGGCAGCGATCCCAGGACGGTGCCGGCGAGCATCGCGGCCAGGCCCGTCCAGAAGCCGAGGCCCAGCGACGCCGCGAGGGTGCCGGTGAACACCGCGGTCATGGTCAGGTTCGGCGCGAACCACACGCTGAACAGCCGCCACGGCCGCCCGAAGCGGTTGCCCGGCGGGATCGGCGTGATGCCGTGGGTCTCGATCGCCAGGTCGCTGCCGCCGGTGGGCATGCGCCCGCCGAAGACCTCGGCACTCAGTCCGCTCATGTGCTGCCTCCTGTCGCGTTCACCCTAAAGCGCGCCCGCGTGGTGTAACGCGACGGCCCGAACGGGCGAATCACGGTTAGCCGGTACCGGACCGCTTCACACACCCGCCAGGCTTGTCCCGGCGAGGCACCCCCGGGAGGGTCGCGTGGTGCAGCATCCGCGGACGCTGGCGATGACCGGCCTGCTGACCGCCGGTTTCGCGCTCGGCGTCACCGCGTTGACGCTCAAGGTGGCCGACGGCGGCCACTCCGCCCTCGACACCACCCTCAGCACCGCGACCGGATTCCTGTTCCTCCTCGCGGGCGCGGTCGCGCACGTCCGGCGCCCGGCGAACCCGATCGGCGTGCTGATCGCACTCGCCGGGGTCGCGGTGTTCCTCGAAGACCTGCAGTTCACGCGGAACCCGGTGCTGTACACGATCGCCGTGCCGCTGCGCGCCGCGTCCAGCCCGGTGATCGCGCACCTCGTGCTCGCCTTCCCGCACGGCAGGCTGCGGTCGCGGTGGGAGCGGCTGCTCGTGAGCGCGGCCTACCTGGTGGTGCTCGGGCTGGGCGTGCTCGGGCTGCTGTTCAACGACGACCCCCGCGACCTGCTGGCGATCTCCGCCGACCACGACGGCCGCGGCCTCGCCGACCGCGTGCTCGAGCTCGCGGCGACGGCGATCAGCGCCGGGGTGGTCGTCGTGCTGCTCTACCGGTGGCTCGCGGGCCGGCTGCCGCAGCGGCGGCTGCTCTCGCCGGTCATCGTCATCGCGCTGTCCGGCGCGCTCGCGTCGGGCGCGGGCACCGCCCTCGGTGACGGGCAGCCGCTGTCGGAGCCGCTCCTGCAGGCGTACCGGGTCCTGTTCTGCCTGTGGCCGCTGGCGTTCCTGACCGGGGTGCTGCGGGCGCGCGTCGGCAACGCCGAGATGATCCGGCTGCTGCTGGAGCGCGACGGCACCGGGCTGGCCGCGCTGGTGCAGGACGACGAGGTGTGGAAGGACAGCCGGTCGATCGACGCGCTCAACGCGGCGGCCGGGCTGGTGCTGGACAACCAGCGGCTGACGGCCGAGCTGGAGCAGCGGCTGGCCGAGGTGCGGGCGTCGCGGGCCCGGCTCGTCGCGGCGGGCGACGAGGAGCGCCGCCGCCTGGAGCGCGACCTCCACGACGGCGCGCAGCAGCGGCTGGTCAGCGTGGTGCTGCTGGTGCGGATGGCCGGCCGCCGGTACGGCGGTTCGCTGCCGCCGGAGGTCCGCGCGCTCCTGTCCGGCACGGTCGACGAACTGCAGACGGCGATCACGGAGCTGCGCGAGCTGGCCCGCGGCATCCGCCCGGCGATCCTCACCGAGGCGGGCCTGGTCGCGGCCGTCCGGTCGCTGGCCGACCGCGTCCCGATGGCGGTGGCCCTGTCGGTCGGCGAGGTGCCCCGGCTGGACTCGGCGGTCGAGGCGACGGCCTACTTCGTGACGTCGGAAGCGCTGACGAACGCCTTGAAACACGCCCGAACCGAGTCGGTCGACGTGCGGATCGAGGTCGAAGGGACCGAGCTGCGGGTCTCGGTGACCGACCGCGGCGTCGGCGGCGCGGACGTCGACGGCGGCACCGGCCTGGCGGGCCTGCGCGACCGGGTGCAGGCGCTGGGCGGCGAGCTGGACGTGGCGAGCGGCGTCGGCGGGACGACCGTCTCGGCGGTCATCCCGCTCGGCGAGGCGCCCGGAACGCCGTGAAGGGCACCCCCGTGACCTCGCGGCCACGAGAGTGCCCTTCACGGACCCTCACTGAATCAGACGAGCAGCAGGAACAGCAGCCCGTTGGGCGTGCCGAGACCCGTCACGTCGTCGTAGCCGGGCGTGGTGTGGATGGTCAGGCCCTGGTAGTCGAGCGTGCGCACCGAGGTGAGCAGGCCCTTCGAGGCGTCGACCGAGTTCGCGTAGTCCACGCGCTCCACCGCGGCGTCCACGTGCTTCACGTCGCTGATCGCCGGGGTCCGGGAGGTCAGCTTGTAGATCACGGGGTTGATGAAGCCGTGGTGGAAGTGGTCGGAGCTGTCGGCCACCGCCATGATGCCGGCGAACACCGGCGACGCGAGGCTCGTGCCGCCGATCCGGTACTGGTCGTAGTAGGCGCCGTCCGGGAAGGTCTGCGTCTGGCCGACCAGGAAGCCGGTGTTCGGGTCACCGATCGCCGAGATGTCGGGGACGACCCGGCCCTTGTTGTTGCCGGTCTGGTTCTTCTTCGCCAGCGCGTCCGGCACGACACCCTTCTGGTAGAAGGGCTGCGGGAACAGCCGGCTCGTGCCACCACCGGAACCGCTGGTGTAGTTCGCCGGGCCGTAGACGCCGTTGGTCAGCGAGGACTTGCTGGTCTCCCAGCCGGTCTCGAAGATCCGCTTGCCGTCCTTGCCGATCGCGATGGACGTGCCGCCGACCGCGGTGATCCACGGCGCCGAGGCGGAGAAGTCCGGCGACGGCGTGCCGAGGCGCGCGACCTCGTCACCGTTGTCGCCCGAGGAGAAGTAGACGCCGATGCCCTCGAGCACCGCCTGCAGCGAGATCTGGTTGAACACCTTGACCTCGTCGGCCGGGATGTCCTCGCCGGTGTCGCCGTAGGAGTTCGACACGATGTCGGCCTTGTGGCCGGCGATCACGTAGTTCAGCGCCACGTCGAGGGCGTTGTCCTCGCAGGACTCGCCGCCGACGTACAGGATGTCGGCGCCCGGCGCGAGACCGTGGGCGGCCTCGACGTCGAGGGTCTCCTCGCCGTACCAGCCCGCCGCGTCGCACTGGTCCGGCGGCTCGAGAACCGGGTTCGCCGGGAACACGTGCTGCTTGAACTGGCTCTGCTTCAGCGGGTGCTGCGGGTCGTTCTTCTTGGCGTACGTGCTCGCGTCGGAGTAGATCGTCGGCGAGGCGAACGCGTCCACGATGGCGATCGTGGTGCCCTTGCCGTCCGAGCGGGCCTGGTCGACGCCGTAGGCCGAGCGCAGCTGCGCCGGGGTGTACCCGCAGGGCGCGTAGGGCAGGTGCTGGCCGTTGTAGGCGGGATCGGTGGTGTCGATCTTCTCGCCGTAGTAGGCGCTGCACGGCCGCGCGTTGCGGAACCCGGGGCCGGGCGGGACGTCGGCCGGCGTCGCGGAACCGGTGGCGTGGTCCGGCTTGAACAGGTTGGTCGCCTGGTCCACGCCGACGACGCCGAGCACGTCGTTCGCCAGGTTCGCGGGCACCGACAGGTTCTTGTCGGCGGCGCGGAGGGTCTGGCCCTTGACGTTGTACTTGGCCAGCTTGACGTCGAACGCCTTCTGGGTCTGGTCGGCGGTGCCGGTCGCCTCGACGTACGCGCGGTTCGAAGGCACATCGCCGATGCTGAACCCGCTGCCGGTCAGCCACGCCTTGACGGCGTTCACCGTCGCGTCGGTGGCGGCGAACTGGTCGCGCACCTGGTCGGGGCTGAGGTACTGGCGGTAGGTCCTGCTGTCCGGATCGGACACGGCCTGGGCCAGGGCCTCGGCACCCGCGTTGTCGCGCTGGTTCAGGTAGACCCGGAAGCTCAGCTTGGACGCCGGCGCCGTGTCGGCGACCTTCGCCTGCGCGTTCGCCCACAACGGGTGCGACTGCGGAATGTCGGAACGCCCCTGCGCCGACGCCGTCGCCGGCAGGCTCGCGGTGAGACCACCCACCACCGCGAGCGAAAGGAGCAGGGTGGAGCTTCTTCGCACAGAAATCTCCCTCTCGAAAGCGGCCCCCGGGAAATGGGCCTGGAACACCGGACGAGACTAGATCGGCCTTCCACTCCCGGGGAAGTGCTTGCGGAACCGTTATCTGGTCGCGAATTCACGCACCCCGGAACGTGGTACGGAAATCCGATTTGTCGCAGTGATTGCTCCCCGATGCGCATTAAGTCCGGTTCGTTCCCGTATTGCGGATCACGAGCGCGGGTCACCCACCACCTACGAAAGTCGGATGCTCCGTCCACTCGGGACAGTCGCCGGGTGGCGGTATTTCGGCCGCCGTCAGGCTTCCGCCGTCAGGCTTCCGCCGCCAGGCGGCGGTCCACCGCGGCCGGGGCGAACACCGCCTCGACGACCATCGCGACCGCCCCGCCGAGCGCTTCGCCGCGGCCGCCGATTTCGACGCGCAGGTTCCGCGTCGCCCGCGGCAGCGCCCGCCGGTAGAGCACCTCGCGGACCCCGGCGACGAAATGCGGTTCGGCCAGGTCGCCGGCGACGACCAGCACGCCCGGGTTGACCACGCAGACCAGCGTCGCGAGGACTTCGCCGACCTGGCGCCCGGCGGCCTCGGCCAGGCGCACCGCCTCGGGTTCGCCGGCCACGAGCCGCTCGCGGACGCCCGATCCCGACGTCGTCGGCAGGCCCAGTTCCGTCAAGCGCGCGGCGAGCGCGCCGCCGCCGGCGACCGCCGCCAGGCAGCCGAACGAGCCGCACGCGCAGCGCGCGTCCTCGTGCCCGGACAGCCGGATGTGCCCGATGTCGCCCGCCCCGCCGTCGACGCCGCGGTACACCTCGCCGCCGATCACCAGCCCGGCCCCGATCCCGGTGGACGCCTTCACGACGACCAGCGCGGCTTCGTCCGGGTAGCGGGCGCGGTGCTCGCCCAGCGCCATCAGGTTCGCGTCTTTGTCGACCAGCACCGGGGTGCCGAACCGCGCCCCGAGGTGCGCGTCGATCGGGAAGCCGTCCCAGCCGGGCATGATCGGCGGCTGCGTGACCCGGCCGCGGCCGGGCTCGACGGGACCCGGCACGGAAACGCCGACGCCGCACACCGGCCGGCCGGCCGCGGCCAGCATCTCGTCGAACCACCCCGCGATCCGGCCGAGCACGGGCTCCGGGCCGTCGGCGACGCGCAGCGGCCCCGCGCGGTGCGCCAGCCGCCGTCCGGCCAGGTCGGTGAGCGCGGCCTCGGCGTGCATGGTGTCGATGCTCGCGGCGAGGACGACGGCGTGCCGGTCGTCGAAATGCAGCCGCCGCGCGGGACGGCCGCCGGTCGAGTCCTCCAGGGCGCCTTCGGCCAGCAGGCCGAGCGCCTGGAGCCGGTCCAGGCGCGCGGTCAGCGTCGTGCGGGACAGCCCGCTGCGCGTGAGCAGGGCCTTGCGCGTGGTCGCCTGCCCGGTCCTGACCAGCTGCAACAGCTCGCCGGCGCTGGTCGTCATCGCCCTCCCTCGGACTTTTGTCCATTGACAATACACAAGTCGGAGATAGATTGGACATATGGACGTAACATGGGGGCGGGCCGCGGCGGTCCTGGACGGCAACTGGCTCGGCTCGTCGACCGTGCCGTCACGCGGGCTCTACCCGCACCAGTGGAGCTGGGACTCCGCGTTCATCGCGATCGGCCTGCGCCACCTCTCCCCCGCCCGCGCGCGGCGTGAGCTGCTGACGCTGTTCTCCGCGCAGTGGCGCGACGGCCGCGTCCCGCACATCCTCTTCGACCCGGACACCCCACCCGAGGCGTACTTCCCGGGGCCGTCGTTCTGGCGGGCCGGGCGGACGTCGGGCCTGATCCAGCCGCCGGTGCACGCGCGGGCGGTGCTCGCGGTGCACGAGGCCGAGCCCGACCCCACGTTCCTCGCCACGCTCTACCCGAAGCTGCGGGCCTGGCACGAATACCTGCGGGTTTCGCGGGACGCCGGCGGGCGCGGGCTCGCCGCGATCGTGCACCCGTGGGAGTCGGGGATGGACAACAGCCCGGCCTGGGACAGCCCGCTCTCGCGCGTCACGCCGTCGGGCGGGTTCGTCCGCCGCGACCTGCAGCACGGCACGGCCGCCGACCGCCCGAGCGACGACGACTACGGCCGGTACGTCCGGCTCGCCGCCGACTACCGGGACAGCGGCTACCGCGACTTCGGCGACTTCGTCGTCGAGGACCCGGGCTTCAACGCGATCCTGGCCGACGCCGAACTGGCCCTGGCCGAGATCGCCGAGGTCCTGGGCCTCCCCGCGGCCGCCGCCGGGCACCGCGAGTCCGCGGCGCGCGTCGCGAAGGCGATGCAAGAAGCCTTGTGGGACCACGACTTCTTCTTCGCCCGCGACGTCCGCACCGGCGCCCTGATCCGCACGTACACCTGCGCGGGCCTGCTGCCGCTGCTGCTACCGGACCTGGCCGTCGCTCCGGCGCTGCTGGCGACGGCCACCGGCCCGCGGTTCCGGCTCGGCCGGGTGCGCGGCGTCCCGAGCCACGACCTGACCGCGCCGGAATTCGACCCGGCCCGCTACTGGCGCGGCCCGTCGTGGGCCAACGTCGGCTGGCTGCTCCACCGCGGCCTCCGCCACCACGGCGAACACCCCCTCGCCGCCCGGCTGCGCGACGACCTGGTGCGCACCGCGGCCGACACGGACTTCGCGGAGTACTGCAACCCGCTCACCGGCGCCGGCCACGGCACCCGGACGTTCGGCTGGACCGCGGCCCTGACCCTCGACCTGCTGGCAGCGACAGACTGACGGACGGTCGGCTTGCTCATCCTCATGTGATTCACTAACAATCCAATCTCCCAACGACGCTGCGTGGCCGTCTCGGCCTGCGACGTCCGATTCGGGGACACAACGTCAGGCGCCCGTGCACCCGCCGTAATAAATGACAAATAGCGGACAAAAACTACTCAGTTATTCCCCGCGGATTTGCGTCACTCATTCGGGTGGTTGTTGTACTCTTCAAAGCCGAGGAGTATTTGACACTTCGGAATCAGTCGTCGCAGCCGAGGGGGACGTCGATGTCGGTCGAGGCCAGCTCCAGCGAATGGCTTCGCGTCCAGCTGCCCGAGGAAATCACCATAGCCTCGGCGTCGGCACTGCTCGCCAAGCTGACTCCAGACGAACAGGACGCACCTCTCGATCTCGATCTCGCCGACACCGCGAGGATCGACATCGCTGGCCTGATGACGCTACTGTCCGTACTCAACGAGCGCAGCGCGCACCAGCGGGAAACTTTGATCTCGTTACCGCGCGATCCCGCTGTAACGGACTTCCTCCTGGAATGCGCTTTTCCCTCGGCCGCCGCAATGGTATCCAGATCACAGTTCGGCACGCTGCACTGGGCAGACGGCGCACTCCCGGTACGCGATCAAGTGAGGTTCCTGCGCCCCGCCGCCAGCAGCCCGTCCAGCACCGTGTACGAACGCCTTCGCGATGAACGTTTCTTCGGCTTCTTGACCTACTTCTTCCAGGCCGATCCGCAAATTTCGTCGATCGTCGCGACGGAGTGGTCGCGGTGGCGAGGGCCTGTCGTCCTCAGCTTTCTGGACACCGCGCTCAAGTACCACCATGGGGCCGAAGTCGCCCGCGTCGTGATCCACGAACTGCTGACGAACGCCGTGCTGCACCCGGGAGGGGACCTTCTGACCATCGGCTCCTGGGTGGCCAACGGTGGCCCCGGTCACCCTGACGAACTCATCATCTCGGTGTGGGACAACGGCAAGAGCATGGTCCGGAAACTCCGCGCCGACTTGTCGGCGAATCAGGCGATCAGAGTCGCCGAGGCAGCCGTCGACGACACGTTCATCATCGAGGCGACGGGCTGGCAACCACGTTCGGCGAAGTACTCGGCCCAGTGGACACCCGAAGCGGATGCCACCGACGAAGAGCTGCTACTGGCGTCGGTCTTTCCGGGGATCTCCCACCGCCCTGCCAAGGCATCGCCGAATCCGATGCCTCGTACGTCCGAAGTTCCGCAAGAGTACGGGCTTCATGCTCTGTACCGATGCGTCGCCAACCTGTTCGGCGGCTCCCTCGAGATCCGCACGGGAAATCAGCAGCTGAACCTCGCCAGCGCCCGGCACCAGCGGCGCCATGGTCCTCGCCGCTACAGAGCACACGTCTCGTACATCGCCGGTCAGCCGTTCCATGGGAACTTGCTCTCCGTGCGCCTGCCGCTGCGCCATGTCCGGTAGTTCGCGACGACCCTGGCAACTGGAAACCGAGGTTCTGCGGGTCGGCACCCTGGCGTCCGAGCCTGTGGACGAAGAACGCCGGAAGTTTCACGAATGGCTGGCGAGGCGGTTGGTAACCCCCGTGTCGGTCCGTCACGCCGCGACGTTCACGCGCTACATCCCGACCGACGACATCCGCAACTCGGTGCTGCCATCCACCGAGATCCTGAGCTTCACGACGTCCGACACCGATCGCGAAGTCAAGATCATCGACTGCTCCGGCAATCGCTACGGAGACATGGGAGAGAACTTCCTCCACTGGGTCGCTTTGTGTGCCGCAAAATTCGCGGCCAGGCCGGAACAGATCAGCGTGGTGGTCCTTCCCAGCTTCCCCCACAACGAGTTCAGCCCGTTCTGGACGCCGTTGTCGGCGATGCCGGCCGATGCCGGCACGGTCGTCGTCGTGGACAAGAACGGCGGGCTGGAACCGCATGGCCATCCCCAGTTGTTGTCGTCCTTCGACCGCGAGCTCTTCCAGACCAAGTACCGGGCGCTCAACGGCGCACCTCGGCAGGACTTCGAGGACAAGATCATCCGCCGGATCGGGCACTTCGAGATCAGTGAGCAGTACTGCAGCCACTTCTTCTTCGACGGATCACGCGCTGTCACGGAACTGGCCGATGTGCTCCACGACGCCATCGTCGGAGTGACTCGGAACCGGATCGGCCGGACAGCCCTGGTCGTTCCGGAGAAGACCGATACGTGGATGGAGCGGGCGGTGACTGCCACCGCCAACCGGCTCAACGTCCCGTGGAGCAAGTGGCCGGACGACCCCGCACTGATACCCGAGCCGACACCGCGGACGACCTATATGTTCCTCCTCGACTTCATCAACACGGGAGCCACCTATACGCGAGTCGTGCAGCAGGCGATCGAGGCGGGCTACAAGCTTCACCAATACTCGGTGGCTGCCTTCATGTCATCGGACTTCCACACAACAGGCAACGGTCTCCCGGCGGTCCAGCCCATCAAGTCGGTCGTCGCCGAAAGAGTCGGCCGCGAACGGTGCGACCAGTGCGCGCTGCGGCTACCCCACACCGACAAGCTGCGGGATGACTTCGCCGGGCTCCGGTCGTACGACGCGTGGTACATCCTCACCAGCGTCGACTGGAAGCCCGAGGTGTACGGACCTCCCGAACCGCAGCGATTGCTCCACTTCCCGCCGTTCGCCGTGATCTTCGAACGATTCGGCGACTGCGTCGCCTACAAGCTGGAGCAGGTGATGCAGGACGTGGCACCTCCCGGCGTGGTGATCGTTTGCCCGGAGGAACCCGCTGTTCAGATGCTGATACGCCGAATGCAGCACTGGGCGGACGACCGGATGGTCGCCGTCCCGCTTCCGCGCGAAGCACTGACCGAAGCCGAGGGCAGTTCCCTCGGCGTGATCCGGCAACTCGCTCGAGGCACGGGCTGGGGGAGGCAACTGGAACACCTGTCGCAACAGCAGGCGAGCGTGGTAGTCCTGGACGAGATCAACGCGTCGAACACCACGGCACAGCAAATGCTGCACCTCCTGAAGGCGTTCCAGATCCAGCCACACGCCTACACGCCCATCTTCAACTTCGCGCCTGCCGAACAGCTGGACGGAGTTCCGATCCACTCGCTCTATGAGCTTCCGAGTCCGCGCCGGGTGTGGTCGTGACCACGCCTCGATCGCCGCGCCGACGCCGCGAGCGCGCTGAAGAGTCAATGGCGTCGATAGCCCACTTCCTGCTCCGCGAGACCGAGGGGATTCGGCGCATCCTCATGATGCGCGACTACGCGAGCCGGGCGGCGACCCTACCGCACCGCGAACGAGCCGGTTTTGACATCACTGTCATCGATTCGTTCTTACCGCCGGGGCCGGACAGCAGTCCACCGCGGCGTCATCCCGCGCCAGCCGAGGACATCCGCGACGTCGACGTCCTCATCCTCACCGTTCAGCCGATCGAGCTCCAGGCGACGCTGGCCGCGCTGGGTATCGAAACGGGACCGGATGCGGTCCGCCGCGACCGCCCCTACTACCACACCCGAGTCCCGTTCACCGCAGCCGGACTGGCCGTCCCGCCCGCCGAACTGGACGTGGCGGTGACGGTGATCGGCCAGGCCTACGGACTCCACGCCCAGCATGCCGTCGACGAGATCGCCACTTTCTACCGGGCGAACGTTTGGATTCTCGCCGGCATGGCCGCGGGCCTCGCCGATCACACGAGAAAGGCCGATGTCTACCTACCGCAGACCGTCTGGTGGTACGAGCCCGGCCGACTCACCCCGGACCGCTTCGAGCCACGGCCGGAAGTTGCCAGCCGGGGGCCGATGAACCTGCAGCTCACGCGCTTTGATCCCACAGGCGCCAAGCTCCACGATCGCCTCAGAGCTGCGATCGCCCAGTTGCCCGATCGTCATCGCCCCGACGACTTGCCCCCGGACTTCGCCCCGCGAGTGTCCGTACTCTCCGACGCCGTCGCTTCCGGAGACAAGCTTCTCCGTGACGGCCAGCACCTGGCCAGCCTGCACGAGAGCAACCAGCGCATCGTGCTGGGCGACCAGGAGTCCTACGGATTCGCCTTCGCTTGCCGGGACATGGACTGGATCATCGCGCGAGGAATCGCCGACTTCGGAGACTGGGAAAAGGACTCGACCTACCAGTACCTCGCGACCTTGCTGGCGGTGCACACCGTCCTGGAGTTCCTGGAAAGCATCTACATCCCTCCGGGGTTCGCCATCCCCGGTCAAGGGGCCGGTCAGCCTTGAGCGGAGACCGTAGGAAGGTGGCGAGACACCACGCACGATCTGTGGTGTGCTGGTGGGATGGACGCGGATCAGTTCAAAGCCGACGTGACCTACGACGACGTGTACGTCCTGTTCCTCGACGCATCGGGGTACTCCAGCATCGTGGAGCGCAACCCACGCGACAGGGCTGCGCACGCCTTCGACCTGTTGCGAGGAAGACTGATGGCGCGGATCGAAAAGGCCGCCCAGGACTTCGGCTGCGCCCGCGCCGAGCTGTGGAGCTGGCGCGGCGATGGCGGCTTCTTCCTCCTGCACGACGACAACGAAAGCGTGACGCGCGACGTCACGCTCAGCGCCGGACGCGCGATTCTCACCGAGGACGTCCCGCAGTTGCGCGAGGAGCTGACGAAAGCGGAGTTCGCCGGTGAACTCCGCCTTCGCCTGGCCGTGCACAAAGGCCCGATCCGGCTGCCCGCCGATCGGCTTGCCTCGATCCATTCACCGCACATCAACTTCGCGGCACACCTGGAGGAGGCCGTCCCACCCGACACACTGGCCGTGTCCGACGCCGTACACCGGGTGGCGGGCCCGTTCAGTGGTGAACTCGAATGGGTCGGCATCTTCGAAGATCAACGGATCTACCTCATGGTGACCGAAGGCGAAAAGGAGAGAGGCCGACGGACCTGGCTCCGCTCAACCGGGCTGCCTGGCAACGTTAGAGTGCACGCCTATCCCCGCCGTCCCAGCCAGCAGGACAAGGCCCATCTGGTCGGTACCGCCTCCCGTGAAGTCCTGGATCTCGGCACTACGCTCAACTCCTGCTCCAACCGCCTGACCACCACCGACCGGCCTGCGGTTTACCGGGACGCCGTGCTCGACTTCCTTGGTCGAGGTGGGACATATCGCTGCGTTCTGCTCGACCCGGCCAGCGAGGCAACGGTGATCTTCTCCCGGCTTCGGGGCGAACAACTCGCCCCGAAGATCAAAGAGTCACTCGCGAGATTCAACCAGTTCAAGGCACGATATGCCGAAGCAACCGAACGATTCCAGGTCTATAAAGCAAGCGAGTTCCCAGGAATGGCAGCGTTATGCGCGGATCCCGGACCGAACAGCTTGATCCTCTATTCCCCTTACCTCCTCGGCATCGGACCGAAGGCGTCCGTGCTCGATCGCGCCGACATGCCGCACTACTTCGCCACCGCCGACTCCGGACAACTTCACCGAACGCTGGAAACGGTCATCGCTGAAGCCACCCGGCTCGAGAACTTGGACAGGGTTCTGTAGATCACCGTCGGCTCAACCCGCCGAAGTCGCGTAGTCCGAGCCCAGCCAGGTCTCGTCGATCCGCAGCCGCTTGTAGCGCGTGCTGTCGCTCGAGGCCGCGTACGTGCTCGTCACCTGCAGGCGGACGTACCGCGCCGTCACCGCGGTCAGGTCGACGAACTGGACGCCGCGGTGGCTCGGGAGGGTCCCGGACTTCACCGCGCTGCCCCAGTTCTTGCCGTCGCTGGAGACGAAGACCTGGTACGCCTTGATGCGCGCCGACTGCTCCGAGTCCGACCGGGCGTAGCTGACCGAGTCCTCCCGCTGGTTGATGCCGACGTACTGGACCTTCTTCGCCGACCCGAGGTCGTAGTCCAGGTTGACCGGCAGGGTCTTGTTGTTGTCGAAGTAGGTCAGGTAGTCGCCGTCGCTCGCCGCCTGTCCACTGTGGCCGCTCGCCGAGGCGCTCGCCTTGAGCGTCACGGTCTTCGGGTCGTACATGCCGGTGCGGCCGGCCGTCTCGACCTTGAACACCGTGTCGTAGGTGTCCCAGCCGGACAGTCCCGTCAGGGTCAGGCTGCCGCCGCCCTGGCTGAACGAGATCGGCGCGCCGGTGCGCAGGTCCGTCACCCCGGAGACGCGGTAGCCGTTGTCGCGGATCTTCAGCGTGCTGCCCGACGGCTTGGTCAGGACGTGCACGTACTGCGTGCCGCCCTTGATCGTGATGACGCCGTGCGCGCCGTCGTTCCAGAAGCCGGGCTGCATGCCGCCGTACATGTACCCGGCGCCTTCGGTGCCGCCGAGCGACTCCCAGATCGCGCTCAGGTAGGTGTTCGCGAAGTTGTTGAACGCCTCCTGGTTCGACGGGAACCTGCCGTTCACCATCGCCGTCTCGGCCATCAGCGACTTGATCGACGAACCCGAGTTCGTCACCAGACGTCCGATGTTCAGCTGCTTGTTCACCGCCGAGTTCGACCCGCCGTACCACCACGAACCGGTGTCGGGCAGCTTGAAGCACGCCTCGGTGAGCCGCGGCATCGCCGTGTAGGTGGCCTGCGGGTAGTCGTAGGCCGGCGTCATGCCGGTCTTCTGCTCGTTGCTGATCGTGTCCATGATCGGCGTGTCTTCGTTGTTGTTGCTCAGCAGGTAGTCCGGGCGCTGCTGGTAGATCTGCTGGTAGAGGTTGTGCGACAGCCAGTAGTCGCTGTCGTTGTCGATCCAGAAGCCGCCGAGGTCCGGGTAGTTCTTCATGACCTCGAAGAAGTTGTCGTAGCTGAACTGGCCGAAGCCGTCCTGGGTGTCGAGGTTCACGGTCTTGCCCTTGTACTTCGAGTAGCCGGCGGAGTCGAGCCACTCGTGGCCGCCTTCGTCGTGCCACTGGGCGTCGTTGGTCATGTAAAGGATGACCTTGAGGCCCTGGGACTTCGCCGCGGCGATCAGCTCGCCGAGGAAGTCCCGCTTGGTGGAACAGCTGCCGGGGATCTTCGACGGCCAGGCCCGCGAGTAGCCGAGCCGGCTGTGGAACGACGCCAGCACGAGGTAGGAGGCGTGCAGCTTCTTGGCTTCATTGACCCAGTACGTGGGCGTCCACCCGCCGTCGGTGATCGCCTTCTCCCAGGCGCTGCAACTGGTGTAGCCGGGCGAGGTGCGCATACCCCAGTGCAGGAACAGGCCCGCCTGGCTGTCGCGCAGCCACTGCTGGGACGGCTTCTGCAGGTCGGCCGACGCCGGCGCGGCGACGAGCCCGGCGACCATCAGCATCGAGGCGCACGCGACGAAGACGCGGCGCAGGAACCTGACTGACATGAGCGACCTCCAGTGGTCTGGTCCAGTCGGTGGTGTACTCCCGGCCGACGGGCCCGGTCAAGGCTGAGGTCCGACCTTTGGGGCACGTTTCGCTGACCGGCACATCCCGTGAGGGCCGTTCGGGTTAAATATCTGATATATGACACGACAGATCCGATCTCTCTTGACTGGGCGTCCCGGAGGCGAGTAGATGTTCTCCCCAGAGAGCGCTTTCGCCCTCACCCACCGCTCCGGCGAAACGGGCAGCACGCCGCGCCCCCAGAGCTGGTCGGGATGCCGACGGACGGCGGATCGGCATCCCGGCCACCCGTCCGGTGCGGGGCACCGTCCTTTCCGCGACGGTGCCCCGCCCGGACTGCCCGCTCCACCGGGGCCCGTGCACGAAAGGACAACGAATGTCCGAGCACCCCCTTCGCCCGACCCGGCGCGCGGTCCTGGCCGGCACCCTGGGCGCGCTGGGCGCCCTCGCCGCGGCGGGACCCGTCGCCCGGGCGGCGGACCGGCTGCCCCCGATCGGCGGCGCGGCGCCGCCGGCGGACTGGTCCCGCGCCGTCATCGACTCGACGATGAAGCGCTACACACCCGCGAACATCGGCGGCTGGGGCTACACCCTCGGCCTGTACCTCTACGGCCAGTACCTCTTCTACAAGCGCACCGGCGAGAAGAAGTACCTGGACTACATCGTCGCGTGGTACGACCGCTTCATCACCGACAGCGGGATCTCGAACAGCTTCACCAACCTCGACTCGATGCGCTCGTGCCAGATGCTGCCGCTGCTGTTCGCCGAGACCGGCCGCAAGAAGTACAAGACGGCGGCCGACCAGCTGCGCAAGCGGTTCCCGGCCTACCCCCGCACGTCCGACGGCGGCATGTTCCACGCCACCAGCAAGGTCGGCCAGCTGTGGGGCGACGGCGCCTACATGGCCCAGCCGTTCCTCGCGCTCTACGGCGCGGCGTTCGGCGACGGCGACTACTGCTTCGAAGAGTCGGCCAAGAACCTCGTCGTCTACTTCAGTCACCTGCGCGAACCGGCGAAGGGCCTGCTGTACCACGCCTACGACGAGGACGGCTCCGAGTCGTGGGCGTCCGGGGCGGGGCACCACTCGAAGTTCCACTGGGCCCGCGCGATCGGCTGGTTCGGCATGGCCGCCATCGACATCCTCGAGGTGCTCCCGGCGAACCACCCGCGTCGGCCGGCGCTGATCGACATGGTCGGCTTCCTGGCCGCGGGCTACCAGCGCTACCAGGACGCGGCGACCGGCCGGTGGTACCAGATCGTCGACCGCGGCAGCGACGCGAAGAACTGGCTGGAGACGTCGGCGTCGTCGATGTACACGTTCACGCTGGCCCGCGGCGTCCAGCGCGGCTACCTGCCGGCGTCGTACCAGGCGGTCGCGGACCGCGGCTACGCCGGCGTCCTCAAGAAGGTCTCGGTGGGCTCGGACGGCCTGACGAACATCACGGACATCTGCGAAGGCACCAACGTCGGCGACCTGTCCTACTACTACGGCCGCGCCCGCAAGACGAACGACTTCCACGGCCTGGGCGCGTTCCTCATCATGAACGAGCAGTACTCGCACTGACCACGAAGGCGCGCCGCAGAAGGGGCCCCGGCTCACCAAGCCGGGGCCCCTTCGTCCGTGCGTAAAGAGGCATCACACGTGATCAGACGGGCATCATGCGTGATTGGAGAGGCATCATGCGTGATTGGACGGGCATCGGGGTGATGCCCCGCTGATCACGCATGATGCCCCTGCGATCACGCGTGATGCCTCTTGGCGCACGGGTGAGGCCCCTTCCCGTGCGGGGGAAGGGGCCTCGGCCGGGCTGGTCAGCAGGTGCTGGTGGAGCCGGAGGCGTTCAGGCGGAGGGCGGAGCCCGACGTCGTCGCCGAGTTCTTGACGCAGTAGCCCGTCACCGTCTGGAAGCCGACGTCGAACGGGCTGTTCGAACCCTTCTCCGCCGTGAAGTGGTCGAACGTGATGTCCGAGCTGTTGTTGACGATGCTCGCCGGGCGGCCGTCGTCCTTGCCGAACTCCACCGAGCTGTCCACGAACTTGATGCCCGACGCGTAGTGCAGGTACCAGCCGTACGACGGGCGCGTGCCGATCGACTTCGGGTTGTAGTCGTTGGCGTCGTTGCTCGGGACGCCCGTGCCCATCGTGCCGCTGCCACCCGGGACGGTCAGGTGCACGCCGGTGAAGGTGACGTCCGAGACGCGGTGGCTGCCGTCCGCGCCCCAGATCGTCGGGCTGAAGTTGGTACCCGTGTGGGTGCCCGTCACGTTGTCGAACGTGATGCCGCTGATCGAGCCGACGCCGGGCTTGTTCCCGCACCGCTTGCGCGTGCCGATCTTCATCATGATCGGCGAGTAGGTACCGGACATCGTGATGCTGCGGTAATGGACGTCGGAGATCTTCGCGCCGTCCATCGAAACGATCCCGATCCCGGATTTGTGCGCGCTGGTGATCGTGATGTTCGAGAACTGGTAACCGGTGAAGTCACCGCACGTCTCGGAGCCGAACATCAGCGCGTTGCAGCACTGCGCCGACAGTTTCGCATTGTTCACCGTGACGTTGCCGTTCGGCAGTTTCGCGCCCAGTGCGTAGTCGCTCTTGAACACCAGCGCGTCGTCGTTCGCCGCGATGTTCGCATTGGTGATCGTCACGTTCGTCGTGCTGATGATGTTCCAGCCGTCGCGGTCGCTCGCCGTGTCGATCGTCAGCTTGTCCGAAACGACGTTCGTGCAGCCGTTGATCAGCGCCCCGAAGTGCCCGCCGCGGCGCAGCTTGATCCCGGACAGCGTGAGACCGTCACAGCGGGTGAGCGAGAGGATCTTGTCGGCCTGGCCGGACTTCGGGTTGCCGGTGATGAGGTTGCCGCCGCCGTCGATGGTGCCGGCGCCGGTGAACCCGATGTTCGTGAGCTTGTCGCCGGAGAACATCGCGTTGTGGAAGTGGCTGTGACCGTAGTCCTGGTAGGCGTCCCACTGGTTCGGCTCGGGCTTGTCGTAACTGTCCGCGCTCGACCCGGTGATCGTCGCGCCGGCGTCCAGCTGGATCGTCACGTTGCTCTTCAGGTGGACCGTGTTGGCCGACTTGTACGTGCCGGAAGTGAACCGGACGGTGCCGCCGCCGGCCGCGTTGGCCGCCGTGATCGCCTTGTCGATGGCTCCGGAATCGTTGGCCGACCCGTTTCCCTTGGCGCCGTAGTCCTTGACGTCGTAAACGCCGCCGGGCGCGGCCGTGGTGACCCCTGCTCCGGCCACCACCAGCCCTGCCACCGCGAAGGAGACCAGCAAAAACCTTTTCACCGTGAGACCGCCTTGTCATGTTTCGGGAAAAGCTCGGCATGACGGCGGAGCACTCAGCCTACGAGCGCCGCGAGCGGGGTGTCAAGATCGCCGCGAAAAGGCGGGAAAACGATTCTTCACGGCGTCCGGGGGGACCCGCGCCACCCCCAGTCGGGACGCGGGTCCCCCGTTGCTCGCTGTGACCGGAAACCGCGGGGACCGCCGCGGCGGGGACACCGGGGCGGTGTCCTGTCAGGATTTTCGCAGTCTACCGTCGCCGGGCCCGCGAAAAACGTGCATTCGTCATGGTCCGGACCATGAATCCCGCATCGCCCGGACCGCTCAGGCGAACCCTGCTCCGGATGTCAGCAGGTGGAACGCCCGTTCGGCGGCCGCGACGGCGTCCGGGTGCCGCCGGGCCGCGGGGACGCCGGCCGCGACCGCGGCCATGTTCGCCGCGGCCAGCGTCCGGCGGACGGCCGCGATCTGCGCGGCGGCCAGCCCGGCGTCGGGCGACGGGACCCCGGCCTCGGCGAGCGCGGCGGCCAGCGCCGACTCCCCCGCGGAGGCGGCCTCCGCCAGCCGCGCGACCAGCGCCGGCGTGCCGGTGACCAGCCGGAACACCACGAGCACCGCGGGCTCGTCGCACAGGCCCGTCGCCGGCGAACGTTCCTCGAGCCCCCGCAGGAACGCCTCCCGCAGCGCGGCCAGCGGGCCCTGCCCGGGCCGGCGCGCGCGGACGACGTCCGCCGCGCCGGTCTCGTGGTCGGCGAACCGGTGCAGCACCAGGTCCTCCTTGGAGGGGAAGTAGGCGAAGAGCGTCCGCTTGGACACTCCCGCCGCCTTCGCCACCTCGGCGACCCCGACGGCGTCGAACCCGCGCTCGAGGAAGAGCCCGATCGCCGCCGCCGAGATCGCCGCGCGCGTGCGGAGCTTCTTGCGCTCCCGCAGGCCCAGTTCGTCGGTCATGTCACTGAGCGTAGCGAACAGTCTCAGACTTTGTGCAGGCCAGGCGTGCCTGCTTGCACTACGTAACTGATATCGTTCTTGATCACCACTTTCGCCGGGTCGTAGACACTGGTGTCGGACGTCGTCATGAAATCCGCTCGCATCTGCGACGGCGTGGTTGTGACGCGGACGTAGCCGCGCTCGCCCTTGCAGTACTTGATGTGCGGGTTGTTGGCGAGCCAGGCCGCGCTGGGCGGGGTGGCGTCGTCGCTGTTGCTCGTCACCGACGTCGTGACCAGCTCCGAGCCGATCAGCGGGTCGCTGTGGTCGAAGTAGTCGAGCCGCAGGTCGGCGGCCCAGTGCCGGTGGACGTCGCCGGTGAGGACGACCGGGTTGGCGACCTTCCGGTCGACCCAGCCCTTCGCGATCCGGTCGCGCGAGGCCTCGTAGCCCTGCCACGAGTCCGGGCTCTCGCAGGTGGCCCTGTCGCCGTCGCCGTCCCGCGTGGCGAAGAAGACCTGCTGGCCGAGGAAGTCCCAGGTGGCCGGGTGCGACTCGAACTGCTTGAGCAGCCACGCCTCTTCGGTGCCGCCGAGGATGCTGCGCGAGGTGTTGCGCATGTCCGTGCAGGCCGGGCCCGCCGAGCCGGAGGGGTCGGGCACCTGCGCGTTGCGGTACTGGCGCGTGTCGAGCATGTGGAACCGGGCCAGGTTGCCCCAGACGAACTGGCGGTACAGCTGGATCGACGCGCCGTTCGGCTTCGCGGTGGAGCGGATCGGCGTGTGCTCGTAGAACGCCTGGAACCCGGCGGCCTTGCGCGCGGCCGGGGCCGGCGACGTCGTGCCGTTCCAGTTGTTCTGGACCTCGTGGTCGTCGAAGACCACCAGCCAGGGCGCGATCGCGTGCGCGGCCTGCAGGTCGGCGTCCGTCTTGTGCTGGCCGTGGCGGGCGCGGTAAAGGGCGAGGGTGGTCGCGTCGTCGGCGACGGCGAGGCTGCGCGGGTTGCGGTCCTGCGCGGCGCGGCCGGACTTCTTCTCGTAGATGTAGTCGCCGAGGAACAGCACCAGGTCCGGGTCGTCGGCCACGACGCCCTTGTACGCGTGGTAGTAGCCCTCCTCCCAGTGCTGGCAGGACGTGAAGCAGTACTTGAGCTGGTTGACCGCGGCGCCCGCGGCGGGCGCGGTGCGCGTCCGGCCGACCGGCGAGAGGTACCCGGAACTCTTGAAGCGGTAGAAGTATTCGTGCGCCGGCTCGAGGCCCGTCGGTTCGATGTGGACGCTGTGCGCGGACGCGCGGACCGCGTTCGCCGTGCCGCGCTGCACGATCGAGGTGAACGCCTCGTCGTTCGCGATCTCCCAGTCGACCGCGTAGGTGGCGTCCGGCATGCCGCCGTACCCGTCGGCGTTGAGCGGCGCCGGCGCGAGTCTCGTCCACAGCACCACGCTGTCGGGCAGCGGATCGCCGGACGCGACGCCGAGCTGGAAGGGGTCGTGGATCGCCGGGGCGGCCACCGTCGTGCGGGCGTTCGCCCAGGACGGCAGCGCCGCCGAAGCCGCGGTGGCGGTGACCGCGGCGAGCCCGCCGAGGAGCACCTTGCGCCGGTTGACCTGAACCATGTCGGAATGCCTTTCGGGGAGGGGAGACGCGGTCAGGCCGCGAAGTCGGTGAGGCCTTCGCTGCAGGACTTCAGGTCCGGCTTGGCGGTGGTGTAGTTCGCGACGCAGACCTTGTAGAAGACCCAGCCCCCGGCCGGGACGGTCACGGCCTTGTCGACCTTCGTGCCCTCACCGCCGGAGTTCCAGACGTAGAACGGGCCCGCGCCGCCCTTGAGCCAGTACGCGACGACGGCCGAATAGCCGTCGGCCTTCGTGTCGTAGACCAGGAAGTGCGAGTCGGACGAGCGGTACTGCCCTTCGCCCGCGCACGCGTCGGCGCACTGGCCGCTGCCCGAGCCGACCCCGCAGTCGGGCGCGATCCGCTGGTCGGAGCCGGTGTAGACGTAGGTGTCCGAGATGTACCCGCCCAGTGCGGGCACGTAGTCCCACAACGTGCCCGTGCCGTAGGTCCCGGTCACCGAGGAGCCGGTGACCTGGCAGTCGATGGCCACGGACGCGCCGTTCGCGACGGTCTTGACGGCCGTGGCGCTCGCGGTGGGCGCGCGGCGGACGTTGAGCGGGTCGCCCGCGGTCTTGACGGTGCCGGTCGACGCGGCCGATGCCTCGAGCGCGCCGCCGACCGCCAGCACGCCCACCGTCGCGAGGACGACCCCTAGCCCGGCCGTGCGCCGGAGGTTCGAACGATTCATGGCGGGAGCGTGACCCGGGGCCGTACACGTCCCGTACAAACGGCACGGACACTCCGAATGGATCTATCCCCGCGGTCGAACGGGCCATAGCATCCGGCTCATGGGGGAACTCATCGGGCAGGTTGAGGCCACCTCGCTTAAGATCCGCGTCCTCGGTCCGCTGGAGGTCACCGCCGCCGGGCAGGTGCTCCCGCTCGGCGGGCCGAAGCCCCGGCTGCTGCTGGCCGCCCTGGCCCTGCAGCCGAACGTCGTCGTGTCCGCGGACGTGCTGGTCGAGGTGCTGTGGCCGGATTCGGCACCGCGGTCGGCCGCGGCCAACATCCGGACGTACGTCCATTCGCTGCGAAGACGGTTCGCCGAGATCGACCCCGGCCTCGGCGAGCGGATCAGCAGCCGGGCCTCCGGCTACCTGCTGACCGCGGCGCCCGGCGAACTGGACCACGTCGCGTTCACGGCCTTGGCCGCGGAAGCGCAGGAAGCGCTCGATCGCGGCGACGCCGAGAGCGCTCTCAAACTCCTCGATCGCGCCGACGCGTTGTGGCGCGGCGAAGTCCTCGAAGGACTCCCCCACGACCACAGCTGGGGCGCGACCGTCGCCCGGCTGGCCGAGCTCCGGCTTTCCGTGCAGGAACAGCGCCTGCGGGCGCGGATCGACCTCGGCCGCTGCGGCGAAGCCGTCGCCGAGCTGCGCGGCCTGGTCACCGAACACCCGCTGCGCGAAGAGCTCTGGGCGCAGCTGATCGTCGCGCTCCGGGCCGCGGGCCGGACCACCGACGCCATCGAGGCGTACGAATCCGCGGAACGCGTTCTGCGTGAAGAGCTCGGCGCCGAACCCGGCGCCCGGCTGCGAGAACTGCGCGCGACGCTGGTGCCGGAGAGCGTGCTCGCCGCGCGCCCCGCCGACGTCGTCCCGGTCTGCCAGCTGCCGCTCGACCTGCCGGACTTCACCGGCCGCGACGACGTGATCCGCGAGGTCGTCGCCCTGATGCGCGAGCGCGCGGAGTCCGGCGCGCCCGCCGTGATCGTGCTGTCCGGCGCGCCCGGCGTCGGCAAGTCGGCGGTCGCCGTCCGGGTCGCGCACGCCGTCCGCGACGCCTTCCCCGACGGCCAGCTGCACGTCGACCTCGCCGGCACGTCGTCGTCGCCGCGGGCACCGATGGGCGTGCTCGCCGAACTGCTGCGCGCGCTGGGCATCCCGGACGTGGGCCTGCGGCGCGAACCGGCCGAACGCTCGGCGCTGCTGCGGTCCCGGCTGGCCGGGCGGCGGATGTGCGTCGTGCTCGACGACGCCGGGAGCGCCGCCCAGGTGCGGCCGCTGCTGCCCGGCGCGGGCGCGTGCGCGGTGCTGGTCACCAGCCGGATCCGGCTGCCCGGGCTCGCCGGGGCGACGGCCGTCGACGTCGACCTGCTGCCCGAAGCCGAGGCCGCGCGGCTGCTGCAGGGCATCGTCGGCGCCGAGCGGGTGGCCGCCGAGCCGGAGAGCGCCGCGGCGATCCTGCGCCAGTGCGGGCACCTGCCGCTGGCGATCCGGGTGGCCGGCGCGAAGCTGACGCACCGGCCGGGCTGGACGCTGCGCCTGCTGGCCGACCGGCTGCGCGACGAACACCGGCGGCTCGACGAGCTGCGGGTCGGCGACCTCGCCGTGCGCGCGAGCGTGACGCTGTCCTACGACCTGCTGCCGATGTCGGCCGCGACGGCGTTCCGCGGGCTCGGGCTGCTCGGGCCGGTGCAGTTCCCGGCGTGGGCGGTGGCGGCGGTGCTGGGCCGCCGCGACGCCGAAGACGTCCTCGACGTCCTGGTCGACGGGCACCTGGTCGAGCTCGTCGGCTCCGACTCGGCCGGGCAGCCGCGGTACCGGCTTCACGACCTTCTGCGCGTGTACGCGGTGGAGCTGGCGGAGCAGAGTGACGCGGCGAAGACGCGTGCCGCGCTTCACCGCGTTCTCTCCGGCTATCTCGCGCTGGCGCTGGAAGCCGCGCGCCGGATGCCGTTGCACTTCTTCGGCATGTACTCCGACGAGGAGCTGCCCCGCCCGGCCGTGCCCGCCGACGTCGTGCCCGCCGACCCGGCCGCGTGGTTCGCCGCCGAGCGGCACACGAGCGTCGCGGCGGTCTCGCTGGCCGCCGAGCACGGCTTCGACGACCTGGCCTGGCAGCTGGCGTCGGCGTTGACGCCGTACTTCGACCTGCGCGGGCACCAGGACGACTGGCACAGCACCCACACGATCGCCCTGGCGGCGGCCCGCCGGACGGGCTCGCTGCGCGCCGAGGCGATCGTGCAGCGCAACCTCGGCCAGTACCTGCTCTACCAGGACGAGTACGCCGGGTCGCGGGTGGCGTTCGAGGAGTCGAAGGCACTGTTCGAGCAGGTCGGCGACGCCCAGGGCGTGGCGATCGCGCTGACCGGGCTGGCCACGATCCTGCGCATCGACGGCGAGGACGGCCCCGCGCTCGACCACTGCCACGAGGCGCTGAAGCTGTTCGCGGAGGAAGGCGACCCGCACGGCGAGGCCGTGGCCCGGCTGGGCGCGGGCGCGGTCTGGATGTCGCGAGGCTGCTACGCGGCGGCGAAGCGCTGGTTCACCGACGCCCTGGAGCTGTCGGCGGCGATCGGCGACCGCCACCGCGAAGCGCACGCGTTCAAACGGCTGGGCCTGCTGTTCCAGCACCAGGGCAACCTGGCGGCGGCCCGCGAGCACGTCGACCGCGCGATCGCGATCTTCACCGAGCTGGGCGACGACCACTGCGTCGGGTACGCGAACCAGAACCTCGGCGAGCTGTGCCTGCACAGCGGCGATTTCGCGCACGCGCAGCTGTTGCTGGTGAACTCGCTGTCGGTGCACCGCCGCAACGGCGACCGGCGGTCGGAGGCCGAGGTTTCGCAGTTGCTCGGGGAACTGCACCGGGCGCTTTCGCAGCCGGAGCGGTCCCGGGACTACTCCGAGCGCGCGCTGGCGATCTGGCGGGAGCTTTCGACGCGGCCGCCGGAGCCGGTGGAGCCCGTCCGGGAGGCGCCGCACATCGTCTCGGCCTGACGCACAACCTGCTTGTACGGATCATGTACGCCACCCCGGCAGTCTTTCGCCACGTTCGAGTGAACAGGTGCGAGAGGAGAACCGGGGATGATCCGGATCACGATGGCCGGCCGCGTGACCGCGGCGGTTCTGGCCGCGGGGGCGGTGACGGCGCTGGCCGGAGCCCCCGCCCAGGCCGCGACCGCGAACGGCGCGAGCTGGACCGAGAAACTGTCCACTGTGGACTACGACGACGTCAACGTCACCGGCGCGGGCGGAACCCTGACCCTGGCCGACGCCGCGTGGCACAGAACCGCGCAGGTCTTCGCCGGCAGCGAAGGCAGCTTCATCACCGCCGAGCACGCGCTCGGCTCCGCGGCGAACCGCGTCAGCGCGCAGCTTTCCGCCGACACCCCGAAGGGCACCACCGTCGAGGTCGACGTCCGGGGTCGCACCGGGGTGAACGACTGGACCGAGTGGACGCCCGCCGGGACCGCGTTCAAGACCTCCGTCAGCGCCGTGCAGGCGCGGATCAGCCTGCGCAGCGACACCGACGGCGTCCGCCCGGCCGTCACGGGCCTGGCGCTGAGCGCCGACAGCGTGCCGCAGGTGAACGCGCTCGCCGCCACGGCCGCGCTGACCTACAAGATCTACGCCACCCGCGAAGGCCTGCCCGGCGGGACGACCGCCAACGGCCACGTCATCACCAGCCGCGACCACTTCGTGGCGCTGCCGTCCGGGCGCGGCCTGGCGCCGAAGGGCACCGGGAACTACAGCGTCCGCGTCTGCAAGACCGACAACAGCCGCTGCGAGTACGCGCCGGTGTGGGACGTCGGCCCGTGGAACACCAAGGACGACTACTGGAACCCGTCCTCCGTGCGAGCCGAGTACAAGGACCTGGCGCAGGGCACGCCCGAGGCGTACGCCGCCTACCACAACGGCTACAACGGCGGTAAGGACGACCTCGGCTACAAGGTCGGCAACCCGGCGGGCATCGACCTCGCCGACGGCGTCTTCTGGGACGGCCTCGGCATGTCCGACAACGGCAACGTGAACGTCACCTACCTGTGGACCGGCTCCGGCCCGACCGGCGTCGTCAGCACCGCGGGCGACCCGATGAACGTCCGGGCCAGCGCCAGCACTTCGGCCGCCGTGAAGGGTCTCGCGGCGAACTACGCCAAGGTGAACATCGAGTGCTACGTCGAGGGCGACACGGTCACCGGCAAGTTCGGCACCGGCAACATCTGGGACCGGATCGGCCCGGGCAACTACGTGTCCGACACCTACCTGCAGACGGGCTCCGACCTCCCGGTCGCGCCCCACTGCTGAACCGCGGCTCCAGGGAGCCCCGAGCGTCGCGTGGTTGACTGCCCTCACCCCCGCGATAGAAGCGAAGGCCCGGCGTTCGCGCCGGGCCTTCGCCCGTTCGCGCGGCCGGTCCTGCCCCGAAGGCCGCGCGGCCGTCTCCGCCGATCAGCGCGGCACCCCGTGAAACTGGGCCGATGACGACGTTCAGCGACACCTTCCGCCGGCGCATCCGGGGCACCGTGCTGGCCGAAGGCGACGACGGCTACGACGACGCGCGCCGGGTCTGGAACGGGGAGATCGACCGGCGGCCGGCGTCGATCGTGCGCGTCGCCGGCCCCGACGACGTCGCGGCCGCCCTGGCCCACGCCCGCGAAACCGGCCTGGACGTCACCGTCCGCGGCGGCGGGCACAACTTCGGCGGTGCGGCCGTGGCCGACGGCGCCCTGCTCGTCGACCTCGGCGGGCTCCGCACGATCGAGGTCGACACCGGCGCTCGC
This sequence comes from Amycolatopsis stemonae, assembly GCF_054781455.1. Taxonomy (NCBI): domain Bacteria; kingdom Bacillati; phylum Actinomycetota; class Actinomycetes; order Pseudonocardiales; family Pseudonocardiaceae; genus Amycolatopsis; species Amycolatopsis stemonae. The sequence goes on along the minus strand of NZ_BAAGUJ010000015.1, from coordinate 9,367 downwards.
ACCGCGCGCGTCGGCGGCGGCGCGACCTGGGCCGAGCTCGACGCGGCGACCCAGGACCACGGCCTGGCCACGCCGGGCGGCATGATCAGCGACACCGGCGTCGGCGGGCTCACCCTCGGCGGCGGCTTCGGCTGGCTGACCGCGCGGCACGGGCTTTCGGTCGACAACCTGCTCTCGGCCGAGGTCGTCACGGCGGACGGGCGCGTCCTGCGCGCGTCGGAAACCGAGCACCCGGACCTGTTCTGGGCGCTGCGCGGCGGGGGCGGCAACTTCGGCGTCGTCACGGAGTTCGAGTTCCGGCTGCACCCGGTCGGGCCGCTGGTCGAGCTCGGGATGTTCTTCTGGAGCCTCGCCGAAGCACCCGCGGCCCTGCGCTTCGCCCGCGACGTCCTGGAGTCGCTGCCGGCGGGCACGGGCGCGATGCTCGCCGGGCTGAACGCGCCGCCGGCGCCGTTCGTCCCGCCCGAGCACCACGGCGCTCCCGGGGTCGCGCTGATCGTCGCCGGGTTCGACGGGCCGGACCGGCACGCCGAGGTCGTCTCGCGGATCCGGGCCGGGCTGCCCGCGCGCTTCGAACTCGTCACGCCGATCCCGTACACCGAGCTTCAGCGGATGCTCGACGACGGTGCGCCGCGCGGGCTCCTCGCGTACGAAAAGTCCTTGTACGTGGGCGAACTCTCCGACGACGTGCTCGACGTCATCGCCACCCACCTGCCCGGCAAGGCTTCTCCCCTGTCACTGATGCCGGTGTTCCCGCTGACGGGCGCGTTCACCGCGGTACCCGACGACGCGACCGCGTTCGGCGGGGCCCGCGAAGAGGGTTACGTCATCGGCATCGCGACGGTCGCGCCGACGCCGGAGCTGCACGCCGCGGACCGGGCGTGGACGCGGGCGTTCTGGTCGGCGCTCGTGCCCCACTCCGGCAACGTCGGCGGGTACGTCAACTTCATGGCGGAGTACGAAGAAGACCGCGTCCGCGCCTCCTACGGCGCCGGGAAGTTCGCGCGGTTGCGGCGGGTCAAGGCCGCCTACGACCCGCGGAACGTGTTCCACCACAATGCGAACATCCCGCCCAGCGGAACATGAATTCACAACCGTGAACAATAGCCCGCCCGCTGTACAACCTCGTGTCCATTGTGTAAAACTTCGGACACCTGGAGCATTTCCCCACACGGAATGGCGGGCACCTGTGAGCGTTACCCGGAGAACCCTGCTGACCACCGCGGCCGGTGCCGCGGTGGCGGTCGGCGCCAGCACCTCCCCGGCCGCCTCGGCGGCCTCCCTCGATGCCTCCGACCAGGCATCCGTCACCCGGACGCTCCGCCAAGCGGCCGATTACGCAGTGGCGAAGCTGCGCGCGGTCGCCCCCGGCGTCACCGCGTTTCCGGTCGGCACGAAGTTCGAAAAATGGACCTATTCGCAGAATGGCGACTGGGTCGGCGGATTCTGGCCCGGCCAGTTGTGGCTGGCCTGGCTGCACAGCGGGGAAGAACAATTCAAGACCCTCGCGCTGGCGTCCGCGGACAAACTCGCGCCGCGCCAGAACGACACGGGCACGCACGACCTGGGATTCCTCTTCTCCCCGTCTTGGGTGACCGCGTGGCGGCTCACCGGGGACGACAAGTGGCGCGCGGGTGCCGTGCAGGCCGCGGCGTCGCTCATCAAGCGCTACAACCCGGCCGGGAAGTTCATCCGCGCCTGGGGCGCGCTGACCGACCCGAAGGACGCGGGCCGCGTCATCATGGACACGATGATGAACCTGGACCTGCTGGCCTTCGCGAGCAAGCAGACCGGTGACCCGAAGTACCTCGAAATCGCCGTGGCACACGCGAAAACCGCGCAGGCCAACTTCGTCCGCCCGGACGGTTCGACCCCGCACGTCTTCGACTTCGACCCGGTCACCGGCGCGCCGATCGGGCCCGGCACGGTGCAGGGCTACAGCCCGACGTCGTGCTGGTCGCGCGGACAGGCGTGGGGCGTCTACGGCTTCACGACGATCTACCGGCGCAGCGGCGACCAGTCGTTCCTGACCACGGCCAAGCGCCTGGCGGACTTCGCGTTGTCGCACCTCACGTCCGACCACGTGCCGGTGTGGGACTACCTGGCCCCGCAGGCCCCGAACGACGTCAAGGACGCCTCGGCCGGCGTGATCATGGCGTGCGGCCTGCTGGACCTCGCGGAACTCACCCACCGCGCGCAGTACCGGGACAGCGCGCTGCGGATCCTTTCGGCGGTCTCGCAGACCTGCCTGACGACGAAGTCCACGCGGGCCGAGGCGAGCGTCGCGCGCTGCACCCGCAACCGGCCGGCCGAGGACGGCGTCGAGGTGTCGCTCCCCTACGCCGACTACTACCTGCTGGAAGGCATCCTGCGGGTGCTCGACCGCCGGAAGGTCGACCGCGCGGTCGACCTGTCCAGCGTCTGAGCCCTTCCGGGGAGGCCGCCACCTCCCCGTCAGTGGTGGTGCGCGTGCGCCTTCGCGTGGCCGAGGCCGCGCCCGATCATCCACTTGTTCACCGGCACGGTGACCACGAAGGCGATCGCCAGCGAAAGCACCAGCGCCAGCCAGAAGAGGAAGCTGACGAGCCCGGCGTCCATCGCCCCGGGGATCGCGACGACGACGGTGTTGTCGATCAGCTCCATCACGGCGATCGAGACGGTGTCCGCGGCCAGCGCGACCTTGAACGCGGCGGCGAGCGGCAGCCCCGACTTCAGCACGCCCCGCATGGTCAGGCCGTAGCCGAAGACGAACGCGAGCACGATCGACAGGACGACGGTGGCCGCGTTGTGCAGGCCGAACGCCGTGCCGAGGACCATGCCGAGGATCTCACCGATCGCACAGCCGGTCAGGCAGTGCAGGGTCGCCTGGATCGCTGTCGCCCACGAAGCTCCGTGCTGTTCGCTCATGCATCGGACTATACCCCCCAGGGGTACCGAAGCGCGTGTCTCGTGCGCCACAGCGTGGTCCCCGGCCGCTTCGCCGGGGACCACGCCGGGATCACGCGGCGAGGAGGGCGGTCATCTTGGCCACCTCGGCCTGCTGGGTGTCGACGATCCGCTGGGCCATCGCCTTGGCGTCGGCACTGCCGCCCTGGGCCAGCTCGGTGCGGGCCATGTCGATCGCGCCGCGGTGGTGCTCGGTCATCAGCGTCAGCCACTTCCGGTCGTAGGCGGCGTCGCGCAGGGTGCCGAGGTCACCGGTGTCGACCATGCCCGGCATCGAACCCATGCCCGGCATCGAGCCGTGCTCCGGCGCGCCCCACTGCTTCAGCCACGCCGTCAGCTGGTCGATCTCCGGCTGCTGGGCCTTGGCGATCCCGTCGGCCAGGGCGATGACCTGCGGGTTCTTCGTGTGCTGCGGCACGGGTACCGCCATCTCGACCGCCTGCCGGTGGTGCGGGACCATCGCCTGCGCGAAGGTGACGTCGGCGTCGTTGTGGTCGGACTGCGTGGCGCACCCGGACAACGCGAGCGCGGTGACGGCGGGCAGCACGAAGCCCGCCAGGAACTTCCTGGACATTTCTCTTCCTCACTGGAGTTCTGCGGATGGGCACGGCGAAGCCGCGCCGATCAGATCCGCAGCACGCAGTGGGCGGCGAGCAGGAGACGGCCGGCCGGCGCCGTCGGGGGCGGCCGCGCGACGCGGCGCCCGCCCGCCGGCCGCCGGACGAGCGCGACCGGCCGTGGCCGGCGCCGCAGGAGCACCGTGACCAGCAGGAGAACCACGACCGCGGTCAGCACGGCCAGGCACTCGTGCAGCGGCGAGTGCCCGGGCGGCGACAGCCGGTCCGGCTCCTGAGGCCCCGGCATCGACAGGCTCTCGTGCGCGGCGGCGGAAACCGGCATCGGGGCCATGGATCCGTGCTCGGCGGGCACGTGGTGCATCGCCACCACCCCGAGCGCGAGCGCGCACAGCAGCAACCAGCGCGCGGGCACGGAATGGCGAGTCATCGTCGCCCAGCGTAGCCGACACCGCCGGGCAGGCGAATCCTCGCCAGAAACCCACGAGATAGAACTCGCTTCCGTAACCCTTTGCGCACATCCCGTTGACCACAGTTACGCGGGGCCCTACCTTCCCCCTTGGTCTCCACCGTGCGCAGACCGTTCGACAGTCCTGAGGAATGGGTGGGGATGCGAGGGCCGACGAAGACGTTCGGGCTGGTCGCGACGCTGCTGCTGACCGCGGCGCTCGCGCTCGGCGGCTGCGCGGGCGAGCTGGCCGGCTCTTCCGCGCCGACGCCGACCCGGATCGCGTTCGTGCCCAAGGTCGCCGGCATCCCGTACTTCGAGGCGATGGACACCGGCGGCCTCGAGGCGGCGAAGCAGCTGGGCGTCGAGTGGTCGTCGACCGGCCCGAAGACCGTCGACCCGGACGCGCAGGTGACGATCCTGCGTGAGCTGATCGCGAAGAAGGTCGACGTCATCGTCGTCGCCCCCAACGACCCGGCCGCGCTCGCGCCGGTGATCGCCGAGGCCCGCGGCAAGGGCATCCACGTGCTCACGTCGGACACCGACGCGCCGGGCACGCAGCGCGAGGTGTTCGTCAACCAGGCCAGCGCCGACGGCATCGGCACCGCGCTCACCGACGCCCTGATGAAGCGGACCGGCGGCACCGGCAAGTACGCGATCGTCTCGTGCGGCCCGGCCGCCGCGAACCTCAACACGTGGATCTCGGTCCAGAAGGCGTACGCGGCGACGCACTACCCGCAGGCCCAGCTCGTCGAAACCGTGTACGCGGGCGAAGACCAGGAGAACGCGACGAACCTGGCCAAGGAGCTGATGGCCCGCCACCCGGACCTCACCGGCCTGGTCGGCGAGTGCACGACGTCCGCCCCCGGTGTCGCGCAGGCCGTGCGCGAGGAGCAGAAGATCGGCCAGGTCTTCACCGTCGGCGTCGGGACGCCGCAGGCGATCAAGCCGTTCCTGCTCGACGGCTCGTGCTCCCAGTCGGTCCTGTGGAACGTCGAGTCGCTGGGCTACCTGACCGCGTGGACGGCCAAGCAGGTCGCGGACGGCAAGCCGCTGGGCCCGGTCAACAAGGTGAGCCTGGAGTTGCCGGCGGTGAAGTACGACGCCGCGTCGAAGACCGTCCTGCTGGGCGATCCGCTGCTCATCACCGCCGACAACGTCGACCAGTTCAAGTACTAGCGCACGTCGATCGTCACCGTCGCGGTGCTCGTCGCCGCCGGGAGCCGCGTCGTGTCGACCGCGAGGTACTCGCCGTCGTCCTGGCGCCCGTCCGGCAGCGTCTTCGCGTGCAGCGCGTACGGCGGTGCCGCGTTGGTGATGCCGTCGATGCCGAAGTCGTTGTCGTTGCTGAGCACGACGGTCCGGCCGCCGTCGGTCGTCGCGACGCCCTCGACCTTGTCGTGGCCGAAGAAGCCGCCGCTCGGGTCGAGGCCCGTGACGAGCGCGCCGACGTCCAGGAACAGCTTCTTCGACACGGGCGTGATGCCGGCGGCGGCGAGGGCCTTCGTCGCGTCGGCCGTGGTGTCCTTGCCGACGTAGGCGTCGATGCTCTTGCCGCCGACGAGCACGCCGCCCTTGACGGCGTCGTACCCCGCGGCCCGCGGGCCGACGTCGGTGGCCCCGGTCAGGTCGATCTCGAAGAGCTTCTTGTAGGCGCCCGGTTCCTTCTTGCCGTCGCGCTCGTCGACGAGGAAGCGTGTCGCCGAGAGCGCGGTGATCTCGCTGACCGCGGTGCTCGTCGTGTCCGGGTCGTCGAGCAGGTAGAGGTACTCGTGGGTGGCGCGGGTGCGCAGGTCGACGGTGACGATCCGCAGCGTCGTGACGTTGCCCGGCTTCTTCGTGAGGTCGGGCTGCTGCAGCGCCGACTGCATGATGCCGACGAGCGTCCGGCCGTCCGGGGTGAGCGCGAGGCCTTCCATGCCCTTGTTGGGCACGCGGTACTTGAGCTCGCCGGGCAGCGAGCCGTCGTACGGCGAAAGGCGTTCGAGCGCGCGGCCGTCGCGGCCGAAGTGCGTGATGAACGGGCCGTACTCGTCGGACACCCAGAAGGTGCCGTCCTTCTGCGCGACCAGGCCTTCGGAGTCGTAGCCGTTCACCGACTTCGGGAGCACGGTGCCGTTCAGGTCGACGATCTTCTCGCCGGTGTCGGCGAGCGGGCTGACCTGGCCGTTGTACGGGGTGCCGTCGGCCGCGCGCAGCGGGATCTTCCGCTCCAGCACGGCTTTCCCGTCGCGGAGCCGGAACTTCCCGATCGCGGGCGTGAACGCGGGCAGCGGCTCGATCTTGCCGCCGTCGGGCGCGTCGACGTTGGGGCCGCGGTCGGTGAGGCCGTAGACCTCGTCGCGCTCACCGGGGACCGGGGTCAGCGCCGAGCCGTACGCGCCGCCCGTGATCGGCACGCCGCCGAGGGTGGCCAGCGGCGGGAGGTTCGTCGGGAACAGCTTCACCGCGTCGGAAACGGTGTAGGTGAAGGAGTCCCGGCCGGTGAACCCGGGTGCGGGCGTGTAGTGGAACGTCCCGTCCGCGCCGATCGACACGGTCCCGTGCGCCGCGGCGGTGTGCCGGACGACGGCGGTGGCCGAGCGGTCGTTGCCGAGCACGCCACCGGTCAGCGTCCGCCCGGCCCGCACGCGGTAGTGGTCGTCGCCGGCCCGCGGCCCGTGGCCGTGCGCGGCGGCCGGGCCCGCGGCCGCGAGCGGCACTGCCAGCACCCCGGCGACCAGGGCGATTCTTACCCGCTTCATCCCGTTTCTCCTCCTCCGACGCGTGGACCGCACCGGAGGAGGAGTCTGGGTGGCCGAAGTGGACGTCGGCCGTCTTCGAGAAGACCGGGGCGTTAACGGTGCCGGCGGACGTGGCCGGCCGCCGCGCCGCCGCCCAGGACCAGGATCAGCGCCGTCACCCCCCACCGGCGTTTTTCCTCGGTCCGTGCAGCGGTGTCCCGCACGACCGGCTCGGCTTGCTTGGTCGGCCGCGCGTGCGGTGCCGACGTCTTCGGCGGCGGTGCCGCCCGCACGCCCGGCGTCGGGGCCGGGGTGGGCGCGGGGGCCGGGGTCGGGGTCGGCGTGGGCGTGGGCGTCACCGCGGCCGGCTGCTCCACCGGTGGTGGCTGGGACGGCGGGGGCGGCTCAGGCGGCGGGGTGGTCGTCGGGGTCGGGGTCGGCGTGGGGGTCGGCGACGCCGAAGTGGTGGACGGCGGCGGCGGTGCCTCGGCGAGGCACCCGGCGGCGTCCCCGCTCACCAGCGCGGGCCCGGTCGCGACCTCGACCGCGGGACCCGAGCCGTCGCGCGGCAGCCGGTACGTGACGCTCCGGTGGCCGTCCCGGTTGGCCGTGGCGTAGACGGCTCCCGGCCCGAGCACCACCGACCCGTACGCGCCGCCGGGCGGGAACGACAGCCCGGGCACCACGGCGACCTTCCCGGTCGCCGGATCGAGCGTGACGACCGCGCCGTGGCCCCGGGTGGTCGTCGACACGCCGTACAGCAGCCCGTCCGACGGGTCGTACGCGAAGTCGTCCACGCCCGCCGCGAGCGTCACCGGCCGGAGGGCCGTCCGGTGCACCACCCGCAGGTAGCCGTCCGACGCCGGGTCCACGTCCACTGTGTACAGATCGCTGTTCTGCCGCACGTACCAGCGGTTCCCGGCGATCGCGCCGGCCGTGGCACCGGTGACCAGGCTCCACACCGGACGCGGCGCGCCCGCCCGGCCGATCACGCCGAGGTCGGTCACCGCGCCCGAGGCGTCGATCCGCACCGCGTGCGCGCCGTGGTCGTAGCGGCCGCCGCGGGTGCCGTCGGCGACGCCGTACACGACGTCCTGCGCCGCGGAGTAGCCCATCGCGTTGATCCAGTACCCGGCCTGCGTCAGGCGTTTCGTGGCGCCGCCGGGCAACGACAGGAGCCGGAGCGTCGTCGGCGCGCCGTCGCGTTCGTTCTCCGCCTGCAGGATCGTGCAGGCGTCCGGGTCCTGGGCCGCCGGGCGCGTCGACGACGCGGGCGCGAGCCAGCCCGTCGCCGCCAGCAGCGCCGAGACGGCCGCGGCCACGCCGAGCATCGCCGCCCAGCGGGCCCGCGAGCCGGTCAAGCCAGCCTTTCGAGCGCGCTGGTGAACGCCTCCGACGGGATCTTCGCCCCGCCGCTGAACGGGTTCTGCAGCTGGTAGATCGCGAACAGCAGCAACGTGATCGTGCCGGCCAGGGTGGAGACGATGATGATGTGCGCGGCGAGCCGCGTGCCGCCGAACAGGTTCGGCAGCAGGATCGCCGTGATCACGCTGCCGAGGATGAGCGCGAACCAGACGACCGCGCCGACCCCGCCGCCGCCCGCGTTGTTCAGCCGCTGGGTGCGCGCCTGGTAGACCGACCAGAGCTGGTTGCTGGCCTCGGTCTTGCGGTCGACCAGCCAGTCACCGTCGACGTCGACGGCCGCGACGGCCTGGCGCATCTGGTCGAGCTCGGTCCAGCCGGTGGCGGGGATCTCCCCGCCGTCGGTCAGGCGCGGCCACTCCTGCTGCTCGACGGTCTGCGCGTAGGCGACGGCCAGCTGGTGCACCCGGTCCTTCGTGTCACCCGGCAGCGCGTCGGCCGCCCAGGTGGCCGCGACCAGGCTGTCGGCCTCGGTCTGCGCGTCCTGGGTCGCCGAGCCGACGGAGTCGAACAGCGAGATGAGCACGAACGCGACGAGCACCGCGTGCAGCCCGCCGACGATGGTGAACACCTGGCCCGCCGCGTCGTTGTTGTCGGGGCGGCCCTCGTCCCAGCCGAACCGCCGGACCAGGTAGGCGATCACGCCCGCGACGACGGCCGCGCCGGCCACCCACAGCCCGCCGGCCACGAAGATGTTCATCCACGTCCTTTCCGCACCCGGCGCAGGACCGCCGGAACGCTCAAGTTAGCCACCCATTTCCGGGCGGACAACCGGGAATTGTTCGATTCATCCGGGTGGCCTCACCCGGGCCGCGATTATCGCCGATTCGGCGCAGTTCACCGCAGGCGGGGGCCGCCTGTTCCCGTCCCCACTGCGGCCGGATTTCCCCTTACGAGAAGCGGATCTTCTCGACCGGGTGACGGCCGGGAACCCCGGGTGACTGCCAGCGGTCGAGCGTCCAGGAGAACGCGCCCGAAATGGGCTGTTACTTATCTCCCTGACACGATCGTGTCATTGTGGGCCCGGACGCCGTTGCTATGTTGATTCTTCGTTGCCTTGGGCAATCCCGGCTTCCGAATTGATTGGGTGGTTCTCGCTGTGACTGTCACCGACCCGGTGGAGACCGAGACCGAGCAGGCGCCGTTGAGCCTGGGCCGGGCCGCGGCCCGGACGCTGGCCACGACAACGAAGTCGGTCCCGCAGATGCAAGGGATCTCCTCACGGTGGCTGCTGAAGCTGCTGCCCTGGGTGG
>NZ_BAAGUJ010000014.1:0-223965 GCF_054781455.1 Amycolatopsis stemonae | reverse complement strand
CCCAGCGAACACGACCGCAGGTCAGCCCTGCCCGGGTGGCTGCACTTCTACAATCACCACCGACCCCACTCATCCGTCGGAGGCAAGACACCCATCACCCGGCTGACCAACCTCCCCGGACATCACACCTAGCCGTCCGGGCCGCGTCCCGTTTGCCGGGTTAACCTGCTCCGATGACGGAACAGCCCGGCCGGAAGCGGGACGCGGCCGCGACGCGGCGGGCGTTGCTCGACGCCGCCGCGAGACTGTTCGCCGAGCGGGGTTTCGACCGGACCACCGTGCGGGACATCGCCGGGCTGGCCGGGGTCAACCAGTCGCTGCTCTTCCGCTACTTCGGCACCAAGGACGCCCTGTTCGAGGAGGTCATCGCCCGGTCCGGGCGCGAGCAGATCGCGACCACCCCGCCCGAGCAGCTCTTCAGCACCTCGCTGCGCAGCATGCTCGATCCCGAGGTGTCGGACCGCAACCGCAGCCTGCAGACGTACCTGCGGTCGTCGGGCAACGACAGCGCCGCCGCCGCGATCCGGCAGGAGCTCGGCCGCGAATACGCCCGGACCCTCGCCACGCTGACCGACGCCCCCGACGCCGAACTGCGCGCCGACCTCGCGCTCGCCTGGCTGCTGGGCATCGGGCTGGTCCGCGAGATCACCGGCAAGGAACCGCTCGCGAGCGCCGACCCGGAGCACATCTGCCGGCTCGTGCTGTCGGCGACCCGGACGCTGCTGGAGCGCACCGAGTAACCGCTGGACAGCGGCTCTACGGTCGGATCATGACGTTCCCGCCCGCGGCGACCGAGGCCGAGTTCGCCGCGCTCACCCGCGAAAGCCTGCTCCCGGCGGTCACGAACCTGCTGGGCCGCGGCGACGTCGTCCCGTTCGCCGAGGGCTCGCTGCCGGTGTACGCCGTGGGCGAGGACCTCGTCCTCAAGCTGTACCCGCCGCTCCACCGCGACGAACTCGCCACCGAGCGCACGATGCTCGAGGTGCTGCCCGGCGTCCTCCCGGCGCCGGAGCTGGAGAAGGCCGGCGAGCACGACGGCTGGGGCTGGCTGCTGATGCGCCGCCTGCCCGGCCGGACGCTCAAGGAAGCCTGGCCGTCACTGTCCACAGAGGATCGACGTCGCCTGATGCCCGAGCTCGGCGAGCTCCTGGCGACGCTGCACGCGGTCGACGACCCGCGACTGGCGCACCTCGGCCCCGCGAGCTGGACCGAGTTCGTGGCGGCGCAACGCGCGAAGGTCGTCGAGCACCACCGGCGCACGAAGCTGGACGAGGCGTGGGTGGCGCGGATCCCGGCGTTCCTCGACTCGGTCGACCTCGGCACGCCGCCGGTCGTGCCGCTGCACACGGAGTTCATGCGCGACCACGTGATGCTCGGCCCGGACGGCCGCATCACGGGCCTGTTCGACTGGGAACCGGCGATGCGCGGCGCGGCGGAGTACGACTTCGTGGCGGCAGGCCTGTTCATCTCGAGCGGCGACGGTGATCTGCTGGCCCGCCTGCTCGACGGTTACGGGCGGGAGATCGACCCGCGCCGCTGCCTCGCGTATGCGTTGCTGCACGTCTACAGCGACTTCAGCTGGTACTTCGAGGTCATGCCCGCACCCCCGGAGCCGACGCTGGACGCGCTGGCGACGGCCTGGTGGGGCTCAGGGCAGCGCGCGGCGCAGTAGCTCCGCCAGGTGCACCGGCGTCCGGCCGGATTCCTGGGCGATCTGGGTCCGGCAGCTGAACCCGTCGGACACCACGAGCGTGCCCGGCGACGCCTCGCGGATCGCCGGGAGCATGCGGTCTTCCGCCACCGCCTTCGAGACCTCGTAGTGGCCGCGCTCGAAGCCGAAGTTGCCTGCCAGGCCGCAGCAGCCCGAATCCAGGGTCGTGTTCCGGACGCCGGCCGCCGCCAGGGCGGACTCGTCGGGGCCGAAGCCCAGGACCGCGTGCTGGTGGCAGTGCACCTGGGTGATCGCGTCGACGTCCAGGTTCGCGAACGGGACCGGGGCGCGCTCGAGGAGTTCCGCGAACGTGAACGTCCGGGACGCCAGCAGGGACGCCCGCGCGTCGCCCGGCATGAGCGCCGGCAGGTCGCCGCGGAACAGCGCCGTGCAGCTCGGTTCCAGGCCGGCCACCTCGTAGCCGTCTTCGAGGTACGGCGCGAGCACCGCGAGCGTCCGGTCCAGGACGCGGCGGGCGACGCCGAGCTGGCCCGTCGACACCCACGTCAGTCCACAACAGACTCCGCGGTCCGGCAGCACGACGTCGTAGCCCGCGGCGGTCAGGACCTCGTGGGCCGCGTCGAGCACCGACGGCGTCAGGTAGTTGTTGAACGAATCCGGCCACAGCACGACGCGACGCTCCCCCGACGCCCGGCGCCGCAGGTCCGCCCGCGAAGACGTGAACGGCGAAGGCGGGAAGGAAGGCAGGTCGCGTTCCGGCGCGATCCCGCCGATCCGCTTCACCAGGCGCGCCACCGAAGACCGGCCGACGGCGTTGGCCAGGCGGGGCACCCGCGCGCTGAACCGCAGCCACAGCGGGAGCCAGCCCATCGAGTAGTGCGACGCCGGGCGCAACCGGCGCCGGTAGTGCTGGTGCAGGAACTCCGCCTTGTACGTCGCCATGTCGACGTCGACCGGGCAGTCCGACAGGCATCCCTTGCAGGACAGGCACAGGTCGAGCGCGTCGTGGACTTCCGAGGAGCGCCAGCCGTCGGTGATCACCTCGCCGTTGATCATCTCGGCGAGCAGGTGCGCACGGCCGCGCGTCGAGTGCTGTTCCTCGCGCGTCGCCCGGTAGCTGGGGCACATCACCCCACCGCCGCTGGTGTTGCGGCACTTCCCCACGCCGACGCAGCGCCGCATCGCCTGGCCGAAACTCCCGCGATCGTCCGGGTAGCCGAGGAAGACACTGTCCTCGAAGGACTTCGAAGTGGCCCGCACGCGCAGGTCCGCGTCGACCGCGCGCGGCGCCACCAGGATGCCGGGGTTCATCCGGCCGGCCGGGTCGAAGATCGCCTTGAACCGCCCGAAGACGGCCATCATCTCGGGGCTGTACATCCGCGACAGCAGCTCGGACCGCGCCTGGCCGTCGCCGTGCTCACCGGAGAGCGAGCCACCGTGCGAGGCGACGAGGTCCGCGGCCTCCTCCAGGAACCGCCGGAAGCCGGCGACGCCCGAAGCGGACAGCAGGTCGAAGTCCAGCCGCAGGTGCAGGCAACCTTCGCCGTAGTGCCCGTAGACGACGCTGCGCCGCCCGTGCGCCCGCATCAGCTCCTTGAACTCACGCAGGTACGCGCCGAGCCGCTCGGGCGGGACAGCCGCGTCCTCCCAGCCCGGCCAGGCCTCCGAGCCGTCCGCGAGCCGGGTCGCCAGCCCCGCGCCTTCCTCACGGATGCGCCACAGCCCGCGCTGCGCGGCCGGGTCGTCGACGATCGCGAAGCCGGTCAGTTCGAGCGACGCCGCCAGTGCCCGGGCCCGCTCGGCCGGGTCGTCACCGGCCAGCTCCACGAACAGCCACGCCCCGCCCGGTGGCAGCTCGCCCGCGCGGCCCGGCAGCATCGCGACGAGCTCGGCGTCGACGCCCTCGACGGTCAGCGGCGACCACGGCAGGATCGCGGGCACCGCGTCGGCCGCCGCGATGTCCGAGGGGAAGCCCAGCACGGCGAGCACGCGACGAGCGGGCAGCTCGGCCAGCTCGACCTCGGCTTCGAGCACCGTGACGCAGGTGCCCTCCGAGCCGACGAGCGCCTTCGCGACGTCGAACCCGTTCTCCGGCAGCAGGTGTTCGAGCCCGTAGCCGGACACCCGCCGCGGCCACGTCGAAAGTTCCTTGCGCAGCAACGCCAGGTTGTCGCGCACGAGCGCGCGCAGCTCGTCGAAGATCCGGCCCTCGGCCGGCTCGTCCGGTCCGACCCGCAGCCGCGTGCCGTCGTAGAGCAGGACGTCCAGCGAACGGACGACGTCGACCGTGCGGCCCCACGCCACCGAGTGCGAGCCGCACGCGTTGTTGCCGATCATCCCGCCGAGCGTGCAGCGGCTGTGCGTCGACGGGTCCGGGCCGAACCGCAGCCCGTGCGGCGCCGCCACCGCCTGCAGGTCGTCCAGCACCGTGCCGGGCAGCACCCGGGCGCGCCGCGTCGAGGGGTCGAGCGAGAGCACGCCGCCGACGTGCCGCGAAGTGTCGATCACCAGGCCCGGCCCGCAGGCGTTCCCGGCGACGCTCGTCCCGCCGCCGCGCGCGATCACCGGCAGGTCGCGCGCGCGGGCGGCGGCGACCGCGGCGGCGACGTCGTCGGCCGTTTCCGGCAGCACCACCCCGCTCGGCACGTGGCGGTAGTTGGACGCGTCGGTCGTGTACAGCGCGAGCGTGGCGGCGTCGGTGAGGATCTCCACACCCCCATTCAAGTGGACGGAGCGCGCCGGTACCTCTCCAGCCGGGTATGTCCGAAACCACATCGCGTGTGCGATCGTGGGCGCGTGACGGCAAAGGAGCACGTCGCCGACCACAGCGCCGTACTCGGCGAGCTGCTGCGCGAGCGGGAGAAGCTGCTCGGCACGCTCGACCGCGTCGCCGCGCTGCACGGGACCGCGCGCCTGATCCGCGAGACGGTCGGCGCGAAGGCCGGGTTCGTCGGCGAGCTCACCGGCCCGGGGCTGGCCGTGATCCGCTGGATGTCCGGCAACCGCACCGACGCCCTGCAGGACCTCGAGGTGCCGACGGGCCGGGGCATCGGCGGGCGGGTGCTGGCGCTGGGACGGCCGGTGCGCGTCACCGACTACGTCAGCTCGCCCGCGATCACCCACCACTTCGACGCCCAGGTGCGCGGCGAGGGCCTGGCCGCGATGCTCGCCGTCCCGATCGTCGCCCGCGGCGAAACGGTCGCCATCGCGTACGCGGCCATGCGCGAGCCCGCCGACTTCGGCGACGACGCCGTCCGGCGGATGGAGGAGGTCGCGCGGCAGGCCGGCACCGCGCTGCACCTGGCGAAGGTCGCGGAGACGGACCGGGCGTCCGCGGTGGCGGGCGAGCGCCTGCGGATGCAGAGCGCGCTGCACGACTCCGTCGGCGCGCTGCTGTTCTCCATCGGCGTCCAGGTGCGCGACCTGCACGCCGACGCGCTCGGCAACCCCGGCCTGGCGGAGCGGCTGCGCCGGCTCGAAGGCGACGTCTCGGCGGCGGCCGGGGCCCTGCGGGAGTCGCTGCTGGCGCTGGCGGAGTCGAGCCCGGAGCGGGCGCTGCCGGTCGAGCTGGCCGAGCACTGCCGGTCGTTCCAGGCGCGTTGCGGTGTCCCGGCGCGGTTCGTGCAGCTCGCGGCGGTGCCACCGCTGGACGCCGAACGGACCGCGCTCCTGGTGGCTGCGGTCCGCGAGGGCCTGCTGAACGTCGAGAAGCACGCCCGGGCCTCGACGGTGATCGTCAGCCTGATGCCCAGCGACGACGGGGTCCAGGTGGTCGTCGCCGACGACGGGACCGGCGCGACCGACGTCCCGGGCACCGGCATGGGCCTGCGGACCTTGAGCGGGCGCGCCCTGCGGCTCGGCGGCCGGGTCAGCCTCGTCCGCGACGAGGACGACGGCTGCACCCTGCGCGCCTGGGTGCCGCTGGTGCGGCCGTGACGCCCGCGACCGTCCTCGTCGTCGACGACCACCCGGTGGTCCGCGACGGCGTCAGCCTGCTCCTGCGCTCCGACCCGTGCCTGCGGGTGGCGGGCTCGGCGGAGTCGGGCCGGGCGGCGATCCAGCGGGTCGCGCAGCTGCGGCCGGACCTCATCCTGCTCGACCTGCGGCTGCCGGACATGCTGGCCCCGGAGGTGATCGCCGAGCTGCGGCACGTCCACCCGGCGGCGCGGATCGTGGTGTTCACCGCGCACGGCGACCACCAGGGCGTGCTGGCGGCGCTCGACTCGGGCGCGCACGGCTGCCTGCTGAAGGACGTCGCGGGCACGGACCTGGTCGCGGCGCTGCGCCGGGTGCTGCGCGGCGAGCGCGTCGTCGACCCGCGGATCCTGCCCGACGACGGGCAACGCTCGGACGCCCTCGCCCGCAGCGGCCTGACCCGCCGCGAGTACGAGGTCCTGCGGCTGGCCGCGCAGGGGCAGACGAACCCGGAGATCGCGGAGTCGACGGGCCTGGCCCGCAACACGGTCAAGACGTACCTGCAGTCGGCGCTGCACAAGCTGGGCGCGCGCAACCGCGTCGAGGCGATCGGGAAGGCCAGCGAAGCCGGGCTGCTGTGAGATCCTCCGACGGGTGAAGATCGACCTGCACACGCACAGCACGGCTTCGGACGGGACGACCCCGCCCGGCGAGCTGCCGCGGCTGGCCGCCGAGGCGGGGCTGACGGTGTTCGCCCTCACCGACCACGACACCTTCGCGGGCCTTCCGGCGGCCACCGCGGCCGCCGGGATCGAGGTGATCCCGGGCGTCGAGATCTCCTGCCGCCTCGACGACGCCGAGGTGCACCTGCTGGGTCTGTTCGTCGATCCCGGGCACGCCGCGCTGGGTGCGGAACTCGAGCTGATCCGCACCGACCGCGAGCGCCGCGGCGAGCGCATGGTCGAGCGGTGCCGCGAGCTGGGGGCGCCGATCACCCTGGCCCAGGTCCGGGAGATCGCCGGGGGCGCGCCGCTCGGGCGTCCCCACATCGCCGCGGCGCTGGCCGCCGCCGGCATCACCGACGCCTTCACGGCCGACTGGATCGCCGACGGCGGCCGGGCGGACGTGCCGAAGCACGTCCTGTCCACTGTGGACGCCATCGGCCTGGTCCGGTCGGCCGGCGGCGTGGCCGTGCTGGCCCACCCGCGGTCGGTGAAGCGCCGCGCTGCGGTCTCCGGCACGCAGCTGGCCCGGCTGGCGGAAGCCGGGCTCGCCGGGATCGAGGCCGACCACCCCGAGCAGCCGCCGGAGGTCCGGTCGGCGCTGCGCGAAGTGGCGGCCGACCTCGGGTTGCTCGTGACGGGATCGAGTGACTTCCACGGCGACCGCAAGCCCGTCCACCTGGGCGAATGCACGACGTCGCCCGAGGTGCTCGCCGCGCTCCGGGAGTCCGCCGTGTCCGTTTCGTAGCCGTCGGGGTCTCCAGGTGGGGGTATCGGGGAGCCGCCGCCGACCGCAGGATGACCGCCACCGACCGTGACTCACGTCACACGAGCGGAGGAGGCGGCTTGCGTCCTGGAGTGAGTACGTGCTGACCGTGCGTGGCCTGCGGGTGCGGTACGGCCGGTCGACGGCCGCCCTGCACGGGGTCGACCTCGATGTCTCCGCCGACGGGGTGCTGGCCGTCCTCGGCAGCAACGGCGCCGGGAAGTCCACCCTGCTGCGGGCCGTCTCCGGCACCCTGCGCATGCACCGGGGCTCGATCGAAACGGGCGAGATCCGGTACGACGGCCACGCGCTGGGCAAGCTCGACCCGGCGCGGATCGTCCGGCTCGGCGTCGTCGGCGTGCCCGAGGGGCGGCAGGTCTTCGCGCGGATGACCGTCGAGGAGAACCTGCGGGCCGGCGGCATCGGCGCCCGGACCGCCGCCGAACGCGCCACCGCCCGCGAGCGGGTCGACGCGCTGTTCCCCGTGCTCAAGGAACGCGCGAAGCAGCGCGCCGGGCTGCTGTCCGGCGGCGAGCAGCAGATGCTGGCGATCGGCCGCGCGCTGATGTCCGCGCCGAAGCTGCTGTTGCTCGACGAGCCGTCGCTGGGCCTGGCGCCGAAGGTCGTCGAGCAGATCGCCCGGACCGTCCGCGAGATCCACGAGCAGGGCACCGCGGTCGTGCTGGTCGAGCAGAACGCCGTGATGGCGCTCAACGTCGCCCAGCACGCCGTCGTGCTCGAAGTCGGCCGGGTCGCGCTCGCCGGGACGGCCGCCGAACTGGCCGCCAGCCAGGACGTCCAGCGGCTCTACCTCGGCGGGCACGCGGAATCGCAGGAGACCGCCGACGCCGAGGCGGAAACCGCCCGCGCGCGGCTCGCCGGGCGGAAGCTGTCGAGGTGGGCCGGATGACGCCGCCGGAGCTGCGCGTCGAGAGCGTGTCCCTGCGCTTCGGCGGGATCCGCGCCCTCGACGACGTGAGCTTCACCGTCGCGCCCGGGTCGTTGCACGCGCTGATCGGCCCGAACGGTGCCGGGAAGTCCAGCTGCTTCAACGTGATCAGCGGCCTCTACCGGGCGAACGCCGGCCGCGTGCGGCTCGGGGACACCGAGCTGACCGGGCTCGCGCCGCACCAGCTCGCCCGCCTCGGCGTCGGCCGGTCGTTCCAGAACGCCGCGCTCTCCCCGGGCTCGACCGTGCTGGACAACGTCATGCTCGGCCGGCACGCGCTGACCCGCGGCGGCTTCCTCGAGACCGGCCTGCACCTGCCGTGGACGGTCCGCGCCGAACGCCGGCACGCCGGACGCGCGCGGGAGATCTGCGCGTTCCTCGGCCTCGGCGCGGTCGTCGACGCCCCCGTGGGCGCGCTCCCCTACGGCGTTGTCAAGCGCGTCGACCTGGCCCGCGCGCTGGCCGTCGAGCCGGTGCTGCTCCTGCTCGACGAGCCCGCGGCCGGGATGAACGCGGCGGAGACCGCGGAACTGGCCGGCACGATCAGCGGGATCCGCGCCGAGCTGGGCATCTCGATCCTGCTCGTCGAGCACGACATGGGCCTGGTGATGGGCATCGCCGACCGCGTCACCGTGCTCGACTTCGGCCGCCGCATCGCCGACGGCACCCCCGCGCAGGTCCAGTCCGATCCGGACGTCATCAAGGCCTACCTCGGCACGGAGGCGGCGTGAACACCTTCCTGCAGCTCACGGTGAACGGCCTCGGCAAGGGCGCGGTGTTCGCGTTGCTGGCCCTGGGGTTCGTCATCATCTTCAAGGCCACCGAAGTGGTCAACTTCGCGCACGGCTCGCTCGTGCTCTTCGGCGGCTACCTCGTCGTGGTGACGCGGGACGCGCTGGGCTGGCTGGGCGCGTCGCTGGTCGGGATCGTCGCGGCCGGGCTGCTCGGCCTGCTGGTGGAGCGGCTGTTGCTGTCGCGCTCCCGGCACGCCGACGCGAACAGCCTGGCGCTGCTCACCATCGGCGTCGACGTGATCGTCACCGAGGAGATCGTGCGCCGCCTCGGCGTCACGCTGCCCTTCCTCGGCGACGCCTGGGACGCGAAGCCGTTCCAGCTCGGCGGGATCACGCTCTTCCGCACCCACCTGGTCGCGCTCGGCGTCGCCGCGGTGCTGATCACGGCGTTCTGGCTGGCCTTCAAGTACTCGAACTGGGGCGTCGCGATGCGGGCCCAGGCGGAGAACCGCGAAGCCGCCGCGCTGATGGGCATCCGCAGCTCCCGCGTCACCGCGACGGCGTGGCTGGTCGCGGGGCTGCTGGCCGGTGTCGCGGTCCTGTTCATCGCGACGCAGGACTTCTCCGGCGCCGGGCTTTCCCGCGGGACGCACTCGATCGCGCTGGCCGCGTTTCCCGCGGCGATCCTCGGCGGGCTCGACTCGACGGCGGGTGCGGTGGTCGGCGGCCTGGTCGTCGGCATCGTGGAAGCGCTCTCCGCGCAGTACGTCTCGTTCGACTTCTCGAAGAGCGCGGTGTTCCTGGTGATGCTGGTGGTCCTGGTGGTGCGGCCCTCGGGGCTGTTCGGCACGAGGGAGCGAACGCGTGTCTGAGAGCGCCGTGTCCGAAGTGGACGCACCACCCGCGGGCGAAACCCCGCCGCGGCCGGGACGCGGCCTGGCGAAGCTGGTGCGCACCGTCGCCTGGCTCGCCCTGCTGGTCGTCCTGCTCGCCCTGCCGCTCTACATCGACGCGGCCTGGCTGAAGGCCGGGCAGTACATGATGATCGGTGGCGTCGGCGCGATCGGGCTCACGCTGGTGGTCGGGCAGGCCGGGCAGCTTTCCCTGGCCCACGCGTTCTTCCTGCTCGCCGGGGGCACCGCGTACACCGTGCTGTCCGGGCCCACCGGCGACGACCGCGTCGTCGGCTTCGGCCTCGACCCCGGCCTGTCGCTGCTCGGCGCGGTGGTCGTCTCCGCGCTGCTGGGCCTGGCCTTCGCGCCGGTCGCCGGGCGGCTGCGCGGGATCTACCTCGGCGTCGCGTCGCTGGCCCTGGTGTTCCTGGGGCTCTACTTCGGACAGTCGGCCGAGGAGCTCACCGGCGGGACGTCCACCGGACGCGCCCCGGCGCCGTTCTCCCTGTTCGGCTTCCCGTTCACCGACGACGGACCGCAGCTTTCGATCCTCGGCGTGCCGATCCGGCAGGCCGAACGCACCTGGTACCTGTTCCTGCTGCTCACCGTGCTGGCGTTCGTGATCGCGCGCGGCGCGGTCCGCGGGCGGGTCGGCCGGTCGTGGCGGGCCGTGCGCGACAACGAGGCCGCCGCCGCGGTGATGGGCGTCAGCGTGCTGCGCGCCAAGGCGGGCGCGTTCGCCGTCTCCTCGGCCTACGGCGGCCTCGCCGGTGCGATGACCGTGCTGTGGTTCGACATCCTCAAGCCGGACGAGAGCGAGTTCGGCACCTACGGCATCAACGTGTCCATCGCCTACCTCGCGATGGTCATCATCGGCGGGCTCGGCTCGGTCCCCGGCGCGCTGGTCGGCGCGCTCATCGTCAACGGCCTGCCGCAGGTGCTCGCCCTGTATTCGGCCGACCTGGGCTGGTTCTCCGGCACCGGCGACGGCGCGCTGACCCCCGTGCTGGTCAGCTCGTTCGTCTACGGCGCCGCGATCATCCTCGTCGTGCTGTTCGAGCCGGGCGGGCTCGCCGCGATCGGCCGCCGGCTCACCCGTGCCCGCCGTCAACCCCCGGAGGAACCATGAAACGCACACACCTGGCGGCGGCGCTGGCGGCCGTCCTCGCGCTCTCGGCGTGCAGCACGAAGGCGAACGACGCTGGCTCGTCGGGCTCGGACAGCTCCGGCGTCAAGACCGGCAAGGGAGTGACGGCTTCCGAAGTCACCCTCGGCGTGATGACCGACAAGTCCGGCGTCTTCAAGAACCTCGGCCTCGGCGTCACGCAGGGCAACGAGCTGTGGGCCAAGGACTTCAACGCCGCCGGCGGCGTCTGCGGCCGCCAGGTGAAGCTCGAAGAGGTCGACCACGGCTACAAGGCCGACACGGCGAAGACGCTGTACCCGCAGATCGAGCCGAAGGTGCTCGGGTTCGTCCAGCTGCTCGGCTCGCCGGTGGTCGCCGCGCTGAAGCAGAACCTGGCCACCGACAAGGCCGTCGCCGCGCCCGCGTCGTGGTCGTCCGAGCTGCTGGACAACCCGTACGTGATGATCGTCGGCACCACCTACGACCTGGAGATGATCGACGGCCTCTCGTACCTGCAGGAGCAGGGCCTGCTCAAGGACGGCGACACGATCGGGCACGTGTACATCGACGGCGAGTACGGCAAGAACGGCCTGCGCGGCTCGCAGTTCTACGCCAAGAAGCACAACCTCACGGTCAAGGAAGTCAAGATCACCTCGACCGACAGCGACCTCACCAACGTCGTCACCGGGCTCAAGGGCGCCGGGGTCAAGGTGATCGCGCTGACCACCACGCCCGCGCAGACCGGGTCCGCGGTCGCGGCGAACAAGGCGCTCGGGCTGAACGTGCCGGTGCTGGGCAACAACCCGACGTTCGACCCGCAGCTGCTGAAGAGCCCGGCGGCGAGCGCGCTCGACAAGCTCACGGTCGTCGCCAGCAGCGTGCCGTTCTCGGCCGACCTGCCCAAGGCGAAGGACGTCGCCGCGAAGTACAAGGCCACGTACAAGGAAACGCCCAACGGCGGCGTCCCCTACGGCTACGCGGTCGGCGAAGTCTGGGGCGCGGTGCTGAAGAAGGCCTGCGACAACAAGGACCTCACCCGCGACGGCATCGCCGCGGCGCTGAAGCAGACGACGTCGGCGAGCACGGACAACCTGGTCGCGGCGCTCGACTTCTCGAAGCCGGGCACGCCGGCCACGCGCCAGGTGTACGCGGCGACCCCGGACGCCACCGCCGAGGGCGGCGTCCGGTACGTCAAGCCGCTGTTCGAAGCGCCCGAGGCTAAGGAGTACGTGGCGCCGCACCAGAAGTGAGCCGCCGCTCGGCCAGCGCGGCCGCCTCCGCCAGCGGGGTGGTCGCGTGGGCCTTGGCGGCCTCCAGGAGGTCCGTGACGGTCTGCTCGATCGTCTCGACGCGGGCGAGCGCGGCTTCGTGGTCCAGGCCTTCGGCTTCGCGCGAGAGCGTGTAGACGACCCCGCCCGCGCTCGCCACGTAGTCCGGGACCCAGAGGACGCCGCGCGCGGCGAGGTCGTCGGCCACGGAGTCGTCGGTGAGCTGGTTGTTGGCCGGGCCGACGACCACCGGCGTGTCGAGCCGGGCCACCGTCTCGGGGCTCAGCACCCCGCCGACGGCCGCCGGGACGACGACGTCGGCCGTCAGGGTGAGCGCCTTCTCGGGCTCGGCCCAGGTCAGCCCGCTGCTTTCGGCGTCCGCGCGCTTCGCCGGGTCGATGTCGGAGACGACGACGTCCGCGCCGCCCGCCCGCAGGCTCGCCGCCAGGTGGGCGCCGACCGAGCCGTAGCCGCTGATGACGATCCGGCGGCCGGTCAGGTCCGGCGAGCCGCCGGCGGCCCGCAACGCGGCGAGCACGCCGAGGGCCGTCGGGCCGCTGGAGGAGCCGGTGCCGCCCGCGGACTCGGGCGCGCAGAGCGCGAATGCCGAGACCTCGCGCAGCACCAGCATGTCGGCCGGGCCGGTGCCGACGTCCGGGCCGGCCAGGTAGGTCCCGCCGAACTCGGCGACCAGGTCGGCGTGGTCGAGCAGGACGTCTCGGCGCTCCTCCGGCGACAGCAGGCGCCCGGGTTCCAGGGCGATCACGCTCTTGCCGCCGCCGAAGGCGAGCCCGGCGACGGCGCACTTCGCCGTCATCGCGGCCGACAGGCGCAGCACGTCGTCGACGGCGTCGGTCAGCGTGGCGTACGGCTTCAGGCGGCAGCCGCCGGTGGCCGGGCCGAGGACGGTCGAATGGATCGCGACCATCGTCGTGACACCGGAACGACGGCCCCGGCGGGCGACGAGTTGCTCATGTGCGGTCATGTGGAGTGAAGTTAGAGTGATTGTCGGCGATATCGGCAAGTCTCCGAACGAAATTCGGATTCGGCAGGGAGGTCCGGGTGCTCGACGAACTTGATTCGGCGATCGTGCGGCAACTGCAGCAGGACGCGCGGCAGACCAACCGGGACATCGCCCGGAAGGTCGGCATCGCGCCCTCGACGTGCCTCGAGCGCATCCGGCTGCTGCGCGAACGCGGCGTCATCCGCGGCTACCACGCCGACATCGACCTGGCGAGCCTCAACCGCGGCGTCCGGGCGCTCGTCACGGCGCAGGTGCGGCCGTTGAGCCGGGCCGTGATCGATTCCTTCCAGCGTTCGATCGCGGACCTGCCGGAGGTGCTCTCGGTGTACGTGACCGCGGGCAGTGACGATTTCCTGATCGAAGTCACCACGCCGGACATCGACGCCCTGCACGCTTTCCTGACCGACCGGCTGGCCCTGCGCCGGGAGATCGTCGGCTTCCGCACGTCGATCGTTTTCCGCCACCTGCGCAAGACGATGCTTGAACCGCTCACGTAGGGGTATCCGGGGATCACCCGGAAAGGACGCGACACACCCCTAAGTGAAACCCTCGAAATACCCCTGTTCGCACGCTGAGAGGCGAAAACTGTCGGTGGTGGGCGGTCTAATGAGCAGGACGGGAAGGAGGCTCCGCCATGATCACCGAACTGAACCACCGTGAGCGGGCCACATTGAGAGCCGTGGCCGGGGGCCACGCCGAGATCAGCTGCAGCTGCGAGCCCGACCTGTTCATCGACGGCCTGAGCTGCTGCGACCAGTCCACCGTGCACCGGCTCGCCCGGCTCGGCCTGATCGCGCCCGCCCGGCCCGGCAAGTGCGGGGACCGCGTGCCCGCGCTGCTCACCGAGGCCGGCACCCTCGCACTCGGCGCGGAGTTCGCTCTCGCCGCGTAAACGCGTTGCCACACACTGGGGTCCCTGACAGCATCACCCGATGCACGTATTCCTCGAAACCGAGCGGCTGATCCTCCGCCGGTTCACCGAGAACGACGCCGACGCGCTCTTCGCGCTCTACGACGACCCCGCCGTGATGAAGTACCTGAATGGGGGCCGGCCGGCGGACCGCACCGAGATCGTCGAACGGGATCTCCCCGCGTTCCTCGGTTACTACGAGCGTTTCCCCGGCTACGGGTTCTGGGCGGCGATCGAGAAGAGCAGCGGCGTTTTCCTGGGGTGGTTCCACTTCCGCCCGCGCCCGCAGGACCCGGCCGACGAGCCGGAGCTTGGCTACCGCCTGCACCAGGCGGCCTGGGGCAAGGGCTACGGCACGGAAGGCTCGGCGGCCCTGCTCGCGAAGGGGTTCACCGAACTGGGGGTCCGGCGCGTCACGGCGTTCACCATGACGGTGAACAAGCGATCCCGGCGCGTCATGGAAAAACTGGGGATGACGTTCGTCCGCACGTACTTCGAGGAGTTCGCGGAGCACGAGCGCGCCCCGGGCAGTGAGCACGGCGAAGTCGAGTACGCGATCACCCGCGAGCAATGGCTTGTCGTGAGTGGTCAGGGCGGTGAGCACCGCCCTGACCACTCACGACCGGCGGGTCAGCGGTAGACCTCGAACTCGTAGATCCGGGCCGCGCCGTTGCCGTCGTTGGCCGGGGTCGTGATGTTCAGCTTCACGTACCGGGCCGACCGCGTCGCGATCGGGCTGTAGGTGCGGCTGGCCCGCGAGCCGGTCACCGACGCGACCGTCGTCCAGTTCGAGCCGTCGGTCGACGTCTGGATCGTGAACGCGCCGGTGTTCCAGGCCGTCGTCTCCCCGCCCAGGCCGGCGTGCTTGACCACGAACGACGACACGTTCTGCGCCGACCCGAGGTCCACCTGCAGGAACTTCGTGGCGGCCGTGGTGCAGAACTTGCTGTTGCCCGCCAGGCTGCCGTCGACGGCGTTGGCCGCGCTCTCGGCGGAGTTGCACGTCGCCGAGCCCGTGGCCGCCTTGCCCTGCGCCAGGTTCGTGCCGAGGTCCGGCGCGGCCGGCGGCGGCGTGAACCCGTCGTTGTACGACGGCGGGACGTCCGAGGCGCTCGTGCCCCAGGCGCTCGGCGACGAGCCCATCGTGAAGTCCAGCGTCGACGCGCCCGCGATGTCGCCGTAGCGGATCCACGACTTGGTCGTCGCCGTGCCGTTGACGCTCGCGCTCTGGACGTACTGGGCCCCCTGCCCGGCACCGGAACCGGTGATCTGGATCGTGCCGCTCGGGCGCACGATCGCCACCGCCGGGAACAGCGGGCCGTGCAGGGCCAGGACGTCCGCGCCCGGCGTCGACGGGTACATGCCCAGCGCGGCGAAGACGTACCACGCCGAGGTGGCGCCGAGGTCGTCGTTGCCGGGCAGGCCGCCCGCGCCGGTGGTGAACGACTCGTTCATCACGCGCCGCACCGCCGAGCTGGTGCCCTGCGGGTGGGCGGCGTAGTTGTACGCCCACGGCACGCCGTGCTCGGGCTCGTTGCCGATGTAGAAGTACGGCTGGGTCAGGCCGCCGTTGAGCTGGGTGAAGTGGTGGTCCAGCCGCTGCACGGCGGTCTTCGCGCCGCCCATCAGGTTGATCAGGCCCTGGTAGTTGTAGGGCACCATCCACGTGTACTGCGACGGGTTGCCCTCGGTGTAGCCGCTGTTGCTCGACGGCACCACCGGCCAGGCGAACGTGCCGGTGCTGCCCCGCGGCTGGATGTAGCCCGAGTCGGGGCCGTACACGTTCTGCCACCACTGGGCACGCTGCATGTAGGTGCTGTACTTCGTGGTGTCGCCCAAGGCTTTCGCGAACTGCGCCACCGCGAAGTCCGACGCCGAGTACTCGAGCGAGTCCGACGGGTCTTCGGTGATGTAGTGCCGGCTGACGTACCCGGACTGGCGGCCGCGGATCGCCTGCCCCTGCGCGGTTCCGCCGTTGGAGCTCTTGTCCATCAGCGTCAGCGCGGCCGCGGTGTCGAAGCCGCGGACCCCGAAGGCGTACATGCTGCCGACGATGATCGGGCCGGGGTCGCCGGTCATCACGAAGTGCTCGTTGTTGTTGTGCGACCACTTGGGCAGCAGCCCGCCCTGCTGGCCGTCCAGCACCATCGACTTCGCGATGTCACTGGCTTCCGCGGGGGCGATCAACCCGATCAGCGCGGCCCACGAGCGGTAGATGTCCCAGCCGGAGTAGTTCTGGTAGACGGTGTGCGACGCCGTGTGGATCGCCTGGTCGAACCCGCGGTACTGGCCGTTCGTGTCGCTGGCGATGTTCGGGTTCTGGAAGACGTGGTACAGCGCCGTGTAGAACTTCTGCAGGTCCGCGGCCGCGCCCCCGGTCACCTGCACGCGGTTGAGGATGCTGTTCCAGCTCGCGTCGGCCGCGGCGCGCGTCCCGGCGAAGTCGAAGCCGGGGGTCTCGGCGGCGAGGTTCGCCTGCGCGTTCGCCAGGCTGACGAAAGAAATCCCGACCTTCGCCTGCACCGTGGCGTTGCTCGAGGTGTCGAAGGTGACGTAGCCGCCGGAGTTCGTGCCACTCGTGCTCGACGACCCGGCGCTCACCGTGCCGCCGAGCCAGGTGCCGAACCCGCTGGGCGCGCGGTCGAACTGGATCACGTAGAAGATCTGGTACGTCTTGGAAGAGCCGCAGAACCCGCCGCCGGTCACCGATCCGGTGAGCTGGCTGCCACTGATGCTGATGGATCCGGTGCGGCTGCCGGTGGCGCTGCGGCCGGTGTTGACGAGCAGCCGCGCGGACGTCGTGTTCGGGTAGGTCAGCTTCATGAAGCCGGACCGCTTGGTGGCCGACAGCTCGACGGACGTGTTGTAGTTGTCGAGCTTGTTCTTGTAGTAGCCGGGCGCGGCCGACTCGTTCGCCTTCGTGTAGCGGCCGGCGTACCCCGTCCACCCGGTGCCCGGCGACGTGCCGATGGCGCCGGTGATCGGCAGCAGGCCGAGGTCCTCGTTGTTGGGGCAGCCCGCGCCGTTGAAGTGGGTGAGGCTGAACTCCTCGATGCTGGTGTCGCTGTAGCGGTACCCCGACGGCGACGCGGTCGGGGTGTCCGGGCTGAACTGCACCATCCCGAACGGCACGACGGCGCCCGGGTACGTGCTGCCGCCGGCGCCCCCGGGCACCGGGTTGGGCGAGTTGCTGTTGTCGGTGCCGATGAAGGGGTTCACGTACTGGGTGAGGGCGAGGTCGGCGGCTCCCGCGGGTGCGGGCAGCGTGGCGAGCCCCGCGCTCGCGAGGATGACCGCGAGCGCGGCCCCGCGCAGCCGTCTGGCCAGTGGTCCGGACATGGAACCTTCCCTCCTAGTCGCACGCTTCCGCCGCGCGACAACGTTGCCGGGCGCTGGGCAAGGTGGTGACAACGTTGTCAGCGCGGGACACGCTGCGCCGTCAACGTCTCGGGGATCGAAGTGGTACCGCAGAACTCGGGGGACGACATGGTGCCACGGCGGAACCCGGTCGCGGAAGCACCGAAAGTCCGTTGTGCGCCAACCGGTTCCGGCACCGGACCACCCGGCCCCGGTGGACCACCCACCGCCGTGTCGACTTTCAATCACGCGAGTCGACCCTTCACGCACACGCGGCGAAGCCCCGGCCGTGACGGAGAAGCCATCACGCGTGATTGAAGGGTCGAACGGCCTCAGGGGACGGTCACCCAGGTCTCGCCGAGCTCGGTCGTCGAGGCTTCGCCGTTGGTCAGGTCGGCCAGCCAGCTCGTGAAGTCCTCGGCTTCGGCCGGGGCCAGGCCGATCTCGAAGCGGGCCAGCGCGTCGAAGCGGGTTGCGTGCACGAGGTAGCGGGACGCGCGCAGGTCGTTCTCGAAGCGGCCCGCGCGGTCGTAGCTCACGGCCACCTCGACCAGCCTGAGACGCCGGTGTTCTAGTACACCAACACCTTCCAGGGCGTCCGAAACGGACTGACCGTACGCGCGGATCAGCCCGCCCGCCCCCAGCAGCACGCCGCCGAAGTAGCGCGACACCACCGCGACCGTGTCCGTGACTTCGCGGCGCCGCAGCACCTCCAGCATCGGCGCGCCCGCGGTGCCCGCCGGCTCACCGTCGTCACTGGACCGCCGGGTTCGCCCATCAGGCCCCAAAACGAACGCGTGACAGTGGTGCCGCGCCCCGGGTTCGGCGCGACGGCGGGCCGCGATGAACTCGCGCGCGGCCTCTTCCGACGTCACTGGTGCGAGCGCGCAGAGGAACCGGGAGCGCTTGATCTCGAGCTCGTGGACCGCGGATCGAGCCACGGAGAGATAACGATCAGTCATCGGACGAGTCCGCCATGCGTCCAGCATCCCACCCCGGAGCACCGCCGCGACACGTGCCCCAGACCACTTGGGACAGACGTTTCCGCAGGTCAGAGCCGATACTGACCGACCTTCGGGAGCGACAGCCCGGCATATGGGACTACCCCCGGGGACGTCAACGCAACCGTGGCATTTCCCACCCGGGGGCAACGACGTATGTCGATAACAGCGAATTCACACTATCGTCATAAGACCCGGCGAACCCGGGAGTAACACCGCGCGCTCCGGCTGACCCCCACCACAGTGGTCTGCCTGTGCGCGCTCGCAGGACCGACATGTTCGGCTGCCCAGCGTTGTGCGGCCTCCCAGATGACCCGCGTCCGGGCTCGCAGCCCGGCTGATACCACGCGGCATCTTGCACGAAACCAACGCCGACAACAGCAACTGTTCTCGACTGACCATCGCGGTCCCGGACCACTTCGTTAACCGGTTCAGCTCGAACCACACCATGGAGTGAGTACCGGTCGCGCCAACGCCTTGGGAGGCGGCCAGCCGTGACCCACCGTGCCCGTTCCCTGCCCCCCGCAGGGCAGCAGCTCAGCAACGCCGAGGCCGAGGGCCTCTACCGCAGCGACTACGAACACGACGCCTGCGGTGTCGCCTTCGTCGCCGACCTGACCGGCCGCCGAGATCATGCGATCGTCGCCAAGGCCCTGGTCGCGTTGCGCAACCTGGAACACCGCGGGGCGCGGGGCGCCGAACCGGACACCGGCGACGGCGCCGGCCTGCTGATCCAGATCCCGGACGAGTTCTACCGCGAGGTCGTGGACTTCGAGCTCCCCGAGCCGGGCGCCTACGCCGTCGGCACGGCTTTCCTGCCGCAGGACGAAAAGCGCCGCGGCCGCGCCATGACGACCATCGAGCGCATCGCCGCCGAAGAGGACATGCGCGTCCTCGGCTGGCGCGAGCTGCCGGTGCACACCGAGCACTGCGGACCGACCGCCGCCGAGACCATGCCGCACTTCACGCAGCTGTTCCTCGCCGCGCGCCGCCCGAAGCCGGAGCACTCGGACCCGCTGCACATCGAGCGCAGCGCCTTCTGCGTCCGCAAGCGCGCCGAGCACGAGCTCGTCGACGACGACGTCTACTTCCCCAGCCTGTCGTCACGCACGATCGTCTACAAGGGAATGCTCACCGAGCCGCAGGTCGAGCGCTTCTTCGCCGACCTGACCGACGAGCGCGTCACCAGCGCCATCGGCCTGGTGCACTCCCGCTTCTCCACCAACACCTTCCCGTCGTGGCCGCTGGCGCACCCGTACCGCTACGTCGCGCACAACGGCGAAATCAACACCCTGCGCGGCAACCGCAACTGGATGGACGCCCGCGAGGCGCTGCTGGAGACCGACCTCATCCCGGGCGACCTCAAGCGCATCTACCCGGTGATCACGCGCGGGGCCAGCGACTCGGCGAGCTTCGACGAGGTCCTCGAGCTGCTGCACCTCGGCGGCCGTCCGCTGCCGCACGCGGTGCTCATGATGATCCCGGAAGCCTGGGAGAACCACCAGGAGATGGACCCGGCGCGACGCGCGTTCTACGAGTTCCACTCGACGCTGATGGAGCCGTGGGACGGCCCGGCGCTCGTCGCCTTCACCGACGGCAGCCAGATCGGCGCGGTGCTCGACCGCAACGGCCTGCGCCCCGGCCGCTACTGGGTGACCGACGACGGCCTCGTCGTGCTGGCCTCGGAGGTCGGCGTGCTCGACATCGACCCGGCGACGATCGTCCGCAAGGGACGCCTCGAGCCCGGCCGGATGTTCCTCGTGGACACCGCCGAGGGCCGGATCATTGAGGACGAGGAGATCAAGACCGAGCTGGCCACCGAGCACCCGTACGACGAGTGGGTCGAGGCCGGGCTGCTGAACCTCGAGGACCTCCCCGAGCGCGACCGCGAGGTCCCGCTGCACGCCGCGCTCGTGCGGCGCCAGCAGGCGTTCGGCTACACCGAGGAGGAGCTCGACGTCATCCTCGAGCCGATGGCCCGCACCGGCGCGGAGCCGATCGGCTCGATGGGCAACGACTCGCCGCTGGCCACCCTCTCCAGCCGGCCGCGGCTGCTGTTCGACTACTTCATCCAGCTGTTCGCCCAGGTGACCAACCCGCCGCTGGACGCCATCCGCGAGGAGCTCGTCACCGCGCTCGGCACGCAGATCGGCGCCGAGCCGAACCTGCTGACCGGCGACGCGAGCAGCTGTCGCCGGATCGTGCTGCCGTTCCCGGTGCTGGACAACGACCAGCTCGCCAAGCTGGTGCACGTCAACGACGACGGCGACCTGCCCGAGTTCCAGGCCGTCACCGTGCTCGGCCGCTACAACGTCCACGGCGGCGGCGACGCGCTGGTCAAGCGGCTCGACGAGATCCGCGCCGAGGTGTCCGAGGCGATCGAGGACGGCGCTCGGCTGATCGTGCTGTCCGACCGCGGGGTCGACGAAGACCACGCGCCGATCCCCTCGCTGCTGCTGACCGGGGCGGTGCACCACCACCTCGTCCGCGAGAAGACGCGCACGCAGGTCGGCCTCATCGTCGAGGCCGGCGACGCGCGCGAGGTGCACCACATCGCGCTGCTCATCGGCTACGGCGTGGCCGCGGTGAACCCGTACCTGGCGATGGCGACCGTCGAGGAGATGGCCCACCAGGGCCTGATCCCGGGTGTCACGCCGAAGGAAGCGACCGCCAACCTGATCAAGGCGCTGGGCAAGGGCGTCCGGAAGACGATGTCGAAGATGGGCGTCTCGACCGTCGCGTCCTACACCGGCGCGCAGATCTTCGAGGCGGTCGGGCTCGGCGAAGAGGTCATCGACAACTGCTTCACCGGCACGACGTCCCGCCTCGGCGGCGTCGGCTTCGAGACCCTCGCCGACGAGGTCGCGAAGCGGCACCGGTACGCCTTCCCGGCCGACGGCGTCCGCGCCGCGCACCGCGAGCTGGAGACCGGCGCGGACTACCAGTGGCGCCGCGAAGGCGAGCCGCACCTGTTCAACCCCCAGACGGTGTTCAAGCTCCAGCACTCCACGCGGTCCGGGAAGTACGAGATCTTCAAGGAGTACACGAAGGCCGTCGACGACCAGGCCGAGAAGCTGCTGACGCTGCGCGGACTGTTCGACTTCAAGTACGGCAAGCGCGCGCCGGTGCCGATCGAAGAGGTCGAGCCGGTCTCGGAGATCGTCAAGCGGTTCGCCACCGGCGCCATCTCCTACGGCTCGATCTCGATGGAGATGCACCAGACCCTCGCCATCGCGATGAACCGCCTCGGCGGCAAGTCCAACACCGGTGAGGGCGGCGAAGACGCGGAGCGGCTCTACGACCCGGAGCGGCGTAGTGCCGTGAAGCAGGTCGCGTCCGGCCGCTTCGGCGTCACGAGCGAGTACCTCGTCAACGCCGACGACATCCAGATCAAGATGGCGCAGGGCGCGAAGCCCGGCGAAGGCGGGCAGCTGCCCGGCGCGAAGGTGTACCCGTGGATCGCGAAGACGCGGTTCTCGACGCCGGGCGTCGGCCTGATTTCGCCGCCGCCGCACCACGACATCTACTCGATCGAGGACCTCGCCCAGCTGATCCACGACCTGAAGAACGCCAACCCCCGCGCGCGCATCCACGTGAAGCTCGTGTCCGAGGTCGGCGTCGGGACGGTCGCCGCGGGCGTCTCCAAGGCGCACGCCGACGTCGTGCTCATCTCGGGCCACGACGGCGGGACCGGCGCGTCGCCGCTGTCGTCCATCAAGCACGCGGGCGGCCCGTGGGAGCTCGGTCTGGCGGAGACGCAGCAGACGCTGCTGGCCAACCGGCTGCGCGACCGGATCGTGGTGCAGACCGACGGCCAGCTGAAGACCGGCCGTGACGTCGTCGTCGCGGCGCTGCTCGGCGCCGAGGAGTTCGGCTTCGCGACCGCGCCGCTGGTGGTGTCGGGCTGCATCATGATGCGCGTCTGCCACCTCGACACCTGCCCGGTGGGCGTCGCGACGCAGAACCCGAAGCTGCGCGAGAAGTTCAGCGGCAAGGCCGAATACGTCGTCAACTTCTTCGAGTTCATCGCCCAGGAAGTTCGCGAATACCTGGCGGAGCTCGGGTTCCGGTCGATCGCCGAGGCGGTCGGGCACGCCGAGTTCCTCGACAAGCGCAAGGCCGTCGAGCACTGGAAGGCGGCCGGGCTGGACCTGTCGCCGGTCTTCCACGTGCCCGACATGGCCCCGGCGGGCCTGCGCCTGCAGCAGACCCTGCAGGACCACGGCCTCGAGAAGGCGCTGGACAACACGCTGATCCAGCTCGCCGAGGGTGCGTTGAACTCCGGCGACAAGGTCCGGCTGGAACTGCCCGTGCGCAACGTGAACCGGACCGTCGGCACCATGCTCGGCTCCGAGCTCACCAAGCGGTGGGGCGGCGAAGGCCTGCCCGACGACACCATCGACGTCACCTTCACCGGGACCGCGGGCCAGTCGTTCGGCGCGTTCGTGCCGAAGGGCATCACGCTGCGCCTCTACGGCGACGGCAACGACTACGTCGGCAAGGGCCTCTCCGGCGGCCGGCTGATCGTGCGGCCGCCGAAGGACGCCCACTACGTCGCCGAAGAGCAGATCATCGCCGGCAACGTCATCGCCTACGGCGCCACCAGCGGCGAGATCTTCATCCGCGGCAAGGTCGGCGAGCGGTTCTGCGTGCGCAACTCCGGCGCGCTGGCCGTCGTCGAAGGCGTCGGCGACCACGGCGGCGAGTACATGACCGGCGGCCGGATGGTCGTGCTCGGCCCGATCGGGCGGAACTTCGCGGCCGGCATGTCCGGCGGCATCGCGTACGTGCTGGACCTGCCCGCGCACCGCGTCAACCCGGAGATGGTCGACCTCGACCCGCTCGACTCCGAAGACGCGGACTTCCTGCGCGAGACGCTGGAAAAGCACTACAACGAAACGGAATCCGCGGTCGCGCGGGAGCTGCTGGCCGACTGGGACGCGGGCGTCGACCGCTTCGGGAAGGTCATGCCGAAGGACTACAAGCGCGTGCTCGCCGCCCAGGTGCAGGCCGAGCGCGACGGGCGCGACGTGAACGAGGCGATCATGGAGGCCGCACATGGCTGACCCCAAGGGCTTTCTGACCACCACCCGCGAAGAGCCGAAGCGGCGTCCGGTCGACCTCCGGCTGATGGACTGGCGAGAGGTCTACGAGGACTTCGCGTCGACGAAGCTGGAGAAGCAGGCCGGCCGCTGCATGGACTGCGGCATCCCGTTCTGCCACCAGGGCTGCCCGCTCGGGAACCTCATCCCCGAGTGGAACACCCTGGTGTGGCGGGAAGACTGGCGGCAGGCCATCGAACGGCTGCACGCCACGAACAACTTCCCGGAGTTCACCGGCACGCTGTGCCCGGCGCCGTGCGAAACCGCGTGCGTGCTCGGCATCAACGACGACCCGGTGACGATCAAGCGCGTCGAGATCTCCATCGTCGACCGCGCTTTCGAAGAGGGCTGGATCACGCCCGAAGTGCCCGTCGCGAAGACGGGCAAGAAGGTCGCGGTCGTCGGGTCCGGCCCGTCGGGACTTGCCGCGGCGCAGCAGCTCACGCGCGCGGGCCACAGCGTCGTGGTCCTCGAGCGGGCCGACAAGATCGGCGGGCTGCTGCGCTACGGCATCCCCGAGTTCAAGATGGAGAAGTCCCGCCTCGACCGGCGGCTCGCGCAGATGGAGGCCGAAGGCACGGAGTTCCGGACGTCGGTGAACGTCGGCGTCGACATCTCGGCTGACGAGCTGACGTCGTCGTACGACGCGGTGGTGCTCGCGGGCGGTGCGACCGACTGGCGCGACCTGCCGATCGACGGCCGCGAGCTGGACGGCATCCACCAGGCCATGGAGTTCCTGCCGCCGGCCAACCGGGTCGCTTCGGGCGACCTTTCCGAGTCGCCCTACTCGGCCGCGGGCCTGGACGTGGTCGTCATCGGCGGCGGCGACACGGGCGCGGACTGCGTCGGGACTTCGCACCGCCAAGGCGCGAAGTCGGTGACGCAGCTGGAGATCATGCCGAAGCCGCCGGAGGCGCGTTCGGACGCCCACCCGTGGCCGACGTACCCGATGATCTACCGCGTCTCCTCGGCGCACGAAGAGGGCGGCGAGCGGCTGTACGCGGTGAACACGCAGGAGTTCCTGGGCGACGCCGACGGTCGCGTGCGGGCCCTGAAGCTCGTGGAGGTGCGCAACGAGGGTGGCAAGTTCGTCCCCGTGGAAGGCACCGAACGCGAGCTGCCCGCGCAGCTCGTCCTGCTGGCGATGGGCTTCCTCGGGCCGCAGAAGAAGGGCCTGCTCGAGGACCTCGGCGTCGAGCTGGACCAGCGCGGCAACGTCGCCCGCGACAAGGCGTTCAAGACGAGCCTGGACAACGTGTTCGTGGCCGGTGACATGGGCCGCGGGCAGTCCCTGATCGTCTGGGCGATCGCCGAAGGCCGCAGCGCCGCGGCCGGCGTCGACGCCTACCTGACCGGGCGGGACGTCCTGCCCGCGCCGATCGCGCCGACGGACCGGCCGATCGCGTAAGCCCGGCGCCGGCGGAGGTGCCACTGTCGCCACCTCCGCCGGCGCTGTCCCACTTCTCAGCCGTAGTAGCCCTTTTCGAGGTCGTCGAGCAGCCCCGGCCGCGTGGGCCGCCACCCGAGCAGCTCCTGCGTCCTGGCACTGGACGCGGGCTGGTCGATCGCCAGGATCTGGCCGAGGAACCCGAGTTCGCCGGCCTCGACCGACGTGGGCGGCAGGCCGAGCCGGCGGCCGGCCACCTCGGCGACGTCGCGGATGGCCACGCCTTCGTCGCCCACCGCGTGCAGCACCGAGCCCGCTGGGGCGCCCTCCAGCGCCAGGCGGAACAGGTGCGCCGCGTCCAGGACGTGCACCGCGGGCCAGCGCTGCGTCCCGTCGCCGACGTAGGCCGCGATCCCCTTCTCCCGGCCGAGGCCGACCAGCCGCGCGACGAGCCCGTGCGCGTCGCCTTCGCCGTGCACCGACCGCGGCAGCCGCACGATCGACGCGCGGACCCCGCGTTCGGCCGTCTTCAGCACCGCCCGGGCGACGTCCATGCGGCCCGCCACCGGCCCGAAGCCGTCGGGGTCGTCCTGCTCGGTGGCCGTCCCGCCGGGCACCGACGGCGTCCCCGAAGCGGCCACGAACGGCTTGCCCCCGAGCACGGCGGCCAGGGTTTCGCTGGCCACCGCGTCAGCCCGGATCGCGGCGTCGATCTGCCCGAAGTCGTGGCCGAAGGCGAGGTGGACGACGCCGTCGGCGGCTTCGGCGCCCGCTTTGAGCGTGGCGAGGTCGGTCAGGTCGCCGCGGAGCACTTCGGCGCCCATCTTCGCGACGGCCTGCGCCGAGGCGTCCGAGCGGGCGAGGCCGACGACCTGGTGGCCGGCTTCGAGGAGTTCGGGCACGACGGCCGAGCCGATCCAGCCGGACGCCCCGGTGACGAAGACACGCATGAGAACCTCCCTGTGATGACACCTGGTGTCATCACCCTAGCACGTCCGACGACACCAGGTGTCATCACTTAGACTGGGCCCATGAGCCGCTGGGAGCCGAACGCCCGCGAGCGCCTGGTGCGCGTCGCGGTGGAGGCGTTCCTCGAGCGCGGCTACGACACCGTCACGGTCGCCGAGATCACCGAGCGCGCCGGGCTGACGAAGCGAACCTTCTTCCGGCACTTCGCCGACAAGCGCGAAGTGCTCTTCGCGGGTCAGGAGATCCTGAGCCGCATCCTCGCCGACGCGGTCGCCGCGACGCCGGCCTCGGCCACCCCGCTCGAAGCGGTCGCGGACGCCCTGGCGGCGGTCGAGACGGCCTTCGACGCGGAACGCCGCACGTGGGCCCGCAAGGTCCGGCAGGTGGTCGCGGCGACGCCCGAACTGCGGGAGCGCGAGCTGCTCAAGCGCGCGATCCTGAACGCGGCGATGGCCGACGCCCTGCGGGCGCGCGGGGTCCCCGACCCGGCGGCGAGCGTCGCGGCGGAACTGGGCGGGCTCGCCTTCACCGCGGCCTTCGCACGCTGGGTGGTCGTCGACGACGAGCGCGGCTTCGCGGAATTCGCCCGCGACGCCTTGGCCGAACTCGTGAAGGCGACCGCCGAACTCACCTGAGGATCCTCAGCTGTCCAGGAGCGCGCTTCCCAGCGGGGTCAAGGAATGCAGCACGGTGTTGCGCTCCCGGTGCGTGATGATCAGCCCCGCGCGGCGCAGCACGTTGGTGTGCTTGCTGACCGCCGACGGCGTCACGCCCAGCCGCGCCGCGAGCTCGGACGTCGAGCAGCCGACCGCCAGGACCGTCAGGGCGGCCGCGCGCGTCGGGCCCAGCAGCTCCGCCAGCGCGTTGCCCGCCGCCCTGCGCGCGCCGCGCCCGAAGCCCGCCGGCGGCGCGGCCTGGCGGACGCACGGGTAGTGCAGGCGCGGGGTGCCGCCCGGGGCCGCGGGGAGCAAGGCCGGGCACACGGCGAAGTACGTCGGCACCAGCAGCAGGCCCGTGCCCTCCGACGGGAGCGTCCCGGGGACCCGGTCGTCGACCTCCAGGACGGGCGCCACCCAGCGCACCAGCGGGCGGAGGCCGGTGAACAACGCTTCGACGCCGCCGTGGAGCAGCAACTGCGTGCGCATCCCGAGGTCGGCGTCCACCTGGGCCGACACCGCGTCCCAGCCCGGCTCGAGGGCGAGTTCGTGGTAGTCGCGCATGGCCTGGACCACTCGCGGCAGGCCCGCGGGATCGCCGTCCGCGAGCGCGGCCGCCCACGCGGGCAGGTCGTGGTCGGCCGGCGCCGTGCGCAACGCCGTCTTCAGGCTCACCGGTTCGGTCTTCAGCACCGCCGCGAGCCCGGACTCCAGCTCGTAGCGCCCGGCCGCGGGCAGCAGGAACTCCGGGATCGGCGCGTCCGGGCGGCAGAGCCACATCAGCACCGCCGCCGAGTCCGGCAGGCTCTGCCACACGCGGTGGCGCCACCGGTTGAACGCCGCCGAAGCCGCGGTGCGGCCGCCGTCGCGCCGCTGCAGGACCTGCAGGCTCGCGGCCAGCTCCCCCATCGGGTCGGCCGCGGCGGCGAGCCCGACC
This sequence comes from Amycolatopsis stemonae, assembly GCF_054781455.1. Taxonomy (NCBI): domain Bacteria; kingdom Bacillati; phylum Actinomycetota; class Actinomycetes; order Pseudonocardiales; family Pseudonocardiaceae; genus Amycolatopsis; species Amycolatopsis stemonae. Next base: position 196,577 of record NZ_BAAGUJ010000014.1, on the reverse strand, counting down.
CGGACGAGGTCCGGCAGGGTCAGCTCGATGCGCACGGTTCCTCCCCCGGTGTCTGCCCGTCTATCGACGCCCGTTCCGTTCCGTTACACGCGTGACGTGCGTTTTTTCCGCTCCGGGAAATCACCTCGACGCGCGCCCGGGCGCACTGAATGATGGCTTCGGAGACCGCTTTCGGGGGTTTGACGGTCTCGGCGAGGGGGAATCGCCGGCACGACCACGCGCCGGGTCCGCAGGGGCCCGGGGCCCGTTGCCGCGCGCCTTCTTCCCGCGTCATCACGGGTGAACCGACGAATAGGGGAACGATGACGAAGACGAAGCGGCTGATGGTGGCGGTCGCCGCGGCGGCGGGCCTGCTGGGCCTGATCGCCGTGCCGCAGGCCGGCGCGGCGCCCGCGGAGGGCAAGGGCGCGAAGGTCGTGTCGATCGGCGACCTCAAGCTGCGTCCGTCCAAGGTGGCCGGTGCGACGCAGCAGCGGTCCGCGCACACGATGGCCGCGCAGGCCGTCGACCCGGGGCCGTACCTGCTGGAGTCCGCGGGCTTCGGGCGCTGCTGGGACGCCGACACGAACACCATCGGCGCCAACGGCACCAAGATGCAGCTCTGGGACTGCAACGACACGGCGCCGAACCAGGCGTTCTGGCTGTCGCAGAACCCCGAGGGCTACTTCCGGTTCCAGAACTACCAGAGCGGCCGCTACCTCGACGCCGACACGAACACCATCGGCCGCAACGGCACGAAGATCCAGCTGTGGGACTTCATGCCGGGCGGCAAGAACCAGTGGTGGACGATCACCCAGATCCCCGAGGGCTACCTGCGGATCCAGACCCCGGCCAGCCCGGCGTACCTGACCGCCGAGGGCCAGGTCGGCGGCAACGGCACGCGGCTGCAGCTGTGGGGCTTCATCGCGGGCGGCAAGTCCCAGTGGTGGTACTGACCCGGTAACCGGGAAACGCGGGCCCCGGCGCGGGGCCCGCGTTTCCCGTCGGCGATTCGGCGTTCAACTTAATCTTTCGTGTGAATTCCCGGAATCGGTGGCAGCCGGCCGCGCGGGCCCGGCAACCTGGATGCAAGGGGCACGGCCGGCGAAGGGGGCTTCGGCGGGCCGTGCGAGGTTTCACACGGGAGGGGACCCGAAATGAGTGTCGACCTGTCCACCACGCTGTCCTGGACCACGGCGTCCGGCGACGCCGCGACGATGCTCGGCGAACTGCAGCCGAACATCCTCAAGGCCCACGTCCGCGACCACCTTTCCGCGCTGCTGCTGACATTCGGCGACGCGGCGGAGGCCCGGGCGTTCCTGGTTTCGGTCACCGGGAAGATGAAGTCGGCGCGTTCGCACCTCGAAGAGGTCGGCGCGTTCAAGGACGGCGGTTCGGCGGGCACGCCGTACGTCGGCGTCGGGCTCACCGCGGCCGGCTACCGCGCTCTCGGCGTCGAGAACTTCCCGCAGGACGAAGCATTCCTGCGCGGAATGGCCGCCCCGGACACGCGGCGGAAGCTGAACGACCCGCCGCGCTCGACGTTCGATCCGGGCTACCACAGCGAAATCCACGCCGTCGTGCTGATCGGCGACGCCACGGACAAGGCGATGACCGCGCGGCGCAACGAAGTCCTCGGCCTGCTGCCGGACTCCGTCGCGGTGCTGGCGGAGGAAACCGGCCTCGGGCGGGTCAACGCGCGCGGTGAGGGCATCGAGCACTTCGGGTACGTCGACGGCCGGAGCCAGCCGCTGTTCCTCACCGAAGACGTCGACGCGGAAAAGAACAACACCGACGGCATCAACGTGTGGAACCCGGCGGCACCGCTGTCGCAGGTGCTCGTCCCGGACACGGCGGCCCCGGACCCGGGCGTGCACTTCGGCAGCTACTTCGTGTTCCGCAAGCTGGAGCAGAACGTCCGGCGGTTCAAGCAGGCCGAAGCCGACCTGGCCGACACACTCGGCCTCACGGGCGACGACCGCGAGCGCGCCGGCGCGATGATCATCGGCCGCTTCGAGGACGGCACCCCGCTGACGACGCAACGCGAAGACGGCGCGGAAAGCCCGGTGTCGAACAACTTCACGTACGACAGCGACCGCGCGGCCCTGAAGTGCCCGTTCCAGGCCCACATCCGCAAAACGAACCCCCGCGGCTCCGGCGGCGCCGAGGAACCACCGGCCGAGCGCCTGCACCTGATGGCCCGCCGAGGCGTCCCGTACGGCGAGCGCCCGGACGACCCGAACGCGGACATCCCGCCATCAGCCCGCCCCAGCGGCGGCGTCGGACTGCTGTTCATGGCGTTCAATTCCGTGGTGGGCAACCAGTTCGAGTTCACCCAAGCAGTCTGGGCGGACAACCCGGGCTTCCCGATCGTCGAAGGCGTGACACCGGGCCTGGACCCAGTAATCGGCCAGGGCGAGCGAAGCCGGTCGGACTACACGGTCGAGTGGGGCGGGCCCACCCGGCGCACGGCGGACCCGGTGCCGCAGGCCGTGACCTTGCGGGGTGGTGAGTACTTCTTCATGCCGTCGCTGGCGTTCCTGCGGTCGCTCTGAGTTTCTGGGTCCCCGGGGGGGTTGGGGGTGGGCCGGGCTGGTGCCGGGGGACCAGTCCGGCCCGAGCCGCCTGCCTCGCCGCTGGCGTTTCCGTTGCCGCCCTGGCACGAGCCTCGGGCCGGCACCCCGCCCCCGAGCGACCCAGCCTCACCGCCGGCGTTGCCACAGCCGCCCCAGCCCACCGACCAGATCCCGGCCGGCCGCCAAGCCTGCGCCGAGCCACCCAGCCTCGCCGCTGGCGCTTCCGTTGCCGCCCTGGCTCGAACCACGGGCCCGGCCGGCACCCCGACCCCGAGCCACCCAGCCTCACCGCCGGCGTTGCCACAGCCGCGCCAGCACCCCGACCCCGAGCCACCCAGCCTCACCGCCGGCGTTGCCACAGCCGCCCCAGCCCACCGACCAGACCCGGCCAGCCGCCAACCCGGCCCCGAACCACCCGCGACAGCCCTGCCGAACGAGGCCGGGCCGGTCCACGGCAGCCAGCCCCGGCGCTCCCACAGTCCACCGGGCCGAGCCACCAGCCCCGGCCCGGTCCCGTCACAGCTCCGCGAGCCGGTCCAAAGCCAGCAAGCCCGCCCCCAGCCGACCGGCCTCGTCGCCCAGCTTGGCGATCCGCAGCTCCGGCATCCGCTGGAACGTCAGGTGCGCGGCCAGCCACTCCCGCACCGGCTCCAGCACGTAGTCGGCCGCCGTGAACAAGCCGCCGCCCAGCACGATCACCTCCGGGCCCAGCAACGTCAGCAGCGTGCGGATGCCGTGGCCCAGGCCGTCCAGGGCGTCCTGGACCACGGCCACCGCCACCTCGTCGCCGTGGCGGGCCAGGTTGACCACCTCGCGGGCGCCGTCCGCCGCCCGGCCTGTTCGCTCCGTGTAGCGGCGGGCGATCGCCGCCGCTGACGAAATTGCCTCCAGGCAGCCCGTTGCGCCGCAGCCGCACTTGCCCGAGTGCCCCACGTCGATGTGGCCGACCTCGCCCGCCTGGCCGTGCGCCCGGTGGATGCGGCCGTCCAGCAGCAGCGCCGCCGCTATCCCGGTACCGACCGGGATGAACGCCGCGTTCGTCGCGCCCTGGCCGGCGCCGACGCGGAACTCGGCGATGCCGCCCGCGGTGACGTCGTGCCCGAACGCCACCGGCAGCCCCACCCGCGCCTCCAGCAGCTCGCCGAAGGGCACCTCGCGCCAGTCGAGGTTGGCCGAGAAGTGGCAGACGCGCGTCTCCTCGTCCACGATCCCGGGCACCACCACGCCGACCGCGGCCGGCTTCCCGGTGCCTGCCTGCTCCGCCAGCGAAGCCACGATGTCCGCGACCTGCGCGGCCAGGGCCGTGCCGTCCGCGCTGCGCGCCGTCTCCGCGCGCAGCGCCGCCTTGGGCTGCAGTTGCTCGTCGAGCAACGCCGCCTTGATCGTCGTCCCGCCCACATCGAGAGCGGCCACCATTCGAGTCACCGCGGCATTGTCACATTGACGGGCCCCGAACGGCGGACCTACGCTCAACCGGCCAGACGACGGATTCCGGAACGCGGTGCAAGTCCGCGCGGTCGCGCCACTGTGACCCCCACCAGGGGGAAGCCAGACCCGGACCGTTGTAACCGACCCCGATGAGGCCGCGAAAGCCCGAGGAGGCCACGCTCATGTCGCAGACGGCAGCTCCCGCCGTTCCGCTCCCGATCCCGGTCCGGATCCCGATCCGCGAGATCGTCCCGTGGGCGGTGTTCGTGGTGCTCCTCGCCCTGATCGCGCTCTACTTCGTCAGCGCCGAACAGGGCGCGACGTCGATCTTCGCGAACATGTACGTCCACGAGTTCGTGCACGACGGCAGGCACCTGCTGGCGTTCCCCTGCCACTGATCGGCGGCACGCACTCCCATGATGAAGACCCTGCTGGTCCGCGGCATGCTTGCGGGCCTGATCGCCGGCGTGCTCGCGTTCGGGTTCGCCTACGCCTTCGGTGAGCCGTCCGTGAACACCGCCATCGGGCTCGAGGAGTCCGGCGGCCACTCCCATTCCCACGATGCCGGTGCCACCCCGGCCCCCGCGGAGGAAGCGCCCGAGCTCGTCCCGCGGGACATCCAGAGCACCGTCGGGCTGCTCACCGGCGTCCTCGTCTACGGCGTCGCGATCGGCGGGCTGCTCTCGCTCGCGTTCGCCTTCGCCCAGGGCAGGCTTGGGGCGCTACGCCCGCGCGTGACAGCGCTGCTGCTCACCGGCGGCGCGTTCGCCGTGGTGTTCCTCGTCCCGTTCCTGAAGTACCCGGCCAACCCGCCCGCGGTGGGCCAGCCGGGCACGATCGGCTCGCGCACCGAGCTGTACTTCGGGTTCGTGGCGGTGTCGCTGCTGGCGGGCATCCTGGCGACGGTGTTCGGCCGCAAGCTGGCCGACCGCTTCGGCGCGTGGAACGGCTTCCTGCTGGCCGCGGCGGGCTACCTCGTCGTGGTCGGCGTGGTGGCCTGGCTGATGCCGGTGGTCGACGAGGTCCCGGCGGAGTTCCCGGCCTCGACGCTGTGGAGCTTTCGCACGGCGTCCATCGGCACCCAGGTGACGCTGTGGCTCGCGCTCGGCCTGTCCTTCGGGGCCTTCGCCGAAAAGGCACTGGGCAAGAAGGCCGTCGCCGCCGGATCGTGATCCCGGTCCTCTAGGCTTCCCCCGCCGGGTCGGGGGATTCCGGAGGGGGACCCTTGTTCGACGACACGCGCTCGACGCTGTCCAACCACAGCCAGACGACGGTTCGCGGGCCCGTCGAGTCCCCCGGGACCGACGGGTTCGCGATCACGGCGTTCGTCTGCGGGCTGCTCGCGCTGGTCCCGTTCAGCATCGGGTTCGGCGTCGGCGCACTGATCCGGACCGGTGACAGCGGGCGCCCGGGGCGCGGGCTCGCGATCACCGGGCTCGTGCTCAGCCTGCTTTGGCTGGGGGTGGGCGCCGGCCTGACCGTGAGCTCGAAAGCGTCCCGGGCGACGGCCGCGCCGGACTACATCCAGGGCATGGCGATCGGCGAGTGCCTGGACTCCGACGCGGACTACGAGCAGGTCATCCGGATGCCCTGCGACGCGCCGCACGACGAGCAGATCGCCGACCGGGTCGACGTCAGCGGTGGCTACGAGACCTACCCGGGACCCACTCCCTTGCGCGAGCTGGCGGATCCGCTGTGCCGGCTCGCGAGCGCGGCGACGTTCGCCAACGGCACCCCGCCGCCCGGACTCGAGTTCCTCGCGCACATCCCGACCGAGTCGTCCTGGTCGGCCGGGAGCCGGGAGGCGACCTGCACCTTCCGCCGGCAGGGCGGCAAGCTCACCGCGTTCGTGCCCCGCTAGGGCGCGCCGGGTGGCACGAACGGCAGGTCCGCCGGCGCGCCCAGCTCCAGCAGGGTCAGCAGCGCCGCCGTGTCGAGGTGCTCCTCGACGGCGTCGGCCAGCTTGTCCAGCATCCGCTCGCGGAGGTCTCCGAATCGCGGCGCGTCCGGCGCCGGGGTCCACTGCTTCCCGGCCTGCGCCGCCGCCTCGGTGAGCCAGGCGCGGCGGAAGGCGTCGTTCTCGAACGCGCCGTGCCACATCGTTCCCCAGACCGCACCCCGGCGAACTCCATCCAAAAAGGACTCTCCGGCGGCCGTCACCGTGCCGTGGTGGATTTCGTAGGCGTGCACCGGGTGTCCCCGCCACGAACCCGAAGGCCGGGCGAGCACCTTCTCCGCGGCGAACGTCACCCGCGCGGGCAGCAACCCGAGGCCCGGCACCTCACCAGCGCCGGACTCGACGTCGTCCACGATGGACTCGGCCAGCATCTGGTAGCCGCCGCAGATGCCGAGGACCGGCTTCCCGGCCCGCGCCGCCAGCGCCGTGTCGAGGCCGCGGTCCCGCAACCAGGCCAGGTCGCTCACCGTGGCGCGCGACCCCGGCAGCACCACGACGTCCGCCGCGGCGACCGTGTCCGGGTCGGCGGTCAGCGTCACCGTGACGCCGGGCTCGGCGGCGAGGGCGTCGACGTCGGTGGCGTTGGACGCGCGCGGGAACCGGAGCACGGCGACGTGCAGCCCGCCGCCCCGGGTCTCGCGGCGCCAGCCCGCCGCGGCGAGCGCGTCTTCGGAGTCGAGCCACACGCGGTCGAGCCACGGGAGCACGCCCAGCACCGGCCGCCCGGTGACCTTCTCGAGGCTGTCGAGGCCGGGCCGCAGCAGGCCGACGTCGCCGCGGAACTTGTTGACCACCCAGCCCGCGACCAGCGCCTGGTCTTCGGCCGAGAGCAGCGCGAGGGTGCCGAACATGGCGGCGAGCACGCCGCCGCGGTCGATGTCGCCGACCACGAGCACCGGCAGCCCGAACCGCCTCGCGAGTCCCATGTTGACGTAGTCACCGCCGCGCAGGTTGATCTCGGCGGGGCTGCCGGCGCCTTCGCAGACGACGACGTCGTAGCGCGAACTGAGGTCTTCGAACGCGCCGAAGGCGATCTCGGCGAGGCCCGCGCGGCCGGTGGCGTACTCGCCGGCTTCGAGGGTCCCGAACGGCTTCCCGAGCGCGACGACGTGACTGCGCCGGTCGCTGCCGGGCTTGAGCAGCACGGGGTTCATGGAGGCCTCGGGCTCGGCCCGCGCCGCGCGGGCCTGCAGCCACTGCGCGCGGCCGATCTCGGCACCGTCGCCGCAGACCATCGAGTTGTTGGACATGTTCTGCGACTTGAACGGCGCGACGCGCACCCCGCGGCGGGCGAGCCACCGGCAGACCCCGGCGGTGACGAGGCTCTTCCCGGCGTCGGACGTCGTGCCGGCGACGAGGAGGCCGCTCACCGGGCCACCCCCGCCGCGGCCACGACCGCCGCCACGCCCACCAGCCGGGACAGCCGCACGGCGCGGCGCAGGTCAACGGGCTCGGGGTCCCGGCCCACGCCGAGCCGGGCGCGGCTCTCGACCTCGCCGCCGTAGCTGTTCGTGCCGCCGAGCCGGATCTCCAGTGCCCCGGCGAACGCGGCTTCGACCTGCCCGGCGTTGGGGCTCGGGTGCCGGCCGCCGTCCCGGCGCCAGATCCGCCACGCACTCCGCGCGCGACCGCCGGCGGCCGGCGCGCACAAAGCCGTGAGCGCCGCTCCGACGCGAGAGGGCACCAGGTTGGCGACGTCGTCGGCGCGCGCGGCGGCCCAGCCGAAGTTCCGGTGGCGCGGGGAGCGGTAGCCGACCATGGCGTCCAGGGTGTTGAGCGCGCGGTAGCCCAGCAGTCCGGGGATGCCCGCGACCGCGCCCCAGAACAACGGCGCGACCACGGCGTCCGAGGTGTTCTCGGCGATCGACTCGGTCGCTGCGCGGGTCAGCTCGGCTGTGTCGAGCGTCGTGGCGTCGCGCGCGCAGAGGTGCGAGAGGCGGGTACGCGCCGAAGCGACTTCGCCCGCTTCGAGCAGTCTGGCCATTTCGGCGCCTTCGGCGGCGAGCCCGCGTCCGCCGAGTACTACCCACGTAGAAGCGGCGACGAGCACGAAGCGCGCGAAGGGGCTTCGCCGCGAGACGGTCTGAAGCACGACTCCGAGCCCTACGGGGACCGAAGCGCACAACCCCGCGTACGCGACTCCTCGCGGCTTCGAATCCGCCCAGACCCGACGTTCGAGGCGCGCGGCCGCCGAACCGAACAGGGCCACCGGGTGCCCCCGTCGAGGGTCGCCGAACAGGGTGTCGGCGACATATCCGGTCACGAGTCCGGCCGCGGTTGTCCCTAGACGGAGTGGCACGTGGCGCACGGTAGCGCGTGCACCACAATGCCCGGTATGACCAAGCTGACGCTCCGGCTCGCCGGGTACCTCGAGAACCTGGCAAAAGCACTACGCCGGTACGGACGCGACGAAGGGAAGGTGCTCGTCCTCGGCGGCGTCCGCTCGGGCAAGTCGCGGCACGCCGAACGGCTCGTCGCGGGCCACGCGCACCTCGTCTACGTCGCGCCGGGCCTGCCCGCGAGCGACGACGACCCCGAGTGGGCCGCGCGCGTCGCCGCCCACCAGGCCCGGCGGCCGGCGCACTGGAAGACCGTCGAGACGACCGATCTGGCGGGCACCCTGCGCGGCGCCACCGAACCGCTGCTGATCGACTGCCTCGGCACCTGGCTTTCCCGGGTGCTCGACGACGTCGGCGCGTGGCGGCAGAAGCCGGGCTGGGAGCTGCGCCTCGACGACCGGCTCGAGGACTTCCTGGCCGCGTGGGCCGCGGCGCGGGTGCCGGTGGTCGCGGTCAGCAACGAGGTCGGCAGCGGTGTGGTGCCCGCAACGTCGTCCGGACGGCTGTTCCGTGATGTGCTGGGCGCACTCAACAACCGGGTGTCCGCCGACGCCGACCGGGTCGTGCTGGTCGTCGCGGGCCGGGCGCTCGACCTGTAGCCAGGAGGCGCCCGTGTTCGACGTACCCGTGCCCGACCCCACCGCCCGCGCCGCCGCGCAGGAGCGGCTCGACGGCTTGGTCAAGCCGCTCGGCGCGCTCGGCAAGCTGGAGGAGATCGCCGCCTGGCTGGCCGCGGCGCACGGGAGCGTGCCGCCCCGGCCGCTCGACGACGTCCGCGTGGTGGTCTTCGCGGGCGACCACGGTGTGTCGGCGCTCTCGGCGTACCCGCGCGAGGTGACGGCCGCGATGGTCCGCGTGTTCCTGGCCGGCAAGAGCGGCGTGAACGTGCTGGCCGAGCAGGTCGGCGCGAAGGTCCGGGTGGCCGACCTCGGCGTCGACTGGGACGGCGCGGACGTCCCGCCCGAGGTCACCGCGCACAAGATCCGCCGCGGCTCGGGCTCGATCGACGTCGAGGACGCGCTTTCGCCGGGTGAAGCGGAGGCGGCGTTCGAGGCGGGGCGCGCGATCGCCCGCGAGGAAGCGGACGCGGACCTGCTCATCCCGGGCGACATGGGCATCGGCAACACGGCGGTGTGCGCGGCGCTGGTGGCGGCGTCCCTGGGCCTGCCGGCCGCGGAGGTCGTCGGGACGGGCACCGGCGTGGACGCTGCCGGCCTGGAGCGCAAGACGGCGGCGGTCGAGGCGGCGTTGTCGCGGGCTTCCGGCCGCGTCGACGACCCGTTCGCCCGGCTGACGGCGTTGGGCAGCGCCTGTGTGGCGGCGACGGCGGGCTTCCTCGTCGAAGCGGCGCTCCACCGCATCCCGGTGCTGCTGGACGGCGTGTTCTCGGGCGCGGCGGCCCTGGTCGCCCGGGACATCGCGCCGGGCGCGGAGCAGTGGTGGCTGGCCGGGCACCGGTCGACGGAGCCGTCGCAGGCGTTCGCGTTGAAGGCGCTCGGGCTCGAGCCGATCCTGGACTTCGGGCTGCGGCTCGGCGAGGGAAGCGGTGCGGTGCAGGCGGTTCCGGCGGTGCGGGCGGCCCGCGCGATCCTGGCCGACATGGGCCTGCTGGCCGACCTCGCGTGAGCCGCTGGGGCGACGCGGCGCGGCTGGCCGCCGGGACCCTGACGACGGTGCCGGTCCCGGCGCCGCGCGTCATCGACCGGCGGGTCGCCGGCGGCGCCATGCTGCTCGCCCCGCTCGCCGCGCTCCCCCTCGCCGTCGCCGCCGGGCTCGTCGTGGCCGCCGGGACCGCCCTGCGCCTCCCGGCCCTCGCCACGGCGGCGGTGGCGCTGGGCGCGGTCGCGCTCGGCAGCCGCGGGCTGCACCTCGACGGGCTCAGCGACACCGCCGACGGCCTCGGCGCCTCCTACGACCGTGCCAAGGCCCTCGACGTCATGCGCAAGGGCGACTCCGGGCCGACCGGGGTCGCGACGCTCGTCATCGTCCTGCTCGTCCAGGTCGGCGCGCTCGCCGGGGCCGGGCCGGTCACGGCGGCCGCGGGCGTGCTCATCGGGCGGTGCACCCTCTCGATGTCGTGCGCGCGCGGCGTGCCGTCCGCGCGGCCGGAAGGGCTCGGCGCGACGGTCGCGGGCTCGGTCCCCCGCACCGCCGCCCTCGCCGTGGGCCTCGCCGCCGCCGGGCTCGCGACGCTGCTGCCCGGCCTGCCGTGGTGGCGCGGTCCCCTGGCCGTCGCGATCGCCTACGCCGTCGCCGCCGCGCTGCTCTTCCGCTGCACGAAACGGCTGGGCGGGGTCACCGGGGACGTCCTCGGCGCCGGCGTCGAGGTCGCCGTGGCGGCCGCGCTGCTCTCGCTCGCGTAAAACTGTCGTACCCCGCTCCTACAGTGATCGCGTGAACCGGACCGACCGGCTGTACGCCCTCGTCGAAGAGCTTCGCGCCGTCGCGCCCCGCCCGCGCAGCGCGCGCTGGCTCGCGGGCCGGTTCGAAGTCAGCGCCCGCACCGTCGAACGGGACATCAGCGCGCTGCAGCAGTCGGGCACGCCGATCTACGCCGAGCCCGGCCGGACCGGCGGCTACTGCCTCGACAAGACGCGCACGCTGCCGCCGGTCAACCTCACCCCGGGCGAGGCCGTCGCGATGGCCATCGCGCTGAAACGCCTCGAAGGCACGCCGTTCCGCGCCGAAGCGGGCTCGGCGCTGCGCAAGCTCGTCGCGGCCATGCGCGAGAGCGACGCCGCGGCGGCCCACGAGCTCGCCGGCCGCGTCCACCTCGTGGCCACGCCGCCCGCGCACCCGATCCCCCGCGTGCTCGCCGACGCGCTCGCCTCCCGCCGCGTCCTGCGCATCGGCTACGGCGACCGCGAAGGCACCGTGACGCGGCGGGACGTCGAGCCACTGGGTTACGTCGGCAAACCGGAGCACTGGTACCTCGTGGCCTGGTGCCGGCTGCGCGAAGAGCTGCGGGTCTTCCGCACCGACCGGATCACCTCGGTCGCGGTCACCGCCGAGGTGGCCCCGCACCGCCCGCTGCGGCGCGAGGACCTCGACATCCCGTCCGGCGTCGTCGAACGGCTCAGCTTGACGGGGTGAACACGTTGAAGTGGTTGCCCGCCGGGTCGAGCAGGTGCGCGAACTTCACGCCGCCGGGGTTCTCGACGGGGCCGCTCCGGACCCGGCCGCCCGCCGCTTCGACGCGCCGGCAGGTCTCGTCGACGTCTTCGACCAGCACGGTGAAGATCGCGTAGTTCTCGGTCGTCGCGAACAGCCCGCCGCGCGAGCCGCCGGTGTCGACGATCCGGTACGGCGACGCGTCCTGGGCGACCTTCCAGCCGAAGACGTCGCCGTAGAACCGCTCGGCGGCCGCGGGGTCTTCGGCGCCGATCTCGAACCAGGCGACGTCGTTGAAGGAGGACATGGGTTTCCTTTCACCACCGGGCGTTTCCCGGCGGCGAACACCACTCTCGACGGCCGTCGCGACAGCCCCCTGTCGGTGTTTACAAGAGTTTCCGCAGCACGGCCAGGAACGCGTCGGTCACCGCGCGGTCCCGGACCGCCAGCCGCAGGTGGTCCGGGCCGAGCCCGGGGAAGGTGTCCCCGCGACGGACCGCGTAGCCCGCCTCGCGCAGCCGCGCGCGCACCGACACGCCGTCCGGCACCCGGACCAGCACGAAGGGGCCGCGCGGGTCACCCAGCACCGGCACGCCCACATCCGCGAGGCCCGACACGAGGTACTCGCGGTCCGCTTCGGCCGCGATCGCCAGCTTTTCCGCTTCCTCCACCGCGGACGGGCGGCAGCACGCCACCGTCGCCACCCCGGCCAAAGTGGACACCGACCACGGCACCTGGACCGCCCGAAGCCGCTCGATGACGTCGGGTGAAGCGAGCACATAGCCCGCCCGAAGCCCGGCCAGGCCCCAGGTCTTCGTCAAGCTCCGCAGCACGACCACACCGGGGACACCGGACGCCAGGCTTTCGCTCTCGCCGGGGACGGCGTCCAGGAACGCCTCGTCGACCACCAGCGTCCGGCCGGGGCGCGCCAATGACCGAAGGGCCGCGGCCGGGTGGAGAACCGACGTCGGGTTCGTCGGGTTGCCGACGAACACCAGGTCGGCGTCGTCCGGGACGAGCGCCGGATCCAGCACGAACCCGTCCGCCTCGGCCAGGATCACCCGCGAAACGGCGTGCCCGGCCGCCCGCAGCGCGGCCTCCGGCTCGGTGAACTGCGGGTGCACGACGACCGCGCGCTTCGGCCGCAACGCCGACGCGAGCAGCGTGAACGCTTCGGCCGCACCCGCCGTGACCAGCACTTCTTCCGGCGCGCGCCCGTGCCGCTCGGCCACGGCCCGCGTCGCGTCGGCCGCCGACGGGTACGCGGCGAGAGTGTCCAAAGCGGACGCCAGCTCGTCGCGCAGCCAGGCCGGCGGCCGCGGCAGCCGGACGTTCACCGCGAGGTCGACCAGCCCCGGCCCGACCTCGCGGTCGCCGTGGTGGTGCAGGTCGTAGTCAGGCATACGCCCGCACCCGGGCCGCGAACCGCCGGGCCAGCTCGGGATGGCCGGCCCAGTGGACGTGCAGGTAGGAGGCGTGCAGCGTCGGCGAGGCGAAGCCGTCCAGCTGCCGGTCCCAGCCCCAGGCGGCCGACGCGCCGTGCGACGGCGTGACCTCGGTGCGGTGGAACTCGTGCCCGGTGACACGCTGCCCGGCCGTGGCCAGCAGGTTGTCCTCGACGGCGACCGCGCGCCGGTAGCCGAGCTTGCCGCGCGCGGTCATCTTCGCGTCCGCCGGCACCGCGCCGACCATCGGCAGGCCGTCCAGCGACTGGCACAGGTACAGCAGGCCCGCGCATTCCGCGCTCACCGGCATGCCGCGTTCGATCGCGGAAGCGACGTCGGCGCGCAACGCCGTGTTCGCCGACAGCTCCGCCGCGTGCACTTCGGGGAACCCGCCGCCGAAGTACAGCCCGGCACACCCTTCGGGCAACGCCTGGTCCCGCAACGGGTCGACATCCACGACGTCGACACCGCAGGCGGCCAGCAGTTCGACGTTCTCGGTGTAGCGGAAGGTGAACGCCGGGCCGCCCGCGGCCGCGACCGTCACGCGCGGACCGTCCACACCGGACGGTGTCCACGGCGGCGCGGACAGCGGGGGTGCCGCGGACGCGATCCGGACGACCGCTTCGAGGTCGACACCTTCCCGCACCCAGGCGGCCAAAGCGGGCAGCACGTGCTGCGCCTCGGAAGCCCGTTCCGCCGCCGGGACGAGCCCGAGGTGACGGCTCGGCGCGTGGATCTCTTCGTTGCGGTATAACGCACCCAGCAGCGGGACCCCGGTCGCCTCGAGCGCGGACGCGATCTCGTCGAGGTGCCGCTGCGAGCCCAGCTTGTTGAGGATGACCCCGGCCAGCCGCACCCGCGTGTCGTAGGAGGCGAACCCGAGCACGGTGGCCGCGACGCTGCGCGAGGCCGCCGAAGCGTCGACGACGAGCACCACCGGCGCGTCCAGGAGCCGGGCGACGTGCGCGGTCGAGGCGTAGCCCTCGGTGCCCAGCGCGCCGTCGAACAGGCCCATCACGCCCTCGATGACGGCGATGTCGGCGTCCCGGGAACCGTGTCGCAGCAACGGGATCAGCTGCTCCTCGCCCTGCAGGAACGGGTCCAGGTTCCGCGCGGGACGCCCGGTCGCGAGGGCGTGGTAGCCCGGGTCGATGAAGTCGGGGCCCACCTTGTGCCCGGACACCCGGTGCCCGGCCGCGCGCAACGCCGCCATCAGCCCGGCGGCGACGGTGGTCTTGCCGTGCCCGGAGCCGGGCGCGGCGACGACCACCCGCGCTACCACTCGATCCCCCGCTGGCCCTTCTGGCCGGCGTCCATCGGGTGCTTGACCTTGGTCATCTCGGCGACGAGGTCGGCGGCCTCGACCAGCTCCGGCGGCGCGTACCGGCCGGTGATGACGACGTGCTGGTGCCCGGGCCGGGAGACCAACGCGGACACGACGTCGTCGACCTCGAGCCAGCCCCACTTGAGCAGGTAGGAAAACTCGTCGAGGACGTAGAAGTCGTGCGTCTCGGCGGCGAGCCGGCGCTTGATCTCCGCCCAGCCCTCGCGCGCGTTCGCCGCGTGGTCCTCTTCGGTGCCGGACTTGCGCGCCCAGCTCCAGCCTTCGCCCATCTTGTGCCACTCGACCGGCCCGCCCTGGCCGGTGTCCTCGTGCAGCTTGCCCAGCGCGCGGAACGCGGCTTCCTCGCCGACGCGCCACTTGGCCGACTTGACGAACTGGAACACGCCGATCGACCAGCCCTGGTTCCAGGCGCGCAACGCCATCCCGAACGCGGCCGTCGACTTGCCCTTCATCTCGCCGGTGTGCACGGCGAGCAGCGGCCGGTTGCGGCGCTGGCGCGTGGTCAGGCCGTCGGCGGGCACGACGTCGGGTTTGCCCTGCGGCATCAGGCGGCCTTTCCGGTCCGGGCGCGGACGGCGCCGGCGAGGGATTCGGCGGCGACGTCGCCCAGCGGCACGTGCTCCGCGCCGAGGTGGGCGGCCAGGTCGGCGGCCAGGCCGAGCCGCATCTTGCCGCTCTCGCAGTCCATCACGATCGTCGTGACGCCGGCGAGGAGCCCGGCCGCGGCCTGGGCGCGCGCGACGGCGTCGGGTCCGCTGGTGGCGCGCCCGTCGGTGACGACGACCAGCAGCGGACGGCGCCGCGGGTCGCGGATCTCCTCGACACGCAGCACCCGCGCGGCTTCCAGCAGGCCCTCCGCGAGGGGCGTCCGGCCGCCGGTCGGCAGGCCTTCGAGGCGGGACGCGGCCGCGTCGACGCTGATCGTCGGCGGCAGCGCGAGTTCGGCCGCGTTGCCGCGGAACGTGACGAGCCCGACCTTGTCGCGGCGCTGGTAGGCGTCGAGCAGCAGCGACAGCACCGCGGACTTGACCTCGTGCATCCGCGCCTTCGCGCCCATCGAGCCCGAGGCGTCGACGCAGAACAGGACGAGGTTGCCTTCGCGGCCTTCTCGCAGTGCGAACCGCAGGTCCTGCGGCCGCAGCTTCAGCCCGGCGCCGTCCCGGCCGCGGACCTTCTGGTGCGGCGCGGCGGCCTTCATCGTGGCGACCAGGTGCGGGCGGCCGTCGCGGACGCTCGGCGGCTGGACGCCGATGGTGCGCCCGCTGTCGGTGATCGCGCGCGACCGGCGGCCGCGTTCGCCCTCGCCCATGCCCCTGACCCGGAACACCTTCGCCTTGAACGTTTCCCCGGCGCCGACCGTCTTCTGCTGCCCGCCGCTCTGCTTCGGCTGGGGCTCGCCCTGCGGCGCGTCCCCCTGCGGAACCTCTTGCGGCGCTTCTTCCGGCGCCGAACCCGAGCCGGGACCGTCGTCCTCGGGACCGGGCTCCGGCGGCTGGGCGTCCTGAAGGGCCTGTTCCAGCTGCTCTTCCGAGATTCCCGGCGCGTCGAACGGGTTCCGGCGACGCCGGTGCGGCAGCGCGAGCCGCGCGGCGACGCGGACGTCGTCGGTGGTCACCTCGTCCCGGCCGGCCCAGGCGGCGTGCGCGACCGCCGCGCGCGCGGTGACGATGTCCGCGCGCATGCCGTCGACCTCGAACGACGCGCAGACCTCGGCGATCTGGCGCAGCGCGTCGTCAGGGAGCTTGACGGCGGGCAAAAGCCGTTGCGCCGCTTCGATGTCCGCGGCGAGCTGGGCGTCTTCGTCCGCGTACTGCGCGGCGAAACCGTCGGGGTCGGCTTCGTAGGCGAGGCGGCGCCGGACGACCTCGACGCGCTGCTCCGGGTCGCGGCTGGAGGCGACCTCCACGGTCAGCCCGAACCGGTCCAGCAGCTGCGGCCGCAGCTCGCCCTCTTCGGGGTTCATGGTGCCGATCAGCACGAACCGCGCCGCGTGCGACACCGAGACGCCCTCGCGCTCCACGGTCGCGCGGCCCATCGCGGCGGCGTCGAGCAGGGTGTCGACGAGGTGGTCGTGCAGCAGGTTGACCTCGTCGACGTAGAGGAGCCCGCGGTGCGCGGCGGCCAGCAGGCCGGGCTGGTAGTCCGTCACGCCTTCGCCGAGCGCGCGCTCCAGGTTCAGCGAGCCGATGACCCGGTCTTCGGCCGCGCCGACGGGCAGTTCGACCAGCTTCGCCGGCCGTCGGTGGCTCGGGGCCGGGTCGTGCGGGCCGTCCGGGCACCCCGGATCGGGTGCCGCGGGATCACAGGAAAAGCGGCAGCCGTCCACGACGTCGACGCCCGGCAGCAGGCCCGCCAGCGCGCGCACCATGGTCGACTTCGCCGTGCCCTTCTCGCCGCGCACGAGCACTCCGCCGACCGCGGGGGAGATCGAGGACAGGACGAGCGCCAGGCGCAGGTCCGGCAGCCCGACGACGGCGGTGAACGGGTACGGCTTCAACAGCACTCCTCCAGCTCGGCGACCGGCCGATCATCGCACAGCGCCCGGCTCGCTTAGGGTGGGAAATCGTGCGCGAAAAATCACGTCGAGCGGCAACGGATTCCGCGGTGCCCGACGGGACCGCCCGCCTGGCCGGCGGGGGGTCCGGGGGCTCGTCCCCGGCGCGGGGTCCGGGGGCTCGGCCCCGGGGAAACGCAGCACGGTTGACGGTGGTCGGGATCGGGGCGGACGGGTGGTCCGGGCTGTCGGAGCAGGCCCAGGCCCTGGTGCTCGGCGCCGACGTCGTGATCGGCGCGCCGCGGCAGCTCGCGTACCTGCCGGCCGAGGTCGAGCGCGAGCCGTGGCCGTCGCCGTTGCTGCCGGGGCTGGACGCGCTCATCGCGTCGCACGAAGGGGCGCGGATCTGCGTCCTGGCCAGTGGAGACCCGTTCCTGTCCGGGGTCGGCACCACGCTCGTGGCCCACGGGTACGAAGTCGAGGCGCTGCCGGCGCTCTCGTCGGTGACGCTGGCCCGGGCCCGGCTGGGCTGGTCGGCCGAGGAGACCGAGGTGGTGACGATCGTCGGCCGGTCGTCGGCCCGCGTCGCGCGGGTGCTGGCGCCGGGGCGGCGGGTGCTCGTGCTCGGTGCCGACGCGGCGGCGTTGCGCTCCCTGCTGACCGTGCGGGGGTACGGCGAAACAGAGCTGTTCGCGCTGGAAAACCTGGGCGGGCCGGAGGAACGCATCTCCGACGGCTGGTCCGGCGAACCCGGCCCGCTGACGGTGTTCGCGCTGCGCTGCGCGGGTCCGGCGCTGCCGCTGATCGGCATCCCGGACGACGTCTACTCCCACGACGGCCAGCTGACCAAGCGCGACCTGCGGGTGTCGGCATTGGCCCGGCTCGCGCCGAGCCCCGGCGAGCTGCTGTGGGACGTCGGCGCGGGGGCGGGCAGCGTCGGCATCGAGTGGTCGCGCCTGCACGGGCTGAACCGCGCGATCGCGATCGAGCGCGACCCGGAACGGGCTTCGCGAGTGGGCCGCAACGCGCTGGACCTGGGGGTCCCGGAGCTGGAGGTGGTGACGGGCGAGGCCCCGGACGCCCTGAGCACCTTGCCGGCACCGGACGCGGTCTTCATCGGCGGCGGGCTTACGGTGCCGGGGGTGCTGGACGCCTGCCTGGCCACGGGCGCGCGGCTGGTGGCGCACGGAGTGACGGTGGAGGCGGAACAGATGTTGACACGCGCGTACGCGGAGCACGGCGGCGAGCTGGTCCGGATCGGCGTCGAGCGCGCGGGCCCGCTGGGCGGCTTCACCGGCTGGACGCCGGCCCGGGTCGTCACGCAGTGGAGCAACCGATGACCGTGCACTTCGTCGGCGCCGGCCCCGGCGCCGCGGACCTCATCACCGTCCGCGGCCGGGATCTGCTGGCCCGCTGCGGCGTCTGCCTCTACCCCGGCAGCATGACGCCACCCGATCTGCTCGCCTACTGCCCACCCGGAACCACCCTGGTCGACACCGCGAACCTGAGCCTCGAACAGATCGTCGCGAAATTGGTCGAGGGACACGAAAACGGACACGACGTCGTCCGGCTCTGCTCGGGTGACGCGTCGCTCTACAGCGCCGTCGCCGAGCAGATGCGACGGCTGGACGCCCGGAACGTGCCCTACGAGGTCGTGCCCGGTGTGCCCGCCTTCGCCGCGTCGGCCGCCGCGCTGAAACGGGAGCTCACGGTGCCCGAAATCGGGCAGAGCCTGGTGATCACCCGCGTCCAGGCGCGGTCCACCAAGATGCCCGAGAGCGAAACCCTCGCCGCCTTCGCCGCCACGCAGGCCACCCTCGCGCTGCACCTGGCCATCAACCACGTCGAGCGCGTCGCCGGGGAACTCGTCCCGCACTACGGCGAAGACTGCCCGGTCGCCGTCGTCGCGCTCGCGTCCCAGCCCGGGGAGACCGTCGTGCGCGGGGTGCTCGGCGAGCTGCCCCGGCTGGTCCGCGCCGCCGGGATGACCCGCGCCGCCACGATCTTCGTCGGCCGGGTGCTCGCCGCCACGAACTTCCCCGACAGCTTCCTCTATTCGAGTGCCCGCGACCGGGCGGACCAACCGGAGTCGTTGTGACGGAACTGCGCTGGGGCCTGCTGGCCGCCGGGACCATCGCCGCCCACTTCGCCGCGGGGGTCGACGAGAGCAAGCACGGCACGCTCACCGCCGTCGCGGCCCGGAACGCCGACCGGGCGCGCGACTTCGCCACGCGCTTCGAAATCCCGAAGGCCTACGGTCGCTACGAAGACCTCCTCGCCGACCCGGACGTCGACGCCGTCTACGTCTCGACGCCGCACGCGTTGCACAAGGAGTGGGCGATCGCCGCGGCCGAAGCCGGCAAGCACGTCCTGTGCGAGAAACCGCTGACGGTCACCGCGGCCGACGCCGAAGAGGTGATCACCGCCGCGCGCAAGAACGACGTCTTCCTGATGGAGGCGTTCATGTACCGCCTGCACCCGCAGACGCGGCGGCTGGCCGAGCTGATCGCGAGCGGTGCCATCGGCGAAGTCCGCGCGGTCGACACGACGTTCTCCTTCGACGACGCACCCGAGGAGACCGCCCGCCTCGGCGACCGCGCGCTCGGCGGCGGCGGGATCCTCGACGTCGGCTGCTACTGCACGTCGCTGGCCCGCCTGGTCGCCCAGGCCGCGACCGGGCGGGACGTCGTCGAGCCCACCGAGGTCAGCGGGATGGCCCACCTGTCCGCGGACGGCGTCGACGAGTACGCCACCGGCCTGCTCCGGCTGCCCGGCGACATCCTCGCGACGATCTCGTGCGGCATCCGGCTCGCCCGCGAAGACGGCATCCGCGTGTTCGGCACCCGCGGGCAGCTCCACGTGCCGCAGCCCGCGTGGATCCACCCGCTGCGGAAGCCGGGTGTCTCCCGGATCGTCCTGACGCCGGCCCACGGCGAGCCGGAAGTCATCGAAGTCGAAGCGACCCAGGGTGTCTTCGCGCGCGAAGCGGACCACGTCGCCGCGCACGTCGACGAACGCCAGGCCCCCGAGCTGACCTGGGCCGAGACGCTGGCCAACATGCGCACCCTCGACCGGTGGCGCGAGGCCGTCGGCTACGGACGTCCTTCGTGATCCTCGTCCTCGGCGGCACCGGCGAAGCACGCGAACTCGCCGAAGCACTCACAATGCGCGAAGTGCGCGTTGTGTCTTCGCTGGCCGGACGCGTCGCGCGGCCTCGGCTCCCAGCCGGCGAAGTGCGCGTAGGCGGCTTCGGCGGCTCAGACGGCCTCGCGACGTGGCTGCGCGAGAACGGCGTGAAGGCCGTCGTCGACGCGACGCACCCCTTCGCCGAGCGAATCGGCGCGAACGCCGCGAAAGCGGCCGAACTCACCGGAATCCCCTTGCTGCGGCTGGCCCGGCCGGGGTGGGAGCCGGGCGAAAAGGACGTCTGGCACTGGGCCGACCACCTCGAAGACGCCGCGAAAAAGCTCCCCGGACTGGGCAGCCGCGTCTTCCTCACCAGCGGCCGCCAGGGCTTGCCCGCCTTCGCCCACCTCGAGGACCTGTGGTTCCTGATCCGCTGCGTCGACCCGCCGGAGCCGCCGCTGCCCCGCCACCACGAGCTGATCCTCGACCGCGGCCCGTACGACCTCGCTGCCGAGCGCGAGCTGCTCGAGCGCGTCGACGTCCTGGTCACCAAGGACTCCGGCGGCACCCTGACCAGCGCGAAGCTGACCGCGGCCCGCGAGCTCGGCAAGCCCGTCCTGCTGATCCGAAGGCCGCCGCGCCCGGAAACCGAAACCGCCGAAACCGTGCCCGAAGCCGTCGAATGGGTCCTGAACCGATGATCGAAGAGTTTTACGAAGTCCTGCGCAAACGCCGCGACGTCCGCGGCGAGTTCACCGGCGAGCCGATCCCCGAGGCGACGCTCATGCGCGTTCTCGAGGCCGCGCACGCCGCGCCGAGCGTCGGGCTGACCCAGCCCTGGGACTTCGTCCTGGTCGACGACCAGGCCACGCGCGAGAGCTTCGCGAAGCACGTCCACGAGGAGCGAGACGTCTTCGCCGAGCAGCTCGCCGAAGACCGCGCAAGCACCTTCGCGAACATCAAGATCGAAGGCATCCTCGAAGCGAGCCTCGGCATCGTCGTCACCTACGACCCTTCGCGCGGCGCGCCCGACGTCCTCGGCCGGCACGCCATCGCCGACGCCGGGCTCTACTCGGTCTGCCTCGCGATCCAGAACCTCTGGCTGGCCGCGACCGCGGAAGGCCTCGGCGTCGGCTGGGTCAGCTTCTACCGCGAAGCGTTTCTCGGCGAACTGCTCGCCATCCCCGACGGCATCCGCCCGGTCGCGTGGCTGTGCGTCGGACCGGTGAGCCGGCTCGAGACCGTGCCCGACCTGGAGCGCCACGGCTGGCGCAGCCGCCGTCCCCTGACCGCGGCGTTACACCACGGCCGCTTCACCCCGCGTGATCCGGGGGTTGCGTCAGCCGCCGGTGTATGACCCGTTAGCGTTGCGCCGATGCGTCTGATTGCCGTAGCGCTGGGGCTGCTCTCGGCCTTGTGCGCGCTGGCTTTCCCCTTCCTGCCGGTGGTGCAGGACACGGCGGAGGTCGTCTGGCCGACCGGCAGCGACACCCGCTCCGTCAACGCGCCCTTGACCGGGTACTGGGCCCAGGACCTGCGCGCCGAGCTGCCGTGCGCGGCCATCCGCTCGGTCGACGCCCGCACCAGCGGCCCCGGCCTGCTGTTCGCCACCGTGCCGGACGGCCGCACCGACCCCAAGGCCGGCAACGGCGCCGGCATGCAGCTGCGCGTCGACAACGGGGTCCTGATGGCCTCGAGCCAGGGCCAGCAGATCGCCCAGCAGCCGCTGCCCGCCGAGAAGTGCGACGTCGAGCTGGACGTCGACGCGACGCAGATGACCATCGCCGTGGCCGGGACGCCGGTGTTCCACGCCAACGGCGACGTCCGGCCCCGCGTGGTCGGCATCTACTCCTCGATCAACTCGAGCAAGGACCCGATCGCCGGCCTGCACGTCTCGGTCGTGCCGGACACGCGCTACCAGACGTCGCCGACGGCCCTGAAGGTCGCGGTCGGCGTGCTCGCCGTGCTGTCGCTGATCGGCTGCCTGATCGCGGTCTGGCGCCGCGACTCCGGCTTCGCGAGACGAGCGCCGCGCTGGGCGCCGGTCGGCTGGTGGCGGCTGACGCTGCGGGACACCACGGTGATCGCCGCGCTCGGCGCGTGGGTCTTCATCGGGCCGGTGACCTCGGACGACGGCTACATCCTCACGATGGCCAGGGTCACCGAGCAGACCGGGTTCCTGACGAACTACCACCGCTGGTTCGGCGTCGCCGAGGCGCCGTTCGGCTGGTTCTACCACGTCTACGAGCTGATGGCGCACGTCAGCGTGGTGCCGCCGTGGATCCGGCTGCCGTCGTTCCTGCTCGGCGTGCTCAGCTGGCTGCTGATCAGCCGCGAGGTGATGCCGCGTCTCGGCACCCAGATCCGCACCAGCCGCCCGGCCAGCTGGGCCGCGGCGACGGTGTTCCTGATCTGGTGGATGCCCTACAACAACGGCGTCCGGCCGGAGCCGGTCGCCGCGCTCGGCTCGCTGCTGGCGATCTGCGCGGTCGAACGCGCGCTCGTCACGCGGCGGCTGCTCCCGCTGTGCCTGGGCCTGACCGCCGCCGGGTTCACCCTGGCCGCGACCCCGACCGGGCTGATCGCGGTGGCGCCGTTCCTGGTCGCCGCGCGCCCGCTGTTCAAGCTCGTGCGCCAGCGCGCGAACGAGAGCGGCTGGCTGCCGGTGCTCGCGCCGGTCGCCGCGGCCGGGCTGCTGGTGCTGATCGCCGTGTTCGCCGACCAGACGTTCGCGACCGTCCAGGAAGCGACCCGGATCCGGACGCAGGTGGGCCCGAACCTGTCGTGGTTCCAGGAGCTCGCGCGCTACCAGCTGCTGTTCGCGGACCTGCCGGACGGCTCGGCACCGCGTCGCTTCCCGGTGCTGCTGGTCGGGCTGTGCACGGCCACCTGCCTGGTGATGCTGCTGCGCCGCGGCCGCATCCCCGGTGCGTCGCTCGGCCCGGCCCGCCGCCTGATCGGCACGACGGCGCTGTTCTTCCTGCTCCTGGCCCTGACGCCGACGAAGTGGACGCACCACTTCGGCGCGTTCGCCGCGGTCGGCGCGTCGATGGCGGCGCTCACCGCGCTCGCGACCAGCTCGACGGTGCTGCGGTCCAAACGCAACCGCGCGGCGTTCCTCGCCGGGCTGCTGGTGGTCGCCGCGCTGGCCGCGACCGGGCCGAACACCTACTGGTTCGTCTCGCGCCTCGGCGTCCAGTGGACGAACGTGGCGCCGTCGATCGGCGGCATCCCGCTGTCGACGATCCTGCTGGTCGCGGCCGCGATCGCGGGGATCTACGCGTTCGTCGAGAACGTCCGCGCCCACCGGCCGGGCGCGCCCGCGCCGGTGCAGGAGGGCAGGCTGCGCGCGCTGCGGCTCGGGTCACTGTCGCTGGTGGTGGTCTGCGGTCTGGTGGCGGCGGGCGAGTTCGTCACGATGGCGTGGGCGATCCACAACCAGGCGGGCAGCTACAGCCTGGGCGCGGCGAACATCGGGCACCTGTTCGGCAAGAGCTGCAACCTGTCGGACCACGTGATGGTCGAGCGCGACGCGGCGACGAGCATCCTGCACGCGCAGTCCGAGCAGCGCACGGTCGCGGAGAAGCCCAAACCGCCGGAGAACTCGCCGCTCCCGAACCCCGACCAGGACAACGGCCGCGTCCAGACGGGGTTCCACACCCACGCGGTCGACGACAAGGACCCGCTGGCCGAGCCACCGCACGGGTTCACGCCGGAGACGGTGCCGATGTGGTCGAGCTACCTCGACCCGGAGACGCGCGCGGGCCGCCTGCGCAGCGACTGGTACGCGCTGACGGAGAAGCCGGCGGACGGCCAGATCGTGGTGGCGACGGCGGGCGCGCCCCGCCGCCCGACGTCGGTGAGCCTCGACTACGGCGTCAACACCTCCGAGGGCGTGAAGATCCTCCGCAGCCAGTTCATGCTCCCGCCGGGCTCGGGCACGGGCAGCTGGAACGACACCCGCATCAACTTGCGCGACCTCCCGCCGGAGACGAACGCGGTCCGCATCAACATCGTCGACAACGACCTCACGGAGGACGGCTGGATCGCGGCATCGGCGCCGCGCGTCCCGACGTTCACGACGCTGACGGACCGCATCGGCTCGAAGCCGGTGTACGTCGACTGGCCGGCATCGTTCGTGTACCCGTGCGTCCAGCCGGTGACGTCCCACGACGGGATCTCGCAGGTGCCCGACTACCGGATCACCGCGGGCGGCTTGGCGGACGAGGCGGACTGGGCGTCTTCGACGAACGGCGGGCCGAACGGCTGGCTCGAGGAGCTGGCCGACGAGCCCGAGGTGCCGAGCTACCTGATCGGCCAGCCGAGTCAGTCGTGGGGCCAGTTGCTGCAGATCGAGCCGTTCACGGAAGGCATCGCGCCGACGGTGGTGCACGGGGAGAAGACCGTCCCGGGGTGGTGGTCCCCCGGTCCGGGACCGAGCCAGCCCAACGGCAAGGACCCCACGCGCTGATCAGGCTTTCGTCCACGCCGGACGGCGGCCCGGCCCAGGTTGGCTGCGCTGACCGAACCGGGCCGCGCCGTCGCCACCGCCGGCGCGCAGCCCTCCGCCGCGCCGAGACGGCGTCGCAGCGGTTCCGGTTGCGCGCCGCGGCCGCGAAACGCGGGCGGCGGCGATCGGCGTCGACCCGAACGCACCGGAAACCGCCGGACCGCCGGGCCGGGTAACCCAAAGCCGGGTCGGTCGCGAGCACCGCCGACAACCCCGCCTGCTCCCACACCCGGAACGCCCCGGCACGCCCGCCGCGACAGCCGCGTCGCAGGCCAGCTCCATCCGGCCGCTCCGCGCGGCGGACCTCCGGCGGCAGCGCTACCCGCACGGCGGCTCGTAGCTCAGCTCCGGGAAGTACCGCGCCCACTCCTCCGCCGTGATCTTCGGCGCCGCCACCCGGCAGATCGCCGCCGCGGCGAGGTCCGGGTCCGTCTCCCACAGCTGGCCGCCCGCGAGGACCACCGTGTGGCCGTCCGGGCTCAGCACCGCACCACCCGTGATGCCCGGTTCCAGCTCGGCGATCTGGGCCGGGTGGTCCGGGTCGGTCACGTCCCACAGCCGGGCCGTGCGGTCGGAGCCCGTCGTGACCATCCGGGTGCCCGCCGGGGCGTACGCGACCGTGCCGAGCTCGTCCGTGTGCCCCGTCAGCGGGGCCAGGGGCGTCCGGTCGGCGACGGTCCAGCGGTGCACCGTCCGGTCGGAGCTGCCCGCCACCAGCACGCGCCCGTCCGGCCGGAACGCGACCGTGCCGGCCGCCCCCGAACCGACGTCCAACGTCGCGACGCGCGACGGCCCGCCCAAGTCCCACAGGAACACCGCCGACGGCTGCGACTTCTGGCTGTACGCCAAGGTCCGGCCGTCCGGCGAGAACGCGGCCGACCACACCGTCCCGGCGTACGGGCTCGGCAGCGTGACCGGTGCCGCGAACCGGCGCGGGTCGTGCACGTCCCACAGCGCCAGCGGCCCGTTGTCGTAGCCCGTCGCCAGCCGGCGGCCGTCCGGGCTGAACGCCAGCGAGTACGTCTTCGGCGCGTCCGCCGAAGCGACCTGCCGCGGGTGCGCGGGATCCGAGACGTCCCACCGGGTCAGCAGGCCGCGCGCCACCGCCGTCGACGCCCCGGTGAGCACGGCGACGACGACCGTGCGGCCGTCCGGGCTGAGCACCGCCGCCGTGACCGGGCCCGGCAGGCCGCTGATCCGGCCGGTCAGGCGCGGCGCCCGCGGCTCGGCGAAGGACCACAGCTGGAGGTCGTCGGGTCCCGAGGCGGCGAGGACGCGCCCGTCCGGGGAGAAGCCGACCGGCGTCGAGACGCGGCTCAGCTCCACCGCCGAAACGTCGTAGAGCCGGACGGTCTGGTCGGCGGCCGCGCTGACCAGGGTCCGCCCGTCGGGCGTGTAGCCGACCCAGACGGCGGAGTTCGTGTGCCCGGCGAGCTGCGTCAGCTGCTTGCCGGTGGCGACGTCCCAGACGCGCAGCAGCTGGTCGTCGCCGACCGTCGCGAGCGTCCGGCCGTCGGGGCTGAACGCCGCCATCCAGGCGATCCCGTTGTCCGGCAGGTCCCGCAGCGGCCGGGGCGCGCGCGGGTCCGCGACGTCCCACAGGCGCGTCCGGCCGTCCCAGCCGGTCGTGGCCAGGGTCCGCCCGTCGGGGCCGAACGCGTCCAGGTTCACCAGGTCCGTGTGGCTGGTGAACGTCGAGAGCCAGGCCGGGTGCGCCGGGTCGCGGACGTCCCACAGCTGCGTGGTCCGGTCGTTGCTCACGGCCAGCGTGGTGCTGTCCGGGCCGAGCACGGCCTTCTCGTACTGCTCCGGCCCGGAGCCCGAGAGCATGGCCAGCTGCTTCGGGGCGTCCAGGTCGGAGATGTCGGTGAGCCGGGTCGTGTCGTCGCGGCCCGCCGTCACGAGCGTGCGGCCGTCGCGGCTGATCTGCGCGTTGTAGACGGTGTCGGTGTGCCCGCGCGCCAAGCCGCGCGATGCCGGGTGCCGCGGGTCGCGCAGGTCCCAGAGCCGGAACGCGTGGTCGCCGGTCGCGGTCGCGAGGATCCGGCCGTCCGCGCTGAGCGCCACGGGGTAGTGCGGCTTCCCGGCCTCCGGCAGGGTCGCCAGCAGCACCGGGTGCCGTGGGTCGGTGATGTCCTGGACCTGGACGACCCGGGTGGCGCCGGCGACGACCATCAGGTGCCCGGCGAGGGCGACGGAGCTGTCGTGGCCCAGCGACTCGGGGAGGCCGACCCGGGTGGCGAACGGGGTGGCCAGCGAGCCCAGCACGCCGTCGCGCGTCTCCGGGAGCGGCGCCAGCCGGTACGCGGCCAGGCTGAGCTGTGCCGACAGCGCCGGGTTGGTCTGCCGCAGGTCGGCGGCGTCCCCGACGGCCTTGCGCGCCAGCGCGACGTTCCGCTGGTCGGTCGCCGTCCGGGACGCGTCGATCGCGAAGCCGGTCGCGACGCCCGCGAGGACCAGCAGCACGCCCAGCAACGCCGCGAGCTGCCGCAGCCGCCGCGTGCGCCGCCGGACCGCGTCGGCCTCGGCCGTCGCCTGCGCGCGGCCCGCCTCGAGGAACGCCCGCTCACGGCCGGTGAGCGCGCCCGGCGAGCGGGCCGCCCACTCCGTCGCGAGGCCGAGGCGGGTGCCGCGGTAGAGGCTGCCCGCGTCGCGGTCGAGGGACTCCCAGAGGTCGGTGGCCTCGGCGAGCTGCCGGTGCAGGCGGTGGCCTTCGCGGTCCTCGGCCAGCCAGTCCTGCAGCCGGGGCCAGCTGCGGATCAGGGCTTCGTGGGCGATCTCCGCGCCGTCGCGGTCCAGGGCGAGCAGGCGCGCGGCGGCCAGGCGTTCGAGGACTTCGGCCGTCGCCGGGTCGTCGTCGAGCTCGCGCCGGCGCAGCCGCCGTTTCGTGTCTTCGGTGCCGTCGCCGAGCGCGGTGAGCCGGAGGAAGATCTGCCGCACCTTCGCCTGCTGCTCCGGTTCGAGCTCGCCGTAGACGGTCTCGGCGGTGTGCGCGATCGCGTTCCGGATCCCGCCCGCGGCCTCGTACGCGGCGAGCGTGAGCGTGATGCCCTGACGCCGCCGCCAGGTCTCCAGCAGCGCGTGCGACACCAGCGGCAGCACCGCGGGCCGGCCGGCCGCGTCCGCCACCAGCGTCGTGACCAGCGCGGACTCGACCTGGCACCCGTGCCGGACGGCCGGCTCGACGATCGCGGTCCGCAGTTCGTCCGCGGTCATCGGCCCGACGAGCACCTGGGCGTCCCGCAGCGCGTCGACGAGCTCGGCGTGCCGGCCGCAGTGCCCGTAGAAGTCGGCGCGGACGCCGAGGACGACCTGGCTGCCGTGCTCGTCGGCGGCCCGGTCCAGCAGCGCGCCGACGAACGCGGCGCGCTCGGCGTCGTCGTGGCAGAGGGTGAAGACCTCCTCGAACTGGTCGACGATCAGCAGCTGCCCGGTCCCGTCCAGGCGAGCGCTCATCGGGTGCTCACCCGGGGTGCGGACGGTCACCGCGCGCTCGGCGGCCAGCCCGGCGCGCAGCAGCGACGACTTCCCGGAGCCCGACGCGCCGAACACGCCGACGAACCGGCGTTCGCGCAGCTTCGCGGTCAGCTCGCCGATCAGCTTCTCGCGCCCGAAGAACCGGGCGGCGTCGGACCGCTGGAACGCGGCGAGCCCGAGGTAGGGCGTCTCGGCTTCCGGGCCGGGCGTGCGGCCGGCCGCGAGGCCCGCGGCGACCTCCCGCCAGCGCGCTTCCCACTGCTCGACGTCGCCGCCGCACGCGCTGACGTACGCCGTGGTGAGGGCGAGGCCGGGCAGCTTGCGGCCGCCGGCGGCCTCCGACAGCGCGGCCGCCGAATACCCGGCGTCCGCGGCGAGCGTGCGGTAGGTCGGCCCGCCCGCCTCCTCCCGCAGCCGCCGCAGGCCGGCGGCGAACTCGACGACGACGTCGTCCCCCGGCCCGAGCGGCCGTTCACGTCCCGGCACCCCTGCCCCCGTTCGTGTCACGGTCATTGTTCACCGGAAAGGCCCCGACACTGGACAGGTTTTCTGCGCTAGACACGTCGGTGTGATGACGCGCAGCCTGGGGAAACTGCTCAAGGTCGTCGCCGCCGGCGTACCGGTGGCGCCCACGCCGGGGATCGAGGTGATCGGCTCGGTGCCGCCCGAGCCCGGCGCGGTCGTGCGGGCGCTGGCCGCCACCCGGCCGGACGTCCTGCTGCTGCGGCCCGCGGACCGCGCCGGGCTGGCGGTCATCCCGCGGGCGTGTGTCCCGGTGCTGGTGCTGACGGCGCCGGGCGCGGGCGAGCTGGTGGTCGCGGCGATGCGGGCGGGTGCCCGGGGGCTGCTGCACGACGGCGTCGACCCGGCCGACCTCGCCCGGGCGATCCGGGTGGTGGCGGGCGGCGCGGCGGTGTTCGGCGAGGACGCGGCCGACCGGCTGTACGCCCGGCTGACCGGCCCGGCGGCGGCCCTGCCCGTGCTGACGGGCCGCGAGCGCGAGGTGCTCGCGCTGCTGGCCGACGACCTGGGCAACCTGGCCATCGCGGCGCGGCTGAACCTCGCCCCGAAGACCGTCCGCAACGTCGTGAGCGGGATCCTCGCGAAGTTCGGCACCGCCGACCGGGCCGCCCTGGTCACCCGGGCGCGGGACGCCGGGCTCGGTCAGTAGCTGCGCGGGGTCCAGACGACGCCGTGCTCGTTCCGGGTCTTCGACGAGCCCACGATCAGCAGGCACCGCATGTCCACAGTGGACGGATCGAGTTCGCCGAGGGTCGTGGTCCGGACGTCCTCCTCCGGGCCGCCGACGTCGCGCGCCACCACCACCGGTGTCGACGGCTCGCGGTGCCGCAGGAGCACGTCACGCGCCGAAGCGAGCTGAGTCGTCCGCGACCGCGAAGCCGGGTTGTACAGCGCCAGCACCAGGTCCGCCGCGCCCGCCGCGTCGAGGCGCTTCTCGATGATCTCCCACGGCTTGAGCCGGTCCGACAGGGAAAGCACGCAGTAGTCGTGCCCGAGCGGCGCGCCGACCCGCGAGGCCGCCGCCTGCGCGGCCGTCACGCCCGGGACGACCCGGACCCGCACCCCGGCGCCGTGGCCCGCGGAGACCTGCTCCAGCACCGCCGACGCCATCGCGAACACCCCGGGATCGCCCGAGGACACGACCGCCACCCGGGAGCCGTCGGCGGCCAGGGCGAGTGCTTCGCGGGCCCGGTCCGCCTCGACGCGGTTGCCGGACGCGTGCCGCTGCTGCCCGGCCCGCTGCGGCACGCGCGCGACGTACGGCCCGTACCCGACGACGTGCTCGGCGGCCGAAAGCTCCGCCGCGGCTTCCGGCGTCAGCCACTCCGGGCCGGCCGGGCCGAGGCCGACGACGACGACCTCGCCGCCCGAAGCGGGCTCAGCCGGTTTCGCGGCGGGCGAGACCCGCGACGCGTAGGCCGGGCTCGGCAGCAAGGCGAGGGAGAAGTACGGCACCGACGCGGGATCCACGTCGGCCAGCGGCTCGATCCGCTGCTGCCCCCAGGTCGCGCGTTCGACGTAGACGGCGTCGTCGAGCTTCCCGGCCTCTTCCAGGGCCTCCCGCACCGAGCCGAACGTGCGGCCCAGCTTCAGCACGGCGGCCGCGTCGGTGTCCGCGAGCCGCCGGGCCAGTTCGGGCGCCGGGAGCGTGCCCGGCAGCACGGTCAGGACCTCGTCGCGCTGGACCAGCGGCCGCCCGAGGACCGACGACGCCGCGCTCACCGACGTCACGCCCGGCACGACGACCGCCTCGAACCGGCCGGAAAGCCGTTCGTGCATGTACATGTACGAGCCGTAGAAGAACGGGTCGCCCTCGCAGAGCAGGACGACGTCACGGCCCGCGTCGAGGTGCTCCGCGAGCCGCTTCGCGCTCAGCTCGTAGAAGTCGGCGATCGCGCCCTCGTACCCGCCGGGGTGGTCGGTCGTCTCGGTCGTGACCGGGTAGACGAGCTTTTCCTCGATCTGCCCCTCGCGCAGGTACGGCTCCGCGACCGACCGCGCGATGCTCCGCCCGTGCCGCGCGCAGTGGTACGCGATCACCTGCGCCTCGGCGATCAGCCGGGCCGCCTTGACCGTCATCAGTTCCGGGTCGCCGGGGCCGAGCCCGACGCCGTAGAGCGTGCCCGTCATTCTTCGGCGCTCGCGAGGGCGTTGATCGCGGCGACGGCCATCGCGCTGCCGCCGCGACGTCCGTGGACGACCAGGTAGGGCGCGGGAGCCCGCTTCGCGAGCTCCACTTTGGACTCGACCGCGCCGACGAACCCGACCGGCACCCCGATGATCGCCGCGGGCGCGCCGACGCCTTCCTCGAGCAGTTCCAGCAGCCGGAACAGCGCGGTCGGCGCGTTGCCGATCGCGACGACCGACCCGGGCAGCTTGTCGCGCCACAGCTCCAGCGCGGCCGCGGACCGCGTGGTGCCCCGCCGCTCGGCCAGCCCCGGCACGCTCGGGTCCGAAAGCGTGCAGACGACGTCGTTGCCCGCGGGCAGGCGGCGGCGCGTGACGCCGCTGGCGATCATCTGCGCGTCGCACAGGATCGGCGCGCCGGCTTCCAGCGCGGCCCGGCCCGCTTCGACGACGTCGAGCGTGTAGCGCAGGTCGTCGACCAGATCGACCATGCCGCAGGCGTGGATCATCCGGACCGCCAGGCCCGCCACGTCGTCGGGCAGGATCGCCAGGTCCGCCTCCTCGCGGATCGTGGCGAACGAGTGCCGGTAGATCTCGGCACCGTCCCGCAGGTAGTCGATCACAGGTTCCCTTCCATCTCGTCGAACGGCACCCAGCGGCCGTCGACCCGGTAGCCGCCAGCTTCGGCGACGACGTCCACATGGGACTGCGACGGCTTCCCGCACCGCCGCGCACAGCCGGAGAAGTGCGCGCGCAGGCCGGGCCGGAAGACGGCGTCGGCCCGGACGTCGGCCAGTGCCTTCGCGCAGCCGGGGCGGCCGACGCACGCGCTCGTGCCGAGTGGTTCGCCGCCGAACCCCAGCCGGGCGACGACGTCGGCGAGCGCCTCCGGGAGCACGACCGACTTCCACGGCGTGACCAGCGCGGGCCCGAAGCCCGCGAGGGCCCGGGCCTGTCCGGCGGTCAGCTGCCCGAAGCGGGGCACGACACCGGCCGCGACCCCGGCGATCATCCCGACGGGCACCGAGACGTCGCCACGCGGCACCGGCGTCCCCCGCCAGGCCGGATCGTCGAGTTCGGCGACGCGCCACGCGGACCCGCGCACGCGGAGGAACTCCAGCGCGACGTCGATCAGCGCTTCGACGGCGTCGGCCCGCGCGATCCGGCGTCCGGTGTCGCCGCCCGCGAGCAGCAGGGTCCCCTCGGCGGGGCCGGTCGCCTGCCAGCAGATGTCGGGTCCCTCGGCGGCGACGTCGCCGCGGCCGTCGTCGAAGGCGACGAGGAACCGGCCGGGCAGCTCCGCGAGGTCCGGCGTCGCGCACAGGACGGCGTCGAAGTCGCGGGCCAGGCCGCGGACGTCGGCGAGCCCGCCGGTCAGCCCGCTCAGCGGCGAGGCCAGGACGTTCCGGACCCGCTCGTGCGACGGCGAAGGCAGCAGGCCGGCGTCGGTCAGCCGCGCGGCGAGGCCGGGCCGGGTGACGCCGCGCAGCTGGACGTTGCCGCGCGAGGTGAGGTGGAGGTCGCCGTCGCCGCACGCCTCGGCGGCGTCGGCCAGCGCGCGCAGCTGCGCCGCGGAAACCGCACCGCCGGGCAGGCGCACGCGGGCCAAGGGCCCGTCGGCGGCGTCGTGGGGTGCGAAAACACCCGGGCACGCGTCGGCTCGCACACGTGCTGGGGTCGGCATGGGCTCACTGTAGCTGGCGGTTCTCCGGGCCCCGGGGGCCCGAACGCGGCCGGATCCTGGCGATTCCGGCGTCCAGGTCCACGTCACGCAGGGGTGGCGCCCCCTCGGCGTCCTGCTCGACGAGCATCGACATCGTTTCCCGGTGTTCCAGCTCACGCCGCTTGGTGCCGTAGAGGAACGCGGTGGTCTCTTCGAGGTAGGTCGCGGACAGCCGCGCCTTGAACCGCGAGCCGCCCTTGCGCGGTCGCAGCTCGACCGCGGGTCAAGTTCCCGGCACAGCAGAACTCTGATCGAATGTAGTAGGTGTGCTACATTCGATCGCACCAGTTCGATGGGGGTACGGCGATGAGAGATCCAGGGGTTCCCGTGGTCCGCGTGCGCGGGCTGCGGATGCGCTACGGCGCGAACGACGTGCTGCACGGCGTCGACTTCGAGGCGTACCGGGGCGAAGTCGTCTGCCTGCTCGGGCCGAACGGCGCGGGCAAGACGACCACGATCGAGATCCTCGAAGGTTTCCGGATGCGCTCGGCCGGCGAGGTCGGCGTGCTGGACACCGATCCGGCGCGCGGCGGCGAGGACTGGCGGGCCCGGCTGGGGGTCGTCCTCCAATCCTGGCGTGACCACGGGAAATGGCGGGTCCGCGAGCTGCTCGCGCACCTCGGCCGGTACTACGCGCCGTACTCGACGGCGTCGCACCAGCGGCCGTGGGTCGCCGACGAGCTGATCGCGGCCGTCGGGCTCACCGAGCACGCGCAGAAGAAGATCAAGAACCTCTCGAGCGGGCAACGGCGGCGGCTCGACGTCGCGATCGGCATCGTCGGGCGACCGGAGCTGCTGTTCCTCGACGAGCCGACCGCGGGCTTCGACCCGGAGGCGCGGCGCGAGTTCCACGACCTGGTGCACCGCCTGTCCGACGAGCTCGACACCACGGTCCTGCTCACCACGCACGACCTCGACGAGGCCGAAAAGCTGGCCGACCGGATCCTCATCCTCAACGGCGGCCGCATCATCGCCGACGGCTCGGCCGACGCGCTGAGCCGGCAGGTCTCCGGCGAGGCCGAGATCCGCTGGACGGTCGACGGCCAGCGCTTCGTCCACTCGACGACCGAAGCGACGAAGTACGTGTACGACCTGTTCAAGCAGCACGGCGAGGCCGTCTCGGACCTCGAGGTGCGCCGGGCGTCGCTGGAAGACACCTACATGACGCTGGTCCGCCGTGCCGAAACCGCCGGCGAAACGGAGATCGGCCTCCTGGAAGCGGGTGCGCGATGAACGCCAGGACCGCCGCGCTGCGGGCCGGGGTGGCCCGCGGCTGGATCGAGTTCAAGCAGACGTGGACCAACCGCGACGACGTGGTCGGCCAGTTCGTCTTCGTCGCGCTCTTCCTCGGCACGCTGTTCTTCATGCGCAACGCGCACTTGCCCGGCACCAGCTTCTCGCTCGGCGCGGCCACTGTACCGGGCGTGCTCGGCGCCGGGATCGTGTTCAACGGCCTGAACAGCACGGCGGGCTACCTGGCCATCGACCGCGAGGACGGCACGCTGCTGCGTGCCAAGGCGACCCCGAACGGCATGCTCGGCTACCTGGTCGGCAAGACGACGACGGTGGCGATGGCGCAGGTCACCGGGATCCTGCTGGTGCTGGTCCCGTGCCTGTTCCTGTTCGGCTCCCTCGCCCCGGACGGCGCCTGGTCGTACCTGCACCTGCTGTGGGTGCTGGCGCTCGGCCTGGCCGCCACCCTGCCGCTCGGCGCCGCGCTGGGCTCGCTGACCAGCAGCCCGCGGTCCATCGCGCTGATCACCCTGCCGATCATGGGCCTGGGTGCGATTTCGGGGATCTTCTACCCGGTCACGGCACTGCCGGCGTGGGTGCAGGGCATCGCGCAGGTGTTCCCCATGTACTGGCTGGGCCTCGGAATGCGCTCGGCCCTGCTGCCCGACAGCGCGGTGGTCGTCGAAATCGGCCAGTCGTGGCGGCCGTTGCCGACCCTCGCCGTGCTCGTGGCGTGGTCCGTGATCGGATTGGCGCTGGCCCCGGTGCTGCTCCGCCGCATGGCGCGGCGGGAAGCGGGGTCGTCGTTGGCCGAGCGCCGGGAGAAGGCCATGCAGCGTGTGGGGTAGTCATGAGTGAGGTCGTCTACAACCGGATCGCGATGCTGCGCGCGGAGCGGTCGATCTCGCGGCGCCAGCTCGCGGAGGCGCTGGGGGTGCACTACCAGACGATCGGCTACCTGGAGCGCGGCGAATACAGCCCGAGCCTCTTCGTGGCGCTGCGGATCGCGGAGTTCTTCGAGGTCCCGGTGGAGGTCCTGTTCTCGACGAAGCCGTTCCCCCGCCTGGGCGAGCAGTCCGCCTAAGGCTTGGTGAGGTCGGCTTCGGCGAGCGCCCGGACGACGTCCTCGCGGCGGGCTTCCCGGACGGTCCGGTTCAGCTCGACGTGCAGGAACGGTGTGTCCCCGGCGGCCCGGCCCTGGACGTTCGTCGTCCCGGCCAGGCCCCGGCACGGTTCTTCCCAGGCCCGGCAGACGCGGAACCCGGCCTCGGCGAGGCGGTCCGCCGCCCGCCGGGCCGCGTCCCCGGCTTCGGCCGCGCCCGCCGAGAGCACGACGTCCGCCGTGGTGAGGGTGGCGTCGTTGAAGCCGTGCAGCTGGACCTGGGGCAGGCCGCGCCGGGCCAGCAGGGTGGTGACGACGTGGAAGACGGTCCCGGTGTCGTGCGCGGGGTCCTCCCGGCGCCGGTGCGCACCGCCGACCGCGAGGACCGCGCCCGGCGTCGCCTCGAAGAGGGCGAGGCCGATCAGCTCGGTTCGCAGGTCGGAGGACGCGTGCGGCGCCTCGACCACCAGCGACGGCGGCGCGGACCGGTCGATCGCATACAGGCCCCAGGCGCGTTCCGAGCCGGGCTCCTGCACCACAAGCGAATCGTCCCGCACCGAAAACCCCAGCTCAGACAGGTTGTGCGGGACCCGGTCGAGGAGCGCGGCGAACCCGGCTTCCGCGGCCGCCAGCTCGGCCCCGGTCGCCCGGCGGTAGGGCCCGCGGCTCGACTGGGCGGCGGTGAAGGCACGGAGGAAGGGTTCCAAGCCGCCAGGTTACCGAGGGCCCGGTCAACGTCACCTTGACGCACCTCGACCGGCACCGGAGAGTGGAGCCGATACCCACGCGTCGGCAGGTGGAGGAACCCGGTGCGAATCCGGGGCGGTCCCGCCACTGTCATCGGGGAGTGCTGTATCCGATCGCCCCTCCGAGGGAGGGAGTACGTCGGGGCCCCGAGAGCCAGGAACTCCGGCCGGCGCGCCCGTCGACCCGGGGCGCGGACCCCGAGGAGGAACCTCGTGATCCTGCTTCTGTCCACTTCGGACACCGACCTGCTCAGCGCGCGCTCCGCCGAGGGCGCCTACCGGCTCGGCAACCCGGCCCGGCTCGACGTCGCCGAGCTGCCCGCCCTCCTCGAAGGCGTGAAGATCGTCGTCGCGCGGATCCTCGGGACGCCGCGGACCTGGCAGGAGGGCCTCGACGCGCTGCGGGCGTCGGGCGCGCACGTCGTCGTCCTGGGCGGGGAGCAGACGCCGGACGCCGAGCTGATGAAGCTCTCGACCGTCCCGGCCGGCATCGCCGCCGAGGCCCACGCCTACCTCGCGCAGGGCGGCCCGGCGAACCTCACGCAGTTGCACCGGTTCCTCTCCGACACGCTCCTGCTCACCGGCGACGGCTTCGAGCCGCCCGCCCGCCAGCCCGAATGGGGCGTCCTCGAGCGGCCTTCGCGCGGCGACGGCCCGGTCATCGGGATCCTGTACTACCGCGCGCACCACCTGTCCGGGAACACCGCGTTCGTGCACGCGCTCGCCGACCGGATCGAAGCCGCGGGTGGGCGCGCGCTGCCGGTCTACTGCGCTTCGCTGCGGACGCGCGAGCCGGACATGATGGCCGAACTGGCCACCGTGGACGCGCTGCTGGTCACGGTGCTCGCGGCGGGCGGCACGCGGCCGTCCGAGGTCGGCGCCGGGGGCGACGACGAGGCGTGGGACGTCGCCGAGATGGCCGCGCTCGACGTCCCGATCCTGCAGGCGCTCTGCCTGACCAGCGACCGCGAGACGTGGGCGGCCAACGACGACGGCCTCTCGCCGCTCGACGCCGGGAACCAGATGGCCGTCCCGGAGTTCGACGGCCGGCTGATCACGGTGCCGTTCTCGTTCAAGGAGCTGGACGAGGACGGCCTCCCCCGGTACGTCCCGGACGCCGAGCGCGCGTCCCGCGTCGCCCGCATCGCGCTGGCGCACGCCCGGCTGCGGCACACGCCGACGTCGGAGCGGCGCATCGCGCTGATGCTGTCCGCGTACCCGACGAAGCACTCCCGCGTCGGCAACGCGGTCGGGCTGGACACGCCCGCGTCGGCGATCGAGCTGCTGAGGCGGATGCGGGACCTGGGCTACGACCTGGGCGAAGACGCGTTCCCGGGCGTCGACCCGACCGGCACCGACCAGCCCGACGGCGACGCGCTCATCCACGCGTTGATCGCCGCCGGCGGTCAGGACCCGGAGTGGCTGACCGAGGAACAGCTGTCCGGCAACCCGATCCGGGTGCCCGCTGCCCGGTATCGCGAGTGGTTCGCCGAGCTGCCCGCCGAACTGCGTGAGGGCATCGAAGAGCATTGGGGACCGGCGCCGGGCGAGCTGTACGTCGACAACGGCGACATCGTGCTGGCGTCGCTGCAGAGCGGCAACGTGATCATCATGATCCAGCCGCCGCGCGGGTTCGGCGAGAACCCCGTCGCGATCTACCACAACCCGGACCTGCCGCCCAGCCACCACTACCTGGCCGCCTACCGGTGGCTGGAGGAGGAGTTCGGCGCGCACGCGGTCGTCCACCTGGGCAAGCACGGATCGCTGGAATGGCTGCCGGGCAAGACGGCCGGGCTCTCGGCGTCGTGCGCGCCGGACGCGGTGCTGGGGAACCTGCCGCTGGTGTACCCGTTCCTGATCAACGACCCGGGCGAGGGTGCGCAGGCGAAGCGGCGGGCGCACGCGACGATCGTCGACCACCTGATCCCGCCGATGGCGCGCGCGGAGTCCTACGGCGACATGGCGCGGCTCGAGCAGCTGCTCGACGAGCACGCGAACATCGCGGCGATGGACCCGGCGAAGCTGCCGGCCATCCGCGCCCAGATCTGGACGCTGATCCAGGCCGCGAAGCTGGACCACGACCTCGGCGTCGAGGAACGGCCGCACGACGCGGAGTTCGACGACTTCCTGCTGCACATCGACGGCTGGCTGTGCGAGGTCAAGGACGCCCAGATCCGCGACGGGCTCCACGTTCTCGGCGCGGCGCCGGTCGGCGAGGCCCGGGTCAACCTGGTGCTGGCGATGCTGCGCGCGTCGCAGATCTGGGGCGGCAAACAGGGTGCGATCCCCGGCCTGCGCTCGGCGCTGGGGCTCAAGGAAGACGCGCCGATGTCCGATGTGGACGCGGTCGAGAAGACGGCCCGCGAGCTCGTCCGGACGATGGAGATGCGCGGCTGGGACGCCACGGCGGTCGCGTCCGTGGCCCCGGACGCGGACGTCGCCCGCGTGCTGTCGTTCGCGGCGGAGGAGATCGTCCCGCGGCTGGCGGGCACGACGGCCGAGCTGGACGCGGTCCTGCACGCCCTCGACGGCGGCTACATCCCGGCCGGGCCGAGCGGATCACCGTTGCGCGGCTTGGTGAACGTGCTGCCGACCGGCCGGAACTTCTACACGGTCGACCCGAAGGCCATCCCCAGCCGGCTGGCCTGGGAAACCGGCCAGGCGCTGGCGGATTCGCTGCTGCGCCGCTACCGCGAGGACACGGGCGACTGGCCGCGCTCGGTCGGCCTGTCGGTGTGGGGCACGTCGGCGATGCGCACGTCCGGCGACGACGCGGCGGAAGTCCTGGCGCTGCTGGGCGTCCAGCCGGTGTGGGACGAGGCTTCCCGCCGGGTCACGGGCATCGAGGCGATTCCGCTCGCGGAACTCGGCCGCCCCCGGATCGACGTCACGATCCGCATCAGCGGCTTCTTCCGCGACGCGTTCCCGCACGTGATCACGCTCATGGACGACGCCGTCCGCCTGGTGGCCTCGTTGGACGAGCCGCCGTCGGAGAACTTCGTCCGGGCGCACGTGGCTTCGGACCTGGCCACCCACGGCGACTCGCGCCGCGCGACGACGCGGATCTTCGGCTCGAAGCCGGGCGCGTACGGCGCGGGCCTGTTGCCGTTGATGGACAGCGGAAACTGGCGCGACGACAAGGACCTGGCGGAGGTCTACGCGGTCTGGGGCGGCTTCGCGTACGGCCGGGATCTGGACGGCCGTCCGGCGCGCGAGGACATGGAAAGCTCGTACAAGCGCATCGTGGTGGCGGCGAAGAACACGGACACGCGCGAGCACGACATCGCGGACTCGGACGACTACTTCCAGTACCACGGTGGGATGATCGCCACGGTCCGCGCGCTCACCGGGTCCGCGCCGGCGTCCTACGTGGGTGACAGCACGTCCCCGGATTCGGTGCGCACAAGGACCTTGGGCGAGGAGACGGCCCGGGTCTTCCGCGCCCGGGTGGTGAACCCCCGCTGGCTGGCGGCCATGCGCCGCCACGGTTACAAGGGCGCGTTCGAGCTGGCGGCCACGGTGGACTACCTGTTCGGCTTCGACGCAACGGCCGGTGTGGTGGGCGACTGGATGTACGAGAAGCTGACCGAGTCGTACGTTCTGGACGAGGTGAACCAGGAGTTCCTGCGCCAGGCCAACCCATGGGCGCTGCGGGGGATCGTGGAGCGGTTGAACGAGGCGGCGGACCGCGGGCTGTGGGAGGAGCCGGACCCGGAGCTGCTGGCGAAGATGCGCGAGGTGTATCTGTCGCTGGAGGGCGACCTGGAGTCGGAGTAGCGGAAGCGCGGGTCCGGGTCGGGTGGCCCGCCGATCCCGCCGGCCGAGGTACCGGCCCTGTTCGACCCGTTCCACCGGCGAGCCCGCGTGGCGGCCGAGGGCGCGGGGCCGGGGTGGTCGATCGTCCGCTCGGTGGCCCACGCACACGGCGGCGAGGTGGTGGCAGTACTGGTCACGCTGCCCGCGTGCGGACTCACGGGCAATGCCGTCGGCCAAGTGGGCAAGGACCTTCCGCTCAACGCGCGCGAATCGGGCTGCCGTCCTATTCTCCCGCGCCCTCGCCTCGTCGACCGCCTCCCGGCTCACCCGCGTGGCGCGTTTCTTCCCACCAATATCGGATATTACGGCGCTTTTCGCCCGCCCGAGCGCGCCAACCGACCTTCGCGTCTTGACTTCATCAATGGTCTAGTCCAATAGTTTGTCCACCCTCGAACCCCACCGGGAGGACAGATCATGCGCAGAAGCAGACTGGCCGCCATCGGGCTCGCCGCCGCCACTTTCGCCGCCACCGCCGTGAGCCTCGTGCTCGGCGCACCTTCGGCGACGGCGGCGTTGAGCAACAACTGGTACGCCGCGGCGCCCTACCTGATGCCCCAGAGTAACAATCCACCGGACCCGGTGACGGTCATGAACGCGACCGGGCTCAAGGCGTTCCAGCTGGCCTTCATCCTGGCGCCGAACGGCGGCGGGTGCAGCCCGACCTGGGACGGCACCGACCCGGTCTCCTCCGACACCACCGTCGCGAACGCGATCTCGAAGATCCGCGGCGCGGGCGGCGACATCTCGGTGTCCGTCGGCGGGTACGGCGGC
This sequence comes from Amycolatopsis stemonae, assembly GCF_054781455.1. Classification (NCBI taxonomy): domain Bacteria; kingdom Bacillati; phylum Actinomycetota; class Actinomycetes; order Pseudonocardiales; family Pseudonocardiaceae; genus Amycolatopsis; species Amycolatopsis stemonae. The sequence goes on along the minus strand of NZ_BAAGUJ010000014.1, from coordinate 156,750 downwards.
ACGAAGCTCGGCCAGACCTGCGGGACCGTGGCCGCGACCGCCGCCGCGTACCAGCAGGTCGTCACGAAGTACGGGCTCAAGGCGATCGACTTCGACCTCGAAGAGCCGGAGTACGAAAACACCGCGGCCATCGCGAACGAGCTGGGTGCGGCGAAGACGTTGCAGGCCGACAACCCCGGCCTGTTCGTGTCGGTCACCATGCCGGGAACCGCGGCCGGCACCGGCTGGTTCGGCACGCAGCTGCTCGACCAGGCGAAGTCGATCGGCTTCACGCCCAACAACTTCTCGATCATGCCGTTCGACGGCGGCTTCAACGGCGGTTCGTCCCAGGTGTCCGCTCTGGAGGCGTTCCACGGCCTGCTGACGTCGCACCTGGGCTGGGACAGCGCGACCGCGTACTCGCACGAGGGCTTCTCGGGCATGAACGGCAAGTCGGACGCGGCGGAGATGTTCTACACGGCGGACTTCCAGACCGTCTACGACTACGCCACCAGCCACGGCCTCGGCCGCTTCACGTTCTGGTCGGTCAACCGCGACCGCGCCTGCGTCGGGACGACCGACAACGGCGTCTGCAGCAACGTCCCGCAGAACGACTGGGACTTCACGAAGTTCAGCGTCCGGTTCGCCGGCGCGACGCCGCCGCAGACGACCCCGACCGCGACGACGACCCCGACCACCCCGGGCGGCGGCTCCTGCACCGCGGCGGAGTGGGACCGGACGAAGGTCTACGTCAAGGACGACGTCGTCTCCCACAACAGCCACAAGTGGACGGCCAAGTGGTGGACGCAGGGCGAAGAGCCCGGCACCACCGGCGAATGGGGCGTCTGGGTCGACAACGGCGCCTGCTGAGTCCGTGGGGGCCGCTCCGGCGGCCCCCACGCCTCCGTCAGAACTCCAGATGGGTGTTCTCGCGCTGGACCAGCGGGGTCAGCGCGGGCACCTCGACGACGTGCCGCCCGGCCCGGCGCAGCAGCTCGGTGCCCTGGGCGTCGACGAAGACCGGCGGCTCGCGCCACGCGAACACGACCCGCGGGATCCCGGCGTCGAGGATCAGCTCGGTGCAGCTGCGCGGGTGGGAGCTGCGGTTGCTGCACGGTTCCAGCGAGCTGTACATCGTCGCGCCGGCCAGACGCGGGTCGCCGGCGCACTTGGCGAGCGCGGCTTCCTCGGCGTGGTTGAGCGGATCACCCTCGCCGGAGTGGCCGGTGGCGATGACCGCGCCGTCGGCGTCGGTGATGACGGCCCCGACCCGGAAGGTATGGCTCGGCGGGCATTGGGCGGCGAGCGCCGTGGCTTCCTTCAGCCGCTGGACATCCCGGCCGGTCGGTTCGTCGGCGGCGCGGTATTCGAGGATCGCCATGCCCTGCAGCTCTTTCGCGCTGACCAGGGTGAGCGGCCGCGGGTAGAGGCCCGGCCCGACGAACCGCGGCGCGTCCGGCTGCCCGACGAAGAACGGCGCGATCGCCAGCCGCAGCTCGTCGGCGAGGCCTTCGGTGAGGAACCGGGTGTGGATCCCGCCGCCGCCCTCGACCAGCAGCTTCTCGATGCCGCGCGCGCCCAGGTCGTCGAGCACGCGCCCGAAGTCCGGCGGATTCCCGGCGTCGACGACGGTGGCGAGATGCTTGAGCCCGGCTGCGGCGCCGGCCGGGGCGTAGACGATCTTTTCGGTTTCCCCGGCGGTGAAGAACTGCGCGTCCGGGTCGAGACCACGGGTGGTGACGGTGACCTTGACGGGTTGTTCCGGCTTTCCCCGTTCGCGACGCTGTCGCCGCAGCTCCGGCGAGCGCACGAGCAGCCGCGGGTTGTCGGCCCGCACGGTCCCGGCCCCGACGAAGATCGCGTCGGCCTCGGCGCGCAACCGGTCGACGACCGCGAAATCGTCCTCAGTGGACAGTACGAGCCGCGCGGGCGAGGTGTCGTCGAGGAATCCGTCGAGCGACTGCGCGGCGGACAGCAGGACGTGCGGCCGGGTGATCACGCGGACCAGTATGCCGTAACGCCTTCGATGATCCCCGCGTCTCACGACGTATCCCCCGTCGAGCCCTTCCCCCGGAGCTGCCGAAGATGACCACGCGAGGCTGGTACAAGGAACGGACACTCACCACGGTCGACACGGTCGGCCGCGAGGTGTCGGTGACGACCGGGCTCACCCGCGACCCGGAGGGCCGCCTGGTGGCGGCAATCGCCATCAGCGACGGCCCGACGGCGATCTACCGCTACGCAGGCCAATCGGACGACCGCACGGAGCTGGTGACGAACACCACGGAGACGGTCAAGGAACTCCGCCGGCTCGCGGCCATGGGCCCCACGATCTAGCCCGTCCCGCTGCGCCCCTCGCCGCCCGGCGGCGACGCGTTTGGTCCCGGCACGCGTGTTTGCACGATGTTGAGGCAGCGCGGGCGCGCCCCCGGTTGCCGGGTGCCCGCCGGGCCGTGTGGTCACCGGACCCGGCGCCGCCGGGCTGGTTGGGTGCCGGTCGGGTGGCCACGGGCCAGGCAGCGTCAGGCCGAGTGGCGCCAGACCCGGTGGCGCCGGGCCGGACGACCGCAGGCCAGGCGGCGCCAAGCCGACTAGCGCCAGACCCGGTGGCGCCGGGCCGGACGACCGCAGGCCAAGTGGCGCCAAGCCGACTAGCGCAGAGCCGGGCGGCCGCAGGCCAAGTGGCGCCGTGCCGGCTGGTCGCCGACCCCGGGTAGCGCCGGGCTGGTTGGTGCCGGGCCGGGTTGCGCCGAGCCGGGTGGCTGCGGGCCGGGTGGCCGGGTTCCGCCCGGTCGGGTGGCCGCCGGGTCGGGAGGCGTCGTGCTCCTGCGGTCGGGCCGGTCGGTCGGGTCAGGCGGGCAGGACTGCGTACTGGCGGACGTACAGGTCCGTGTACGTCACCGGGCCTCGTGGGCCGGGGACCTTGTCCAGGTTGATGCCCGTTTCCGGGACCGCGAGGAGCTTGAAGCCGTCGAGGAGGCGGGTGGGGGCGTTCCAGAAGACGCCCGTGCCCGTGTAGCCGTCGAAGAAGGCGTCGGCCGCCGAGGGGTCTTCGGTGGTGATGCCCGCTGCCAGGCCCGAGGTCTGCTCGTTGGCGATCCCGACCGCGTCGGCGAGGGCGCCGACCTTGGCGACCGTGACCGTCGCCTCGTGGTCGGAGTCCAGGGCCCACTCGTAGCCGATCGCGTGCTCGTGCGGCGCCAGCGACGGTGTCACACCCCGCTCGGCCAGCGCCTCCTCGATGCCGGGCCAGACGGCGTCGTGGATGTCCTCGTGGATGAGCAGCAGGTTCAGCCGGTTGCAGACACCCAGCCGGTCGAGGCTCGCGTACACCAGGTCACGTGCCTTCGTGACGTCCGCGCCCCGGTCGACGTACAGGACGCCGCCGCCGTCGGCGTGGGCGAGCGTGCGCACGCCGTGGACCGCTGCCTCGGTGGCCAGCGCCCGGGTACTGTCGCCACTGCCGCGCAGGATCACCAGCGGGACGAGGTTCGGCAGCCGCACCAGCGCGGACGCCGCCTCGCGCTCCACGCGCGGCACCAGCTGGACGCAGTCCGCGTCGATGCCGGCATCAGTCAGCGCCGGGGCGATGACGACTTCGCGCAGCCGCTGCGCCGAGCCGAGCGCGGCCGAGCCGGTGCGCAGCACGCCGGCGTTGCGCGACTTCACCAGCTGCGACGCCACGTCGACCGTCACGTTCGGCCGCGCTTCGTAGTTCGCGCCGATGACGCCGACCGGGCGTCGCCGCTCGACCAGCCGCAGCCCGCCGTCCAGGGTGGACACCTCGACCGAGCGCTCCTGGTGCGGGGCGCCCGCGAGCAGCCGCAGCTGCTCGGCCATGCCGGTGAGCCGCTCCGGGGTGATGGTGAGCCGGTCGAGCAGACCGGCGCTCATCCCCTCGGCCTTCGCGCGCTCGACGTCGGCCTGGTTCGCCTCGAGGATCTCGTCGCGGTGCGCGAGCAGCCGCTCGGCCATCCCGGTCAGCGCGGCGTCGACGGACTCCGCACTCGCGGCGGCGAGCGACGGCGCGGCCAGCTTCGCCGCCCGTGCGCAATCCTCCACGGCCTTGGCGACCTCGTCCATCGTCCGTCTCCCTCCGCGTGACCAGCGAGAGACCAGTCTGCCGCATGGGCGCGGCTAGGTGGCCACGGGCTCCAGCAGCCACAACCCGCCGGCGATCAGGCAGCTGACCGTCGCCACGCCGAACACCAGCACCCACAGCACCGGCGGCACCGCGGTGAGCCGGCCCAGCTGGTCGGCGTCGGAGTCGCGCGCCCGCCCCTGCCGCCGCTTGACCTGCAGCTCGAGGACCGGCCGCACACCGCCGAACAGCAGGAACCACGTCACCAGGTAGCTGAACGGAGCCTGCACCTCGACCGGCGCCACGAACGCGACCAGCGCGAGCACGACGGCACTGGCGACCACGGTGAACACCCCGTAGGCGTTGCGCACCATCACCAGCACGCCGAGCAGCAGCAGCGCGATCAGCACGAGGACCGTGCCCACCAGGTCGTTGCCCAGCAGGCTGGCGAACAACAGCCCCAGCACGGACGGCGCCATATAGCCCGCCAGCGCGGTGAAGGCCATGCCCGGCCCTTCGGGCTTGCCGCGCGAGACGGTGACGCCCGAGGTGTCCGAGTGCAGCTTGATGCCCTGCAGCCGCCGGCCGACCAGCACGGCGGCCAGCGCGTGCCCGGCCTCGTGCACGATGGTGATGCCGTTGCGCGCCGTCCGCCACGGTGTCCCGCCGACGAGCACGACCAGCAGCGCCACACCACCGGCGACCAGCGTGATCACCGCCGGCGTCTGGGCCTGTTCGAGCAGCGAACCGGCCGTCGAGGGGTCGGTGGCGGCCGTGTGCCAGGCCGGCAGGGTGCTACCGGCCGGTCCGCCGAGGGCGAGTTGAACGGGCGAGCTCACCCGGACACCTCACCACAGGCGATATCTGGCTACGGTGAGTCCCCACCGCTCGTCGTTTCCCGGCTTCCGGTATCGGAGCGGCAGCGCCCCACACGAGTGGCGCTGGCCGTGATCGGCGACCGGGCGAGGTCAGGTCATCGCGACTCCCTCAGCCGGGCTTCGCCTTCGACGCGGAAGAGGAACGACACCCAGCTCCGGAACGGGGCCCATGCGTCCGCGATCTCCGCCAGCTCCGTGACGTCCGCCCCCGGTAAGTGGTAGGCCGCGCGCATGATCTCGTGCAGGCGGCTCTCGCCGCGGGGGAAGACGTCCGGGTGGCCCGCGCCGCGGATCAGGATCAGCTCGGCGCTGAACCGGCCCACGCCGGGCAACCGTTGCAGCTGTTTCAGGGCTTCGTCTGCCGGCATCGCGCGCAACGTCGCCGCGTCGAGCAGGCCCTCGGCGGCCGCTTCGGCGATCGCTCGCAGGCGCTGCAGCTTCTGGGCCGGGGCGCCGGGCAGGTACTCCAGCTCCGCCAGCCTCGCGGGTGCCGGGAACGACAGCAGCGGAACCCCGTCGACGTCGACCTCGGTGCCGTAGCGCTCCGTGAGACCGCGCCGCAGCCGCACCGCCTGAGACATCCAGATCCGGTGGCTCAGCACCGCCCAGCACGCCGCCTCGTACGGTGACGCGAAGAGGACCGGCCGCAGCCCCGGGTGCAAGTCCCGCAGCATCGCCACGACCGGATCACGCTCGCCGGCTCCCGGGAACTCCGTGCCGTCGACGTCGAGCGAGCACATCCGCCGCACCTGCGCCACGACGGCCTCGACGTGCGAGGCCGGGCCGTGCACTTCGACGGCGACCTCCCCGGGCGATCTCTGCCGCAGCACCGCGCCCACCGGCGTCCACGTGCCCTCGAGCGGGAACGCCACCCGGAGCGCTTCCGGCTCGGCCGCCGGCTGCCCGGCCGGCGCGAAGCCGGTCAAGAACCGCGCCGCCGCTGTCAGGTCGAACTCCCCGCGCACCGTGATTTCGCTGCCCAGCAGGGAAACAGTCATCTGTCCTCCTCGGATCGGAACCCTTGTCTCCGACGCTAGGCAGGACTACCGACAATTCCGGGCCTCGAACACTTGATCCCGCGCATTGTTCACCCGATCAGGTGGCCCAGATTTGGCATACTGCCGGTATCCGAACGAGAGGAGTGCCCTGTGCCGACCACCACGGCCACCGAACGCCTGAAGAGCCTGCTGGAGACCCCCGCATGGGCCGACCAGGGCTTCCTCGACCTGCTGGGCACCGCGAACCAGGCCGGGCCGCCGACCGGCCTCGCCCAGCGGCTGATGCGCACACCCCTGCTCGCGCAGGTCTACGAGCAGTACTGGCGCCCTGCCCTCGGCCGCGCGTTCAAGGGCCCGTTCGGGCCGAGCATGGCGGGCGAAGTCCGGCTCGCCACGAAGCTCCTCGAACTCGGTCCCGGGCAGACCGTGCTCGACGTCGCCTGCGGTACCGGCCGGTTCACCCGCGCGTTCGGCGCGGCCGTCGGCCCGGGCGGGCTCGCCATCGGCCTCGACGGCGCGCGCACGATGCTCGGCAAAGCCGTCGCGGAAGGCGGTCCGGACAGCGTCGCCTACCTGCGCGCGGACGCCGTCCGCCTCCCGCTCAAGGAGTCCACAGTGGACGGACTCTGCTGCTTCGCCGCCCTCCACATGTTCGCCGAGCCGGAAACCGCGCTGGACTTCTTCGCGCGCGTGGTGAAGCCCGGCGGCCGGATCGTCCTGCTCACGAGCGCCCGGCGCGGCTGGCAGCCCGCGCGGCTGGCCGAGTCGGCCGGCGGGATCCTGAGCGGGCAGCGGATGTTCGACCGCGGCGAGATCGCGGCCGCCCTGCGTGCCCGCGGCTTCACCGGGATCACCGAGCGGTACGCCGGCGTCACGCAGATCGTGGCGGGCCGGCTGAGCTGAGCGCCGCGGATTGTCGGAGCCTGCGGTTAGCATCGGCGCCATGACCCACCACGAGCCCGTCCCGCCCGACGACAGCTACCTGCGTTCCCTGGTCGAGGCCACGGCCGACGCCGTCGCGGCCGCCGAACCGCTGTCCTCGCCGCACGCCGGCGCGGACGAGGCGACGCGGGCCGAAGTGACCGCTGCGGTCGAGCGCAGTTCACCCGATCTGGTGGCGTTGAGCCAAGATCTGCACGCCCACCCCGAGGAGGGATTCGCCGAGCACCGGTCGGTGCGAGCCTTGGCGGACCTGCTGCAGCGCCACGGCCACGAAGCGACCGTCGGCCTCGGCGGGCTCGACACCGCGCTGCGCGTGAGCACACCGGAGCGGGACGGCCCGCACATCGCCGTCCTCGCCGAGTACGACGCCTTGCCCGGCCTCGGTCACGCGTGCGGCCACAACGTCATCTGCACCACCGCGGCCGGCGGCTTCCTCGGTGCCGCCACCGTCGCCGAACGGCTGGGCGGCCGCGTCAGCCTGATCGGCACGCCGGCCGAGGAAGGCGGTGGCGGCAAGGAGATCCTCGCCCGCGCCGGTGTGTTCGACGACGTCGACGCGGTGATCATGCTGCACCCGTTCAGCCACGACATCGCACTGCACCCGTTCCTCGGGCGCCGTCAGCTGGAAATGGTGTTCCACGGCGTCGGCGCGCACGCGAGCGCGCAACCGTTCATGGGCCGCAACGCGCTCGACGCCGCGGTGGCGGCGTACCAGGGCGTTTCCGCGCTGCGCCAGCAACTCCCGCAGAGCGACCGCGTCCACGGCGTGTTCACCGACGGCGGCGCCCGGCCGAACGTCATCCCGGCGCGTGCGGCACTGTTGTTCTACCTCCGGTCGCAGAGCCCGGAGACCCTGCGCGACCTCGCCGCCCGCATGACGTCGATCGCGGAAGGCGCGGCGGCGATGACCGGCTGCGGCGTCGAGCTGATCTGGGACGCCCAGGCCGCGTACCTGCCGATCCGGTTCAACACCGCGCTCGCCGGGCGGTGGACGGCCAACCAGCTGGGCACCGGCCGGAAGCCGCTGCCGCCGGGCATCGTGCCGGAGTCGCTGACCGGCTCCACCGACCTCGGCAACCTCTCCTACCGGATGCCCGCGCTGCACCCGATGCTCGCCGTCTCGGGCCCGACGGTCGCATTGCACACCAAGGAGTTCGCGGCCGCGGCTGGATCGTCCACGGGGGACGCGGGCGTCCGCGACGGCGCGCTCGGCCTGGCCCTGATGGCCGCCGACTACCTCGGCGACGCGGAGCTGCGGAAGGCGGTGCACGACGAGTTCGAAGCGGCGGGAGGAGCGTTGGACGTACCGAGCTTCTTCGCCTGATGCCTGAGGAATGGCTGAGATTTCTCAGCTGATTCTTCTCAGCAAAGCCTGAGGTGTTTCCACAGGTTGTTCACAAGCACGCGCGCGAATCTTGGGTCATGACCGAGAACGAGAGTCGGCCCGGCCCCGCCTCACCCGGTGGGCACCAGCCGCACCAGAGCACCCAGCAGTACGGGCCGTACGCGCAGTACGCCTACCAGCAGCAGGCGGCGCCGAACCCTCTCTTCACCCAGCAGCCGCCGCCCCAGCAGGCGCCGACGGCGCTGAAGACCAGGCCGCGCAAGGGCGGCCGCGTCGCGATGATCGTCAGCGCGACCGCCCTCGGCGCCGCGCTCGTCGGCGGCGTCGGCGGTGCCGCGATCGTCGGGCTCACCACGAACTCGGCGGACGGCGCCACGACGTCGGTGAGCTCGCCGGCGGCGAGCGGGCAGACGGTCTCGAACTCGACCGCCTCCGGTGACGTCAGCGGCGTCGCGGCGAAGGTGACGCCGAGCGTCGTCCAGATCAACGTGACCACCGACCAGGGCGAGGCGATCGGCTCCGGCGTCATCCTCACCTCGAACGGCCGGATCCTGACCAACGCGCACGTCGTCGACGGCGCCCGGAACGTCGTCATCACGACCTCCGACGGCAAGAAGTACCAGGCCAGTGTGGTCGGCGCGGACTCCAAGGCGGACATCGCGGTGGTCCAGGCGCAGAACGCCGGCGGCTTGACGGCGGCGACGCTGGGCGACTCGAGCAAGCTCGTCGTCGGCCAGCAGGTGATCGCGATCGGCTCGCCGGGCGGGCTGCAGAACACCGTCACCACCGGCATCGTGAGCGCGCTCAACCGGAACCTGTCCGACATCGGCGAGGGGCAGCAGTCGCCGTTCAGCCGCACGTCGAACCAGTCCGAGAGCTCGCCCAGCTACACCGCGATCCAGACGGACGCCTCGATCAACCAGGGCAACTCCGGCGGCGCGCTGGTCGACGCCCAGGGCGCCGTGATCGGCATCAACTCGGCCCTCTACAGCCCGACCGCGTCGGCCAACGGTTCGGCGGGCAGCGTCGGGATCGGCTTCGCCATCCCGATCAACGACGCCAAGAAGATCGTCGACCAGATCGTGAACAACTAGGACGCGGACGGGCCGTGTCGGGGCGGCCCGTTCACCCCGCTTCGGGGAGCGGGAACGGCGAAGGCCGTTTCGAGAGTCAATCGGGGGCTCTCGAAACGGCCTTCGCGCCGTTCACAGGTCGTAGGTCAGGACCAGCGTGTGGTTCTGCTCCGCGTCCATCTCGATGCGAGCGGTGCCGGAGATCCCGGTCAGCTCACCGGAACCGGAGCCGGTGAGGATCTTCAGCGTCAGGCCGGACTCGTCCGCCGAGTGGTGCAGGACGAACGCGCCCTTGCGGCCGTCGACAGAGACGCTGAGCCGCTCGAAGCCGACGTACGCGCGCGAAGTCGCGTTGGACGCCGTCAGCATCTCGACGGTGCTGGTCCCCTCGACCGCCCCGGTGAACGTCTTGGCGATCGCCACCCGGGCGAACTCGGTGCCCGCGGCCTCGTCGGTCGCCTGCGGCTCCCACTGGTCGAGGACGAACGACGCGGTGGCGGTGCTGGTCATGGCGGTCCTCTCTTCGGTGTGGGCACCAGCTTCGCAGCGATACCTGACAGGTTGCGTCAGGTTTTGTCAGCGCCTCCGGTTGCCGAAGAGCCCGCGCGTGATCTCCCGGCCGAGCGCGCTCGCCGCGGACCGCATGAACGACTTCACGGCCGGGTTCTTCATCGCCGACTCGATGAAACCGGGGTCGTCCTTCGCCTTCTCCGGCGCGGGAGCCTGCGCGGGTGGAGCGCCGGGTTCCGGAGCGGGCGCGACCTTCGCGGCCAGCTTTTCGTAGGCGGACTCCCGGTCGATCGTTTCGGCGTACTTCGCGTGCAGGTCCGACGAAGCGACCGCGGCGGCGACGGCCTCAGCACCGATCGAGCCCATCTTCGACCGCGGCGCCCGCAGCCGCGTCCACGCCACGGGCGTCGGCGCGCCCCGCTCGGACAGCACCGTGACGATCGCTTCGCCGATGCCGAGCGACGTCAACGCCGTATCGAGCTCGTAGTACTTCGTCTTCGGGTAGGTCTTGACCGTCTTGGCCAGGGCCGCCTGGTCGTCCGGCGTGAACGCGCGCAACGCGTGCTGGATCCGGGCGCCGAGCTGCGAGAGCACGTTGTTCGGGATGTCCGTGGGCAGCTGCGTGCAGAAGAACACGCCGACGCCCTTCGAGCGGATCAGCTTCACGGTCTGCTCGATGCGCTCCAAGAACGCCTTCGACGCGTCGTTGAACAGCAGGTGGGCTTCGTCGAAGAAGAAGACCAGCTTCGGCTTGTCGAGGTCGCCCTCCTCGGGCAGCTCCTCGAACAGCTCGGCCAGCAGCCACATCAGGAACGTCGAGAACAACGCCGGCTTCGACTGCAGGTTGTCCAGCTCCAGCAGCGTGACGACGCCCTTGCCGTCGTTCTGGCGCATCAGGTCGTGGACGTCCAGCTCGGGCTCGCCGAAGAAGTCCTCGCCGCCCTGGGCTTCCAGGTTCGACAGCGAGCGCAGGATCACCCCGGCCGTCGCGGCCGAGACGCCGCCGATGCCCTTGAGGTCCTCCTTGCCCTCGTCGCTGGTCAGGTGCGTGATCACCGACCGGAGGTCCTTCGTGTCCAGCAACGCGAGACCGCGCTGGTCGGCCCAGTGGAAGATCAGGCCGAGCGTCGACTCCTGCGTCTCGTTCAGCCCGAGCACCTTCGACAGCAGCACCGGGCCGAAGCTCGTGATCGTCGCCCGGATCGGCGAGCCCTTGCCGCCGGTGCCCAGCGACAGGAACTGCACCGGGAACGCCGTCCCGGCCCAGTCGTCGCCCAGCTCCTGCGCGCGCTTCGCGACCTTGTCGTTCGGCTCCCCGGCCGCGGCCAAGCCGGACAGGTCGCCCTTCACGTCCGCGAGCACCACCGGCACCCCGGCGGCCGAAAGCTGCTCGGCGACCAGCTGCAACGTCTTCGTCTTGCCCGTCCCGGTCGCGCCCGCGACCAGGCCGTGCCGGTTCAGGGTCGCCAACGGCAGGCGCACGGCCGCGGCGGCGTCCGTCTGCCCGTCGATCACGACCGCGCCCAGCTCCAGCGCGGCACCCTCACTCGCATAACCAGCGGCGATCTCGCTCGCCGGCGACCCCTGCTCGGTCACTCGCAGCTCCCCGATCGTGTGTCCTGGACCACACCCGGAGCGTAACGCGCCGTACGCGCAGGTAACGCCCCTCTTATCCCCGTGTCGGGTTAGGGTCACCAGGTGACCGACCGCCTAGTCTGGATCGACTGCGAGATGACGGGGCTCGACCTCGGCAAGGAAGCGTTGATCGAAATCGCCGCCCTCGTCACCGACGCGGAGCTGAACGTGCTCGGCGAAGGAGTCGACATCGTCATCCACGCGGACGAGGAAAAACTCGCCGGGATGCCCGAAGTCGTCCGCGAGATGCACGCCCACTCCGGCCTCACCGAAGAGGTCCGCGCCTCCACCGTGACGCTCGAAGAGGCCGAACGCCGCGTCCTCGAGTACATCCGCGAGCACGTCCCCGAGTCGGGCACCGCGCCGCTCGCCGGCAACTCCATCGCCACCGACCGCGGCTTCATCGCCCGCGACATGCCGGCCCTCGACGCCCACCTGCACTACCGCATGGTCGACGTCTCCTCCGTCAAGGAGCTCGTCCGCCGCTGGTACCCGCGGATCTACTACGCCAAGCCGGAGAAGGGCCTCGCCCACCGCGCGCTCGCCGACATCAAGGAGTCGATCGGCGAACTCGACTACTACCGGCGCGTCGCCTTCGTCCCGCAGCCCGGGCCGACCAGCGACGAAGCCAAGGCGGCGGCCGCCGAGGTCCGGCAGAGGTAACCCCCTGCAACCCTGGCGAGGGCACCCGCTACGATTACAGCCATCGAGGTGATCGCACGCGGTTCCCTCGCTGATGGTGGGCGTAGCTCAGCTGGTAGAGCACCTGGTTGTGGTCCAGGAGGTCGCGGGTTCGAAACCCGTCGCTCACCCCATCACCCCAGTTCGGTTCCTTGGTCCGGGCTGGGGTTTTTGTGCGCCATCGGTGGTAACGCTCACGACCGGATGGCTCAGCGTGCGAGCGGCCGATCGCGGGTGCACCGTGGATCGGTGGCACGTTCAGGACCGAAGCTCAGGCGGAAGAAGAAACTGCGGTACGAGGACATCACCGTCGTCGACCGGTCGTTGCTCAAGCGGGCCGTGGGGGCCGCCGCGCTGGGCAACGCCATGGAGTGGTTCGACTTCGGCGTCTACGCCTATATCGCCGACACCATCTCCGAGGTGTTCTTCCCCGCCAGCGTGTCGCCCGGCATCCGGCTGATCGGGACCTTCGGCGCGTTCACCGCCGCCTTCCTGATGCGCCCGCTGGGCGGCCTCGTCTTCGGGCCCCTGGGTGACCGGATCGGGCGGCAGAAGGTCCTCGCCGTCACGATGATCATGATGGCCATCGGGACCCTGTGCATCGGGCTGATCCCGTCCTACTCCTCCATCGGCGTCTGGTCGCCGATCCTGCTGGTGCTCGCCCGGATGGTGCAGGGCTTCTCCACCGGCGGCGAGTACGGCGGCGCCACCACGTTCATCGCCGAGTACTCGCCGGACAAGCGGCGCGGGTTCATGGGGTCGTGGCTCGAGTTCGGGACGCTGTCCGGGTACGTGCTCGGCGCGTCGGTCGTCACCGGCATGAAGGCCTGGGTTCCGCACGAGACGCTGCTCGACTGGGGCTGGCGGATCCCGTTCCTCGTCGCCGGGCCGCTCGGCATCATCGGCCTCTACCTGCGGCTCAAGCTCGAGGAGACCCCGGCGTTCCAGAAGCACGCCGAAGAGGCCGAGAAGCGCGGCCGCTCCGGCGAGCCGTTCTGGAAGATGTTCACCGAGTACTGGCCCGCGCTGCTCATCTGCGTCGGCCTGGTGCTCGTGTTCAACGTCACCGACTACATGCTGCTGTCGTACATGCCGACGTACCTGTCCGAGCAGCTGCACCTCGACGCCACCCACGGCCTGCTGCTGATCATCGTCGTGATGGTCGTGATGATGCTGATCATCCTCGTCGGCGGGCGGATCACCGACAAGGTCGGCCGCAAGCCGGTCATGATGGCCGGCTGCATCGGGTACGTCGTGCTCTCCTGGCCGCTGATGCTGCTGGTGCACGACGGCGGGCTCGTCCTCACCTTCCTCGGGTTGATGGGCCTCGGCCTGCTGCTGCTCTGCTTCGAGGTGTCGATGCCCGCGGCCCTGCCGGCGCTCTTCCCGACGGCGATCCGCTACGGCGCGCTGTCGATCGCGTTCAACATCTCGGTGTCGCTGTTCGGCGGCACGACGCCGCTGGTGATGCAGGCGCTGATCTCGTCGACCAAGCACGACTTCTGGCCGGCCTGGTACCTGATGGCCGCGGGCGCGGTCGGCGCCGTCGCCGTGTACTTCAGCCGGGAGACGGCGAACAAGCCGCTCTGGGGCTCGGGGCCGGCGGTCGGCAGCGAGGCCGAGGCCCGGGCACTGGTGCGCGAGTCGGCGCAGGACTAAGCCGCATCGAGCAGCAGCTCGGTCAGCTCGGCGGGCATGGTGATCATGCAGTCGTGCCCGGTCGGCAGCTCCCGCACGGGCTCGCCGGCCGGGACGGGCCGCCGGGCGATCCCCGACGGCGGCCCGCCGACGCAGTGGATGTGCGTGCGCGGGATCGCCTTCGCCGCGGGGTTCGTCAGCCGGACCGGTTCGGTGAGGCACCGCACCGGCTGGTCCGACAGCATCGAGCGCAACCAGGCGACGTCGTCGGGATCCGTGACGCCGAACAGGCCCATCGGCGGCACCCGCCACCCGTCGACGGCGGCGTCGACGAGCTGTTTCGTCATCGGGATGACGTCGGCCGCGGTCTCGCCGTCTTCGGGGACCATGGCGTCGAGGAACACCAGGCGGGCGATCCGCTCGGGGACGCGGTCGGCGGCGCCCGAGATGACCAGCCCGGCGTAGCTGTGGCCGACGAGCACCACGTCGTGCTCGCCTTCGAGCAGGCGGACGACGTCGTCGACGTGGGTGCCGAGCCCGACCTCCGGGCTCAGCAGGTGGGCGGTTTCGCCGTAGCCGGTCAGCGACGGCGCGAGCACGCGGTGCCCGGCCGACTCCAGCAGCGGGACCACGCGGTCCCAGCAGCGTCCGGCGTGCCATGCACCGTGTACCAGCAGGAAAGTGGACATGGAACGATCGTGATCACCCGGAGCTCACCGGGCAATACGGCACTGTTTTGTGCCCCGGTTCCCCGGAGGTAACCGTGGAGGACCCGTGCAAGGCCCGTGAAGTCCTCGGGATCGTCGGGGACAAGTGGGCGCTGCTGGTCGTGCGCATGCTCAAGGACGGGCCGCGGCGCTTCACCGAGCTCAAGCGGTCCATCGACGGCATCAGCCAGCGCATGCTCACCGCGACCCTGCGCGACCTCGAGCGCGACGGGATCCTGACGCGGACGGTCGTGGCCGTCATGCCCCCGCACGTCAGTTACGAGCTGACGCCGATGGGCCGGACGCTGCGGGAGGCGACCGCGCCGCTGCTCGCGTGGAGCATCGAGCACCTGCCGTTGATCGACGCCGCCCGCGAGGCCTACGACGAGCGTTAGTTCGCGGGCGTCTTCCACTCGTCCCAGGACAGCTGCCAGTAGCTCCAGCCGTCGGTGGGCTCGAGCTTCGGGCCACCGCTGTTCCGCACGGTGACGATGTCGCCCTTCTTGGACGTGTCCATCAGCCACTTCGTGTTCTCGGTCGACAGGTTGAGGCAGCCGTGGCTGACGTTGCTGCGCCCCTGCTGCCGCACCGACCACGGCGCGGAGTGGTAGAAGATGCCGCTGTAGGACAGCCGCACCGCGTACTGGACGAAGGTGCTGTAGCCGCCGGGTGAGTCCTCGGGGACGCCGTAGGTGGCGGAATTCATCGTGTAGCCGTTGTGCTCCTGCATCACCGTGTACGTGCCGGCGGGCGTCGTGTGCCCCGGCTTGCCCATGGAGGTCGGCATGGTCCTGACCTCCTTGTCGTTGACCGAGACGGTCATCTGGTGGGTCTGGCCGTCGGCGACCGCGACGAGCTTGTCGCCGATCGTCCCGGTGAGCGTCCTGTCCTCACGGCCGTAGCTGCCCTTGCCGAGCGGCTTGCCGTAGACGGCGGCGTCGACCTTGAGTTTCGTGCCGGTCTTCCAGTAGTCCTTCGGCCGCCAGACGACCTGCTTGTCACCGAACCAGCGGAACGCCCCCTCGGTGGCCGGCTCGGCGGTGACCTTGAGCGCCTTCTCGGCGGCGGCCTTGTCGGCGACGTTCCCGCTGAAGGTGAAGACGAGCGGCATCCCGACGCCGACGGTCTCGCCGTCCTCGAGGTTCACCGAGACGCTGAGCTGCCGCGCGGGCTTGACGGTGGAGAAGCTCGACTCGGCGGTGACGGGCTTGCCATCGCCGCCGGTCGCGGTCGCCGTCAGCGTGTAGGTCTTGTTGTAACCGAGCGGCTCGGCGGAGTCCCACCCGGAGCCGTCGGCGCGAGCCTTCCCGGCGACGACCTTCCCGTCGGCCCCGGTCAGCTTGACGTCCCCGACCTTCCCGTCGGTGACGGAGACACTGACGGGCTCCCCGGGAGCGACGTCCTTCGCATCCTTCGCGGGCGTCAGCGTGAGCGCGGCCGGCTTCGGCGCACGGCTGGTGCTGCTGCTTGACGACGGCACCGGTTCACCCGAAGGGCTACTGCTGCACCCGGCCACCGTGAGGCCGATCACCCCGGCGGCCACCAGAAGCCGCACCCCCATACCGGTCATGCCCACCTGCCTGATTCGCCGTCGATGTCCGACTACAGTGTGCCCGACCAGCCCCGACACCGGGGCGGCACCACCGAAACCCGCTTAGGGGGACCCCCGTGAAACGGGCCCTGAACCGGGTGCTAATCTTTTCCACGTCGCCGAGGGAAACCTCCGGCAGACACCGGCGCCATTAGCTCAATTGGCAGAGCAGCTGGCTCTTAACCAGCGGGTTCGGGGTTCGAGTCCCTGATGGCGCACACCCCACCACCCCAGGTTCGATCTCATCGGCCTGGGGTTTTGTGGTATTCGGGATTCTTCCGTTTCCGTTCCGTCCATTGTGGTCGGTCGGGAGCCGGAGAGCGCGCGCCTGTTGCGACGGCTTCCCCGGGATGATCCCAGCCACCTTCAGGGGAAGCCGCCAGCGAGCCCCTCACCACCTTGCCGATCGGCTCCGGCTCGGGCGCGACACCGGTGACCCCTCACGAAACGGGCCCGGCGGGGTGGCGGAGGCCGTCCATCAGGAGGTTCAGCAGGCGGCCGGCCTGGGCTTCGTGCTGGGGTCCTGGGGCCACCGTGAAGATGCCGATCAGGGAGGCCGCTACGTCTTCGGCGGCGACGTCGGAGCGGAGGTCACCTGATGCGTGGCCGGCGTCGAGGATCGTGGTGATGGCTCGCAGCAGCTCGGCCTGGGTCTGGGCGTGGGCGATCTCGCCGGACTCGATCATCGCGAGCAGGGTTTCGAGCATGCCGTTCTTGGCCGCGATCCAGTGCCCGAACAGGTCCATCCAGCGCCGCATCGCCGCGGCCGGTGGCAGCTGGTCGAGCAAGTCGTGGGCGCCGGTCGTCAGGCGCGCGACCTGGTCGCGGTAGATCGCGTCGACCAGGGACTCGCGGGTCGGGAAGTGCCGGTAGAGCGTGGCGATGCCGACCCCGGCTTCGCGGGCGATCGCCCGCATCGACGGCTCGGTGCCGGCCGACACGAACAGGCGGGTCGCCACCGCGAGCAACTGGTCGCGGTTGCGGGTGGCGTCCGCGCGGGGCGCACGCGTCTCTGCCTCAGCCAAAACGGAACACGCTCCGGTTGTGTTAGGGTCGTCGGGTAAACGGAGCATAGTCCGTTTCCCTCGATCCCAGGAGCAACGCGCACATGCGGCAACACCAGAGCAGAGCGGTCCGGCTCGACGCGTTCGGCGGCCCCGAGGTACTCGACGTCCGGGAGGTGTCCGCGCCGCAAGCCGGGCCGGGGCAGCTCCGCGTGCGGGGTCACCGCGGCGGGCCTGAACCCGATGGACTGGATCATGACCGCCGACGCGGACACCGCCGCGCGGTTCGGCTTGAGCCTCCCCGCCGGATTCGGGACCGACTACGCGGGCGTGGTCGACCAGGTCGGCGACGGGGTGACCGGCTTCGCACCCGGCGACCGGGTGTTCGGGAGCGCCCTGTCCCGCGCGGTCGCCGACTTCGTGGTGATCGACGCGGCCGGCGCAGTCGCGGCGAACGAGGCCCACCCCACCCCCGGCGGCGTCGACGACCGCACCGCCGCCACCCTCGCGATCGCCGGCCGCACGGCGTCCGCCGCCCTCGCCGTGGTCGCCCCGGGCCCGGACGACACCGTGCTGATCGGCGGCGCGGCGGGCGGGGTGGGGGTGTTCGCCGTGCAGCTGGCCCGGATCGCCGGAGCGCGCGTGCTCGGGACGGGCTCGGCGAGCTCGGCCGGCTTCCTGCGCGACCTCGGAGCCGAGCCGGTCCCCTACGGCGACGGCCTGGCCGGCCGGGTCCGCGCCCTCGGTGTCACCGCCGCCATCGACCTGCACGGAACCGAGACAGTGCACGCCGCGCGGGAACTCGGCGTCCCGGACGACCGCATCTGCACCATCGCCACCAAGGTCGACGGCGTGCCGGCGGCCAACGGCGCGAATGCCCCTTCCGGCGCCCTGGAAGAGCTCGCCGGCTTGGTCGCGGCCGGGCGGCTCCGGGTACCGATCGCGGCGAGCTTCCCGATCGAGCGGATCCGCCGCGCGGTCGAACTCCAAGCCGGCCGGCACGTGCACGGCAAGGTCGTCATCGACCTCTTGGCGACGGCAGACGGCGACGTTTGAGATCGACGCCGACCCGAAAGCACGGCGGAAATTCGCCTGGGGTCGGGCGACTTGGCGCGTCCGGGTGAATCCTTCGTGCCACCTCGGCTGCCACCCGGGGTTCTTCGGTTCGCGTGTCGAAAGTCGGCCGAAACTCTTTGTCCGGTCCGGAAGGGGCGTGTTCTGCTGCTCGCGTTGAGTGAACGTCATCGTCCAGGTCACCGGTGACCTTGGTTCCCGGGGTTTTTTGGGCGTGCCCGGAAGGAGACCACGGATGGCAAGCAGTTCTTCGCAACCGCGGGGCACGCGGTGGTGGCGAGCACCCGCGACCCGCGCGCTGGCGGCCGCGGCCACCGTCGCCGCGGCGGCCGCTGTTCTGGTGATCGCGCCCGGGGCCGATGCCGCGGCCAGCACCCTCGGCGCCGCGGCCGCGCAGTCCGGGCGGTACTTCGGGACCGCCATCGCCGCGAGCAGGCTCGGCGACTCGGCCTACACCACGATCGCGGCACGCGAGTTCACCATGGTCACGCCCGAGAACGAGATGAAGCCCGACGCGACCGAGCCCAACCAGAACCAGTTCAACTTCTCCTCCGGCGACCAGGTCTACAACTGGGCCGTCAGCCACGGCGCGAAGGTCCGCGGCCACACGCTGGCCTGGCACTCCCAGCAGCCGGGCTGGATGCAGAGCATGAGCGGCAGTGCGCTGCGCAGCGCGATGATCAACCACATCCAGAAGGTCATGGCGCACTACCAAGGCAAACTCGCCTACTGGGACGTCGTCAACGAGGCCTTCAACGAAGACGGCAGCCGCCGGTCGTCGAACCTGCAGGGCACCGGCAACGACTGGATCGAGGTCGCCTTCAAGACCGCGCGCGCGGCCGACTCGTCGACCAAGCTCTGCTACAACGACTACAACATCGACAACTGGAACTACGCCAAGACCCAGGGCGTCTACAACATGGTGCGGGACTTCAAGTCCCGTGGCGTGCCGATCGACTGCGTCGGCCTGCAGGGCCACTTCACCGGCGGCAGCTCGGTCCCGAGCAGCCTGCAGACGACGATCTCCAGCTTCGCCGCGCTCGGCGTCGACGTGGCGCTCACCGAGGTCGACGTCACCAACGCGTCCACGTCGCAGTACGCCGCGCTGACGCAGGCGTGCATGAACGTCGCGCGCTGCGTCGGCATCACCGTGTGGGGCGTGCGGGACAGCGACTCCTGGCGCTCCAGTGAGAGCCCGCTTCTGTTCGACGGCAACGGAAACAAGAAGGCGGCGTACAACTCGGTGCTGAACGTCCTCAACTCCGGCGGCGGCACGACCACCACACCGACCACACCGACGAACCCCACCACGACACCGACGACACCCGGCGGTGGCAGCTGCACGGCGACGCTTTCGGCCGGGCAGCAGTGGAACGACCGGTACAACCTCAACGTCTCGGTCAGCGGCGCCAGTTCGTGGACGGTCACCATGACCGTGCCGAGCCCGGCCCGGATCAGCGCCACCTGGAACATCAACGCGACGTGGCCCAGCAGCCAGGTCCTCATCGCGACGCCCAACGGGAACGGCAACAACTGGGGCGTCACCATCATGCACAACGGGAACTGGAACTGGCCCACGGTCAGCTGCAGCACTTCGTGAGCCCTTGTCCCCCGGGCGAACTAACGGATCTGCTCGCTCCGGGGTGACGTCTTCGCGGTCCGCTGCTCGCCACCTTCCTCGCGAGCGGCGGGCCGCACGGGCCCGCGCGAGTGGATGGGCGCCGGTGACCCGCGGATCCGGCGCCGGAACGGCCGAGGATCCCGGGCGCTTTCCCGCCGAGGCGCCCGGAAGGGGCCCGGTCTCGCTAGGCTTCCCGGCATGCCGACGCTGGGACGTCTCCGGAACCGCTGGGTGCGCGTGACTCCGGCGGCCCGGGACCGGGCGCTTTGTCCGGCCGGGGCGGAGGAAGAGCGGATCCGCCGGGCCCCTCGGGAGGTCGAGGTACTGGAGCTCGACCCGCGGGACCGCGTCCAGGCCTGCCGCACCGGGCCGGCCGGCGCCGCGGGGTGACCGGGTTGTCCCTTTCCACGAGACTGCCGCCGAGCACGAACGCCGTGCCCGCACGGGACGTGCCGCCCGTACGCCCGCGACGGTGGCCGCCGGCGCTCGTCGTGGCCGCGCTGCTCGCGCAGATGGCGGTCGCGATGCTCGCCACGGCCGTGGCGCAGTCCCCGACGATCGACGAGCCGGTCTACGTCGGGACGTCGGTGGTCTACCTGCAGCAGCACAGCCTGCGCTACAACCCCGAGCACCCGCCCCTGGGCAAGCTGCTCATCGGAGCCGGCCTGGCCTTCGCCGACGTCCACCTCGACCCCGCGTTCACCGGCGACCAGACGCAGCTCGGCCGGCACGTGCTGTACGAGTCGGGCAACGACCCGGGACGGCTGCTGCTCCTGGCAAGGCTGCCGGTGATCGTTCTGACCTTGCTCTTCGGCCTGGTCGTCTTCCTCTTCGCGCGCGACCTGACCGGCTCGGCCGGCGGGGTGACGGCGCTCGCGCTGTACGCGTTCTCCCCCGACCTCATCGCGCACGGCTCGCTGGCCACCCTCGACGTGCCGGTGGCCGGGTTCGTGCTGACGTCGGCCTGGCTGCTGTGGCGGGCCCGGGACCGTCCGGCCCGGTACCTCCCCCTCGCGGGCCTCGCCCTGGGAGCGGCCGTCGCCACGAAGATGAGCGCGCTGGCCGCGGTTCCGGTGCTCCTGGGCTTGGTCGTGGTGTCCGTGGGGCACCACCGCGGTCCACAAAGGACACTCCGGCGGCTCGGCTTCGGCGTGGCGGCGGCGGTCGCGGTGGCCGTGATCGCGATCGCCGTGGTGTGGGCCGCCTACCTCGTCGTGGACCCGCGCCTGCGCTGGGCGGCACCGCCCGCGCTCCACGGCCCGCGCGCGCTCGTCGACTGGCTGCCGCTGCCGCGGCCGTACCTCGACGGGATGCGCGTCCAGTTCGGCTTCGAAGACCAGGTCTGGAGCACTTTCCTGCTCGGCCGGTACCACGCCGGCCCGGTCTGGTACTACCTCCCGGCCGCGCTGCTGGTGAAACTGCCGCTGGGCGCCCTGGCCCTCGGGATCGCCGGCGCGGTCGCGCTGGTGGCGGTCCGCCGGCTGCGCCCGGCGGCGGCCTACGTCCTCCTGCCCGCGGCCGTGCTGCTCGCCGCGGCCATGACCAGCGCCCGCGACCTCGGCGTCCGGTACGCGCTCTTCGTGCCGATGTTCCTGGCGGTCGCGGCGGCGGGTCTCGTCGTCGTCCGCCCGCGGTGGGTGCACGTCGCGGTGGCGGTCTTGGCCGGTTACGCGGCGGTCAGCTCGCTGCGGACGTTCCCGTACTACCTGCCCTACTCCAACGAGGCGTTCGGCGGGCCGGCGCGGACCCACCTGCGCCTGCACGATTCGAACGTCGACTGGGGCCAGGACCTCGGCCGGCTGGCGCAGCGCTACCGCGGGCAGCGGATCTGGCTCGTCTACAAGGGAAGCGGCGTGCCGTCCGCGTACGGCCTCGACGCCGCCGACCCGCGCACGGTGCCCCCGGACGAGGTGCGCGGCCTCCTCGCCGTGTCGGACTCGGCGATCGCCAAGGCGGACGACCGCCTGACCGCGTTGCTCTCCGGCAGCACACCGGTCGACGACGTCGGCCACTCCATCACGGTCTACCGCCGGCCGTAGCGGCGCGGACGTTGCTCAGGGAAGCGTTTGCGCGCCGATGACCGACAGCATCTGCAGCTTCTCGTGGCTCTCGCTGCCGGGGATGGCGGTGTAGACCATCAGCGAGTGGGCCTGCCCCGGGTCGACCAGGCGCTGGCAGGTCAGCTCCAGCGCGCCGACTTCGGGGTGGACGAAGTGCTTGACGTCGTGGGGGCGGATCCCGATCTCGTGGTCGTCCCAGACGCGCCGGAACTCCTCGCTCGACTCCAGCAGCAGGCCGGCCAGGTGCGCGGCCCGGGATTCGGGGCCGCGGAGGGTGACCATTTCGCGCAGGCCGGCCACGTACATCCGGGTGAGGAACGCGTGCTCGTGCGGCGCGTAGAGCCGCCGGGCGGCGGGGTCGGTGAACCACCGGTAGCCCGAACTGCGGGCCGGCCCGGTGTACCGCGTGGTGTCGCCCAGGAGCGCGACGCCCATCGGGGACTGCCGCAGGGTCTCGCCGAGCTCGGTGATGATCTCCGCGGGAGTGTCGGACAGGCGGTCGAGCACCCGGAGCAGGCCGGGGCTGATGTGCTCGCTCGCCGCACCCCGCGGCGGCGGGTTGTGCCCGGCGAGGCGGAACAGGTGGTCGCGTTCGTCGATCGACAGGTGCAGCCCCTGGGCGATCGAGGCGAGCATCCGCTCGGACGGGTGCGGCCCGCGCTCCCGCTCGAGCCGCGAGTAGTAGTCCGGGGACATGTGGCACAGCGCCGCGACCTCCTCGCGCCGCAGCCCGTCGGTCCGGCGGCGGGGCCCGCGCGGCAGGCCGACGTCTTCGGGTTGCAGCGCCGCGCGCCGATTGCGGAGGAACTCCGCGAGCCCGATGCGGTCGATCACCCTGCCCCCTTTCCGGGTCCTGCCTCGTTTCTACCGGCGGCCGGCACCGGGAGCCACGACTCGCCGATCCCCCTCTCCGGACCCGTAAGGGTGATCTTGGCGAGCCTGTGATCGGGAAGTCCTGGATAGCGCCGCGCCGTCGGCCGAGGATCGGGGACACGACCACTCGGAGGAGCCGGATCCATGCCACGCAAGCAGATCGACATCGACGTCCCGGACCTGACCGGGCAGCGCGCCGTCGTCACCGGCGCCAGCGACGGGATGGGGCTGGGGATCGCCACCCGGCTGGCCGCGGCCGGCGCGGAGGTGATCCTGCCCGTCCGCAACCCGCGCAAGGGCGAAGCCGCCCTCGGCAGCATCAGACAGGCCGCTCCCGGCGCCGACGTCTCGCTGCGCGGCCTCGACCTCTCGTCGCTGGAGTCCGTCACCGCCCTGGGCGCCACCCTGCGCGACGAGGGCCGCCCGATCCACCTGCTGATCAACAACGCCGGGGTGATGACGCCGCCGGACCGGCAGACCACGGCCGACGGCTTCGAGCTGCAGTTCGGCACCAACCACCTCGGCCACTTCGCGCTGGTCGCCGGGCTCCTCCCGCTGCTGCGCGCCGGCCGCGCCCGGGTCACTTCGCAGATCAGCATCGCCGCCCGCGGCGGCGAGATCAACTGGGCCGACCTGAACTGGGAACGCGGCTACGACGGCATGCGCGCCTACCGCCAGTCCAAGATCGCGTTCGGCCTCTTCGGGCTCGAACTCCAGCGGCGCAGCGAGGCTGCGGGCTGGGGCATCACCAGCACCCTTTCGCACCCCGGCGTCGCGCCCACCAGCCTCCTGGCCGCCCGCCCCGAGCTCGGGCGGGGCAAGGACACCCCGCAGGTCCGGCTGATCCGGGCGCTTTCGGCCCGCGGCATCCTGGTGGGCACCGTCGAGACCGCGAAGCTGCCCGCCCTGCTGGCCGCCACCGACCCCGAGCCCGCCCCCTTCTACGGCCCCAGCGGCCCCGGCGGCTTGGGCGGCCCGCCCGCCGCGCAGAGCCTGTACCGGCCGTTGCGTGACGCGGACGAGGCCCAGCGCGTCTGGCAGACCTCCGAGCGGCTCACCGGAGCCGCGTTCGCCCTGAACCCGTGAGTCCGAGGAACGCGGAGCACCGCCTCGACGGCGGACATCATGCCGCCCCCTCGTCGAACGGCGTCGCGTAGGAAGGCGGGCGGACCCGCACCGCGAGCCGCAGGTTCAGGCGGATCCGGGTGGACCGCGGCAGGTCCACCCGCAGCCACGGGCCGTCGACGTCGATCGAGCCGTGCGTCACGACCGGTTCGCGGTGGCCGTAGTCGTAGAGGCCGCCCAGCCACGACGGGTCGTCGCACCGGGTGTAGCCCGCCGTGCGGATGTGGTGCTCGGCGAACGCTCCCGCTTGGACGAGCACCGACCGCGGCTGCTCCGGGTCCAGGTTGACCAGCTCGACCAGTGTCGCCTCGGGATCGATCGCGGACACCAGCGCCGCCACCGACGGGGGCAGGCCGGGCCGGCGCACGTCGGCGTCGTAGTAGCGGACGCGGGCCTGCTGCAGCCCGCCGTTGTAGACAACCTGCGGACCGCCCCAGGTGAGCTGGACCAGCGCCTCGGTCACCACGGGGTTGGACTGCTGCCACAGGTGGATGTCGGCCTCGGGCACGGGACGGCCGCGGTGGCGTTCCATCCGGGCCAGCCGGTGCCGGACCTGCGCCTGGGCGGCGGCCAGGATCCGCTCCGGGTAGTCCGGGTTGTCCCCGGCGAGGTAGGCGAACCACGGCTGTTCGTGCCCGGCCTCCTCCTTGCTGCGGAACGGAACCACGGTCCGCCAGTCGTGGCCGTCCGCCGCGCGCAGCCGGTCGAGGCGCTCCCGGTCCGCCGGCGCGCCCGAGTGGTGCCACAGCGCGACCGGGACGCCCATGAGCATCGGGTTGTAGTCGAACCAGCCCCGGTCGTCGTAGCGGAAGGGGACGTGCAGCGCCGGGGTGTCCACGTGTTCGCGCAGCTGGGCCGTCCACTTGGAAGCGAGGCTCGAGTCCGCTTCGGTGAACGCCATGACCTTGCCGTGCGCGATCACTTCGTCCAGCGCCGGGCGGACGAGATCGGTGAAGGTGTCGTCGCCGGTGGCGAGCGCGGCGGAGAGGGCCGCGACGACGGCCGCGTGCCCGACGCTGTACCAGCCGTGCGGCCAGGACCAGCCGTAGTGGCCGCCGTACCAGCGGCCGTCCAGCAGCCCGCCGACGGTCCCGTCGGGGGCGACGTTGTCCGGGAGGATGCCGTTGTTGGCCGCCGCGCGGTCCCGCCACGCGCCGACGTACTCGGCGAGCCAGTCGCGGTAGCGCTCGTCGCCGGACAGCAGCACCGCGTTGAACACGAGCCCGGCCGCGGCCAGGTTGACCGCGGTGTCCCCGACGCCGATCCGTCGTCGCATCTCCTCGCCCAGACGGGGATCGCGGTCCCGCGGCGGTTCCCCGGCGTCCGGGGGCACCAGCCATTCCAGCGGGAAGCCGTACATCGCGGCCTCGGCGGGCAGCCACGGGTAGGAATCGCCGTCGAAGAGCCCTTCGCGCGCCGGATCGCTGCCGTTGTGGGGACGGCGGATGATGCGGTGCGCGGGGTCGTAGTTGCCGTGGGCCGGGTCGACGTAGAGCTCCGCGAACCGCAGCGCCCGCTCGCGCCACCGCTCGGGCGCCGCCATGCACAGGAAGTACAGCAGCAGCAGGCCTTCGCCTTGGTGGAACCAGTCGTAGCCGCGTTCGTACTCGCCCGCCAGCATGCCCAGCCCGGTCAGCTGCCGGGTGACGCCTTCCCAGTGCCGCTCCGACTCGGCGAGCAGGTCGTCGGCGCCGCCGAGCAGGTAGAGCTGGGGCCAGTTGAAGAACGTCTCGTAGAAGTCGTCGACGCCGTCGCGGGAGGTCAGCCGGTCTTCGTAGGTCAGACGGCCGTCCGGGCCGGTGAAGTCGCGGGAGAACCGCCGCCACGCGCGGTCCAACAGCGTGAAGAGTTCTCGTTGGGCGATCGCCCAGCCCGGGGGTTCGAGCAGGGGGACCGAGGCCGTGATGTGGGGGTGCACGCTACTCCTTGGTCGCGCCGGCCAGCATCCCGGCGACCAGGAAGCGCTGGGAGAACAGGAAAACGACGAGCACCGGGGTGATCGCCAGCAGCGTCGCCAGCGCGAGCTCCGGCCGCTCCACCGCCGCGGTGCCGACCGTCGGGTTGAACTGCGGCACCGAGTTCAGCAACGTGCCCAGCCCCACCTGCACCGGGAACTGGTCGCTCTGCGGCAGCAGGACGTAGGGCAGGAAGTAGTTCGTCCAGTTGGCCACGAAGCTGAAGAACCCGACGAGCGCGACGATCGGCGCGGCCAGCGGCAGGGCGACGTGGCGGAACACGCCGAACTGCGTGCAGCCGTCGAGCTTCGCCGCGTCGATCAGGTCGCGGGGCACCGCGGTCGTGAAGTAGATGTAGGTCAGGTACACGCCGAACGGGTAGAACGCGTACGGCAGGACGACCGACCACATCGAACCGATCAGCCGCACCGCGTTGAGCTCGAGGAACAGCGGCACGACGAGGGTCGCGTTCGGCATCAGCATCACGACCAGCGTCGCGACCAGCAACGTCTTCCGGCCGCGGAACTCGGTCATCGCGAGCGCGTAGCCGGCCGGGATCGCCACGCACAACGTGATCGCCAAGGCCACGAACGAATACAGCGCGGAATTGCCCAGCCAGAGGAAGATCGCGTTGTCCTGGAAGGACGTCAGCGCGGTCCAGTTGTCCGCCAGCGCCCGCCACGACCCGAACGACAGCGGGTTGCCGTGCACGAGCTGGTCGTCGGTCTTCGTCGCCGCCAGCACGAGCCACAGCACCGGCAGCACGAAGAAGACGAGGAACAGCACCAGAACCAGCGCCGAAACCGGGTTCGGCAGCTTCCGGCCGCGACGCACCGAACGCACGCGGGCCACGGCCTCGGGTGCCCGGACGGCGGTGTCAGTCGGCATCGAAGAACCCCGATCGTGCGACGAACACGCCCGCGACCACCAGCCCGACCAGCAGCAGCTCCACCGAGATGGCCGCGGCGGTGTTCACGTTGTCGTTCTGGAAGGCGAAGTCGTAGGAGAGCTGGTTGAGCGAGTAGTCCCGCCCGGCGACACCGACGCTCGCCTGGGACAGCAGCTGCGGTTCGACGAACAGCTGCGTCCCGCCGGCGAACGCCAGGATCACCATGTAGACGATCCACTTGCGCAGCAACGGGATCTGGATGCGCCAGGCCGTCTGCCACGGGCCGGCGCCGTCGATCCGGGCTGCCTCCAGCAGATCGGGCGAGATGTTGTTCAACGCGCCGTACATCACCACGATCCAGCCGCCCGCCCCGGTCCAGAACGCGATCAGCGTGAACAGGACCGGGAGGTGGCCCGGCGCGACGACCTGGGCGAAGGTGCCGAACCCGGCCACGCGCAGCAGCGCGCTCACCGGGCTCACCGCCGGGTCCAGCATGAACAGCCACACCATGACGCTCGCGGCCCCGGCCAGCGCGCCCGGGACGTAGTAGAGGAAGCGCAGCGTCTTGCCGACGGCGTCCGCGGTCAGCCGGTGCAGCAGCAGCGCCAGCCCGACCACGAACACCACCAGCGACACGAGCCAGCACAGCAGGTAGAGCACCACGTGCCCGACGGCGGCGAAGTACCGGAAGTCGGTGGCGGCCCGGACGAAGTTGCTCAGGCCGGCGAAGTGGTCGCCCGCGTCGGTGAAGGCGAAGTACACGGCGTACACCGTGGGGATGACGCCGAACGCGATCAGCAGGACGACGTAGGCCGCGACGAACAGGTGCCCGGATCCCCGCCGCGCGGTGGTCACCGGCTGACCTCGTACCCGTTGGACTGCGCGTAGTTCGTGATCGCGGTCTGCCATTCGGGCAGCATCGAGACGATCGACTTGCCCGCGGTCAGCCCCGGCGTGATGGTCGCGGCCCAGATCGCCTCCTGGCTGAACTGCCCGTACCCCCACCCGCGCCACACCTGCGGGGCGGCCGCCTGCAGCGGCGCCGCGACGTCGTTGGCGTAGTACTTGCCGGAGGACTGCTTGGCCAGCCACGTCTTCGCCGCCGCCGCGTACGCGGGGTACCCCGGCGCCACCTGGCCCTGGTAGTCGTCCGCGGTGGTGACCCAGGTGAGGAAGTCGGTGGCGTCCTTGAGGTTGGCGCTGTGCGCGGACAGCAGCCAGGTGCCGCCGCCGACGTTGCCCACCGACGGTTCCGGGTCGCCGGCCCACTGCGGCATCGGCGCGACGGCGATCCGGCCGGCCGGCGTCTTCAGCGACTCCTGGAACACCGAGCCGCCGAACCAGGACGGCCCGGGCAGCATGAGGATCTTGTCCGCGGCGTTCTTGGCGAAGTCGGAGCTGAACACGCTGCCGGTCGACATCGTCTTGTTCTTGACGAGCGTGTCGAGCAGGGCCGCCATCCGCGTGCAGTTCGGGCTCGTGGTGTTCACCCTGACCGCCTTGGGGCCGGTGATCTCGTTGGCGCCGCACTTCGAGGCCCAGAGGTAGATCTCCGGGGCGAAGCTGTCCCCGGCTGCGCCGACGAGGTACCCCGGGTGCTCGGCCGCGACGCGCTCGCCGAGCGCTTGGTACTCCTCCCAGGTCTTGGGGACCTGGTAACCCCAGGACCGCATCAAGGACGCGTCGTACCAGAGGACGGTCTGCGCCAGGTCGTTGCGCAGGCAGTACAGCGTGCCGTCGACCGTGCAGGGGTCGTTCGCGCCGGCGGTCCAGCCCTTCAGCGTGGCGTCCGGGATCTGCCCCTTGTCGAGCGGCGCCGTGAACCCCGCCTGCACCGCCCACGCCGTCTCGTTGTTCTGCGAGCTGAACACGACGTCCGGCCAGCCGCTGCGGGTCCGGTTGAACAGGCCCACCTTGGTCTGCAGGTAGTTCGAGCCGTTGGCGTCGCCGTCGTAGGTGACGATGTCCAGCTGCACCGCGGGGTGCTGCTTCTGGTACAGCTGCGCCGCGGGCAGCCGCGTCGAGTCGACCCAGACGGTGATCTTCCCGCCGGTCTGCGGCGCCGGCTGGAACCCGCCTTGGGCGCCGCCGCCGCTGCCGCCGTTCCCGCAGGCCGTGACCGCCGCGAGAACGGCCACCACACCGAGGACCAGCCGGAGGGCTCCGGCGGCGCGCGCATGACCTGTCATGAGGTACCCCACTTCGTCGTGGCTGCCGACATGTGTCAGACACATACTCGGCTCCGGCGGCCCTATCACAGTCCTTCCACTCGTTTCAGTCAAGGGTCGGCGGCAAATGAGTCGTACACATTTGAGGTCGGGGACCGCGGATGTATCGTCTTCACACGGACAGTTACCCCAGCACGAAGGAGGCCAGTGGGTGGTCGACATGCCCGCACCGAGCGAGCCCGAGCCGGTCCCGTACCGGCCGGGCTACGAGCTCGTCGCCGAACAGGTCCTCCAGCTGATCGCCGACCTCGAACTGCGGCCCGGGGACCGGATGCCGACGGAGAACGAGCTGGCCACACGGCTGGGCACGTCGCGCACCGTGGTGCGCGAGGCGATCAAGATCCTGTCCGCGCTCGGCCGCGTCCGCGCGCAGAAGGGCCGCGGGCTGTACGTGGCCGACGACGAGGGCATGCTCGGCTCGGCCCGCTGGTCGGGGTACTTCCTGCCGACCGACCTCGACCACGTCTACATGCTGTTCGAGTTCCGCCGCGTCCAGGAGATGACCGCCAGCCGGCTGGCCGCGACCCGCGCCACCCCGGTCGAACTGCGGGCGATCGAGACGGCCGCGGAAACCTGCCGCGAAGGCCACCTGACGAAGCAGGCGGCGCTGTTCGACCGCGGCGACGAAGACTTCCACCTCGGCATCGCGACCGCGTCCCACAACCAGTTCCTCTTCGCCGCGGTCCGCGAAGCCCGCCGGCTGCAGCGCCAGTCCAGCACGATCGGCCTGCACGGCACGGTCGGCGGCCACGCGGCGGAGGCGATCGAGGAGCACGCGGCGATCTACGCGGCCATCCGCGACGGCGACCCGGAAGCGGCCGCCGAAGCCGCGGCGGTCCACCTCGACAACACGCTCGAGGACTACCGCCGCGAAATCCAGCGGCGGGTGTTCGGCTAGCCCGCCGTGGCCGCGTTGAAGACCGGCTTGGGCACCGAAACCTGGTTCAGCCCCCAGCGGGACATGATCCCGACGTACGTGCCGTCTTCGAACAGCTCCTCGAAGACCTTCTGCAGCACCGGGCCCAGTTTCGAGGACTTGGGGACGTACAGCGCGAGGTTGTCCTTGGTCGCCCCCTGCGCTTCGGTCTGGGTGACGTACCGGTTCCCGCCCTGCCGGTGCGTGACGTCGATCGCGGCGGCTTCGGTCATCCCCGCGGCGTCCGCGCGGCCCGAGCGGGTCGCCAGGAGCGTGGCGTCGGTGTCATCGAGCCCGACGGTCTGCGTGGCCGGGCGCTTGTTCTGCGTGCAGAACCGCGAAAGCTTGTTCAGCTGCTCTTCGACGACGCTGGCGGTCACCACGGCGACGCGCTTGCCGCAGAGGTCTTCGGCCTTGGCGATCCCGGCGGTCGAATCGGTGGGGAACACGTAGGCCGTGCGGGTGGTCATCCAGGTGATCGTGTCGAACTGCTTCTCGCGCTCGGCCGTCGCCTTGACCGGGCCGTTGAACGCGTCGTACCGGTTGCTCAGCATGCCCTGCAGCGCGGCCGGCAACCCGGCGACGACGACGGTCTGGGTCTTCACGCCGAGCACCTGCCCGATCGCGGCCTGGAAGTCGGCGTCGATCCCGGTGACCGACCCGTCCGGCGCGACGGTGCGGTACGGCGGGTGCGCATCACCGGCGAACCGCAGCACCCCGGCGTCCTTGACGGCTTGCGGCAGCGCGTCACGCAGGGACTGCACCACCGCGAGGTTGGTCGCGGTGGCCAGGACCGCGGAATCGGTGCCCACGGTGCACCCGGCGACGGCCGTCCCGATGACCGCCCCGGCGAGGATCATGCTTCGGCTTCTTCGACGAAGAGAGGATCGCATAGCGCTTCTTCCTTGACCGAGGTCACTGCGTGAAGAATTGGTTGCCAGAACGGCGGCGATCGATGCACAAACTGTCACCTGTTTCAACCCGCGTGTCCACCCCTTCGTCAGGTTGATCATTTCCAGGTTGTTTTCAGCTGGCGCTTGTTCGCGATGGAACGCGACTACTCGTGTACCGGTCGCACGGATAAATGCAGGCGACGGCCTCGCGGACGACCGCGGCGGATCCGGGCGTTCCCGACCGCCGGGTGCCGAACCGCACCAGGCCCGGCGGCCGCTCACGGGAGAACTCTTCGAACCGGGGCAGCCGGACCGGCACTTCCCCGATCCGGTCCGCCCGGCTACAGTGCTGACCTAGTGGGAGCGCTCCCAGCACTTTCGGTTTCGGCGATGTCGTTCGAAGGAGAAGGTGCATGCGAAGCAGAACAGTGGCAGCCGGAGCGCTGGCCGCACTGGCCGCGACCGGGGTCGTCGCCACGACCACCTGGGCGGGCGCACAGGCCGCCGAGTCGGCGTACTACACCGACCCGGGCACCAACGCGGCCAAGTGGGTGGCGGCGAACCCGAGCGACTCGCGCGCCGCGGTGATCCGCGACCGCATCGCCGCGGTACCGCAGGCGAGGTGGTTCACCACCACGAACACGTCGACGGTGCGCGGTGAAGTGGACGCCTACACCGCAGCCGCGGCCGCCGCGGGGAAGATCCCGATCCTGGTCGTCTACGACATCCCCAACCGCGACTGCGGGGGTGCCAGCGGCGGCGGCGCACCCTCGCACGACGCCTACCGCGCCTGGGTCGACCAGGTGGCGGCCGGCCTGGCCGGCCGGCCCGCGGCGATCGTGCTCGAACCCGACGTGCTCGCGCTCATGACGAACTGCCAGAGCGCCGACCAGCAGAGCCAGACCACCGCGTCGCTCGCGTACGCGGGCAAACGGCTCAAAGCCGGCTCGTCCCAGGCGAAGGTGTACTTCGACATCGGCCACTCCGCCTGGCTTTCGCCCGGCGACGCCGCCGCCCGGCTGCGGGCCGCGGACGTTTCGAACAGCGCCGACGGCATCTCCACCAACGTGTCCAACTACCGCGCGACCGGCGACGAAGTCGCCTACGACAAGGCGGTCCTCGACCAGGTCGGCGACTCGCGGCTGAAGGCCGTCGTCGACACGAGCCGCAACGGCAACGGGCCGCAGGGCAGCGAGTGGTGCGACCCCGCCGGGCGCGCGATCGGCACCCCGAGCACCGACCGCACCGGCGACGGGCGGATCGCCGCCTTCCTCTGGGTCAAGCCGCCGGGCGAGGCGGACGGCTGCCTCGCCGCGGCCGGCCAGTTCGTCCCGCAGCGGGCCTACGACCTCGCCGTCGCGGCCGGTCCGGTACCGACCGGCACGACTCCCACCAGCACTCCGCCGACCAGCACGACCCCGCCGCCGTCCGGCGGCTGCAAGGTCACGCAGCGGGTGGTCAGCACCTGGTCGACCGGCTACACCGGCGAGATCGTCATCGAAAACGACGGAGCGCCGCTCGACCACTGGACGCTCACCTTCTCCGCGCCGGGCGTGACCGTCAGCCAAGGCTGGAACGGAACCTGGACCGACACCGGCGACGTCGTCGAGGTCGCCAGCGCGGCGTGGAACGGCGCGCTCGGCACCGGCGCGACCACGACGATCGGCTACAACGCGAACTACTCCGGCAGCGCACCGCCCTTCCGGTCGGCGGCCCTCGACGGCACCGCCTGCGCCTGACGCGGACTTCGAGCGGACAAGGAGGAATTCCTCATGGACAACGGAAAAACCAGTCGCCGGCGCCGGTTCCTGATCGCCGCGCTCACCGCCGCGGTGACCGTCACGGTGCCGCTGACGCTGGGGGCCGGCGCGGCCCGGGCCGACGTCACCGGCGCCCTGCGCGGTGCCGGTTCGGGCCGGTGCCTGGACGTGGCGAACGCCGTCCAGACCGACGGTGCCGCCCTGCAGATCTACGACTGCTCGGGCGGCGCGAACCAGCAGTGGACGGCGACGGACGCCGGCGAGCTGAGGGTGTACGGCGGCAAGTGCCTGGACGTCCCCGGCAGCGCGACGACCGCCGGGACGCGGCTGCAGATCTGGACCTGTCACGGCGGGGCCAACCAGCAGTGGCGGGTGAACTCCGACGGGACCGTCGTCGGCGTGCAGTCCGGGCTCTGCCTGGACGTCGTCGGCGCCGGCACGGCCAACGGCACCGCGGTGGAGATCTGGACGTGCCACGGCGGCAGCAACCAGAAGTGGACCGGCCTGCCGGGCTCCACCCCGACCACGACCCCGACCTCGAGCGGCTGTTCGCTCCCGTCGACGTACCGCTGGTCGTCGACGGGCGTGCTGGCGACGCCGCGCAACGGGTGGGTGTCGCTCAAGGACTTCACCGACGTGGTCTACAACGGCAAGCACCTCGTCTACGCGTCGAACGTCTCGGGGTCCTCGTACGGCTCGATGGCGTTCAGCCCGTTCACGAACTGGTCCGACATGGCCTCGGCCGGCCAGACCGGGATGAGCCAGGCCGCGGTGGCGCCGACGCTGTTCTACTTCGCTCCCAAGAACATCTGGGTGCTGGCGTACCAGTGGGGTGCGTGGCCCTTCATCTACCGCACGTCGAGCGACCCCACGAACCCGAACGGCTGGTCGTCTCCGCAGCCGCTGTTCACCGGCAGCATCTCCGGTTCCGGCACCGGCCCGATCGACCAGACCCTGATCGCCGACGGCTCGACGATGTACCTGTTCTTCGCCGGCGACAACGGCAAGATCTACCGCGCGAGCATGCCGATCGGGACCTTCCCGGGCAGCTTCGGCTCGTCGTACACGACGGTCATGAGCGACTCGACGAACAACCTGTTCGAGGCGGTCCAGGTCTACAAGGTCCAGGGACAGAGCCAGTACCTCATGATCGTCGAGGCGATCGGCGCGAACGGGCGCTACTTCCGCTCGTTCACGGCGAGCAGCCTCGGCGGTTCGTGGACACCGCAGGCGGCCAGTGAAAGCACCCCGTTCGCGGGCAAGGCCAACAGCGGCGCGGGCTGGACCGACGACATCAGTCACGGCGACCTGGTCCGCGCCAACCCGGACCAGACCATGACCGTCGACCCCTGCAACCTGCAGTTGCTCTACCAGGGGAAGTCCCCCGGCGCGAGCGGCCCGTACGACCAGCTGCCGTGGCGGCCGGGAGTCCTGACCCTGCAGCGCTAGCCGCCACAACGGGAACCGGGCCGCGCGCGGGCGCACCGCGCGCGGCTTCGCCCTTCGCTACCATTCGACGGGTTTCACCCACGAGCGAAGGAGCCGAAGCCGGTGGTCCGTCTGCACGTCGGCTGCGCGATGTGGACCCACAAGGCCTGGCTGGGGCGGTTCCTCCCGCCGTCGCCGGCCAAGGAGCGGCTGCGGGCCTACGCGAGCTGGTGCAACGCCGTCGAAGGCAACACCACCTTCTACGCGACCCCCGCCCGTGCCACCGTCGAGACCTGGGCGGCGCAGACCGATCCCGGCTTCCGGTTCGTGGTCAAGGTGCCCAAAGTCGTCACGCACGAAAAGCGGTTCGCCGGGGTCGAGGGCGAGATGCGGGCGTTCCTGGACGCGATCGAGCCCCTCGGGGACCGGGCCGTCCTGTGGACCCAGCTGCCCGGCTCGTTCGGCCCTTCCGACGTCGACGCCCTCGGCCGGTTCCTGCGCCGGCTGCCCGCCGGCCGGCGGCGCGCCGTGGAGGTGCGTCATCCCGGGTTCTTCACCGATGCCGGCTCGACGTCCCTGCTCGAAGGCGCGCTCGGCGACGCCGGTGCCGAGTGGGTGCCGTTCGACACGACGGTCTTCTTCGGGAAGCCGCCGACCAGCGAGGCCGAGCAGGACGCCTGGGGCAAGAAGCCGCGGCTGCCGCGGCGGACGCGGGCGTTGACCGACCGGCCGGTCGTGCGCTACCTGGGCCGGGACTCGGTCGAGGAGACCGTCGGCGGGTGGCGGCCGTGGGCCGCGGTGGTCGCCGGGTGGCTGCGTGAGGGCCGGTCGCCGACGGTGTTCCTGCACACCCCCGACAACGCCGACGCGCCGACACTCGCCCGGCGCTTCCACGACGACGTGCGAGCGCTCGTCCCCGGCCTCGAGCCGCTGCCCGAGCCGGCGCCGGCCGGGCCCGCCACCCTCTTCTGAGAGGGAGACGGGAACCACTTTCGCACCCCGCTCGTTCGTAGTTACGGTACCGTAAGTTACGGACCCGTAGGTTTGCGGAAGGACGCCGACATGACCCTTTCCGAGAGCACCCGGATGATGTACGAGCTCGAGGGGACGGTCGAAGAGAACCTCAACCGGCACCTCGCCGTGGCCCAGGAGTGGATGCCGCACGAGTACGTCCCGTGGAGCCAAGGCCGGGACTTCGCCGACCTCGGGGGCGAGGCGTGGGACCCGGAGCAGTCGCGGGTGACGCCCATCGCGCGGACCGCGCTCGAGGTCAACCTGCTGACCGAGGACAACCTGCCGAGCTACCACCGCGAGATCGAGCGCGCCTTCGGCCGCGACGGCGCGTGGGGGACGTGGGTGCACCGCTGGACCGCGGAGGAGGGCCGCCACGGCATCTGCATCCGCGACTACCTGCTCGTCACGCGCGCGGTCGACCCGGTCGAGCTGGAGCGGATGCGGATGGAGACCATGCAGGCCGGGTACGACAGCGGGGACAAGCCGCTGCTGCGCGTCTGCGCGTACGTCTCGTTCCAGGAGCTCGCGACCCGGCTTTCGCACCGCAACACCGGCAAGTACACCCAGGACCCGCTCGCGGAAAAGCTGCTGGCCAGGGTGTCCACCGACGAGAACCTGCACATGGTCTTCTACCGGAACCTGATGAAGGCCGCGCTGGAGATCTCACCGGACGCGGCGATGCGCGCCATCACCGACGAGGTCCTCGACTTCGCCATGCCGGGCGCCGTCATCCCGAGCTTCGCGCGCAAGGCGGCGCTGATCGCCAAGGCCGGGATCTACGACCTGCGCATCCACCACGACGACGTCGTCCTGCCGCTGCTGCGGTACTGGAAGGTGTTCGAGCTGACCGGCCTCGGCGAGGTCGGCGAACAGGCCCGTGACGAGCTGGACCTGTTCCTCAAGACGCTCGATTCGCAGGCGTCGCGGTTCGAGGAACGCCGGGACGCCGCCGCGGCCCGCGCCGCCGCGCGGGCCGGTTGATGCGCCGCGCCCCGGCACGGGGCAGACTGGCGGCATGGCCGAAACCGAGGGAATCGACGTCACCGCACCGCCGAGCGGCACCGGCTGCGCGGAATGCCTCGCCGCCGGCGGCTGGTGGGTGCACCTGCGGCGCTGCGCCCAGTGCGGCCACATCGGGTGCTGCGACACCTCGCCCGCCCAGCACGCGACGGCGCACTACAAGGCGACCGGGCACCCGCTGATCCGCAGCTTCGAGCCGGGCGAGGACTGGTTCTACAGCTTCGAAACGGGCGAGGCCTACGACGGCCCGGCGCTGGCGCCGCCGGAGCACCGGCCGGTCACGCAGCCGGTGCCGGGTCCCGAAGGCCGGGTCCCGGCCGACTGGCAGACCCACGTGCACCAGTAGGCCGGCGAGCAGACGTCTCCCGGCGTCACCAGGCGGGAGCCGCTAGCCCAGGGGGAAGTTGCGGCCCACCCACGTCTCGGCCTCCGCGGCGGTCGAGTACGTGGGCAGGTACGGCCCCGACGCGACGACCACCCCGATGCCGAACAGCAGCTCCGCGTGCGCCTCGGAGAGCACGCCGCGGGCGCCGACCTTGATCCCGAGCTCCTCGGCGCGCTCGACCAGCTGCCGGATGGTGCGCACGGCCCGCTCCGGCGGGTCGTCGACCTCCAGCGCGTCGATGACCGCCCCGGTGAGCATCACCGCCGGCGCCGGCACCTCGAGCGCGGGCAGCAGCTCCAGCTCCGGCATCCCGGTGATGGTGACGACGAACACCACGCCGGCCCGGGCCAGCTCGCCGAGGGAGCCGAGCAGGTCGCCGCGGTCGTCCAGCAGCGACGGCGCGTCCGTGCAGAGCATGAGGTGCCGGTGCCGGAGGCCGTTGCGGTCGAGCTCCTGGCCGACGAAGCGCACGAGGTCGCCGTCGATCGCCATCCGCCTCGGCAGGGTCAGGCACACCGTGGACGCGTCGTCACCGAACCGGGCCCGCCAGTCGCCGGCGGCGCGCAACGTCTCGGCCAGCAGGTGCCGGCCGAGCGCGACCGTCATGCCGGTGGTCTCGGCGAGCGGGTAGAACTCCTCGGGCCGCAGCTCGCCGAGCTCGGGGTGGCGCCACCGGAGCACGGCGTTGAGCGACGTGATGATCCGCGCGTCCGGGAGCACGACGTGCGGGCGGTAGACGACCGCCAGTTCCCCGGACTCCAGCGCGCCGGCGATGCCGCACGCGAGGCGGTAGCGCTCGGCGTCGGTGTGCCCGGCGACCGGGTCGAACAGCACCCACCGCGTCCGGCCGAGCTCCTTCGCCCGGCGCAACGCGACCTGCGCCGAGCGGATCGCCTCGCCCGGGAGCGCCTTGTTCGTGCCGACGAGGAAGACGCCGATGCTCGTGCTGAGCCCGACGCCGACGCCGTCCACATAGGACGGACGGCTCAGCGCGGCGATCACCGCCTCCGCCAGCTCCCCCGCCGACGTCGCGTCGTGTTCTCCCGGCAGCGCGACGGCGAAGACGTCGCCGGGCAGCAGCGCCAGCACCGCGTTGCGGTCACCGAAGATCTCCTCGAGCGTGCGCGCCGCCCCGGCGAGCAGCTCGTCGGCCGCGTCGAACCCGAGGCCGTCGCGCACCACGGCGAACCCGTCGAGGCCCACCAGCAGCAACGCGACCTGCGCGCCGTCTTCGGCGGTCAGCAGGGGCGCCAGCCCGGCTTCGAACAGCGCGCGTCCGGGCAGCCCGGTCACCGGGTCCGGGGAAGCGGAGCTGTCGGGCACCCGCCGGCCACCTCCTCGTCCAGTGCGCTCCCGCCGGAGCCGCGGCCCGCCACAATGTACGGGGTCGGCCCGCGCGCGTGCCACTCACGCTCCGGCGGCCGCTCGGCGTGGAACCGGGATGGGGGCGAGGCTAGTGTGTCCGTGCGCGCCGGCCGCGGCGGACGCGCGACGGAGAGGAGCGAGGGTGCAGCTGGATGCCGGTGCCTACCAGCGAATGCTCGGCGAGGAGCTCCGCCGGCTGCGCCACGAGCGCGGCCTGACCCGCCGCGATCTCAACCACCGGCTGCACAGCGACCTCTCCCTGCAGACGCTCGCGACCTACGAGCTCGGCACCCGGCAGTGCTCGGTCGTGCGGCTGGTGGAGCTGTGCCTGGCACTGGACGAGTCGCCCGAGGCGCTGCTGGCCCGCGTCGGGCAGCGGTACTTCGGCACGTTCGGCACCACGGAGGCCGAAGGCGTCCGGGTCGACCTGCGCCGCGTCGTGCGGGCCCCGCACCAGGACCTGGCCCCGTTCCGCCGCTGGGCCGAGGGCAGGCTCGCCGAGTGCGGCGACCCGACCGGCGCCCCGCACGAGGTGCACCTGGACCCCGCGGCCCTGGCACGGCTCGCGGAGCTCTGCGGGACGACGGCCGCGAACCTGCTCACCCGGATCCGCGCCCTGCCCGCCTGACCCTGCCGCGTACCGGATTGTCGCAGCCTCCCGGCTCGACGCGAACCGGTCACGTCGTACCGGCTTGCCTTCGGCGGGGCACCAGCCGAGCCGGACCGGCCGTCTCCACCGCCCGCTCGACGAGGTGGTGGTCCGGCGAGAGGTGGCAGACCGGGTCGGTGCGGGCGGCGTCGCCGGTGAGCTGGAACGCCTGGCAGCGGCAGCCGCCGAAGTCGATCTCGCGCCGCGCGCAGCCGTGGCAGGGCTCCGGCAGCCAGTCCGTGCCGCGGAACGCCGTCATCACCGGTGCTTCCGCCCAGATCCGCGCCAGGGAATCCGATCGGACACTCGCGCGCGGCAACGGCAGGGACTGCGCGGCCGGGCACGGCAGGACGTCGCCGTTGGGGGTGACCGTCAGCTGCCGCGATGCCCAGCCGCCCATGCAGGGCTTCGGGTACCGGCTGTAGTAGTCGGGTAGCACGTAGATCACTTCCACGCGCAGCCGTTCGCGCGCGGCCCGGACGACGGCCTCGGCCGCGTCGAGCTGGGCGCGGGTCGGGAGGAGCGCGGCCCGGTTGCGCCAGGCCCAGCCGTAGTACTGGGTGTTGGCCAGCTCCACCCGGTCGGCGCCGGCTTCTTCGGCCAGCGCGAGCAGCTCGGCGACGCGGCCGATGTTCTGCCGGTGCAGCACCACGTTCAGGGTCAGCGGCCAGCCCAGCTCCTTGACCACGCCCATCGCCTCGACCTTCCGCCGGAAGGACGGCAGCCCGGCGATCCGGTCGGACAACACGGGTTCGTCGGCCTGGACGCTGACCTGCACGTGGTCCAGCCCGGCCGCCCGCAGCCGCTCGGCGCGGGCGCGGGTGAGCCCGAGCGCGCTGGTCACGAGGTTGGTGTACAGCCCGAGCGCATGAGCCTCCGCGACGATTTCGGCGAGATCGCGCCGCAGCAGCGGTTCCCCGCCGGACAGGTGGCACTGCAGCACGCCGAGGTCGCGCGCCTCGCCCAGGACGCGCCGCCATTCGCCGGTGGTGAGCTCGTCGGAGTAGTCCGCCAGGTTGAGCGGGTTCGAGCAGTACGCGCAGGCCAGCGGGCAGCGGTAGGTGAGCTCGGCGAGCAGGCCGAACGGGCTAGCCATCGGCGAGCTCCACGCAGCGCCGGGCGACGAGCCGGGTCAGGAACCGCCGCACCTCGTCGTCGGGGACGCGCTGGTACCGCGCGCCGAGCTCGGCGACGACCTCGGCCACGGTGCGGTGCCCGTCGCACAGCCCGAGGATGTCCCCGCCGGTGCCGTTCAGCAGCACGACCGTCTCGGGGAGCAGCAGGATCGGCCGTCGCCGCGCCCGGTCGTAGCCGAGCCGGACGTGGCGCGCCAGCCGGGGACGGTCCTTTGTGGACACCTCGGTCACCGCGGGTACGCCCGGTCGACGGCGTCCATCAGGCTCCACAGGACGTCGCACTTGAACGACAGCGCGTCGACGGCGCGGGCCCGGGACTCGGCGGTCGGGCAGTGCCCGGTGACCACCTCGAGGGCGTGCTCGCAGTCGCGCGGGGCCTGCTCGAGCCGGGCGCGGAAGTAGGCGAGGCCGTCCGCGTCGATCCACGGGTACCACCGCTCGAACGCGGCCAGCCGCCGCGCCATCAGGTCGGGCGCGAACAGCTCGGTGAGCGACGACGCGACCGCCTCGACCCACGGGCGCGTCCGGGCGAACGTCACGTAGGAGTCGACGGCGAACCGCACGCCGGGCACGAGGTGCCGGTGGTCGCGGACCTCTTCGCGGGTCAGCCCGGCGGCTTCGCCGAGGCGGAGCCAGGCCTCGATCCCGCCCTCCCCCGCGTGCCGGCCGTCGTGGTCGGTGATCCGGCGGATCCAGCGCCGGCGGACCTCGACGTCGGGGCAGTTCGCGAGGATCGCGGCGTCCTTGCGGGGGAGGTTTTCCTGGTAGTAGAAGCGGTTCGCCACCCAGCCGCGCAGCTGCTCCGGGCTCAGCAGGCCGGCGTTCATCCGCACGTGGAACGGGTGCTGGTCGTGGTACCGGCGCGAGTGGGCCCGCAACGTCTCGACGAAAGTCGTCTCGGCGATCGCCGTCATCCCTTGACCTCCCGTTCTGCGGCGGCTTGTCGTGAGTGGCCAGGGCGGTTCCCATCGCCTGACCACTCACGACAGCGGTGGTGTCAGTCGTCCAGCTGGGCGACGTACATCGTCACCTCGGGTGCGACGGCGATCTCGTCGAACTCCGGCGTCTCCCACACGACGAGCTGTGACTCCATGGACTCACCTCCATTCGCAGGGCCGCGTCACGACGTTTCCGGCAGGGCGAAGACGACCAGCGCGCTGCCGTGGCCCGCGCCGAGCATGCCGGGGAGGAAGCCCTCGGCCCAGCCGCCCCAGCCGACCGGCACGGCGACGTACTGCCGGCCGTCGACGGAATACGTCGTCGGGCTGCTGTGGTGGCCGCTGCCGCACTGGAACTGCCACAAAAGCTTCCCCGAGCGCGCGTCCAGCGCGTTGAACTCGCCGGACGGCTCACCGGCGAACACCAGGTCACCGCCGGTGGCGAGCGTCGACGCGCACATCGGGAGTTCGTT
Organism: Amycolatopsis stemonae; assembly: GCF_054781455.1. NCBI lineage: Bacteria > Bacillati > Actinomycetota > Actinomycetes > Pseudonocardiales > Pseudonocardiaceae > Amycolatopsis > Amycolatopsis stemonae. The sequence goes on along the minus strand of NZ_BAAGUJ010000014.1, from coordinate 115,886 downwards.
GCGCCAGCGCCACTTCTCCTCGCCGCTCGCGTCGAAGGCACTGATCGAGCCGGCCATGTCGTCGATGTCGACGGCGACCCCCGCGCCCCAGTACGGGATGCTCTCCCGGAACTCCCGGCGCCGCCGGGTGGCCGTCGCCCCGGTGTCCTGCACCGGGACGTAGAAGAGCCCCGTCTTCGGGCTGTAGGACGCGTGCGTCCATTCCTTGGCGCCCGCCGGGCCCGGGTAGAAGTGGACCGGCACGCCTTCCTTGTCCGGGTACACCTTCGCCGTGACCCGGCCGTCGCGCGTGATCGCGCCCCAGGTGATGCGGTCCACGAAGGGCGTGATCCGGACCAGCGAGCCGTTCGTGCGGTCGAGGACGAAGAAGTAGCCGTTCTTGTCGAAGTGCCCGAGCAGCTTCCGGCCGTCGTGCTCGAACAGGATGCATTCGGCGATGCTGTCGTAGTCCCACAGGTCGTGCGGCGTGCACTGGTAGTGCCAGCGGATCCGGCCGCTGTCCACGTCGACCGCGACGATGCTGTCCGTGAAGAGGTTGTCCCCTTCGCGGACTTCGCCGTCGAAGTCGGGCGCCGGGTTGCCGGTGCCGACGTAGAGCAGGTTCGTCTCGGCGTCGAACGTGCTGGTGAGCCAGCAGTTCGCGCCGCCGCGCGCCCACGCTTCGCCTTCGGACGGCCAGGTTTCCGAGCCGGGCTCACCGGGCTTAGGCACCATATAGCAGCGCCACTGGTGGTCGCCGGTCTCGAGGTCGAACGCGTCGAGGTGCCCGCGCACGCCGAACTCGCCGCCGGAACTGCCGACGATGACCAGGTTCTTCACGACCAGCGGCGCGACCGTGGCGCTCTCGCCGGCGCGCACGTCGCCGTAGGTCTTGGCCCACACCCGCTTGCCGGTGGTGGCGTCGAGCGCGATCAGCCGCGCGTTCGCCGCGACGAAGAAGACCTTGCCCGCGGCCACCGCCACCCCGCGGTTGACGTTCCCGCAGCACAGCGAGACGTCGAACGGGACGGCGTGCTTGTAGCGCCAGATCTCCACGCCCGTCTTCGCGTCGAGGGCCCACACCCAGCCGTCCCAGCCGGAAAGGAACATGACGCCGTCGACGACGATCGGGGCCGCCTCGAACGAGTAGGTCGACGCGCCCGCGATCAGGCCCGTCGTGCCGGCCTGGAAGATCCACGCGGGCACGAGCCGGTGCACGGTCTCGGTGTTGATCTGGTCCAGCGGGCTGTACCGCTGCCCGTCGTACGCGCCGTAGTACGTCAGCCAGTTGTGGGGTTCGGACCGGGCGTCGAGGATGCGCTCGTACCCGAGCCGGGCCACCACCGGCGGGGCGACCTCGCCGCCCGCGACCTTGCCGCTCAGCGTGCCCTGGTCGATGGCCTCGCCCGCGTCCACGTAGTCGACAGTCATCTCGTCCTCCTCACGGCCGCGGCTGCTGGGGTCGGTCGAGGCGGGCCTCCGGCGGCGCGTCCCCGAGGACGACGATCGCGCCGGTCAGCCCCCGGCCCTCGTCGTTGCCCGTGGGCGAGCTGAACCAGTAGTAGCCCGGCCCGTCGAGGTTGAGCGTCGCGCGGCCCTTGGAGTGGTTCACCAGCCAGATGAACTTCCGGTCGCCGTTGCTCGGCAGCAGGGCGCAGTGCGTGTTCCGGTCGTCGTTGATGAGCTCGAGCTCCAGGTCACCGCCGTGCGGCATGACCAAAATGGACGGATCCCAGGTGAGCTCGTCCGGGTTGATGCGGATGGTGGCCTGCAGCCGGCCGCCCGGCCCTTCCAGGGCCTGCCCGATGTTCCCGGTGCCCAGGACGGCGCCCAGCGCCGCCTTGTTCTGCGCGTCCAACCCGATCTTGTTGAGCAGGTCGGTCCGTTCTTGGATGCTCGTCATCGGCCTTCGTCCTCCTCACCCCGATCTCCATGGCCGGAAATCAAGCTACGCCGGGCGTGGCGCGCGAACGGGCCTCGCGCCGTTCACCGGCGACCGGCTACCGTTCACAGCCGATCGGGCCCCACTGGCGATCGAGGTTCATGACCCGGTCCCACGCGGCGACGAAGTCACGCACGAACTTCCCCTCGTCGCTCGCGTAGACCTCCGCCAGCGCACGGAGTTCGGAGTTCGCGCCGAAGACGAGGTCGACCCGGCTGCCGGTCCACCGGAGCTCGCCGGTGACCCGGTCCCGGCCCTCGAAGACGTCGCCGGCCGGCTGCCACCGCACGCCCGGGTCGAGCAGGTGCACGAAGAAGTCGTTGGTCAGCAAGCCGATCCGGGACGTGAACACGCCGAGCGGCGAGTTCCGGTGGTTCGCGCCCAGGACACGCAGACCGCCCACGAGCACCGTCATCTCCGGCGGGCTCAGGCCCAGCAGGCTCGCGCGCTCGACCAGCTGCCGCTCCGGGTCCGGCGCTTTTCCTTCGTGGTTGCGGAATCCGTCGCCGGCCGGTTCGAGAACGGCGAAAGACTTCGTGTCGGTCCACTCCTGCGTCGCGTCCGTTCGTCCCGGGGTGAACGGGACTTCGACGCCGGCCGCCTGCTCGAGGGCCGCTACGCCGCCGAGCACGATCAGGTCGGCCAGCGAAATCCTCTTGCCCGAAGACTGCCTGACGTCTTCCAGGACGCGCAGCACGTGCGCCAGCTGCCCGGGTTCGTTGACCTCCCAGTGGCACTGGGGCTCGAGGCGGATCCGGGCGCCGTTCGCGCCGCCGCGCCTGTCGCTGACCCGGAACGTCGAGGCGGACGCCCACGCCGTCGAGACGAGCCTGGCGACCGTCAGCCCGGACGCGAGGATTTCCCGTTTGAGCACGGCGATGTCCGCCGCCGAGACGAGTTCGTGGTCCACGGCGGGCACCGGGTCCTGCCACCGCAGCCGTTCCGCCGGGACCAGCGGGCCGAGGTAACGCTCGCGAGGCCCCAGGTCGAGGTGGGTCAGCTTGAACCAGGTCCGGGCGAAAGCGCTTGCCAACCGGTCCGGGTGCGCCAGGAAGCCCCGGGCGATCGGTTCGTAGCCCGGGTCCACGCGCAGGGCCAGATCCGTCGTCAGGATCGTCGGGGCGTGTGTTTTCCCGGGGTCGTGGGCGTCCGGGACGGTGCCCGCCCCGCCGTCGCCCCGCGGGATCCACTGCCACCGCCCGCCGGGGCTCAGCTCCAGGTCCCACTCGTGGCCGAACAGCGTCTCGAGGAAACTGTTGTCCCACCGGGTCGGGGTGGGCGTCCAGGTCCCTTCCAAGCCGCTGGAGATGGCGTCCGCGCCCGTGCCGGTGCGGTACCCGCTGCGCCAGCCCAGGCCCTGTTCTTCGAGGGCCGCGCCTTCGGGGGCGGGCCCGAGGTGGATGTCCGGGTCGGCGGCGCCGTGCGTCTTGCCGAACGTGTGCCCGCCCGCGATCAGCGCGACGGTTTCCTCGTCGGACATCCCCATGCGGCGGAACGTCTCGCGGATGTCCCGGGCCGAGGTGAGCGGGTCCGGGACGGTGTTCGGCCCTTCCGGGTTGACGTAGATGAGGCCCTGCTGGTCGGCCGCGAGGGGGTGCCGCAGCTCCCGGACGCCGTCGTGCCGCTCGTCGCCGAGCCAGGCGTGCTCGGGCCCCCAGTCGACGTCTTCGTCGGGCTCCCAGGCGTCCTCGCGCCCGCCCGCGAAGCCGAAGGTCGTGAAGCCCATCGTCTCCAGGGCGCGGTTGCCCGCGAAGACCATCAGGTCGGCCCACGAGATCTTGCGGCCGTACTTGCGCTTGACCGGCCAGAGCAGCCGCCGCGCCTTGTCGAGGTTGCGGTTGTCCGGCCAGCTGTTCTGCGGGGCGAAGCGCTGCAGGCCCGCGCCCGGGCCGCCGCGGCCGTCGCCGATCCGGTACGTCCCGGCGCAGTGCCAGACCATCCGCAGCACGAGCGGCCCGTAGTGGCCGAAGTCGGCGGGCCACCACTCCTGTGACGTCGTCAGCACTTCGTCGACGTCCCGTGCGACGGCGTCGAGGTCGAGGGTCCGGAACTCGGCGGCGTAGTCGAAGTCCGGCCCGAAGGGACCCGCCGAGTGCCGCCGGAGCCGGCCCAGGTCGAGCCGGCCGGGCCACCAGTCGCGGATTCCACGCACGGCCGTCCTCCGCGGGTCAGATGTTCAGCGCGCGGCGCACGGCCGGTGCGTTGCGGCGGGAGACCGGCACCATCTCGTTCGCGCCGCCGTCCATGACGAGCCGCAGCTCGCCCTTGTGGCCGCGCTCGATCTCCCGGATGCGGCTGAGGTTGACGACGTACCGGCGGTGCACCCGCAGGAAACCGGCCCCGGCCAGCTCGGTGTCGAGCTTGTCCAGGCTCGCGGACGCCGCGCGCAGCCGTCCTTGCGCGGTGGACAGCCACACGTCGTTGCCCTCCGACTCCGCGAGGGAGACTTCCGGCAGCCGCAGCAGCACCATCCGGTTCTCGCGCATCCCGACCACCCGGCGCGGTGGCACGCCGGGCCCGTCCGGCGGCGGCAGCGGCGCGCCTTCGCCGACCCCGAACGAGACCAGGTGCCCGATCAGGTGCGCGGACGAGAAGACCGGCCGGATGCTGATCGCCGTCGGCTCGTCGGCGAGGTGGGTGAAGATCCGCGTCGAGCCGACCCAGTCCGGGTTGCGGGCCGCCTGTTCCCCGGCGTGCCTCACGGCGGCGATCAGGGCCGGCAGCCCCGGGTTCCAGCGCAGGGAGGGGTCGATCGCCGGGGTCGACGCCGGGACGCCCATCAGCACGCTCGCCCGGTCGTCCGCGATCACCGCCTTGCCCGCGGTGTCCACCACCGCGAGCGGGGTGCTGGAGCGGGCCCCGGCCTGTGAGTAGGCGGCGACCAGCTCGGCGCCGATGTCGCGGGCCCGGTGCTTGAGCGCGCGCTGGGTCTTCGCGACGGCGTCCGCCAGCCACCCGCCCGCGGACGGCGGCAGGCGGCTGTGCCAGCAGGAGAGGTTCAGGCCCCCGATCGGTTCCCCCGTCACGACGTCGCGGACCGCGATGCCCGCGCTGACCCAGCCGTGGAACGCCTGGCACCAGTGCTCGGCGCCGCTGATCAGCACCGGGCCGTGCGCTTCCAGCGCCGTCCCCATGCCGTTCGTCCCGGCCGCGCACTCGGACCAGCAGAACCACGGCGCCAGGTTGAAGTCGGTGGCCCGGGCCAGCGTCGCCGGATCGCCCCACTCACCGAGGATCCGGCCGGCCGCGTCGGTGACCGTGACGGCGCCGTGCAAGGCACCCATTTCGTGCGCGACGGACGCGGCGCGGAAGCCGAGTTCGGCGAAGACGAGGTCGTGTTCCGGGGCGTGCTCGCGCCCGGCGGCGGCCACCGGCGCCTCCGTCAGGTGGGGGTCGACCCGGTACTGCTCCCGGCAGCGGTGCCAGGAGATCGCGACCACGGGCCGGACGCCGGGGACCTGGTCCTCGCCCCGCACGAACCGTTCCCACGCTTCGAACACGGCGCCGCCGCCGGGGCCTCTTCCGTCGAACCGATGTGCGTCGATCATGGTGGGCAACCACCTTCGCCCCAGCGCGGACTGGGCATTCCACTCTAAGGACCGGTGCGGCGCCGCGTATGTCCCTCGGGCAGCGGAACTCGTACCGCCGATCGCCGCAGTTCTCACCCGCCGCCCGGCACCGGCAGGAGCGCCAGTTCGGGCCAGCCGTTGCCGGGCAGGGTCGTCATGAGCACGCGCGGGGTCTCGACGAGCGCCGCCGGCCACTCACGCTGGATCTTCGGGATCAACGGCGACTTCAGGTGGTCTTCGACGCCTTCCTCGCGGTGCCCTTCCAGCAGGAAGAAGACGTTCGGTTCGTCGACGCTGCGCGCCCACCAGAACCAGAGCGTGCCGGCTTCGGCTCTGGTGGCGCGGGTGAACTCCTCGACGACGTCGAGCCAGCGCCCGGCCCAGTCTTCCCGGACGGTGAAGCGGATGACGACGACCTGCATCAGCGGGTCCACCTTCCCAGGACCGCGGCCCAGTCCCGGGACGTGACGTCGCCGGCCCAGGCGACGTAACCGTCCGGGCGCACCAGCAGTCCCGGCCCGTCGTCCGTGCGGTGCGCCACCGGCACGGGCGCCGCGACCCGGCCGGCGTCCCGGCCCGCGACGAGCACGAAACCGCCGCGGCGCAACGCTTCCGGCAGCCGGCCGTCCCGCAGCGGAAGGTCGCCCGCGGGGGTGCCGACCAGCCGGTGCTCGGAGGCCTTGCGCCGGTAGCGGATCCCGGTCCCGGTGAACATCCCGGCGGCCTTGCGGGAGAACCGGCGGTTGCGCAGCAGCGCGCCGATCGCGTGGTTGCGGAGGAACCGCGACGGCCACGAGCGCACCGTCATCATCCGGATCGTGGCTCCGCTCGTGCGGAGCACCAGCTTGCCGACCGGGTGCCGTTCGGCCTGGTAGGTGTCGAGGATCGCGGGGTCGGCGCCGCCGAGCACGGCGGCCAGCTTCCAGCCGAGGTTGGCGGCGTCCTGGATGCCCGTGTTCATGCCCTGCCCGCCCGCGGGCGAATGGACGTGCGCGGCGTCGCCGGCGAAGAACACGCGACCCGAGCGGTAGGCGCCGAGCTGGCGTTCGTCGCTGCGGAAGCGGGAAATCCAGCGCGTCTCGCCCATGCCGAAGTCGGTGCCCATCGTGCGCCGGAGGATGTCGCGCACCACCGCCGGTTCGGCGCGGAAGTCCGGGTCGTCCTCGTGGCGCCGGTCCCAGGCGATGACCCGGAACCAGCCGTCGCCGAAGGGAGCGAGGAACGCGAAGCTGTCCTTGACGGCGTCGACCGTGATGACCGTGTCCGGCGGCTCGGCGAGGCGGGCGTCGGCGAGCACGATCGAGCGCAGCAGCACCTTGCCCGGGAAGTCCGTGCCGGTCAGGCCGCGGATCGTGCTGTGCGCACCGTCGGCGGCGACGACGTAGGACGCCTTCCACGCCAGTTCGCCGGCGCGGACGACGACGCCGTCGTCCCGCGTGGTCACATCGGTGACGCTCACGCCGCGCACGAGCTGCGCGCCCTGGTCGCGGGCGTACTTCTCCAGCAGGGTGTCGACGCTGCGCTGCGGCGTCACGAGCAGGAACGGGAACCGCGACGGAAGCCGGGTCAGGTCGAGGCCCGCGCTGTTCCACAGGCTCAGGCTGCCCGCCTTCGTGCCCGTGGCGACCAGTTCGTCGGCGAGGCCACGGGCGTCCAGGACTTCGAGGGTCCGGGCGTGGGTCCCGAACGCCCGGCTGAGCGGTGACGCTTCGGCGTGCTTCTCGACGACCACGACCGAGCGGCCGGCGAGGGCCAGTTCCCCGGCCAGCATGCAGCCCGTCGGACCGGCCCCGACCACGACGACATCCACGGTGTCCACCGGCAACCTCCTAAGTCAACAGCGGGTGACTTAGACGGTAGCCAGCGTCCGCGCAGTAAGTCAACCGCCGGTGACTTATGCTGGCGGGGTGACCCCGCCCCGCCGCCGCTCCGCCCCCGCCACCCGCGCCGCGATCCTCGAGGCCGCCCGGACCCGCTTCGGTGCCCAGGGTTTCGACCGGGTGCGGCTGCGCGACGTCGCCGCGGACGTCGGCGTCGACCCGGCGATGGTCGTCCGCTACTACGGCACGAAGGAGGGCCTCTTCGCGGCGGCCGCGGAGTTCGAGCTGGACCTGCCGGACCTCACCGGGGTGCCCGCGGCGGACCTCGCGGCCGTGCTGATGCCGCGGTTCTTCGGCGTCTGGGAGGACGATGCCGGATTCCTGTCACTGCTTCGCGCGTCGACGACCAGCGAAGCGGCGGCGGCGAAGATGCTGGAGCTGTTCACCGGCCAGGTGACCCCGGCCGTCGCCGCGGTCGTGGCCGACCACGCACCCGAGCGCGCCGCGCTGCTGGGTTCACAGATCCTCGGCCTGGCCCTCTCGCGTTACGTGCTGAAGGTGCCGCCGCTGGCGGACATGGGCCGCGACGAGCTGACGGCGTGGGTCGCGCCGGTCATCCGCCACTACCTCACCGACCCCGCGCCGAAGAACTCGCTCAGCTCGGCGGCCACCAGTTCGGGCCGCTCCTCCGGGACGTAGTGGTCGCACGGCAACGCCCGTCCCCGGACGTCATGGGCGTACGCCCGCCAGACGTCGAGCACGTCGTAGGTGCGGCCGACGAAGCTGTGCTCGCCCCACAGGGCCAGCAGCGGCGTTCGCACCTTCCGCCCGGCGTCGGCCGCGTCGTGCTCCAGGTCGACGCCCGCGGCCGCCCGGTAGTCCGAACAGGACGCCGCGATGGCCGCGGGGTCGGCGAAACACCGCACGTACTCCCGGATCGCCGCGGGGTCGAACGGGGTTCCGCCGTGGTGGCGGGCGTTCATCCGGGCCGTGATCCAGAACTCCGGGTCGGCGCCGATCAGGCGTTCCGGGATGCCGTTGCCCGTCGCCAGGAAGAACCAGTGGAAGTAGCCGAGCCCGAATTCCTTGTCCGCGTGGTCGAAGGCGTGCCGGGTCGGGACGATGTCCAGCACGGCCAAGGCCGAGACCGCCTCCGGCGCGTCGAGGGCGAGCCGGTGCGCGACGCGGCCGCCGCGGTCGTGCCCCGCGACGCCGAACCGGTCGAAGCCCAGCGCCTGCATCACCAGGAGCTGGTCGCGGGCCATGACGCGTTTCGAGTACTCGACGTCACCGTCGCCCGGGGCCGGTTTGTCGCTGTCGCCGTACCCGCGAAGGTCGGCGAGCACGACCGTGTGGTCCGCGGCCAGCTTCGGGGCGACGTGGTGCCAGATCAAGTGCGTCTGCGGGTACCCGTGCAGGAGCAGGAGCGGCGGCCCGTCGCCGCCGACGGCGCAGTGGATCCGCACCCCGTCGGCGTCGACCGAGCGGTGGGCGAAGGTGTCCGGCAAGGTCATGAAAGGTGCTCCAGGACGGCTCGGGTGAAGATCTCGGTCGTCGCCGTGCCGCCGAGGTCGGGCGTGCGGACGGCCGTGCCGGCGAGGACGCCGGCGATGGCGCGTTCGACCTCCTCGGCGGCTTCGGCGTGGCCGAGGTGGTCCAGCATGAGCGCCGCGGTCCAGATCGCGCCCAGCGGGTTGGCGGTGCCGCGGCCGGCGATGTCCGGCGCCGAGCCGTGCACCGGCTCGAACATCGACGGGAAGTCGCGCTCGGGGTTGAGGTTCGCCGCCGGGGCGATGCCGATGCCGCCCGCGACCGCCGCGGTCAGGTCGGACAGGATGTCGCCGAACAGGTTCGACCCGACGATCACGTCGAACTGCCCGGGATCGAGGACGACCTTGGCGCACAACGCGTCGATGTGCTCGGCGGCCCAGGTGACGTCCGGGTGGGAGGCGGCCGTCTCGGCGACGATCTCGTCCCAGAACGGCATGGTGTGCACGATGCCGTTGGACTTGGTCGCCGACGTCAGCCGGCCGCGGCGCCGCCCGGCCAGGCGGAAGGCGTACTCGGCGACGCGGGTGGTGCCGGCCCGGGTGAACACGGCTTCTTGGACCGCCATCTCGTCCGGGAAGCCGCGGCCGAGGCGGCCGCCGATCTCGCTGTACTCGCCCTCGACGTTCTCCCGGACGACGACCAGGTCGACCTCGCCGGGGCGCGCCCGCCGCACCGGGCTCTCGACGCCTTCGAAGACCTTCACCGGCCGGAGGTTGACGTACTGGCGGAAGGTCCGGCGGATCGGGATGAGCAGACCCCACAGGGAGACGTGGTCGGGCACCGACGGGTCGCCGACCGCGCCGAGGAAGATCGCGTCGTGGTGGCGGATCCGGTCGAGGCCGTCGTCGGGCATCATCGCGCCGAGCTCGGTGTGGCGCCGGCAGGACCAGTCGAAGGCGTCGTAGGCGAACGTGACGCCGTGGCGCCGTCCGACGGCGTCGAGCACGCGGCAGGCGGCGGGCGTGACTTCCTGGCCGATGCCGTCCCCTGGGATGAGTGCGATGCGGTGGGTGACCATGTCCTCGATGGCATCACCCGCCCGAGGGCCGCGTCCAAGACGTGGTCCCACCCCGTGTTATCGGCTCAGGCTATAAGCGACGTCGACGAAGGCCTTCGCGGCCGGCGTGAGGCCGCCGGTCCGGCTGACCAGGGCGAGGTGCAGGTGCCGCGCCGGCGTGAGCTCGAGAACGAGGGCGCCTGCCTGCCGCGCGAGGGGCGCCCACGAGTCGGTGAGCACGGCCACCCCGACGCCGCCGAGCACGAGCGGCAGGATCGCTTCGCGGTGCTCGGTTTCGACGACTTCGGTCAGGTCGACGCCGCCGGCGCGGATCTCGTCGACCAGCTGCCGCATGCCGGTGCCGAGCTGGCCGACGATCACGCGGTGCCCGGCGAGGTCTTCGTGCCGCACGACGCTGCCGGGCGCGAACGGCCCGTCCTCCGGGCTGACGAGCACGAACCGCTGCGTCCCGACGTCCCGCACCTCGACACCCGCGGCGGCGAGCGGCTCACCGGCCCCGAGCAGCCCCAGCTCCGTCTGTCCACTCCGGACCTGGGCGACGACCTCGCCGGCGGTGAACGCGGCCCGGACGGACACCGACAGCCCGGGATGGCGTTCGGTGACGGCCTTGATCATCCCGGCCAGCGGCTCGACGGCCTGCGACGGCATGGCCGCGATCTCGACCCGCCCGACCTGCAGCCCCGCGACGGATTCGACGCTGGCACGCGCGTTCTCGAGCCCGCGCACGACCTGCCGCGCGGGCTCGATCAGCGCCCGGCCGGCATCGGTGAGCACGAGCCGCCGCCCGACGCGGTGGAAGAGGTCCTGCCCGAGATCCCGTTCGAGCGCGCGAAGAGCCTGCGAAAGCGAGGGTTGCGCGACGTACAGCGCCGCGGCGGCCTTGTTCACGCTGCCGTGGTCGACGACGGCGAGGAAGTAGCGCAGGTGCCGGGCGTCCATGCGGGCCAGTCTGGCAGGAAAGGGCGTAGCCCACCCCTCAGCCGCGGGCCACCCGGCGGGCCACCGCGAACCCCGTGCCCAGCAGGACCGCACCGCCCGTGATCCACGGCCACAGCGGCATCCGCTCCTCCGCCGGTGGCGGAGCGGCCGCTGCCGGAGCCGCGGCGCCCGGGCCCGCCGTCGTCAGCCGGAACGGGACCGCTCCGGAGACCGGGTGGCCGTCCGCCGAGGTGACTCGATACCGGATCGTGTAGGTGCCCACCGCGCCGAGCGGGCGCAGCGGGGTCGTGACGCGAGCGTCCACAACGGACGCCGGGCCGGCTTCCCAGTGGGAGGTGCCGTCCGGGCCGAGGACCGCGAGCTCGGTGAACCGGTTCTCGACCGGCTCGTTGAACACCAGCTCCGCCTCGGCCGGCGACGCGGTCACCGTCGCGTCGCGCGCGGGCGTGCTGGACAACAGGACGCTGTGCGCGTCCGCGACGGGGGCGCAGATCAGGGCCGCGGCCGCCGAAACCACGGCGACGCGCAGGGAAAAAGCCAACCCGGAAGTCATGATTCCTCGCGTTCTCGGGGAATTCGAGCAAGTGCGCGAACCGTAGCGAGCACACCCGGCCGGGCACCGGCAAAGCGTGAAACGGCTGCGTAAAGCAATTCTCACCGCCGCGCCCGGCCAACCGGACAAACCGGACCACTACCCCACTGGTTCGCCGCCCAAGTCACCCGAACAGCCCAGCAAACCGGGCGTCCGGCGCAGCAACTCACCGCGCGGGGTCACCCGGCGGCCGGTCGACTTTACCTGGCCTTCACGTGAGGATCACGCCCCGAAACGTGCCGGGTGGTTTTCTTCTCCCCACTTCCCGCTTTCCCCCATCCCTCCGGCATTTCTCTTTCCGGCGGGCGGATTCCCGTTCTTTGGAGGACGAAACCGTGCGAGGACCCGCACTGCGCCGTGACCACGTCATCGCCGCGAGCCTGGCCGGCGCGGTCGTGGTCGTCGTCGGCTACGCGTCGGGCATCGGCCTGCGTCCCGGCGCCGCGGCGGCCGCCCCGCCGCCGGTCGTGGACGGCGGCCACCAGGCCGTCCCGGAAACCCCTGGCGCGCAACCACTTCCGTCCGGCCTGCCACCCGCGGACGTGCCGGTGCCGCCCCTGCCCGCGGTGCCCGTCGTCGACCAGCCACCCCCGACGACGCCCGGCGACGTCGTCGTGACGCCGACCCCCGAGCCCGTGCCGACCGTCCCGCAAGAGCCGGAGCCGGTACCCCCACCCGGAACCGAAGTGCCCACCTGCCGACCCGGCGCGGCCCAGCAGGTCCTGGACACGGTGGGCGGACTGCCAGTGCTCGGGGCGGTGACCGGCGGCCTCGGCGTCACGGGTCCGGACGGCCTCGGCGCACTCGTCCTCGGCTACTGCCGCACCGCCGACGGCGGCCTGGAGCCCGCGATGGTGCCCGCCGCCGCCGTGGGCATCCCCACCACAACCGTCCCGAATGGACGGTGAGCGGTGGACTCCGTCAAGGCGTGGTACGTCTTCGCGCGCACCGTCGACTACACCGGCCTGACGCTTTTCACCGGCGGGCTGCTGTTCGTCGCGCTCCTCTGGCCCGCGGGGGCCGGTCACCGCGGCACCCGCTCGGTGCTCGTGACCGGCTGGCTCCTCGGCCTGGCCGGCACGCTCGCCGGGCTGGGCCTGCAGGCGGCCTGGGCCGCGCAACGCCCGGCGTCGGACTTCCTCGCCCTCGACCTGCTGGGCCAGGCCCTGGACAGCCAGTTCGGCCGGATCTGGTTCGCCCGGGCGCTGGTGTGGCTGCTCGGCGGGGTCGTGCTGGCCTGGCTCCTGCAACGCGGCCCCGGCGCGGCGACGGCGTTGCCCTGGCGCGTCGGGACCGGCGCGGTCCTGCTCGGCCTGCTCCGCACGACCGGCCTCACCGGCCACGCCGTCGAGAGCACGCGCCCGTGGCTGACCCAGCTCGCCGACTTCGCCCACCTCGCCGGCGCGTCCGCGTGGATCGGCGGGCTGGCCGTGCTCCTGTTCGGCGTCCTGGCCCGCCGCGACCCCGGCGAGCTCGCTTCGGTGATCCCCCGGTACTCGAAGCTCGCGATGACGTCGGTCGCCGTCGTCGTCGCGGCCGGGGTCGCGCTGGCCTGGCAGACCATCGGCAGCGTCGGCCGGGTGTTCGGCACCGCCTACGGCCAGACGCTGCTGGTCAAGCTCGGCGTGCTGGCCGTCGTGCTCCTCGCCGCGCAGGCCAGCCGCAGCTGGGTCGGGCGCCGGCTCGACTTCGCCGTCGTCCTGCGCGGGGACGCCGCCACCGTGCGCCCGTTCGTCTATTCCGTCGCCGCCGAGACCACGCTGGTGCTCGTGGTGCTCCTCGCGGCGAGCTTCCTCGTCACGGCCAGCCCCGGCCGCTGATCACGCAGTACCCGTGAAAGGAGTCCTCGATGGACAACTCCCCGACCGCCCCCGAGCAGCCGGAGGCGGTGCGGCGACGACGGCACTGGCCGGTCGCCGTGGCGATCCTCGCCCTGGCGACCGCGTTGTTCAGCCTCGCCACGCTCCGCGGCGGGCAGAGCGAGCAGGCCGCGCCGGCGGCGAGCACGAACGTCGACCTCGCCGCGCTGGCGAAGCAAAGCCCGCTCGCCGTCCCGCTGTACCAAGGGCTTTCGCAGGAACAGGCCGCCACGGGCTCGGCGAAGTCCGTCGAGGCCATGGGCTACAAGTTCAGCCCGGCGAGCCTGAGCATCGCCGTCGGCGACACGGTGACGTGGACCAACCACGACACCGCGCCGCACAACATCGTCGTCACCGACGGGCCGGAGAAGTTCAGCTCCCCGACGCTGCAGACGGGCCAGACCTTCAGCCACACCTTCACCCAGGCCGGCACCTACTCCTACTACTGCTCGATCCACCCGGACATGAAGGCGACCGTCACGGTCACCGGCTCGGCGCCGACCAGCGCCCCGCCGACCTCGGCCCCGACGTCGGCGCCGACGTCCGGACCCACCCACTCGATGCCGATGCCCTCCACCCCGGCCGGGGGTTCGTGCGTGCCGAAGGCGGTCCTGCAGCCGATCATCGACCACATCAAGAGCGCGCACCTGGAGACGTCTCCGGGCCAGCAGGTGCAGGACATCCTGAACCTGGACCAGTACATCAAGACGCACACCGTGTGGCTGGAAACCGTGCTGGCTCCGGCGCTCGACGGGTCGGCGGACAAGGTCGTCACCGACACGCTCGCGCCGATCATCGCGCACGTCAAGAGCGCTCACCTCGAGACGTCGCTGGGGCAGCAGGTGACCGACCTGCTCGACCTCGACCAGTACATCAAGACGCACACGGTGTGGCTCGAGACCGTGCTGACACCGTTGCTGAACCAGGCGAGCTGCTGACCGTCACGCCCCCAGGCGGCCCGGCCGGACGCTCCCGGCCGGCCCGCCGCCCCTGCGCACGGAGATCTCATGCCCGACACCGAAGTCCTGCCCGCCACCACGGCCTACGTCCTGCGGCGCGACCGCTGCGTCGTCGAGACGTCGATCCGGCTGCTGGGCCTGCCCCTGCGCCGCACCCGCCTCACCGCGACCGGCGGCCACGTCGACCTCGCCGGCCGGTCGCTGACCCTGCGCACCGCCGAGCTCACCTTCGACGGCGAGATCGGCGAGGACCACGTCGTCACCGGCGAACCGCACCTGACCGGCGACCTGCGCCACGTCGACGACGAACGGATCATCCTGTGGGTCAAGGGAACCGTGCGCGCACCCCGCCGGATCCACGTCGAGATCGCCGCCGAGTTCGTCCGATGAGGCGGGCCGTCCTGCTGGCGGTCATCGGGCTCGTGGCGGTCGCCACGCCCGCGCGGGCCGCCGGCCAGCAGGTCATGATGGAGAACTACGCGTTCTCCCCGGCCGCGCTCACCGTGCACGTCGGCGACACGGTGACGTGGGTGCAGCACGACCAGGCCCCGCACGACGCGACGACCACGAGCGCGCCCGCCGCCTTCCGCAGCCCGCAGCTGTCGCAGGGGCAGAGCTGGAGCTATACCTTCCGCACCCCCGGGACGTACGCCTACTACTGCTCGGTCCACCCCGACATGCGGGCCGCAGTGACGGTCCTGCCGGTTGCCACCACCGCGCCGCAGGCCAAGCCGACACGAGCGCCCGTCACCCCCAGCTCGGCGAAGCGGTCGACCGCGGCCTCCGGCCCGCCGACCACCTCGGCGGTCGCCGCGGCGCCGCCCACCACCGAGGAGGCCACGCCACCCCCGGCCGTGGCGCAGCAGGCCGCCGGGCCGTCGCTGGATCCGATGCTGCTCGTCGCCGGGCTGGTCACCGGGATCGCCGTCCTGTGCCTGCTGCTCCTCGGCTCCCGGCGCGCGTCATGAGGTCACTCGAAGAACTTGAGGCTCCAGCCGGTGTCGGCGTTCGGGCCCGGGACGTTGGCCCGGCTGTAGGTCGTCGAGCCCCACCAGCAGAAGCTTCCCGTGTACCAGTACCGGTTGGCCCACGAGTACGGCGTGCCCTTCGGGACGGCGTGGAACATCAGCGGGAACTTCGGGCCGGCGGGCGGGCTCGTCGCGATGTCGCCGTCGAGCAGGACGAAACTGTTGTGGCCAGGGCCGTTGACGTACAGCGTCGGGTCCCAGCCGGTCATCATCGTGGCGCGGTTCGAGCCGAACAGGCAGCCGTTCGACTTGTACCAGTCCCACACGTAGGTCGGGTCGCCGCCGGCGCGCAGGCGGAGCTCGGCCAGGCAGTACTGGTCGCTCCAGCTGCCGTTGGCCGAGTAGACGATGTGCAGCCGGCCGTCGGGATCCTTGATGGCTTCGGGCGCCTCGTTGATGTACGGGTTGCCGACGACCCGCTCCCAGCTCTCGCGCGGCTGGGAAATGACGTACCGGGCCCCGGCCGGCGTCGTCGGGCTGCTCATCCGTGCGATGTAGAGGTTCTGCTCGACGTTCGTGTCGCCCGCCCAGCCGGACCAGACGAACCAGCGCTGCCCGCCGAAGGTGAACATCGTGCCGTCGATGGCCCACTTGCCGTCGGGGAGCGCGAGCTGGGTCTCGGCGGTGTAGCCGCTGTCGGCGGTGCTGGAGCTGATCACGTACATCCGGTGCGCCGCCCCGGTCCCGGCCGTGAAGTAGACGTAGAACCGGCCGCCGTCGGTGACGATTTCGGGGGCCCACACTTCGCCGAGACCCCGGCTGTCCGACCAGATCCGCCGGGCGGTGGCGCTCGCCAGGCCGTCGGGCGAGGAGGCTTGGCGCACCACGATCCCGCCCCCGGAGGACTGCACGCCGACGTAGGTGGAGCCGACCCGCAGCACGCTGGGATCGGCGGCCCGCAGGCTCGTCTGCCCGGCCTGCGCGACACCGGCGGCGAAGAGCAGGAAAACGACTGCGCACAGGAGGAACCGGGAGAGCTTCATGACCACTTCCCTCGGTCGATCCCGGCTCGGGTGGGTCCGGGAACCGACAGCAGGATCACCCGGGACCGCCCGGATCCGGTAGCGCCGCAAGCGCTTGCTCGATCCAGAACCCCCAAGATTGGTCTGAACCGGTGAGCGCCGGGCGCGGGTCGCGGACAGCTCCGGCACGCCTGACCGGCCGGCCGCGGCTTATGCTCGGGGCCGTGCCGCATCGAGGTCGTGCTCCCGGGGCCACCGGGCCCGTGCTCGGCCGTGCCCTGCGGGTGCTCGGCGCGTTCACGCCGGACCGGCCGGTGTTGCGGCTGAGCGAGATCGCCCGCCGGGCCGGGGTGCCCGCCGCGACCGCGCACCGCGTGCTGCGGGAGTTCTGCGAATGGGGCGCGCTCGAACGGGACGAGTCGGGTGCCTACCGCGTCGGGCTGCGGCTCTGGGAGCTCGGCTCGCTCGCGCCCCGCGGGCTGGGCCTGCGTGAACGCGCGCTGCCGTTCCTCGAAGACCTCTCCCAGATCACCCGGGAGAACGTGCAGCTCGCCGTCCGCGAAGGCACCGAAGTCGTCTACATCGAACGGATCGCCGGGACGGGCGCCGTCCCGGTGCTGACGCGCGTCGGCGGGCGGTTCGCGCTGACCGCGACCGGGGTCGGGCTCGTCCTGCTCGCCCACGCGCCCGCCGAGGTGCAGGAAGACGTCCTCGGCAGCCCGATCGAGCGGTACACCACCGCGACGGTCACCGATCCGGACCGGCTGCGGCACATGCTGGCCGACGTGCGCACCCACGGGTTCTCCATCAGCGAGCGCCAGGTCACCCTCGACAGCCTCTCGGTCGGCGCGCCGGTCCACGACGGCCGCGGCCAGGTGGTCGCGGCGGTGTCGCTCGTCGTGCGGCACGGCAGCGCGACCCCGCACACGCTGGCACCACTGGTGATGACCAGCGCCCGGGCGATCTCGCGCGCCCTCGGCTGAGTTTTCCATCTTATGGAATCGCCCTTCGTGGGCGGCGGAGCGTTGCCGCACGCTGTGAGCCCCGCCACGAAAGGACGAACACGATGACCGACATCCCCCGCGACCAGTGGTACGTCGCCGCCTACGGCACCGAGATCGGCCGGGACCTGTTCAGCCGCACGATCTGCGGCGAGCCGATCCTGTTCTGGCGGACGCGCGACGGCGGCGTCACCGCGATGGCCGACCGCTGCGTGCACCGGCGCTTTCCGTTGTCGCAGGCGCCGTCCCGGCTCGTCGACGACCAGGTCGTCTGCGGGTACCACGGCTTCACTTACGGCACCGACGGCAGGTGCGTGTCCGTGCCCGGCCAGGCCCGGGTGCCGCGGACCGCGCGGCTGACGCGCTATCCCGTGGTGGAGCAGGACTCCTTCGTCTGGGTGTTCATCGGCGACCCGGAAAAGGCCGACACGGCGAAGATCCCGCGGGCGCCCTACCTCGACTCGCCCGGGTACACGACGGTCGCCGGCATGGAACCGCTGCGGGCGCGCTACTCGCTGCTCGTCGACAACCTGCTGGACCTCTCGCACGAGACGTACCTGCACGGCGGCTACATCGGCACGCCGGAGGTCGCGGAAACGCCGATCACGACCGAGGTCGACGACGAGGCCGGGATCGTCTACGTGTCGCGGCACATGGCCGACGCCGCGTGCCCGCCGTTCTACGCGAAGTCCACCGGCCTGCAGGGCCGGATCACGCGCTGGCAGGACATCGAGTACACGCCGCCGTGCCTGTACAAGCTGCACAGCCGGATCGCGCCGGTCGGTTCGGTGCCGCACCCGGACGGCAGCGACCCGGACGCCTTCCACGTCGAGGTCGTCTACGCGATCACCCCCGAAACCGAACACTCGACGCACGACTTCTGGGCGGTGGCCCGGGACTTCGCGCTCGACGACGAAGGCGTGTCGGCGTTCCTCGCGGAGAACAACCGCACGGTGGTCCTGCAGGACGTCGAAGCGCTGGACGTCCTCGAGCGGGTGATCGCCGCCGAACCGGACGGCTACCAGGAGCTCTCGGTCAACATCGACACCGGCGGCCTGGCGGCCCGGCGGCTGCTGCAGCGGCTGGTGACGTCGTGACGCGCCCGATGCTGACCGGCGACCGCGTCTACCGCATCCACTGGGTGCTCGGCACGGACCGGCTCCGCGCGGTCTGCCACTGCTCGGCGGAGCGCGAGTTCGACGACCCGGTGCAGCTGTGGGAATGGCTGCTCGCCCACCCCGAAGGACACTGATGAAGCTCCTGGTGGAAACCAAGGAAAGGCTCGCCGACGGCGTCGTCCGCCTGACGCTCCGGGCGCCCGGCGGGCAGCCGCTCCCGGTCTGGGAACCGGGCGCGCACGTCGATCTGGTGCTGCCCGGCGGCGTCCGGCAGTACTCGCTGTGCGGCCGTCCCGGCGACCCCTACCAGGTCGCGGTCCTGCGCGAGCCCGGCGGCCGCGGCGGCTCGGCGTACGTCCACGACGAACTCGAAGCCGGGCACCAGGTCCAGGTCGACGGGCCGCGCAACCACTTCGCGCTCGTCGACGCCAAGCGCTACCTGTTCGTCGCGGGCGGCATCGGCATCACGCCGCTCCTGCCGATGATCGAGCAGGTCGCCGAGGCGGGCAGCGAGTGGCAGCTCGTGTACGGCGGCCGGACGCGGTCGTCGATGGCCTTCACCGAAGAACTCCGGCGCCACGAAGGCCGCGTGACGATCCGGCCGCAGGACGAACAGGGGCTCCTCGACCTGCCGGCCCTGCTGGCCGAGCCCCGCCCGGACACCGCGGTGTACTGCTGCGGCCCGGAACCCCTGCTGGCCGCGGTGGAGCAGCTGTGCGCCGGCTGGCCCGAGGACGCTCTGCGCGTCGAGCGGTTCGCCCCGAAGCCGGACGACGGGCCGCAGACGGCGTTCGAAGTCGAGCTCGCCGGGTCCGGTCGCGTGCTGGAGGTGCCCGCGGACCGGTCGATCCTCGAAGTGGTCGGGGAATCCGGGGTGAGCGTGCTGTCGTCGTGCCAGGAGGGCACGTGCGGAACCTGCGAAACCGGTGTGCTCGGCGGAACCCCGGACCACCGCGACTCGGTGCTGACCGCGGCGGAACGGCGCGAGGGCGACGTGATGATGATCTGCGTGTCCCGCTCGTGCTCACCCCGGCTGGTCCTCGACCTCTGACCACACTCCCGCGGGTCCGTGGTCCCCGTCGACGGGCGGGCGGACCGACCGCCACAATCCGGGGTCATGGGTGTCGTCTGGCTGCTGGTCCCCGGTGTCGCGCTCGGCGTGGCCGCCCTCGTCTTCGCGGCGATGGCCCTCTTCGGCTCGCGGCCCGCGCGGTACCGGCTGCTGCTGGTCGGGAGCATGCTGGGCGCGGGCTGCGCGCTGCTGCTGGTCACCGGGTGGCTGCTCGGCGACCCCGCCACGCCGCGGGGTGACGCGCTCAAGACCGGCGGGCTGGCCGGCGGCGCGATCCTCGCGCTGTACGCCCTGTGGATCAACGACCGGCGGCGGCGCACCGAGGAGGCCCGTCACGAGGTCGAGCGCAACCGGGCGCAGCAGGACCGCGAGCGGACGGAGAACGAGCAGTTCGCGAAGGCCGTCGAGCTGCTCGGCCACGACGCCGACCAGGTCAGGGTGGGTGCGTTGCACGCGCTGGCCGGGCTGGCGCGCAACCGCCCCGCCTACACGCAGACCGTGCTCGACGTGCTGTGTTCGTACCTGCGGCGGCCGTTCACGCACCCCAGCTACGCCGCGCAGCCGGACAACCCGGACGAGGCGATCGTCGAGCCCGACGAGGCCTGGCCGGCCGAGCGCATCGCCGAAGCCGACCGCGAACAGCAGGTCCGGCTCACCGCCCAGCGCCTGATCGCCGCGCTGCTCCCCCGCTCCGAAGACGAGGACGCGGCCCTCTACGACCTCGACCTGACCGCGGCGCACCTCGAGTACCTGGACCTGACCGGCCGCCGGCTCGGCCGGCTCATCGCCCGCCGCGCGCGGCTGCACGGCGCCAACCGGCTCGGCCGCGTCCGCGTCGACCGGCCGGCGCTGTTCTCCGGCGCCACCTTCCACGGCCGGACCGACCTGCACCGCGCCCGCTTCGACGGCGGGCTGTCGCTGTTGAACGCCGAGGTCAAGGGCCTGTGGCGGGTTCCCGACGCGAGCGTCCGGGACTTCGCCGACCTGCGAACGGCCGCGCCAGGGCAGCAGGTCGGCGAACTGACCCTCGTCGGCGACTGCACGCTCAAGGCCGCCGAAGACAGCGGCTGGGCGACGCGGCCGGGTTAGGGCAGCACGACCAGCTTGCCGGCGGCCCGGTCCTCCTCCATGTACCGGTGGGCCTCGACGATGTCGTCCAGCGCGAAGACGCGGTCGACGTTGGGCCGGTAGACGCCGCCTTCGACCTCGTCGACGATCCGCTGCAGCACCTCCGCGCGGCCCTTCATGTCGTCGCTGTGGAACGCCGTCAGCCGCGTGCCCGACGGGATCATCGCCACCGGCTGGAAGTCCGCGATCGACCAGCCGCTGAGCGAGCCCGCCACGCAGACCGTGCCGCCCCGGCGGACCAGCCGCAGCGACGCCACCGCCGTGCGCGCGCCGACGAGGTCCAGCACGCGGTCCGGCCCGCCGGGCCAGACCGGGCCGAGGTCGGTCGACCCGTCGTCGATGAGGACGTGCTGGACGCCGGCCGCGGTGAGCGCGCCGGCTTTCTCCGGGTTTCGCGTCGTCGCCGCGACTTCGAGCCCGTGGCCGGCCGCGATCGACGCGGCCGCCAGCCCCACCGACGACGTCCCGCCGCGGATCAGCAGCTTCTGGCCCGGCGCGACGGCCAAGGCGTCCAATGCCCCGCGGGCCGTCAGGTACGTCTCGGGCAGCGCGGCGAAGACGTCCCAGGCCAAGGTGGTGGTGATCGGCATCAGCAAGGCGTTCGGCAGCAGGGCGTATTCCGCGTAGCCGCCGTCGAACTCGCGGCCCATCTCGCCCATCACCGCCGCGACGGTCGTGCCCTCGGGCAGCGCGGGATCGCTCGACGCGGCCACGACGCCGACGCATTCGATGCCGAGCACCCGCGGGAACCGCACGCCCGGGGAGTGCCCCTGGCGCGTCCGCAGCTCCGACCGGTTCAGGCCCGCGCCCTCGACCCTCACCAGGCTCCAGCCTTCGCGGACCGCCGGGACCGGCACTTCACGGACTTCCAGGGTCTCCGGGCCACCGGCTCCGACGCAGACCGCGGCTCGCATCGTCGTGCTCACGGCGTCACCGTCGCACGCGAAGATCGCCCCGGCAAAGCATTTTCGGCCGCGCCCCGGCCAAGGCCGTGCTCCACTGTGGACACGGCGTTCTGCGACTGACGCTCCCGCCGGGCACCCCGGACGTCGACCTCGACGTCGAAATCCCCGAGGCCGACCGCGAAGAGCCCGAGGACGAGGACGAGGACGAGGACGTGGCCGAACCGTCGAGTTGATCACCGGATCGAGGGAATCCGTGTCGCGAACGGTGGTCTTCGGGCTGCCCCGGCCCCGCCCGCCGTGCTTGGGTGGGGCCGGGTTGCCGGGGAGCGAGGAAGGAAGCTGCGGTGCGGACGTCCAAGGCAGGGCTGGCCATCGCCGTCTCGATCCTGGTGGCGGCCGCCGTGCCCGCCGCCGCGACCACACCCGATCCGCTCGCGCCCTACCTCACCCAGAAGATCGCCTGGGACAAGTGCCCGTTCAAGGCGGCGAAGGCGCAGTGCGCGCGGATCACCGTCCCGCGGAACTGGGCCGCGCCCGCCGCGGGTACCGACCTGAAGGTGTCGATCAGCCGGGTCACCGCCACCGGCGCACGAGAAGGCGCGATCCTGGTGAACCCCGGCGGGCCCGGCGGCCAGGGGACGTCGCTGGCCGACACGCTGGCCGGGCTCGAGCCGGCGGTGAACGAGCACCTCGACTTCGTCGGCATGGATCCCCGCGGCACCGGGCAGGAAGGCGGCGACGACGCCGGTTTCGTCTGCCGGGTGCCGACCGGGCGGATCCCGCAGGACGACGACCTCGACGCGCGCGACCGCTCGGCGCGGAGCATCACCCTGCACCAGCGGACGCCGCGCGCCGTGGCCGAGGCCTGTCAGAGCAACGCGCTCGCGCCGTTCGTCACCACCTGGCAGACCACGCACGACATGGACCTGATCCGCGCGCTGCTGGGCGACGAGAAGCTGAACTACCTCGGCTACTCCTACGGGACCTGGCTCGGCGCGAAGTACGCGTCGCTGTTCCCCGGGCACGCCGGCAAGGTCGTCCTCGACTCGAGCGTGAACTTCGAAGGCCGGCTCCAGGCCGCGTTCGAAGCGTTCCCGAAGATCGACCAGCGCCAGTTCGACCGCGTCTACGCGCCGTGGCTCGCCCGCCGGTTCCCGGACCAGCTGGGCAAGACCGCCGCGGAGGTCAAGAAGACCTGGGAGCGGGTGCGCGCGTACTTCGGCGGCCAGGGGCTCTCGCCGGACGTCTACGACCACCTCTTCGTGGGCAATGGCAACGCGAAGCAGTGGCTGGTCGGTGCGCTGATCCTGACCAAGGGCGTCGAAGCCCTCGACGGCAAGACGCCGCCGGCCGCGCTCGACCCGGTGTCCCGCGCGGTCTTCGGCCGCCCGGCGGCCCGGCTGACCGCCGCGGACGTCGCGGCGGCCCAGCCGGACTACGCCGACGTGCCGGGCACCCGCCTGGCCGTGGCGTGCGGCGACCAGCCGACCCGCGCGGCGGCCTGGTACAAGCTGCTCAGCGACCTGCAGGGCCCGGAGTACCCGCTGTTCGGCTGGGCGTACGGGCTCAGCGAACCGTGCGGCTACTGGTCGGACCCGCCCAGCCACCCGCTGCCGAACCTGCCGCCGGAGGCCGCGAAGAACGTCCTGGTGGTGCAGGGCGAGTTCGATCCCCAGACCGGCTACGAACAGGCGGAGTCGGCGGCGCGGGCGGCCGGGGTCCCGATGCTCTCGGTGGCCGATTCGCCGTTCCACGGCCAGTACGCCGTCAGCGGCAATTCCTGTGTGGACGGTCTGGTGAGCGGCTGGTTCCGCGGCGCCGCCCGCCCGGCCGCGACGATCTGCCCGGGCGTCCCGCTGCCCGGCGAGAAGGACGTCTTCCCGGTCGCGGGCCCGGCGGGCGACCCGACCGAGCCGCCGGAGCCGGCGCCGCGCGACGCGACTTCGCCCGCGCGGCAACGGCTCCAGGAGTCGATCAGCGAGCTCAACCGCGGCCGCTGACGGGACCGCGGTGTGGCGGCTACCGAGCCGTGGAGTACGCGCCCGCGTCGAGGTCCTCGACCAGCGTCGGGCCCGCCGGGGTCCAGCCGAGCAGTTCCTGCGTGCCCGTGCTCGTCGCCGCGAGGTTCATCGCGAAGAACCCGCCCAGCCAGCCGAAGTGGCTCTGCACGTCGGCCGCCGGGATCGAGGCCACCGGCAGGTCGAACGCGCGGCCGATCGCCTCGGCGATCTCGCGGGTCGGCACGCCTTCCTCGGCGACCGCGTGCAGGCGCGCACCCGCCGGGGCCTTCTCGAGGCCGAGCCGGACCATGCGGGCGGCGTCCGCGACGTGCACCGCCGCCCAGCGGTTGGTGCCGTCGCCCGGGTAGCCGGCGACGCCCTTCTCGCGGGCGATCGCCGAGAGGATCGCGATGAACCCGTGGTCACCGGTGCCGTGCACGGTCGGCGAAAACCGCAGGCTCACCGGGTGCACGCCGCGGTCGGCGAACTCCAGGGCGAGGTTTTCGGTGCCACCGCGCGGGGAGTCGGGGCCGTGGAACGGCGACGGGTCGGCTTCGGTCGCGGGCCGGCCCTGCTGGATGCCGGCGATCCCCGACGCCAGCAGCAGCGGACGGCCGCTGCCCGCGAGCGCGTCCCCGATGGTCTGGACGGCGGCCCGCTCGGCCGCGTTCGTCGCGGCCTGGTCGGCCCAGTCGTGCTTGTTCGCCAGGTGGATGACGGCGTCGGCCGCCTCGGCGCCGGCGCGGATGCCGTCGAGGTCGTCGAGGTCGCCGCGGCGGACCCCGGCGCCCTTGGCCTCGAGCTTCGCGGCGGACGCGGCGGACCGGGCCAGCCCGGTGACCTCGTGGCCGTGGGCGACCAGCTCGTCGACGACGGCGGAGCCGATCCAGCCGGAGGCCCCGGTGACGAAAACGCGCATGACGTGCACTCCAAGGTGAGAGAGAATCGATGTCAGTGGCTGACATACGCCACCCTACGCCTTCATGTCAGTCGCTGTCATCATTAGACTCGGGAGCATGGTGCGCTGGGAACCGGGAGCCCCGGAGCGGCTGCAGCGGGCCGCCCTCGAACTGTTCGCGACCCGCGGGTTCGAGCAGACGACCGCGGCGGAGATCGCGCAGGCCGTCGGCCTGACCGAACGCACCTTCTTCCGGCACTTCAGCGACAAGCGCGAGGTGCTCTTCCACGGCCAGGAACTGCTGGTCAAGGCGTTCCTGGCCGGTGTGGACGCGGCCCCGCCGGAAGCGTCCCCGCTCGAAGTCGTCGCCGCGGCCCTGGAGTCGGCGGCGACCTTCTTCCCGGACGAGCGCCGCCCGCACTCCCGCACGCGGCAGTCCGTGATCGACCGCAACCCCGCGCTGCAGGAGCGGGAGCGGCACAAGCTGACCACGCTGGCCACGGCGGTCGCGGGGGCCCTGCGCGCCCGGGGCGTCGACGACCTCGCGGCCACCCTGGCCGCGGAGTCCGGCACGACCGTGTTCGGGATCTCGTTCATCCAGTGGCTGCGCGAAGACGAGGGATCGCTGGCCGCGATCTCCGCGGCTGTGTTCGGCGAGCTGCTCACGCTGGCCGAGCAGGCTCAGCCCTTGCGCCCCACCAGGTGAAAGACGCGGCTGAGCCGGCGGTAGGGGTCGCGCCGGCCGGCCTCGAACTCGACCCGCGCCACCTTCTCGGCGTCGGCCGGGTCGACCTCGGCGCCGCCGAACCCGAGCCAGTCGACGAAGAGCCAGACGCCGTACCACTCCACGGGCGCGACACCCCGGCTCCGGAGCAGCTCGCTCAGCTCTTCGACGGTGTCGGCCCGGGTCGGGACGCCGAGCACGCCGACCTCGCTGCGGGCGTCGAACGCGGCCAGCGCGTCGTCCCAGCGGCGTTCCAGGGCCGGGCGCACGGCCATCGCGTGCGCGTTGCCGGTCATGACCGAGACGATCCCGCCGGGTCCGGCGCAGCGGCACAGCTGCTCGACGAGCGGCTCGGGCCGGTCCAGGTAGCCGAGGACGCCGTGGCACAGGACGGCGTCGAACCGCCGGCCGTCCACCGCGTCCGCGGCGTGTTCGCCGTCGGCTTGCACGAAGGTCACCCGGAGGCCGGCCGGAAGCCGGTCGCGCGCCTTGTCCAGCATCGCCGGTGACGGGTCCAGCAGGGTGACGTCGTAGCCGGCCCGGGCGAGCGGGAACGACTGGTGGCCCGCGCCACCGCCGACGTCGAGCACCGCGGCCGGTGGCGGCGGGAGGTGCGCCAGCAGCTGCCGGTGCAGCACGTACGTGCGCACGCGCCCCTTCACCGAGGCATACGCGTCGTCGGCGAAGGAACCGGCCAGCGCGGCCCAGGCGTCGTCACCCATCGGCGTTCCTCTGTGTCTTGTGGACGGAGCACCACGGACTCCGGCTCAGCCGGGCGCACCCCGGAGCCAGCCGCGGGCGGCCTCGACCGTGGCGTGCACTTCGAGCACGGAGTCCAGCCGCGTGAGCTGCAACGCACGCAGCACCGGGTAGCGGTCGGCCACCACCGCGAAGGGCACTCCGTCCGCCGCCGTCTCCGTCGCGAGCTCGACAAGCACCTGCAGGCCCGCCGAACCGCAGAACCCGATCCCGCCGAGGTCGACGACGAGCGCGCCCGGGCGGTCGGCCAGCACGGCGCGGGCGCGCCCGCGCAGGGTCGGCGCGGTCCCGAGGTCCAGGTCGCCGACGGCCGCGACGACGACGGCTTCGGGCACGGCGTGCACCCGGACCGTCAGCGTCGGCGCCCGTTCGTCGGTCACGGTGCCGACCCTAGGTCGCCCGCATCGTTTTGTCATCGATTGGCGGGGTACCCCGGTCGCATGATTCAGCCGTCCGCCGTCACCTGGACGGCGGGTGCGGTCGCCCGGATGCTCGGGCTGCCGCCGTCGACCCTGCGGGCGTGGCACCGCCGCTACGACCTCCCGCTCTCGGCACCCCAGACGGGCAGCCACCGCCGCTACTCCCGCGCCGACGTCGACGCCCTCCTCCGTATGCGTCACCTGATCGAGCGGGGCCTGGGCGCGGAATCCGCCGCGGCCCGCGCGTTCGGCGGCGCCACCGACGTCACGACGCTGCTGACGGCGGTCCGGGAGCTGAAGATCGACGCGGCGGCCGCGCTCCTGGACGCGCACCTGGCCGGCCACGACGTCGCCGGCACGTGGGAGGACCTCTGCCGCCCCGCGCTCTTGGCCCTGAGCGACGACGACCGGTGCACCGACCTCGTGCACGGGCTCTCGTGGGCCATCGCCGCGGCCCTGCACCGCGTCCCGGCCCCGGCCGGAACGGCGGCCCCGGTGCTGCTGGCCTGCGCCGACGGCGAACGGCACACCCTGCCGCTGGAGGCCTTGCGCGCGGCACTGGCCGAACACGGCCGCACGGCGCTGTTCCTGGGCGGCTCCATCCCCGAATCCGCCCTGCGCGACGCCGTCACCCGCACCCGGCCGTCGGCGGTCGCGGTGTGGAGCAGCAGCCCGGCGGCCGTCCCGCACGGGCTCGGCGCGCCCCGGCTGGTGCTCGCCGGCCCCGGCTGGCCCGCACGAGCCGGCCGAGCCGCCCGCCCGGCGACGCTCGGCGACGCCGTCAAGCTGCTGGTGAGCTGACCGCCGCCGGACTCGGCCGGTGGGACGCCCGCGAGGTTCCTGGCGTGCCAGCCGTGAGGGCGGCTTCCGCGCAGGAAGGTCGGCGCCCCCGCCACCAGCCGCCCCGGCAACCAAGCCGCCCCGCCAACCAAGCCGCGCCCGCCACCAGCCGCCCCGGCGACCGAGCAACCCCGCCACCAGCCGACCCGCCGACCGCCACCGACCAGCCCCGGCCACCCAACCACGCCCGCCACCAGCCGACCCCGGCCACCAAACCGCCCCCGCCGCCTGCCGCCCCGGCGACCAAGCAACCCCGCCACCAGCCGACCCCGCCCACCAAGCAACCCCCGCCCCGGCCGAGTCGGCGACCAGCCACTCCCTTCCGAGCAGGTCGAGCAGGTCGGGCACCTCTCGGCGGCCCGCTGAGCCTCCGGCGCCGCCGTCGGGCATCCTGAGTCCCGCTGTGTCCAGCGACGAGGGGACGAGGATGGGTGCTGCACCCGAAGTGACCGTGCCGGCGAGCGTCGAAAGCCCGGTGCCGCCGAAGCCGCCGGCCTCCGGGGTGGCCCGGTGGCTGCTGGAGCACCGGGTCGCCCCGGTCGGCCGGCAGGGCGGTGAGGACCACGGCACGCCGCAGGCGTGGTGGAAGGTCATGTGCCTGACCGGCGTCGACTACTTCTCCACCCTCTCCTACCTGCCCGGCATCGCCGCGCTCGCCGCCGGGGCGCTTTCGCCGCTGGCCACGTTGCTGATCGTCGCGCTGACGTTGCTCGGCATGCTGCCGATGTACCGCCGCGTCGCGCGCGAAAGCCCGCACGGGCAGGGTTCGGTCGCGATGCTGGAGGACCTGCTGCCGTTCTGGCGCGGGAAGCTGTTCGTGCTGACGCTGCTCGGGTTCGTCGCGACGTCGTGGATCATCACGATCACCCTGTCCTCGGCGGACGCCACCGTGCACATGCTGGAAAACCCGTACCTGCCGGGCTTCCTGCACGGCCACGCCGTGCTCATCACCGTCGTGCTGCTGCTGATCCTCGGCGGGGTGTTCCTGCTGGGCTTCAGCGAGGCGGTCGGCGTCGCCATCCCGCTGGTCGCGGTCTTCCTGCTGCTCAACGCGATCGTCACGGTCGTCAGCGTCTTCCACCTCGACGCCGCGGACCTCTCCCGCTGGACCGACGCGCTGACCGCGGGCGGCGGCGGGTTCACCGGCGTGATCGGGCCCGCCGTGGTCGCGTTCCCGCTGCTGGTGCTGGGGCTGTCCGGGTTCGAAACCGGCGTCAGCATGATGCCGCTGGTCGCCGCCGAGGGGAAGACGCCCGAAGAGCGGCTGGAGTCGCGGATCCGCAACACGCGCAAGCTGCTGACGGCCGCCGCGCTGATCATGTCGGTGTTCCTGATCGCGACGAGCTTCATCACGACCGTGCTGATCCCGGCCGACGCGTTCAAGGACGGCGGCGAGGCCAACGGCCGCGCGATGGCCTACCTCGCCCACCACGAGCTGGGCGAGGTCTTCGGCACCGCCTACGACATCTCGAGCGTGCTGATCCTGTGGTTCGCGGGCGCGTCGGCGATGGCCGGGCTGATCAACATCGTCCCGCGGTACCTGCCCTCCTACGGCATGGCGCCGGAATGGGGCCGGGCGGTGCGGCCGGTTGTGATCGTCTACACGGTGATCAGCATCCTCATCACGGTCGCGTTCGGCGCCGACGTCAACGCGCAGGCCGGGGCGTACGCGACCGGCATCCTCGCGATGATGGTCTCGGGCGCGGTCGCGGTGAGCATCTCGGCGCTCCGGCGGCGGCAGCGCGGCGCGGCGATCGGGTTCGTCGTCCTGACGCTCGTGCTGCTGTACGCGCTCGTCGAGAACGTCATCGAAAAGCCGGACGGCATCGCGATTTCGGCGCTGTTCATCCTCGGGATCATCGTCGTCTCGCTGGTTTCGCGCGTGTCGCGGACGACGGAGCTGCGGGCCGAGCGCATCGAATTCGACGACGAGGCGCGCCGGTTCATCACCGAATCCCTGGCCCACGACGGCACCCTGCACATCATCGCCAACAAGCGCCAGGGCGGCGACGAAGCCGAGTACTCGGCCAAGGAAGCCGAACAGCGCTCGATGAACCCCGTCCCCGGCGCCGCCGACGTCCTGTTCCTCGAGATCGACGTGGTGGACCCGTCGGAGTTCGCCAACGTCCTCGAGGTGCGCGGCGTGGAGATCGACGGCTACCGGATCCTCCGCGCGGACAGCCCGGCGGCGCCGAACGCGATCGCGGCGATCCTGCTGGCCCTGCGCGACGTCACCGGCGTCCGGCCGCAGTGCCACTTCGAATGGGCCGAGGGCAATCCGCTCGGGCACCTGTTCCGCTACCTGATCCTGGGCCGCGGCGACACGGCGCCGGTGGTCCGGGAGATCATCCGCAGCAGCGAACCGGACCCCGGCCGGCGGCCGGGGATCCACGTCGGCGGCTGACCGCGGAGTTCACCCGGAACCCACTCGCGGTCCACCCCGGCCGGGTAGCTTGCCCCGCGTGAAGACTCCGCTCGCCCTGACCCTGTCCGCCGCGCTCACCCTGGCGCTGGGCACCCCCGCCTCGGCCGCGGGTGACGTGCTCGCGCCGGGGCTGACCGTCTCGACCACGGTCACCGGCGAAGGCACCGGCCACAACGCCTGGACCGTCACGGTGCAGGTGCCCGGCGGGTCGAGCCCCGACCCGGACGCGCCGCCGGCCGCGCTCGGCACCCGCGAGCACGCCGACGCGCTCGTGACCGCCTTGCGCGGCAAGGGTTTCGCGGCCCGCGCCGAACGGGTCGACTGGCCCGCGTTCGCCGACACCCCGCGCGGTGCCCTCGGCTGGCGGGTGCGCGTCGGCTCCTTCTCCGACCGCGCGCAGGCCGCCGCCACCGCGAGCGCCATGACGGCCGGCGGCTTCACCGGCTCTCCCGAGTGGACGGGCCAGGACGGGCCCGAAGCGCAAGGGCCGCAGCGCGTCCGCGTCGCCGTCGTCGATCCGCGGCGGTTCGGCGGGAGCGTGGTCGCGTCGCACGGCGAGTCCGTGGCCGGGCGGCGGACGACGTCGGCGCTGTCGGCCGCGGCCGGGGCGCTGGTCGGGACCAACGGCGGCTTCTTCGTCATCGACCCGAAGGACGGCATCCCCGGCGAACCGGCCGGCGTCGGTGTCTACCAGGGCCTGCTGCAGAGCGAAGCCACCGCCGGCCGGCCCGCGCTGCTGCTCGGCGCGCACCCGTCGATCGGCGTGCCGCGGACCGCGCTCGCCGTCGGCGGCCACGAGGTCAACGGCGTCAACCGCAAGCCCGGCGTCGTCCGCAACTGCGGCGAGCCCGGCGACGTCCCCACCGACCGCCCGCTGCACGACACGACCTGCACGCACCCGGACGAGCTGGTGCTGTTCACCCCGCAACTCGGCACGCCGACCCCGGCCGGCGACGGCGTCGAAGCCGTGCTGGACGCCCACGACGTCGTCACGGCCGTGCGGCCGGCCGGCGGCGAAGTGCCCGCGGGCGGCCACACCGTGCAGGGCATCGGCGCGGCGGCGACGTGGCTTCGCGACCGCGCCCGGCCGGGCGCGAAACTGCCGGTCTCGACGCGGATCTTCGAAGGCCCCCGGCCGGTCCACCCCGCGGGCGTGGTCAACGGCGGACCGTGGCTGGTCCGCGACGGGCGGGTCGCGATCGACGCGGCCGCGGACGGCGTCGTGCACCCGGGCGACCCGTCGTTCGTCTACGGATGGGCCGTCAAGCGCAACCCGCGCACGATGGTCGGCCTCGACCGGCAGGGCCGCCTCCTGATCGTCACCGCGGACGGCCGTCAGCCGGGCTTCGCCGAAGGACTGTCCTTGGTGGAGGGTGCGCGGCTCATGGCCCGGCTGGGCGCGGTGACCGCGATCAACCTCGACGGCGGCGGCTCGACCGCGATGGCGATCGACGGCGAGCTGGTGAGCTCCCCTTCGGACGCGACGGGCGAACGCCCGGTCGGCGACGCCCTGCTGGTGCTGCCCCGGCGCTGACCGCCTGATGGTTGGATGATCGCGTGGAGCAGAAGAAATCATCCGAACGGCTGGTGTTCTTCACCGACGCCGTCGTCGCGATCGCGCTGACGCTGCTGATCCTGCCGCTCGCGGACCTGGTCCCGGA
The DNA here is from genome assembly GCF_054781455.1 of Amycolatopsis stemonae. NCBI lineage: Bacteria > Bacillati > Actinomycetota > Actinomycetes > Pseudonocardiales > Pseudonocardiaceae > Amycolatopsis > Amycolatopsis stemonae. Next base: position 84,718 of record NZ_BAAGUJ010000014.1, on the reverse strand, counting down.
GCTGGTGGCCGAGCACAAGCCGGCGATGGACGCCGTCACCGAGAACTGGTCGAAGATCTTCAGCTTCGTGTTGAGCTTCTTCGTGATCGGCCGGTTCTGGTCGGTCCACCACGGCATCTTCGAGCACGTGCGGTCGTACACCACCACGCTCGTGCGGGTCAACTTCGCCTGGCTGCTGACGATCGTGGTGCTGCCCTTCCCCAGCGAACTGATCGGCTCGTACCAGTCCGAGCGCTTCACCGTCGTGTTCTACCTGGCGACGTTGCTGGCCAGCAGCCTGTGCCACACGGCGATGGTGTTCCTCATCCGCCGGACCCCGGAGATCCGCGGGGACGCCGAGCCGGTGTCGGACGAGACGTGGTGGAACCACGTGCTGAGCGCGGTCGTGTTCGCGATCGCGGTCGTGGTGGCGCTGGTCAAGCCCAACCTCGGCTACTACGCGCTGCTGTTGCTGCTGTTCCCGGCGAGGATCGCCGTCTGGCTGCGGGGCCGCCGCGCCGCCGCGTAATTCGGTGGGCCGGGCGGCGCCGGGCCGCTATCGTGCCCCTGACCGTGACTCGACGCCGGGAGGTGAGCCCCATGAACGCTGTTTCGATGTGGGTGCTCCCCTCGTCGTCACGGTCGGGCGACTGACGTAGGGGTCGCCGGGAGCGCTTCGAGCACTCCCGAAAGGTACGAACCCATGGAAACTGTGCGATTCACGGCGGGCTCGCCCGCGGTGGAGATCACGCGCGTCGCCCCACGGCACTGGCACGCGCTGGACGACGACCGGGTGGCCGGGCGCGGCGAAGCCACCACGCGGCCCGACGGCCGGACGTTCCTCAGCATCGACGCCTGGCACCGCTCGGTCTTCGACCGGCTCGCCGACGCGATGCTGGCGGACCTGCCCGCACCCCTCCACACGGTCGTCGACGAAGCCGACCCCGACCTGATCGCGGGCTGGGAACGAGCCGGCTTCACGACCCGGCGGCGCGAGTGGGAGTACGTCGTCCCCACCGCCGGGCCGGGTCCGGTGCCGCCGCCGGGCGTCACGATCGTGCCCTTCGGCGCGGCCTCCGAGGGCCCGCTGCGGGCACTCGACCGCGTGATCCGCGCCGAGGTGGAAGCCACGCTCGGCTGGCAGGAGATGCCCGCCGAGGTGCTGTCCAGGCCCCTCGACCCGGCGACGTACGCCGTGGCGGCCGAAGCCGGCGAGTACGTCGGCCTGGTCCGCGTGACCCAGGTGAAGCGGCTGCCGCGGATCGGGCTGATCGCCGTCCGCGCCGACCGCCGGCGCCGCGGCATCGCGAGGGCGTTGCTGGCCGAGGTCCTGGCTTCCTTGCACGCGGCGGGAATCCCGGCCACGTCGGCCGAGGTGAACGAGGCCAACCCGGCGGCGACGGCGTTGTTCGAGAGCGCCGGCGCCCGGCGGGCGGGCAGCACCCTGGAGCTGGTGCACCGTGGCTGACAAGGGCATCGAAGTCGAGGGCACCGTGCTCGAGTGCCTGCGCAACGCCACGTTCAAGGTGGAGCTGCCGAACGGGCACCAGGTGCTCGCGCACATCAGCGGGAAGATCCGGAAGAACTACATCAAGATCCTCCCGTTCGACCGGGTGCTGGTGGAGCTGAGCCCGTACGACCTGAGCCGCGGCCGGATCCTGTTCCGCTACCGCACCTAGTCAGGTCTCCCGCAGGTCGTCGTGACCGGTCAGGGCGGTCCTGACCGCCCTGACCACTCACGACCGGTCAGCGCGGGCTGGTGGCTTCCCGCTCGACGGCCTCGCCCAGCTCCAGCAGGCCGAGCGTGCCGCTTTCCAGGCGCAGCAACGCGAACCGGCCGTGCGCCAAGGAGGGTTCGGGCGGGCGTTCCGACGCTGCACCCGCTTGCGGCCGGCCTAGCCGAGTTCGGCGAGCACCGCCCGGATCGCCGGGCTGGCGTCGGCGCTGCGGCGCCACGCCGCGTGCACCTCGCGCTTCGGCTGACGCCGCACCGGCCGGGCGACCAGGGCGTCGCCCAACGGCGGCCGGGCGAGGCGCGGGATCAGCGCGACGACGTCCCCGCCGGCGACCAGGGCGAGCTGCGTGGCGAAGTCGTCGACCAGGTGCCGGACGTCCGGCTCCGCCGGCGCGTCCGCGAAGAGCCGCCGGAACCATTGGTGGCACACGGTTCCCGGCGGGCTGGTCACCCACGCGTGGCCGAAGACCTCCGCGCCCAGCGGGGCCGTGGCCGACGCGAGCGGGTGCGTCCGGCTCATCACGACGTCGCCGACGTCGGTGTGCACGTGCTGCCGCGTCAGCGACGGCGGCAGCGGCGCGAGCAGGCCGTCGGCATCGTGGACGAGGGCGAGGTCGGCCGTTCCGGCGTCGACGCTGCGCAGTGCTTCGTCGGGGTCCTGCTCGGTGAGGTGCACCCGCAGGTCCGGGCACCGCGCCGCCAGCGCGGGCAGCAGCGGCGCGAGCAGGCCGCGGATGCCGGTCGAGAAGGCCACCACCCGGAGCGTGCCGCGCGGCGCACCGGCCGAGACGGACTGGGCCGCCTCGGCACAACGTTCCAGCGCCTGGAAGACCTCGGGTGCCGAGTCGGCGATGGCCTGCCCGGCCGGCGTCAGCACGACCCCGCGTCCCGCCGGCGCCAGCACCGGCACGCCGACCTGCCGTTCCAGGCGTTTGAGCTGCTGCGACACCGCGGACGCGGTGAACCCCAGCTCGTCGGCCGCGCGCGCCAGCGTCCCGAGCGTCGCCACCGACCGCAACGCGCGCAGGGCGCCGACCTCGATCATGAAGCCAGGCTACGCAGTACTGGCAAAAAAGCATCGCTGGACCGCACCAGTTGTGCCGGGCACAGTTCGGGTCATGACCGAATTCGGCGCCAACCTCGTCGCGATGGTGACCCCGATGGAGCCCGGCGGGGCGATCAGCACCCGCGGCGTCGCCGGCCTCGTCGACCACCTGCTGGCCACCGGGTGCGACGGCCTCGTCGTCGGCGGGACGACCGGCGAGTCCCCCACCCTGACCGAACCGGAGTCCGCTGAGCTCGTCCGGGACGTGGCGGCTCGCGTTTCCGGTCGTGCCCGCGTGATCGCCGGCGTCGGCACGTACGACACGGCCGCGAGCGTCCGCCGGGCGCGCGCGGCGGAAGCGGCCGGCGCGGAGGCGCTGCTGGTCGTCTGCCCCTACTACTCCCGGCCGACGCAGGCGGGCGTCATCGCCCACTGCGTCGCGGTGGCCGACGCGACCGACCTGCCGGTGATGCTCTACGACGTCCCGGCGCGGGCCGGTGTCGCGCTGGAAGCGCCGACGTTGATCGAGCTGGCCGGTCACCCCCGGATCCGCGCGGTGAAGGACGCCAAGGGCGACCTGTTCGAGGCGATGACGGTCATGGCGAGCACGTCCCTGGCGTACTACTGCGGCATCGACGAGCTGAACCTGCCGTACCTGGCGTGCGGCGCGGCGGGCGTGGTGAGTGTCGTGGCCAACGTGGCGGCCGACCGCACCGCGGACCTCATCACCGCCGTCCGCCGCGGCGACCTGGAGTCGGCGCGCACGCTCAACGACGCGCTGCTCCCGCTGGTGGAGACGGTCATGCGAGCGGGCCCCGGGACGACGGCGGCCAAGGCGGCCCTGGCCGGGCTGGGCGTCATCCCGCACGCGTCCGTGCGGCTCCCGCTGGTCGAGGCAGCCGGTACACCGGCACACGCGCTGGCGACCGCGTCGTGAATTCGACACCCCAACCACTAAAGCTTGCCCGATTTCGGGCAGGAATTTGAAGTTCACCGCACGGCCAGGGCATGATGGCCGGCGTGGCAGACACCGACATCGTCGAGCGCGTGGCCGCGTCCACCGGGCTGCCGCCGGGGGTCGCCGCCCGGGTCGTCGACGATGTCCTCGCCTACTACCGGACGTCCGCCGAGGCCTACGTCCGCCGCCGGCACGCCGAACTGCAGGCCGAGGGCCGGAAGAACCCCGAAATCTTCCCGCTGGTCGCCGCGGAGCTCCGGGGGCGGCTGGTGGCCGCGCCCGACCTGTCCGAGCGCCAGCTGCGGCGCATCGTCTACGGCTGAAAGAAGGCTCGCCATGTGCGGGATCGTCGGCTACATCGGCGGCCAGAACGCTGCCCCCATCCTCCTGGAGGGCCTGACCCGGCTCGAGTACCGAGGTTACGACTCCGCGGGCATCGCCGTGCTCGGCGCGAAGGGCGGCGCCCAGGTCCACCGCGTCGTGGGCCGGGTCCGCAACCTCACCGCGGCCCTGCCCAAGCGCCTGAGCGGCAAGGTCGGCATCGGTCACACGCGCTGGGCCACGCACGGGCCCGCGTCGGAGGACAACGCCCACCCGCACACCTCCGAGGACGGCCGCATCTGCGTCGTCCACAACGGCATCATCGACAACGCCGACGCGCTGCGCGCCCAGCTCGCCGACGCCGGTGTCGCGCTCACCTCCGAGACCGACACCGAGGTCCTCGCGCACCTGATCGCCCGCTCCGGCGCCGAAACCCTCGAAGACGCCGTCGTCGAAGCGGTTTCGCGGATCACCGGCACGTACGCGATCGCCGTCACCGACAGCGCGCACCCGGACCGGCTGGTGATCGCGCGCAACGGCTCGCCGCTGATCATCGGCGTCGGCGAGCGCGAGATGTTCGTCGCCAGCGACCTCGCCGCGCTCGTCCGGCACACCTCGCAGGTCGCGCACCTCGACGACGGCGAGTTCGCGACGGTCTTCGCCACCGGCTACCGCACCTTCACCGTCGACGAGAGCGACACCACCAAGCCCGCCACCAAGATCGACATCGCGGCCGAAGACCTCGACCTCGGCGGCTTCCCGCACTACATGGCCAAGGAGATCCAGGAGCAGCCCGAGTCCGTCGAGCGGATGATCCGCGGGCGGCTCGACGACCGCTTCGGCGTCGCCCGCCTCGACGGGCTCAACCTGACACCGCGCGAACTGCGCGGGTTCAGCCGCGTGAAGATCCTCGGTTGCGGCTCGGCGTACTACGTCGGCCAGATCGGCGCGACGATGATCGAGGAACTGGCCCGGATCCCGGCGGACGCCGAAGCCGCGTCCGAATTCCGCTACCGCAACCCGATCATCGAGGCGGACACGCTCTACATCGCGGTCAGCCAGTCCGGCGAGACGATCGACACCGCCTTCGCCGTCGAGGAGATCAAGCGCAAGGGCGGCCGGGTCGCGGGCCTGGTCAACGTCGTCGGCTCGACGATCGCCCGCGCCTGCGACGGCGGCGTCTACCTGCACGCCGGCCCGGAGATCGCGGTCGCCTCGACCAAGGCGCTGACGAACATGGCCGTCGGGTTCGCGATGATCGCGCTGGCGCTGGGCCGGGTCCGCGATCTGTCCAATGCGGACGGTCAGCGGATCATCGACGCGATCCGCGCGCTGCCCGGCCAGATCAAGTCCGTCCTGGACGACGAGCCGTCGATCGCCGAGCACGCGAAGGCCGCGGCTGCCGCGAAAAGCCTGTTCTTCATCGGCCGCGTCCGCGGGTTCCCGGTGGCGCGGGAGGGGGCGCAGAAGTTCAAGGAGATCTCCTACCGCCACGCCGAGGCGTACCAGGCGTCCGAGCTCAAGCACGGCCCGCTCGCGCTGATCGACGAAACGCTCCCGACGGTCGCCGTCGTGCCCGCCGACGAGCTGGCCGACCGCAACCTGGCCGCGGTGCAGCAGATCCGCGCCCGCGGCGGCGCGGTCCTGGCGGTGACGCACGAAGACGTCGACTTCGGCGAGCTGGACGTCCCGCGGATCGTGGTGCCGCGGACCGAGCCGGAGCTCGACCCGATCCTGCTGACCATCCCGCTGCAGCTGCTCGCCTACCACGCGGCGCTGACGCTGGGCTACGACATCGACAAGCCGCGCAACCTGGCGAAGTCCGTCACGGTGGAGTGAGGTCCAGCCACATCCGCAGCTGCCGGACGCGACGTGACTACCGGGCCCGGGCCGGTTGGCATCTGGCGGGGCGCCGGCCGTCGCCGCCGGCGATTTACGCGGGTCTGCCGGGGCTGGTCGTGACCTACTCGCGCTCGATCTTGCGGAGGCCGGCCGCCGGCGTCCACCACTCCACCACCAGCAGCGTCGCCGCCGCGTTGAGGTGCGTGTGGACCACTTCGGCGATGTCCACGCGGAAGCCGTCGCCGGTGTCGACCGCCCGGCCGGCGATCTTCGCCTCCCCCGGCCACTCCGCTTCGGCACCCTCGACCGGGTCGACCGTCGCGCTGTGCACCGCCAGCCGCGGGTCGCGCTTCAGGTCGGCGCCCTTGCGCGCGTCCGGCATCGAGCCGAACGTGAGCTCGCCGTCCTTGAAGGCCAGTTCGATGCCCGAGATCCGGGGCGAGCCGTCGGCCCGGAGGGTCGCCATCGTCTTGTGCCGATGCGCGTCGAACAGCTCCCGCACGCGCTGAGCGAATCCGGGTTCCGCCGCTTCGACCTCACGCCACGCCGTCATACCGTCATGATGGCAGCCATCTCGCGTGCACACCCGGAGGTTTGCGGAACACCAGCCCGTTCGGCGCGGACGGCTCCGCGAGCGTGATCCCGGGCAGCCGGTCGAGCACGGTCTCCACGGCGATCCGCGTCTCCAGCCGGGCCAGGTCGGCGCCCAGGCAGAAGTGCGGGCCGTGCGCGAAGGCCAGCTGTTTGCGCAGGCCGGGACGGCTCGGGTCGAACACGTCCGGGTCCGGGAACACCGCGGGATCGCGGTTGGCGGCCGTGAGCGACACCGTCACGAGGTCGCCCCGGGCGATCGACGCCCCGCCGAGCGGGACGTCGCGGGTCGCGTACCGGTCGACCACCGCCGCCGCGGGTTCCAGCCGCAGCGACTCCTCGATGGCGTCCGGGAGGTGCACGCCGGGCTTCGGGTCGCGCAGGAGGTGCAGCAGGAGGTTGGCGATCATGCCTTCCGTGGTCTCGATGCCGCCGAACATCAGCACCGCGGCGTTCGAGACCACCTCCGGCAAGGCCAACGCCGAGGCCGCGTCCGTCAGCACCGAGCGACGCCCGACCGAGCCCTCGAGGTGCTCGCGCAGCTCGCCGAACGCTTCCGCACCGCGGGAGTCCGTCGGGCGGCCGGCCGAGATGTCGTCCACTGTGGACACGATCGCGTCGTACCACGCCAGCACCCGGGACGTGTCGGTGTCGTCCAGGCCGAGCGCGAAAGCCACCACGGCGACCGAAAGCGGCCCGGCCAGCGAACGCCGCAGCTCAGCTCGCCCATCGGCGGCGAACCCGTCGACCAGCCGGGTGCATTCGGCGCGGACGAACCCTTCGAACCGCTCGGAGATCTCCCGCGGCCGGAAGTGCCGCGAAAACGGCGCCCGGTGCCGCGCGTGCTCGGCCGCGTCCCGCGACAGCATCGACGGGCCGACGACCTGGGCCGTCGAAAAGCGCGGGTCGTCGACGGTGAAGGTCGCCGCGTCGCGCATCACCTGCAGCGCCAGGTCGTGCCGCGTCACCAGCCAGCCGTTCAACGCCGGCAGCCAGGCCACCGGCTCGGTCGCCCGCAGGCGCGCCAGCAGCGGGTACGGGTCGGTCGTGAGCTGCTCGATCACGCCCGCAGCCCCGCGATCAGCAGCCCGACCAGCCGCCGCGCGTCGTAGTCCGGGTTGTCCTCCGCGCCGATGCACAGGTTGCCGACCCCGCGCATCAGCTCGAGCGGACGCACCCGCGCGGTCAGCTCGGCCGCTTCGAGCAGCTCGGCGCACACCGGGACCAGCCGGTCGAGGAAGTACGCGTGCAGCGTGTCGAAGCCGTCGCCCTGCAGGACCCCGGCCAGGCCGTGCTTGGTGACGAGGAAGTCGACGAACAGGTCGATCCACTGCGCCAGTGCCTCGTGCGGCGAACCGGCCGAGGCCAGCAGCGACGGACCCGCGGCTGCGCAGGCCTCCACCTGGTGCCGGTAGACGGCGATGATCAGGTCCGCCCGCGTCGGGAAGTGGCGGTAGATCGTGCCCATCCCGACCCCGGCCTTCGCGGCGATGTCGCGGACCGGCGCGTCGACCCCGGACGCGACGAAGACCGCGGCCGCCGCGTCGAGCAGCGTCTTCTCGTTGCGCTGCGCGTCGGCGCGTTTGGGTCTGCCCACGTGTCCTCCCAGGTTGCTAAACGGAACACTGCTCCGTATTGTTAGCGGAGCAACGTTCCGTTTCACCATGATGTCACGGAGGACCCTCCCATGCAGTACCGCACCCTGGGCCGCACCGGCGTCCAGGTCAGCACCCTCGCGCTCGGCGCGATGAACTTCGGCGCGATCGGCCGCACCACCCAGGACGAGGCCACCGCCCTCGTCGACGCCGCCCTCGAAGGCGGTGTCAACCTGATCGACACGGCCGACATGTACGGCCAGGGCGAGTCGGAGGTGATGGTCGGCCGGGCGATCAAGGGCCGTCGCGACGACCTGGTCCTCGCCACCAAGGCCGCCATGCCGATGGGCGACGAGCGCAACCACCAGGGCAGCTCCCGCCGCTGGCTCAGCAAAGCCCTCGACGACAGCCTGCGCCGCCTCGACGTCGACCACGTCGACCTCTACCAGGTCCACCGCTGGGACCCGCGCACCAGCGACGAGGAAACGCTTTCCGCCCTGACGGACCTGCAGCGCGCGGGCAAGATCCGCGCCTTCGGCTCGTCGACGTTCCCGGCGTACCGGATCGTCCAGGCCCAGTGGGCCGCGCGCGAGCACCACCTGACCCGGTACACCACCGAGCAGCCCAGCTACTCCATCCTGCAGCGCGGCATCGAGTCGCACGTCCTCCCGGTGACCCAGGAGTACGGCCTCGGCGTGCTGGCCTGGAGCCCGCTGGCGTCCGGCTGGCTGTCGGGCGCGGTCCGCGCCGGCCAGGAGATCGGCACCAACCGGTCGCGGGTCCTGCCGCAGCGCTTCGACCTCGCCGACCCGGCCAACCAGGCCCGGCTCGACGCCGTCGAAAAGCTCGCCAAGCTGGCCGGCCAAGCGGCGCTTTCGCTGATTCAGCTCGCGCTCGGGTTCGTGACCGCGCACCCCGGTGTGACCAGCGCGTTGCTCGGGCCGCGCACGCTCGATCACCTGAAGTCCCAGCTCGAGGCGGCCGACACGGTGCTGCCCGCCGACGTGCTCGACGAGATCGACACCATCGTCGCGCCCGGCGTCGACCTGGCCGCCCACGAGAAGTTCGACACCCCGCCCGCCCTGCTCGACCCGTCCCTCCGGAGGCGTTGATGACCAGCTTCGGCATCATGACCGCGCCCATGAACGTGGGCTACGCCGAAATCCAGCGCGTCTGGCGCGAAGCCGACGCGATCCCCGAGATCGAGCACGCCTGGCTGTTCGACCACCTCATGCCGATCGGCGGCGACCCCGACGGCCCGATCTTCGAAGGCTGGACGCTGCTCTCGGCGCTGGCCGCGCAGACCGAGCGGATCCGGCTCGGCCTGATGGTGACCAGCAATCGCTTCCGCCCGCCCGCCGTGCTGGCGAAGATCGCGACCACGGTGGACATCGTGTCCGGCGGCCGCCTCGACTTCGGCATCGGCGCCGGCTCCCGCCCGAGCCATCCCCTGGCCCGCCGCGAATACGACGGTCACGGCCTGCCCTACCACACCCAGGACGACGCCGTCGCCGCGCTCGCCGAGGCCTGCACGGTCATCCGTCGCTTGTGGACGGAGGAGGCGCCGTTCGACTTCGACGGCGAGTACGTCAAGCTCAAGGGCGCCTTCGGGAACCCGAAGCCGGTGCAGCGGCCGCACCCGCCGTTCATGATCGGCGGCCGGGCGAGCGCGACGCTGCGCGTGGTCGCCGAACACGCGGACCAGTGGAACATCCCGGGCGGCGGCGACATCGAGGACCTGGCGGGGCGCAGCAGGCTGCTCGACCGCTACTGCGACGAGATCGGCCGCGACCCGGCGTCGGTCACCCGCTCGATCTTCCTGCCCGTCGACTACGACAAGCCCGCTGCCACCAGGGAAAAGATCGAAGAGGCGGTCGGCGCCGGGTTCGGCCACGTCGTGCTCGGCCTGGCGAACCCGTACCCGGACGGCGTCGTGCGGTGGGTCGCCGACGAGCTGATCCGCTGACCTACTTGTCGGTTCCTTCGTAGCTGCCCTGGGTGAACCGGCGCGAGAAGACGAAGTAGACGATCGCGACCGGCAACGTCATCAGCAGCGCCGCGGCGAGCTTCAGCGGGAACTGGTTGCCCTGGCCGAGCTCGCCGGACACCAGGCTCGCCACGCCGCTGGTCAACGTGTTCAGCGCCGGATCCTGCCGCGACACGATGTAGTGCGGCAGCTCGTTCCAGGAACCCTGGAACGACAGGATGGTCACGGTGATCAACGCCGGTTTCGACATCGGCAGCACCACCGACCAGAACGTGCGGAAGGGGCCCGCGCCGTCGATCCGCGCGGCCTCCTCCACGCTCACCGGCACGGTGTCGAAGAACTGCTTCATGATGAACACGCCGGCGCCGTCGACGAGCAGCGGGATGATCATGCCCGCGTAGCTGTCGTACATCCCGAACTGGTTGAGCACCAGGAACTTCGGGATCAGCAGCACCACGCTCGGGACGGCGATGACCGCCAGGACGGCCCCGAAGACCGCGTTCCGGCCGCGGAAGCGCAGCCGGGACAGGGCATAGCCGGCCAGGGAGTCGAAGACGACCCGGCCGACGGTGATCGCCACCGAGACGAACACCGAGTTCGCCGCCCACCGCGGGAAGTCCTGCTCGGCGAGCGTCCGGAAGACGCTCGCCGACCATTCCCGCGGCCAGGGCAGGAGCGGGTGGGCGGTCGCGTCGGCGTCGGTCTTGAAGGCCGTCGCGAGCTGGATGAGGAAGGGGTAGACGTACAGCGCCGCGACCAGGACGAGGACCGCGTACCCGAGCCAGCGTTTCCTCATCGGCGCTCCCGCAGGGCCCAGCGCTGCACCAGAGTGAAGGCCACGATCACGACGAACAGGAGGAACGCGATCGCCGCGCCCTGGCCCCACTGGTGGCCGATGAACGACGACGAGTACGACAGGTAGGCCGGGGTCAGCGTGGTGTTGGCCGGGTTGCCGCGGCTGAGCACGTAGACCTGGTCGAAGACCTGCCAGGTCCCGATCAGGCCGAGCGTCAGCACCAGGAACAGCGTCGGCCGCAGCTGCGGCAGGGTGACACGCCAGAAGCGCTGCCACGTCGTCGCGCCGTCGATCAGCGCGGCCTCGTCGACCGACGGCGGCAGGTTCTGCAGCGCCGCGTAGAACATCAGCATGAACCCGCCGGTGGAGGTCCAGACGACGAGCACGATGATCGAGCACATCGCCACGCTCGGGCCGGCCAGCCAGTCCCACCAGGACAGTCCGAGGAACCCGTGGCCCGTCAGCGCGGACGGCGGGTTCGCCGGGTCGCCGACGGCGAGGTGGAAGATCCCGCGCGGGTCGGCGAACCAGCTCGGACCGTCCACTCCGAACAGTTTCAGCGCGGCGTTCACCGTGCCGGTGCTGGAGAACAGGAACAGGAACACCACGGAGATGGCGACCGAGCTGGTGACGGTCGGGAAGTAGAAGGCGGTCCGGAAGAACTGCCGTCCCTTCAGCTTCTTCTGGTGCAGCACCAGCGCGAGGAACAACGCCAGTGCCGTCTGCAGCGGTACGACGAACAGCACGAAGTAGCCGTTGTTGCGGACGCTGGTGGCGAAGTTCTGGCGCGTCAGCCCGGGTTCGGTGAGCAGCGCGGCGTAGTTGTCCGTGCCGACGAAGTTCACCCGGGAGGAGAACGGGCTGCCGTTGCCGGTCCAGTCGCTGACGCTCACCCAGAGCGCCATCAGGATCGGCAGCACCATGAACAGGCCGAGCACGACCAGCGTCGGGGTGAGGAAGAGCCAGCCGGCCCGGCCGTCGCGCCGGAGGGGGCGGCGGCCCCGGGTGCCGCGCGGGGGTGCGGCACCCGGGGTCACCGGCGTGGCGAGCAGCGTGCCCACGGCGTCACTGCCCGAGCGCGGCGGCGGTGTTCTGCTGCAGCTGCTGCAGGATCCGCTTCGGGTCGGCGCCCGGCAGCTGCTGCAGCTGGGCGTCGAAGTCGGTCAGCACGGGGTCCATCTTGGCGAGCGTGACGGGCCCGTGCGCGTACTCGGCACCGGCGACGAACGCCGACTGCGCGGGGAACTTCTGCTCGTACTGCGCGCGCACGGACTGCCGCGACGGGATCACGCCGAACGCCTCGGCGAACGCGAGCTGCTGCTGCGGCTGCATGAACGAGTCGACGAGCTGCTTGGCCTGCTCCTGGAACTTGCTCTTGGCGGCGATGCCCCAGCACTGCGTGAACGACAGCGTGCCGGGCCCGGCCGGGCCGGCGGGCAGCGCGACGACGCGGTACTTGACGTTCGGGTAGTCCTTCTTCATGCCGCCGGCCAGCCAGTTGCCGTCGATGCTCATCGACGCCTTGTGCTGGCCGAACGCCTCGCCGGAGTCCCCGGCGCCGATCTGCTTCGGGTACTTCGCGACGCCGGAAGAGAGCAGGTCGCGGACGTAGGTGAGGGCCTGGAGGTTCTGCGGGGTGTCCGCGGTGGCCTTCTTCTGGTCGGCGTCGAGCGACCAGCCGCCGGCCTGGACCAGGAATGCGCCGATCCGGTCGCGGGTGTCGTTGAAGACCAGCCCGGTGCGGCCGCCGGTGGTCAGCTTCCGCGCGACGGTCTTGAGCTGGTCCCACGTCTTGGGGACGTCGTCGCCGGTCAGCCCGGCCGCGGCCCAGTCGTCGGTGTTGATCGCCAGGCCCAGGGTCGAGAAGTCCTTGGGAGCGCAGTAAAGCTTGCCGTCCTTGGTGAACGTCGTGCGCAGCGTCGGGTAGAGGTCGTCCTTGTAGGACAGTCCGTCGCCGTAGGGCAGCATTTCGTCGGCGTAGCCCTGGAACTTGGTGGCGTCGACGGCGAAGACGTCCGGCGGGCTGCCCGCCGCGAAGCCCTGGCTCAGCTGCTGCGCGAGGTCGTTGGCGCTGATCACCTCGGCCTTGTTGCCGTCCTTGCCCCAAGCCGCGGCGGCGTCCTGCATCGCCTTGGTTTCGGCGCTGCCGCTGGCGGCGATCATCACCTTCAGCGTGGCGGGCCCGGTCTGCTGGGTGGCGGGCTTCGACGAGTCGTCGAAACCACTGCCGCAAGCGGAAAGCGGGAGCAACAGGCCGGCCGCCGCGAAGGCGGCCACAGTTCGGCGGGGAAGCATCGATCCTCCTTGATCGTGCGGGGACTCAGGTCGTGCGCAGGACGAGGTGCGGGGTGAACAGGGTGGTCGCGGGCTCGGTCTGCCCGCGCAGGATGGTCCGCAGCTGCCGCACGCACTCGGCGGCGACGTCGGAGATGGGCTGCGCGACGCTGCTCAGGCCCAGCACCGCGGCGGTCGGGGTGTCGTCGAAGCCGATGACGGAAGCGTCGGCGCCGGGGCGGATGCCGCGGTCGCGCAGTTCGGCCGTCACGCCGAGGGCGAGGGAGTCGCTGGCGCAGACGAAGGCAGTCGGGTGGTGCGCGTCGAGCAGGCGGGCGGCGGCCGAGCGGCCACCCTCGACGCCGTCGTACACCGCGACCTGCGGGCCTTCGCCCACCCCGGCCGCGGCCAGCCCGGCGGCCCAGCCCGCGCGGCGGTCGTCACCACTGCCCGAGCCCTCCGGCCAGCCGACGAAGGCGATCTTCCGGTGGCCCTGGCGCACCAGGTGGTCGGTGGCCAGGCGGGTGCCGGCGGCGCCGTCGACGTCGACCCAGGGGTGGGTGTCCTCGGCACCCCACGGGCGGCCGAAGGACACGAACGGCAGCTCGCGCTCGAGCAGCCAGCGGGTGCGCAGGTCGTCGTGGTGGGTGTTGGTCAGCACGAAGCCGTCGATGCCGACCGACGCGATCAGGTCGGCGTAGGCGCGGGTCTCGGCTTCGTCGTCGGCCGCGGTGAACAGCATGATCCGGTGGTCGAAGCGTTCGGCGGTCGCGGTGAGCGAGTGCAGGAACTGGTCGAGGACGACGCCGCTGACGCCGTTGCCCGACGGCGGGATGCAGAGCCCGATGATCTGCGAACGCGTGGTGCGCATCTGCCGCGCGGCCGTGTTCGGGCGGTAGCCCAGCTTCTCGATGGCGGCTTGGACGCGTTCGCGCGTCTCCGGGCTGACGACCTCGGGCGAGTTGATCACGTTCGAGACGGTCTGGCGCGACACAGCGGCCTCCTCGGCCACCGAGTTCAGCGTGGGCCGTCCCATGTGTTCGCCTCCGGTTTGAACGTTCAACTGGCGGCAACTCTGACCCCTGCGGCGTTGAGCTGTCAAGACCTCGGATCCAGTTGACATTCTTTCGTTTGATCGATCCAATCGTAGGCATGGCCGACCTTCAGCCCCTGCTCCACGACCTCGCGATCGCCCTGCACGCGCCGACCGTCGTCCTGTCCGGCCGGGACGGGCAGATCCGCGCCGGCGGAACCCAAGGGCTCCTGCACGGTGACCTGCGGCTGCTCAGCGAAGCCGTCGTGACGGTCGACGGGGACGAACCGGAGGCCATCGGCGGCGACGAACCCGGCGCCGGCCACGCCCGGTTCACCGGGCTGCTGCGCCGGCTCGGCCGGCCGGGGCCCGACCCGACCGTGTGGCTGCGGCGCGACCGGCGCGTCACGGCGGACGGGATGACCGAGGAGCTCTCGCTCGTCTCGACCGGCGGGGTGAGCCGCCGCCACGTCGTGGAAGTGGTGCTGGCGGCCGACTTCGCACCGATCGACGAGATCAAGTCGGGGGGCCGTCGCGCGCCCGTCGTCCCGGACGGCAGACGGTGGACCACGGACTCGGCGGTCTCCGAGGTGACGGCCGAGGGCGCCGAAGCCGTCGCCGACGGCCCCCGCGTCCGGCTGCGGTGGACCGTCGAGGGCCCGGCCACCCTGCGCTGGTCAGTGCGGGTGTCCGACGAGCGGGCGCTGTTCGTCCCGGGCGGCACGCGACTGCCGCGTCCTTCGGTGCACGCCGACGACCGCCGCCTCACGGCGTTGCTCGACCGGGCGCTCGACGACCTCGACGGCCTCCTGCTCGCCGAGCGCGAGCACCCCGCCGACGCGTTCGCCGGCGCGGGCGCGCCGTGGTTCCTGACGTTGTTCGGCCGCGACAGCCTCTGGGCGGCGCGGCTCGCGTTGCCGCTCTCGGTGGGCCTCGCGGGCGGCACGCTCCGGACGCTCGCCCGGGCGCAGGGCACGCGGCACGACCCGGCGACCGGCGAAGCGCCGGGCAAGATCCTGCACGAGCGGCGCCGGGATCCGATCGAGCTGCACGACGCGTCGCTGCCCGCCGAGTACTACGGGACGGTCGACGCGACGGCGTTGTGGGTGTGCCTGCTGCACGACGCGTGGCGCTGGGGCCTGCCCGAGGACGAGGTCCGCGACCTGCTGCCGACGCTGCGGTTCGCGTTGTCCTGGATCACGGGCGCCGCCGACTCGGACGGCGACGGGTTCGCCGAATACCGCGACGAGAGCGGCCGCGGCCTGGCCAACCAGGGCTGGAAGGACTCGGGCGACGCGGTCCGCTTCTTCGACGGCGAGCAGGCGAAGCCGCCGATCGCCCTGGCGGAAGTCCAGGCGTACCAACACGAAGCCGTCGAGCGCTCGGTCACGTTGCTGACTGCCCTCGGCGAACCTTGCGACGGCCTCGCCGAGTGGGCGTCGGCGCTGCGGACCCGCTTCCGCGACCGGTTCTGGGTGTCCACTTCGGACGGCCACTACCCCGCTTTGGCCCTGGACGGCGACAAGCGCCCGGTCGACGCGCTGACGAGCAACATCGGCCACCTGCTCGGCACCGGCCTGGTCTCCGCCGCGGAAAGCACGTCGATCGGGGCCCTGCTGCTGGACTCCTCACTGGCGTCGGGATTCGGCCTGCGCACGATGAGCGCGTCGGCCGGGGGCTATTCGCCGCTGAGCTACCACTGCGGCTCGATCTGGCCCCACGACACGGCGGTCGTCGTCCGGGGTCTGCAGCGCTCCGGCCAAGGTCCGCTGGCCGCTTCGCTGGCCGCGCAACTGCTCACGGCCGCCCCGGCGTTCGGCTACCGGCTGCCGGAGCTGTTCTCCGGGCACGGTCCCGACGAGACGTCGGCGCCGCTCCCCTACCCGGCGTCGTGCCGTCCGCAGGCCTGGTCGGCGGCGGCCGCGGTGACGCTGCTGATGGCGTTCCTCGGCTTGGACGCCGACGTCCCGGCCGGGACGGTGACGCTGTCCCCGCCACGGCCGAGCCCGGTGGGTGCGGTGCGAGTCCACGGCCTGCCACTGGCGGGCGGCACCCTGGACGTCGCGATCAACGCGGCCGGCGAAGTCACCGAACTGCGGCTGCCACCGGGCTTTTCACTCCTTCCGGAACAGGGCGGCGAGTAGGAACGGGACGCCGAAGAGGCCGCCCTTTTCGGCCATCGGGCGGAGTTCGACCTCGGTGTAGCCGGCGAAGAGGCGGCGCAGTTCCGCCGGGGTGTAGGCGAGGCCGCCGTGGAGGCTGCCGTCGCGGTAGAGCTGCGCGTCCGGGAGTTCGGTGCCGGAGTTCGCGTCACCGGTGCCCGCGGCGAAGCACACCAGGCCGAAGTGACCGCCGGGTTTCAGGTACCGGTCGAGCAGCGCCAGGTAGCTGATCCGCCGGTGCGGGGCGAGGTGGTGCAGGCACCCCGAGTCGTAGACCAGGTCGTACGCCTCGTGCGGCAGGTCCATGGCGAAGATGTCGGTTTGGTGGAACCGAAGGCCGGGTGCGCGTTCCCGCGCCCACGCGATGGCGGACGCCGAGCCGTCGACCGCGTCGACTTCGTAGCCCGCCTCGGCGAGCCGCCGCGCGTTGCGTCCTGGGCCGCACCCCAGTTCCAGCGCGCGGCCGCCGTCGAGCGGGCCTTCGCGGAGCCAGGCGTCGAGGTTCTCGTCGGGCCGGTCGGCGAAGAACGGGATCGGGCGGTCGCGGTCTTCGTAGAAGCCGTCCCAGGAGATGGGGGTGCCGACCAGGTCGTCGAGCATGCGCAGCAGGTCGTCGAGCGTTCGGATTTCGCGGTTCACCGTTCGACGCGCTCGCGGACCGCGCGCAGTTCCTGGTCGACCACCGCCATCTGCGCGTCGACCGCCGCGGGGTCGGTGTCCGCGGGGAAGAACAGGCTGAAGATGAGCTCGGCGCCCGTCAGGTTCGGCACCACGCGCGTGAACAGGCCCAGGTTCGGCGCGTCCGCGCTGACGACGTCGACCACGCCGTGCGCCTTGGCCGCCTTCACGACGACCTGCCGTGGGCCGGCTTCGGTGTGGACACGCCAGATTTCGTCGTGGTCGTGCTCGATGGCGGACGCGAAGCCCGGCGCCCACTCCGGCACGTGGCGGGGGTCGGCGAGGTAGTCGAAGACCTGCTCGGGCGAGGTGGCGACGGAGATCGAGCGCGTCTCGGCGCGCCCCGGCGCGAATGATGTCATGACGCAAACGATACGCACCTGCTTATCATCTGTCCACGCGTAAGATTCCGGCGGTGAACGAGGACGACGATCTCGGGGCCCTCTGCGCCGGCGCGGGCCGGGTGCTGGCCGAAGCCGAGCGGCCCGTGCTCGAGGAGCACGGGCTCTCGATGTGGCAGTACGTGGTGCTGTCCGCCCTCTCCTCCGGGGCGGCGGCGAGCCAGCTGGCCCTGGCCCAGCAGATCCACTACGACAAGACCCGCTTGATCGCCCTGCTGGACGGCCTGGAGGCGGCCGGGCTGGTCGTCCGCGAGCCGGACCCGGCGGACCGCCGCGCCCGCATCGTCCGGCTGACCCCGTCCGGCGCGCGAAGGCACGCTTCGGTGCGCGCCGGAATCAGGGTGGTCGAAGACCGGCGGCTGGCGGGCCTGGACGCCGACGCGCAGCGCGTGCTGCGGTCGGCGCTGGCCCACCTGGCCAATTCGGGCTGACCGCTCAGCCGAGGGCGCACACCTCGCCGTTCAGCCGGAATGCCGTCGGCAGGATGTTCGGGCCGCCGTAGTCCGCTACGAACCCGATGTCCGCGGCCAGGGCAGCCGATGACGTCACCTTCACCGCCGACCCCTCCTGGGTCCACGTTCCGTTCCACCCGCTCGTGATCCGCTGGCGCGCCGTCGGCCAGGTGAACGTCAACGTCCAATCACCCACCGGGGCCGCCGAAGCCACGTGGATCCCGCCGACGAAACCGCTCGCCCAGTCGTTGACGTCGGTCAGCCGGACCGTGCAGCCGCTCGCCGACGGCGCGCCGGTCGTCAGCGTCAGCGGGGGTGACGCCCACGAGACGTTGCCCGCGCCGTCCCGGGCCAGGACGTTCACCGTGTACCGGCTGCCCGGGACCAGGTTGCCGACGGTGAGCGACGTGCCCGTCGTCTCGCCCCACTGCTCGCTGACCACGCCCGCCTGGCGGTACACCTCGTACTTCACGCCCGGCGCCGACGCGGGCCAGCTGATCGTCGCCGTGCGGTCGGTCGTCGTCGCCGCCGGGCGGCCCGGTGCGCTCAGCGCCGGGGCCGCGGAGTGCAGCACCACCGTCGTCAGCGAGTACGGCGGCAGCGTCCGGTCCCACGAAGACGCGCGGGTGATCGACGTCGCGCCGTTCGTGAAGGTGGAGACCTCGGCGACGGACGAAGAGCCGAGGTTCACCACGCGCGCCGCGGACGGATCCTCGTTCACCAGCAACACCGCCAGGTCCCCGTTCGGCCGGCGCACCGCGTGCGCGTCGACCAGCGGGTCGTCCGAGCCCGCCCGGACGAACTGGTCGCCGGGACGCGCGAACGTGCTCAGCATCTTCACGGCGTAGTAGGGCGCGAACGGTGTGTTGAGCGCGGGTTCGCAGCCGCCCGCCAGGCAGGTCGCGCTCGACAGCAGGCCGAAGTCGGCGTAGTCGGGGTAACCAGCCACAGTGGACAGTGCGGTCGCGCCGTTGTGCGTGTCCCACCAGTTGACCGTGAAGACGCCGTTTTCCAGCATGGCCGTGTACGCCTCGGCCGCGAACAGCGCGCCGGGCTGGGTGTTCATGCCCACCGGCGTGTTCGTCTCGGTCAGGGCGATGCCCAGCGGCTTGCCCGCGTAGCGCGTGATCTGCTCGCGCACCAGGTAGAGCAGGTCGTCCACCTGCCCGGTCTTCGTGAGCGCCTCCGCGGCCGTCGCCCCGCCCGGGTACCAGTGCAGCACGGCGAAGTCGACGTGCGGCCCCGCGATCGACAGCACCGTCTGGTTCCACGTAGCGGTGTCGCCGGGGCCGACGATGCCGTCGGGCCAGTTCGCCGGGGTCGTGAGCACCACACCGATCCGCACCGACGGGTCGACGGCCTTCATCGCGTCGGCGTAGGCCACGACGCCGGCGGCGTACCCGGCCGGGCTCTTGTCCTCGTGGTCGTCGGCCTCCCAGTTCGCGCCGTAGTGGCCGTTGCCGTAGAGCTCGTTCCCGATTTCCCAGTAGCGGACGCCGTAGCCCTTGGTGACGTTGGCGTAGCGCACCCAGTCGGCGGCCTCCTGCGGCGTCCCGGTGCCGTAGTTGGCGATGACGATCGGCTGCGCGCCGGCCCGCCGGACGCCGCCCATGAACGTGTCGAAGTCCGTGCCGGGCGCGACGTAGCCGCCGGGCGCGGTGTTGTCCTTCCAGTGGTAGATGTCGCCGTAGGAGCCGCCGGGGTAGCGCATCGTGCGGACCCCGGCGCCGCCGAGGAGGTCGGCCACGGCATCGGTGCCGAGCTGGCTGTCCCACACCGCGTGGTTGACGCCGAGCGCGGTGTCCGGCACGGTGGCCAGCCCCGCTTTGACGTTGACCGTGACGGTCGTCTCGGGCGGCGCCGCCGCGGCCGCCGGTACGGCCGCCACGAGCACCGCGGCCACCGGCCACGCCGCCCAGCGCAGACGTCGAGCTGTCATCGAAGGTCCATCCTCTCGTGGGCACGAACGGATGGCCGGGAGCGCTCTCAGAGCAGAGAACCAGGACCGGGCCCGGAAGTCAACGGAAGTCCCGGGACGGGCCCGCCGCCATCCGGAGGTCGAGGCGCTCGAGCCGGTCCGCGACGAGCGTGACGACTCCCTCGGCCGCCTGGACCCGGCCGCGGACCAGCAGCGCCGCGCTCGTGCGGGCGACCAGCCGCTGCCGGGCCCACAACCCCGGCGAGACCAGGACGTTCGCCATGCCCGTCTCGTCCTCGACGTTGAGGAACGTGATCCCGCCGGCGGTCGCGGGCCGCTGCCGGTGCGTGACCGCGCCGCCGACCCACACCCGCGTCCCGTCCGGCACCCGCGTCAGCTCGGCCGTCGTGATCGCGCCGCGCGCGGCCAGGAACTCGCGCAGGTACTCCACCGGGTGGCTGTCCGGCGAGACGCTCGTGGCCCACAGGTCCGCGGCCGTGACCTCGAGGCGCGTCATGCCCGGCAACGCGGGCGCGTCGAGGCCCGGGGCCAGGCCGGGGAGGTGCCCGGGCCGGGTGGCCGCCGCGGCGCCGGCCGCCCAGAGGTCCTGCCGCCGGTCGCCGCCGAACGCGCCGGCCGTCGCCAGCGCTTCGACGGCGTTCTTCTTCAGCTGGACGCGGCGGGTGAGGTCGCCGACGCCGGCGTACGGGCCGTTCGCGACGCGTTCGGCGACGATCTCGTCCGCGACGGCGTCCCCGAGGTGCCGGACGCCGGCGAGGCCCAGCCGGAGCGCGACGCCGCCGGTGCTCCCGGCGTCGGGTTCGAGCGTCGCGTGCGCGAGGCTGGCGTTGATGTCCGGCTCCCGGACGCGGACGCCGTGGCGGCGCGCGTCGGCGACCAGCGACTGCGGGCTGTAGAAGCCCATCGGCTGCGCGCGCAGCAACCCGGCGCAGAACGCGGCCGGGTAGTAGCGCTTGAACCACGCGCTCGCGTACACCAGCAACGCGAACGACATCGAGTGCGCCTCGGGGAAGCCGTAGCCGGAAAAGGCGTGGATCTGCTCGAAGATCCGCGTCGCCAGCTCGCGGTCGAGGCCGTTGCGCGCGCAGCCGTCGAAGAACCGCGCCATCAGCGCCCGCATCTTCGCGCTCGACCGCTTGGCACCCATCGCCCGGCGCAGCCGGTCGGCCTCGGCCGGGGTGAACGACGCGACGTCCACGGCCATCTGCATCACCTGCTCCTGGAACAGCGGCACCCCGAGCGTCCGGTCCAAACTGGACGCCAGCAGCGGGTGGGCGTGTTCCCACTGCTCGTCGCCGCGGCGGCGCCGGATGTACGGGTGCACCGAGCCGCCCTGGATCGGGCCGGGCCGGATCAGCGCGACCTCAACGACGAGGTCGTAGAACTTCCGCGGCCGCAGCCGCGGCAACGTCGCCAGCTGGGCGCGGGACTCCACCTGGAACACCCCGACCGCGTCCGCCTCGCAGAGCATGTCGTAGACCGCCGGATCGGCGAGGTCGAGCTGCCCGATGTCCACAGTGGACCCGTGGTGGGCGGCGACCAGGTCGATCGTGTAGTGCAGGGCGGACAGCATGCCGAGGCCGAGCAGGTCGAACTTGACCAGCCCGGCGGTCGCGCAGTCGTCCTTGTCCCACTGCAGCACGCTGCGGTCGGCCATGGTGGCCCATTCGACCGGGACCACTTCGGACACCGGCTGCTTCGAGATGACCATTCCGCCGGAGTGGATGCCGAGGTGGCGCGGGAAGTCCTCGATCTGGGCGGCCAGCTCGAGGACGTCGGCGGGGATCTCGCCGGCCGCCTGCTGTTTCGTCGCCGCGACGCCGCCCCAGCGGTCGACGAGCTTGCCGAAGGCGTCCTGCCGGCCGGGGCTGTGCCCGAGCGCCTTCGCGGCGTCGCGGATCGCGGACGGCGCCCGGTAGGTGATGACGTTCGCGACCTGCGCGGCGTGGAAGCGGCCGTGCTTCTCGTAGACGTACTGGATCGCTTCCTCGCGCCGGTCGGACTCGATGTCGATGTCGATGTCCGGCGGGCCGTCGCGCTCGGGGGCCAGGAACCGCTCGAACAGCAGGTTCCACTTCACCGGGTCGGCGTGGCAGATCTCCAGCGCGTAGCAGACCGCCGAGTTCGCGGCCGAACCCCGGCCCTGGCACAGGATCTTCGCCTCCTTGCAGAACCGGACGATGTCCCACACCACCAGGAAGTAGCCGGGGAAGCCCAGGGCCTCGATGATGGCGAGCTCGTGGTCGAGCTGGGCGTAGGCCTTCGGGTTCTCCTCACGCGGCCCGTACCGCTTCGCCGCGCCCGCCCGGGTCAGCTCGCGCAGGAACGACATCTCGTCGTGCCCGGGCGGGACCGGGAACGGCGGCAGGTCCGGCGCGACCAGGGTCAGGTCGAACGCGACCTCGACGCCCAGCACGGCAGCGCGCCCGACCGCGCCCGGGTAGCGGCGCTCGAACCGCCGCCGCTGCTCCATCCCGGAGCGCAGGAACGCCTGGCCCGACGGCGGCCGCCAGCCCTCGAGGTCTTCGGCCGAGCGCCGGGCGCGGACGGCGGCGACCATCTCGGCCACGACGGCGTCGTCCGGGCGGGCGTAGTGCGCGTTGTTCGAGACGACGGTCGGCAGCCGCAGCTCGCGGGCCAGCTCGTCGAGCTGGTCGTTGACCGCGTCGTCGAGGGGCAGCCGGTGGTCGATCAGCTCCACGGCGACGTGCGAGCGCCCGAACCAGCCGACGAGCCGCGCCAGCTCGGCCCGCGCGGCGGCGGGCCCGTGCTCGGCGAGCGCGCGGCGGACCGGCCCCTTGCGGCACCCGGTCAGCACGACGACGTGCCCGGCCAGCTCGCCGACCAGCTCCTCGAGGTCGTAGACCGGACGGCCCTTCTCCCCGCCGGCGATCTGGGCGCGGGAGATGACGCGGCACAGCCGGTGGTAGCCCTCCTGCCGCCGGGCGATCACCAGCAGGTGCGAGCCCTTCGGGTCCGGTTCGCCGGTCTGCGGCGCGGGCAGGTCGAGCGACAGCTCGGCCCCGAAGCCGACCCGGACGCCGAGCTCGCGGGCGGCGTCGTTGAACCGGACGGCGCCGTACATGCCGTCGTGGTCGGTCAGCACCAGCGCGTCGAGCTCGAGCCGCGCGGCCTCCTCGACGAGCGTCTCGGGGTGCGAGGCCCCGTCGAGGAAGCTGAAGTTGGAGTGGACGTGCAGTTCGGCGTAGGGCGCCCGGATCCGGTCACCGCCGTCGTCCCGGCTCCGGCGGTCCCGCAGGTCGCCGGGCGCACCGGCGTACCCTTCGCGTTTGCGCGACCACGCGGGCGAGTCGGAGCCGTCGCCGGGCAGCGGCGCGCGCCCGGAGGCGACCCGCTCCACCTCCGACCACGGCACGCTCGGGTTGTTGAACGCCAAAACCAGCTCCCCACAACGAAAACCCGCCAGGGGGAAGCCGGCGACTACGGTTCGAACACACGGACGACTGCGGTAGGTCGATCCTGTGCCGGGGAGCCCGCGGTGTCAACTGTGGACGAAGCGGAGTCGGCACCGTCACACGTCAGGGGCGCCGCGGGCCCGGGTCTTGGACGAAGGTCAGTCGAGGCAGAACTCGTTGCCCTCGATGTCCTGCATCACGATGCAGGACTCGTTGTACTCGTCGGCGAGCAGCACGTCCACGCGGCGCGCGCCGAGCGCGGTCAGGCGGTCACACTCGGCCTGGAGGGCGGCGAGGCGCTCGTCACCGACGAGCCCGGTGCCGACCCGCACGTCGAGGTGCACCCGGTTCTTGACGACCTTGCCTTCGGGGACGCGCTGGAAGTACAGCCGCGGCCCGACGCCCTCGGGATCGCCGCAGACGAACCCCGCGCCCTGGCGTTCCGGCGGCAGCGAGGCGCTGAACTCCGCCCAGCTCCCGAACCCCGCCGGCGGTGGCGGGACGACGTACCCCAGCACCTCGCACCAGAACCGGGCGACGCGCTCGGGTTCCGCGCAGTCGAACGTGACCTGTACCTGCCTGACTGTCCCCATGCGTCCACCCTAGTGCTCGGCGGCCGGTCAGTCGTACACGCCCTCGACCGTCCACTGTGGATCCGGCCCGGCGGTGACCCGGAGCAGCAGCGCGAGGTCGTCGCGCTCGCCTTCCAGCACGACCTGCACGCGGGCGGCCGGCGGCTCGCCCCGCGCGGGCAGCGGCGGGTGGACCACCCACGGCCCGGCCGAGCCGAGCACCCGGCGCACCGGGCCGCCGTCGACCGCGACCGTCGCCGGCGGGTAGCTCAGCTCGCCGCGGGGCGTGCAGCGGACGGGGTCGCCGACGGCGTCGAGCACCGCCGCCGCGGGTGGCCGGGGCGGCACGCGGGCCGGCGACGGCGGAGGCAGCCGTCCCGGCCAGGGCCGGTCCTCGACCGCGGACCGCCGCGGCTCGCCCCACGGGACCAGCCGGACGCGCTCGGCCGGCCCGCGGCCGCCGTCCAGCAGCGGCGTCACGACGGCGTCCGGGCCCAGCAGGCCCTGGATGCGCACCAGGGCGCGGGCCGCGCGCTCGGCGGCGTCGGCGTCGCGGCCCATCGAGCCGAGCTGCAACTGCAGCGCCTGCCCGCCGACGACTTCTTCGGGGTCGAGGCGCAGCCGGACGATCCCGGCGGTGGGCCGGTCGCGCTCGGTGAGCCAGCCTTCGCACTGCCAGCGGACGCGGTCGGCGGTCGAGCGGGCGGTGAGGGGCTCGGCGCAGCGCCAGACGCGCACGCGTTCTTCGCCGGCTTCGGTGACGGCGACGATGGCCAGGCGGGTGCAGGCGAGCCCGTGGCCGGCGAGACCGGCGAAGAAGCGTTCGCCGAGGGTCTTCGCGACGAAGGCGGCTTCGTCGACCCTCCTCAGCGGGTCGTCGAACTCCTCGGTGACGGCCAGGTCCGGCGGCAGGGCGCGGCGCAGGGGCGGCCGCTCGGAGAGGCCGCGGGCGAGCCGGTGGGCGAGGACGGCGTCCCGGGGGAAGCGGCCGGCGACGTCGCGTTCGGCGAGGGCGGCGAACGCGCCGAGGGTGCGCAGGCCGAGCCGCTGCAGGAGCCCGACGAGCTCACCGCGGTCGTCGCCCGGCTGGTCCAGTTCGGCGATCGAGAGCGGCGCGAGGAAGGCGTTCGTGCCGCCAAGCGGAACGAGGGCGGAGCGCCGCGCGGCGAGGGTCGCGGCGAACAGGCCGTCGGCGATCCCGACCTGGCATTCGACGCCGGCCCGCGCCGAGACCTCGTTGATGAGCAACTCGGCGAGGGCCTCTTCGCCGCCGAAGTACCCGGCGGCCCCGGCGACGGGCACGGCGACGATCCCGGGCCGCACGACCTCGACCCCGACGGCCTGGCCTTCGACGGCGGCGGCGACGGGTTCGAAGAGCCGGGCGTCGCGATCGGGATCGTGCTGGTGCACCACGAGATCCGGACACCGTGACTGCGCGTCCCGCCGCCGCATGCCGCGTTTGACACCGTCGCGGCGCGCGGCGGCGGAGCAGGCAACGACCCGGCTGGCGGAGAAGACCGCGGCGGGAGCGAGGGGCGGCGTGCCGACGGCGGCTCCCGCGGCGACGACCGGCCAGTCCGGGCACCACAGCACCAGCAGCCGTGGTGAACCGCTCATCCCGCGAGTTCGGGCGGCGCGGTCACGGACAGTTCGCTTGCGGCGCCACCACGATCGAACGCCGAAACCACGACCACCCCGGCCCGCCGCTCATCGCACGCCCCCGGCCGAACGCCGCACCACAGACGAACTCCACGACCGCGGCGGGCACCAGACCCCTCATCGCCCGCCGCCCGGCCGAACACCGCAACTTCGCCACACCACAGGCGAAACCCACAACCGCGGCGGCCACCACGCCCCTCATCGCCCACCGCCCGAGGCGCCCGGCCAAACACCGCAACTTCGCCGCACCGCAGGCAAACCCCACGACCGCGGCGAGCACCAGACCCTCATCGCCCGCCGCCCGGCCGAAGCGCCGCAGGCACCAAGCCACTCACCGCACGATCCCGCGGCGCGCGGCCGGGCGTGAACCCGCGCCACGCGGCCAATCGCTTCGGCCGCAGCGAAAACCGGCTCACCCGGCCACCTCGACGAGCCGGCGCTCCGACGATCCGCTCGTCAGCTCGCCGCCCGGCCCGGGCAGTTGCAACCGGACCGACAGCGGCCGGGCCGCCGAACCGCGGCCACGGCTCGTCGCCACCACGTCACGGGCCCGCAAGTGCCCGTAGCCGTCCGCGCTGAGGCCGTGCCAGCGGCGGCCGGAGACCCGCAGTTCCACGTCCGCTCCCGGCCACGGCCCCAGCGTCAGCAGCACCGCGCCGCGGTTGCGGACGCGGGCCGCCAGCCGCCGCGCGAGTGCGGGCTGCACGCTCACCGGGCCCAGCACCACCAGGTCGAACCCGTCCACCAGCGCCGACAGCACGGCCGTCAGCTCCGCGCCCGGGTGGGGCACCAGCGCGATCCGGTCCAGGTCGACGCCCAGCTCCGCCGCCGCGGCCAGGCCCAGCTCCGGGAGGGCCGTCACCGCCGCCCACGAGCCGTCGCGGGTTGCCGCCGCCACCAGCGCCAGGACCAGCGAGGTCGCGCCGGCCACCGCCACCGTCGTGCCGCGGCGCAGGCCGCCGCCGGGCAGGAGGCCGGCCAGGGGTGGCAGCACCGTCAGCACGTCTTGGTCCCGGCGCAGCTGCGCGGCGGTGCGGACACCCGGGATCGCCGCGAGCCCGGCCGGCGCCTCCGACGCGTCCGCCACCACCGCTCACCTCCAGCACCACGTACTCGCACCGGGCGAACCCAGGAGAAAGTCATCGAACACTTGTTCGCATAGTGCGAGACGGGAGGGCCCGCTGTCAAGCCGGGGGTCACCCCGCCGGGGCAGGCCCGTTTCCGGCACACTGGAAGGATGACCCGCACGAACCCGGGCATTGACGCCGCGAGTGTCGACTCGCTGACCGACGCCGTCCTCACCGCGTCCCGGCTGCTGGTGGCGGTGTCCGTCCGGTCGATCGCCGCGGCCGAGGGCAGCCTGACCCTGCCGCAGTTCCGGCTCCTCGTCGTGCTCCACACGCGCGGGCCGCTCAAGCACGCCACGCTCGCCGACTACCTCGGCGTCACGCCGTCGACGGCCAGCCGGATGGTCGACAGGCTGGTCGGCGGCGGGCTCGTCGACCGCCAGCACAGCCCCGTTTCCCGCCGCGAGATCGTGCTGGAGATCACCCGGGAGGGGGCCCGGATCGTCCGGCAGGTGACGACCCGGCGGCGCAAGGAGATCGCCAAGATCGTCGCGAAGATGCCGGAGGACAGCCGACAGGGGCTCGTCGACGCGCTCACCGCGTTCGCCGAAGCAGGCGGGGAACCACCCGCCGACGCGGCCCCCGAAGCCATCTGGGGCTGAACTTCAGACCACCCGGCTCACGATCCACGCGTGCGTGCCGACCTGCCGCACGCGGGTGAACCCGGACTCCTCGAACAGCTCGACGGTGGCGCTGAACAGGAACCGGCCCGCCGCCTCGCGGCCGGCCGTCACCTCCGAGATCGCCTCGACGAGCCCGCCGCCCGCCGCCGCGATCTGCGCCACCGCTCCCGCCAGCGCCGCGCGAGCGACGCCCGAACGCCGGTGCTTGCGGTCGACGAAGAAGCACGTGATCCGCCAGTCCGGCCGCGGGGGCGCGTCCTTCTCGTACTCGCGCCGGTGCTTGATGCGGGGCAGCTCGTCCGGGCCGCCGTACTGGCACCACCCCTGCGCGACGCCGTCTTCGTCGAGCACGAGGGCGGCGTGCGCGCCGCCGGTGCGGACGCGTTCTTCCTTCAGCTCCCGGCGCACCGGCCCGCGCCGGGTGCCTTCCGGGTGGAAGCCCAGGCACCAGCAGCCGCCGAAGACGCCGTTGTTGCGCTCGACGAACTCCGCGAACACGTCCCACGTCGAGGCGTCCAGCGGCCGGGTGCGGTAGGGCACGGCCGGATCCTACCGCGAACCCGGCGCGGCTCGGCCCAACCGTTCGTCACTACAAGTGTTGCTGACTGCGACAAGAAGAACTCCCGCCCCCTTCAAGGTATAGCGCACCCCCGGGCTTGCGGCAAGGCCGGGGTGGTCCCCCACAATGGCCGACCTAAGGCCACCACCAGGGAAAACGGGGGAAGTGCATGCGGGTGTTGTTGACGAGCTGGGGATCGCGCGGGGATGTCGAACCGCTCGTGGGGCTCGCCGTCGCGGTGCGGGAGCTCGGCGGGGAGGCGCTGGTGTGCGTGCCTCCCGACGACGACTTCGTGACGCTGCTGGCGCGGGCCGGGGTGACGCACGTGCCGCTGGGCCCGACGGTCCGCTCGGTCGTCGCCGGGCCGAAGCCGCCGGGCGCGGCCGAGGCGTTCAAGCTCGCGCCGGCGCTGGTCGCCGCGCGGTTCGAGACGCTGATGGCGGCGGCCGAGGGGTGTGACGCGC
This sequence comes from Amycolatopsis stemonae, assembly GCF_054781455.1. Classification (NCBI taxonomy): domain Bacteria; kingdom Bacillati; phylum Actinomycetota; class Actinomycetes; order Pseudonocardiales; family Pseudonocardiaceae; genus Amycolatopsis; species Amycolatopsis stemonae. The sequence continues at coordinate 56,510 of NZ_BAAGUJ010000014.1, read as the reverse complement.
TGCTGGCGACCGGGCTGATGCCGGCGGGCGCGCCGGACGTCGCCGAGAAGCTGGGCCTGCCCTACGTGCTGGGGTGCTTCCACCTGCTCGGGCTGCCGTCGCGGCACTTCCCGCCGGGGCGGCGGCCGGGCACGCCGTCCTCGCCGGACGCCGACAACCGGACGCTGTGGAAGCAGGACGCCGAGCGGGTGAACGACCTGTACGGCCCGGCGGTCGACGAGCACCGGGCGGCGATCGGCCTGCCGCCGCTGGACAACGTCCGCGACTACGTCTTCACGGACCGGCCGTGGCTGGCGGCGGACCCGCTGCTGTGCCCGTCGGAAGGCATGACGGACCTCGACGTGCTGCAGACCGGCGCGTGGATCCTGCCCGACGACCGGCCGCTGCCGGACGACCTGAAGGCGTTCCTCGACGCGGGCGAGCCGCCGGTCTACGTCGGTTTCGGCAGCATGGCCGCGTATGCGCCGGAGGGCATCGCGCGGGTGGCGATCGAGGCGGTCCGCGCGCAGGGCCGCCGGATCGTGCTCGCCCGCGGCTGGGCCGGGCTGGCCGCGATCGACGACGCCGACGACTGCTTCGTCGTCGGCGAGGTCAACCAGCAGGCGCTGTTCGGCAGGGTGGCCGCGGTCGTGCACCACGGCGGCGCGGGCACGACCACGACGGCGTCCCGCTCCGGCTCGCCCCAGGTGGTCGTCCCGCGGATCGCGGACCAGCCGCTGTGGGCGGCGCGGGTCGCCGAACTCGGCATCGGCGCGGCACACCTGGACCCGACGCCGACGTTCGACTCGCTGTCCGCCGCGCTCACCACGGCGTTGGCCCCTGAAACAGCCAAACGAGCGAAGGCCGTCGCCCGGGAAATCCGTTCCGACGGCGCGATGGTGGCGGCGAAACACCTCGCCGAGCTGACCGAGTGAGCACCGGGGGCGGCACTTTCCCGGGAAAGTGCCGCCCCCGGCTTCACGCGAACGGGCTCGCGTCGATCGCGCAGGTCTTGCCGGCGGCCGGGAACGTCCCCGAGATCAGGTAGTCCCGCTTGACCTGCTCGGTGCACGTGCTCGGCACGTACATCGACGAGTGTCCGTAGCCTTCGGTCACGAACAGGCGCGCCCGCGCCAGTTCCGCGGCGCCGTCGCGGGCGCCGGGCAGCGGCGTCGACGGGTCGTAGCGGTTGTTCAGCACCAGGATCTCCGCCGACGTCGGGCGGTTCCACGGGCCGGTGTAGCGGTCGATGTCCTTGGCCTGCCAGAACGCGCAGCTCATCATGTCCAGCACCGCGATCCGGCCGAAGTACGGCACGCGCCGGTCTTCCGACTCGGCGTAGCGGCTGTAGATGGCCGGGTCGGCCGGGACATCGCTGTCACTGCACTGGATCGCGTTGAACGCCTCGGTGCGGTTCGAGGTGTACGGCTCGCCCGCCTTGGACGCCGCCGCGGTGCGGGGCGCGTCGTACAGGCGCTGCAGCAGCGACGCGATGTCCGGCCAGCCGCGCGAGTCGGACAGGTCGCCCGCCGCGTTGATGATGCCCGAGTACGTCCAGGTCTCGCCGTCGACGGTGATCGGCGCCTGCTTGGCGCGGGCGGTGATCGCGGCCCACTTCGCCTTCGGGTCGCCCGAGGAGAAGGCGCACTTCGGGCCGGCTTCCGCGCACAGGCGCAGGAACTGGCCGAACGTCTGCGAGATGCCGGTGGCGACGTCCTGGCGGGTGTCGAGCGGGACGGTCTTGCCGGTGCCGTCGTGGCCGGTGGCGTTGCCGGCGAAGTCCATCGTGCCGTCGAAGACCATCGCGCGGATGCGGTCCGGGAACAGGTTGGCGTAGGTCGCGCCGAGCTGTGTCCCGTAGGAAATGCCGTGGTAGGTCAGCTTCGCGTCACCGACCGCGCGGCGCAGGAGTTCGAGGTCCCGCGCGGTGTCGGCCGTCGAGACGTGCTCGAGGATCGGACCGGCCTCGGCCGAGCAGCGGTCGGCGAGCTCCTTCGACTTGGCGTAGAAAGCCGCGTTGCCGCTCGGGTCGCCGGGCATCTCCGGGAACGAGCCGAAGAACGACTCCTGCTCCGCGAGCGAGTCGAAGCACCGGACGGCGGTGCTGTTCCCGATCCCGCGCGGGTCCCACGAGACGACGTCGAACCGGGCGCGCAACTGGTCGGAGAACAGCCACGGCCACTTGCCGCGCTCACGCAGCCGCTGCAGGCCGGACGCGCCGGGCCCGCCGAAGTTGACGAACAGGGTGCCGATCCTGTGCGCGGGATCGGTGGCCGGCAGCTTGATGAGCGCGAGGGCGATCTTCGCGCCGGCGGGCCGGTCGTAGTCCAGCGGCACGGCCGCGGTGGCGCACCGGAAGCCGTCCTGGCAGTCGGACCAGCTCAGTTCGGGTGCCGGGACGCTGTCGGCCGAAGCCGACGCGACGGCCGGCCCGGCCACGACGGCCATCGACGCCCCGAGTGCGACGACCAGCGCACGAACTCCCCCAGTAAGACGACGCACGAACAGTCCTTTCGACGAAGGAAAACGATCACCCCGGCAGACGCCGGACGGCCGCCGAGGTTCCACCGGCTGTTCGCGAAAAGTCCCGGGCAGGTTCCCACTGGTGCCCACTTGGGCCACTTAGCTATAGTACTAGGCAACTAGTTAAATGGAGTTGCCGATGATCGAGTTCACGCTCGACGCCCGGTCCGGGCTGTCGCCGTACCAGCAGCTGGTGCAGCAGGTGCGGCACGCCCTCCGGCTGGGCCTGCTCGAAGTGGGAGACCAGCTCCCGAAGGTCAAGGACGTGGTCGCGGACCTCGCGATCAACCCGAACACCGTGCTGAAGGCCTATCGCGAGCTGGAGCACGACGGGCTCGTCTCGGCCCGCCCCGGCGTCGGCACGTTCGTGACCGCGACGCTCAACGGCGCGGCGTCGTTCGCCGTGCTCGGGCCGCTGCGCCAGGACCTGCGCCGCTGGTTGGCGAAAGCCCGCAAGGCCGGTCTCGACGAGGAGAGCATCGAGGCCCTGCTGATGTCCACGTTTCGCGACGCCGCCAGAGAGGACATAGCGTGACCGTCCTGCGTGCCCGGGGACTGGGCAAGAAGTACCGGCGCAAGTGGGCGTTGACCGGCTGCACCCTGGAGATCGAAGCCGGCCACGTCACCGGGCTCGTCGGCCCCAACGGCGCCGGCAAGTCGACCCTGCTCGACCTCGCCTCCGGCATGCTGGAGCCGACGACCGGCAGCATCGAGGTCTGCGGCGGGATTCCCGGCAGTGGCCCGGAGCAGCTCGCGAAGGTCGGGTACGTCGCGCAGAGCACGCCCGTCTACTCCGGACTGTCCATCGAGGAGCACTTGCGGCTCGGCGCGCACCTCAACCCGCGCTGGGACAGCACGCTCGCCGAGAAACGGATCGAACGGCTCGGGCTCGACCCGAAGCAGCACGCCGGGAAGCTCTCCGGCGGGCAGCGCGCGCAGCTCGCGCTCACCCTCGGCATCGCCAAGCGGGCCGAGCTGCTGCTGCTCGACGAGCCGGTCGCCGCGCTGGACCCGTTGGCCCGCCGGGAGTTCCTCCAGGACCTGATGGCGGCCGTCGCCGAGCACGGGCTGTCCGTCGTGATGTCGTCGCACCTGGTCAACGACCTCGAGCGCGTCTGCGACCACCTCGTCGTGCTGGTCGACTCGCAGGTCCGCGTGCTCGGCGACGTCGAAGACCTGCTGGCCACGCACCACCGGCTGACCGGCGCGCGCCGTGACCTCGACTCGCTGCCGGCGGACCAGCACGTCGTGTCGGCGAAGCACACCGACCGCCAGACCACCGTGCTCGTCCGCACCGAGGCGCCGATCCTCGACCCCGCCTGGACCGTCGGGCAGATCGGCCTGGAAGACCTGGTCCTCGAGTACATGAGCAACCCAGCCGCCGCCCGTCCCGCCCTGGAGGTCCTGAGATGACCTGGCTCACCTGGCGCCAGTTCCGCATTCCCGCGTTGTCCGTGTTCGCGGCGCTGATCGTGATCGGCGTCGTCCTCGCGATCACCGGGCCGGAACTGGTCGGGCGCACCAGCTTCTCCGACCAGGACGTCCTCTTCAGCGGGACGATCCTGGTGCTGTACCTGCTGCCCGCGGTGATCGGCGTGTTCTGGGGCGTCCCGATGATCACCCGCGAGCTGGAGTCCGGCACGCACAGCCTCGTCTGGAACCAGACCGTCACGCGCAAGCGGTGGCTCACCACCAAGCTCGGGTTCGGCCTGCTCGTCGCGATGGTCGCGGGCGCGCTGCTGAGCATCGCGGTGTCGTGGTGGGCGAGCCCGATCGACGCGCTCGCGGCGCGGCAGACCGACCGCGGGATGCTCTCGCGCATCGCGCCGGTGGTGTTCGGTGCGCGCGGCATCGTCCCGATCGGCTACGCGGCCTTCGCGCTCGTCCTCGGCGTCGCGGTCGGGATGCTGCTGAAGCGGACGGTGGCCGCGATGGCCGTCACGCTCGTCGCGCTCGTCGCCGTGCTGCTCGTCGTGCCGAACTTCGTGCGGCCGTACCTGCTGCCGCCGCAGCGGCTGACGGTGGCGATCGGCGACAACATCACGAACATCACCGGCAACCCGTCCGGCGTGCAGGAGATCGGCGTGCGCACCCCGGCCGGCGCGTGGGTGCTGGCGAACGAAACCGTCGACCCCGCCGGGAACGTGGCCGACCCGCTGCCGGACTTCGTGCGGAACTGCGTGCCGCCGCCGGGCGGTCCCATGCCGGAGCGCGGCCCCGCCGAACGGTGCATCGCGCAGCTGAGCGCCCACGGCTACCAGCAGCGCCTGACCTACCAGCCCGGCTCGCGGTTCTGGCCGCTGCAGTGGCTCGAACTCGCGCTCTACCTCGCCATGACGGCCCTGCTCACCTGGTTCTGCTTCCGGCGCGTCCGCCACCTGTCCTGACCCGATTCCACTGGGGGAATCATGCGCACTCTCGCGGTAGCCACCGCCTTGCCCCTCACGCTGACCGCGTCGCCCGCTTCGGCGAGCACGACGCCATCCCTGCCCCGCCCGACCGGCCACGAGCCCGTCGGCGTCACCGCACTGTCCCTCAAGGACACTTCGCGGCCCGATCCCTGGGTGCCGACGGTGCCCTACCGGGAGCTGATGGTCTCCGTCTTCTACCCGGCGGCCTCGGCGCACGGGCCGGCCAAGCAGTACATGACCCCGCTCGAGTCCGAACGCAACCTCGGCCGGGAGAACATCCCCGGGCTGCCACCGGACGTCCCGAGCACGGTCCGGACGAACGCCGTCGTCGTCGACGACCAGCCCGGGTTCGGGGAGAAGCTCGCGCAGGTCCGCTCGAAGGACACGTCGTTCGTGCTCGACTCGCTGGAGCACAGCAGGTGGGGCACGCTGATCGACCCGCGGCGCATCGGCATGACCGGGCACTCCGCGGGCGGCGCGATCACCACGCAGGCCATGCCGGCCGACCGCCGGATCCGCGCGGGCGCCGACTACACGCCCGGGCAGCCCGGCCCTTACGGCGACTGGGAAACCGACTGGACGCACCTGACCGGGTGGAAGCGCCGGCTCATGGTTCCGGGCACGGTGCACAGCTCGTTCACCGACCTCGGCGTACTCGCGGCTCAGCTGGGCGTCGACATCGGCGCCTGCCGCGCGCTGGCCGTCACGCGGAACCACGTAGGCGCTTTCTTCGACCAGAACCTGCGCTGCCGCCCGCAACCGCTGCTCGCCGCACCCTCGCCCGCCTACCCGGAAGTGACGTTCATCGGATGACGACGTCGGCGCCCTCCCTGCCCGCGCCGACCGGGGACCACCCGGTGGGCAGCACGCCGGTGCACCTGAAGAACCCCTCGCGACCCGACCCGTGGGTGCCGTCGGTGCCCTGCCGCGAGCTGATGGTGTCGCTGTTCTACCCGGCGGAGTCTTCGCGCGGGCCGAAGACGCAGTACCTGACCGCGGCCGAATCGGCCGCGCTGCTGCAGGACAGCGGCCTGGACGTGCCGCCGGACCTGCTCGCGCGGATGGTGACGAACTCCGTGGCCGACGCGCGGCCGGCGGGGTCGCACCTGCCGCTCGTGGTGCTGTCGCCCGGCTACACCAAGCCGCGCGCGACGCTCACCGCGCTGGCCGAGGACCTGGCGAGCCACGGGTACGCCGTCGCGGCCGTCGGGCACACCTACGAGAACGCCGGCCAGAGCTTCCCCGACGGGCGGTTCGCGGGGTGCGCGTCCCGCGAGGTGCCGCACGACCTGGCGTTCTGGCGGAAGCTGGAGCGGGGCCGGGCCGCCGACGTGTCGTTCGTGCTGGACGCGCTGACGCGGTCGCCGCTGGTCGACGCGTCGCGGATCGGCATGGCGGGGCATTCGGTCGGCGGCGCGAGCACACTGCCGAGCATGGTCGCCGACGCGCGGATCAAGGCCGGGACGGACATCGACGGCACGCCCCACGTCGGCCTGACCCCGCCCGGGCTGGCGCGGCCGTTCATGTTCCTGGGCCACCAGCTCGCGGGCGCGCCGGACGAGTCGTGGGAACGGGACTGGGCACAGCTGACGGGCTGGAAGCGCTGGGCCGAGGTGGCGGGCGCGCGGCACGCGTCGTTCACGGACGTGGGCCTGGCCGGCGACGAGCTGGGCGTCGGCTTCGGCGCCACGACGTCCGCCGTGCGGACGCAGGAGATCACGCGGACGTACGTGACCGCGTTCTTCGACCGGCACCTGCGGGGCGAGCCACGGCCGGTGCTCGACGAGCCGGCGTACCCGGAAGTCTCGTTCCGCCCCTGAGCGTGGCGGAAGCGGCAGTGCTGGGGGTTGCCGCTTCCGCCCGCATGACCCCGCTCCGGCGTGGGTACCCGCCAAGCATGCTTCGGCCCAACCCGATGCAGTGGCTCGGTTACGTCTACGGCCGCCGGCTGCCGGACGCCTACCGGGAATGGGTGCTGCACGACGCGACCGCGAAGACGTGGGTGCTCCGGTTCGCCTTCCGGATCGTCGTGGAGGCTTTGCCGTGGCTGATCGCGGCGTTCGTGCTGGCGACGCTCTTCACGCCACTCCCGACGAGCGCGGTCATCGCGGCGTTGGTGCTGAGCCTCGGCCTCAGCCTGTTCTTCACGCTGACCAGCGCGGACGAGCTGGCCGAAGTCCGCCTGACCAAGCACGGCTTCCCCCGCGGCACGGGCAAGGAGATCCGCCGCCGCCGGACGGGCTCCGGTTCGTGGCCGTGAGCCCGTCCTCGCGCTCGGGTTCCGGGCGCGGCAGCCGTCAGAGCTTGCCGCCCGCGACCGGGGGCATGTCCGGCGCGTCCTCGACGGCCGTGGCGGCCTCGCGGTACAGGTGGCTCTCGACCTCGAAGAGGTTGTCCGCGGCCCGCTCGACGACCGTCAGCAGGGTCGTCATCTGGGCGACCTCCTCCACCTGCTCGCGGAGGAACCAGGCCACGAACTGCTCGCCGAGGTAGTCCTCTTCGGCGCGCGCGGCCTTGGCCATCGCCTCGATGTCGGCCGTGACGGACCGCTCCTGCTCCAGGGCCAGCGCGATCGCTTCGTGCACGCTCGAGAAGTCGTTCCGGACGTCGCCGCTGCCCGGGATGGCCACCGGCTGGCTCCGGTCGAGCAGGTACCGGACCATCGCCAGCGCGTGGTTGCGCTCTTCGACCGACTGCCGGTAGAAGCGTTTCGCCAGCCTCGGCAGGTCGCGCGCGTCGAACCAGGCGGCGAGGGCGATGTACTGCTGCGCGGCGGTGAACTCGTGCCGGATCTGCGCCCGCAGGAGCTCGGCGAACTTCGAACGCTGGGTGTCGGCCATGCCCACAACCTACGACGTGGGCGGCCACGCGATCTACGATCGGCGCGTGACGAGTCCCCGAACGGCCCTGCCCGACCTGTCCGGCACGGTCGTCTGCGTCACCGGCGCCGCCGGCACGATCGGCCGCGGGATCGCGCTGCGGTTCGCTGAAGCGGGCAGCGCGGTCGCCGTCCACCACCGCCGCCCCGGCGCCGCCGACGACCTCGTCGCGGCGCTCGAAGCCACGGGCGGCCGGGCCCGCGCGTTCGCCGCCGAACTGACCGACGACACCGCCTGCCACGCGCTGCTGGCCGCCGTCGCGGACTGGGGCGGCCGGCTCGACGCGCTGGTCAACAACGCCGGCGCCCAGCCGGCCGAGGCCCTCGCGGACCTGCCCGTCGACCGCTGGCGGGCGATGCTGGACGCCACGCTGACCAGCGCGTTCTCCTGCACCCAGGCGGCGGCCGGGCTGATGGGCGACGGCGGCAGCGTCACGCACATCGCGTCGATCGAGGCCCGGCACCCCGCGCCCGGGCACGCGCACTACGGCGCGGCCAAGGCGGCGCTGGTGATGCACGCGCGGGGCGCCGCGCAGGAGTACGGGCCGCGCGGCATCCGCGTGAACACCGTGTCGCCCGGGCTGATCGAGCGTCCCGGCATCGCCGGCCAGTGGCCCGAGGGCGTCGAACGCTGGCAGCGCGCGGCCCCGCTGCGCCGGCTGGGGACGCCCGCCGACGTCGGCAACGCGTGCGTGTTCCTGGCCTCGCCGCTGGCTTCCTGGATCACCGGGCACGACCTGGTGGTCGACGGCGGAGTCACGGCACGCCCGACCTGGTGACGGACGCGGCGTGCGCCGCGGGGCATCACACGTGCGCCGCGGGGCATCAGCCGTGATTGGCGGGGCATCACGTCGATGCCCGCCCCATCACGCGTGATGCCCCGCCAATCACGCGTGATGCCCCGCCAATCACGTGTGATGCCCCCACGGCACCGGCGCACGGGCGGTGGGAGGCGCCCGGTCACTGCTAGAGTGGAACACGTTCTAGTTCCGCGGCCCCGGGGAGCGCGATGTCCGAAACCCAGGCGTTCCCGGTCGTCGACGGCGTGCCGCCCGGACGCGCCCTGCTCGGGCAGCGGATCCGGGAGCTGATCGACGCCTCGGTGTGCGTGACCGGCGACGCCGACCTGATCGCCGCGGCGCGGCGGATCGAGGACGTCACCAAGGCCCTGCGCGCCGAGGGCGGCTCGCCGCCGCTGCTGCTGGCCGCGCTCGAGGGCGGTGGTCACCTGAGCATCAACAACCCCCTGGAAGGGCCCGGGAACCCGCTGGCACCGCCGTTGTCCTGGGTGCACGTCGGGCCGGCCGTGGTCCGCGCCGAAGTGCTCCTCGGCCCGGCGCACGAGGGTCCGCCGGGCCGGGTGCACGGCGGCTGGGTGGCGGCCGTGCTGGACCACGTCCTGGGCCGCGCGACCGCCGCGGCCGGCTTCCCGGGCATGACGGCGTCCCTGACCGTCGACTACCTCCGCGGCACGCCGTACGCCGTGCCGCTGACCGCCGAGGCCCGGCTCGAACGCCGGGACGGCCGGAAGCTCCACGCGACCGGGGTGCTCAAGGCGGGCGACGAGGTCTGCGCGACGGCGAAGGCGATCCTGGTGCACTTCGGCGCCGGCCGGTTCCCGGTGTCCACTTCGGACTGATCAGGACGACACCGTCGTGCGCCGCGGGGCCTCCGCGCCCGAGGACACCATCAGCACCGCGCAGATCGGCACCGCCAGTGCGAGTGCCGCCAGCACGAACACCGGGAACAGGAACGAGAACACCTCCGTGCCCGACGGGTCCGGGGCCGCCGGGTCCAGGTGCAGGCGGACCGCCGCCATGCCCGTGTAGTGCATGCCCGTGACCGCCGCCGCCATCACCAGGCCCGCCGCCAGGCGGGGCAGGAGCTTGTCCAGCCCGACGGTGAACCACAGCGCCGCCGTCGCCGCGACCACCGCGATCACCACCGACAGCACCACCAGCCCCGGGTCGTAGCCGATCGTGCCCTTGACCTGCACCGCCCACATCCCCGTGTAGTGCATGACGTTCACGGCCAGCCCGGTCAGCAGCCCGCCCAGCAGCAGCCGCTTCCAGGCGAACCGGTTGCGCACGCCGAACACCAGCAGGCCGCAGAACACCGCCACCACCGAAAGCGCCGCGGACAGCGCCGTGCGCAGGACGTCGTAGCGCACCGGCAGCCCCGGCGTCGAAAACCCGAGCATCGCGATGAAGTGCATGACCCAGATGCCGACGCCGCCGATCGACAGGGCCGCGAGCGCGAGCCAGCCCAGCCGCTTCCGCGCGTGGTCGGTGGAGCGGGCCTGCAGCGTGCAGGCGAGCCCGAGGGCGCAGCCCACCGCCGAGGTCAGGTAAGCGAGCACCACGAGCCAGTGGCCCATGGCGAAGTCGTCGTGATCCATCCGCATCCGGTGCTCCTAGGCGTTCCGCCGCCGCGGCGAGTGCAGCTCCGCGAGCGCGTGCTCGGCGGCGGCGATGAGGGTCCGTTTCGTCGATTCCGGCGAGCGCGCGTCGCAGGTGATCACCTGGACGGCCGCCGGGATCCGGAGGGCTTCGCGCACCTGCTCCGGGGGGTGCTGGTGGCTGTCCTCGAACTGGTTGACGGCCACCAGGAACGGCAGGCCGCGCGATTCGAAGAAGTCGATCGCGGCGAAGCAGTCCGCCAGCCGGCGCGTGTCGACCAGCACGATCGCCGCGACCGCCCCGCAGACGAGGTCGTCCCACATGAACCAGAACCGGTGCTGGCCCGGCGTACCGAACACGTAGAGCACCAGGTCCTCGGCCAGGGTCAGCCGGCCGAAGTCCATCGCGACCGTCGTGGCGAACTTCCCCGGCACCGCTTCGGTCCGGTCGATGCCGACACCCGCGACCGTCATCACGGCTTCGGTGCGCAGCGGGTCGATCTCGGAGACGGCGCCGACGAAGGTCGTCTTGCCGGCCCCGAACCCGCCGGCCACCACGATCTTGGCCGAGGTGATCCGCTTGTCAGAGTGCACGTAGTCCACTGAGGACCCTTTCGAGCAGGTCGTTCCGTTCGTCGTGGGAGGCGTCCGCGGCGAGGGTTTCGCGGATCGCCACCTGGCCGGCGATCAGCAGATCGCCGATGAGCACCCTGGCCACGCCCAGCGGCACGCCCAGGTGCGCCGCGACCTCCGCCACCGAGCGCTGCCGCAGGCACAGCTGCGTGACGGCCGCCAGCGGGTTCGTCGGGCTGTAGGTCGCGGTCCGGCCCTCGGGCGTGGTCTCGACGAGGGCTTCCACCGCCAGCTCGACCGGCGGCCGGGTGCGGCCGGCGGTCCACGAATACGGGCGGGCCAACGACGCCGCGTGCCGCCCGCCCTCGCGTCGCCGGCCTTCGGTCACCGGCTCGCCCCCGGCGCGGCCGCGGGCCGGGCGGCCGTGTCGACCATCTTGCCGAAGCGGTCGACGAGCAGCGTCATCTCGTAGCCGACGAGCCCGATGTCGCAGCCCGGGTTGGCCAGCACCACCAGGTTCGAGCCGTCGCCGACGTTCATCAGCAGCAGGAAGCCCTGCTCCATCTCGATGACCGACTGCACGACCCGGCCCGCGGTGAACAGGTCGGCGGTGCCGAGGGCGAGGCTCGCGAGCCCCGACGCGATCGCCGAGAGCTGGTCGGCCCGATCGCGCGGCAGCAGGTCGTTCGCCGCCACGAGCAGGCCGTCCGCCGAGACGAGCGCGGCGTGCGCGACGCCGGGCACCTCCTGCGTGAACGCCGACACCAGCCAGTTCCGGGACTGGTCGACCACTTCCGCTCCTTCCTGCCGGATCTTCATGACTGGCCCTTCGGGTCGGTCGCGACGCGGTGGCGGGCCGCGCGCATCCCGCTGTAGTGCCGGGCGAGGTTGTTCCGCACCGCGGCGGGATCCCGGAACGACGGGTCGGCGGGCTGCTGCGGCTGCGTGCGCGGCGTGACCGAGCCCGGGGCGAGCTGGGCGCCCGGCTGCCGCGCGGGCAGGCCCGATTCGGTGAACTCGATGCCGTCCAAGGTCCCGACCGCGGCTTCGGCGGCCTGCCGGACCTCGTCGGTCGGAGTCGCCCACGCACCGGGCTTCGCCGGTTTCGCGGTGGCGGTGCCGGCGAACCAGTGCGAGAGCGTCTGGTCGAAGATCGGTGTCGGCGGCTGCTCGACCACGACCGGACCGGGCTCCTCGACGGGCCACCGGGGTTCCTGCTCGTGCCGGGCCGTCCCGTTCACCGCCGGGGGCAGCGCGAGCGGCCGCGGCGGCAGGTCGACCTGCACCAGCACGCCGGGGACGTGCACGCTGGCGGTGACGCCGGCCGTCACGGTCGTGGGCCGCAGCCGCACGGTGATCCCGTGCGACGCGGCGAGCCTGCTCACCACGAACAAACCCATCCTGCGGGTGGTCTCCGGGCTCACCGTGGCGCCCGCGGCCAGCCGCGCGTTCGCCGCTTCGAGGTCTTCGCGGGTCATGCCGAGCCCGACGTCGACGACCTCGACCAGCACGCCGCCGTCGGAGCCGCGGTCGGCGGTGAGCACGACCTGCTCGTCCGGCGGCGACGACCGGATGGCGTTCTCCAGCAGCTCGGCGAGGATGTGCACGACGTCGGCCGCGGCTTCGGACTTCACCGACCCGCGCGGCGCGTTGCCGAGCGTGATCCGCTGGTAGTCCTTGACCTCCGACGTCGCCGCGCGCAGCAGCTCGACCGTCGCGACCGGCCCGACGTCGCGGCGCACCGGGCGCCCGCCCGCGAGGACCTGCAGGTTTTCGCCGTTGCGCCGCAGCCGGGTCGCGATGTGGTCGATCTGGAACAGCTCCGCCAGCCGCTGCGGGTCCTGCTCGTCGGTTTCGAGGTCTTCGATCACCGACAGCTGCAGCTCCACCAGGGACTGGCTGCGGCGCGAGAGCGTCATGAACATCTCGCTGACCTGGATCCGCATCTCGGCCTGCTCGCCGACGGCCAGCCGCACCGCCTGCCGGTGCATGTCGTCGAAGGCGCGGGCCAGCTCGCCGATCTCCTCGTCGGAGCCGACCGGGAGGGGCTCGGTCGCCTGCCAGTCGACGTCCTCGCCGCCCCGGATCCGTTCGAGGGTGGCGGGGAGCCGGGTGCGCGCCGCGTCGAGGGCGGCGACCCGCAGCCGCCGGATCGGGGCGACCACCGAGCGGGCGACGGCGAGCGCGACGGCGAGGGCCCCGAGCAGCGCCGCGATCACCAGCGCGGCGTCGCGCAGCGCGGCGGACCGGCCCGTGTTGGTCAGCTCGTCGACCGCGTCCGAGAGCGTCTTCACCTGCTCCGACAGGACGGTCCCGAGGGCCGTGCGCCGCGCCGCGGGCCCGCCGGCGCCGGGGATGGTCGCGGCGGCGAACCGCGCGGCCACCGCACCGGCGGGCAGCGCGCGGCGGACCTGCCCGGCGAGGACGGCTTCTTCGGCGACGGCGGCCGGGGGGCCGGACGGCAGTTCCTGCCCGGCGAGCGCGGCCCTCAACTGCATCAATGCCTTCGTGATATCGGCCGAAGCGTTGAGACCGGTATTCCCGGCCTGTCCGACCACGGCCGGAACCAGTTCGCTCAGTTCGACGACGAAGTCGTGGTAGGCGATGGTTTTCGTGGTACCCGGCTGCCGCAGTCCGGTCAATTTCCCCAATTGATCTTCCAGTGTGCGCGAAAGCTCCGGGCTGAGCTGCGCGAATTCGGCGGCGCGGCGGATCGCGGTGGCTTTCGCGTCGACCGCGGCGGTCTGCGCGGCCCCGCCGTCGTGGACCAGCTCGTCGTCGACGAGGCCGCCGAGCTCGGCGATCCCTTGCACGACAGGCATTTGGTCGCGCACGCCGGACAGCGCGCCCGCCTGGGCGAGCTCGCCCTGCACGCGTCCGCCGGCCAGCAGCAGCGCGACCAGGACCGGCAGGAACAGCACGACGGAGATCTTGGTGCGCAGCCGCCAGGTGCCCGGATTCCAGGGCGGAGCGGAACGACGATCTTCTTTCATCGGTGGCGTGACTCGATTCGACCGGTGACCCGAGAAGTGTTTCTGGTTCCTTTTCGCGGAATTCAGACCGGAGACATAACTCTGACGGCGGCCGGGCTGTCAAGGAATGCCCGTCGTTTCCCCCGTACGCACCAGCTACACAGGGTGAGATTCGACAGCGCGGCTTTTTACCCTCGCGGAGGGTGAAGAACAGCTCAGGAGCACGCGCGATTCCGGCGGGAGTCCGTGAATTTCCGCCCGTGGCCGGGCCGACCCCCAGCCGGCCCGCACCCGGCACGCGGCATCCGTCCGCGGCCGTGCGGGGATGAACGTGCCAGCGACCCGCGAACGGCGTCAACCCGGCGTTGTGACGTTTCGCGCGTGCTCGAAACGTCACAGCTCACAGGGCGGCGGGACCCCGCGTCACCAGCGGCTATCCTCAGCCGCGGAAGGAGCGGTGCGTCGATGCTGAAGATCCACTTCACGGATGCGGACCTGGCGAAGGTGACCATCACCGGGGACGCCGATCCGATGTGGGAGCTGCTGATGAGCAGCTACCGGATCCGGCGTCCCGAGGGCGAGCCGTTCTTCGGCCGGTGGCGGAAGGGGTCACGCTCCGCGGTCCCCGAGTCGGGCCGGCTGCTGATGTCCGCCGTCCCGCCGTACGGCTACTGCCCGGACTTCCTCACCCCGGCCGGGCACGCCACGATCGGCGACGGCGTCGCCGCGCTGCTCGAAACCCCGCCGACGTCGCTGGCCGCCGACATCGCCGAGCTGGCGGCGCAGGGCACGCGCGTCCCACCGTGGCTGCGCCGCCTGGCCGGCGGCGAGTCCCGTGAACTGCACCGGCTCGGCACGGCCTTCCACGACTACTACGCCCGGTGCCTGGCCCCGGACTGGCCGACGGTCCGCCGCGCGGTCGCCCGCGACCGCCGCCGCCTGCAGTCGAGCCTGGACCGCGGCGGCCCCCAGCTGCTGCTTTCGACGTTGCACCCGGACGTCACGTGGTCGCCGCCGGTGCTGAAGGTCCGCTTCCCGATCGACCAGGAGCTGCACCTGGACGGCCGGGGCCTCCGCCTGATCCCGACGTTCTTCGCCCACGGCATGCCGACGACGTACAAGGACCCGGGCCTGCCGCCGGTGCTGGTGTACTCGATCAGCCACACGCGCTTCGACAGCGACGCCGAGCCGGGCCCGTCACTGGCGGCGCTGCTCGGCCAGACGCGGGCCCGGGTGCTGATGACGGTGGCGATCACCCGTTGCAACACGAGCGAGCTGGCGGAGCTGACCGGCGTCTCCCTGGCGACGGCCAGCCAGCACGCATCGGTGCTGCGGGCCGGCGGCCTGATCACGAGCACCCGGTCCGGGAAGTCCCAGATCCACGAGATCACGCCCCTGGGCCTGGGCGTCCTCCGCGCCAGCTGACCGCGACAGCGCGGCGCGCCGGGAGCCCGGCGACACCGGCACGGCCCTGCTCGGCCGGGTGTTGCCCCGGTGAGCGGGGATCGTGTTAGCCTGTCGCCGTGCAGCGCCCGATGACGTCCTCGCGACTCGTAACCCGGCGCGCCGGCTGAACCCAGGTCGCCGGCGCGCGGCGTCGACGATCGCATTTTCTCGGGACCTGGCCCCGATCTCATCCCTTCTTTCGCAGGAGATCAGCCATGTCCACCTCCTTCGCCATTCCCTCCGCCCGCTCGGCCATGCTGCTGCGCCGGCGGATCGCGACCTACTTCACCGGCGGTGCCGAGCAGATCCCGGCGCTGGTCCACGCGCTGGCGGGGCACCTGGTCCACGAGCTGTCCGTCGACATCAAGGACGGCGTCCGCGAGAGCAGCATGGTCTGCGCCGTCCTGCTGGCCGCGGACGAGACCGAGCCGCTGCTCGACCGGCTTCGCGAGCTGGAGTCGGTCGTCTCGGCCGAGCTGGCGTAGCCCACGCTCGACACGGCCGGGAAAGGCACTCGGCAGACGTATTCCGGGCCGCAAATGACTTGTCCCCGGCCGTGCTTCGACGGCCCCGGAACCCGGTGCCGAGAAGCCGGACGTGCGAGGCACGCGGGTGGCTCCCCGCCGCGACCACGCGGCGCGCTGCGCCGGGTGCTGGAGGCGGTGCGCACGGCCCTGCTATCTTCGCAGTGAAGATCGCTTTCGAGGAGACCAGTCGTGGCAGGTGACGTCGACATCTCCGGGTAGCCCCGGAGTGCGCAGGCCCCCGGCAGTGCCGGTGCGGGCCGCCTTCGACGTCCACTTTTCCCTTCGCACCACACCGAGGTCTTCGCCGTGTCCGAAATCGTGCTGTCCGGCCTGTCCTTCTCCTGGCCGGACGACACCCCCGTCTTCGACCACCTTTCCGCCACCTTCCCGAACGGCCGCACCGGGCTCGTCGCGCCCAACGGGTCCGGCAAGACGACGCTGCTGAAGCTCGTCGCCGGCGTGCTCCGGCCGGCCTCGGGCAGCGTCGCCGTCGACGGCGTCCTGGGCTACCTGCCGCAGGACCTGCCGCTGAGCGGCGAGCCGTCCGTCGCCGAAGTCCTCGGGGTCGCCCCGGTCCTGGCGGCCATCGCGGCCGTCGAATCCGGCGACGCCGACGAAGCGCACTTCACCACCATCGGCACCGACTGGGACGTCGAAGAGCGCACCCGCGCCCAGCTGGACCGGCTCGGCCTCGACGTCACGCTCGACCGTTCGCTGAGCACCCTCAGCGGCGGCCAGATCGTGTCGCTGGGGCTGGCCGCGCGGCTGCTCGAACGACCAGACGTGCTGCTGCTGGACGAACCCACCAACAACCTCGACCTCGCCGCCCGGCACCGGCTGTACTCGGTGCTCGACGACTGGCCCGGCTGCCTCGTCGTGGTCAGCCACGACCGCGCGCTGCTCGACCGGATGGACCGGATCGCCGAGCTCGACCGCGGCGAGATCCGGTTCCACGGCGGGAACTTCACGTCCTACGAGGAGGCCGTCCAGTCCGCCCGGGAAGTCGCGGAGAAGAACGTCCGCAGCGCCGAACAGGAAGTCAAGCGCGAGAAGCGGGAGATGCAACAGGCTCGCGAGCGCGCCGCTCGCCGCGCGAGCACGGCGGCACGCACCCTCGGCAACGCCGGGCTGCCCAAGATCTTCGCCGGCACCATGAAACGCAACGCCCAGGAGTCGGCGGCCAAGGCGGACGGCACGCACGCGGCCCGCGTCGGCGCCGCGAAGGCCAAGCTCGACCAGGCCGAACGGGCGCGCCGGGACGAGCAGAAGATCAGCCTCGAACTGCCGCAGACGGAGGTCCCGGCGGGCCGCACGCTCTTCGCCGGCGAAGGCCTGCGCGTGCGCGGCCTCTTCCCCGGCGGCGTCGACCTGGCGATCCGCGGCCCCGAGCGGATCGCGCTCACCGGGCCCAACGGCGCCGGGAAGTCCACGCTGCTGCGGGTGATCCACGGCGACCTCGCCCCCGACAGCGGGGCCGTGTCGCGGGCCGACGGGCGGATCGCGTTCCTCTCCCAGCGTCTCGACCTCCTGGACGACGACCGCACGGTCGCCGAGAACCTGGCGGCGGCGGCTCCGGCGCTGCCGCCCGCGCAGCGCATGAACCTGTTGGCGCGCTTCCTCTTCCGCGGTTCCCGGGCGCACCTGCCGGCCGGTGCCCTGTCCGGCGGGGAACGGCTGCGCGCGACGCTGGCCTGCGTCCTGTTCGCCGAACCCGCGCCGCAGCTGCTGTTGCTGGACGAGCCGACGAACAACCTCGACCTCGTCAGCGCGGGACAGCTGGAGAGCGCGCTGACGGCGTACCGCGGCGCGTTCGTCGTCGTGAGCCACGACGAACGGTTCCTCGAACGCATCGGCGTCGACCGGTGGCTGCGGCTGGAAAACGGTGACGTACACGGGTGACGTCGGGCGACGGTCGCCGCGGCCCGCTCGCGGTTCCTAGCGTGGTGACGTCATCCGCTGAAAGGAACCACATGTCCGAAGTGACCTACACCGCCGTCGCCACCTCCACCGCGGAGGGCCGCAACGGCGGCCGCGCGACCTCCGACGACGGGGCGCTCGACGTCACCCTCGCCGTGCCCAAGGCGTTCGGCGGCGCGGGCGACGGCACCAACCCGGAGCAGCTGTTCGCGGCGGGCTGGGCGTCGTGCTTCGTCGGCGCGGTCCGCCGCGTCGCGGGCGCGAAGAAGGTGCCGCTGAACGACCTCGCCGTCGTCGCCGAAGTCACCCTGCACCACGACACGGAAGCGAGCGAGTTCCACCTGAGCGCGGTGCTCCACCTGGAGGCGACCGGCATCGACCAGGCCACCGCGGACGACCTGGTGGCCGGCGCGCACCAGGTCTGCCCGTACTCGAAGGCCACGCGCGGCAACGTCGAAGTCACCCTGGACGCCACCGTCGCCTGACCCGTCGCGGCGGACCTCACAGGTGGTCGGCGTCGATGATCGCCTGGGCGAACGGGCGCGGCGCTTCCTGCGGCACGTTGTGGCCGATGCCGTCGAAGATCCGGTGCTCGTACTTGCCCGTGAACTTCGCGCGGTAGGCCGTGCCGTCCTTGGCCGCCGCGTCGAAGTCGCTGCCGATCGTGATCGACGGGACCGTGATCGCCGGGCCGGCCGCGAGCTTCTGCTCGTACTGGTCGTACTGCGGCTCGCCCGGCGCGAGGCTCAGGCGCCAGCGGTAGTTGTGGACGACGATGTCGACGTGGTCCGGGTTGTCGAACGCCTTCGCGCTGCGGTCGTAGGTCGCGTCGTCGAAGTGCCAGGCCGGGGACGCCGTCTTCCAGATCAGCTTGTTGAAGTCGTGGCGGTTGGCCGCGTAGCCGGCGCGGCCGCGCTCGGTCGCGAAGTAGTACTGGTACCACCAGCCCAGTTCCGCCTGCGGC
This sequence comes from Amycolatopsis stemonae, assembly GCF_054781455.1. NCBI lineage: Bacteria > Bacillati > Actinomycetota > Actinomycetes > Pseudonocardiales > Pseudonocardiaceae > Amycolatopsis > Amycolatopsis stemonae. The sequence goes on along the minus strand of NZ_BAAGUJ010000014.1, from coordinate 37,922 downwards.
GCCAGGGGTTTCCGGTTCGCCACCAGGTTCGTGACGATGTAGCCGCTCACCGCGACGACCGCCTTGCACCGCCGCGGGAACAGCGCGGCGATGATGTCGACGGTCCGGGCACCCCAGTCGTACCCGCCGAGGACGGCCTGGTCGATCTTGAGCGCGTCCATCAGCGCGACGACGTCCAGCGCGACCGCCGCCTGCTGTCCGTTGCGGACGGTCTGCGCGGACTTGAACGTCGTCGGGCCGTAGCCGCGCAGGAACGGGACGATCACCCGGTAGCCGGCCGCGGCCAGGATCGGGCCGACGTCGACGTAGCTGTACGGGTCGTACGGCCAGCCGTGCAGCAGCACGACCGGCTGCCCGGTCGCCGGCCCGAACTCGGCGTAGGCCATGGTCAGCACGCCGGCGTCGGCGTGCTTGAGTTCGCCGAGCGAAGTGTGCTCGCCGGACCCGGCACGCAGGTCGGGCGTCTTCGCCGGCGCGGCGGGCGCGGTGCCGGACGAACAGGCGGCCAGCGACGTCGCCGCCAGCCCCGCCGCGAACGCCTGCCCGAACCTTCTCCTGCTGATCATCATCTGCTCCTGCGCGAAAGACCGTGGGACTTTCACGACGTTAGGGAGCTTCGAGTGATCTTCGCGCCCGTCAGGTGACGCAGCCGGTGTACGTCACCCGTCCAGGGTCTTCAGCATCCCGGCGAGGTCGGCGCGCGAGCTCACGCCCAGTTTCGGGAAGATCCGGTGCAGGTGGGTCCCGACGGTCCGGTGCGAAAGGTACAGCCGCTGCCCGATCTCCCGGTTCGTCAGGCCCTCGGCGGCGAGCTGGGCGATGCTCAGCTCGTGCGGGGTGAGCTTCTCGCGAGCGTCCGGGCCCCGGTTCGGGCTCGACTCGCCCGCCCCGCGCAGCTCGCGCCGCGCCCGCTCGGCCCAGGCCGTCATGCCGAGGGCGTCGAACGTCTCCCGGGCCGTGCGCAGGTGCGTCCGCGACTCGACGACGCGCCGCTGCCGCCGCAGCCACTCGCCGTAGGCCAGGTGGACGCGGCCGCGTTCGGCGGGCCAGCCGGTCAGGTCGGCGTCCAGGGCCGCCTCGAACCGCTCGTCGAGCACGGCTCGCGCGTACCGCAGCCCGATGTGCAGCGCGGGCGACGGCGACTTCAGGGACTCCAGCTCGGCGAGGACGGCGCGCAGGGCGTCGGTCTGCCCGGCGCGGACCGCGGCCTCGGTGAGTTCCGCGAGGCAGTACGCGCGCAGGGCCAGCTGGTAGGCGGGGTCGGCCGGGTCGAGCAGTCGTCGCAGGTCCGCGAAGGCGTCCTCGAACCGGCCCTCGCTCAGGTTGATCAGCCCGCGCGTGAGCTGGACGGTGGCGAGGACCGGCCGGGCGCCCGCGGCGAGCCCGGCGCGTTCGGCTTCGTCGGCCAGGGTTTTCGCCTGCCGGTGGTCGCCGCGCAGGGCCGCGATCTCGGCCTGGACCGCGGTGGCGAAGCCGTACATGAACGGCTGGCCGGTCTCCTGGGCGAAGCGGGCGGCTTCGGCGGCGACGGGCACCGCGGCGGCGAGGTCCCCGAGCCGGACGCGGCTCCACGCCTGGACCGCCAGAGCCCGCGGCAGCAACCCGAGCCGGCCTTGCGCACGCAGGCCCGGCGCGGCGGCGGCGGAGAACCGCGCGGCCAGGTCGAACGCGCCGACCTGCAGGGCCGCGCTGCCGAGGTACCGGTCGACCTCAGGATCGGCACCGGTCGCGCCGGCGAGCTTCGTCAGGTTCTTCAGGACGGCCTCACCGCGCTCGAACGGCGCGACATAGGCGGTGACGGCCACGACGCGCGGGTCGTCGTCCGGCACGGGCAGCCGGTCGGCGACGCCGAGCAGCGCCCGTCGGGCGGCTTCGCCGGGCTCGGTCCAGAAGCACCGCATGGCGGCGCTCCAGAGGATCCGCATGGCCGCGTCGTGCTCCCCTTCGGCGGCGACGGCCTCGGCGGTGGCGGCGAGTTCGGCGACGCGGGCGGGGTCTTCGCGAACGCCGTCTTCGAACTCGCTGAGCAGCCGGCTCGCGGTGGCCCGCTGCCGCGCACCGGCGGGGTTCGCGGCGTGCACGAGCCGTTCGGCGGTCTCCCGCCGCCCGGACTCGACGGCCAGTTCGGCGGCCTTCAGCAGCCGCTCGGCGCGCGGCTCGGGCCGTTCACTCAGCCGCGCGGCCTGCTCGAGAGCAGCGATGGCGGCGGCCGAGCCACCCCGGTACCGAGCGCGTTCGGCGGTCCGTTCGAGGGCAGCGGCAACGGTTTCGTCGGGCCCGGCGGTGGCGGCGGCCTGGTGCCACGCACGGCGGTCGGGCTGGTCCCGGAGAGCGTCGGCGAGGGCGAGGTGCACCCGCCGCCGCTCAACCGGGCCGGCCGCGGCGGGAATGGCGGAGCGCATGAGGGGGTGCCGGAAGGTGACGGTCCCGGCGGAGAGTTCGACCAGCCGAGCCTCGACGGCGGGCCCGAGGATTTCGGGTTCGGCGGCAGCCAGCTCCGACCCGGCGCCCCCGGGCACATCGGCAGCATCAGGTAGGCCGCACCCCTCGCCGCCCGGCGAGGCAGCCGCCACCCGCTCCGGCAAGACTCCGGCGCCAGGCGCGGTCCCTCCCGCCGCCAGAAGGGCAGCCGTCGCGGTCAAGGTCTCGGCCAGCGATGTCGTCTCGTTCAGCGCCGCCGCCAGCAACGCCGTGCGCGTCGGTGCCGGCAAGCCCGCCACCCGGGCTGTGAACGTGCGCTCCAGCCGCTCCGTCAACGGCAGCACCGGGTCGAGCCCGTCGAGATCAGCCAGCGCCAAGGGCAGCTCCGTCAACGCCAGCGGATGCCCGGCCGCCTCGGTCAGCAGGCGGGTCCGGACCGCCGGGGCCAGCCGGGGCGCGACCGCGTCCAGCAGCTCCGCGGCCTCCTCGGCAGGCAGGCGGCCCAGCAGCATCGGCGCCAGCCCGGCGTCGAGCAGCGGGGACGCCGCGCCGTCCCGGAGCGTGGCCACCAGGACCATCGGCTCGGCCTCGATCCGCCGCGCCACGAACGCCAGGACGTCCGCGCTCGCGCGGTCCAGCCAGTGCGCGTCCTCCACCACCAGCAGCAACGGCTTCGCCGCCGCTTCCTCGGCCAGCAGCGTCAGCGCCGCCAGCCCGACCAGGTACGCGCTCGGCGAAGCGCCTTCCGCCAGTCCCAGCGCCGTCCGCACCGCGGACCGCTGCGGTGCCGGCAGCTCGTCGCAGCCCGCCCGGACCGGATGCAGCAGCTGGTGCAGACCGGCGTAGGCGAGGTTCTGCTCGGCCTCCGCCCCGGTCGTCCGCAGGACGCGCAGCCCGGCGACCGACGCCGCGGCCGCCGTCTCGGCGATCAGCGCCGACTTGCCGATCCCGGCCTCCCCGCGGATGAGGACTCCGGCGCGGTCGCCGGGCCCGTCGACGAGCTCGCCCAGCTCCTTCAGCTCGGCTTCCCGCCCGTGCAGCGCCATGGACCCGACCTTACCGAAAGCACGTTTCCGCAGCTCACAGCCAAGTGACGTACATGGTCAGCGTCACCCGACGGGCGCGGGCGTCCGGCCCGGCCGCCTACCTTGACCAGCGCAATGTCCACATCGGACGAAAGCGACCAGAGGAACCGATGAGACGCCTTCCCCAGTTCTTGGCGGCCGCCGTGCCGCTCCTGCTGACCGGCCTGGTGCCGCTCGCGCCGAGCGCGGCCGCCGCGACGCCCGCGTGCGCCGCCGTGTCGGTCCCCGCGCCCTCCGGCGCGAAGACCGAGTCGGTCCAGGCCGAGCACAAGACCGCGTACTGCCAGGTCACCGTGACCCTGACCCACGACGGCACCGACCACGTCAAGGTCGCCGTCGCGCTGCCCGACACCGGCTGGACCGGACGGCTCCAGGCCCTCGGCGGCAGCGCCTACGCCGCCGGCAACTTCGACGGCCTCGCGCAGGCCGCCAAGGACGGCTACGCCGGCGTGACGACCGACGCGGGCGTGTCCCTCGACGGCCTCGACACGTCCTGGGCGCTCAAGTCCGACGGCCGGGTCGACCAGACCCTGCTGACGAACTTCGCCACCCGCTCGGTGCACGAAGAGGCCCTGATCGGCAAGGCCGTCACGCAGCGGTACTACCACCGCCCGGTGACGTACTCGTACTGGACCGGCTGCTCGACCGGCGGCCGCCAGGGGTACTCCGAGGCGCAGAAGTACGCCGGCGACTTCGACGGCATCCTCGCGAACGCCCCGGCCGTCGACTGGACGCAGTTCGCGGTCGCGACGCTCTGGCCGCAGGTCGTGATGAACCAGAGCCACGACTTCCCGAGCACCTGCGTGCTTTCGGCGTTCCGCACGGCCGCGGTCAAGGCGTGCGACGCGCGTGACGGCGTCACCAACGGCATCGTCGACCGGCCGGACGAGTGCGGCTACGACCCGCGCAGCCTGGTCGGCACCAAGGTCGTGTGCGACGGCCAGGAGTTCACCGTGACCGCGGCGGACGCCGAGGTCATGCGCAAGATCTGGGCCGGCCCGACCGACGAGCGCGAGCGCAGGCTGTGGGCCGGGCTCCCGAAGGGCGCCGACTACACGTGGCTGGTGGCGACCGCGCCGGGCTTCCCGGTGGCCGTCAAGTGGGTGCAGTCGTTCGTGGAGAAGCAGGCCGGCTTCGACACCTCGAAGCTGACGTACGCCCAGTACGCCGACGTGTTCCGCCAGTCGGTGCGGGAGTACGACGACGTCATCGGCACGTCCGACCCCGACCTGTCGGCCTTCCGCCGCGCCGGCGGCAAGCTCATCACGTTCGTCGGCGCGAACGACCAGCTGATCCCGCCGGGCGGCACGCTCTCCTACCGCGCCCAGGTGGAGCGGACGATGGGTGGCGTGAACGACTTCTACCGGCTGTTCCTGGCACCGGGCGTCGAGCACTGCTTCGGGGGCGGCGGTCCGGAGCCGACCAACGCGCTGGGCCAGCTCGTCGACTGGGTCGAGCACGGCAAGGCCCCGGCGACGTTGACGGCGGCGTCCGCGGACGGCAGGACGCGCGACCTGTGCCCGCTCCCGCGGGTGTCGCGCTACGCGGGTGGCGACCCGGCGGTGGCGTCGAGCTACCGCTGCCGCTGAGTCCGCGCCGTGGGTGCCGGCCTCCCTCCGGCACCCACGGCGAATGGACTTGCGGGTCCAAAAAGTGCTCGGCACGCTGAAGTCATGGCACTCGATCAGTACTACCTCCTCGGCCGCTCCGGCCTGCGCGTCAGCCGGCTCGCGCTGGGGACCATGAACTTCGGCACCGGCGGCTTCCACGCCGCCTACGGCAAGACGGCGGACGAGGTCCGCCCGATCTTCCGCAAGTACCTCGACGAGGGCGGCAACTTCCTCGACACCGCGGACTTCTACACCGCGGGCGAGAGCGAGACCATCCTCGGCCGGCTCGTCGCCGAAGCGGGCGTGCGCGACCGCGTCGTGCTCACCACCAAGTTCACCAACAGCGTCGACCCCGGCGACCCCAACGCCGGCGGCAACGGCCGCAAGCACCTGGTCCGCGCGCTCGAGGCGTCCCTGCGGCGGCTGGGCACCGACTACGTCGACCTCTTCCTGCTGCACACGTGGGACCGGCTCACCCCGGCCGAGGAGGTCGTGCGCACGCTCGACGACCTCGTCCGCGCGGGCAAGATCCGCTACGCCGGCCTGTCCGACGTGCCGGCGTGGTACGCGGCGAAGGCGCAGACCTACGCCGAAGCGCACTCGCTCACCCCGATGATCAACCTGCAGCTCCCGTATTCCTTGGTGCAGCGGCAGATCGAGACCGAGCACGTCCCGATGGGACAGCACCTGGGCATGGGCCTCACCGCGTGGAGCCCCCTGGCCGGCGGCTTCCTGACGGGCAAGTACCGCGACGGCGGTACCGGGCGCTTCGCCGACCCGGACGCGCAACCGTGGACCGAGCGCGACTGGCAGCTGCTGAAACCGCTCGAAGAGGTCGCGGGCAAGCTGGGCGTCACGATGGCCCAGGTGGCGATCAACTGGGTCGCCACGCAGCCGGGCATCGCGTCGGCGATCGTCGGCGCGAGCAGCGCGGAGCAGCTGGGCAAGAGCATGGCCGCACTGGACTTCGAGATCCCCACGGAGCTGCGCGCCCGCCTCGACGACGCGAGCGCGGTGCCGCCGGCCTCGGTGTACCGGATGTTCACGCCCGAGTACCAGAACTGGATCGTGACCCCGCAAACCAAGGTCGGCGACAAACCCGACGGCTACGCGCCCGCGGTGCGGAACTGGTAGCGGCGCCGCCACACTTCCGAGTTGAATTCTTTCTTCTTTTCGCCTCCACAAGGCTTCTTCCAGCAATGTGGCCACTCATTCGAGTGGCCACATTGCTCTACCTGGGGTACGCCAGGCGACCTTGCAGCCCGATCTCCTGTCGAAACAGGAGGTTGTCCGCTCGTGAAGCTCTACAGTGGACTGGCGTCCGTGGCGTCACCTGGTGAATTCGCAGAGTGTTTTGCCTCGTCAAGCCATAGAGTGGGATTTCCCCGGAAGGGGGTTTCCCCACTGAGTGGCACCCCCGGTGATTGCACCCCATCCGCACCTGTAGTGTTCCGCAACACATCCGAATGACCACCGAGAGGGTTCGCCTCCGGCGAGGTGCGAGGGAAAAGATTTGACCTCGTCCACCCGCGCCGAGCACGCCACACCGGTCCCCACCTGATGAAGGAGGAACTTCATGATGCACGCTGTGCTGCCCTTGTGGTGGATCATCATGAGCGGCGCCGCTTGACCCGCGGTCGTCCACCCCGGCGGTGAGCGACCACACCCGAGTCGCGCCGGGCTTCGCCTGCAGTTCCTGCCTCGAAGCCCGGCAGCGCGGAAACCTCAGGGCTGGCCGCGACGGCGAAGCTCGACGCCCTCGGCGAGCAGGATGTTGCGCGTCTGGTTGTAAGACATGCCGTAGGTTGTCGCGAGCTGGCGAATGGACCGCCCGTCGAGGTAGGCGTTGACCAGGCCAGGCGGGGTGGGCGGCAACGGAATCCGCGGCAACCTCAGCGTGACACCGGCGTCGATCAGCGCGGTGCGGATCTTGCGGTAGCTGTACGGAAGACGGGCGACCAGGCTCTCGATGGTCTCACCACCAACGTAATCGTCCACCAGCTGCCGCACTTCGTCGTCAGGGATGGCTTCCGGGGAGCTGCCGGCTCTGTCGTCCTCGCTCACCAGATCATCGCCGCCCCGAACAGCTGACCCGTGTGCGTGCCGGTGCGGCCGGATCCACCCGGCTCACGCGTCACGCAGTCTGCTTCCAGGTAACGACATCGATGTCGGCGAACAAACCGCCAACCGAGTGGTGGCGTCGTGATCATGGCGTGCTCCGCTCCCTGGCTCGGTGCGCGGCTTGCCTTCCTTGCAACTGCGAGTGAGTTACCCGGAGACCATGACGCGAGTTCCGCCGATTGTGGCCGCCGTAACACTCTGCAACGCCACACCGGCAGCACACCAGGCGCACGAAAGCCATATCGGCTGTCATGTCCGCCACAGTGGACAGTCAGGGGATAAATATCTTTTCCTGGTAAGGAAAACGAGCCTTCTCGTGTCGCGGCTCGCGCCGGGCGAAGGACCGAAAAGGATGAGCGGCTACCGCTCCGGTTGCCGGCGCGGTGGCAACATCGCCACCGTGTCCCGCTCGCCGTCACGCGCGACCGGAATCACGGGTTCCGACGCGTCCAGCTCGTCGATCAGCTCGCCGAGCTCCGCCACCCGGGTGTCCCGCGCTCGCCCCCGGTAGAGTTCCGCCGCCTGCAGCCAGAGGGCCCTCGCGTCCACCCGGTTGCCGCGCTCGCGCAGGATTGCCGCGAGTGCCGACAGCGCCCTGGCCTGCCCCGTCGCGTGTCCGGTGCGGTCGGCCAGCTCGACCGCCCGATGGGCGTACCACAACGCCGCCCGCGCGTTGCCCTGCTCGTGCCGGAGCCGGGCCAGGACTGTGTTCAGCTTCATCACCGACGGCAGGCTCAGGCTCGCAGGCGTCAGCTCCGAGGCAAGCCGGCATTGTTCGTCGGCTTCGGCCAGCCGTCCCAGGTTGGTCAGCAGTGACGCTCGCGCGGTGTGGATCTCCAGCCGCGTCGTCGCGTCGGGCGAGTCTCGCAGGTAGTCCAGCGCTTCGGTATACAGCTCCAGCGCCTCCTGCTCGAAGTCCCGCGCCTCTACCAGCGCGTTCGCGAGCCGGTGCGCCGCGACCGCGCACAGGGACGGTTCACCCTGCTCATAGGCGATTTCCAACGCCAGCCGGCACAGCACCGCGGCTTCCGTCGCCCGCCCGGCCCGCAGGTGCCACCGGGCCAGGTTCAACGTCGCGGCGACGCGCCCCAGCGGGAATCCCTCGGCCAGTTCCAGCGCACGCCGGAGGTGCCGTTCCGCTTCCTGTTCCTCCCCCTGGTGCATCAGGACGACGCCGAGATCGTTCAGGTGCGATCCCAGCACCTGCCGCAGGTGCGCTTCGGCGCCACCGCCCTCGGCGAGGATCGCTTCGACGCTGTCGGCCGCTGTGGTCAGGCAGCTGATCGCGTCGACGAAGAACCCCTTCGCCACGAACAACTCCGCGAACAGGGCCGGTAGGTGGTAAGCGATCTCGTGCAGTCCGGCCGCCGCGGCGCCGGTGACGACCTCGACCAGCAGGTTCTTCTCGCGGACCACCCACTGCCGAGCAGCCGCGGCGCTGCGGAAGGCCGGACTCGGCCACGCCAGGGTCGTGGCCGGCAGCGGGGGCGGCGGCTTGTGCGGAAACAGCAGGCGATGGGCGTCGCAGGCCATCAACAGGTAGAACTCGAACATCCGGCGCCGGGCCGCGGTGACGTCGTCCAGCTGGGCCGCGACCGAAGCCGCGTAGGCGTGCAGGAGGTCGTGGATCCGGTACCGGTCGAGGTTGCCGGGATGCTCGAGCAGGTGCGCGGCCACCAGGACGTCAAGTGAACGCCGGACGGCCGACAACGGGCGACCGTCCGCCGCCGCGACGGCTTCGGCCGTGAGCTCCGCGCCCGGGTGCAGCCCGATCACCGCCAAGGCTCGCCGCTCACCGGCGTCGAGCGCCTGGTAGGACACGCTGAACGCTGCCCGAAGGCTGCCCTGGGACCAGTCGCCTTCGTCACCGAGGTCCAGCAGGAGATCGGCGTCCCGCAGTAGCCCGGCCAGCGTTGACAGCACCATGCCGGCACGCGCCAGGGCGCGGTCGGCCACGAGGGTGAGCGCCAGCGGGTTTCCCCGGCACAGGCGCACCAGTTCCGCCGTGCCTCGCCGGTCCTCGCGGGCACGGCGGCCGATCCGGCGATCCAGCATCGACGTCGCGTCGGCGGCGACCAGCGGCCGCACGGTCACCACGGGCGGCGACACCGTCGCGGCCAGCGAGGGCAGCCGCCATCGCGACACCACCAGCACCGTGCACGCGGCGAGCACGCCCAGCAGCGGCGCGATCTGCTCGCGGCTGCGAACGTTGTCGAGCACCACAGCGAGCGGCCGGTCCTGCAGCAGCGCGGACAACTTCGCCATCCTCGCCACCGGATTCACCACCTGGTCGACGGGAAAATCCAGCAATGACAGCAAGGCGTCCACGACCTCGCCGCTGTCCGCGGCCGTCGCCTGGCTGTCACCCCGCAGGTCCAGGAGCACCACACCATGCCGGAACCGGCGCCGGGCCCGGTGTGCCCACCGCACCGCCGCGGCGGACTTGCCCACACCCGGCCCGCCGGTCACCACCACCACACCGCTGCGAGGCGCTCCGGTCGTGTCGGAGGTGAACGCGTCCAGCTCGGCGAGCAGCCCGGCCCGGCCCTCGAGCTCGTCGCAGTCCGGCGGGACGTGCCACACGGGCGCTCCGACCGGCTCCTCCTTCCGCACAGCGTCCACTCGCACCGTCTGGCGTGGTCGCGCACCGGCGCCGGTGATCACCTCCTCGTGCACTGCCCGCAGTTCGTCCGCGGCCCGGAGCTCACCGGCGTCGAGGTACTGCCTGCGCATGGTGAGGTAGTACTCGGTCACCTCGCCGGGACGGTCTGCTGCGGCCAGGGCCCGGACCCGCAGCTTGGCCAGGCTCAGCTCCAAGGGATGTGCGTGTTCGAGCTCCATCAGCCGGCCGAGTGCCACGTCGGCCCGCCCGGCGGTCAAGAGTTCGGTCAGCAGGAAGGCGTTCGCCGGAAGCCACTGGCTGCGCAGCCACTGCGCGCGCCAGCCCTCGGCTCGCCGTGTCCGCAAATCGATCAGCGGCTCATCGCGCCTGAGCCGCATCGCCGCCTGCGCCTCGACGTGGGCCCGGTCGTGCTCTCCCCGGTCCCGCAGTTGTCTCGCGGAAGCCATGGTGCGAGCGAAGGCGACGTGGTCGACCAGGGCCGGATCGATCTCGACCACGCACCCGGTCTTGCCGATCCCGATGTGTGCGTCGACTTCGTTCGCCTGAAAGGCGTGCCGCAGGTGCGCGGCGTTCTGGTGCAAGGTCGCCAGCGCTCCCCGCGGGACATTCTCGTCGTCGGCCCACACCCATTCCACGACGTCGTCGACGGAAAACCGGTGGTTCGGCGACGTCAGCAAAGCGGCGAGAACCTGTCTCGACCTCGGCTGAGCCCACTTCACGGCCACTTTCCCGTGCAGCAGCAAGGCCGTTTGCCCGAGAATTCCGAACACCATTTCCACGCCGCCCCCCTTCCCCCGTCGTGAACACCGTCCACGAGGATCACTTTCCCATTGATTCGACCAAGTGACCACGTCAGAGCCTCGGACGAGGCCCGTTGACGATCTTCGTTGATCAATTGTCAATCGACGAACCCACAGGCCGAAAGGCATTTCTGAACCGCGTCCCCGACATTCGTGACAACAACTGGACACGACCTGTGGAGGACCGCCATGGCCGACTGCACCCGGGTACGCAGCCCCTTCGGAACCGCCGACGCACACTTCGCCACCCGGCTCGGGACGAAATCCGTTCTCGTGCTCGTGCCGCACGTCGTGGCCGGTACCCGGTTGCTGGACCTGCTGCCGCTGCTCGAAGCCGACCACCGCGTCCAGGTCGCGTTCACCAGTCCCGAAACCGGCGACGGCTGGCAGGCCACCCACGACTTCCTCCGCGCGCAGGGAGGCCCAGTGCTCCCCTGGGCCCAGGCGCGCCGCAGCGATGTCGATCTCGTGCTCGCCGGGAGCACCCGCGGCATCGACGAACCCTCGGCCCCGATCCTGTTGATGCCACACGGCGGCGGCTTCGGGCAGTACCAGCCCTGGCGGCCACCGGGCGGAGGTCGGTACCGACCCCAGGTGGGTCTCGGGCCCGGCCAGCTGTTGCGCGCGGGCCGGGTCCGCGCCGACGCGATCGTCCTGGTCCACGAGCGCGAACACGACCTGCTGGCCGAGCTGTGCCCGGCCGCGTTGACCGCCGCGGTCGTCGCCGGCGACCTCGCCCTCGACAGGCTCACCGCCAGCCTCCCGTACCGCGACCAGTACCGGCGAGCACTCGGCGCCACCGATGGCCAGGAGGTCGTCGTGGTGACGTCCACATGGTCACCGCGGTCGGCGTTCGGCAGGCACCCTGACCTGTTCGACCGCGTCGTCGCCGAGCTCCCCCGGGACCGCTACCTCGTCGTCGGTGCCCTCCACCCGGCGATCTGGTCACATCACGGCGCGTGGCAGGTCCGGTCCTGGCTCGCCGCCGCGATGCGCGCCGGGCTGGTGCTGGTGCCGCCTGAAGAAGGGTGGCGAGCGGCGTTGGCCGCCGCCGACCACGTCCTCGGCGACTACGGATCCGTCACCGGATACGGCGCCGCGGCGGGTGCGTCGGTCCTGCTCGCCGACAACCCGGACCAGCCGCTCCTGCCCGGCACCCCGACGGAAGTCCTCGCCCGCCACGCACCCCGCTGGCGACCCGGCAGCCCCCTGCTGACTCAGCTGTCCGCGGCGGCCGAAGCACGCGACGCCGCCGGGCTACCCGGTTTGGTTCGCGGATTGCTCACGTCCCGCCCAGGGCAAGCCGGGACCATCCTGCGCCGGACCCTGTACCGGCTGCTCGGCCTTCCCGAACCCACCCATGCCGTGCCGATCTCGCCCGTTCCGCTGCCGAAACCGGTGACGCCATGACCATCTGGCGCTACGCCTGCGGTACCCGCCACGGCACGCTCATCACCGCGCCCCTGCACGGCCGCACCTCGCTCGCCGACGCGGTGATCGCACCGGCTGGGCCCGGCCACACCGACGAACGAGACGTCCTGGCCGATCTTTTCGCCCACCTGCCCGGGCTCACCCTCGCCGTCGTTCCGGTCGAGGCGGCCGGTCTCCTGCTGGGCGACCACCTCGGCGACACCACCACATTCGTCGGAGACGGAGACCCCGAGCTCGCCGCCGTCGCCGCCTGCCTGTGGCTGTTCACCGGGCAGCGGCTAACCGCCCTCGCCTCGATCCAGGGCATCCAGCGCGGCCTGCACGCGCGACAACACCTCGCCGCCGACGTCGCTCAGCAGATCCGCCGCTTCGACGAGGTACCGCCGGGCACGCTGAACATCGTCCTGCGTGACCTCGGCCAGCGCCAACAGCACGTTCGCCTCGTGCACCGGTGACCCCGGCCGCCCCAGTACCTCGCGTGCCCGTTCCAGCCGCTGGACCGCCGCGTCGGGATGCCCGGATCGCGCGTCGACCCGGGCCAGCCCGAGGGTCGCCCAAGCCGCTCCGCGCTCGTCGCCGATCTCGGTGAACAACTGCGCGGCCACCTCCAGGTGCCGCACCGCGCGCGCTTCGCGGCCGGCGCGCAGCAACGCCTCCCCGATCCGCCAGTGCCGGGCTGCGACCCCGCGGTCGATGCCCGATTCCTCCTCGAGGTGCAGGCTGTCGGTGAACAGCAGGACCGCCGCGTCGATGTCGCCGCGGTTCTGCGCGACGAGTCCCAGCTGCTCCAGCGCGGCGGACTCGTTGCGCCGGTCCGCGGCGTCCCGGGCCAGCGCCGCCGCTCGACTCGTCTCGTGCCGCGCCGGCTCCAGGTGGCCGAGATCCAGGTGTGCCCGGCCGAGCTGGTACCGCAACCGGGCTTCCGCCACCCGGTCGCCGCACCGCTGCGCGGCTGTGATCCCCAGTTCGTGCGAGCGGATCCACTCCGGGTAGTACTTGCGGCGGAGCAACAGCTCCCACAGGGCCTCGCACAGCTGCCACGCCAGTTCGTCGTGCCGCTCGGCCACCGCTTCTTCGAGAAGAGGCAGCACGTTCGGCAATTCCGCGGCGAGCCAGTCCAGTGCCTCGCCGTCCGTTGCGAACGGTGCCGGCTCGTCTTGCAGTCCCTCGGCGACCGGGCTCACGCGCCACCGCATCGGGATCACCACGAGGTTCGCCCGCGTGAGTTCCCGCAGGTACCAGCCCGCCGCGCGCGGGACGACCTCGAACCGGCCCTTGTCGCGCTGGGCACGCGCGTGCAGCCGGACCAGGTCGTGGAACCGGTAACGGTCGAGGTCGACCTCCTCGAGCAGGCTCGCGTCGACCAGTACGTCCAGCGCTTCGCGCACATCGCCATCCGGCAACCCGGTTGCTGCGACCGCAAGATCGGCGGGAAAGTCCGGCACCGGGAGCTCGGCCATCAACCGGTACAGCACCGCGGCCTGCTCCGGAAGCTCGCGGTAGGACCAGTCGAACGCCGCCGTCGCCGAATCCTCCGCACCCGCCAGCCGAGACAGCGTCGCGAGCCGGGAACGCTCGTCGCGCAACTGGTCGGCCACCCGCGACACCGGCCAGCGCGGCCGGGCCGTCAGCCGCGCCGCCGCCACCCGAAGCGTGATCGGGAACCGGCCGCACAACTCCGCCAATTCGGCCACGGCAGCCGGTTCCGCATCGGCCCTGCGCCGCCCCAGCGTCTCGCCGAGCAGCGCGACCGCGTCGTCCGGCGGCAACGGCGCGACATCCACGAACCGCGCGCCGTCGGTCAGCAGGCCATCCAGCCGGAGCCGGCTCGTCACCACCACCGCACAACCGGCCGAGGCCGGGATCAGCGGGCGTACCTGCGCGGTCGACACCGCGTTGTCCAGCACCACCAGCAATCTGCGCTCCGCGGTCACCGTCCGGTAAAGCCCGACCTGCTCGGCCAGCCCGGCCGGGACCCGCTCCGGCTCGACTCCCAGTGCACGCAGGAACGCGCCCAGCACCTCGTCCGGTGTCACGGCCGTCTCGGCGGAGAAACCCCTCAGGTCGGTGTAGAGCTGCCCATCGGGAAACCGGTGCGCGTGGCCGGCCGCCCACGTGACAGCCAGCGCCGTCTTCCCCACCCCACCGGGACCGACGACGACCACCAGCTGCGCCCGGGAGCCGGCTTCGACCTCGGCCAGCTCGTCGAGATCGGAAAGCTCGTCCGCACGGCTGACGAAGTGCGCCGGCGGAGCCGGCAACTGGCGCGGACCACCCGGAACGCCGCCCTGCTGGGACGGCACACCCGGAAACCGCGCCGCTCCCGACGAACGGGTGACGTACTGCCCAGTCTCCCCCGTCGACGTCCCGCGGTCCCCCTCGCTGACGCCATTCACCCCGAACACCCCCGACGCACCTGGAACTTCCCTGTCTACAGGGTGAGCATCGAAAAGTCAGTGGACGGGGACGTGAATTGCCTGACAGGAACCCGTCCGGGGTCACCCGGGCATCAGGTTTCGGAGACGACCTCGCCGCCCTGGATGATGTGGCGGAAGTTCTTCGGCTCGGCCAGTACCGCCACGTCCTCCAGGGGGTCGCCGTCGACCACCAGCAGGTCCGCGTGGGCGCCCGGGGCCACCGTGCCGATCTCGCCCGTCAGGTTCAGCAGGTCCGCCGCCGTCGATGTCGCCGAGCGGAGGACCTCCAGGGGCGTCTGGACTTCGGCGCGCAGGCGGAACTCGTGGTTCTGGTGGCGGTGCATGCCGCCCAGCAAGTCCGTTCCGTAGACCAGCTTCACGCCGCCGCGGGCCGCGCGCTCCAGGGCCGCCAGGCCCGCGCCCAGCACCTCGTCGACCTTGCGCCAGCTCGACTCCGGCAGGCCGTGCTCGCGGCCTTCCTCCTTCAGCGCCCAGTACGTCACCAGCGTCGGCACCAGGTAGGCGTCCTGGGACCGGAACAGGGCGACGCTCCGGTCGTCGAGCAGGTTGCCGTGTTCGATCGACCGGACGCCCAGCTCCAGTGCCCGGTTCACCGCGCGGGCGGTGTAGGCGTGCGCGGCCACGTACCGGTTCGCCGCCGTCGCTTCCTCGACGATCGCGCCCAGCTCTTCGGCCGAGTACTGCGTCGAGTCGATGCGGTCGGTCGGGGACGCGACGCCGCCGGACGCCATCACCTTGATGTGGTGCGCGCCCTTGCGCAGCTCGTCGCGCGCCGCCGCGCGGACCGCGTCCACGCCGTCGGCCACCCGGCCCAGGCCCGCGCAGCACGGGTGGTCGTCCTTCGCGTGCGCGCCGCGGGTGCGGCTGTCGCCGTGCCCGCCGGTCTGGCTCAGGGCCCGGCCGCAGAACAGCAGCCGCGGCCCGCGGAACAGCCCTTCCGCCTGCGCGTCGGCGAGACCGAAGTCGGCGCCGGAGGCGTCGCGGACCGTCGTGAACCCGCGGTCGAGCATCCGGCTCATCGTGCGCGCCGCGTGCGCGGCCACGTAGGACGGTGACGACGACGGCAGCGACCCCAGGTCCGCCGTCGACGCGGTGACGTGGACGTGCGCGTCGACGAGCCCCGGCAACACGACCGCGCCCCGGACGTCGAGGGTCCGCACGTCGGCCGCGCCCAGCGACGGCCCCACCTCGGCGATGCGGCCGTCGACGGCCCGCAGGTCGCCCTCGGTGTACTCCCCCGACAGCGGGTCGAGCAGCCGCGCGTTGCGCAGTACCAGGGATCCGGTCACTTCTCCTCCTCCAGCAGGGCCGGCACCGCGAGCGGCGCCAGCGATCCGGCCACCGCGACCGCATCCTCGTCGTACGCGCCTTCCGCGTCGAGGATGTTGAGCACCCCGAGCGTCCGGCCGCCGGACACCACCGGCACGTTGATGATCGCCCCGCAGCCGAGCGACTCGATCAGGTCGTGGTCGGCGAAGATCTCCCGCACCGCCGCCTTGTCCGGGCCGAAGTACGGCTCCTGCGCGGTGATGCAGCGTTCGAGCCAGCCGGCGGCGACCTCGACGGTCTTCTCCCCGCCCACCGGGTACTCCGCGGGGTGGCTGCTGTGCACCCGTCGCAGCGCGTTGCGCTCCGGCACCCACGCGAGCACGGTGAACAGCCGCACGCCCAGCTCGGCGCGCACCCGTTCCTCCACAGTGGACAGACTCACTTCGTCATCTCCTTCGCGACGGCCACCGGCGCGCCGTGTTCGGTCAGTTCTTCCAGGGAGCGGCCCGCGGTGGACAGGCCGAAGACGAGCACGCACAGGACGCCCGCCGCGAGCACGGCCGTCGTCAGGCCGAAGACGCCGGCGAAGCCGAGGCTCGCCGCGGACAGGCCGATGATCGTCGGCGCGAGGATGCTGCCGACCCGGCCGAACGCGCTGGACAGGCCGGTACCACTGGCGCGGATCCAGGTCGGGAACACCTCGGGCGTGTAGGAGTAGACGCCCGCGTAGGTGCCGTTGAGGAAGAACGACAGCACGGCCCCGGCGAGCGTGATCGACCACGGCGCGCTCGTCTGGCTCAGCCAGAACGCGCTCACCGCCGAACCCGCCAGGTACAACGCGATGGTGTGCTTGCGGTCGAGCCGTTCGGACAGCCAGGCGGCGGAGAAGTACCCGGGCACCTGGGCGAGGTAGATGATGATCGAGAACTCGAAGCTCTTCGTCACGGTGATGCCGCGTTCGACGAGCAGCGTCGGGATCCACGAGAAGAAGCCGTAGTAGGAGAACGTGATCACGAACCAGACGGTCCAGATCACGGCCGTCCGGCGCCGCATCGCGGGGCTCCACAGGAACTTCAGCGCGCTGAAGAGGGTGACCTTCGGCGTCTCGGTCGCGGGCCCGGTCTCGGCGGCGGGCACCGGCGGGAGGGCCGCGCCGGTCGCCTTCTGGACGTCGCGTTCCATCTTGACGACGACGTTCTCGGCCTCGGTCACCCGTCCCCGCGCGAGCAGGAACCGCGGCGACTCGGGCAGCGATCGCCGCCACCACAACAGCATCACGATCGGCAGCGCGGTGACGAGCTGCGCGACCCGCCAGCCTTCGTCGAACGACGGCACGACGAACCGCCCGATCAGCGCGGCCGCCACGAACCCGAAGGAGAAGAACCCGGCGAGCGCGCCGACGAACCAGCCGCGCCGCTTGGCCGGCACGAACTCGGCCAGGAACGGCGCGATGATCGCGCTTTCGGCGCCGGCGCCCGCCCCGGCCAGCACCCGCGCGCCGAGGAAGATCTCGTAGTTGGGCGAGAAGGACGCGATCACGGAGAACAGCGCGTAGAACGCCAGCGCGTACATCATGACCTTCTTGCGGCCGATGCGGTCGCCGAGCAGGCCGGCCGCGATCGCGCCGAAGAGGAAGCCGAACGGCGTCGCGGAGCCGATCAGCCCGAGCTGGCCGTTGCCGAGCCCCCACGCCGCTTTGGCGCTGGGCAGCAGGAAGGCGACGACCGCCGAGTCCATGCCGTCGAAGGTGTAGCCGAGCCCGCCGATGAGCAGCAGTTTGTAGTGGGGCCGGCTCAGCGGGAGCCGGTCCAGTCGTGCCAGCAGGGTCATGGGGGAACGCCTTCCGTCTCGGGCGCCGGGGAGTGCGGACAACGTATACTGCGTTTTCGCAGTTTTGCAACGTTCATTGCAAGTCGATGCCCCTGCGTTACGGTTCTGCGAGAGCGAGGGAGGGCACGAGGGTGGCGGAGACCGACGACGGTTTCGAGGGCTGGCTGCGCGACCGGCTGCCCGAACGCGGGTTGCGGCCGAAGTCCGCCGCCGTGCTGGAGGTGCTGGTCTCCCAGCCGAGACGGGCCTCGTTCGGCTCGACGGCCGAGCTGGCGCAGCTCGCCGGCGTCAACGTCGCGACCGTGACGCGCACGGCGCAGGCGCTCGGCTTCGCCGGCTGGCCGGCGTTGCAGCAGGAGCTGCGGGCCCGGTACATGTCGTCGCTGAGCGCGCCGCAGGTCGCGGAGGAACACCGGGGCGTCGGCTCGCCGGGATCGGCGTCGCTGCGCCGCGACCTCGACAGCCTGGCCCTCCTCAACCGGCGCTTCGACGAGGAGGTCATCCGCGAGGTCGCCCAGGCGATCGCGGCGGCCCGCCGGACCCTGGTGATCGCGGACGGCAGCTACGCGGCGGTCGGCATCGCCTTCGCGCACAACGCGCGTCTCGCGGGCTACGACGTCCACGCGGTCACGGCGGGCGACGCGGAACTGGCGAACCAGACGGCGAAGCTGACCTCGGACGACGTGCTGGTGGCGATCAGCTTCTGGCGTCTCTACGAGAGCACGGTCCTGGCCGCGGACGAGGCGAAACGCCGTGGCGCGCGGGTCTTCGCCGTCACGGACGCGGCCAGCCCGGCGCTGGCGGGCGCGGTCGAGCACGTGCTGATGGTGCCCGCCGAGGGCGTGACGTTCTTCCCGTCGCTGACCGCGGGCATGGCGCTGGTCCAGGCGATCGTCGCGCAGCTGGCGGCCGTCGACCCGGCGCGCACGAGCGAGTCGATCGAGGCGGCGGAGGCGATGTGGACGCGCTTCGACCTGCTGCACCGCCGCCCGTCGGCCAAACCCGTGTGACCTGGGTCACTCGACGACGGTTTTCCGCTCCCCGGCCGGTCTTGATCCGGTCCGCACCGCCTCGACCACCCGGGGAGTACCCATGTCCACCACCGCCGTCGTGACCGGAGCCGGCCGCGGCTTCGGGCGCGCGATCGCCGCCGCGCTCGTCGCCGAGGGCCGCACCGTCGTCGGGATCGCGCGCAGCTCCGCCGAACTCCAAGCCGTCCGCGACGACCTGGGCGCGCGGTTCGTCCCCGTCGCGGCCGACGCGACCGATGACGTCCTCGCCGAGCACGTCCTGCGCGACCACCGGCCGGGCCTGCTCGTCCTCAACGCCGGAGCCGTGCCGCACATGGCGCCCGTCCACGAACAGACCTGGGAGACCTTCAGCCGCAACTGGCACGTCGACACCCGGCACGTCTTCGCCTGGACCCGCGCCGCACTGCGACAGCCCCTCGAGAAGGGCGGTGTCGTCGTCTCGATGTCCAGCGGCGCGGCCATCGGCGGGTCACCGCTGAGCGGCGGGTACGCCAGCGCGAAGGCCGCGATCCGGTACCTGCGCGCGTACGCCGCCGACGAGTCGGAACGCGCCGGCCTCGGCCTGCGGTTCGCGACGCTCCTGCCGCAGCTGACTCCGCTCACCGGCCTCGGTTCGACGGGCGTCGACGGCTACGCCGCGCGCACCGGCGTCGACCGCGAGACCTTCGTGAAGAACATGGAGTCGGTGCTGACGCCGGAGCAGGTCGCGAAGGCCGTCCTCGAGGTGGCCGCCGGAAACGCGGCGGAATACCAGGTCAGCGGCACCGGCCTGCGTACGCTCTGAGTGTCATGCCCGACTTCGCCGCACGCACCGAGCAGTTCCGGCCGGAGCTGCTCGCGCACTGCTACCGCCTGCTCGGCTCGATCCACGACGCCGAGGACCTCGTGCAGGAGACGTACCTGCGGGCGTGGCGCGCGTTCGGCGGGTTCGAGGGCCGGTCTTCGGTGCGGCGCTGGCTGTACAAGATCGCCACGACGGCCTGCCTGACGGCGCTGGAAACCCGGGCCCGGCGGCCGCTTCCGTCGGGGCTGGGCGCGCCGGCCGACGACCACCGGGTGGCCGTCGCGGCCGCGGACCCGACGGTGCCGTGGCTGCAGCCGGCCCCGGACTTCGACCCGGCGGCCGTCGTGGCCGGGCGCACCGGCGTGCGGCTCGCGTTCATCGCCGCGCTGCAGCTGCTGCCCGCCCGGCAGCGCGCGGTGCTGACCCTGCGCGACGTGCTCGCGTTCTCCACCGCCGAGGCCGCCGAGATCCTCGGCACGACCCCCGCGGCGGTCGACAGTGCCCTGCGCCGGGCCCGCGGCCGGCTCGCCGAGGCGGGCCCGGTGGCCGCGGACCTGGCCGAACCGGCCGGGCAGGGCGCCCTGCTCGACCGGTACGTCGACGCGTTCGCCCGCGCCGACCCGGCCGCGCTGGTGACGTTGCTGCGCGCCGACGTCGAGCTGGAGATGCCGCCGATCCCGACGTGGTTCACCGGCCGCGACGCGGTCGTCGGGTTCCTGTCCCGCCGCGTGCTGCGCCCGGGAGCCTGGCGCCTGACGCCGACCCGGGCGAACGGCCAGCCGGCCCTGCTCGAGTACGCGGCCACGGGCGACGGCCGCTTCGAAGCCCACGGCGTCCAGGTCCTGACCGTGCTCGGCGACCGGATCGCGCGGATCACGGCGTTCAACGACGCGGCGCTGGTACCGACGTTCACGCACGCCATGCTGGGGTCATGAGCACCCGCATCGGCCTCCTGTACCCGACGCGCGACTGCGGTGAAGACGACTTCGCCGAGCTGTGCCGCCGTCT
This sequence comes from Amycolatopsis stemonae, assembly GCF_054781455.1. Lineage (NCBI taxonomy): Bacteria > Bacillati > Actinomycetota > Actinomycetes > Pseudonocardiales > Pseudonocardiaceae > Amycolatopsis > Amycolatopsis stemonae. The sequence goes on along the minus strand of NZ_BAAGUJ010000014.1, from coordinate 17,471 downwards.
CGACCCGACCCTCACCCTGGACTTCGCGTACGCGCGGTGGGGCGAGGACGTCGGACGGATCGACGAGCTCGACCCCGCGGGCAAGGCGGCGGCCGTGCGCGAAATCGGCGCGCCGTCCCGCCTGCTGGCGGCCGCCGGCGAGTTCGCCGCCACTCCGGACGTCGTCAGCTGGGCCTGTTCCAGCTGCAGCTTCACCCGCGGCCTCGACGGCGCCCGCGAGCAGGCCGAAGCCCTTTCGGCGCACCTCGGCGTGCCGGCGAGCAGCACGTCACTGGCCTACCTCGCCGCACTCGGCCGGCTGGGCCTCGACCGCGTCGCGCTCGCCTCCGTCTACCACCCGGACCTGACCGCGGTCTTCGCCGCCTTCCTCGCCGGCGCGGGCGTCACGACGGTGCACTCGGTCTCGGCCGACGCGGCGTCCGATCGCGCGCTCGCCGCGTGGGACGCGCGGCAGATCACCGACCTGGCGCTCGCGGCCGACCACGACGACGCGGCGGCCGTGCTCGTCCCGGAAACCGCACTGCACACGACGCCGCTGCTCGCCGGGCTGGAGGACCGGCTCGGCAAGCCCGTGCTGACCGCGACCGCCGTCACGGTCTGGGACGCACTGGACCGGGCGGGCACCGAGCCGGTGCGAGCGGGCCTGGGGACGCTGTTCAGGGGCGCGGCGGTCCGCCGTCGGCCGAGCTCATCCTCCTCGTGAAGCGGGCCGCGACGTCGCGGAGCTTGGTGTTCGTGTGCTGGGACTCGACGATCAGGCGCTGCATCGCCGAGTCCTCGCTCGCCCGGTGGATCAGCATCAGCATGCCCTTGGCCTGCTCGATCACCGCCCGGGTCTCCATCGCGTTGCGCAGTTCGTCGGCGAGCGCGCGGGCTTCCCGGTAGCGGCGGGTCAGCCGCAGCACGGTCTCCACGCACAGGGTGAACAGCCGCAGCACCTTGGTGTCGAACTCGTGGTAGCCGTGGGCGCCGAAGCCGAACAGCGTGATCGCGCCGACGAGCGTGTCGTCCACGCGCAGCGGCACCGCCAGGTAGCTGCCGACGCCGAGATCCTTGGCCGCGGCGACGAACTCGGGCCACTTCTCGCCCGTTTCGCCGACGGCCACCCGCACGACCTCGCCCGTGAGCGCGGCGAGCAGGCCGGGGCCGTCGCCCGCCGCGTACTGGACGTCGTCGATGCGCCGGGCCCGCTCGTCGGTGAAGGCCTCCGTCTGCGTCACGCCGTCGCGGACCACCATGATGCTGGCCAGGTCCGCGTCGGGCACCACCCGGACCGCTTCGCCGCAGACCGCGTCGAGCACCCCCGGGGTGCCGGACACCGATTCGAGCACCCCGACGAGATCGGCCAGGACGGCGTTCAGCTCGTCGACCCGCTCCGCCATGCCGTCGCCAGTGGTCGGCACAGCCCCACCCCTCCCATGCGTCAAGCGGCGAGCACGGGGAAGAGCTCGCCAGCAGCGTCAACCAAGACCACCGCTGGCGTTTCAACGGGTCCGGGTGAACTCTACCGGCCGTACGGTCCGGTTTGGCGTCGGCCGCGCCGGGTAGCCGGGGAGCATGAACGACCCCGCTGTTGACGACGACCTGTGGGCGGAGTTCCACCGGGTGGTGAACATGACGTCGCGCGAGCTGGAGGACTGGCTGCGCACCCGCGACGCGGGCGAGGAAGAGGAGCCCCTCCCCGACGAGGCGGGCCCCCCGACCGGCCACGAGGTCCTGGCCATCCTGCGCAAACGCCGCGTCGACACCGACCGGACGGACGCCGAGGTGATGCGCAAGGTGATCTCCCGGGTCCACACCGAGCGCCGCGACGACCTGGAGCCGACCGCGGGCGAGGCCCATTGGCGCCACAGACTGATGTCCATCGGCCACGACCCGCTCAAGCCACCGGGCTGAGCCGGCGTGAGGGTGGTTCTTGCCGCGCCGGGCTGGTTGTGCGCAGAGCCGAGCCGGAATGAGCCCGCGCCCGGACCTTGCGCAGGACGCGGCTGAGCCGACGCCCGGCCGGGTTCGCTGTCGGACGATGCGGCCGGGTCGCACCAGGGTGCGCCCGGGTGGGCCTGAGTCCGGCCCGGGCTGAGGCCGGTCGCCGAGTCCACGCCAGACCCCCCAGCTGCCGGGGCGGATGCTGACCAGAGCCCGTCCCGGCCGGGCCCGGCGGCCACCTCCGCCGCCGGGCCCGCCGAGCCGGCGCTAGCGGGTCACCGCCTGCCAGCGCTGGTTCGGCCCGTTCGTCGGCCGGTACAGCCCGATCCGGGCGCCGTCCTCCCGCGACTCGCCCGTGACGTCCAGCAGCTGCCCGTCCGCGGCGTTGACGAACGTCCACGTCCCGTCGCCCGTGGTCGACAGCGTCCACTGCGCGGCCGGGTCCGCGGTCCCGGCCGGTGCCAGGACCACCGCGCCGCCCGCGCTGCCGAGCACCTGGCCCGTCCCGGCGTTGGTCACCGTGAACCGGTCGCGGTTGCCGTCGCGGCCCGTGCGGTCGGTGAGCGTCCAGCGCTGCGCGGCCGCCGACGCGTCCGTCGTCCGCTGGACCAGTGAGCCGTTCTCCGCCGTCAGCGACTTCCCGCTCTGCACGCCGGTGAAGGTGAACGGCTTGCCCGACCCCAGCCCCGCGCCCGCCGCGGTCGACGACACCCCGGAAACCAGGAACGTCGTCACCGACCGCGCCGGGACCCGCAGCGTGGCGTGCGCCGCCGTGACCCGGACCGGCTTGCCGCGGCGCAGCGCGCCCGTGACGTCCGTGACGACCGGCGTCACCGAAGCACCCGGCCGCACGCGCCCGAAGCCGGACAGGTCCAGCGTGACGTCCTGCTCGCTCGTCCCGGAGTTGACGTGGACCACCGACGACAGGTCGTCCCCGCGCATCGCGGCCGTCGACGCCGCGTCGTCCGACGCGATCAGCCGGTCGCCCGGCCGGATGTAGTGGGTGAAGTTCCGCATGGTGTCGTACTTCGTGTTCGTCCTGATCGGACAGTCCGAAGTGGTGCAGCCGAACGGGACCTGGATCTCGCCCCAGTTCATCCCGGCCGCGGACTCCCCGCCGGGCTTCATGTTGTCGTAGTCCTCGATCGGCTGCCAGCTCACCCACGCGCTCGGTTCGAGCAGGCGCAGGTCGTCGGTGATCTGCGTGGCCAGCCCGAGGCCCGGGTCCATGCTCGTGAAGTCCTGCCGGTCGAGCCAGCTGCCGCCGACCTCGCTCATCCACAACGGCTTCGCGGCGCCCTTGGCGATGTCGCGCGGGACGGGCCGGTTGCCGGTGCCGTAGGTGTGCACGTTCAGCCGTCCCGCGGCCGACCTCGCGGCGGCCGGCCAGCCGGCCCAGTCCGCGGCGAAGAGGTCCGGGTTGGTTTCGTCGGGGGCGGACACCGTCGTCCCCGGCAGCGCCGCGGCCATCGCCGGGATCAGCTGGGCCTGCACGGACGGCCCGATGTGCGCACCCTCCTGCCGCCCGCCGGCCGGGTTCCCGTCGGCGCCGAGCGTCGTCTTCCAGTAGTTCGTATCCGGCTCGTTCAGCGGGTCCACCGAGGCGAACTTGATGCCGTGCGCGCGTTCGAGCGTCCGAACGACCTGCGCCAGGTACGCGGTGAAGTCGCCGATCTTGTCCGGCCGCAGCTGCTCGTCAGTCGCGGTGAAGCCGCCCGAGACGTACCCGGAGACGGTCTGGAAGTACGGCGGCGAGTTGCTGAACGCCTCCCACTTCGTGACGCGCCCCTTGATCCGGTCGACCCACCAGCGCTGGTTCGGGTCGGCGGCCGCGTCGAACTCGGCCGGGTCCCCGGGCGTCCACCAGTCCTTGTCCGCGCGGGTGGTCCCGGCCGGCGCCTTCCACCAGCCCGGGACCGCGCCACCGGGACGCAGGTACGCCGGGACGTCCGGCGCGTTGCCCCCGCCGACGTTGAACCGGGCGATGTTCAGGTTCAGCCCGTCGAGGCCGAAAACCATGTCCGCCAGCCGGGTGCGGACCGGATCCGGGTAGCCGCCGGTCGCCTCGGCCATCCACGCCAGGCTCGAGCCCCAGCCTTCGAACGGCTGCTGCCGGTAGGACGGGTCGGGTCGCACGGTCACCGCGGTGGCCGCGGCCGCCGGTGCCGCGGCCAGCCCGGCCGCGACGAAGGGTATACAAAGGACGGTGAAGATCCGGTTCATCGTCGAACTGCCCTTCGATAGGGGACTTCCTCAGGCCTCCGTGTGGCCCAGCAACGGCCGCGGCACGAACCGGGCCGCCGGGTCGAGCATCGTGTCCAGTTCGAGCACGACGAGTTCGTTGGCCTCCAGCCGGACCACCGGGCGCGGCACGTACAGCGTCCGCTGCGGCCCGCGCCGCCAGTACCGGCCGAGCGGGAACCCGTTGAGCCACGCCAGGCCCTTGCCCCACGCCCCGGTGTCGAGGAACAGGTCGGCGGGCGCGTCGACGTCGAACCCGGCGCGCAGCAGCACCGGCCCGGCCACCGGTCCCTCCACAGTGGACACGGCGAGCGGCTCGGGCAGCGCGTCGAGGTCGAGGGGCAGCACGTCCCACCCGGTCAGCGGCCGGCCGTGCAGCGAGGCACCGCCGATGATCCCCTTGGCCTCGCCGATCCGCGGCCCGTAGTCGACCCGGCCCTGGTCCTCGACGAGCACCAGGAGTTCACCGTCCGCCCGCGGCAGCGCGATCGCGCGGTCGTGGTGTTCCCGCAGCAGGGTGCCCACCGGCGCGCCGTCGAAGAACACCGTCGCGCGGTCGCGGACCTCGCCGAAGGTCAGCACGCCGGGACCGTCGCCGGTGACGCGGGTGCGCAGGAGCGCGAGCCGCGGCATCGGCGTCAGGTCGTCGAACGCCGGCAGCTCCTCGTGGAACTCCCAGGTGCCGAAGCGGTCCGGCGCGTCGAGCAGCCGGACGGGGTCGCGCAGCGCCGTCTCGAACGCCGGCGCCGGGCGCGCCGGCGGCGGGACGCTGTCGGGTACCTTGTGGTAGCGCGCGATCACGTCCCGGAAGGCGTGGTACTTCGGGGTCGGATCGCCGGCTTCGTCGAGCGGTGCGTCGTAGTCGTACGACGTCACCAGGGGCTGGTAGACGCCCTTGTCGTTCGCGCCGCTGGTGAGCCCGAAGTTGGTGCCGCCGTGGAACATGTAGAGGTTGACCGAGGCGCCCGCGGCCAGGAGCGCGTCCAGCTCGGCCGCCGCGTCCGCGGCCGAAGTCGTGTGGTGGTGGGCGCCCCAGTGGTCGAACCAGCCGTTCCAGAACTCGCTGCACATCAGCGGCCCGGTCGGCTGGTGCTCCCGCAGGACCTTCAGCCGGGCCTCGGCGGCGGAGCCGAACGACGCCGTGCGGTGCACCCCGTCCAGGCTGCCCGCTTCCAGCATGTCCGGCTGGTCCACTGTGGTCAGGGGCACGGTGACGCCGGACGCGCGCGTGTGCTCGGCCAGCGCCCGCAGGTACCGCTTGTCGTCGCCGAACGCGCCGTACTCGTTCTCGACCTGGACCAGCAGCACCGGCCCGCCACGGTCGATCTGGTGCGGTATCACGACTTCGTAGACCCGCGAGAGGTATTCGCGGACCGCGTCGAGGTACTTCGGCTCGTACCGCCGGATGCCGACCGACGGGTCGCGGAACAGCCACGCCGGCAGGCCGCCGTTGTCCCATTCCGCGCAGATGTACGGGCCGGGCCGCACGATCGCGTACATCCCGGCCTCGGCGACCAGCCGCAGGAACCGGTCCAGGTCGAGCCCGCCGCTGAGGTCGAACCCGTCCGGCGACGGCGCGTGCGCGTTCCACGGCACGTACGTCTCGATGGTGTTGAGCCCCATCCGGCGGGCCTTGTCGATCCGGTCGGCCCACAGGTCCGGGTGCACGCGGAAGTAGTGCAGGGCACCGGAAAGGATCCGGAACGGGCGGCCGTCGAGCAGGAAGTCGGTCTCCCCGATGACGAACTCAGGCATGGGGGCTCACCTTGAGCACGGACCAGGACAGGGGCGGCAGCGTCACGGTGATGGTGGTCCCTCCGGGGTCGGTCGTCACGGCGGCGCCGGGCAACGGCACCGGCCGGACCGGCTGGGCGTCGGCGGTGTTGACGGCGTGGCGCGTCTCACCGTCGGGGACGGTGAGGGTTTCGGCGCCGTACAAGGCGAACCTCGCGCCCCGGAGTCTCAAGTGGACTTCGGTCGGTGCCGCCGTGGCCCGGTTGGTGAGGAACACCGCGCCACGCCCGGATTCTTCGAGCGTCGCGGCGACGTCGACCAGGTCGACCTCGCCGTGTTGCGCGGTGCGGAGCCGGTCGCCGGTGACCTCCAGCCGCAGGCTCACCCCGCGGGCCAGCGCCGCGACGAGCTTGAACGGGTGGAACGTCGTCTGCCGCCACGCCGGGCCGCTGGGTTCGGTGCGGATCGGCGCGATGACGTTCACCAGCTGCGCCTGGTTCGCCATCGTGACCCGGTCGACGTTGCGCAGCAGGGAACTCAGCAGCGAGCCGACGACGACCGCGTCGGTGGCGGTGTAGTCGTCCTCGATGATCCGCGGGTGTTCGCGCCAGCCCTCGGCGGCGAGCCGCGCCTGGTCGGTCTCGTTCCAGCGCCGCAGGTCCCAGACGTTCCACTCGTCGACGCTGATCCCGACGTCCAGCCCGAGCTCGTCGATGATCGCGGCGGTCGTGCGGATGTAGGCGTCCAGCGCGGCCGCGCTGGCGAGGTAGCTGTCGGTGTCGCCGTGCAGCTCCTGGTAGTACGCGTGCAGGGAGATGTGGTCGGCCAGGCCCGCGGTGTGCCGCAGCACGGTGCGTTCCCACTCGCCGAACGTCGGCATGTCCGCGTGGGAGCTGCCCGCGACGACGAGTTCGACGTCCGGGTCGATCATCTTCAGCACGCGCGCGGTCTCCGCGGCGAGGCGGCCGTACTCGTCAGCCGTCTTGTGGCCGATCTGCCACGGCCCGTCCATCTCGTTGCCGAGGCACCACAGCTTGAAGCCGAACGGCTCGTCGGCACCGTGCGCCCGGCGCCGCTCGCTCAGCGCCGTGCCGCCGGGGTGGTTGCAGTACTCCAGGACGTCGGCGGCCTCCTGGATGCCGCGGGTGCCGAGGTTGACGGCGTACATCACCTCGGCCCCCGCGGCTTCGGCCCACGCGGCGAATTCGTGCAGGCCGAAGCGGTTGGACTCCACGCTGTGCGCCACGGCCCACTTGCCGGCGCCACCGGGCACCGACGACTTGAAGTTGCCGGGCATCCAGGCGCCGGTGACCAGGGACGAGATGGTGCCGTCACCGAGGGCGCGGAACCAGTCGTCGGACCACTCCTTGACCGGGGCGAGCAGCTTGCCCTGGATCAGCTGGTCCCAAGTGGACGTCCACTTCTTCGTGCCGGGGTCGGCCAGGTTGATCTTCACGGTCCGGCCGTCGGCGCTGAACGGGCGGCCGCCGGCCTGCCAGATCATGCTGAGTGCGAAGCCGGGGTCGCCGGTGTCGGAGGTGATGTACTTCGTGGGGTCGGCCGCGTGCAGCTTCTTGGCCGCGGCGAGGTACTCGTCCCACGTCTTCGGGACGGCGATGCCGTTCTTGTCGAAGACTTCCTTGTTGTAGAACAAGGCCATCGGGCCGGAGTCCTGCGGCAGGCCGTAGGTGCCGTTGTTCACGCGAACACTCGACCAGGTCGAGGCGCTGTAGTCCTTTTCGAACGTCCCGAAGCCGTACTGGTCGAGGTTGACCAGCGAATCGGTCAGCGCGAACTGCGGGAGCGCGTAGTACTCGATCTGCGCGACGTCCGGCCCGCCGCTGCCGGCCTTGATCGCGTTCTGCAGCTTGGTGTACTCGTCCTTGTTCGTGCCCGCGTTGACGTAGTCGACCTTGACGTTCGGGTATTCCTTCTCGAACGCGGCAACCTGGTCCTTGGCCGAGGGCGTCCAGCTCCAGTAGGTGATCGTCCCGCCCGCCTTGAGCGCGGCGTCGACGGAGTCCTGGCTGCCGGATGCGGTGCTCGCGGGTGTCCCCGAGGAGCAGCCGACCGCGAGGGCGGCGGCGAGCGCCACGGCGGTGAACGCCTTGACGCGACTGCGGATGCGTGACATCGAATGTCCCTTCACGACGGTGTGACGGCTATTGCTTGACACTGCCCGCACTCAGGCCTGACTGCCAGAACCGTTGCATGAGCAGGAAAGCGACGACGAGCGGGATGATCGTGAGCAGTGACCCGGTGAGCACCAGGTGGAAGATCGGGCGCGCGCCGGCGCCGTTGGCCTGCGCGCTCCACTGGTTGAGCCCGACGGTCAGCGGGTACCACTTGGGCTCGCTGAGCATGATCAGCGGGAGGAAGTAGTTGTTCCACGTCTGCACCATGGTGAACAGCGCGACCGTGACGATCCCCGGCACGAGCTGGCGCAGCGTCACGGTGAGGAAGATCCGGATCTCCCCGGCGCCGTCGATCCGCGCCGCCTCCAGGAGCTCGTCGGGGATCGCGTCGGCGGCGTACACCCAGATCAGGTAGAGGCCGAACGGGCTGATCAGCGACGGGATGATGATCGACAGCGGCGTGTTCGTCAGCCCGAGCTTGCTGAAGAGCAGGAAGGTCGGCACGGCGAGCGCGGTGCCGGGCACGGCCACCGCGCCGAGGACGACGGCGAAGACCGCGCGCCGGCCGGGGAAGCGGTACTTGGCCAGCCCGTACCCGGCGGCGGTGGCGAGGAGCGTCGCGCCGCCCGCACCGACCACGACGTAGAGCAGCGTGTTCCCGAGCCAGCGGAAGAAGATCCCGCCGTCGTAGGTGAACGTCTGGCCGATGTTGTCGAACAGCGCGAACGGGCCGCCGAAGGCCAGGCCGGACGTCGAGAACAGCGCGGACTGGGTCTTGGTCGCGTTGATCACCAGCCACGCCAGCGGCACCAGCGTGTAGATCAGGTACAGCGCCATGACGGCGGTGAGGGCGCGCGACTTGCGGGGGACCACGTCACATCCCCTTCCGGGTGCCGCGCAGCTGCACGACGTAGGCGATGACGGCGGTGATCACGCCCATCACGATCGCGACCGTGGCGGAGTAGTTGTACTGCTGGCCGCCGAAGGAAAGGTTGTAGGCGTACATGTTCGGCGTGTAGAAGGTGCCGATCACGTTCGGCGCCAGCGTGCGCATGATGTTGGGTTCGTTGAACAGCTGGAAGCTGCCGATGATCGAGAAGATCGTCGCGATCACGATCGAGCCGCGCAGCGCGGGCAGCTTGACGCTGGCGATGGTGCGGAACGCGCCGGCGCCGTCGATCGAGGCCGCTTCGTACAGCTCCCTGGGGACCACCTTCAGCGCCGAGTAGAAGATGAGCATGTTGTAGCCGACGAACTCCCAGGTCACGACGTTGCCGATGGACGTGAGCATCCAGTTCTCCGACAGCGGCTTCACGGCGTCGGTGCCGAAGAGGTGGTTGAGGTCGGCGGCGAGCCCGAAGTGGTCGCCGTACATGAAGCCCCACATCAGCGCGGCGACCACGGCGGGCACGGCGTACGGCAGGAAGATCACGACGCGGAAGAACCCGGCGGCGTGCAGCCGGGCGCTGTCGATCGCGAGCGCCGCGACCAGCGCGAGCAGCAGCATGATCGGCACCTGCACGACGAGGAAGAGCAGGACGCGCAGGAACGACTCCCAGAACTTCGCGTCGGCCAGCACCTGCGCGTAGTTGCCGGCGCCGACGAACACCGTCCCGCCGAAGAAGGCCTGGTCGCGGAACAGGCTGAGCCCGAACGCGTAAATGATCGGCGCCAGGAAAGTGAGCGCGAACACCAGCACGAAGGGAGCGACGAAAAGCCACCCGCGCCACTGCCGTTTCGGCTGGCGCGTGGGGTGCGCGCGGGGCGGCGCCGGGACGGGCGGTGCCGCTGTGGACGTCATCGTCCCTCCGGTGGTTCGCGTGGATGTTTACGTCAACATGGACGGCCGAAGGGTAACGTGTTGACGTAAACATGTCCAGGAAACCTCTGAGGGAGCACTCGTGCCGGCAGCAACCCCGCGTCGTGGACCTTCGATGGCGGACGTCGCGCGCGAGGCGGGCGTGTCCGGCCAGACGGTGTCCCGGGTGGCGAACGGCAGGACGAACGTCGACGACGCCACGCGCGAGCGTGTGCTGGCCGCGATGCGCCGAGTCGGCTACCGCCCCAACAGCGCGGCCCGTGCGCTGCGCAACGGCAAGTTCCGCAGCATCGGCGTGATCATCTCGGCCCTCCCGACGTTCGGCAACAGCAGGACACTGGACGCCATCGCGGCGGCGGTCGTCCCGGAGGGGTTCTCGATCGTCCTGCTGCCGGTGACGCGCCCGACGCAGGGTGAGGTGACGGGAGCGTTCAGCAAGCTGAACGAGCAGGCCGTCGACGGGGTGATCATCCTGATCGAGCAGCACCAGCTGGACCAGAGCGAAATCGAGCTACCGCACGGCCTCCCGGTGGTGGTGATCGATTCGAGCGCCCGCTACGACTACCCGGTGGTGGACACGGACCAGGCCGACGGCGCGGCGACGGCGACTCGGCACCTGCTGTCCCTGGGGCACGCGACGGTGTGGCACATCGCGGGGCCCCCGCAGTCGTATTCGGCGGAGCGGCGTCGCAAGTCGTGGCAGTCCACATTGGAGCGTGCGGGGGTGGTGGTGCCCCCGGTGTTCGTCGGCGACTGGTCTCCGTCGTCGGGTTATGAGGCGGGGTTGGCTTTGGCGGCCGACCCTGCGGTCACGGCGGTGTTCGCCGCGAACGATCAGATGGCGCTGGGGTTGTTGCGCGCGTTGCACGAGTCGGGTCGCCGCGTTCCCGCTGACGTGAGTGTCGTCGGGTTCGACGACATGGAGGAGTCGGCGCACTTCTGGCCCCCACTCACGACGATCCGGCAGTCGTTCGAGGCCGTTGGGCGGCACGCGGTTTCGGCGTTGCTGGCGGAGATCGAGACCGGGGCGGAGGTTGGGGAGCCGGTTACGGTGCCTACCGAGTTGGTGGTCCGGTCCAGCACGGCGCCGCCGCCCGCTTGACGTGGCGCTCGGTTCTCGGTCACGGCTCGGTGGTGCACCGCGGCGCAACAGCATCACGGCGCCGCGGAATCGCGGCGCGGCGGCAGGTCCGGCAGCGCGGCAGCGCGCCGCAGCGGAACGCGGCGCGGTGGCGCAACAGGATCACGGCGCCGCGGAATCGCGGCGCGGCGGCGGGGTGCGGCGGCGCGGATCGCGGTGCGGCGGCAGCATCGCGGCGCGGCGGCGGCGCGGCAAATCACAGCGCGGCGGCGCGGCAGCATCGTGGCGCGGCGGAATCGCGGCAGTGCGGCGGCATCGCGGTGGGTGCGGCGGCGGTGCGGCGGGTGCGGCAGTGCGGCGGCATCGCGGTGCGGCAGTGCGGCAGTGCGGCAGTGCGGCAGTGCGGCGAGTGTGGCGGTGCGGCGGTGTGGCGGTGTGGCGGTGCGGCGGTGCGGCGGTGCGGCGGTGCGGCGGTGCGGCGGTGCGGCGGTGCGGCGAAACTGTCGGTGCCTGCCGGTAGCGTGGAAAACGGGGGGCGCCCCCGCGGCTGGAGGTTTTCGTTTCAGTGCGGGGAAGGCGGGGCATTACTGGCCACCAAGCCGGGTCGTCCGGTGCCGCTAATGGTGCAGTGGTGTGGACCGTTTGGTCCTGCCGCCGCAGAAACGAGGCGTCATGCTTGCCATTCTCGCCGCCGTGTTGTTCGGGCTCGCTCTGCTGATGGAGCTGGCCGGGTTCGGGCTCGGCTCTGTTGTCACCACCAGGACGCTCACCACCGCCGGGCTGTTGTGCGTTGCGTTGCACCTGGCCGGCGTTGCGACCGATCGGTCGCGGTTCAGCCGGCGGCGGCGTCGGTAGCCGCGCGCTGCAGGACCTGGGTGAACACCTCGGGTGGCTGGGCGCCTGCGACGCCGAACCTGTTGTCGATGACGAAGAACGGTACTCCGGTCGCGCCGAGTGCCCGGGCCTGTTCGCCGTCCGCGGCGACTTCGGCTTCGTAGGCGTCCGACTCGAGCACCTTGCGCGCCTCTTCGGCGTCGAGGCCCGCTTCGGCGGCCAGCTCCACCAGGGAGTCGCGGTCGAACAGGGACCGGCGTTCGGTGAAGTGCGCGCGGTAGAACCGGTCGACGACCGCGTCGGCCAGGTCGCGGTCGGCGGCCAGGTGTACCAGGCGGTGACCGTCGACGGTGTTGCCCATGTGGACACCGTCGAGGTGGTACTCGAGCCCATCGGCGGCCGCGCGCTCCTCCATCTGCGCTTCCATGGCGTCGGCTTCTTCGAGGGTCCGGCCGTACTTCTCGGACAGCACCTCGCGCGTCGGCCGCGAAGTGCCGCGCGGGAACGACGGGTCGAGCTGGAAGGAGTGGTGCACCACCTCGACGTCGGCGCCGAGCTCGGCGACCGCCGTTTCGAAGCGGCGTTTGCCGAGATAGCACCAGGGACAGACGAGATCGGACCAGATGTCGACGCGCACGCCACCACGCTAGCCGAGGGGGTGGCACGCACTTCAAGGTAACCGTCGGCGACCTGCGGCGGTGATCTCCGGGCCGCCGAAGCTAGGGTGGGCCGGTGACCGTCTCGACCGACGACATCGTCCGCCACGCGGCGCGGCTCCTGTTCGCCGGCACCCGCCTCGACCTCGGCCGGATGGCGGCCGAGCTGGGCATCTCGCGCACGACGTTCTTCCGCCGCGCCGGCAACCGCGACGACGTGATGGGCGCGGGGCTGCGGTACCTCTCCGACCGGACGTGGCAGCGCGCCCTGGACCGATGGCGCGAGGAGCACGGCGAAGCGGTCCGGACGCCCGAGGGACGGCTGCGCTGCCTGTGGGTCATGGAGCAGTACCGCCGCGAGGTCGCGGACAACGACGGGCTGCGCAAGCTGATCGAGGCCGAGTCGACGGTCGCGCTGCGCGTGCTGACGGACCCCCGTGGCGCGGTCCAGCCCGCACTCGTCGACGCGCACGTGGAGCTGTTCCGGGCCGACGTCGACACGGCCGGGCTGACGCCCCTCGTCGGGCTGCCGGATCTTGCCTTCGCGGTAGTGCGGCTCGGTGAGTCGTTCCTCTACTCGGACGTTTTGGCCGCGCGGGCAGTGGATTTGACCGTCGCGACCACACTGGTGGACACCCTGGTGCGCGGAGCCCTGGAGCCAGCGGCTCGCTGACACCGGCCACAGCGCCGGACTGCTCACGTGCGTGAGTGCTCTTCGCCGCGACTCGCTGAGCAAGCGCACAGTCTGTCAACCACTCACCCGTTCGGCCGTTGTGGAACATTTGCCCGAAGTGTTTCATGGCAGCACGGGAAAGCGGTTACCCCGCGTCCCGCACGCGGCACGTCCTTCGTTGCCGTGCAACGGTTCCATCGGTCCGCCCGTCCGTGTCCGGGCGCGCTTTCGCCTGCCCGGGGAAAGAGAGCGATCCATGTCCGTACTCACCAGCCCGCCGACGTCGTCTGGCCCGGGTGAGAAAGTTTCCGTCCGCAACCTCACCGGCCGCGGCCGGCGAGGCCGGGCCGCCGGCGTCGTGCTGGCCGCCCTGGCCCTCACCTCCGGCGTCGTCGTACCGGCGGCTGCCGCCGCGAATCCCTACGAACGCGGTCCCGACCCGACCACGGCCAGCATCGAAGCCGACCGCGGCACGTTCGCGACGAGCACCGTCACCGTGTCACGGCTGGCCGTCTCCGGCTTCGGCGGCGGGACCATCTACTACCCCACGACCACCACCGCCGGCACCTTCGGCGCCCTTTCGATCGCACCCGGCTACACCGCCACGCAGTCGAGCATTGCCTGGCTGGGCCCGCGGCTCGCGTCGCAGGGCTTCGTGGTGTTCACCATCGACACCCTGACCACCAGCGACCAGCCCGACAGCCGGGGCAGGCAACTGCTGTCCTCTTTGGACTACCTGACCCAGCAGAGCTCGGTGCGCTCGCGCATCGACAGCAGCCGGCTCGGCGTCGTCGGGCACTCGATGGGTGGCGGTGGCACGCTCGAAGCCGCGCGTTCACGCCCGTCCCTGCAGGCCGCGGTGCCGCTGACCGGCTGGGACCTGACCAAGAACTGGTCGACGGTCCGCGTGCCGACGCTCGTCGTCGGGGCGGAGGCCGACACCGTCGCGCCGGTCGCCTCGCACTCGATCCCCTTCTACACCAGCCTCCCCTCCACTTCGGACAAGGCGTACCTCGAACTGCGCGGCGCCAGCCACTTCGCACCGAACTCGCCGAACACGACGATCGCGAAGTACACGCTCTCCTGGCTCAAGCGCTTCATCGACGACGACACCCGCTACGAGCAGTTCCTCTGCCCGATCCCGAGCACCGGCTTGACCATCTCGGACTACCGCGGCACCTGCCCGTACCACGGCTGACGGCTACAGCGTCACGACCACCTTTCCCCTGGCGTGCCCGGCTTCCTGGTACGCGATCGCCGCGCGCAGGTCGTCGAACGGGTAGCTCCGGTCGATGACCGGGGTCAGCCGGCCGCGCTCCGCGAACGCGGCCAGCCGGCCCAGGAGCGCCTTCTTGTCCCCGGCGGCCACCGCGTCCGCGAGCACGGCCCGCCGCCGTGCGAGCGGCGCGGCGGCCAGTGCCCCGAACGCGTGCCCGGCCGGCTGCACCCAGCGCCCGGCCGGGCCGCCCACGGCGACGAACGTGCCGCTCCGGTTCAGGACCCGCCGGCAGGCCGGGAGCGACCGGCTGCCCGCGATGTCCAGCACGAAGTCGTAGCGACGACCGCTGCGTGTGAAGTCGCTCTTCCGGTAGTCGGTGACTTCGCCCGCGCCGAGTGAGCGGACGAGATCGACGTTGGCCGAACCGCAGACCGCGTCGACTTGCGCGCCGAGCGCCTTGGCCAGTTGGACGGCGAAGCTGCCGACGCCGCCGGAAGCACCGTTGACGAGGACCCGGTGCCCTTCCTCGACCCCGCGCAGGGCGACCAGCGCGGTGACGGCCGCCATCGGCATCGCCGCCGCCTGCTCGTGGGTGAGGTTCGCCGGCTTCGGCGCCAGGAGGTCTTCACGCACGCAGACGTATTCGGCGTAGCCGCCGCGGGGCAGCAGCGCGTAGACGTCGTCACCCGGCCGGAAGCGCGATCCGGCCGTCTCGACCCGGCCCGCCATGTCGCAGCCCAGGATGCCGGGCACGGGTTTCCGCACCCCGAAGCCGTTGGGCATCAACCTCGCCACGTAGGGCTCACCCCTCATGAAGTGCCAGTCATAGGGGTTGACCGAGGTCGCGCGCACCCGGACCAGCACCTCGCCCTCGGCGGGCACCGGGTCGGGCAGGTCTTCGAAGGTCAGGCTCTCCGGTGGACCGTACACGCGCTGGACCAGGGCTTTCATCGTCGCCTCCCAGGAGTCTTACGCTGTAAGTCATACAACGTAAGGTACGCCGTACACTGTAAGGCGGTCAAGCAGGACTTACGTTGTACGATCTTGTGGGTGACGACCGACGCGCGAATCCCCCTCAGCCGCGAGCGCGTGCTGCGCGCCGCGGTGGAGCTCGCCGACCAGCACGGACTGCGCGCGCTCACGATGCGACGGCTCGCGGAGGAGCTCGGCGCCGAAGCCATGTCGCTCTACTACCACGTGGCCAAGAAGGAAGACGTGCTCGACGGGATCGTCGACGTCGTGGCCGGGGAGATCAACGACGCCGTCGCCCGGCTCGAGCCGGACCCGGACTGGAAGAAGGCGGTGCGGCAGCGGATCCTCACCGCGCGCCGGGTGTTCCTCCGCCACCGCTGGGCGCCGGAACTGTTCGAGGCGAGATCCTCGACGAGCACCGCGGTCCTGCGCTACTACGACGCACTGGTCGGCCTGATGCGCGACGGCGGGTTCTCCTACGACCTGGTCCACCACGCGCTGCACGCGCTGGGCAGCCGCGCCCTCGGGTTCAGCCAGGAGCTGTTCGACCCGGGCGCCGACCAGCCCGCGGACGTCCCGGTGGACCTGGCCTGGCAGCTGCCGAACCTGGTCGGGATGATGGCCGAGATCGCCCACGAAGACCCGCATTCGACCCTGGGCTGGTGCGACGACCAGACGGAGTTCGAGTTCGGCCTCGACGTGATCCTCGACGGCTTGGACCGCCTGCGCGAAAAAGCCTGAACCGGTCGCCCAGCAGGTGGAACTCCCG
Organism: Amycolatopsis stemonae; assembly: GCF_054781455.1. Lineage (NCBI taxonomy): Bacteria > Bacillati > Actinomycetota > Actinomycetes > Pseudonocardiales > Pseudonocardiaceae > Amycolatopsis > Amycolatopsis stemonae. The sequence continues at coordinate 1,412 of NZ_BAAGUJ010000014.1, read as the reverse complement.
CGGGCCGCGGCCCGGCCGGGGGCAGAATCGGCGGGGTGTCGCGACCACTGCGCAAGCTCGGCTTCCTGACCATCGGCCTGTTCGACCCAGCCGACCCGCGGCGGGGGCACGAGTCGACCCTCGAGATCATCGAACTCGGTGAACAGCTCGGGTTCGACAGCGCCTGGGTGCGGCACCGGCACCTGCAGCACGGCATCTCGTCCCCCGTGGCCGTGCTGGCCGCCGCCTCCCAGCGGACCAGCCGGATCGACCTCGGGACCGCCGTCATCCCGCTCGGCTGGGAAAACCCGCTGCGGCTCGCCGAGGACCTCGCCACCGTCGACCTGCTCTCCGGCGGCCGGCTCAACCCCGGGATCAGCGTCGGCCCGCCGATGCGCTGGGACGAGGTCAAACACGCGCTCTACCCGGACACCGCCGGCGCCGAGGACTTCGGCTACGACCGCGTCCGCCGGCTGCTGGACTTCGTGCGCGGCGAGCCGGCCACCGGCTTCAGCGGCACCGAGGGGTTCGAGGTCTTCTCCGACCGCGTCCAGCCGCAGGCACCCGGCCTCGGCGAGCGGCTCTGGTACGGCGGCGCGAGCCTGCGCTCGGCCGAGTGGGCCGGCAAGCACGCGATGAACTTCCTGACCAGCAGCGTGGTCAAGGCCGAAGGCGAGAGCACGGACTTCGCCGAAATCCAGCTCTCGCACATCCGGGCGTTCCGCGAGCACCACCCGGCGGGCCGGATCTCCCAGGGCCTGGTCGTCGTCCCGACCGACAGCGCGACGCCGGAGCAGCGCGCGAAATACGAAGCTTATGCCGAAAAGCGGCTGCCGCGCACCGCGGAACCGCAAGGGCCGGCGCGGATGTTGTTTTCCCGCGACTACGTCGGCACGTCCGCGGAAATCGCGGAACAATTGCACGCGCACGCGGCGTTCCGCGAGGTCGACGAGGTGGCTTTCGCCCTGCCGTTCACCTTCGACCACGAAGATTACGTGCAGATCCTCACCGACATCGCGGAACGCCTCGGTCCGGAACTGGGCCGGCGCTGACCTACTTGTTGGTGCCCGGGGTCAGCACCTTGTCGATCACGAAGACCGTGGCGTTCTTCGTGGGGATGTTGCCGCACAGGATCTTCGCGCCGTTGACCGTCATGTTCTCGCCCGAGCCCTCGATCTTCAGCGGGCCGCCGGCGGTGTTCAGCGACTCCAGCGAACCGGCGGTGGCGAGACCCTTGGCGTCGTAACGCTTTCCGACGACGTGGTACTGCAGGATCGGCGCCAGCTCGGCCGGCTTGCCCGCCAGCTCCTTGAACTTCGCGTCACCGAGGGCTTCGAACGCCGGGTCGGCCGGCGCGAACACCGTGATGGCCTGCTGGCTGTTGAGGGTGTCGACCAGGTTGGTGGCCTTGACGGCCGCAACCAGCTTGGTGA
>NZ_BAAGUJ010000013.1:0-244545 GCF_054781455.1 Amycolatopsis stemonae | reverse complement strand
AGCTAAGCCTGACAGCGCCGATGGTACTGCAACCGAAGGGTTGTGGGAGAGTAGGACACCGCCGAACTTACGTTGGGGAAGGCCCCGGTCGAGGACCAGACATGGTCCTCCCGGGGCCTTTTCTCATACCCACCATCACGCGAGTCGACCCTCCAATCACACGTGTCGACCCTTCAAGCACGCGTGTCGACCCGGCGGCCACGCGTGGCCACCGTTCAAGCCCATCGCACCGGCGAGACCCGAGGTCGAACCGGCCCGATCGAAGCCGGACCTCACCGCTGCGACCGACCGACTCCCGTGCACGCCAGGCCGGTCCCCGCGACCGAACAGGCATCACCCGCGCCCGAGCAGGCATCATTCGTGACTGGGCGGGCATCACGTGTGATTGCCGGGGCATCTCACGTGATTGAGGAGGCATCTCGCGTGATTGAAGGCCATCACGTGTGATTGGAGGGTCGACACGGGTGGGTTAGGGGGTGGGGCGGCGGAGGAGGTAGGTGTCCATGATCCAGCCGTGGCGTTCGCGGGCCGCGGACCGGGCCGCGCGGATCTCCGCGGCCAGCGCCGAAGTCAGGGGGCCGGACAGCAGGATTTCGTCCGGTGTGCCGACGTACGCTCCCCAGTAGATGTGCAGGCCCGTGTCGGTGAAGTGGTCGAACGTCGTGTGGGCGTCCAGCAGGACGAACACGTCGTCGACCTCGGGGGGCCAGCCGGACGCCAAGCGGCGGCCCGTTGTCAGCTGGACCGCCCGGCCGATCTGGTTCATCGTCGTGCGGTGGCGGGCCACCAGTGCCGAGATGCTGCTGATCCCCGGGATCACCTCGTAGTCGAACGCCACGTTGCCGCGCGCCAGCACCGCCTCGATCAGCGCGATCGTGCTGTCGTACAGCGACGGGTCGCCCCACACCAGGAACGCGCCGGCAGCGCCGTCCGGGAGCTCCGACAGCAGCACCCGCTCGTACGCCGATGCGCGCGCCGCGTGCCAGTCCGCCACCGCGGCCCGGTAGTCCGCCGGCGTGCGGTCGCGGGGCGGGTCCGCGACCAGCACCACGCGGTGGGGCCGGGTGACGAACCGGTCCAGGATCTCCTGGCGCAGCCGGACCAGGCCGGCCTTCTCCTCGCCCTTGTCGAGCACGAAGAACACGTCGACGCGGTTGAGCCGGTCGATCGCCTGCACCGTCAGGTGCTCCGGGTCGCCGGCGCCGATCCCGATCGCGTAGAGCTTGCGCATCCCGCGAGTCTGACGGGGCCGGGTGTGGAACCCCTACCCCCGATGGGTATAAAGGAAGGAGATCGAAAGGAGCCGCCGATGACCGAAGCGAGCTACACCGTCGAGGGCATGACCTGCGGGCACTGCGCCACCTCGGTCCGAGAAGAGGTCTCCGAGCTGGCAGGCGTCCGGAACGTGGACGTCGACGTCGAGAGCGGGCGCGTGACCGTGACCAGCGACACCCCGCTGACCCCGGACGCGGTCGCCGCCGCCGTCACCGAGGCCGGTTACCGCCTGGTGGCATGAAGCCCGCCGAAGCGACCACCGCGGAGCGCGTCGAGCTCGCCATCGGCGGCATGACGTGCGCGTCCTGCGCCGCCCGCGTCGAGCGCAAGCTCAACAAGGTCGACGGCGTGACCGCGACGGTCAACTACACGACCGAGAAAGCCCAGGTCAGCTACCCGAGCGGGCTGTCGGTCGACGACCTCACTGCCGTCGTCGAGGCCGCCGGCTACTCCGCGCGGCTCCCCGAGCCCGAAGCGCCCGACGAGACGCCCACCCTGCGCAAGCGTTTGCTCCTTTCGGCGGCGCTCACGGTCCCGCTGATCGCCCTGGCGATGGTCCCGGCCTGGCAGTTCGACTACTGGCAGTGGGTCTCGCTCGTCCTCGCCGCCCCGGTCGTGACGTGGGGTGCGTGGCCGTTCCACCGCGCCGCCGCGGTCAACCTGCGCCACCTCACCGCGACGATGGACACGCTCATCTCGCTCGGCGTCGTCGCTTCGGTGGCCTGGTCGCTCTACGCGCTCTTCTTCGGCATGGCCGGCGAGATCGGCATGCGCCACGGCTTCGAGCTGATCAGCTCCGGCGCGGCCGGCGACAGCCTCTACTTCGAGGTCGCCGCCGCCGTCACCACGTTCATCCTGGCCGGCCGCTACTTCGAAGCCCGCTCCAAGCGGCGCGCCGGCGCCGCCCTGCGCGCGCTCATGGACCTCGGCGCAAAGGACGTCACGCTGCTTCGCGACGGCGAAGAGCACCTGATCCCGGTGAGCGACCTCCGCGAAAACGACCTCTTCGTGGCGCGGCCCGGCGAGAAGATCGCCACGGACGGCGTCGTCGCCGAAGGCGGCTCCGCGGTCGACACGAGCATGCTCACCGGCGAGCCGGTCCCGGTGGAGGTCGGCCCGGGTGACGCGGTCACCGGCGCCACCGTCAACGTCGGCGGGCGGCTGCTCGTGCGCGCCACCCGCGTCGGCGCGGACACGCGGCTGGCGCAGATGGCACGCCTGGTCGAGGCCGCGCAGAACGGCAAGGCCGAGGTCCAGCGGCTCGCCGACCGGGTGTCGGCGGTGTTCGTGCCGGTCGTCGTCTTCCTGGCGCTGGCGACGCTGGTGGTCTGGCTGGCGAGCGGCGGGAGCCCCGAAGCGGCGTTCACCGCGGCCGTCGCGGTGCTGATCATCGCCTGCCCGTGCGCGCTCGGCCTCGCCACGCCCACCGCGTTGCTCGTCGGCACCGGCCGCGGCGCGCAGCTCGGCATCCTCATCAAGGGCCCCGAGGTGCTCGAGTCCACCCGCCGCGTCGACACCGTGGTCCTGGACAAGACCGGCACCGTCACCACCGGCCGGATGACGCTCGTCGAGGGTGACGGCGAGGTGCTCCGGCTCGCGGGTGCCGTCGAAGCCGCGTCCGAGCACCCGATCGGCCGGGCGATCGCGGAGGCCGCCCGGCAGCGCTTCGGCGCGCTCCCCGCCGTCACGGACTTCCACAGCACCGCGGGCGTCGGCGTGACCGGCGTGGTCGAAGGACGCGCCGTCAGCGTCGGGCGAGCCGGGAAGACCGGAATCGCCGTGACCTGGGACGGCGAACTGCGCGGCACGCTGACCGTCGCCGACACGATCAAGCCGACGTCCGCCCGGGCCGTCGCCGAACTGCGCGCACTCGGGCTGAAGCCGGTGCTCCTGACCGGGGACGACACGCTCGTGGCCCGCGCGGTCGCCGCCGAGGCGGGCATCGACGACGTCGTCGCCGAGGTGCTGCCCGAAGGCAAGGTCGACGTCGTCAAGCGGCTGCAGGCCGAGGGGCACGTGGTGGCCATGGTCGGCGACGGCGTCAACGACGCGGCCGCGCTCGCCCAGGCCGACCTGGGCCTGGCCATGGGCACCGGCACCGACGCGGCCATCGAGGCGAGCGACCTGACGCTCGTGCGTGGCGACCTGCGCGCCGCCGCCGACGCGATCCGGCTCGCCCGGCGCACCCTCGCCACGATCAAGGGCAACCTGTTCTGGGCCTTCGCCTACAACGTCGCCGCTCTGCCGCTCGCGGCGCTCGGCCTGCTCAACCCGATGATCGCGGGTGCGGCCATGGCGTGCTCGTCGGCGTTCGTGGTGAGCAACAGCCTCCGGCTGCGCCGCTTCCGCTGAACCCCCGGAGGGTATAGTCGGTGGTCAGGGACGCGACAACGGGGACAGGTGGGCGATGACGGGTTACGGCACCGAGCGGGAGGCTTATCTCAAGCGCCTGCGCCGGATCGAGGGGCAGATCCGCGGGCTGCAGCGGATGGTCGAGCAGGACAAGTACTGCATCGACATCCTCACCCAGGTTTCCGCGGCGACGAAGGCACTGCAGTCGTTCTCGCTCGAACTGCTCGACGAGCACCTGGCGACCTGCGTGGTCCAGGCCGCCGCGGCCGGTGGCGAGGAAGCCGACCTGAAGGTCCGGGAAGCGTCCGACGCGATCGCCCGCTTGGTGCGGTCCTAGCGCACCAGCACGGCCAGGGTGAGGCCGCCCGCGTTCGTCGTGAAGTGCACGATCACGGACGCGAGCACGCCCCGCCCGAGGTGCCGCCACCAGTGCAGGAAGATCCCGGCGACGCCCGCCGCGGCCATCGCCAGCACCTGCAGCACCACCACCGGCGTCGAGCCGAACACGGCGTGCACGGCGGCGTTGCGGCCGATCGCCAGTGCCGGCAGCGCGTGCCAGAGCCCGAACAGCGCCGCCGAGCAGAGGATCGGCGGCCAGCGCCACCGCTCGTCCGTCGCGCCGAACAGGCCCGGCAGCACGCCGCGGAAGGCGATCTCCTCGATGAGGACCGTGCCGAACAGGATCCGCCCGCACGTCAGCCAGAGCAGCTGGCCGAAGTCCGGCTCGCCGACGCGGCCGTCCTGGTAGACCGTGCGCAGCGCCGGCACGGCCAGGGCGATCCCGAACACCACGGCGATCAGCGCGGCGCCGGCCAGGCCGACCAGGGCTGGACGCCGGAGCGTCGCGAGGCCCAGGTCACGCCACGTGCAGCCAGCCGCGCGGCCGAGCGCGACCAGCAGGGAAGCCGCGACCAGACCGCACACCGGGTACGCCCAGCCGGGCAGCACGCGGTTGGCCAGGGTGGTCGACGAAGCCAGCGTCACGAGCGCGGCGATCAGGGCGAGCACCCGCCGGAGAGGCCAGGTCAACGGACGACGTCCCGCGAGGTCAGGGCGATCGTCGGTACTCCCACGTCCCGATCATGCTGGTTGCCCGGCCGCCGGGCAAGGATCAGCCGACGGCGTCGGTGAGGTCTCCCGCGGGTGAGCGCCGCTGGACGGGCATGCGTTTCGACAGCGGCAGGGTGGCCTCGGGGTCGAACTTCGCGGGGCGATCGTCGAGCGCGACGGCCGCTTCGGCCAGCAGGGACCGGCAGCCGGCGAGGCTCGCGTGGAGCTTGTCGCGGACCTCGGTGAGGGCCGTGACCTCCTGTTTCGCGGCGCCGACCAGGGCTTTGCCGTGCTCGGTGGCTTCGGTGACGACCTGCGCGGCTTCGGCCTTGGCGGTCTTGACCAGGTCGGCGGCCTTGGCCTGGGCGGCGGCGAGCTTGCGTTCGCCGGTCGCGATCACCTTGGCTGCCTCGGCTTCGGCGGTCTTGACCAGGTCAGCGGCCTTGGTTTCGGCGGCGGCCAGCTTGTGATCGCCCGTCGCGATCACCTTGGCTGCCTCGGCCTCGGCGGTCCTGACCAGCTCCGCGGCCTTGTTCTCCGCCGCCGCCAGCTTGCGTTCGCCGCCGGCCACCAGGTCTTCGGCTCGGTGGGTTGCGTCGGTGATCAGCTGGTTCGCCTTCGTGCGGCCGGCCGCTTCCTGCTCCGCCAACTCGCGCATCGCGTCCGCGCGGCGGACCGTCATCGCGCGGGTGTGGTCCTCTTCCTGCTGGGCCCGGCGGTGCGCGGCCGCTTCGTCGAGTTCGCGACGGCGCTGCTCGGCCGCGCGCAGGAGTTCTTCGTGCTCGGCGCGCTGCCGCACGGCCTCCGCCTCGGCTTCGGCGACCAGACGGCGTTCCTTCTCGGTGAGCCGGACCGCTTCCCGCTCGGCCTCGCGGCGCAGGCGCTGGGCGGTTTCCGTTGCCCGGGCGGTGATTTCGTTCGCTTCCTCGCGGGTGAGCTCGATCATCCGGCGCGAGCGCTCCTGCAACGCGTCCGGCTCGATCGGGGTGCGGCTGATCCGGTCGATCTTCACCCGGAGCTCACGGTTGTCCTCGGCGAGCGTCGCCGCGCGATGCCGCGCGGCATCGCGTTCGGCGGTGACTCTGTGGATCTCGGCCTCGGCCCACGCCACGTATTCCGCGACCTGAGCGCGGTGAAAACCGCGCCACGCCAGGTCGAATCCGGGCTGCGTGCGCGCCACGTCCTCGCCACCGCCGGGGGCCATGCCTCACCTCCGAATTGGATGGTTTTTCCTCGGCCGCACGTTTTCCTTGCGGTACCGGGGAATTCCGTGTGCACCCCAGTGTGCCGCAAACCCGCCCCCGCGCGCTCCCCGGGCGGGTGATCATTCGTCGAGCGGTTCCCCGGGGCCGGTGGACGCGCTCCGCACGCCCGGCAGTTCGGCGAGTTCGGCGGCCAGGTCGTAGAGATCACCGCGGCCGTCGAGGCGCAGCGTCACGACCGCGATCCGTTGTCCCTCTTCGGAAAGGGACTCGTGGTCGACGTCGACGTGGTGCACCACCCAGCCGCGCCCGGTGCACACGGCGAGCGCCGCGCGGAGGACGCCGTGGCCGTCGGTGTAGCTCAGCTGGATCACCGGAGGTTCACGGCGGTGGCGCGCGACGAACCGCTGCAGCGGCGGGAAGCCACGGGTCACCACGAAGTGCCCGGCCGTCGTGGCGACCGCGAGCACCGGCAGGCCCGCGCCGCACGCGGTGCCGACCGCGGCGGTGAGCCAGATCGTCGCCGCCGTCGTCAGGCCGCGCACCGCGTCCCGGCGGACGAAGATCAGGCCTCCGCCGATGAACCCGATGCCGGACACGATCTGCGCGGCGATCCGCGACGGGTCGAGCGCGACGTGCTCGGTGCCCAGCAGGTCGGCGAAGCCGTACTTCGACACCAGCATGAACACGGCCGAGCCGACGCCGACCAGGCTGTGCGTCCGCAGCCCGGCGGCCTTCATGCCGGCTTCGCGCTCGAGCCCGATGGCGACGCTGAGCACGAGCGCGAGCACGACCGGCGGCAGCAGTTCCCACTGCGCCGACGTGGACCACAGTGTGGGCAAGGTCACGACCTCCCGGGGTCTCGCGGGGCGGCAAGCAGGGAGAACCGCGGGCGCCGCCACCTGGGCATACTGGGCCGGAAGCACCGATCGTGCCAGGTGAGGTGGGGACACGTGACAACGACTCGGCCGGTCCCGGCGCCGGACTTCGTGGGCTACCCGGAAGTGCGGCGCGGCATTCGCGCGCTGCTGGGCCCGCGGCCCGGTGCACACCGGCACCCCGTGCCCGCGTGTCCCGAGTGGACCGTCACGGACCTGCTCGGCCACCTCACCGAGATCGCCGAGCGCGTGCTCGTCCGCCACGGCGGCACCCCGCCGGTTTCGACGGCGTCGACGGTGCCGGAGCTGCTCGACCACTGGGACGACGTCGGTGAGGAGCTCGACCGGCGGCTCGAGGAGGCGGGCGGGCGGACCGGCGAGATCATGGTGATGGACGCCTACACCCACGAGCTGGACCTGCGCGCGGCCCTCGGTGTGCCGCCGCCCGGCGAGCACGTCGCCCGCGCGCCGAGCTTCGACGTGCTGGTCCGCGGCCTGTCCGGGTCGATCGCCCGCCGCGGGCTCCCGGCGTTGCGCCTGCGCACCACGGACGGCGCCGAGTGGCAGGCGGGCGACGGCCACCCGGCGGCGACCCTGACGGCCCCGGCCCACGACCTGTACCGGGCCCTGGCCGGACGGCGTTCCCTGGCCCAGCTGTCCGAGCTGGGGTGGAGCGCGGAACCGGGGCCGTGGCTGCCCGCGTTCACCTGGGGCCCGTTCGCCCCGCCGGACGTGCCGGGCGTGTGAGGCTCAGCCGCCCGGCGGGGTGACCGTCAGCATCGCCGCCAGGGCGAGCACCACGACGCTGAGCAGGACTTCCACGGCCACGGCCTGCCGCAGGCGGCGCAGGTCCGCCGTCACCGTCTTCGTCGTGCCCTCCGGCGGGCCGGTCATGCTCCGGCGCACCGCGCGGCGTGAGCGGCTCGCGACCGCCAAGAGCGCCGCGAACCCGGCGGTCTTGAGCAGCACGAGCAGGCCGAACTCGGTGGTCCAGAGCGTCTTCAGGGACGGCATGATGCGCAGGGCCAGCACCGCGCCGCTGAGCGCGATCGCCGTCACCGCGCCCGCCGCGAGGCGGGAAAACCGGGCCGCGACCGGGGCCAGGTCCTCCTCCGGCGCCGGGCGGTACAGGCCCATCGCCAGCTGGACCAGCCCGCCCGCCCAGACGGCGATCGCGCCGAAGTGCACCAGGTCCGCCGAGACCGAGACGAACATGATCGGGTCCGTGACCGGGTGGCCGGTGGCCGAGAACGTCAGCAGCACCAGGAAGCCGGTCACCATGGCCAGGTTCTCGTAGCGGGACCGCAGCCGGTCCGGCAGCCCGGGCCGCAGCAGGCGGGGCAGCAGCACCGCCAGCGCGGCGACGGCGGCGAGCCTGAGCAGCAGGAGTTTGCCGTAGGCGACGCGCAGGGTGTCCGCCAGCAGGCCGGTGTCGAACACCGCCTCGAGGTCGCGGCCGGCCGCGTACGGGCCCTGCAGGACGAACGTCGCGGCGGCGGTCACCGCGACGACGCCGGCGCCCCAGCGCAGCAGCAGCCGGGCCCGGCGGTCGGTGCGGGCGGCCGGGCGGCACAGCACGACGAACGCCAGCCCGCCCAGCAGCACGACGCCGAGGTAGGCCAGCCAGCGGACCACCGTCGAGGCGAAGTCGACGCCCGGGTCCGTGCCGGTCGCCGCCGAGACCGCGCCCGCCGACGTCACCAGCGGGCCCGAGCCCACGACGAAGGCGAACGTGCCGCGGACCGGGTGCGAATCGGCCGAGACGAAGGCGTACTCGACGAGGTAGCCGGCATCCGGCAGGTTCGGCTTCAGGCGCACCGCGAGCTGCTCGGCGACGTCGCCCGGCTGGAACACCGGGCCGCTGTCGACCTGGTTGCCCGCGAGGTCCACGACCTTGATCGAGCCCAGCTGGATCCCGACGTTCTCCGACAGGGTGACCGACACCAGGGACGGCGCCGCGCTCAGGCGGGCGCCGTCCCCGGGGGTCGACGAGACGATCTCGACGTGGGCCGAAGCCGGAGTGGCGCCGAGCACCAGCCAGCCGGTGAGGAAGGCCAGCAGGGCCAGCGCGCGCTTCACGACGCGGCGAGTGCGGTCTGCTTCGGCGCGCCGCAGAAGCAGCCGGTCAGCTCGCGTTCGGCGGCCGAGGCGCGCCGGTGCAGGATGACCGCGACGATCATCGGGATGGTGACGATCGTGTTGTAGAACAGGTGCAGCTCCACCCGCGGCACGAGCAGCTGGATGATGCTGGTCGGCACCTTCTGGCCGGCGAGCCGCCAGCCGGTCTGGGCCTGGATGAACAGCAGCAGGTGCTCGATGTGGTGCCAGAACTGGATGCCCAGCGCGAGGTTCCACCACTGGCGCGACCGGCCGGCGAAGCCGTGGCGCAGGACCCACAGGAACACCAGCATCACGAGCGCGTACCCGTAGTGCAGCCATTCCTGGGAGATCAGCCACGGGAACGGCATCCCGAGCACGCCGCGCGCGCGGGACGTCGGCCAGCCGAGGCCGTAGATCTGGACGGCTTGCACGACGTGCTCCGCCCAGTGCGCGAGCACGATGACCATGAACACGGCCAGGGCCCGGTTGTGGTACTTCCCGTTCAACGTCCCCAGGAAGCCGGCCGGCCGAACGAACTCGGAGGTCGACATGTGCTGCCCCTTCTCGACAGGGCCGAAAGATCGGCTGCACCGACCTTAAGGGCCGGATTGCCGGTTTTCGTTACTCCGGATTGCCCATTTCCCGCTTGCGACAAGGGCCGGGCGGGCGCCCCCTGCGCGCCCGCCCGGCCCCGTCGCCGCCTGGGGAAGTCAGTGGAAGGCGATGCCGTCCGGCAGCTCCGGCTTCGGCGGGATCCGGAACAGCTTGGTGAACAGCTCGAGGTGGGCGAAGTCGCCTTCGATCCGCACCCGGCCCGAGGCGAGCGCCTCGGACGCGGTGAGCTGGCCGTTGACCAGGTCGATCAGCTCCGGGCCCTGCGGCTCGATGACCAGGTCGGCGGCGGGGTGCTCGCCGGAGCCGACCTTCAGGGCACCGTCCTCGACCATCGCGTGGATGATCAGGGAGTCGTGGTGGCGCAGGACGTAGGTGACGTGCACGCCGGCCGCGGCCTCCGGCTGGAACGTCGTGTAGAGCGACAGGATGGCGGCGTCGTTGGTGAACACGTCGTCGTCCTTCGGGTGCCCGAGCGACCGCGCGCCCCAGAGCCCGAGGTCGAGCAGGATGTGGTCGAGCTCGCTGCCGTACTCGGTCAGCTCGTAGACCAGGCTCGCGTCCAGCTGGGGCAGCACGCGGCGGCGGATCACCCCGGCCTGCTCCAGCTCGTTGAGCCGGGCGGACAGGATGCTGGCCGGGATCCGCGGCAGGCCCAGCTGCAGCTCGGTGAACCGCTTGGGGCCGAGCACGAGGTCCCGGATGACCAGCATGGACCAGCGTTCCCCGACGATCTCGAGAGCACGCGCGAGGCCGCAGAACTGTCCATAGGTGCGAGTGGTCGTCATACTCGGTCCTCACTTGTGGTCTCAGTCGAAAGGCCGGGGGCGGGCGCCCGCGGGGCTGTGCCCTCGCGATCCAGGTTGACGGCCCACCGGCGGCGCCGACCAGTGCGCGATGCACCCCTTGGACATGCGTTACGCGTGAATCGGCATGCGTTTTGCACGTCCCGTTCGGTGCGCGGCGCACTGGCCGCAGGTCGGCGCGCCGGAGAAGAATTCGGGTTCTCGGATCGCGCGCACGGGATGAGGAGTGCAGATGAGCGGATCGGCCGTGCAACCCGCCCCGCACCGGACCCGGGCCGCCGCGCCGCCGGCCGCCGGGACACCCGTGCTCGCGTTCAAACGGCACCTGCGCGCCGAAGTGCGGGCCGGCAAAGGTGCCTACCTCTTCTCCGAACAGGGCGTGATCGCGATGCGCGGCGCGCGGATCGAGTCACTCGCGCCGCTGCTCGACGGCACCCGCGAGCTCGGCGAGGTGCTGCGGGCCCGGCCGGCGGGGATGTCCCCCGAGGAGGTCGCCGCGATCGTGACCGAGCTGGTCGACGCGGGACTGGTGTCGGTGCGCCCGGCGCCCGGGCCGGCCACCGACGAGCGGGAGCTCGCCTACTGGGACGCGTGCGGGGTCGACGCCTCCCGGGACGCCCGCCACGAGGTCCGGCTGCTGGCCGTCGGCGACGACGTCGACACCCGGCCGGTCGAGCACGCGCTCGCCGACGCCGGGCTCGAGATCGCGCCGTCCGGTTCGGCGGCCGGTGAAGCGGACCTGAGCATCGTGCTGTGCACCGACTACCTCGACCCGCGGCTGGGCGAGCTCGACGCCGAGCACCGGCGCACCGGCCGGCCGTGGCTGCTGGCCCGGCCGTTCGCCGCGCAGGTGTGGATCGGGCCGGTCCTGCGGCCGGGCGACTCGGCGTGCTGGCACTGCCTGACCAACCGGCTCTGGGGGCACCGGCACGCGGAGGCCTGCGCCCAGGAGCTCCTCGGCCACGAGGGGCCCGCGCGCCGCCCCGCCGCCGCGCTGCCGTCGCTGACCGCCGCCGCCGCGCACCTGATCGCGCTCGAGGCCAGCAAGTGGCTGGCCGGCTACCGCTACGGCGGCCAGGAGAGCGTGTGGGTGCTCGACACCCTGGACCTGCAGGGCAAGCTGCACGAGCTGCGCCGCCGCCCGCAGTGCCCCGAATGCGGCGACGCGACGCTGGTGGCCGCACGGGCCGCCCAGCCGGTCCGGCTGGAGTCCGCCCGCAAGACGACCTCGACCGGCGGCGGGCACCGCACCGCGACCCCGGCGCAGACGCTCGAGCGCTACCGGCACCTGGTCAGCCCGGTCACCGGGATCATCCGGGACGTCCGGCCCGACCCGGCGGCGCCGTCGTTCGCCAACGTCTACCGGTCCGGCTACAACGTGGCCCGCGGGGTGACCGGGGTGAACGGCATGCAGGCCGGGCTGCGCAGCGAGAACGGCGGCAAGGGCGTCAGCCCGATCGACGCCGAGGTCGGTGCCCTCTGCGAGGCCGTCGAACGCTTCTCCGGCAACTACCAGGGCGACGAGCTCAGGTTCCGGGCTTCCTTCGACGAGCTCGGCGCGGAGGCCGTGCACCCCAACGACTGCATGCTCTTCGCCGAGCGCCAGTACGGCGAACGGGCCGCGTGGAACGCCGCGCACGGCCTGTTCCAGCACGTCCCCCGCCGGTTCGACCCGGCGGCGCCGATCGACTGGACGCCGGTCTGGTCGCTGGCCGGGCAGCGGCGGCTGCTGCCGACCGGGTTGCTGTACTACGGCGCGCCCGCCACCTGCGGCGTCCGCGGGCTGCACCCGGACTCCAACGGCGCGGCGGCCGGGAGCAGCCTCGAGGACGCCGTCCTCCAGGGCACGCTCGAGCTCGTCGAGCGGGACGCCGTCGCCCTCTGGTGGTACAACCGGACGCCGATGCCCGGGGTCGACCTCGGCTCCTTCGGCGACGGCTGGCTGGACGAGATGAGGGGCAACTACGCCGGGCTGGGCCGGGAGCTGTGGGCCCTCGACGTGACGTCGGACCTCGGGGTGCCGGTGTTCGTCGCGGTGTCCCGCCGCACGGACGGCCCGCACGAGCACATCATGTTCGGCTTCGGTGCCCACCTCGACCCGCGGATCGCCCTGCGGCGCGCGGTGACCGAGCTGAACCAGATGATCCCGGACGTCGAGGTCCTCGGGCACGACGTGAACGACCCGGACGCGGCCCGGTGGCTGGAGTACGCGACCGTCGCCAACCAGCCCTACCTGCGGCCCGCGCCCGGCGAGCGGACGCGGACCCTGGCCGACTTCGGGTTCGTGCACCGCCCGGACGTGCGGGACGACGTCGCGGCGCTGGCGAGAACGGTGGCGGCCGCGGGCAGCGAGCTGTTCGTGCTGGACCAGACCCGGCCCGACGTGGGCCTCCCGGTGGTCAAGGTGCTCGCACCCGGGCTCCGGCCGTTCTGGGCCCGCTACGCTCCCGGCCGGCTGTTCGACGTCCCGGTGCGCCTGGGCAGGCTCGCCGAGCCGACGCCCTACGAGCGGCTCAATCCGTTCCCGATGTTCCTGTAGCACACTGCGTGCACAGAACGGCGTTTCGTCGTGAATATAGGAGTTTGCGTTGGCTGCCGAGAGCCCGCGAGGGCACGCCGAGACGGTCCGGCTGTGGTCGTTGACCGAAGACACGCTGATCGAAGCGGGTGACGACGGGTCGCTCGTGGCGATCACCTGGTGGGGCGAGTACGACTTCCCCGGCGCGGCCGACGGGGTGCGCGAATCCCTCGGCAGGCTCGCGCTCGGGCCGGTGTCGATGGCGAACCTGGCCGCTTCGGGCCACGCCGGCAACGACGCCTGGCGGCTGTCCCTGCGCAAGATCCTCACCCGGCTGTCGGGTTCGGTGGTGCACTCCCTGGCGCTCAACGACGGCCGCGGGCCGGTGCTCTCGGCGATCCCCGTGACGCAGTTCCCGGTCTTCCCGGACGGCCCGCTGCCGGCCGGGCGGCAGGTCCGGCTGTCCCGGTTCACCGCGCTGCGGGCCGACGACGGCGCGCTGCTCGCCGAGTCGCCGGGCGCGCGGTACAAGGTCGCGCTGTTCAGCCCGCCCGCGGTCGTGATCGCCTCCGCGCTGGCCTCGCCGGCGACGGTCGGGCAGCTGGCCGAGGCCACCGGGGTTCCCGAGCCCGTGGTCGCCGACGTCGTCGAGTTCCTCGTCGCCGCCGGGGTCGTGCTCCTCGGCGACGCCGAGGGCCGGTTCACCGAGCACGGCGACCCCGACATGGCGACCTGGTCGCACGACGACCTGATCTTCCACGCGCGCAGCCGCACCTGGCAGAAGGGCTCGCCCGCCGACCCCGGCGCCGGCCGCGCCGGCCACGAACCGCCGGTGGTCAAGCAGGTCACGGCCGGGCCGACGTTCCCGCTGTACCGGCCGGACCCGGCGGCGCCGGAGGCCGGGGAACCGACGCTGACCGCGCTGCTGGAGACCGACCACGCCTGCCCGGAGTTCAGCGAACGGCCGCTGTCGGCGCGGCAGCTCGGCGAGTTCCTGTTCCGCGCCGCGCGGGTGCGCTCGGTCGGCCCGGCCCACCTGCCCGGCGGGCCGTCGCACGAGGCTTCGCAGCGGCCGTACTTCAGCGTGGCCTGCCTGTACGAGCTGGAGATCTACGTCGGCGTCAACCGGTGCACCGACCTCGCCCGCGGCATCTACCACTACGACCCGCTGTGGCACACGCTCACGCTGATCAACGACGACGCCGCGGTCCTGGACAACCTGCTGGACATGGCGATGATCGCCGCGGGCAGCCACCGCCACCCCTCGGCCCTGCTGACCATGACGGCGCGGATGGCCCGCATCGCGTGGGTGCTCGGCGGCGCGGCGTACGCGACGACGCTGCTGCACCTCGGCGCGCTGCAGCAGGTCTTCTCCCTCGCCGCGCGGGCGATGGGCCTGGCCGCGCACGCGGTGCCGGTCGACTCCGGCGACCGCGTCGACCGGGCGTTGAAGCTCGAGTGGCCGGCCGAGGTCAGCGTCGGGGAGTGCGTCCTGGACTTCCCCGAGTAGCCGCCGTCCGCCGCGAAAATCCCCCGTGACGGCGAGCCGGATCCTCAGGAACGGCTGTTAGATTGCAGTCTTGGGATATGGCAGCGTTTCTGGGGAGGCGCCGCGGTGGTCGCTTCAGCGAGAATGACCGACGCAAGCGTCCGATCGACGTATTCGCGGTGGGCAAAAGGAGCAACGCGGCCGAAGTCGCGTTCGGACACCGCGAACCGGCTGCCGGGGAAGGCGTTCCCGGCCCGGCTCGTCTACACCGTCCACGCCGGGGTCTGCTTCGGCATCGGCGTGCTCGGCCTGCTGGGTCCGTTGCGCGACGTCCGGTCCTGGCCCGTCTCGCTCGCCGCGTCCGGCTACGCGGTGGCCCTCGTCGCCGTGCACCTGGTCGGGTTCGGCTACGGGCGCATCCGGTTCCGCGGCCCCGCGCTGGCGCTGCAGGCCGTGCTGGGGCTCGTGCCGGTGTTCCAGCTGGGCGTCGCCTGGAGCGTACTCAGCAGCTTCTTCGTCGGCAGCGTGCTGCTCGTCGCCAAGCCGGTGGTGTCGCTGCCGGTGCTGGTGTTCGTCTCGAGCGGTGTCGGCGTGCTGTCCGCGAAGGCGGGCGAGCCCGGCGAGTCCATTGCGGACGGTCTGCACGGCGCGGCGCTCACCGCGGTCGCCGCGGTGGCCGTGTTCGGCCTGGCCTGGTTCGTCCGCCTGGCCGCGGAACGCGAGCACGGCAGGCGCGAGCTGACCGCCCGGGTGGTCGCCGAGGAACGGATGCGGTTCAGCCGGGACACCCACGACCTGCTCGGGCTGAGCCTCTCGGCCATCACCCTCAAGATCGAGCTGATCCGGCGGCTGGTCGACACCCAGCCGGCGCAGGCCCAGCAGGAGCTCACCGAGCTGGTGACCATGTCCCGCAAAGCACTCGCGGACGTGCGCTCGGTGGCGGCCGGGCAACGGGAACTGTCCTTGGCGGACGAGTGCGCGGCGGCGGCCGCGGTGCTCGACTCGGCCGGGGTGACCGTGCGGTTCGACCGGGCGCTGCCCGATCACCTCCCCGAAGCCGTGGCCACGACGTTCGCCACGGTGCTGCGGGAGAGCGTCACCAACGTCGTGCGGCACAGCCAGGCGTCCTGGTGCGAGTTCGCCGTCGGCGCGGCGCGCGGCGAAGCGTGGCTGCGGGTGGCGAACGACGGCGTCGTGCCGGGCGGAGCCGAGGAGTGCGGAGAGGAGCACGGCTGGGGGCTGCGGAACCTCGCGCACCGCGTCAGCCTGCTCGGCGGGGAGCTCACGGCCGGGGCCCGGCCGGAGGGGACGCACCTGCTGCGCGCCAGCGTCCCGCTCGAGCCCTTCGGGGCCGGTTCGCGGCGCTCGTCCGGCCCGCTCAGAGCCATTCGGCGTCGGTGGCGATCCTGATCGCGTGCACCCGGTTGCGGGCGTTGAGCTTCGTGACCGACGCGGCCAGGTAGTTGCGGACCGTGCCGGGGGAAAGGAAGAGGTCCGCCGCGATGTCGGCGACGTTGCGCCCGCGCGCGGCGAGGGCGAGGATCTCCAGCTCCCGCGGGGTGAGCGGGCAGTCGTCGGCTTCCCAGGCGGACAAGGCGAGTTCGCTGTCGATCACCCGTCTGCCGATGGCGACCGAACGCACCGCGTTGGCGAGCTTGTCCGACGGGGCGTCCTTGAGCAGGAAGCCGTTGACCTTGGCGTCCAGCGCGCGGCGGACCGTGCCCGGACGGCCGAGGCTGGTCAGGATCAGGGTGTGGCACTCCGGCAGGTGCTCGTGGATCTCGGTGGCCGCGGTCAGGCCGTCCTTGCCCGGGAGGTCGATGTCGATGACCGCGACGTCGGGCAGGGTGGACTTGGCGGCGGGCAGGATCTCGTCACCGGAGTCCACTTCGGCGACGACCTCGATGTCGGATTCGAGGCTCAGGAGAGCGACGAGGGCACCTCGGACCATGTCCATGTCTTCGGCGAGCAGAACCTTGATCACGTTGTTCCTCGCTTCCCCCAGTCGAGCCATTTCCCCGTGCGGAATTGTACGCCATTGCGCGATCCCGCCGGAGGATTCGCCGGTCGCACCCGCGCGGCCGGGCCGGTGAATCGGCCGCCGAATTCCCGGGTCGCGGTGCCGTCGCGACCACCCGTTCGGGCGCGGGAATCCCCATTCCCGCGCCCGAACGGGACCCCTCAGACCGCAACCGGGTGCCTGGCCGGGGCGTGCCGCAGGTCGGGCAGCGCCAGCAGGACCGGCGGGTCGAAGCCGTGCCGCGGCCGCAACCGGACGTCGGCCAGGCTGGCGGCCACGCCCCGGTGCACGGTCACCGGGCCGGTCAGCCCGGTCATGGGCCGCAGCCCGCGGTCGTCGTTCGGGCAGACGCCGAACGCGTGCGTGATGACGTACCACGAGCCCAGCGGCACGTCGCTGAGCGTGTACTGGCCGGCGCCCGGCAGGATCACGTGCCGCGCCGGGGCGCCCTCGGCGATCTTCGCCGGGAAGAGCCCGACGAACACCGGGCCGGTCTCCGCGCCCGGAACGCGCCAGACGTGGCCGCGCACGGTCGCCTCGGACCCCGGCTGACCGGTGCGTTCGGCGATCCGCGGCGAGGTGCCGCGCAGCTGCCGGTACCCGGTGGGCGAGAAGCCGACGCTGCCGCTGAACCGCGCGCTGAACGTGCCGACGCTGTTGTAGCCGACCTGGTGGCTGATGTCGGCCACCGAGATGGTGGTGGTCGCGAGCAGCCGCTTCGCTTCGGCCAGCCGCAGTGCCGACAGGAACCGTCCGGGGGACAGCCCGGTCGCCCGGAGGAAGACCCGGGTGAAGTGGAACTTGCTGAACATCGCGGCCTGGGCGAGGTCGTCGATGGTGAGGCGCTCGCCCAGGTTGTCCCGCATGGTCATGATGGCGCGTGCCACGGCCTGCCGCACGATTTCGTCCATGGTGGCCGTCCCTCCCGTCGCCGGTACCCACCGATCCACGCCCCCTGCGGACGTGTTCGGCGCCGGAAAATTGGTATGGCAGAACTGTAGGTCGGAACCCGTCTACTTCTTAAGTGCTCAGTGCACCGTTCCGAATGGATTTCACCGGGTCCCGACATGCGTTTTGCATATGCGCGGGAAGGTGTTTCGCACGGGACGCCGGCGGAGGTGTCGTGCGGGCCGTGAACGGGCATGCACCGGTGTGACGACGAGCGGTTTTGGTCGCTCAACGCGTCGAGCCGACCCCGCACCGTGACGAAAATGCACCCGGTCGGTCGATCAAGCGCGCCCTGTTACTCCATCCGGCCCCGTGAACGGGACTACCCGGAGCAGTCATAAAGCACGGTGGCCCGGTGATGCGGGCACTGGCTCCCGAGAGGCCGTCGGCGCACCATTTATGACACGTGAAGCATTCATCTTCGCCACTGGGGAGTACACAATGTCCGTTCAGTTTTCCGCTGACGTCCACGCGCTTTTCGAAGACCTGGGTATCGAGGTCGAAAAGGTCCGCTCGATCAAATCCGGCCTGGTCATCGACCGGTTCGACCGCCCGTCCGGTGGCGGCGCGGTCCGGGCGACGGCGTGCGTCTCCGTCGCCGTCGCGGTCGAAGAGGTCGGGTTGGCCGCCTGACTGGTTTGGACCAGTATCGGTGCTGGTCCGCGCCGTTGCGAGCCGGTCATCGGAGTGCTTGTGCACTCGGGTGGCCGGCTCTCTCGTATGTCGTGCGTCCACTGGCGACTCGACCTGGAAAATTTTCAACGCGAATGGCAAACGCAAGTTTGCGTTACGTGTGGTAGTGGTCCGGACGCGTATTGCGTGTTTTTCGCGACTTAGTGCCCGCCGCACCGAGTATTGCGCTCTGGAGGCCCCGAACGGACCAACCCGGAACTCGGCCGGAATGTTTAACTGTGCTTCTGGGGAGAACTGGGGAGTTCCTGAGGCGGAGGCGCCCTCGTGATCAAAGTGCTCGTTGCCGAAGACATGCACATCGTCCGCGGCGCGCTGGTGGCGTTGCTCCGGCTGGAGCCCGACATCGAGGTCGTCGCCGAGGTGGCGTCCGGTCCGGAGATCCTGCCCGCGGCCCGGTCGGCGGCCGCCGACGTGGCGATCATCGACATCGACCTGCCGGGCAAGGACGGCCTCACCGCGGCCGGTGAGCTGCACGAGCAGCTGCCGGGGTGCCGGACCCTGATCCTGACCAGCCTGGGGCGTCCCGGGACGCTCAGGCGGGCGCTGGACGCCAAGGTGAGCGGGTTCCTGCTGAAGGACGCGCCGCCGGACAAGCTGGCCAACGCGGTGCGCGGGGTGATGGCGGGCCGCCGGATGGTCGACGGCGACC
Organism: Amycolatopsis stemonae; assembly: GCF_054781455.1. NCBI lineage: Bacteria > Bacillati > Actinomycetota > Actinomycetes > Pseudonocardiales > Pseudonocardiaceae > Amycolatopsis > Amycolatopsis stemonae. Next base: position 225,953 of record NZ_BAAGUJ010000013.1, on the reverse strand, counting down.
TCGCCCTGGCGGCGTGGGACAGCGTGGACTGCCCGCTGACGGCCCGCGAGCTGGACGTGCTGAGGATGACGTCCCAGGGGTACGGGACGGTCGAGGTGGCCGCGCGGCTCTACCTCTCGGCGGGCACGGTCCGGAACTACCTGACGACGGTGGTGGCCAAGCTGGGGGCCCGCAACCGCGTGGACGCGATCCGGATAGCCCGCGAGTCCGGCTGGATCTGACGCCCGGCGGGCCCGGCCGGCCGGGTGCCGGGGCGCTGCCGTGCTGGCGGTTGCCGGGTGGATCGGGCCTCGGCCGAAGCCGCGGGCGAGGGCCCGGCCGGGCCAGGCGGCTGGGGGCGGGGGCGTTGCCGTGCTGGCGTGGTTGCCGGGTGGATCCGGCTGGATGCCGCGGGCGAGGACCGCGGCCGGGCGCCGGGGCGTTGCCGTGGTTGCCGGGTGGATGCGGCTGGATGCCTTGATCGGGGCCGCGGGCGGCGGCTTGGCCGGGCTAGGCGGCTGGGGGCGGGGGCGTTGCCGTGCTGGCGTGGTTGCCGGGCGGATCCGGCTGGATGCCGCGGGCGAGGACCGCGGCCGGGCGCCGGGGCGTTGCCGTGGTTGCCGGGTGGATCCGGCCTCGGCCGAAGCTGCGGGCACAGCCGGGCCGGGCTAGGCGGCCGGGACCGGGACCACCGCGCGGAGCCGGAAGCGGCCGTCGTCCACTACCTCGGCGGTCAGCTCGCCGCCCAGGTCGGATACCCGGTGGGCCAGGTTGCCGATCCCGCTGCCCGAGTTGCCGCCGCCCGGGGAGCCGTTGCCGTTGGTGGCGGGCTTCGCCGCGGGGCGGGCCGGGCCGTCGACCCCGTCGTTGACGATCTCGAGCGTCACGCCGTCTTCCGTGCGGCGCAACGCGATTTCGCACGTCTCGACGCTGCTGTGCCGGAGGACGTTCGTGACGCCCTCTCGCAGCACCACCGCCAGCGCGGTGCGGACCGGGGCCGGCAGGTCGTCCTGCAGCATCTCCATCCGCACCCGGACGTCGGCCGCGGCCAGCACGGACCGGGCCGACTTGGACTCGCTGTCCAGGGACAGCTCGCGGTAGCCGCTGGCGACCGAGCGGACGTCGGTGAGCGCCTGCCTGGTCAGTCCCAGGATCTCGAGGAGCTCTTCGGTGGCCCGGGCGCGGTCGAGCGGCAGCACCCTGGCCGTCAGCTCGCTCTTCAGCGCGATCGCCGACAGGCTCATGCCGAGCAGGTCGTGCAGGTCCCGGGCGAACCGGAGCCGCTCCTCGGCGACGGCCATCTCGGCCAGCCGGCGCCTGCTGTGGTCCAGTTCGGCGGCCAGCCGGTCGAGCCAGAGCATGCCGAACACGATCAGGCCGGTCATCACGGTGCCGGCCGAGAACAGGATCGCGAACCACGTGTCCTGCCCCGCCTGCCCGGCGACGTACTGCAGCCACAGGTAGACGCCGGTGTTCGCGGCGAACAGCAGCCACCCCGCGACCGGGGGCAGCACCAGCAGCCCGCAGCCCATCAGCAGGGACGGCATGCTCACCCAGTCGTGCTGCAGGGGCAGCAGCGGGAGGTAGATCAGGCAGGCCTGGACGAACAGCATCGCGATGCTCTGCCCGGAGCGCAGCCGCGTGGTCGGCCGGTTGAAGTAGGCGAACTGCAGGGTGAGCAGGGCCGCCACGGAGCCGGCGACCAGCGCGATGTGCCAGGCGTTCGTGGTCAGGAGCAGCTCGTGGAGCACCGCCGCGATGCCGAGCAGGCCGAAGACGACCGGCTGGAGCACGCGGATGCGCCGCGACTCGGCGTTGGCCGTCCGGTTGTCGTCGCCCGCCGGGGCGACCGGTTCTGCCTGGTCGGGGAGCGGCAGCTCGACCCGCAGGCGGAACCGGCCGTCGTCGCCGGTGCCGGTGGTCACCGAACCGCCCAGCGCGGCGACCTCGCCGGGGAGCCGGGCCAGCAGGTCGGACTCGGCGGGCAGCCGCTCGGCGTCGACGCCGTCGTTGACGATCACCAGGCTGACCCCGCCGCGCTGGCGGCGGACGTCGATCTCGCAGTGCTCGACGTCGCTGTGGCGCAGCACGTTGGTGACGCCCTCCCGCAGCACCTTCGCCAGCAGCGTGCGGGCCTGGACCGGCAGCTCGGCCTGGTCGAGGTGGACCCGCACGGCGATGTCGGACGCGGTGAGCAGCGACTGGGCGGTGCGGAACTCCTTCTCCAGCGACAGCTCGCGGTAGCCGTGGGACACCGCGCGGACGTCGGCCAGCGTGCGCTGGGCGATGGCGGTCATCTCGGCCAGCTCGGCCTTCGCCTGCTCGCTCGACTTCCGCAGCAGGCGGTGCACCAGCTCACCCTTGAGGGCGATGGCGGAGAGGCTGATGCCGAGCAGGTCGTGCAGGTCCCTGGCGAACGCCAGCCGCTGTTCGGCGACCGCGCGCTGGGCCAGCTCGGTCCGGGCCCGGTGCAGCTCGCGGATCGTCCGGGCGAGCCGGGTGAGCAGGTAGAAGGACAGGCAGTAGAACCCCACGCTGGCGACCGTGTAGACGGCCAGGAGCGGCGGGTCGTAGAGCAGCTCGACCCAGAGCACGCCGCCCAGGTTGAGGACGAACAGCGGCCACGCGAGCCGCGGCTGCAGGACGAGCAGCACGGCGCCGCCGAAGAACACCGGCATCGCCGACCAGACCGCGTCGAACGTCAGGACCGGCACGTACCCGAGCACGGCCAGCACGACCAGCAGCACCTTGCTCAGCGTCGAGTCGAGGCGGACCGACGGCCTGCTGTAGTGCAGCAGCTGGATCGCCAGCAGCACGGCGACCGCGGCGACCGCGTAGCCGACCTGCAACGGGCTGATCGGCAGCGGGAACAGGGAGGCGAGCAGGACGAACCCGAAGCCCGCGACGACGACCGTGATCATCGCCGCCGCCAGGTAGGCCGCCAGCTTCGGCCGCTGGTCGACGACGCTGGTGCCCCGGGCCTCGGACCCGGCGTTCAGCGCTTCCGGCAGGCTCGTCACGGTTCCCGGAGACATCGGCTGCGGTCCTCCGGCGGGTCGGCGGTGCCCGGAGCCTGCGGCTCGGTCCGGGCGGAACTCGGTGTGCATGCTCCGGGGAATCCTATCTCATGACGGCTCCCCGTCGTTACGGCGAAGAGTGGCTCTGCCTGGGGATTTCGGCCCGTGCCGGGCTGCCGGGTCCGGATACTGGTTCAGCCCAGTTGGGTGCCGGGGACGCCGACGAGGTCGAGGAAATCCAGGTACGGCACGGCGATCGAGCCGAGGTGCCGCACGAACCGCCCGTCCAGGCGGAAAAAGCTCAAGCCGGGGGTGTCGGCCTCACCGCGGGCGGTGCCCGCCAGGTACCGGGTGGCCGGGAAGTCGGCGCCGAACCCGTTGTCCACGGCGGAATAGCCGGGCAGCTCGCGGCCGAAGTGGCGCCCGTACTGCGCGAATTTCGCATACGGTGTGTGCGAAACGACCACGAGCCGGGTGTCCGCGGCGTGCAGGACGGCGGCGACCTCGCCGGCGGGCACGGCGGCGCCGGGGTCGCTGACGTCCGGCATCCGGTGGTGCACGGCGAGCCACCGGTGCCCGCCGAACAGCCCGGCCAGGGTCACGCGGCCGGCCGGGCCGACGAACTCGTGGGCCGTGGCGGACACGGTCCGGGGCCGGGGTGGCTTCGCCCGGGTCGGGGTGGGATCGGGCAGCACCAGCTGGGTCATGATCGCCTCCTGGGTGGCAGCTCCTGTCGCACCCGCGGATTCTCCGCCGGGGGACGGGCCGCGGTCACCGGTTGCGCGGCGATCACGGCAAGGTGGGAGACGCCGCCCGGCGCGTCGCGTGCCCGGGCGCTTCGGGGGCCGGGTGGCGGAGCCCCGGCCTCAGGGCGCAGCTCCGGCGGTTACCGCCTAGGCTCGCGCCATGGCTCGGTACTTCGACGTCCACCCGGACAACCCCCAGCGGCGGGCCATCGGCCAGATCGCCGACCTCGTGCGCCAGGACGGCCTGATCGCCTACCCGACGGACTCGTGCTACGCGCTGGGGTGCCGGCTGGACAACCCGGCCGGCCTCGACCGGATCCGCTCGATCCGGCGGCTCGACCGCCGCCACCACTTCACGCTGGTCTGCCAGGACTTCGCCCAGCTCGGCCAGTTCGTGCACGTGGACAACGCCGTCTTCCGCGCGATCAAGGCGGCGACGCCGGGCAGCTACACGTTCATCCTGCCCGCCACCAAGGAGGTGCCGCGGCGGCTGATGCACGAAAAGAAGAAGACCGTCGGCGTGCGCATCCCCGACCACGTGGTCACCCAGGCGCTGGTCGCGGAGCTGGGCGAGCCGCTGGTGTCGAGCACGCTGCTGCTGCCGGACGTGGCCGAGCCGCTCACCCAGGGCTGGGAGATCAAGGAGGAGCTCGACCACGTCCTCGACGCGGTCGTCGACTCCGGCGAGTGCGGGGTGGAGCCGACCACGGTGGTCGACTTCTCCTCGGGCGAGGCCGAGGTGGTCCGCCGCGGCGCCGGGGATCCGGCCCCGTTCGAGTGAGCGGGGGTCAGTCCACTTCGGACGTCCACAGCGGGTTCCGCCGCGAGGGCACCAGCTCCGTCCAGCGGACGGCTTCGTCGCCGACGGCCTCGACGGCCAGGTCGGCCGCCGCGCGGCGGCCGGTGAACAGCAGGCAGAAGTCCACGGCGGGACCGGTGATCCGGTCCGCCACGCCGGCGGGGCCGAACTCCCACCGCTCGCCCGAAGGCGCGGTGAGCTCGTAGCGGAACCGCCCGGCGGGTGGCTCGCCGTGCCCGGCGTAGACCTCGTCGCGGGTGCGGACGCCGTAGTAGGCGACGTGCCCGACGCTGTCGTTGCGGGGCAGGCGGACCCCCAGCACGTCGGCGATGTCCTGGCCGCGGGCGAACAACGCGGTGAGCAGCGCGGCCGCCACCGCCGCCGGGCGCAGCGGCCCGCCGGGCCAGTGCACGTCTTCTTCCGCGCTGGCCAGCAGGTCGGTGGCCTTGCGGTGCTCCGACAGCCACGCGAGCACGGCGTCGCCGAGCATCCCGGAGTTCGTGATGCGGGGAGCGGAAGCGCTTTCGTCGCCTTCGACGCTCAGCACGACCCGGCGGGCGACGACCGTCAGCTCGGCGAGGTGCCCGGTGATCGCGCGGCCGGCGGGCAGCATCACCGACGTCTCGTGGTCGCGGATCAGGTCCGCGAGGGCGTCCGCTTCGGCGGCGAGGTCGGCGTGCACGTCTTGCATGGGGGAATCCTTAAGGCGGTGGGTGGTGAGGCGTCGATGCTGCTCCTGCGGCGAGGCCGCCGACCACTCACAGGTTGCGGTGCCGGATCGGCTATGTTCGCGGGGACCGAACGCGGGGAGAAGCGATGAAGTACCTGCTGGCGATGTACATGAACCCGGACGTCTGGGACGGGCTGTCCGACGGGGAAAAGGACGAGGTGATGACCGGCCACGGCGAGTTCATCCGCCGGATCCGGGAGTCCGGCGAGATGATCGGCACCCAGGCCCTCGACGCGCCCGCGAAGAGCGCGGTGGTGCGGGTGAAGGACGGCATGCCGGCGGTCACCGACGGGCCGTTCGTCGAGTCGAAGGAGTTCCTCGCCGGCTACTACCTCGTCGAGTGCGCCAGTCAGGAGCGCGCGTACGAAGTGGCCGCGATGATCCCCGACGCGAAGATCGAGGGGCTCGGCATCGAGGTCCGGCCGGTGGTGTTCTTCGCCGACGCGACGGGCGAATCCGAGTACACGGGCGGGTGAGCGAGGACGTCGGCGAGCTGCTCCGCCCGCTCGTGCCGCGGGTGCTGGGCACGCTCGTGCGCCGGTACGGGCAGTTCGACGCGTGCGAGGACGCCGTGCAGGAGGCCCTGCTCGCCGCGTCGGAGCAGTGGCGGGACGGCGGGGTGCCGGACAACCCGCTCGCCTGGCTGGTCACCGTGGCCACGCGCCGGCTCACCGACCAGTGGCGCAGCGAGAGCGCGCGCCGTCGCCGGGAGGAGTCCGTCGCGGCCCGCGAGCTCCCGGAGCCCGTCGAGACGCCGGGCGAAGACGACACGCTGACGTTGCTGTTCCTGTGCTGCCACCCGGCGGTGTCCCCGCCGTCGCAGGTGGCGCTGACGCTGCGCGCGGTGGGCGGCCTGACGACCGCGCAGATCGCGAAGGCGTTCCTCGTCCCCGAAGCGACGATGACCCGCCGCATCACCCGCGCCAAGGAGAGCATCGCGGCGGCGGGGTCGACGTTCGGCGAGCCCGCGGAGGCCGACTACGCCGGGCGGCTGAGCGTCGTGCTGCAGGTTCTTTACCTGATCTTCAACGAGGGGTACACGGCGACGTCGGGGACGGACCTGCACGTGCCCGAGCTGGCGCGCGAGGCGATCCGGCTGACGAGGGCGGTGCGGGCGCTGCGGCCGGACGACGGCGAAGTCGCGGGGCTGCTGGCGTTGATGCTGCTCACGGACGCGCGCCGGCCCGCGCGCACCGGCGCCGACGGGACCCTGGTGCCGCTGGCCGAGCAGGACCGCGACCGCTGGGACCGGACGGCGATCGCGGAGGGCCGCGCCCTGGTCGGCGCGGTGCTGGGCCGCGGCCCGGTGGGCGTCTACCAGGTCCAGGCGGCGATCGCGGCACTGCACGACGAGGCACCCAGCGCGGAGACCACGGACTGGACGCAGATCGCGCAGCTGTACGAAGTGCTGCAGGAGCTGGCCCCGAGCCCGGTGGTGACGCTGAACCAGGCGATCGCGGTGTCGATGGTCGACGGCCCGGCACGCGGGCTCGAGCTGCTGGCGTCCCTGGCGGAGGACAGCCGGATGCGGCAGAGCCACCGGCTGGACGCGGTCCGCGCGCACCTGCTGGAGCGCGCGGGCGACCTCGCGGGCGCGCGGGAGCACTACCGGCGCGCGGCCGGGCGGACCGCGAGTCTGCCCGAGCGGCGGTACCTGGAGGAGCGGGCGGACCGGTTGGGCTGAGTGGGGCTTGTGGCCGGGGTGGGAAGCTGCGTTGCAGGTCGGCGATCTCGCGGGCGCGCGGGAGCACTACCGGCGCGCGGCCGGGCGGACGGCGAGTCTGCCGGAGCGGCGGTACCTGGAGGAGCGGGCGGACCGGTTGGGCTGACGACTGCGAGCCGGAGGGCGGAAGGCCCTCCGGCTCGTCAGGTGATCGTCCTCAGTGGACGGCGACGTCGTTCTTCGCCTCGGGAGCCGAGGTCAGGCGGAACAGGCGGGTGAACAGTTCGAGGTCGCGCACGTCGCCCTCGATGGAGACCGAGCCGTTCTCCAACGCCTGGGCCGGGGTGACGTGACCGCCGATGACGTCCAGCAGGGCCGAACCCTGGCTGGACCGGATGATCAGGTCGGCGTCCGGGTAGCGGCCTTCGGAGACCTTCAGGTCGCCGTCGTCGACCATCGCGTGGAGGATCATCGTGTTGTGGTAGTGGATCGCGAACGTGATCTGGACGCCGGCCGCCGCTTCCGCCTGGAACGTCGTGTACAGCGACAGGATCGCCGCGTCCAGGGTGAAGATGTCGTCCGGGCCCGGGTGGCTCAGCGACCGGGCGCCCCACAGGCCGAGGTCCAGCAGGATCTGGTCGAGCTCGCTGCCGTACTGGGTGAGCTCGTAGACCAGGCCGGCGTCGAGGTCGGGCCGGATCCGGCGGCGGATCACGCCGGACTCCTCCAGCTCGTTGAGCCGCGCCGAAAGGATGCTCGGCGGAATCTTCGGCAGGCCGGTCCGGAGCTCGTTGTAGCGCTTCGGGCCGAGCACCAGGTCGCGCACGATGAGCAGGGCCCAGCGTTCACCGACGAGCTCCATGGCGCGGGCCAGTCCGCAGTACTGTCCGTAGGTGCGGTTGCGTGCGGTCATTGATCCTCACTTCGTTCGTGCGGGGTGGGTCGGTGGCGCGGTGGCTCAGAAGTGGTCGCCCTCCGAGATCAGGTCGTGGTGCAGCAGCTGCAGCTCGTCGCACGGCTCGACGCCGAGCTCCTCGCTGAGCCGCTTGCGGAGGGTGCGGTAGACGGCCATCGCGTCGGACCGGCGGCCGCTGCGGCCCAGCGCCCGCATCAGCTGCCCGTGCAACGCCTCGTCGAGCGGGTTGCCCGCGGTCAGCGAGCGCAGTTCCCCGATCAGCTCGCGGTGGTTGCCGCTGGTGATCTCGGCCTCGATGAGCATGTGCAGCGCGTTGCGCCGCTGTTCCAGCAGCTCCACCGTGTACGGGAGCAGAATCGGTCCACAGTGGACGTTGGCCAGTGGCGGCCCGGTCCACAGGTCCAGCGCCGCGCGGAACCGCAGGGCCGCGGCCGCGTGCTGGTCCTGGCGCAGCAGGTCCTGCGCCTCCTGCTGCAGCTGCCCGAACCGGTGGACGTCGACCTGGCTCGGGTCGATCCGGAAGACGTACCCGGGCGCCTTGGTGGTCAGCAGGTCCTCGGCCCCGTCGGCCAGGCTGTTCTGCTCGAAGCACCGGCGCAGGTGGTAGACGTAGGTGTGCAGCGTGGTCCGCACCGTCCGGGGTGGACCGCTCGGCCACAGCTCCTGCGTGATCGAGTCGACGTGCACCATCTTGCCCGGGCGCGTGACGAGCAGGGCCAGCAGTTGCAGGAGCTTCGGAGCGGTCGGGGTGTGGTCGACGCCGTCGCGCAGCACGCCGAGCGTGCCGAGAACCGTGAACTGGACGACACTTTCGGGTGGTCGGACGGGCCGTTGGGACACGTCGACCAGCCCGTCCGATAGCCTCTTCTCGGAGTACATGTCGCGCGCCTCCAGGTGTTCTGCCGCGATGTCTCTAGCTCCCCAGTACGCCTCGCCGAGCCGGGCACGGCCGACCGCGGGCTGTCCATCGTCGAATGTGACAGAGCGGCGCCACCCCAGCCAGTGAGCGGTCCACCAGACTCGAGATGTGTTTTCCCCGCCGGGCCCGTGCGTTCCGCACGTCTCGCTCGGGTGCTGCCCACCCGTCGCAGCCGGCGTGGGGCGGGCAAACCGCAGGTCCCGGACGGCGTGGCGGCCGGGAATCGGGGAACCGCGGGCCCCGGGGCTCCTCGATCCGGCCTTTCTGCCAGCCGGGCCCGGTGTGCCGCGCACGACGCGGGTGTGCGTTCGTCACCCGGGAACCCTGCCGTCCGCACGGTCGTCGCTCCGGTGGTGCGCCGTGCTCGCCCGGCTCTCGATCGGGGGTCCACCGGCCCGCGAGGGGTGACGTCTTACCTGGCGAACAGGGAACTTGACGTCGGTAGGGAATTCGAGGTTGGACTGATGATCTTGCGATCGGTGGCGTCCGGGGGCGCCGACGGCGAAGACCCGTCCGCGGGTGCAGAGCGGTACAGGCAGGTCCAAGCGCCGGAACAGGCCGTCCAGCCCGCCGTCCTGCGCGCGATCGAAATGATCCTGGAGCGGTACTTCGAGCCGATCACGTTGTCGGCCCTGGCTTCCGAGGTGTTCGTGAGCCCGTTCCACTTCTCACGCATCTTCGCCAAGGCGACCGGTGTGACGCCGGGGCGCTTCCTCACCGCGGTGCGGCTGTTCGAAGCGAAGCGGTTGCTGCTGACCACTTCGCTGACCGTTTCGGACATCGTCTGCAGCGTCGGCTACAGCAGCGTCGGCACGTTCACGAGCCGGTTCGCCCGCGCGGTCGGGATGACCCCGACCGAGTACCGCGAACCGGAGGTGGGTGAGCTGCTCGTGGCGCACTCGGCGTACTTCCAGCGGCTGCCCGCGCTGCGGTCGCTGCGGGAGGCGGGCAGCACCTGCGCGTCCCTGCAAGGGGGCAACGAACGGCTGGGGGTGCGGCTGCGGTTCCCGAACGGCGCCGCGCCGGCCACCGTGCTCGTCGGCGTGTTCGCCGACGCCGTACCGCAGAGCGGCCCGGTGGCCTTCGGCGGGCTGGCCGACTCCGAGGCGGGCGCGCTGACGATCCACGGGGTGCCCGAGGGCACCTGGACGGTGATCGCGGTCGCCGACCACGGTGCGGGACGGCCGCCCGCGGGCGGGCCGGCCTTCACCATCGGCACGGCGACGACGACGGTCACCCCGTTCGAGCCGGCGGAGGTGTCGATCCGGCTGCGGCCGCCGGCGCTGACCGACCCGCCGATCGCGATCACCCTGGCGTCGCGGCAGACGCCGGGCAGCCAGCAGATGCTCGCCGCCTCGCGCGCGCACCTGCGCGCCGTGGCCTGAACCCGCGTCCCGAGAAGAGGAAACGAGCAATGGCGACATTCTTCGGCGTCCTGCGCAAGCGCGCGCTGGCGCCCTCCCTGGCTTCGGTGGGGTTCGAGGAGCGTGGCTTCCCGGTCACCCCCACCGCGGCGACGGCCCGGCTGGAGGCGGTGCCGCAGGCCGTGGTGTGCGGGTTCGAGTGGGCGATCGAGGGCGCTTCGCTGTGGGAGCTGGAACGGCGGCTCGCGCTCGTCGAACCGGAGCAGCGCGGCTTCGCGTACGAAGGCGCGACGATGGGGTACACGATCCTCGACGCGATGCCGGGCGGCGGCCGCGACCGCACGAAGGCACTGCTGGAGGGCCCGGGGGAGCCGCACATCTTCCTCACCTACATCGGGATCGGGTTCGCGATGGCCCGGCTGCCGCGTCCACTGTGGAAGAACATCCTGCCGTCGCTGGAGGGGGTGCACCACCACCCGGTCATGAGCTGGCTGGCGGTGGACGGCTTCGGGTTCGACCGGGCGTACTTCGACACCGGCAAGTGGGTCGGCGAACAGGCCGAGCCGGCACCGTACCCCTGGGCGGGGCGCCCGGACTACTTCTCGCGTGCCTTCGACCAAGGCGTCGGCCGCGCGCTGTGGTTCATCAACGGCGGCGTGCCCGAGGCCGCCGCGGCCGCGGCGGACGCCTTCGCCGAAAGCCGCCGCCCCGACCTCTGGAGCGGGATCGGGCTGGCGGCCACCTTCGCCGGCGGCGCGGACCGGGCCGGGCTGGAGACGCTGCGCCGGCTCGCCGGGCCGCACCACGCGGAACTGGCGCTGGGCGTGGTGTTCGCGATCAAGGCGCGCACCTACTCGACGTACGTGCCGGAGCACAGCCGCCTTGCCGCGGAGGTGCTGGCGGACCTCACGGTCGAGGCCGCCGAGACGATCGCCGACCGCACCGAGGTGCCCTTCGTCGACGAGGGGCCGGAACCGCCGTACGAGCTGTGGCGCGAGCGGATCCGGGCGGAGTTCCGCGCGGGCTCCCGAGAGCGCGCCGCCTGACGCCGCCGCTCGCGGGCAACCGTGGAGTAGACCGCTGACCAGCGGATAAGTGACCGTGGAGCGGAACGAGCTTTACCACATTTCCTTCTACCCGTAAGGGGGAGAGTGCGTTGGGCAATGGTTGGCGCACGCTCAGGCGTCGCATCCTGACACCGGACGTTTCGGAGACCTCGCTGGAGAAGCGGGGCTTCCACCGCAAGAGCCCAGCCGCTCAAGAACGACTCGAGACGATCGGGGAAAGGTTCCTCCTCGGGTACGCGCACGCGGTCGAAGCGCGGTCGGTGGAGCAGGCCGAGGAATGGCTCGAGCAGATTCCGACGCAGTTCCGCGGCTTCGCCTACGAAGGCGCGGGAATGGGGTACGGCGTCCTCGACGGGCTGCCGTTCGGCAAGAGCACGAACATCGCCGATTTCCTGGCCGGCCCCGGCGAGAAGCACGACTACATCATCTACGTCGGGGTCGGCTGGGCGATGTGCCGGCTGCCGCGGTTCGCGTGGCCGAAGGCGTCGGCGTTCGACCCGCTGCTGCGCTGGCTCGTGCTCGACGGCTACGGCTTCCACCAGGCGTACTTCAAGACCGCCAAGTACATCGGGCAGCAGTACCAGGAGCCGGGCTTCTCCTGGCCGGACCGGCGCTACGACGGGTACGCGCTGCGGGCCATCGACCAGGGCATCGGCCGCGCGCTGTGGTTCATCTGCGGCACCGACGTCTCCCTGGTGACCAAGACGATCGAGGAGTTCCCCGAGTCGCGCCACGGCGACCTGTACGCGGGGGTCGGGCTGGCCTCGACCTACGCGTGCGGCGTCACCGCCGACGAGCTGGCGGAACTGGTCGACCGGGCCGGGATCCACCACGGGCAACTGGCGCAGGGGAGCGCCTTCGCCGCCGAGTGCCGGGTGCGCTCGGGCCTGATGATCCCGGAAACCGAGATGGCGGCCCAGGCGATCTGCGGCCTGTCCGCCGAGCGGGCCGCCGCGATCACGCAGGAGGTCCGCCCGGCCGTCGTCGTCGACGGCGACGACGTCCCGGCCTTCGAAACCTGGCGGCAGCGGATCGCCGAAGAAGTGCTGACCCACGGAGGTAAGAAGAAATGACCGCGACCTTCGGCTGGCTGCGCAAGCAGCTGGCGGGCATCGTGGCGCTGGTGCTGATCCTCGGCCTGTTCCTGGTCGCCCGGCTGCCCAGCGTCTCCGCCGCCGAACAGGACCAGATGGCGAACCAGTTCCACTTCACCCCGATGACGATCGCGCTGCCCGCGGCGAAGAAGTCGCAGTCGATCCGGACGGTGAACAAGGAGTACGAGCACATCGCCGCCTGGATCTCCTCGGTCGGCGCCGCGATCGCGATCAACGACATCAGCGGCAGCGGCAAGGCCAACGACATCTGCCTGGTCGACCCGCGCAGCGACCAGGTCGTCATCACGCCGGCGCCGGACTCGGGCCCGCGCTACGCGCCCTTCGCGCTCGACCCGGCGCCGACGCTGCCGACGTGGGACTACATGGCCCCGATGGGCTGCGTCCCCGGCGACTACAACGAAGACGGCCGCACCGACGTCCTCGTCTACTACTGGGGCCGGACGCCGGTGCTGTTCCTGCAGAAGGCGAACGCCACCAAGTTCGACGCCTCGGCGTTCCAGCCGACCGAGCTGGTGCCGGGCAACAACCGCGGCCCGGACGGCAAGTACACCGGTCCACTGTGGAACACCGACTCCGCCACGATCGGCGACTTCGACGGTGACGGGCACGTCGACATCTTCATCGGGAACTACTTCCCGGACAGCCGGGTGCTGGACCCGAACGCCGACGGCGGCATCACGCTGAACCAGTCGATGTCGCACGCGACGAACTCGGGCGGCAAGTACATCTACCGCTGGACCGGCGCCACGTCCGGGGCGAACCCGACGGCGAAGTACGTCGACGCCTCCCAAGGCATCCCGGAGAGCGCGCGCCAGGGCTGGACGCTGGCCTCCAGCGCGACCGACATCGACGGCGACAACCTGCCGGAGCTCTACATCGCCAACGACTTCGGGCACGACCACCTGCTGTACAACAAGTCCACGCCGGGACACATCGAGCTCGCCGAGGTCACCGGGGTCCGCGGGATCGCCGACCCGAAGTCGAAGGTGCTCGGCCACGACTCCTTCAAGGGGATGGGCGTCGACTTCGGCGACCTGAACCACGACGGCCTCTACGACCTGTTCGTCAGCAACATCACGACCTCGTGGGGCATCGAGGAGTCGAACTTCCAGTTCATGAACACCTCGCGCAGCATCCAGGACCTGCGCAGCCAGCTGCAGAACGGCGTCGCCCCGTTCCACGACGAGAGCGGCCAGACCGGCACGGCGTGGTCCGGCTGGGGCTGGGACGTCAAGATCCAGGACTTCAACAACAGCGGGGAGAACCAGATCGCCCAGGCGACCGGGTTCGTCAAGGGCCAGGTCAACCGCTGGCCGAACCTGCAGGAGCTGGCCACGGCCAACGACGGACTGCTGTCCAACCCGTTCTGGTGGCCCAACGCCCGCGCCGGTGACGACATCGGTGGCGACCAGACGTTCCACTTCTTCGTGAAGAGCCCGGACGGCCGCTACACCGACCTCGGCCCGCGGCTGGGCCTGGCGGTGCCGGTGCCGACCCGCGGCATCGGGGTCGGCGACACCAACGGCGACGGCCTGCCCGAGTTCGCGGTGGCGCGGCAGTGGGAAGCGCCGATCTTCTACCACAACGACAGCCCGAACCCGGGCAAGTACCTGCAGCTGAAGCTGACCACGGACGCCCCCGTCGCGCCCGGCCCGCTGCCCGCGGCCGGCAACCCGGCGATCGGTGCCCAGGTCACCGTCACGACCTCGGACGGCAAGAAGTACCTCGGCCGGGTCGACGGCAGCAGCGGCGAGGCCGGCCGGCGCAGCTTCGACGTCCAGATCGGCCTCGGGCACGACGTCACCGGACCGCTCGACGTGCACCTGCAGTGGCGCGACCGGACCGGGCAGCTGCGCACGCAGGACCTGAAGCTGCAACCCGGCTGCCACGCGTACCAGCTCGGCACCACGGCGATGGAAGAGATGTGACGGCATGACCACCCCGACGCTGACCAAGGTGGACACCGCGCCACCGAAACGGACGAACAAGGTCGTCACCGCGCTCAAGCGGTTCGCGATGTCGATCACGATCTTCAACATCCTCGGCTACACGATCCTCGGCTTCGAGCAGCCGTACCTGTACCCGTTCGTCGCGCTGGCGACCGCGTACACCACGGAGATCCTGCTCGAGATCATCAACGCCAAGGTGACCAAGCGGGAAGTCCGGTTCAAGGGCAACGGCTTCAAGGGGCTCATGGAGTTCCTGCTGCCGGCGCACATCACCGGTCTCGCGCTGAACATGCTGACCTACGTCAACGACCAGATCCTCGTGATGGTCTTCGGGGTCGTCGTGGCCGTCGGCGCGAAGTGGGTGCTGCAGGCGCCGGTGTACGGCCGGATGCGGCACTACATGAACCCGTCGAACTTCGGCATCACGATCATCCTGCTGGTGTTCCCGTGGGCCAGCATCGCCCCGCCGTACCACTTCAGCGAGCAGATCGCGACCTGGGGCGGCTGGCTGATCGTCGCGATCATCCTGGTCTCGGGCACCGTGCTCAACGCGCTGCTGACCAACCGGATGTTCCTGATCGCGGGCTGGCTGAGCTTCTTCGTCATCCAGGCCTTCGTCCGCGGCTGGCTGTTCGGCACGTCGATCCCCGGCGCGCTGGCGATGGGCACCGGGATCGCGTTCGTGCTCTACACCAACTACATGGTGACCGACCCGGGCACGTCGCCGTCGAAGAAGGGCTCGCAGTTCGCCTTCGGCGCGGGCGTGGCGCTCGCGTACGGCTTCTTCACCGCCGTGCACGTCTCCTACGGCCTGTTCCTGGCCACCGCGACCGTGTGCCTGATCCGCGGGATGTTCCTGTGGGGCCTGCACTTCTCGAACAAGGCGCGGATCCGGTTCGAGGCCGACCAGGCCGCGCAGAAGGCGAAGCTCGAGCTCGCGCCGCCCGCTCCCGAAGCGGACGACGAGAAGCCGGGAGCCGTCGCGGCATGACCGGTCCTTCGGACGACGCCCGGGCGGCGCGCACCGCGCCGCCCGGGCCGCCGCGCCGGGCGACGTTCCGGTTGCTGAAGCAGCTCTTCACCGACCGGCTCGCGCTCATGGGCGACAACGCCGACACCTACGGCGACGTCGTCCGCATCGCCATCGGCCCCAAGGCGATGTACCTGGTGAACCACCCCGACCTGGCCAAGCACGTCCTCGCGGACAACGCGGCCAACTACCACAAGGGCATCGGCCTGCAGGAGGCGCGCCGCGCCCTCGGCGACGGCCTGCTCACCAGCGACGGCGAGATCTGGAAGAAACAACGCCGGACCATCCAGCCGGTGTTCCAGCCCAAGCGGATCTCGCGGCAGGCCGCCGTCGTGGCGTCCGAAGTGGACGGACTGATCCGGCGGCTCGCCGCGCACGACGGCCCGGTCGAGATCCTGCACGAGATGACCGGCCTGACGCTGGGCGTGCTCGGCAAGACGCTGCTGGACGCCGAGCTCGGCGGCTACGAGACGCTGGGCCACTCGTTCGAGGCCGTGCAGGACCAGGCCATGTTCGAGGCGGTCACGCTGAGCATGGTCCCGCAGTGGGTGCCGCTGAAGAAGCAGGTGCAGTTCCGGACCGCGCGCGACGACCTGCGCCGGATCGCCGACGAGCTCGTCGAGCAGCGGCTGGCGAACCCGGTGGAGAACGGCGAAGACGTGCTGTCGCGGCTGATCGCGTCCGGGTCCGAGCAGGGTGCGACGCGCGAGCGCATGCGCGACGAGCTGATCACCCTGCTGCTGGCCGGGCACGAAACGACGGCGAGCACGCTCGGCTGGGCGTTCCACCTGATCGACGAGCACCCCGAGGTCGCCGAGCGGCTGCACGCCGAGGCCGTCGAGGTGCTCGGCGACCGGCTGCCCGAGCACGAAGACCTGCGCCGCCTGACCTACACCGTGGCGGTGGTCGAAGAGGTCATGCGGCTCTACCCGCCGGTGTGGCTGCTGCCGCGGATCGCCCAGGCCGACGACGAGATCGGCGGGTACCACGTGCCGGCCGGGTCGGACGTCGTCGTGGTGCCCTACACGCTGCACCGGCACCCGGAGTTCTGGGCCGACGCCGAGCGCTTCGACCCGGGCCGGTTCACCGCGGACGAGCGGCCGCCGCGCTACGCCTACATCCCGTTCGGCGCCGGGCCGAGGTTCTGCATCGGCAACAGCCTCGGGGTGATGGAGGCCGTGTTCGTGCTCGCGATGGCCGCGCGGGACCTGGAGCTGCGCAAGGTGCCGGGCAAGGTCGTCGAACCCGAGGCGATGCTCTCGCTGCGGGTGCGCGGCGGGCTGCCGATGACCGTGCACCCGCGGGCCGCCGAGACCCGCCGGGCCGCTTGATCCACACTGATGAGGAGGTAGGCCGGTGCAACCCGAGGCCACCGAAGAAGAACGCGTCAAGAACATGACTCTCGAGGCCTACGCCGACACGATCGTGCCGGGGGAGAAGCGGTTCCCGGAGGACCGGGCGATCGCCGGGGCCGCGCCCGGTCCCGGCTCGGTCGTCGCCGGTGCGCTCGAGCTGCTCAACTTCGACGCGACCGGCGTCACGGCCGGCCTGCCCTACCTCGCGCAGTCGCTCAACGACCACGCGAAGTCCTACGCGGGCGAGGTGGATCTGGAGCTCGACCACGACGTCCCGCCGTTCGTCGCGCTGCCCTACGAACACCGCCGCGAGCTGGTGCGGCGGCTGACCACGCCCGGGCACCCGGAGAAGGACGGCTGGGTCAGCCTGGCCCTGTTCTGCAACATGGCCTACGACAGCGCCGCGCACAAGCACACCGCCGAAGCCATCCGCGAAGGGCACCCCGGCCTGCTGGCGCTGGGCTACCGGCCCCCGGACGCGGACGGGTTCTGGCGGTTCCCGAAGTACGGCTACGGCCGCAAGCTGGCCGAACTCCACCCCGACACCACGCCCTCCGGGAGCCCCGCATGAGCGCCATCGACAAGACCGACGTCGTCATCGTCGGCAGCGGCTTCGGCGGCTCCATCCCCGCGTACCACCTCGCCGCCGGCGGGGCCAAGGTCACGGTGCTGGAGCGCGGCCCGTGGCTGGCCGCGGCCGACTTCGAGCACGACTACCTGCTCGGCTCGTCCTACACCCGGGCGTTCGACTTCGTCGTCGGCGACGGGATGAGCGTGCTCGGCGGCAACTGCGTCGGCGGCGGCAGCGTGGTGTACTTCGCCGCGATGCCGCGGGCGCCGAAGTTCGTCTTCGAGCGGCACGGCAGCATCGGGCGCCGGATGTGGCCTTCGGTCATCACGCGCGACTCGCTCGAGCCGTGGTACGACCGGGTCGACGAGTCGATCCCGGTGTCCAAACAGGACTGGAACGACGTCTCCTACGCCGGCGGGCTGTGGGCCGCGGCCTGCAACCACTCGGGCCGCACGGCCAACCCGGCACCGGTCGCGGTCGACAACGGCACCTGCGTCAACTGCAACTTCATGATGGCCGGCTGCAAGTTCGACGCCAAGCGGTCGATGCTGACCAACTACCTGCCCGCGGCCCTGTCGCACGGCGCGGAAATCCGGCCGCTGCACGAGGTCCAGCGCCTCGAGCGCACCGAGGACGACGGCTACCGCGTCTACTACGACTTGATCGACGAAGAGGACTACCGGGTCCACACCGGCAGTGGCGTGATCGAGGCGAAGATCGTCATCATCGCCGCCGGCGCGGGTGCGACCCCGGTGATCCTGCAGCGTTCGGAGGCCGCGCTCGGCGCGATGCCGCACGGCGTCGGCCGGTACTTCTCCGGCAACGGCGAGCGGCTCAACACCGCGATCATCGACGAGGACCGCGTGCGCGAGGTGCTCGGACTGTCCCGTGAGGACGGTCCGGTGTACTCGGCCAACCACATCGGCAAGGGCCCGACCGTGGCGAACTGGGACAAGCTCGACGGGTCGCTGCCGGAGTACGAGCGGTACTCGCTGGAGCAGCTGTACTTCCCGCCGGGCCTGGGCACCATCCTCGCCCAGGTGCCCGGCGGCGAGGAGCCGCGCTGGTACGGGGCGCAGAAGAAGGAGATCCTCAACCAGTGGGCCAACTGGCTGACGATCTTCCTGATGACCGAGGACGACAACGAAGGCGTCTTCGGCACGCCGCCACCCACCGGCAACGCCTACCGGATCTCGCAGCAGATGCTCGGCCGCGGCCCGCTGCGCTACGACCCGACGCCGAACACCCGGCGCGGGTGGGCGCTCGCGGACGCCGACTGCAAGGAGATCATCGAGAAGGACGGCATCGGCAAGGTCGCGCCGTGGACCAACGACGTCGTCGGGGCCTACACCGTGCACCCGCTGGCGTCCTGCCGGATCGGGGACGACCCGGCGACGTCCGCCCTGCACCCGAACCACGAGCTGCGCAACCACCCCGGCATCTTCGTCACCGACAGCGCGTCGGTGCCGGGCGCGCTCACGGTGAACCCGGCGATGACCATCGCCGCGCTCGCCGAGCGGTCGGTGCCGAGCATCGTCCGGGCCGCGCAGGCGCGGGGGGTCGACGTCAAGTACGGCGCACCGGCCCCCGACGGGTCGATCACCGGCCGGCGCGCGGTGTCCAAACTGGACCTCGTCGCCGGCAACTGATGCACGGGTACACCGAACTCGCGCTCCTGGGGATCTGGGAGCGCGAGTTCGCCGGTTCTCGAGGAGGAACGATGGCGCCGGGACTGGTGCGGTTCGCGTTGCGGCGGACCGTGAAGGACGTCAAGCACGTCGAGGCCGTGCGGCCGCGGCGGGCGCGGGGCCTGGTGCGGGAGGTGTACCGGCAGGTCGAACGGGACTTCGGGATGCTGGCGCCGCCGATCGCGCTGCACTCGCCGTCGCCGCCGGCGCTGGCGGCCGCGTGGCTCCTGCTGCGCGAGTCGCTGGTCGCGGCGGGCGTCTCGGGCCGCGCGGACCGGGAGGTGGTCGCGGCCGCGGTTTCCGCCGGCAACGCCTGCCCGTACTGCGTCGAGGTGCACGCGATGGCGGTGGGCTCCCTGGGCGACCCGGGCACGGCGGCCGCGCTGGAAGCGGGCACCCCGGACGAGATCACCGACCCCGGCGCCCGCGAGCTCGCGGAGTGGGCGCGGGGCGCGGGCCCGCTGCCGCCGGGTGTCCCGGCCGGGGCGGCCGCCGAGTTCGCCGCCGTGGCCACCGCCTTCCACTACCTCAACCGGATGGTCGCGGTGTTCCTCGGCGACTCGCCGCTGCCCGACCGGGTGCCGGCGCCCGCCCGCGGGAAGGCGAAGGCGGTGCTCGGCCGCTTCCTGCGGCCGGGCCAGGCCCCGCCGGCCGGGCGGGCCCTGGCGTTCCTGCCCGCCACCGGCGCCGACGGCCCGGACTGGGCCGAGCCGGGCAGCACGCTCGCCGACGCCTTCGCGCGGGCCCGCGTGGCCGTCGAAGACGCCGGGGCGCGGGTGCTGCCGCCGCGGGTGCGTGACCTCGTGCGGCGCGAGCTGAAGGCGTGGGACGGTCGCCCGCCCGGCCTCGGCCGGTCGTGGGCCGACGGCCCGGTCGCCGAGCTGCCGCCCGCGGAGCGCCCGGCCGCCCGGCTGGCCCTGCTGGTGGCCAAGGCCGCCTACCAGGTCGACGACCTCGTCGTCACCGCCGTCCGCGGCGACCGCGCCGACGACCGGGGGCTGATCGAGCTCGTCTCGTGGGCCGCTCACGCCGCCGCCGAGGAGCTCGGCAGCCGCCTTTCCCTGCGCCCACGAGGAGAAGACGCGTCACGCGGGCGCGGGTGATGATTCGAAGAGGAGCTGATCGACCGGCCGGATTCCCTCGATCTCTCCCCGGCGGCCGCCGCACCGTGGCCCACCCACCCCCGCCACGAGCACGGCGGCCGCCGAAACCGACGTCCCCAGAACGAGCAGGGAAAGGACAACCGGTGACTGACACGACGGCCGTGATCGCCGACCTGACGACCGAGGCCGAGAGCGTGGACGCGCTCGTCGCCGGCCTTTCCGAAACCGAATGGGACACCCCGACGCCGGCGCCCGGCTGGACCGTGCGCCACCAGGTCGGGCACCTCGCCTTCATCTTCCGCATCGCGGGCCTCGCCGCGGCGCAGCCCGAGGCCTTCGTCGCCATGACGAAGGCGATCGGCGGCGACCTCGACGCCGCCGTCAACGGCGCGCTCCAGGAGTACCTGGGCGGTCCGGCGGAGGTCCTGCTGAGCCGCTGGCGCGCCGAGCGCGACCAGGGCATCAAGGCGCTCGCCGCGGTCCCCGGCACCGATGTCGTGCCGTGGCTGGTCAACCCGCTGCCGCCGTACGTGCTGGCCTGCGCGGGCATGATGGAGGTCTTCGCGCACGGCCAGGACATCGCCGACGCCCTCGGCGTCCGGCCGGTGCGCACCGACCGCCTCGCCCACCTCGTCGGGTTCGCCGTGCGCGTGCGCGACTTCGGGTACCAGGCGCGCGGGCTGACGCCGCCCGAGGAGGAGTTCCGCTTCGAGATCACGACGCCGTCCGGGCGGCTGCTGACCTTCGGGCCCGAGGACTCGGCGGAGCGGATCACCGGCGGTGCCGAGGACTTCTGCCTGCTGGTCACCCGGCGGCGCCACCCCGACGACCTCGGCGTGCGCGCCGAAGGCGGGCTGGCCCGGCAGTGGCTGGAGGTGGCCCAGGCGTACCGGGGCCCGGCCGGTGACGGCCGCCGCCCGGGTCAGTTCCCGGCCTGATCCGTCCACTGTGGATGGTCGAGGGGAGTGCGGCGGATTTGTTCGCCGTTGCGCTTCCCGCGGCCGGGGCAGGGAGAAAGAAGAAGCCGGGAGTGCGGAAGCCCATGCTGAGCGGGCTGGGGTGACCACGGGAGAGATCCCGGCGGGAACGACGAACGACCTCGGCGGCGGGTGCGGACCCGTGCGCCGGACAGAACCGGGAACCGTCGCCCTCGCGACGGACGGGCTCGAGAGCTATTTGGGAGTGCGGTGGCATGAGCGGTGAGCGGATAGCGATCGTCGGGATCGGACTGCGGTATCCGGACGCCCGTTCGCTGGACGAGCTCTGGGAGAACGTGCTGGCCGGCCGCCGCGCGTTCCGACGGCTGCCCGACGAACGGATGAACCGGGCGGACTACTATTCCCCGGACCCGGCGGCACCGGACCGGTTCTACGCGCAGAAGGCCGCGGTGCTCCGCGACTTCGAGTTCGACCGGGTCGCGTACAAGGTCGCCGGCAGCACCTTCCGGGCCACGGACACCACGCACTGGCTGGCGCTGGACGTCGCCGCCCAGGCGCTGGCCGACGCCGGGTTCCCCGAGGGCGACGGCGCGCCGAGGGAGGCCACCGGCGTCGTCATCGGCAACAGCCTCACCGGCGAGTTCTCGCGGGCGAACATCATGCGGCTGCGCTGGCCGTACGTCCGCCGGACCGTCGCCGCGGCGCTCGGCGAGCGCGGCTGGGGCGACGAGGAGACGGCGACCTTCCTGCGGGAGCTCGAGGTCCAGTACAAGGAGCCGTTCCCGGAGATCAACGAGGACACCCTCGCCGGCGGCCTGGCGAACACCATCGCCGGGCGCGTCTGCAACCACTTCGACTTCGCCGGCGGCGGCTTCACGGTCGACGGAGCCTGCTCGTCCTCGCTGCTTTCCGTGGTGAGCGCCGCGAACTCGCTGGCGCAGGGCGACCTCGACGTCGCCATCGCCGGCGGCGTCGACCTCTCGATCGACCCCTTCGAGGTGATCGGCTTCGCCAAGACCGGCGCCCTCGCCAAGCGCGAGATGAAGGTCTACGACGCCGACTCCAACGGCTTCTGGCCGGGCGAAGGCTCGGGCATGCTCGTCCTGATGCGCGAAAGCGACGCGATCGAGCAGGGCAAGCGCATCTACGCCTCGATCGGCGGCTGGGGCGTGTCCTCGGACGGCAAGGGCGGCATCACCCGGCCGGAGGCGGCCGGGCACCGGCTGGCCCTCAAGCGCGCCTACGACCGCGCCGGCTACGGCGTCGAGACCGTGTCCTACTTCGAAGGCCACGGCACCGGCACCGCGCTCGGCGACGCCACCGAGATCGAGGCCCTGTCCACCGCCCGCCACGACGCCGACCCGCTGGCCGCGCCGGCCGCGCTGTCGACCATCAAGGGCAACATCGGGCACACCAAGGCCGCGGCGGGCGTCGCCGGGTTGATCAAGGCGACGCTCGCCGTGTACCACCAGGTGATCCCGCCCGCGACCGGCCACTTCGAGCCGCACGAGAAGCTCACCGGTGACTCCGCGCGGATGTACGTGCCGCGCGAGGCGCAGCTGTGGCCGGCCGACGCCCCGGTCCGCGCCGGTGTCTCGGCGATGGGCTTCGGCGGGATCAACTCGCACGTCACGGTCACCGAGGCGCCCAACGCCGCGCGCAAGACCGAGCTCGACGAGCGGACGCGGGCGCTGGTCTCCGGCCGCCAGGACGCCGAGCTGCTGCTGCTCGACGCCGACGACGTCGAGGGGCTGCGAGCCCGGATCACCGGCCTGCTGGAGTTCGTGCCGAAGCTGTCGATGGCCGAGCTCACCGACCTCGCCGGGCAGCTGGCGGGCGAGCTCGCCCACCGGCCCGCGCGCGCCGCGGTCGTCGCGACCGGCCCGGAGGAGGCGGAGCGCAAGCTGACCCGCCTGCTCGAGCTGCTGGGCACCGACGGGTCCGTGTTCGCCGCCACCGACGGCATCTTCGCCGGCCACCGCGTCACCGAACCGCGCATCGGCTTCCTGTTCCCGGGCCAGGGTTCGGGGCGCGCGGCCGACGGCGTGCTGCGCCGCCGGTTCACCGGTGCCGACGACGTCTTCCGCGCCGCGGGCCTGCCCACCGGCGCCGACCACGTCGCCACCGAGGTCGCCCAGCCGCGGATCGTCGCCGGCTCGCTGGCCGCGCTGCGCGTGCTCCGCTCGCTCGGCATCGAGGCGCAGACGGCCGCCGGGCACAGCCTCGGCGAGCTGACCGCCCTGCACTGGGGCGGTGCCCTGGACGAGCGCGCGGTGCTGCAGCTGGCCAAGGTCCGCGGCAAGGTGATGGCCGCGACCACCGCGGACGAAGGCGCCATGGCGGGCATCGCCGCGTCGCCGAGCCGCGCGGAGGAGCTTGGCCTGGGCGCCGACGTCGTCATCGCGGGCTACAACGCCCCCGAGCAGACGGTGATCTCCGGCCCGGCCGCGGCCGTGGACCGGGTGATCGCCCGCGCCCACGCCGCCGGCGTCACCGCGACCCGGCTCAAGGTGTCGCACGCGTTCCACTCGCCGCTGGTCGAGCCGGCCGCGACGGCGATGACCGCACCCCTGGCGGAGATCCCGTTCGCCCGCCTGGAGCACGCCGTCGTCTCCACGGTCACCGGTGACGTCCTGCACGCGGCGGAGAACCTGCCCGAGCTGCTGCGCGACCAGATCGTGCTCCCGGTGCGCTTCCGCGAGGCGGCCGCCAAGGTGGCCGAGCGCAGCGACCTGGTGATCGAGGTCGGCCCCGGCCGGGTGCTCTCGGGCCTGTTCGAGGAGATCGCCCCCGGCACGCCGGTGCTGGCCGTCGACACCGACAGCACGACGCTGAGCGCCGTGCTCCGGGTGGCGGGCGCGGCGTTCGCGGCCGGTGCCCAGCTGACGACCGGCCCGCTGTTCGAGGGCCGCGCGGTGCGCGGCCTGCCCGAGGACGGCGTGTTCAACTTCCTCGCCAGCCCCTGCGAGGCGGCGCCGGAGATCGACAGCGAACTCGCCGCGGAACTGGCGGCCGAGAAGGAGCAGGCGGCGTCGGAAGCCGCGGTCGAGGTCGCCGGCGGTGCCAACGCGACGCTCGACCTGCTGCGCAAGCTCGCCGCCGAGCGCGTCGAGCTGCCGCTGGAGACCGTCACCGCGGACACCCACCCGCTCGACGACCTGCACCTGTCGTCCATCACGGTCGGCCAGCTGGTCAACGACGTCACCCGGGCACTGGGCCGGCCCGCGCTGGAGGGCATGCCGAACTTCGCGACGGTCTGCCTCGGTGAGCTCGCCGAGATGATCGACGAGCTGGCCCAGACCGCGAAGCCGGCCGACACCGGCGGCGGCGAGGTCCCGGGCGCCGGCCCGTGGGTCCGGCCGTTCGCGGTCGAGTACGTGCCGGCCCCGCGGCCGGCGGCCGACCTGACGCCGGGCCTCGGCCAGGCGCGCTGGGAGGTCTTCTCGACGCCCGGTCACCCGCTGGCCGCGCCGCTGCGCGCGGCACTGGCCCGCGCGGGCGCCGGCGACGGCGTGCTGCTCTGCCTGCCCGCCGACTGCGACGCGAGCCACGCCGGGCTGTTCCTCGAGGCCGGCCGCGCCGTCATGGCCGCGCCCAACGGCACGCGCTTCGTCGTCGTGCAGCACGGTCTCGGCGCCTCCGGGCTCGCGAAGACCCTGCGGCTCGAGGACCCGTCGGCCCGCACCACGATCGTCGACCTGGCCGACCCGGCGCCGTCGGACCCGGCCGCGGTCAGCGAGGCGGTCAAGATCGTCGTCGCCGAGGTCGCCGGGACCACGGACTTCGCCGAAGTCCGCTACGGCGCCGACGGCGGCCGGACGGTGCCGCGCCTGGTCGCGGTCGCCCCGGCGCCCACCGGCCCGATCCCCGAGTCCCTCGACGCGGGCGACGTCCTGCTCGTCACCGGTGGCGGCAAGGGCATCACCGCGGAAAGCGCGCTGGCGCTGGCCAAGGACTCCGGCGCGAAGCTCGCCCTGCTCGGCCGGAGCGACCCGGCCGACGACAGCGAGCTGGCCGAGAACCTCGGCCGGATGAAGGCCGCGGGCATCGACTACCGCTACGAGCGCGCCGACGTCACCTCGGGCACGCAGGTGGGCGACGCGATCGCCCGGATGCAGGCCGAGCTCGGCCCGGTCACCGCGGTGCTGCACGGCGCGGGGCGCAACGAGCCCGCCGCGTTGTTCAGCCTCACCGAGGACACCTTCCGCAAGACGCTCGCCCCGAAGATCGGCGGTCTCAACGCGGTGCTGGACGCGGTCGACAAGAGCAAGATCAAGCTGCTGGTCACCTTCGGCAGCATCATCGGCCGGGCCGGCCTGCGCGGCGAGGCGCACTACGCCACGGCCAACGACTGGATGACCGAGCTGACCCTGCGCTTCGGCCGCGAGTACCCGCAGGCACGGGCGGTCGCGCTGGAGTGGTCGGTCTGGTCCGGCACCGGCATGGGCGAGAAGCTCGGCGTGGTCAGCGCCCTCAAGCGCGACGGCATCACGCCGATCCCGACCGAGGACGGCATCGCCATCCTCAAGCAGGCACTGGCCGACCCGGCGGTGCCGCCGGTGCTGGTCGTCTGCGGGCGCACCGGCGGGCTGGCCACGCTGCCGATCCAGCGCAAGGAGCTGCCGCTGACCCGGTTCGTCGACCGCGCGGTCGTGCACTACCCGGGGGTCGAGCTGATCACCGAGGCGGACCTGTCCGCCGGCTCGGACCCGTACCTGGCCGACCACCTGCTCGACGGGCAGCTGCTGTTCCCGGCGGTGCTCGGGATGGAGGCGATGACCCAGGTCGCCGCCGCCACCCTCGACCGGACCGGCGCGCCGGTGCTCTCGGACGTCGAGTTCCTGCGCCCGATCATCGTCTCGCCGGGCGGGTCCACCACGATCCGGCTGGCCGCCGTCGCCCGCGACGCCGACACCGTCGACGTGGTGCTGCGCAGCGACGAAACCGGGTTCAGCGCCGACCACTTCAAGGCCAGCCTCAGCTTCGCGCGGCCGGCCGAGATCGGCCCGAAGCAGGTCCGCGACACGGACGTGCCGTCGGTGCCGGTGGAACCGCTGTCCGAGCTCTACGGCACGGTGCTGTTCCAGGGCAAGCGTTTCCAGCGGGTCGTGGGCTACCGGCGGGCGAGCGCCCGGCACGCGGTGGCCGAGATCGCGACCACGGCCGACCACGACTGGTTCGCCCCGTTCCTGCCGCAGCAGCGGCTGCTGGCCGACCCCGGCACGCGGGACGCGATGATGCACGCGATCCAGTGCTGCGTCCCCGACGCGACGCTGCTGCCGCAGGGCATCGAGAAGCTGCACCTGGCCGAGCCCGGCGCCCAGCACCCGGAGTACGTGCTGCTGGACGCAAAGGAACGGCTCCAGGACGGCGACAGCTACGTCTACGACCTCGACGTCCGCAACCCGGACGGCGAGCTGGTGGAGCGCTGGGAAGGCCTGATGCTGCGGGCGGTCCGCAAGACCGACGGGGCCGGGCCGTGGGTGCCCTCGATGCTCAGCTCCTACCTGGAGCGGGCGTGCGAGCGGATGCTCGGCGGCACGCGGTCGGTGGTGCTGGAGCCCGACCCCGCCGGGGCCGAGGCGGGCGGCATCGCCGAACGCCGCGCCCAGACCGCGCTGGCCGCGAGCCGGGCGTTCGACAAGCCGGTCGAGATCCGCTACCGCCCGGACGGCAAGCCGGAGGTCGACGGCGGCGGCGCGATCACGGCGTCGCACAGCTCCCGGCTGACCCTCGTCGTGGCCGGCACCGGACAGGTGACCTGCGACGTCGAGACGGTGCTCGAGCGGACCGAGGAGGACTGGGCCGGGCTGCTCGGCGAGGAGCTGCTCTCGGTCGGCCGGCTGCTGGCCGCCGACGCGGGCGAGCCGGTCGCCGTGGCCAACACCCGGGTGTGGAGCGCCCTGGAATGCGTCCGCAAGACGGGCGCCATGACCGAGTCCCTGACCGTGCGCCGCGTCGAGGCCGACGGCTGGGCCCTGCTGGCCTGCGGGCCGGCGCGGATCGCGACCTGGGCCACGACCGTCAACGACCGGACCGAGCCGGTGGTCTTCGCGGTGCTGCAGGCAGAGGAGAACTGAGCATGTCCGACTACTACGAGATCCGCCACACGGTCGGTTTCGAAGAGACGAACCTGGTGGGCAACGTCTACTACGTGAACTACGTGCGCTGGCAGGGCCGGTGCCGCGAGATGTTCCTGAAGGAGAAGGCCCCGGCGGTGCTCGAGGAGGTCCGCGACGACCTCAAGCTCTTCACCCTCAAGGTGGAGTGCGAGTTCTTCGCCGAGATCACCGCGTTCGACGAGCTGTCCATCCGGCTGCGGCTGGAGGAGCTCACCTCGACGCAGGTCCAGTTCGCCTTCGACTACGTGCACCTGCACCCGGACGGCGAGCGGCTGGTCGCCCGCGGCCGGCAGCGGATCGCCTGCATGCGCGGCCCGAACACGGCCACCGTGCCGTCGCGGGTGCCGGAGCAGCTGCGCGAAGCGCTGGCGCCGTACACGACCACCTCGGTGAACGGCAGGGGAGCGTGACGTGGCCGACGCCGGGGAAACCACCGAACGGGCGGTCCTGAAGCGCCTGCCCACCGCGTCGGGGCGGCGGCACCTGTCCACCCAGACCGGGCTGCGCGAGGTGATGGCGCAGTTCGCGACCGGGGTCACGGTGCTCACCGCGGCCGGCGAGCAGGGCCACGGCATGACGGCCAACGCGTTCTCGTCGGTCTCGCTCGAGCCGCCGATGGTGCTGTGCTGCGTGTCCCGGGCCGCCCGGATGCACGCCGCCATCACCAGCGCCGGCTCGTACGCCGTGAACATCCTCGCGGCCGACCAGCAGGACCTGTCGAAGTACTTCGCCGACTGGCGCCGGCCCGCCGGGATGGCCCAGTTCGACTCCGTGGGCTGGGCCCCGGGCGCGAAGACCGGGGCGCCGCTGCTGACCGGCGCGCTGGCGTGGCTCGAGTGCGAGCTCGCCGAGGCCTACGAAGGCGGTGACCACACGATCTTCCTCGGTCGCGTGGTCACCTCCAGCCGTGGCACCGGCGACAACTCGCTCGTGTTCTACGGCGGCGGCTACCACGAAGTCGACGGTCGCGCCCGCGCGGCCTGACCACCCGACCAGGCAAGGGGAGAGCGATGCTCGTCGCGGTGACCGGGGGCACCGGGTTCCTCGGTGCGCACACCGTGCAGGCGCTGCTGCGGCACGGCCACCGGGTCCGGCTGCTGGCCCGGCGGCCGGACCGGGTGGCGGCCGCGCTGGGCCCGCTCGGGGTGGCGCCGGACGCGGTCGACGTCGTCGCGGGCGACGTCACCGACCCGGCCGCGGCCGCCCGGCTCGTGTCCGGTGTGGACGGTCTGCTGCACGCGGCGGGCGTCTACACCTTCGACCCCCGCCGCCGCGCCGAACTGCGGCGGGTGAACGAGCACGGCACCGAAGTCGTGCTCGCGGCGGCCCGCGACGCCGGGACCGGCCGGATCGTGCACGTGTCGACGGTGGGGACGCTGTACCCGGCCGCGACCGCCAGCATCGGGCCGGACTCGCCGCCCGGCGCGTCGCGTGAGCCCTACCTGGCCTCGAAAACGGCCGCCGAGCGGATCGCCCGCCGGTACGGCGCGGTGCTCACCCGGCCCCCGGGGCTGCTGGGCCCGCACGACCCGCACCTGGGCGACCAGAACGCCCGGTTGCGGGACCTGCTGCGCGGGCTGATGCCGCTGTGGCCGGCGGGCGGGCTGCCGCTCGGCGACGTCCGCGACAACGCGGAACTGCACGCGCGGCTGTTCGACGGCCCGGCCGCGCCCGGCCCGGGCTTCTTCGGCCCCGGCACGTTCGTGTCCACTCGCGACTACCTGGCCACCGTGCGCGCGGTGACCGGCCGCCGGCTCCCCGCGGCGTTCCTCCCGGCCCGTGCGCTGACCTTCGCCGGCCGCGCCGCCGACGTCCTCCAGCGGTGCTGGCCGGGGCGCCTCCCGGTCCAGTACGGCGCGATCCACGTCTGCGCGGTCGCCGTGCCCGTCGCGGCGGGCGTCCCGGACGCGGGCGTGCCCGCGCGGCCGCTGGCGGACACGGTCGCGGACACCGTGCGCTGGCTGGCCGAGACCGGCCGGCTCCCCGCGAGCCGCGCCCGGCGAGCCGTTCTCACGACAGCCCCACCAGCCGGCCCCGCCGGGTCCGGCGCGACCGGAAAGGCACTGCCATGACCGCGCACGAGGAGACCGACGACACCACGCGCCCGGTCCGGGCCGTCCCGGACCCGATCGCCGCGGCACCCGAGCCGGTGCCGGCGATCACCCGGCCGATGCCCCGGCTGGGCCGCGGGATCGTGTGGAGCACCATCGTCGCCGAGATCGAGCAGGAGAACCTCGAGCGTCTCGGCCGGCTGCGGGACGCCGCGTGAGCGGTCCGTCCGACGCCGGCGCCCAGCCGCTCGACGACGCCGAAGTGGTGCCCCTGCCCGACGGTGAACGCCGCGGGCAGGGGCACCACCGGCGGTCGGTGCCCACCGGCGACGCCCAGGTCATCTCCCTGCACCCGGCCACTGAGCCGGAGCCGGGGATGCCGTTGCTGCGCAAGCGCCGCGACGAGCTGGCGGCGCACGTGGCCGAGGGCCGGATGGACGCCGTGCGGCGGCAGCACTCCCTCGGCAAGTTCACCGCGCGCGAGCGGCTCGCGCTGCTGCTCGACGACGACTCCTTCACCGAGATCGAGCCCTACCGGCGGCACCAGGCCCGCGGGCTCGGGCTCGAGGAGAACCGCCCCTACACCGACGGTGTGGTGGCGGGCTCCGGCACGATCGACGGGCG
Organism: Amycolatopsis stemonae; assembly: GCF_054781455.1. NCBI lineage: Bacteria > Bacillati > Actinomycetota > Actinomycetes > Pseudonocardiales > Pseudonocardiaceae > Amycolatopsis > Amycolatopsis stemonae. The sequence continues at coordinate 196,207 of NZ_BAAGUJ010000013.1, read as the reverse complement.
CCGGGTGTTCGTCTACGCCCAGGACTTCACCGTGTTCGGCGGGTCGCTGGGCGAGGCGCACGCGGCGAAGATCCACAAGGTGCTGGACCTGGCGGTGGCCACCGGGTCCCCGGTGATCGCCCTCAACGACAGCGGCGGCGCGCGCATCCAGGAAGGCGTGATGGCGCTCAACGGCTACGGCGGCATCTTCCGCCGCCAGGTCGAGGCGTCCGGGGTGATCCCGCAGATCAGCGTCATCCTGGGGCCGTGCGCCGGCGGTGCGGCGTATTCGCCGGCCCTGGCCGACTTCACGTTCATGGTGCGCGACACCGGCTGGATGTTCCTGACCGGCCCGGACGTCGTCGAGGCGGTGACCGGGCGGCGCGTGAGCCACGACGAGCTGGGCGGCGCGGACACCCACGGCCGCCACTCCGGCGTCGCCACGGTGGTGCACGACGACGAGGAGAGCTGCCTCGCCGACGTCCGGTACCTGGTGTCGCTGCTGCCGCGCAACTACCTCGAGCAGCCCCCGGCGACCCGCGAGACCGGGGCGACGGCGGACTGGCGGCCGCGGCTGGCCGAGCTCGTCCCGGCGGAGCCCAACCGGCCTTACGACATGCGGGACGTGTTCACAGAGGTCGCCGACGACGGCGAGTTCTTCGCCCTGCACGAAGCCTGGGCGCCGAACGTGCTGTGCGCGCTGGCCCGGGTCGACGGCCGCGTGGTCGGGCTCGTCGGCAACCAGCCGTGCGTGCTGGCCGGCGTGCTGGACGGGCCGGCGTCCCAGAAGGCGGCGCGGTTCGTCCGGTTCTGCGACGCGTTCGGCATCCCGCTGGTGACGCTCGTCGACGTGCCGGGGTTCCTGCCCGGCGTGGACGAGGAGCGCAGCGGGATCATCCGGCAGGGCGCGCAGCTGCTGCACGCCTACTGCGAAGCGACGGTGCCCCGGATCCAGGTCATCCTGCGCAAGGCCTACGGCGGCGCGTACATCGTGATGGACTCCCGGTCCATCGGCTGCGACCTTTCGCTGGCCTGGCCGACGAACCAGATCGCGGTGATGGGCGCCGAAGGGGCGGTGAACGTGCTGTTCCGCCGCGAGCTGGCGGCGGCCCCGGACCCGGCGGCGTTGCGCGCCCGGCTGGTCGCCGAGTACGTGGCGGAGTACCTGAACCCCCAGTACGCGGCGGAGCGCGGCCTGGTCGACGACGTGATCGACCCCGCGGACACCCGTGCGGCGATCGCCCGCGGGCTGGCCATGCTGCAGGACAAGCGCAAGCCCGGCCCCCAGCGCAAGCACGGCAACCACCCCGTCTGAGGAACCGGGAGGACCCGATGGCCGCACCCGAACCCGCCCACCCCCACCTGAGGGTGGTCCGAGGCCGGCCGGACGACGCCGACCTGGCGGCGGTGGTCACGGCGTTGCTGGCCGTCTCCGCCGCGGCGGGTCCGGCGTCGCCGGCGCCGGCCCGCTCGGCGTGGGCCGCCCCGGCGGCGCGCCGGGACGCCCCGCGGACGGCGGGCCCGGACGCCTGGCGGCTGTCCGGTCTGCCGCTCTGACGTCGCGCAACGCAAAGCCGTGAAGGCCTCAAGGGGCCTTCACGGCTTTTTTGCGCGCTGTTCGTCAGGCGGCTTCGCCCAGCTCGAAGGCGTCGTAGGCGTCGAACTCCTCGCTGTCCCAGGCCGGGAGCCGGCGGCCGTCCACCGGACGGGTCCTCTCGCTCACCCGATCGGTCCGGATCGGGGCGGGGCCGGCGAATCCGGGCGTGGCTTCGGTGAAGATCTCCTGAGAGCGCTCGGTCATCGTGCACCTCGGTGGTCGTGGCGGGCTCCTGCCCGTCCAGTGCACCGCGGTGGGTCGCCGTCGTGCGTCTCGCCCGCTGCGGACCGGGTGCTTCGATCGGGCCGTCAGCCGGGCGCGACGGGACCTCGACCGCCCGGGCGCACCATGGACAGCGGGCACGAGCGAGACGGAGGTAGCGCGATGACCGTTCCCATCACCCGGAATGACCGCGAGCTGATCGAAGAGGCGCTGGGCGTCCCCGCACCCCGCACCGCTCCCGAGGCGGTGCCCGCCGCGCCGGCCGAGGCGCCCGCCCAGCGCGAGTACCTCACCGAAACGATCGTCCTGGGCTACAACTGATTCCGGCCGTGAGGCCGCAAGATCCGAGATGCCACGACGGGCCGCGAACAGCCAGACTGGAAGCTGTTTCGCTCTCGGTTCGTCGCGCTCGGTAGGGAGGCCAGCGGATGGCTATGCACCTCCGGCTCGCGGAAGGTGTCGAGCTGCTCGACGAATGGGCCGAGTCCGCGACCCAAGCCGAGCGGAATGTTCTTTACGAGGCCTTGTTCGCCATCGGCGACGGTTCCGTATTCCTCATTTACGACGTTTTCGGCGACCCTGATGACATTTCCAATTTCATCGTCATGGTGAAAGCCGACCTGATGGTGAAGATCAACGTCCAGCGGGCCGAATCGTCGTTCGACGTCCTCTACGTCGGCACCCTCGCCGACGACGCGACGGCGAACGCGGCCGAGATCGCGGCCGAGCTCGCCGCCGACGCCGTGGTCGAAGCCGACGTCGAAGAGGCCTGACTCCGCCGCGTCGCGCAGTCCCCGTTGCCCCGAACGGCCGAATTCGCCGTGCGCGTGCGGCCGTGCCCGCGTGTACGTATGGCCGCTGAGATGTGCATTCGTCATCTTGACAGTCTCTCCGGCCGTGTGGAATTCTCTGGCGTGTTCGCAGTTCATGGGGGCTCTCGGGGGTAAATAAAGGAGGCTGCGCGATGTCGTCACCGGAATTCGCGGGATTGGATGTTTCCGGCCGGGTGCGGGCCCGGGACATCCAGATGGCGGGGGTCGCCGACGTCCGGCGCCGCGTGCTGATGATCTCCGGCGCGATCGACACGTCCGACCACGACGTCTCGGTCACGGTCAACCTGCCGGAGCCGGGGCGCTGGCAGATCATCAAGTCCGAGACGAACCTGACCGACCAGACCTGGGTCGCGATGCAGGTCGTGATGGACGACGAGTCGACCTTCGTCAACGACCCGGAAACCCTCGTCATGTCCCGGCAGTTCTCGAAGTCGTTCATGACGCCCGACCAGCGGCGGCTGACCTTCTACGGCGGCGAGGTCCGCCCGGGCGAGGCCGTGCTCAAGGTGTACGAGATGGAGACCAGCGCGCGCAAGCCGGCGTACTCCTACTCGCGGTACAGCCCGATCGCGACCGACAGCATGGAGCAGTCCCAGCAGACGCTGGAGGAGCTCGTCCAGAACGGGATGGCGCGGCGGCCGATGGTCGAGCTCATCGTCCCGGTCACCGTGATCGGCTGACCCGGTGGCGACCGGACGCCGGGGGACCCGGTGACCACCTTCGTCCCGGGGCCGCACCTGCTGGAGTCGCCCCGGGGCCGGGACTGGCCGCGGCTGCCCGCCGCGCCCGCGCCGGGGCGGGACCCGGTGCCGCCGTCGCGGGCCGACGTCGTCGTCGTGGGCGCGGGCCCGGCCGGGCTGGCCGTGGCGTCGGCCCTGTGGCACCACGGCGTGCACGACGTCGTCGTGCTCGACCGCGCCGGCGTGCCGTGCCGCCGCTTCTTCGACCGGATCGACCTGCTCGGCCAGCGCGTGCTGCGCTCGCCGTACGAGCACCACCCCGGCGTCGAGGGCTACCGCGACTGCGAGTTGCTGGACTTCGCCCGGCTGCACTGGTCGCGGCTGACGCCCGTCGAGCGCCGGGAGGTCCGGATGGCGCAGGCCGGGCACCGCTCGGTCGTGCCGGTGGACGTCTTCGAGGCCTACTGCGACCACCTCGTCGCCACCCACGACGTGGGCGGGCGGACCTGGCGGGCCACGGTCCGCGACGTCCTGCCGGGGACGTCCGAGGTCACCGTGCGGACCGACCGGGGCAGCGTCACCGCGCGGCACGTCGTCCTGTGCCCCGGTGAGGAGCGCCGCGAGGCGCCGCGCGAGTGGTGGGGCGGCGGCGCCGCGCCCCCGGGGGTGGCGTACTGGGACGAGCGGCTGCCGTCGGCGGGCGAGCGCCAGGTGGTCGTGGGTGCGGGGCTGACCTCGGCGCACCTGATCTCGAACGCCCTGGCGGCCGGCCGAGAGGTGCACTGGGTGATCCGGGAGCCGGGCGAGCGCTACCAGTGCGCGGACGTCAACTCGAAGTTCTTCCGGCCCGAGGGCCGGGCCCGGATCGGCCACGTCGGCTGGGACGACCGCCTGGGGCTGCTGGCGCAGTTCCGGCGGGCGTCGATCATGTTCGAGTTCCGGCCGCTGCTGGAGCGCGCCGAAGCCGAGGGCCGCCTGGTGGTGCACCGCGGCGAGGCGGTCACCGGGGTGGGCGCCGCGACCGGGGGCACGGCCGTGGTGCGGCTGGCCGGCGGGCAGCGGGTGGGCGGCGACTGCGTGGTGCTCGCGCTGGGCACGACGCCGGAGACCGGCCGTGGGCTGCTGCCCGAGGAGGTCGTCGGCGAACGCGACGGCTGGCCGTCGCTCGACGAGCGCACGCTCGCCTACACCCACGCGCCGCGGGTGTCGGTGGTCGGCGCGGCCGCGGGCATGGTGCTCGGCCCGGCGTCCCGCAACATCGACGGCCACCGCGTCGCCACCGCCCGCGTCGCCGACGCGATCGCCCGGGGGGTGCGCGGCGGGACGCTCGCCACCGCGCCGGTCCGGGCCGAGGTGGGTGCGGGTGTCTGAGCAGGAGCCGTACGACTCGCGCTTCACCCTGCCCGACGTCGACGCGTGGCCCGAGACCGAGGTCGGGGTGATCCTGCTGGGCCTGGAGCCGGCCCGGCTGGTCGCCGGGCTCGGGTTCGCCACCCTCGCGGACGACCCGGCGCTGGTCACCCAGGCCGTCGACCAGGCCCGGCACGGCGTCTTCGCCGCCGATCTGGCCGGCCTGACCGAGGCGGGCCTGGCCCGGTGGCGGACGCTGCGGCCGGCGCTCGAGGCCGTGCCGGGGCGCCCGGCCGCGGGCGCGTTGCGGCAGGAGTGGGCGAACTCGGCCGACCTCGTGGCGGTCGCGGTGCCGGGCACCGGGCCCGCCGCGCTGGCGTACCTGACGGCCTGCTGGATCCGCCGCGACGAAATCGACCGGCTCGCCGACCGAAAGGAACCCGATGTCCTACCTGAAGTCGCTCCCGGCTGAAACGACGCTGCTCCAGGTGTTCCAGGCCTATCCCGAACCGGCGCGGCACCTGCTCGCCTTCCACGAAACGCTGTTGCGCGGCGAATCGCCGTTCACCGTGGGGGAGCGGGAAATGATCGCCGCCTACGTTTCGGGCGTGAACAGCTGCGACTACTGCCACGGCATCCACACCGTGACAGCCGAGGCGTTCGGCGTGCCGGCAGGCGTGCTGACGGCGGCGGTGGCGGACCTGGAAACGGCGCCCGTGGACGACAAGCTGAAGCCGGTGCTGGCCTACGTGGGCAAGCTGACGCGCTCGCCGTCGAGGATGACCGACGCCGACGCCGAGGCGGTGTTCGCGGCGGGCTGGGACGAGCAGGCACTGCACGACGCCGTGCTCGTCTGCGCGTTGTTCAACTTCATGAACCGGATGGTCGAAGGCCTCGGGATCGAGGCCGACGCGGCGTACACGGCGACCTCCGGCGAGCGGCTGGCCGAAGGCGGCTACGCCGGGCTTTCGGGTCACCTGGCCGGCTGAGGGAGGCCACCGCCCGGGCGGTGGCCTCCTCTACTCAGGCCGCTTCGCGCCGCACAGCGTCCTCTGTGGACAGCCGGTGGCCCAGCCAGTCTTCGTGGTCGAGCAACCGGAGCCGTTCGTCTTCGGTGCGGGCCACCCGGCCCATCGACAGCCGCAGCAGCGGCGGCGCCATCACCGACGTGACGATCGCGACCAGGACCACCATCGTGTAGGTGGCCGTGGTGAGCACGCCGAGCCGCAGGCCGGTCAGCGCCACGATCACCTCGATCACGCCGCGGGAGTTCATCCCCGCGCCGAGCGCCAGCCCTTCCCAGCGGCTGAGCCTGCTGACCCGCGCGCCGGTGTAGGCACCGACGAACTTGCCGACGATGGCCAGCGCCAGCAAGGCGATCGCGGCCAGCGCCGTCGTCGGGTGCCACAGGGCGGTCAGGTCCATCCGGAGCCCGGCCGTGGCCAGGAACAGCGGCGCCAGCACGGAAAGCACGACCGTGCGCAGCGGCGCGAGCTTCGGCTGCGCCGAGCGCGACTGCGCGATCAGGATGCCGCCGACGAACGCGCCGAACACCGGCTCCATGCCGAGGCTCTGCGTGGCCGCGCCGAACGCGAGCAGGATGATCACCGCCATGGCAACCGCCGGGCCCGGCTCCGGCCGGCGGGCCGCCAGGTCCATCAGCTTCCGCACCACCACGCGGCCCACGGTCCCGGCCAGCGCGACGAAGCCGAGCAGGTAGCCGACGGACAGCGAGACGACGCCGACGGTGACCCCGACGGTCGCCGCCGCCGAGACGACCGACAGCAGCAGCCAGCCGACCGCGTCGTCGACCATGCCGGCCGCCAGGGTCAGCTGGCCGATGGTGCGGTGCAGCAGGCGCATGTCGGTGAGCGTCTTCGCGATCACCGGGATCGCCGTGACGCACATCGCGACGCCGATGAACAACGCGAACACCCAGCGGCTGGAGTGGCCGCCGCCGAGCAGCGAACCGGGCAGCACGAACCCGAGCGCGATGCCCAGCCCCAGCGGCAGCAGCAGACCGAAGAGGGAGACCGTCACGGCGACCCGGCCCTGGCGGCGCAGGATGCGCGTGTCGAGGTGGGTGCCGGTGATGCCGACCAGCAGCAGCACGGCGAACTGGCCGACGGCGTCGATCAGGTGGATCTGCTCGGGCGGCTGCGCGGGCAGCAGCCAGTTCGAGATGCCCGGCGCGAGGTGGCCGAGCAGGGTCGGGCCCAGCAGCATGCCGGTGACGAGCTCGCCGACGACGGACGGCAGCCCGAAGCGCTCGCCGAGGCGGCCGAGCAGCTTGGCCAGCGTCAGCAGGACCAGCAGGCCCAGCAGGAACAACAGCAACGGGTGTGGCGCGATCGGCGCCACGGGTGCGGCAAGGTGCATAGCGGACCTCCACGAGTGCTCGTGCGAAGAATTGTTCCGGCGGTCCGGGAGCGCGGGCGTCTCGAACCATGCGGATCTCACGACCCGGTCCTGTGATGTTCCGGAAACGTGCGGGTCACCTCCGGGGTGCCCTACGATTCGCCGCGGGGGTCCGCATTCTGTTTTCCGAATCGCACCGAATGAGGGGAGTTTCACCATGCGCACGACAATCCGAAGAATCGCCGCCGTCGCGGCGGTGGCGGCCGGGCTGGTGACGGCGGTCGCGCCCGCCGCGTCCGCCGCCGCCCCGGTCCGCCTGTTCGCGGCGCCGACCTTCGCCCTGTCCGCCAACGCCACCGTCGCGGCCGTGGTCACCGGCCTGCCCGCGAACGGCACGTTCTGGGTCGGCGAATGCGGCTGGGTGCCGACCGGCTGCGCCGGCAACCCGGCGACGGTGGTCGAAATCCACAGCGACGCGCACGGCACCGCGGTCACCACGATCGTGGCGCAGAAAAAGTACGTCGGCAATATCGGCGACGGGATCGACGTGACGGTCGACTGCGCGGCCGTGCAGTGCACCCTGGGGGTCTACGACGTTTCCGTGACGGCCCTCGACCGCGTCGACATCCGTTTCCGCTGACACCCGGAAAGGCCACCGCCGGAATTTCCGGCGGCGGCCTTTTTCACGTCGTTCAGGAGGCGAGGATCGCCGCGGCCCGGCCGTCGTCGCCGCCGTCGTGCGCGGACAGCAGGTCGGCGAACCGGTCCGCGGGCAGGATCCGGACGCCGAGCTCGGCCGCCTTGTCCGCCTTGCTCCCGGACCCCTCGCCGACGACGACCAAGTCCGTCTTCGCCGACACTGACCCGGACGCGGTGCCGCCGAGCCGTTCGACGGCTTGGTTGCCCTCGTCGCGGTTCTTCAGCCCCGGGACCGCCCCGGTGACCACGACCCGCATCGGCGAACCGTCGGCCTTGCGCAGCGGGAGCACGGTGGCCGCGGCCGGCGGCGCGGCGTCCGGCTCGGTCATGGTGAGCCCGCGGGCTTCGAGCTTCGCGATGACGCCGGCCAGCTCGGCCAGCTCGCCCGCGATCGTCTCGGCGCGTTCGAGGCCGACGCCCTCGACCTCCTGCAGCTGGTCGGGCGTGGCCGCGAGCAGCGCGTCCATCGAGCCGAAGTGCCGGGCCAGCCGCCGGGACACCGCGCGCCCGGCCATCCGGATGCCGAGCCCGGTCAGCAGGCTCGACAGCGGCCGCCGCTTGGTGCCCTCGATCGCCGCGACCAGCTTGCCGCCGGAGATCTCGCCGAGGCCGTCGAGCGCCGCGAGCTTCGGCACGTCGAGGTCGTACAGGTCGGCCGGGTCGGCGACCAGGCCTTCGGCCACCAGCAGGTCGATGATCTTGCCGCCGAGGCCCTCGATGTCCATCGCCTCGCGCGTGGCGTAGTGGGCCAGGATCTTCCGGGCGCCGCACGCGCGGCCGCCGGTGCAGCGCCAGCGCGTCTGCGAGCGGTCGATCTCCGAGCCGCAGTCCGGGCAGACCTCGGGCGGGGTGAACGGCTTGGCGTTCTTCGGCCGTTCGTCGAGCTTCGCGCCGGTGATCTCGGGGATCACGTCGCCCGCCCGGCGGACGAACACGGTGTCGCCGACGCGGACGTTGCGCCGCTCGAGGTCGTCGAAGTTGTGCAGGGTCGCGGAAACGACCTTCACGCCGTCGATGAACACCGGCTCGAGCGTGGCGACCGGGGTGATCACGCCGGTCCGGCCGACCTGGACGTCGATCGCCAGCAGCCGCGTGCTGCGGGTGTCGGCGGGGAACTTCACGGCCACGCCCCAGCGCGGCGCCTTCGTCGACGCCCCGGCTCCGGCCCGGTCTTCGGGGCGGTCGGCCTTGATGACCGCGCCGTCCACGCCGAAGCCGAGGGAGCCGCGCAGGTCCCGGATCTCGGCGACGGCCGCTTCGATCTCTTCGGCACCCCGGCAGACCTTCAGCGCCGGCTTGCAGCCGGACGTCGTCGCGACGCCGAGCTTTTCCAGCTCCGCCATGGCTTCCGAGTGCGTCCCGTCGTCGGCGAGGCCCTGCACGGCGTAGGCGACGAACGACAGCGGCGCGGAATAGGCGCGGTCGACCGCGCGCAGCGTGCCGGCCGCCGCGCTGCGCGGGTGCGCGAACGCGGGCTCGCCGTGCCCGGTGCGGAGCTCGTTGGCGGTGCGGAAGTCTTCGTCGGTCATGAACACTTCGCCGCGGACTTCGAGCGTCCGTTGTGCGGAAAGCCTGGCGGGCAGGCCTTTCGCCAGGATCGCGCGGGTCGTGACGTCCTCGCCCATCGTGCCGGTGCCCCGCGTGAGGACCAGCGTGAGCCGGCCGCGGGAGTAGCGCGCGGCCACCGCGAGGCCGTCCAGCTTCGGCTCCACCGTGTAGGCCGTCACCGGGTGGTCGAGCACGCGCTCGAGGCGCGCGGACCACTTCCGCAGCGACTCGGTGTCGAAGACGTTGTCCAGGCCCAGCATCGGTGTGCTGTGCGGGATTTCGGTGCCCGGCGCCACCCCCGCGCCGACGGCTTCGGTCGGGGTGTCGGCGGGCTTCCACGCCGGGTGCGCGGCCTCGGTCGCGATCGCGCGGGCCAGCAGGGCGTCGTAGGTGTCGTCGTCCATGCGGACGTCCGGGCCGGCGTAGTAGGCGGCCGCGGCGGCGCGGATCTCGGCGAGCGCCTTTTCGTACTGCGCGACGGACGGGAACGGCTTCGCCTTCGCCGGGTCGGCGGGCGCCGGAAGTTCCGTGGTCATCGGGATCCCTCGCTCCTCGGCCGTCGGACGGGCCCACCGGGGACGCTAGTCCCGGCGCCGCCGCCCGCCATCTCCCAAAATGCCGTGAAGGCCGCCTCGACGGACTCGGAGTCCATCGAGGCGGCCTTCAACGGAGCTTCAGCCCTTGACCGGGCTGCTCTGGTGCGAGAACAGGCTCAGGTCGCCTTCGCCGTTGCGGACGACGACCCAGACGGCCCGGATCTGGTTCTCCGGCGCGATCTCGGACTCACCGGGGCGGATGATCCCGCCCTCGGTGATCGCGATCGCGATGCCCGGCTCGAGGAACTTGACCTCCAGCGGCCAGCCGTAGACGTGTGCTCCCTTCAGCGGACCCGAGAACCCGGCACGCATGTAGTCGCGGATCTCGTCGCGGCTGGTGAGCTGGTTGTCCTGAAGCAGCAGGCTGCCCTCGGCGGTGAAGACGTCCGCGAACTTGTCCGCGTCGTTCAGCAGCCAGGCGTCCTGGATGCGCTGCGGGACGGTGAGGACGGCCTTTTCGTCCGCGCTGGTGAATTCGCGGTAGAAAGAGGTGTCCTCCTCGACGCCGTGCGCGGCGAGGATCGCGGTGGCGTCGCCCCACGAAGTGGTCGGCACAATGATCTCCCGGATCGGTTCGGTTACCAGCGGAGGGTGGCGCCGGCGCCACGCGGGCTGTTCTGGTAGACGGCCAGCTGCCATTCGTTGTCGCGCTTGACGACGACCCAGGTCGAGCGGACCGCGAGCTCTTCGTCGATTTCGGTCTCGCCCGGGGCGAGGATGCCGCCGTGCGTGCGGATCAGCGCGACGGTGTCCGAAACGAACCGGAGGTTGACCGGCTTGCCCGTGACGCCGGTGCCCTTGAACGGGCCGGCGTACGCGGCGGCCATGAACGCGCCGATCTCGTCGCGGCCCTTCTTCAGCACGTCACCGGGGAGGATGAGGATGCCGTCCTCGGTGAAGGCCTTGGCGACGCCGTAGCCGTCGTTCTTGCTCCAGGCGGCGATCAGGCGCAGCGGGACGTCGAGGGCTTCCTTTTCCTTTTCTGCGGTGAAGGGCCCGTAGTAGTCGTCCAGCCTGGCCTGCTCGTCAGAAGTGGGTGCGGACACTGTTGCTTCTCCTTCGATCGGTCGGCCAACCAACGGCGGGGATACGATCGGCCCAGACGGAGTTCATGGTCACACGGGCCCCGGCGCGAAAACCTCTCCTGAGTTGCCGGTCTTTCCCGCAGGGGAGGAGATGCCGGGACACCCCGGTTCCCGGAATCCTGGCCACGGAGATTCGAGCCACATCGTCAGCCAAGGAGAGCCGGATGTCCGAGAAGGCTTCGTCCCTCGTCGCGGGGGCCAAACAGTGGGCCACCTACTACGGGAAGTTCACCCAGGGCGAGGAAAGCGCCGCCGTGACCGCGCAACTGCGCGCCCGCGCCGCGTGGGACGCGAACGACGCCGGCGCGTTCGCGGAGTCGTTCGCCGAGAACGGCAGCATCCTCGTCGACGACGAGCAGATCAACGGCCGGGACGCGATCCGGGCGTTCTTCAGCGACGCCTTCGGCGCGACGCTGTCGGGCACCAAGCTCGTCACCGAGCCGATCGACGTCAAGGTGCTCGAGCCGGGCGTCGCGGTGGTCATCACCGACGGCGGCGTGCTCTACGAGGGCGAGACGGCGGTGCCGGTCGAGCGCACGGTCCGCGGCACCTGGGTGGTCGCCCAGACCGACGGCGAGTGGCGGCTGGTGTCGCAGCAGACCAGCCCGGTCAAGGGCTGAGGGGGCCGGCATGACCGAACGCACGGGTGTCGTGACGTTCCGCGGGAACCCGGTGACCCTGCTCGGCCCGGAGATCGCCGTCGGCGACCGGGCACCGGACTTCACCGCGCTGGGCACCGACCTGGCCCCGGTCCGGTTCGCGGAGCTGGGCGGGACGCGGGTGATCTCGGTCGTCCCGTCGCTGGAGACGCCGGTCTGCGACCTGCAGACGCGCCGGTTCAACGAAAGCGTGTCCCAGCTCGGCGACGCGTCGGTGCTGACGGTCTCGGTGGACCTCCCGTTCGCCCAGGCCCGCTGGTGCGGCGCGGCGGGCGTCTCGGGCGTCCGCACCCTGTCCGACCACCGCGACCTGTCGTTCGGCCTGGCGTACGGCGTGGTGATCAAGGAGTTCCGGCTGCTGTCCCGCGCGGTGTTCGTGGTGGACGCGGCCGGCACGGTGGTCCACGCCGAGTACGTCCCGGAAATCGGCCAGGAGCCGAACTTCGACGCCGCGATCGTGGCGGCCCAGGGAGCCGAGACCGCGCGCCGTTCCGACGGCCGCGCCGCCTGACCGTCCTTTCGGGACGGTCGCCCGCGAAGGCCGCCGTCCGGGTTCCCCTGCACCCGGGCGGCGGCCTTCGCTTTTGCCGTGCCCGGGACCACCCGCAAAGCGTGAAGGCCACCTTGGGACCCAAGGTGGCCTTCACGACGTCGAGAACTCAAGCAGCCCGCGGCAAGGCGTCGATCTCCGCCAGGCGGACCTTCAGGGCCTTCTTGTCCGCCTTGCCGACCGCCGTGTGCGGGAAGGCGGCCAGCACCTCGAGCCGCTCCGGGATCTTGAAGGCCGCCAGGCCGCGCTCGGTCAGGAACCGGGTTATCTCCGCCAGGGACAGGGAACACCCGCCGTGGAAGCGGACGAACACGCAGACCCGCTCGCCGTACAACGGGTCCGGGGCCGGCACCGCCGCCACCTCGGCCACCTCCGGCAGCTCCTGGATCAGCGTCTCGACCTCGCCCGCCGAGATCTTCTCGCCGCCGCGGTTGATCAGGTCCTTGACGCGGCCGCACACCACCGCGTAGCCCTCCGGGGTGATGCGGACCAGGTCGCCCGTGCGGAACCAGCCGTCTTCGGTGAACGACAGCTTGTTCTGCTCCGGAACGCCGTAGTAGCCGCGCGGGGTTCCCGGGCCGCGGGTCAGCAGCTCGCCCTCGCCGCCCGGGGGCACCGGCAGGCCGTCCTCGTCGACGACCAGCAGCTCGTCGAACGCGCTCATCGGCGGCCCCTGCGTGCCGAACGCCAGCTCGTCGGGCGCGTCCGGGGGCGTGTAGCAGACCAGCCCTTCGGCCATGCCGTAGACCTGCTGCAGCCGGCAGCCGAGCGCCCGCGCCATCCGCTCCGCGATCTCCGGCGCCAGCATCGACCCGCCGACGTGCACGTACCGCAGGCTCGCCAGGTCCGGTTTCGCCGTCGCCGCCGCGTCGACCCACTTCAGGACGACCGCGGGCACCGCCGACGTCACCGTCACCCGCTCGGCTTCGATCGCCGCGAACACCGGCTCCGGCCGCGGCGACGCCGAGAACACCACCCGGCCGCCCGCGTGCAGCGCGCCGAAGATGCCGGGGCTGGCCAGCGGGAAGTTGTGCCCGGCCGGCAGCACCGCCAGGTACACCGTGTCCTCGTCGAAGGCGCACGCCCGCGCGCAGTGGGTGATGTTGAACAGGTAGTCGTCGTGCGTGCGGCTGATCACCTTCGGCACGCCCGTGGTGCCACCCGAGAGCAGGAACACGGCGATGTCCGACGGCGCGGGCCCGTGCGCGTCCAGCCACGCCCGCCGCCCGGCGACGTCGCCGTCCGGGTCCATCAGGGCCCGGACGTCGACCGCGCCGGGAACGACCGCGTCGCCGACCACGAGCACGGAGGCCGGATCCGGCAGGGCCGCCGTCACACGGAACGCGAGCTCCTGGTGGTCGAAGCCGCGCCAGGTGTCCGGCACGACCAGGCCCTTCGCCCGCACGTGCGCGCCGATGGCCGTCAGCTCGTGGTCGCGGTGGGGCGGCAGCATCATCGTCGGGACGACGCCCAGCCGCAGCAGCGCGGCCGTCACGACGGCGAACTCCCAGGTGTTCGGCAGCTGCACCAGCACGGTGTCGCCGCGCGAAAGCCCCTGTTCGCCCAGCCGCACGGCGAGGGCGTCCGCGCGGACGGCGAGGTCGCGGTAGGTCAGCCGGGTGCCGCCGTCGACGACGGCGACCCGGTCACCGCGGGTCTCCGCCCACTCCCACAGGTACGACCCCATCGTCCGGCCCGGCCAGACCCCGGCCGCGCGGTAGGCGTGGGCCAGGTCCGCGGGCCAGGGCACGAAACCGTCGAAACTCATTCAGGCTCCCCCGTCTCCTCGGCCATCCGCTCGGTGAGCAGCGCGGTGACCGCTTCGATCGTCGGGCGGTCCCAGAACAGCGTCGCGGGCAGCGCGAACCGGAAGCGCCGCTCGAGGCCGCGCCGGATCCGCACGGTCATCACCGAGTCCAGGCCCATCTCGATCAGCGGCCGCCGGGAGTCCACTTCGGACGCCGCGAGGCCGGTCTCGGCCGCGACGTGCTTGCGGATCTCCTCGGTGACCGCGGCCGACAGCTCGGCGCCGGTGAGCCCGGCCCACGGCACGTCGACCAGGTCCGCGGCGACGGCGCCGGCCGCGGCTTCTTCGGGCAGTTCCGAGAGCAGGGCCAGCTTCCGCACGCCGGGCTCGGCGGGCAGGGTCCGCAGCATGACCGCGTACCCGAGGTCGTGCCGGGCCGCGAGGTCCCACGCCCCGAACGCCTCGGTGACGCTGATGTCGGCCGTGCCGCGGGCGGCGAGCTCGGCGTCGATCACCGCGGTGGAGGTCGACATGCCCAGGCCGCGCCACGACGTCCACGCGTAGCTGGCGGCACCCTGGTCGCCCGCCGTGCGGCGGTGGGCGGCGAGCGCGTCGAGGAACGCGTTGCCCGCCGCGTAGCTGGTCTGCCCGGGCAGGCCGAGCAGCTGCCCGCACGAGGAGAACAGCACGAAGAAGTCGAGCGAGCCCGGCGGGAACAGGTGGTGCAGGTTCAGCGCGCCCTCGACCTTCGGCCGCATGACGCGGCGCAGCGAGGCTTCGTCGAGCTTGCCGAGGGTGCGGTCGTCGAGCACGCCCGCGGCGTGCACCACGCCGCGGAAGGGCGGCAGGCCGAGCGCGTCCGGTGAGAGCTTCGCCGCGACCTCGTCGGCGTCGGCGACGTCCACGGCGACCGGGACGACGGTGACGCCGAGGCGTTCCAGTGCGATCACCGACTCGACGGCGTCGATCTCGGCCTCGTCGGTCAGCTCCGCCCACCGGCTGCGCGGCGGCAGCCCGCGCCGGCCGGCGAGCACGATGCGCCGGGCACCGCGGTCGGCCAGCCAGTGCGCGACCTCGAGGCCCAGCACGCCGAGGCCGCCGGTGACCAGGTAGGTCGCGTGCGGCCGGGCGGCGAGCCGCGGCCGGGCCGGGTCGCCCGCGAGCCGGTGCAGGCGCCCGACCGAGGCCTCGCCGTCGCGGACGACGACCACGTCCTCGCCGCGGATGGTCCGCAGCACCTCGACCAGGCCGGCGATGTCCGCTTCGGACTGTCCGATGTCGACAGTGCCGCCCCAGAGGTCGGGGTGCTCCCCGCCGATGACCCGGCCGACGCCCCACAGCGGGCCGTGGCCGAGCGCGGCCGCCTCGGCGCTTTCGCGGACGCCTTCGGTGAGGCACCAGACCCGGGCGGTCTTCGCCTGCCCGGTGGCGGCGACGCGCTGCGCGGTGCGGGCGAGCAGCCACGAGCCCTCCGCCGCGGCGTCGCCGGTCGCCCCGGCGGCGGGCACCACGAGCAGCGTGTGGTCCGGGCCGAGCACCCCTTCGGGCAGGCCCTCGGGCGTGGCCGCGACCAGGTGCGCGACACCCAGGGCGTCGAGCCCGGCGGTGACCCGCCGCAGCACCGGCGAGTCCGGCCCGACGAGCACGAGGCTCCCGGACGGCCCGCCGGCGACGCCTTCGGCCGGGCGCCAGGCCAGCTCGTGCACGACCTGGCGCGGGCTGGTGACCGCGCCGGCTTCGCTGTCCAGCACGCCGTACTTGAGCCGCGTCAGCCGGCCGACGACGGTGCCGTCGAGGTCGGCGATTTCGACGTCCACGGTGTCGTCGGCGACCACGCGCACGGTCACGGTCGCCCGCGACGGCGACTGCTCGGCGAGGGTGACCCGGTGAATGTGCGCGGGCATCCGCAGGATCGGCGGCCCGCCGAAGGCGACCGACGCCGCCGACAGCGCGCCGTCGAGCAGCGGTGCCCAGGTGGTGGGCAGTTCGTCGGAGCCCGGGTCGGTGTCGACCGTGACGACGAGCGTGCCCTCGCCGCGCCGGATCTCCCGGACCGCCCACGGGAAGCCCATCGCGGCGACGCCGAGGGTGGCGAGCCGGTCGATGACGTACCCGGTCGGCAGGTCCTCGCTGGTCCGCGCTTCCGAGCGCTGGCCGCGGATCGAGCCGCCGAACGCGCTGACCGCCGCCGTGGTGTGGGTGACCCAGCCCTTGTCGTCGCCGTCCTCGGCGCTGACGTCCTCGATGATCCGCGAAGACAGCCGGAAAGCGCCGTCCTGCAACACGATCTGGAGGTGCCGCGGGCGCGTGACGCTCACGGGGACGCGCAGGGCGACGTCGGAGAGCTCGTGCCAGGTGCCCTTCGCCGAGGCCGCGGCGGTCAGGAAGCTGTTGAGCAGTACCGCGGCGGGGATGATCTCGACCTTCCGCACCGGGTGGTCGCCCGGGTACGGCCGCGAGTCGTGGTCGAGGTAGGTCAGCCAGGCCTGGGCCGGGTTCGCGCCGTGCACGTTGATCCGGCCGCCGAGCAGCGTGTGGCTGTCGAGGTCGTGCTGCTGGGTGAGGAACGAGCGGCCGACCGAGTCGTCGACCCAGTGCTCCTTGCGCTGCCACGCCGTGGTCGGCAGGTCCACCAGGGAGCCCTCCGGCCAGTGCGCCGCCCAGTCGACGTCGGCGCCGCCGCAGTACAGCACGCCGAGGTTGGCCAGCAGGGTTTCCCGCTCGGGCCGGTTGCGCCGCAGGGAGTGCGTGACGACGGCGTCGGTGACGCCCAGCTCGTCGAGGGTTTCGTTGATCGAGTGCTCGACCACCGGGTGCGGCGAGACCTCGACGAACAGCCGGTAGCCGTCGGCCGCCGCGGCCGCGACGGCTTCGGCGAACCGCACCGTGCCGCGCAGGTTCGTGGCCCAGTAGGCGCCGTCGCGCGGCGCTTCCGACCGCGGGTCGGCCAGCGCGGTGCTGTACACCGGGATCTCGGCCGGGGTGGGCGGCAGGTCCGCGGCGGCCGCGGCCAGCGATTCCAGCAGCGGGTCCATGTGCGGGCTGTGGAAGGCGACGTCGGAGTCGACCTTGCGCACGGCCAGGCCCTCGGCGGCGAACAGCTCGCTCGTCTCCTGCACGGCTTCGACGTCGCCGGAGAACACGGTCGAGCCGGTGGCGGCGGCGACCGCGACGGCGACGTCGGTGCGGCCGGCGAGCCGGCGCCGCGCCTCCTCCGGCGGCAGGTTCACCATCGCCATCGCGCCCTGGCCCGCCACCCGCCGCAGCAGCACGGACCGGCGGCAGACCAGCCGGGCGCCCCGCTCGAGGGTGAGCATGCCGGACGTGACGGCCGCGGCGATCTCGCCGACCGAGTGCCCGATGACGGCGTCGGGGTGGACCCCGCGGTCGCGCCACAGCGCGGCCAGCGCGACCTGGACGGCGAAGATCATCGGCTGGATGACGTCGACGGGCTGCGGCTCGTCCGAGCCGATGGTCGCACGCGGCGAGACCCCCATCTCGGCCAGGAAGACGGGCTCGATCGCGTCGATCACGGCCGCGAAGGCGGGTTCGGTGGCCAGCAGCTCGCGGGCCATCCCGGTCCACTGCGAGCCGTGCCCGGAGAAGACCCAGACGAGCTCCTGGCGTGAGGTCTCCGGCAGGGCGCGCCCGGAGACACCGCCGGTGCCCGAAGCGGCGAACTCGGCGAGCTTCGCGCCGAGCGCAGCGGTGCTGTCGGCGGAAACCGCGGCCCGGAACGGCAGGTGCTGGCGCCGCCGGGCCAGCGTGTGCCCGATGTCGGCGAGCTCGGTGCCGGGGTGGCGGGACAGCCAGTTCGCCAGCCGTCCGGCGTACTTCGCGACGGCCGCCTCGGTCGCGCCGGACAGCGGCAGGACGTTCGGCCGGCCGCCCGCCGCCGCGGTGGTGGTCGTCTCGGCGTCGGACTCCGGGGCCGCCTCGAGGATGACGTGCGCGATCGTGCCGCCGTAGCCGTACCCGGAAACCCCGGCGCGGCGCGGCGCGCTGCTCTGCGGCCACGGCGTGTTCTCGGTGACCACGCGCAGACCCGAAGTGTCCCAAGGGATCTTGGGGTTCGGCGTGGTGAAGTTCAGGCTGGCGGGGATCTCGCCGTGCTGCAGGGCCAGCACGGTCTTGATCACCCCGGCGACGCCGGCGCCCGCTTCGAGGTGCCCGACGTTCGGCTTCACCGAGCCGATCAGGCAGGGCGCGCCGGCCGGGCGCCCGGCGCCGAACACGGCCGTCATCGCGCCCGCTTCGAGCGGGTCGCCGACGCTGGTGCCCGTGCCGTGGGCCTCGACGTAGCCGACGGTCGCCGGGTCGATGCCGGACGCCTGGTAGGCGCGGCGCATCAGGTGGGCCTGCGCCTCGCCGTTGGGCGCCATGATGCCGTTGGTCTTGCCGTCCTGCTGCACCGCGCTGCCGCGGATCACCGCGAGCACGCGGTCGCCGTCGCGACGGGCGTCCTTGAGCAGCTTGAGCACGACGATGCCGCCGCCCTCGCCGCGGCCGTAGCCGTCGGCCGAGGCGTCGAAGGACTTGCTGCGCCCGTCGCGCGAGGTGGCGCCGGCGGCGTCGAGCACGACCGACAGCCCGGGCCCGGCCATCACGAGGATGCCGCCGGCGAGCGCGACCGGGCACTCGCCGGAGCGCAGCGCCTGGGCCGCCAGGTGGATCGAGACCAGCGACGACGAGCACGCGGTGTCCACCACCATGCTCGGCCCGCGCAGGTCGAGCGAATAGGACACCCGGTTCGCCACCGCGCAGAAGGAGCTGCCGATCCCGGTCCACGCCTCGATCCGCGGCAGGTCCTCCAGCAGCCGCCGCCCGTAGTCGTCGGCGCCGACGCCCATGAAGACCCCGGCGTCCGTGCCGCCGAGCGACCGCGGCGGGATCCCGGCGTGCTCCAGCGCCTCCCACGCCAGCTCCAGGGTGATCCGCTGCTGCGGGTCCATCAGGGCGGCTTCGCGCGGGGTGACGTCGAAGAAGTCCGCGTCGAACTCCTTGACGTTGTCGAGGAACGCGCCGCGTTTGGTCACGTCCCGCACGACCGCGGCGTGTTCGCGGCTCTGGCCGGCGTGCCACTCCCAGCGATCCGCGGGCAGCTCGCCGACGGTGTCGCCACCGTCGCGCAGGAGCGCCCAGAAGGACTCTGGTGACTCGATTCCCGCGGCGAAACGGCAAGCCATCCCGATGATGGCGACGGGTTCGGGGAAGTTCATCGGCCTTCTTTCGATCGTCGGGCGACCGGCGGGCGCCGGGCAAGGACACCGAAGATCCGGGCGAGCCGGTTCCGGCCCGCCCGGATCGGGGGAACCGGGCTACTTGTGGCCCACCACCAGGGCGTGGCTGAAGCCGAGGTCGGCGAACCGCTCGACCCGCGAGAACCCGGCGTCGCGCACGGACTTCTCCATGTCGGCCGCCGACCAGGTCATGCCCTCGCCCGAAGCGAGTGCGAGGAAGTACGGCGAGACGAGCCCGCCGGACAGCGAGCCGGTGCCCTCGTCGTTGGAGACGAAGTTGTAGACCAGCACCGTGCCGCCCTCGGGCAGCGCGTCGTAGCACTTGCGGAGCATTTCGGTGTTCCGCTCCAGCGACCAGATCTCGTAGATGTGGAAGTACAGGATCGCGTCCGCGCCCTCGGGCAGCCGGTCGGTGAGCATGTCGCCCGGGTGGAAGTGCACGCGCTTGCGCACCGACGGGTCCTCGATCTTGTCGGCCGCGAGCCGCGTGACGCTCTCCTGGTCGAACACGGTCATCTCGAGCTCGGGGTAGCGCTCGGCCAGCTTGACCGAGTTGGTGCCGTCGCCGCCGCCGATGTCGATCGCGTGCTTGATCCCGCTGAAGTCGTAGTACTCCAGGAACTGCGCGAACGCGCGGTTCGAGGCGTCGCCCATGTTGTCGTAGAAGACCTTCTGCAGGTCCGGCGTCGCGGTGAGCTTCGAGTACAGCGTGTCGCCGGGGCCATCGAGGTGGCGCAGGCCGACGTTGGTGCTCTGCCGCATCGACTCGGCGAAGTCGACGAGGGTCTTGTTGATGATCTTGTCCTGGATGTCGATGAGCGGGCCGAGGAACCGCTCGCCGTCCTTCAGCAGCTTCCGGCGCACGATCGGGGCGTTGACGAACTTGCCGTCCTTCTTCTCGACGAGCAGCAGCGACGCCAGGCCGAGCAGCAGGACGCGCGCCGGGTACTCCTCGACGCCGAGCGCCGCCGCGGTCTCGGTGACGTCCAGACCGCCGCTGTCCTCGAGCTTCTGGAACAGGTCGAACTCGAGACCCGTGCGCAGCAGTTCGAACGCGGTGTGGCCGTGGATGAGGATCCGGAGGTAGTCCGCATCCGAGATCGGGACGCTCGTCGCCATGGCTTGTGCTCCTTCGCAGGGGATGGGTCGGCCGCCCGGCTCGCCCGCATACGAGGATGATCGGGGCGAAAACCCGGCGGCGCCTCCATTTCTGCGGTGCGGCCCGGGTGGACCGGGGGGAGCGCACGACGGGAGACGCGGGTCCCGCGCGAGGGCGCCGTGGCGGGCCGGGTCCGTCGTGCGTAGATTCGGGGCCGTGACGGACGGCCGGTGTCCCAGCTGCGGCAAGCCCCTCCCCGCGCGGGCGGGTGGCCGCGGGCGCGTGTCCAAGTACTGCTCGCCCGCCTGCCGGCAGAAGGCCTACCGCGAGCGGCAGCAGCCCGCCGGCGCCGCCGTGCCGGACCTGATCGCCGACATCGAGCAGCGGGTGCGCCGGCTGGCGCCGCAGCTGCCCGAGGTGTTCTACACCGACGTCACCGACCTGGCCTCGACCGTGGGCCGGCTCCGGCGCATCGCCCAGCTCGCCCGCGACGCCGCCGTGACCGAAAACGTCACGCCGGCCCGCGTGACGGAGAACCCGCCGGAAAGCGTCACGGCCGTGGCCGTGACGGAAGAGAACGGCGCGGAAAACGTCACGGACGACCCCGTGACGGAACCCGGGGCCGGCGAGAACGACGAGGTCACCGCCGCCGTGCGGGCCGGGGACGAATGGGACTTCGCCGGGCTCGTCGAGCCGTACCGGCACGAGCTGCAGGTGCACTGCTACCGGATGGTCGGCTCCTACGACGACGCCGAGGACATGGTCCAGGAGACCTTCCTGCGGGCCTGGAACCGCCGGGACGCCTTCGAAGGCCGGTCGACCTTCCGCGCCTGGCTGTACCGCATCGCCACCAACGCCTGCCTCGACTTCCTGCGCCGCAACCAGCGCCGTCCGCAGCGGTACGAGCCGGTGCCGGGGATGGACAACGGCGCCGCCGAGCCCCCCGCGCGGGTGACCTGGCTGCAGCCCTACCCGGACGCGATGCTCGAGGACGTCGCGTCCACCGACGTCGAGCCGGAGCGCGCCGCGGTCTCCCGGGAGACGATGGAGCTGGTCTTCCTGGCCGCGATCCAGCACCTGCCGCCGCGCCAGCGGGCCGTGCTGATCCTGCGTGACGTGCTCGGCTGGCCCGCCGCCGACACCGCCGAGCAGCTGGACATGAGCGTCGCTTCGGTCAACAGCGCCCTGCAGCGGGCCCGGCCCGCCCTGCGCCGCCACCTGCCCGAACGGCGCAGCGACTGGACCGTGCCGGCCCGCCCGACGGCCGAAGAGCGCGAGATCCTGCAGCGCTACATGGACGCGGCCGACCAGGCCGACGCCGCGGTCGTCGCCGAACTGCTCAGCGAGGACGTCGTGCTGACGATGCCGCCGAACCCGTTCTGGTTCGTCGGCCGCGACGCGATGATGGCGTTCATCAAACCCTCGATCGACCCGGCGTCGCCGCACTTCCAGGGCACGTGGAAGCACCTGCCGACCTTCGCGAACCGCCTGCCGGCCGCGGCGGGCTACCTGCGGCGGCCGGGCACCACCGTGTACCGGGCGCAGGTGCTCGACGTCCTGCGCATCGAAGCCGGGCGGATCGTCGAGATCACCTCCTTCGAGCCCCACCTCTTCCCGGCCTTCGGCCTGCCGCTCACCCTTTAGCCCGATCCGGGCGATGAGTTCTCCGGCGGTCGTGCGTCTCAATGTCCGACAAACGCGGGCACACAGCACGCGAAGAGACGCGAAGGAGAGAGCGATGTCGCTCGAGAAGAAGAACGCGATCGTCTACGGCGCCAGCGGTTCGATCGGCGCGGCGGTGGCCAAGGCGTTCGCCGCCGACGGCGCGCACGTGTTCCTCGTGGGCCGCACCCTCGAGCCGCTGCAGGCCGTGGCCGACGAGATCGAGGCCGCGGGCGGCTCGGCGTCGGTGGACGTCCTCGACGCGCTCGACGAGTCGGCCGTCGAGGAGCACGCCAAGACCGTGGTGGTCGAGGGCGGCAGCCTGGACGTCTCGATCAACCTGATCACCCGCGGTGACGTGCAGGGCGTCCCGCTGGTCGACATGAAGACCGCGGACTTCACCAGCCCGATCATCACCGGCGTCACCACGAACTTCATCACCATGCGCGCCGCCGCCCGGCACATGGTCGAGCAGGGGTCCGGCGTGATCCTCGCGCTGGACAGCGGGTCCGCGCACGGCAGCCCGATGATGGGCGGCACCGGGTCGGCCGACGGCGCGATCGACACCCTCGTCCGGAACCTGGCCGCCGAGATCGGCCCGAGCGGCGTGCGCGTCGCCGGCATCTGGACGGCGGGCCTGCCGGAGACGCTGTCGCCGGAGAAGCTGGCCGCGTTCAGCGGCGCGCCGAAGATGGACGACGCGGCGTTCCAGGGCCTGCTGCAGCACCTGGACGGCATGCGCATGACCAAGAAGTCGCCCACGCTCGCCCAGGTCGCGCAGACCGCGGCGTTCCTCGCCTCCCCGGAGGCCGGGGCCATCACGGGCACCTTCGTGAACGTCACCAGCGGCATCTTCCCGAGCTGAGTTCCGCCGTTCAGCGGTACTGAATAACCCGTTGGGCCGAACTTCGGTACGGCCGAACGCAGTCGGTGAGCGCACTTCGGAAGATGCGGCCCGCCTCGCGAAGGCACAACGATGTGCTCGGATTGTCGACCCGTTTCCGCCGTTCGGGGGCGGCCCGGGTCGGCGCGATGGCTGGGGGGCCAGGCCACGTCCGTGTGCACCGGGCACACGTCGAACAGGAAAGGAAAGCTGATGTCCCTGGAGAACAAGAACGCCATCGTCTACGGGGCCGGCGGTTCGATCGGCCGCGAGGTGGCCAAGGCGTTCGCCGCGGCGGGCGCACGCGTCTACTGCGCGGGGCGCACCCGCAAGAACCTCACGCCGGTGGTCAAGGAGATCACGAACGCCGGCGGCTGGGCGAAGGCCAACGTGGTCAACGCCCTCAACGAGGCCGCGGTCGAGCGGCACGCCAAGGCGGTGGTGGCCGAGAGCGGCAGCCTGGACATCTCGATCAACCTGATCACCCGCGGCGACGTGCAGGGCACGCCCCTGGTCGAGATGATCGCCGAAGACGTGACCGGACCGGTGCTCACCGGGCTGACCACGAACTTCCTGACCGCGCGGGCGGCCGCGCGGCACATGGTGGAGCAGGGGTCGGGGGTGATCCTCGGCCTGAACAGCGGGTCGGCCAACGGCAGCCCGATGATGGGCGGCACGGGCCCGGCCGACGCGGCACTGGACACGCTGTTCCGCAACCTCGCGAACGAGATCGGTCCCGCGGGCGTCCGCGTGCTCGGCATCTGGACGGCGGGCCTGCCGGAGACGCTGTCGCCGGAGAAGCTGGCGGCGTTCAGCGGCGCGCCGAAGATGGACGACGAGGCGTTCGCCGGGCTGCTGCAGCACCTGGACGGGATGCGGATGACGAAGAAGTCCCCGACGCTGGCCGAGGTGGCCGCGACGGCGACGTTCCTCGCCTCCGACCGGGCCGGCGCCATCACGGGCACGTTCGTGAACGTCACGAGCGGTACCTTCCCGAGCTGACCCGGGTTCCGGGCGGAAGGGGATCCTCGCGACCGCGGGGATCCCCTTCGGCGTTCCCGGACCCGGCGGATTTCTTCGAACGTTCCCCCGCTCGCCCGCGGGGCAAACCATGAGACGTCCACCGCCCGACCCGGGTGTGAGGCTGGCAGCAGGCCGCTCCGCAGCACGTCGAAAGGCACTGCGCGACGGCCCTCCACGTACCTCTCACGCCAAGGAGGCCGGCAGATGGCCGGACAGGTCGGAAGCGTCGCCGTCGTCCTCGGTGGCAGCATGGCCGGTAGCCTGGCGGCCCGGGTGCTGTCCGAGTCCTACGAGAACGTCCTGGTCCTCGACCGCGACACCGTCCTCGGGGTGACGAAGCCGCGCAAGGGCACGCCGCACACCCGGCACGCGCACGGGCTGCACGCCCGGGGCCAGCGGATCCTCGAGGACTTCTTCCCCGGGTTCACCGAGGACCTGCGCGCCACCGGCGCGCCGGTCGGCGACCTGGGCGAGATGCGCTGGTACTTCAACGGCCTGCGCCTGCCCTACACCCACACCGGTCTCGTCTCCGTGACGCCGACGCGCCCGGTGCTGGAGAACCACGTCCGCACCCGCGTCGACGCGCTGCCGAACGTGACCTACCTGGAGCGCCACGACATCCTGGGCCTGGTGTCCACTTCGGACAACGAGCGCGTCATCGGCGTGCGCGTCCGCGACGACGCCGGCGTCGAGAAGGTGCTGCGCGCCGACCTCGTGCTCGACGCCACCGGCCGCGGCTCGCGGACGCCCGCCTGGCTGGAGCAGCTCGGCTACGCGCGGCCCACCGAAGACCGCGTCAAGATCGGCCTCGCCTACACCACCCGGTTCTACCGCCGCCCGCCCGGCTCGTTCACCGACACCTGGTCGATCAACCCGGTCGCGTCGCCGGCGCACCCGCGCGGCGCCTTCTTCGGACTGTCCGATGAGGACACCTGCATCGTCTCCCTCACCGGGATCCTCGGCGACCACCCGCCGACCGACCACGACGGCTTCGTCGAGTTCGCGAAGTCGCTGCCGGTGCCGGACGTCTACGACGGCATCAAGGACGCCGAGCCGCTCGACGACGCGACCTCGTTCGGCTTCCCGGCCAGCGTCCGCCGCCGCTACGAGCACCTCGACCGCTTCCCGGCCGGCCTGCTCGTGCTCGGCGACGCGATCTGCAGCTTCAACCCGGTCTACGGCCAGGGCATGAGCGTCGCGGCGTGGGAGGCCTTCACCCTCCGCGAGCACCTGCGCGGCGGCGAAGTCGACCAGTACGCCTACTTCCGCGACATCGGCCAGGTCGTCGACGCGCCGTGGGCGGTCTCCGCGAGCGGTGACCTCGCCTTCCCCGGCGTCGAAGGCGAGCGCACCCCGGAGATCGAGCAGGGCAACGCCTTCATGGGCCTGCTGCAGTACGCGGCGTCGAAGGACCAGGAGATCGTCAAGGCGTTCATGCGCGTGGCCGGGCTCATCGACCCGCCGACCGCGCTGATGGACGAGGCGCTGGTCCAGCGCGTCCTCTCGCACCAGCCCGCCGAAGGCCAGGCCGCCTGATTCTCCTTGCCCGGCAAGAACAACCCCCGCAAACGCGGAGACGTGGGTCACCCGCGCCCGTGGTTAGCGTCGGAACCGGCGCTGCAGGATTCGAGGAATTGGAGTGTGATCATGTCCCGGTCCGTTCATGAGGCGTTCTCCGCGCAGGCCGCGCGAACCCCCGACGCGGTGGCGGTCTCCGGCTCGGACCGGACGCTGACGTACCGGGAGCTCGACGAGCGCGCCAACCGGCTCGCCCACCGGCTCGCCGGGCTGGGTGCCGGCCCGGACGTCCCGGTCGCCGTGCTGCTGGAGCGCAGCACCGACGTCGTCGTCACGTTCCTGGCCGCGCTCAAGGCCGGCTCGTTCTACCAGCCGATCCACTCGGCCTACCCGGCCGACCGGCGGCAGTGGATCGTCGACCACTCGAAGACGACCATCCTGGTCACCGACGAAGCCTCGAAGGGCCTGGGCATCCCGTCGGTCGCCGACGTCGTGCTGGCGTCGGAGGACCTCGCGGACCAGCCGGTGACGGCCCCCGCGGTGGCGCTGGACGAGAACGCCCCGGCCTACGTCATGTACACCTCGGGCTCCACGGGCGAGCCGAAGGGCGTGGCCGTGCGCCACACCGACGCCCTCGCGCTGGCCCTGGACTCCACCTGGGACACCGGTCACCACGAGCGGGTCCTGCTCATCGCGCCGCACGCCTTCAACGTGTCCACCTACGAGATCTGGGTGCCGTTGCTGCACGGCGGCACCGTGGTCGTCGCGCCCGAGGGCAAGCTCGACATCCCGACGCTGGGCACGCTGCTGGCCGAGAACCGGATCACCGGCGTGCACCTGACGGCGGGGCTGTTCCGCGTCGTGGCCGAGGAGGCCCCGGAGAGCCTGGCGGGCGTCCGCGAGGTCCTCACCGGTGGCGACGTGATCGCGCCGACCGCGGTCGCCCGCGTGCTGGAGGTCAACCCGGGCCTGACCGTGCGGGCGATGTACGGCGCGACCGAGGGCACCGTCTTCAGCACCACCTCCGCGATCACCGCGCCCTACACCCCGGGCCCGGTGGTCCCGGTCGGGCGCGCGATGGACGGTGTCGAGCTGCACGTCCTGGACGAGCGGCTCGACCCGGTGCCCGACGGCACCGTCGGCGAGCTGTACTTCGGCGGCGTCGGGGTCGCCCTCGGCTACGCCGGTCGCCCGGACCTGACCGGCGAGCGCTTCGTCGCCAGCCCGTTCGGCGAGCCGGGTTCCCGGATGTACCGCACCGGCGACCTCGTGCGCCGCACCCCGGCCGGGGAGATCGAGTTCGTCAGCCGCGCCACCGACCAGGTGAAGATCCTCGGCTTCCGGGTCGAGCTCGCCGAGATCGAGGCCGCGATCGCCGGGCACCCCGGCCTCGCCGACGTCGCCGTCGTCGCCCGCGAAGTCAAGGCCGGCGACGTCCGCCTGGTCGCCTACCTGGTCGCCGAGTCCGGCGAGCCGGACACCGGCGCGATCCGCGAGCGCGTCCGCGCCCGCCTGCCGGAGTACATGCTGCCCGCCGCGTTCGTCGTCGTCGAGCGGCTGCCGCTGACGGCGAACGGCAAGCTCGACCGGGCCGCGCTGCCGCAGCCGGAGTTCGAGACCACGGGCGCCTCCCGTGCGCCGAGCGGCCCCAAGGAAGAGGCGCTCTGCCGCGCGTTCTCCGAGGTGCTCGGCATCGAAGAGGTCGGCGTCGACGACAGCTTCTTCGACCTGGGCGGCCACTCGCTGCTGGCGATGCGCCTGCTCAACCGGATCCGCGCCGAGCTGGGCGTGGAACTGAAGATCAACACGCTCTTCGACACTCCGACCGTGGCCGGCCTGGCCCAGGTGCTCTGAGGGAGAAACCGAGATGACGAACCCCTTCGACGACCCGGACAAGAACTACACCGTCCTGGTGAACGCCGCGGGCGAGCACTCCCTGTGGGTCTCGGGCATCCCGGTGCCCGCCGGCTGGGAGGTCGCGCACGGTCCGCGCGGGCGCACGTCCTGCCTGGACTACATCGCCGAGAACTGGCGCGACCTGCGGCCGAACCCGGCCGCCCGCCGCGCCGCCTGACTCCCGGACGCCGCCCACCGCGCTCATCCCGGCACAGAGGAAAGAAGGTTCCCCATGGCCACCCCGAATCCGTCGGCCCTCGACGGTCTCGAGCTGGACTACGTCCGTTTCTACGTCGGCAGCCTCGACACGGCACGGGACTGGCTGGTGCGCGGGTACGGCCTCGGCGAGCGGCCGCTGGGTGACTCCGGCCCGGACTGGGCCACCGTGCGCTCGATCGAGATCGGCGCCAACGACGTCCGGTTCATCTTCAGTGAACCGCTCGTCGAGGACCACCCCGGCACCGCCTACGTCGACCACCACGGCGACGGCGTCTCGGACATCGCCCTGCGCGTCACCGACGCCAAGGCGGCGTTCGAGGCGGCCGTCGCCCGCGGGGCGCGGCCGGTCGCCGGGCCCTCTCGCGCCGGCAACGTCGTCACGGCCAGCATCATGGGCTTCGGCGACACCCTGCACACCTTCGTCGAATACCCGGACGGCGTCCCCGCGCCGATCGCGGTCAACGCCGAGGAACCCGGTGCGCTGCTGGAGATCGACCACTTCGCGGTGTGCGTGGAGAACGGGCACCTCGACGCCACGGTCGACTTCTACCGGGACGTGCTGGGCTTCGAGCTGATCTTCGCCGAGACGATCGCGGTCGGCGCCCAGGCGATGACCACGAAGGTCGTGCAGAGCAAGTCCGGCACCGTCACCTTCACGCTGATCGAGCCGGACACGTCCAAGGAGCCGGGCCACATCGACGACTTCCTCAAGGACCACGGCGGCGCGGGCGTGCAGCACATCGCCTTCACCACCAACGGGATCATCGAGGCGGTCGACGTGCTGCGCGACCGGGGCGTCGAGTTCATGGGCACCCCCGCCTCCTACTACGCGGACCTGCTGCAGCGCGTGGTGCCGGAGCAGTACTCGGTGGCGAACCTGCGCGAGCAGCAGGTGCTCGTCGACGAGGACCACGACGGCCAGCTGTACCAGATCTTCGCCGCCTCGGTGCACCCGCGGAACACGATCTTCCTCGAGCTGATCGAACGGCTCGGCGCGCGGGGCTTCGGCAGCGGCAACATCACCGCGCTGTACCAGGCCGCCGAGCGCCAGCGCGACCACCACTGAAGCCCGGGCAGGGAAAGGGAACCCCGATGAGCGTCTCCGACACGGCCGGCCGCTACCCGCTGTCGGCCAACCTCGGTCTGCTGTGCATCTTCGACAAGGGCGAGACGGACGGCGCGTTCGGGCCCCGGCACCTGGTGATCCACGGCTGGCGGGTGCGCGGCGAGCTGGACCTCGGCGCGCTGCGCGGCGCGCTGGACGACGTCGTCGAGCGGCACGAGATCCTCCGCACGGAGATCGTCCGCGAAGGCGGCGAGCAGTTCCAGCGCGTCCACCCGCCGTGCTCGCCGGAGCTCGTCCTGCACGACCTGACCGACGACGGCCGCCCGCGCGACGAGCAGATCGACGAGTTCGTCAACTCCGTCGAGGCGGGCCGGCTGGGCGCCGACGAGCTGCCGCACCTGCGGGCCGAGCTGGGCCGCTTCGACGACCGGGACGGCGTGCTGGTGCTCATCGTGCACCACACCGCCGGCGACGGCTGGTCGCTGCACGTCCTGATCCACGAGCTGGCCGTCAGCTACGCGCGGCGCCGCGGGTTCGACCTGCCGGCCCTGGGGAAGCCGCTGCAGTACGGGGAGTTCTCCGTCTGGCAGATCGACGACCTCGCCAGCGAGCAGTCCGAGGCGTCGCGCGGGTACTGGGGCGGCAAGCTGCGCGGCGGCCGCATGCTCGACATCAAGGCCGACCGCACGCTCGCCCCGGACACCCCGGCCGTCTACGCCGTGGAGCGGTTCCTGCTCGACGCCGAGCTGGCCCGGGCCACCACGCAGCTCGCGCGGGGCATGCACTGCTCGCCGTTCATGGTGCTGCTGGCCGCGTACAACGCCCTGCTGGCGCGGATGTCGGGGGCCACCGACCTGGTGGTGCCGATCATCACCTCCGGCCGCGCCGACCAGGCGCACTACGAGACGATCGGCCCGTTCTTCAACCTGGTCCCGCTGCGGACCGACATCGACGGCTGCCGCACCTTCTCCGAGCTGGTGCTGCGGATCCGGGCCACCTGCCTGGAGGCCTACGCGCACGAGCTGCCCTTCAGCGAGGTCGTCGCGCAGGCTCCGGAGATCAACAAGACCTACGAGCGGGACGACAACGCCGTCTGCGCCATCCAGGTGCTGCAGTTCCCGGGCATGACCGAGGCCGAGACCGTCGGCGACGTCGAGTACGCCGAGGTCCGCAAGCGCACCAAGTCGTGCCAGGACACGTCGGACATCCCGAACGGCGTGCTGTGGGCGCTCGACATCCTCGCCGACGGCGAGATCGCCGGTACCGCGCGCTACAACACCGAGCAGTTCGACCGGGAGACGATGGTCCGGATGATCGAGGACTACCGCGGCATCCTCGCCTCCGGCCTGGCCGACCCCAACCGTCCACTGTGGGCACTCTGACGTACACCGGCAGCAGCGGCGATCTCGAGGAGGAAGGGCGCACATGAGCGCAAGCGATGAGGCATACGACGTCGTGGTCATCGGCGGGGGACCCGGTGGCGCGGCGACGGCCGGGCTGCTGGCCGGCATGGGCCACCGGGTGCTGGTGCTGGAGCGCGAGAAGTTCCCGCGCTACCACATCGGCGAGTCCCTGATCACCGGTGCCCTGCCCACGTTGGACGACCTGGGCCTGCTCAAGCGCCTGGACGACATGGGCTTCACCAAGAAGTACGGCGGCACGCTGCTGTGGGGCAAGAACCAGGGCACCTGGGGCTTCCGGTTCACCGAGTCGGCGCTCTACGACTACGCCTACCAGGTCCGCCGCGCCGACTTCGACGCGCTGGTGCTGGGCCGGGCGCGCGAGCTGGGCGCGAAGGTGCTCGAAGAGGTCACCGTCCGCGAGCCGATCTTCGACGGCGAGCGCATGGTCGGCGTCACGTACGCGGAGAAGGGCAGCAAGGAGACGACCGAGGCGCGCGCGAAGTTCGTCATCGACGCCTCGGGCCAGAACCACGTGCTGGCCAAGCACTTCGACACCGTCGTCTGGCACGACGACCTGCGCAACATCGCCACCTGGACGTACTGGCAGGGCTGCAACCGCTACAGCGGCACCAAGGCCGGCGACATCATCTCGGAGAACCGCCCCACCGGCTGGTTCTGGTTCATCCCGCTCCACGACGGCACGGTCAGCGTCGGGTACGTGACGCCGCTGGAGGAGTACCAGAAGTCCGGCAAGTCGCTGGAGGAGCTGTACTTCGAGGAGCTCGGCAAGACCGAAGAGGTCAGCACCCTGGTCAAGGGCGCGACGCGGGCGAGCGGGTTCCGCAACATCCGCGACTGGTCCTACACCGCCGAGCGGTTCCACGGCCCCGGCTGGGCGCTGGTCGGCGACGCGGCCGCGTTCGTCGACCCGCTGCTGTCCACCGGTGTCACGCTGGCGCTGCGCGGGGCGCGGGCCCTGGCCGACGCGCTCGACGGCGTCCTGCAGGACCCGTCGAGCGAGAACGAGCTGCTCGGGCTGTACGAGGAGAGCTACCGGACCTTCCTCGACTCCGTGCTGGACTTCGTGCGGTTCTTCTACGACCGCACGAAGAACAAGGAGGACTACTGGGACAAGGCCCAGGAGCAGATCGACCCGAACAAGCTGCGGCCGCGTGAGACGGACTTCGCGACCATGCTCTCGGGCCTGACCGGGATCAACGACATCTTCCAGCAGCGCCGGCGCGCGGCGTAGCGGCTTAGGAGAGCACGAAATGACCGAACACGAGATCCTCGCGCCGCGGGGGAGAGGTCTCACCTACCGCGGCGTGGCCTACGACTGCGGGTCCAACCACGAGACCGGCCAGGGCCACAACTCGCGCATGGTGTGGAACGACGACATCATGCGCACCGAGATCGACTCGATCGCCGACGGCCTCAAGGCCAACTCGGTGACGATCTACGGCACCCTCTTCGACCGCCTCGAGGCCACGACGGCGCACGCGGTCGAGCGCGGCCTGCACGTGTGGCTGCAGCCGCGGCTGATGGACGGCGAGCAGCCGGACGTGCTGGAGCACATCGCCGAGACCGCGCGCCTCGGCGAGAAGTTCCGCAAGCAGGGCGCGGACATCCACGTCAGCGTCGGGTGCACGCACGCGATCCAGACCATGGGGATCATGCCGGGCGAGTTCTACCACAACCGGATGGGCAACGCCTTCCCCGACTCCGACCACCACTTCCTGCGCCCGGTCGGCCCGATCGACCACGACGACGTCGAGCGGAAGCTCAACGCGTTCCTGGGCAAGGCGGTCGAGGTCGCGCGGGCGAACTTCACCGGCGGCATCACCTACTCGGCCGGCTCGTTCGAGCGGGTCGACTGGACGCCGTTCGACTACATCGGCATCACGGACTACTACCACGCGAAGCCGAGCCGCGAGGCGTACATCGCCGAGCTCGACGCGTACCGGAAGTGGAACAAGCCGATCATGATCGCCGAGTACGGCACGTTCACCTACGCCGGCGCGTCGGCGAAGGGCCTGCTGGGCTTCGACATCGTGGACCGCACGGTCGAGCCGCCGCGGGTCTTCGACGGCTTCGTCCGCGACGAGCAGGCCCAGGCCGACTTCCACCTGGACCGCCTGCGCCTGTACGACGAGTTCGGGATCTACAGCGTCGCGGTGACGGAGTTCGTCCACCCGACCCACCCGCACTCCGACGACCCGCAGTGGGACCTCGACACGGCGAGCATGACGATCACGAAGTCCATCCGCGACGACTACTTCGACCACTTCTCGACCTACCGGATCGAGCCGAAGGAGTCGTACAAGGCGATCGCCCGCTACTACGCGGCGGTCACCGAGCGCGAACGCCGCGCGGCAGCCTGACCTGGGGGCCTCCCGAGCCGCCTCGCACCGACGGGTGCGAGGCGGCTTTTCCGTGATGCCTCTCCAATCACGCGTGATGCCTCTCCAATCACGCGTGATGCCCCTTCAATCACGCGTGATGCCCGTTCAATCACGCGAGTCCCGCGGTTGAGAGCCTTCGGCGCGGCCGGCGGACCGCGTGTCGCCCCCTCGATCACGCGTGTCGGCCGTCCAAGCACGCGAAAGAGCCCCGGGCCGGCGGACCGGGCCCGGGGCTCGACGCTGCTCGACCTACGCGGCCGCCGCGGCGGAGGACTCCGTCAGGCGGATGGGCAGCTCGTTGAGGCGGTGCACGAAGTAGCTGGGCTTCCAGCCGAGGTCCGACTCCGGGATGGCCAGCTGGATGTCGGAGAACTTCGCCAGGAGGCTCTTGAAGAAGATCTCGCCCTCGAGCCGGGCCAGCGGGGCGCCCAGGCAGAAGTGGATGCCGTGGCTGAACGCCAGGTGCGGGGTCTGCCGCTCGAGGTCGAACTTGCCCGGGTCCGGGAAGTCGCGGGCGTCGTAGTTCGTCGCGGTCAGGGAGATCGCCACGTGCTCGCCCGGCTGGACCGTGACGTCGCCGATCGTGACCTCCGCCTTGGCGAAGTGGTAGGTCACCGTGACGACCGGCGGGTCGACGCGCAGGATCTCTTCGATCGCCTTGGGCACCAGGTCCGGGTTCGCCCGCAGCGCGGCGAGCTGCTCCGGGTTGCGCAGCAGGGCGAGGATGCCGTTGGCGATCATGTTGACCGCCGTCTCGACCGAGCCGATCAGCATCAGGAAGATGTTGGACCGCAGCTCGATGTCCGACAGCGTCGAGTTGCCCTCCTGGCCGGACAGGATCGCCGAGATCATGTCCTCGCCCGAGGTCTCCTTGCGCTGCGCGATGAGCTTCGTCAGGTACTCGTCGAACCAGCGGCCGGCCTGGAAGATGTCGTTCTGGTCGGTGACCTCGCCGAGGCCCGTGACGATCCCGCAGTACTCGCGGAACTCGGCGCGGTCGGACATCGGGACGCCGAACCACTCGCAGATGACCTCGTTGGGCAGCGGGATGGCGAGGTCCTCGACGACCTCCGCGGTGCCGGTGCCGGCGACCGCCGCCAGCAGCCGGTCGGTGATCTCCTGCACCCGCGGGCGCAGGTTCTCCATGTACCGCGGGGTGAACGCCTGCGAGACGAGCTTCTTCATCCGGGTGTGGTCCGGCCGGTCGTTGAAGACCATGGAGTGGCGGAAGAAGTCGTCGTTGTAGAGCGCCAGGTACGGCTTCAGGGTCGGGTCGGCGACCTTGTCGCTGCGGGCCAGGCGCGGGTCGGACAGCGCCCGCCGCGCCTCGCGGTAGCCCGTGACCAGCCAGGCCGGCATGCCGTCGGGCATCGACACCTTGTGGATCGGGCTGTCGGTGCCGAGCTTGGCCAGCAGCTGCGGCGGGTTGGTCAGCTCCGTGGCCTCGAGCGGCACGCGCGGGGCGTCTTCTGCGGACATCAGTCACTCCTCAAAGGTCTTCGGCCGAACCCCGCGGCACCCCAGGACGGCCGCGGTCGCCGTTGCTCGTTCCCCGGCTTCATCTTCGCCGCGGCCCCGCCCGGTCACACCTCGCGTCTTGCCCAGTGCCCCGGCGAAAATCCTTCACCGGGTCATGTCGGGAACGGTCCACCCGTCGAGGTCGTACTCGTTCAGGCAGGTGTCGACGAACCGCTTGTAGTCGTCGACCTGGCCCGAGGCGACCTGGCCGAAGAGCAGCTCGATGCGGGTGTTCTCGTGGCTGCCGGCGTAGTTGCGCTCGTAGAGCTCGTGCCGGCCGCCGAACTCCGTGCCGACGGCGTCCCAGAGCAGCTTCATCACCTTGACGCGCGTCTCGGCGTCGATGCCGTTCGAGCCGCGGACGTAGGTGTCCAAATAGGACCGGATCTCCGGGTTCTTGAAGTCCTCGGCGCTGGAGTTGATGTAGATCAGCGCGCTCGCGACGTCCTGGAGCACGATCTCGCGGATGCGGGCGTAGCCGACCTGCGTGAACCAGCGGTAGGCCTGGCCGTACGCCGGGTTCGGCAGCAGCGCGCCGTCGCGCCACGGCACCGGGTTGCGCGCCGCGGCGTCCGAGAGGCCCCAGAACAGGTTGCGCCACGCCAGGACCTCGCCGAGGCGCGTCTGCACGCCGCGGAAGTCCTCGGTGCCGGTGATCTCGAGGGCCTTGGCGATCAGGCCCGCGATGAACTCCAGCTTCACGGCCAGCCGGGTGCAGCCCTGGAACGTCGATCGCTCGATGAACCCCGACTGCCCGGTGAACGTCTGGACCTTGCCGAGGTCGCCGTAGATGAAGACGTTCTCCCACGGGATCAGGACCTTGTCCAGCACCAGGATCGTGTCGTTCTCGTCCAGCCGCGACGAGAGCGGGTAGTCGAACGGCGAGCCGACCGTGTTGGCCATCGACGTGTACGACGGACGGCAGATCAGCTTCATCCCCTTGGCGTCCATGGGGATGGTCGCCACGAGCGCGAACTCGCGCTTCTTGATCGGCAGCCCGTAGTGCGCGATGAAGTTGTAGTGCGTCAGCGCGGACCCGGTCGCGACGACCTTGGCGCCGCTGACCACCAGGCCGGCGTCGGTTTCCTTCTCCACGTGGACGAACACGTCGCGGACCTCGTCCGGCGGCCGCTTGCGGTCCACCGGCGGGTGGACCAGCGCGTGGTTCCAGTAGAGCACCTTCTCCTGCGACTCCCGGTACCAGCGCTTGGCGTTCTCCTCGAACGGCGCGTAGAACTCCGAGTTCGCGCCGAGCGTGCCGAGGAACGACGCCTTGTAGTCGGGGCTGCGGCCCATCCAGCCGTAGCTCATCCGCGCCCACGCGGCGATCGCCTTCTGGTCGGCCACGAGGTCCTCGACGCTGTGCGGCGTGCGGAAGAACCGGTGGGTGTAGCCGCCGTTGCCGGTGTCGGTCGGCGCGGTCAGCACGTCCTTGTACTGCGGGTCGTGCAGGGCGTCGTACAGCCGCGCGGTCATCCGGATCGGGTTGCGGAACGCCGCGTGCTCGGTGACGTCCTTGACGCGCTCGCCGTTGATGTAGACCTCGCGGTCGTCACGCAGGCTTTCGATGTACTCGGCGCCGGTCAGCGGCCGGGCCGGACGGCTCTCGCTCATGGCCACCTCCCCTTGTCGGTTCACTTCTTGCGGGCGAGCGTGACGCCGTCCGCGATCGGCAGCATCACGGTGTCGAACCGCTCGTCGACGGCGAGCTTCGCGTTGACGCCGGCGACGACCTCGGCGGCGTAGCGGGGGAGGTCCTCTTCGACGTCCTCGGGGGCCGCGACGGTCCCGTGCAGCAGCACGTTGTCGAGGATCAGCAGGCCGCCCGAGCGCAGCATCGGCGCGACGGCGTCCACGTAGTACGGGTACGACGTCTTGTCGGCGTCGATGAACACCAGGTCCGCCTCGCCCTCGCCGACCAGGCCGGGCAGGGTCTTGCGGCCGGGGCCGAGCTTGAACTCGATCTTGTCGGCGACGCCGGCGAGCTCCCAGTGCTTGCGGGCGATGCCGACCCAGTCCTCGGTGACGTCGCACGTGATCACCTTGCCGCCGGGCGCGAGCCCGCGGGCGAAGGCCAAAGAGGACAGTCCGGTGAACGTCCCGACGTCGATGACCGTCTTGGGCGCGACCAGCTTCGCGATCAGGTGCAGGAAACCGGCCTGCTCGACCGGGGTCAGCATCTCCGAGAGTTCACCGACCTTGGCGGTGTCCTCGATCAGGCTGCTCACCACCGGGTCCGGTTGCGTGCACGAACTGACCACGTAGGCGATCGTCTTCTCGTCCAGGAAACTGAACGTACTCATGCGTCCTCCACGACGGCGCGCGATCCGGCCGGGTTCCGGTGGGCAAAGGCCAGTATCGGCCGGGCGCGAAAGCCGTTGCGTCTCCTCGTTTGCACTGCGCAGCGGCCCTCAGCACTGCGGGAGATGCGCCGGTTCGGCCGTGGCGACGATCCTGACCTTTGCCGACGACGACACCACCTCCGGAGTCGAGGAGATTCGATGCGAGTCCTGTTCACCGTCTACCCGAACTCACTGGCGCACCTCTACCCGGTGGTGCCGCTGGCGTGGGCGCTGCAGAGCGCGGGGCACGAAGTCCGCGTGGCCGCGCACCACAGCGCGGCGGAGATGATCATCAAGACGGGCCTCACGCCGGTCCAGCTCGGCGACCCCGACCAGCCGCCGGTGCGGCTCACCGACGACTGCGCCCCGCCGCACCACCAGGACATCGTCAACCGCTACGCCGACGTGATGGGCCTGTCGCCGGAGGGCCGCGAGCACTGGATCGTGTTCTACCAGTGGCTGATGCAGCCGACGTCGGACTACGTGCGGCTCGACCGCCGCGAGGCGGAGGACCTGATCGACTTCGCCAAGGTCTGGCAGCCGGACCTGATCTCGTGGGACGCGACGATCCCGGCCGGCGCCGTCGCGGCGAAGGTCTGCGGCGCGGCGCACACGCGGCTGCTGATCGGGCACGACATGTTCGGCTGGTCGCTCGACCGCCTCGCCGAGAACAAGAGCGCCCTGGTGGCCGCCGGGCTGGACCCGAACCCGCTCGCGACGCTGATCCGGCCGCTGGCCGAGAAGTACGGCTTCGAGGTCGACGACGAGCTGCTCGTCGGCAACTTCAGCATCGAGACGATGCTGGAGGGCCTGCGCTTGCCCACGAGCACGAAGAAGCTGCCGATGCGGCACGTGCCCTACGTCGACCCCGAGGTCCTGCCGAAGTGGCTGTACCAGCGTCCCGAGCTGACGCGCTG
This sequence comes from Amycolatopsis stemonae, assembly GCF_054781455.1. Classification (NCBI taxonomy): domain Bacteria; kingdom Bacillati; phylum Actinomycetota; class Actinomycetes; order Pseudonocardiales; family Pseudonocardiaceae; genus Amycolatopsis; species Amycolatopsis stemonae. Next base: position 159,116 of record NZ_BAAGUJ010000013.1, on the reverse strand, counting down.
TGAGTGCTGCGGCCGCAAGAACCGCCGCCGCGTCGCGCTGTCGCTGGGCGAGTCGACGCGCCGGTTCATCAAGGGCGACTGGGACCGCGCGCCGAAGATCCTCAAGGCCCTCGGGCAGCTCGACGACCTCGAGATCGTCGCGACGCTGGACAAGGCGCAGCTGGCCGACGTCGAGGAGATCCCGCCGAACGTCAAGGTGATCGACTGGGTCAACCTGCCGCACCTGCTGCCGACCTGCTCGGCGCTGATCCACCACGGCGGCATCGGCACGTACTCCTCCGCGGTGGCGCACAAGGTCCCGCAGCTGGTCTGCGACGTCGAGGGCATCTCGTTGCTGATGCGCCTGGTCGAGGACGGCGGCGACATCAACACCACGGGCACCTACCGTCTCGGCTGGGAGTTCGACGAGCGCGAAGAGGGTGCCCCCGAGGCGTCGACCGCGCACTGGGAGCTGCCGGCGAAGAAGGTCGAGTCCACGGTGGTCTCGGACTTCGTCATCTCGACCGGCGCGGGCGTCCGCCTGGACCACCGTGCCAACACCGTCGAGGAGATCCGCGACCTCGTCTGGTCGGTCGCCACCGACCAGCGCTACCAGCACGCGGCCCACGCCCTCCACGACGACTGGCTGGCGATGCCGAGCCCGAGCGACATCATCCCGGACCTGGAGAAGCTGGTCGTCCAGCACCGCCGGCGCTGAGCCTCCCCGCCCCGCCCCCCGGAAGCCGCCGTCCCGCACCCGCGGGACGGCGGCTTTCTTTTGCTGTGCAAGAGAAAGGCCCCGCCGGGCGAACCCGGCGGGGCCTTTCCTGTGCGCGTCAGAGCACTTCGACCTCGGGGACGAACCGGATCCACTGCCCGCCGGCGGCGCGGAACGCCTCCTCCTTGGCCATGATCTCCTCGGCGTGGTTCCACGCGAACAGCACGGCGTAGTCCGGGTAGGCGTCCGAGAACGCCGCCGGCGGCTTCACCGGCAGGTGCGAGCCCGGCAGCAGGTGGCCCTGCTTGCCCGGCGTCGAGTCGACGACGAACGGGATCAGGTCCGTCGTGATGCCGCAGTACGTCGTCACCGTCGAGCTCTTGCCCGGCGCGCCGTACCCGACGACGGTCTTGCCCTGGGCGCGCAGGTCCGTCAGCAGCCCGACGAGGTCGTCGCGGATCCGCTCGACGTTGCGGCCGAACCGCGCGAACGTCAGCGGCTCCGAGAGCTTGCCCGCCTCCTCCTCGGCCAGCAGGGCGTCGAGCGAGGCCGACGGCGTGCGCGCGCCCGGACGGGCGATCGTGTAGCGGACCTCGCCGCCGTGCATGGCGATGTGCTCCGCGTGCACCAGCTCGAAGCCGAAGCGCTCCGCCATCGCGCGGACCGAGCCGGCGCTGAAGTAGAACACGTGCTCGTCGTAGATCTGGTCGAACGCCATGCCCTCGATGATCGTGGCGAGGTAGGGCTCCTCGAACACGAAGATGCCGTTGTCCGACAGCAGCGCGTCGATGCCGCGGAACAGCGACTCCACGTGGGCGATGTGGCAGATCGTGTTGGCGCCGAAGATGACGTCGGCCGCGCCGTGCGCCCCGCGGACGGCGGCCGCGGTCTGAGCGTCGAAGAACGCCGACAGGACCTGGACCCCCTTGGCGCGCGCCAGGTCGGCGACGTTCCCGGACGGCTCGACCCCGAGGTGACGGACGCCGGCCTCGGCGATCGTCGACAGCATCACGCCGTCGTTGCAGCCGATCTCGACGATGAACGGGTCCGGCCCGGTCAGCTCGTTCGCCAGGAACCACTCCGCGTCGGCCCGGAAGTGCTTGCGGTGCCCGGCCGAACCGGAGGCCTGGTACCGGTAGCCGGCGTGGTAGCGCAGCTCCTGAGGCACCTCCTCCATCAGCTGCACCATCGTGCAGTCCTCGCACGAGCCGACCGCGAGCCGGAAGCGGAACTCGCCCTCGACCTCGTGGGGGAGCAGGAAACCGTTCGCCGTCGGCTGGTCGCCCAGGTCGACGAACTCGACGACGCGGCCGTCGCACACCCGACACTTCGTACCCATGGACTGGCCCTCACTGTTGGTGGTCATCGAATCCTCACTCCGCGCCCTTGTCGTCCTGCGCCAGCCACCAGTCCGCGCCGCGCGCCCACTCGATGGTCTTGATCAGCCCGTCGCGCAGCGCCGTTTCCGGGCGCCAGCCGAGGATCCCGGCCGCCTTGGCGTTGTTCGGCACGCGCCGGGGGAGGTCCTGGTAGGACGCGCCGAGCTTGACGCCGGTGTCGACGTCGACGACGCCGTTCGCGCCGGTGAGCTCACCGACCAGCCGGACGACCTCGCCGATGGTGGTCTCGACCATGCTGCCGATGTTGAACGCCTGCCCGACCGCGCCGGGGTGGTCGGCCGCGCGCAGGGTGCCCTCGATCGCGTCGTCGACGTAGGTGAAGCAGCGGGTCATGACGCCCTTGTCGTAGACCACGAGCGAACGCCGGTTGAGCGCCCGGTGGACCGACCGGCTCACGATGTAGGCGGGCCGCTGGCGCGGACCGTAGACGTTGAAGTAGCGCACGATGGTCGCCTCGAGCCCGTGCTGGCGGGCGAAGGCGAAGGTCAGGTGCTCGGCCAGCGCCTTGCTGGAGGAGTAGGACCACCGGTCGTGCGAGGTGCCGCCGAGCACGCGGTCGCCGTCCTCGTCCCACGGCACCGCCGGGTTCTTGCCGAACACCTCGCTGGTGCTGGCGAGGACGACCTTCGCGCCCGCTTCGAGCGCGAGGTCGAGCACGGCCCGCGTCGCGGCGTAGTTGATGTCGATGACGTCGAGCGGGCGCGCCAGGTACTGGTCGACGCCGACGACGGCGGCGAGGTGGTACACGACGCCGACGCCCGGCCGGATCGCCTCGGCCAGCTTCGCGGTGTCCCGCAGGTCTCCGGTGATGTACCGGACGCCCTCGACCGGGAACCGCGGCGGCGCGACGTCCAGGACGGTCACCTCGTCACCGCGGTCGACGAGGCGCTCGACCAGGTGGGAGCCGACGAAGCCGGAGCCACCGGTGACCACGGCGTGCTGGGGGGTGCTCATCGAGCCGTCTCCGTCTCGTTCGGCGTGCCCGGGATCGCGTCACCGCGGCCGATGCCGCGGTAGACGTACCCGGCGGCGCGCAGCTCGGCGATCTTTTCCTTGGGGTAGTAGGCGCGGCCGTCGAGGACCAGGCAGTCCCGGGCGACGGGCAGCGCGGCGAAGTCGATGTCGTGGAAGTCGCGGTGCAGGGCCAGGACCGCGAGGCAGTCCGCGTCGCGCACGGCCTCTTCGAGGCTCGCCGCCGGCCGGATGCCGAACAGCTCCTCGGCGGCGTCCGGGTCGACCAGCGGGTCGTACACGGACACGGTGAGCCCCGCCTTGGCGAGCGTCTTCACCGCGCCGACGGTCGGGGTGGCCCGCAGGTCGCCGGTGTCGTTCTTGAACGCCAGCCCGAGCACGGCCACCTTGCTGCCGGTCGGGTTCTTGCCCCGGCGCACCAGCTCGTCGATCGCCAGCTGCGCGGTGTACTCCGGCATCCCGGCGTTGACCTCGCGGCCGGCGGGCGCGGTCCGGATCGGCAGGCCGTGGCGCTCGGCCGAGCGCCACACCATCCACGGGTCCTTGGTCAGGCACGAGCCGCCGACGCCGACGCTGGGCAGGAGGATGTTCACGTTGCCCGCGCCCTTGGGGATCGTGTTCGCCGCGGAGATCACGTCGAGCACGTCGACGCCGTAGAGCGCGCAGAACATCGCGAGCTCGTTGGCCAGGGCGATGTTCAGGTCGATCCACCAGTTGCTGGCCAGCTTGACGATCTCGGCCGCCTCCAGGGAGTCGCGCGGGATCACCTCGACGCCGAGCGCGCGCCGCCAGAAGGCTTCCGCCGCGGCTTCGCTGTCCGCGCCGAGGCCGCCGGCCACGATCGGGAAGGTCCGCAGCTCGCGCAAAGCCGTGCCTTCGGCGAGCCGCTCGGGGGTGAACGCCAGGCCGAAGTCGACGCCGCCGGTCAGCCCGCTCTCCTCCAGGATCGGCAGCACGATGCCGCGCGTGGTGCCCGGCGGCACCGTGCTCTTGAGGACGATCAGCTGGCCGGGACGCAGGTGCGCGCTCAGGGCCCGGCAGGCCCCGCGCAGCTGCTCCTCGGCGAGGGAACCGTCTTCGCGCACCGGCGTGCCGACGGAGATCAGGATGACGTCGGCGTCGGCCGCCTCGGCGATGTCGGTGGTGACGCGCAGGTTCCCGGCGGCGAGACTCCGGAAGACCAGCTCGGCGAGCCCCTCTTCGGCGAACCGGCAGTGGCCGCGCGCCAGCTCGTCGACCAGGCGTGGGTCGGTGTCGACGCCGACGACGTCGAACCCCCGGCCGGCCAGCGTCGCGGCGATGCACGAACCGACGTAGCCGAAACCGATCACCGCCACTCGGAACTGGTCTTGGTCGGGCAGAAAACGCATCCGCGTCTCCAATCGGGTGATACTGCCTCCGGGGCCGGCTCGCGGCCGGGTCCTGCACGAACTCGTCGGGGGCGAACGCGCGCCGAATGCGGAGCTCCCCGCCGACCATGGTCCGCGCGGCGCGGCGCCGGTCGCGTCTCCTCTGTTGCTTGCGCCGCACCGCCAGAGAAGCCCAGGCCGGGCCGCCGCGGTTAGGGTGGTGGCCATGGCCGACGCCGACCTCCCCGTGATCCGGCAGATCTCTTCCCGCCTGGTGTACGAGAACGCGTGGCTCAGCGTGCGCGAAGACGGCATCGAGCGCCCCGACGGTTCGCACGGCATCTACTCCGTGATCGACCGCCCCGACTTCGCCACCGTGATCGCGGCCGAAAACGGCGGCTTCCACCTCGTGGATCAGTTCCGGTACCCCTTGCTGGGCCGCTACTGGGAGTTCCCGCAGGGCTGCTTCCCCGGCCGCCGCGACGGCGACCAGCTCGAGCTGGCGCACCGCGAGCTGGCCGAGGAGACGGGCCTGCGCGCGGGCTCGATGGTCCCGATCGGCCGGCTGGCCGCGTGGCACGGCGCGAGCGGCCAGATGTGCACGGTGTTCCTGGCGACGGACCTGGTGCAGGGCGAGCCGGACCGCGAGCACGAAGAGCAGGACATGCGGCACCGGTGGTGCTCGCGCGCGGAGTTCGAGGCCCTGATCCGCTCGGGCGGCATCCGCGACAACACCACGGTCTCGGCGTACACCCTGCTGCGCCTGCACGAGGAGGAGGGCGGCACCTTCCCGTGAAAGTGCCGCCCGGGCGTCAGGGGCGGACGATCTCCCGCAGGGCCGCGGCGAACTCCTCGGGGTGCGTGACGTACCCGACGTGGCCGCCCGGCAGGTGCACGATCGCGTTGCCGGTGTGCTCGGCCAGCACGGTGTTCGGCCGGTACGGGAAGGTGTCGCGCGCGTCGCCGCCCGCCAGCACCAGCTTGTCCGAAAAGGACTTCAGCAGCCGCATGTTCGGGCGGTACGCCGGGTACGGCTTCAGCTCGTGCTCGAACCAGAACACGTGGTTGCGCCGGATGCGCCCGAGCATCTCGGCCAGCTCGTCCGGCGGCAGCTCGGTGCGCCGCGGCGGCTTGGTCGTGGTTTCCATGCCCATCCCGGAGCGGAACGCCTTGCGCGCGGCGTCGACGCCCTCGCGCTGGTAGGTCTCGTACAGCTCGGAGTAGAAACCGAGCCAGTGCTCGGCGTCCGGCAGCACGGACGCCAGCGGCGGCTCGTGCGCGACGACGGTGTGCACCAGGTCCGGGTGCCGTTCGAGGGTGGCGAGCGCGACGATGGCGCCGGAGCTCGACCCGAACACGGCCGCCGCGCCGGGGGCGAGGTGCCGCAGCAGGGCCCCGATGTCGTGCGCGTCGTCGGCGAGCCGGTCGTCGCCGACCGGGCCGTCGAGCGGACTGCGCGAGAACCCGCGCCGGTCGTAGGTGATCACCGTGTACTGGTCGGCCAGCGTCTCGGCCAGCGGCACGAACGGCGCGGCGTCGCCGTTGCCGCTGGGGATGATCAGCAGGGCCGGGCCGGCGCCGCGGACCTCGTAGTACAGGCTCGCGCCGGGTACGGCCAGCCGGTCGATGGTGACTCGCATGCGCATCCTCCGGTCGCGGACGGTTTGGCGCCAGTGTGGTCCGCGCCCGGCCGCGCGCGCGTCTTTCCGGTTGGCGTCCGGGGGCTCTTCCGGATTGCGCGGCCGCGGGCGGGCGCACTCCGCGAGGTGCGCGCGGCCTCGGCCGGGTGCCACCGTCGGGAGCACGCGCGGCGTCCTGTTGCGCCCGGAGCCGCCCGGCCGGGCCCCTCCGTAGACCCGTCACACCGTGGAGGTCCAGGTGCCGAGCACCCCACTTCCGACCCGGGCCCAGCTCGTCGAACGCGCTGCCGGGCTGGTCCCGATGCTGCGCGCGAACGCCGGCAAGGCCGCCCAGGACCGCCGGCTCACCGAGGAGACGATCGACGCGCTCGCCGACGCCGGGGTCTTCAAGCTCCGCGTCCCCGCCCGGTTCGGCGGGTACGAGGCGGACACGACCACCCTGATGGAGGTGGCCACCCAGCTCGGCCGCGGCGACGGTTCGGCGTCGTGGGTCGCGTCGGTCTACTCCATCCCGGGCTGGATGGTCTGCATGTTCCCCGAGCAGGTGCAGGAGGAGGTGTTCTCGACCCCGGACGTCCGGGTGTGCGGGACGCTCAGCCCCACCGCGTTCGCCAAGACCGTCGCCGGCGGCTACATCGTCAACGGCAAGTGGAGCTTCATCAGCGGTGCGCCGCACGCGCACTGGCAGGAGATCATCGCCATCCTCGACCCGGGCGACGGCAGCGAGCCGTACCCGCTGATGGCGCTCGTCCCGATGGCCGACCTGCAGGTCGTCGACGACTGGTACGCCACCGGGCTCAAGGGCTCGGGCAGCCTCACGACCATCGCGCAGGACGTGTTCGTCCCGGCCGAGCGGGCGCTGCCGATGCCGACGGTCGTGCAGGGCAACACGGTGTCCGAGCGCAACGCGCGGATCCCGATCTACCGCGCGCCGCTGGTGCCGGTGGCCGGCGCGAGCAGCGTCGGCACCCTGCTGGGCCTGGCGCGCGCCGCCATGGAGAACTTCCTGGAGTGGCTGCCCGGCCGCCGGATCGCCTACACCGCGTACACGAAGCAGTCGGACGCGGCGGTCACCCACCTGCAGGTGGCGGAGGCGGCGCAGAAGATCGACCAGGCCGAGTTCCACTCGCGACGGATCACCTCCACTGTGGACACGAAAGCGCTCGAAGGCGTGCCGTGGACCCTCGAGGAGCGGGCCCGCAACCGCGCCGACGTCGGTGAGGTCTGCAAGCTGGCCAAGGAAGCCGTCGACATCCTCGCCGCCGGCGCGGGCGGCGCGTCGATCTACCAGCACGTGCCGATCCAGGGCATCCTGCACGACCTGCAGGCCGCGAGCCTGCACGCGCTGATCAACCCGACGACGGCCGCGGAATTGTACGGTCGTATTCTGTGCGGTTTGGAACCGGACACCGCATACATCTGAGCCGACGATTTCGCCGTCCCGCCCTGATCTGCGTCAGGAATTCGCTGCCGCAGGTCAGGGCGTGGAACGCCCGGGGAAAAACAGTGAGAACGCACGGTCCCACCGAGCGGTTCCCGGCCGGGGTCGCACCGCATTTCGGAAGATGCTCGTGACGAGCGGACTCTGGGACAGTTACTCACCGTACGAACCGACCTCGAAGTCACAACGCCTTGTGCGTCTGGCCTTTGTGATCCCTCGGTTGGCCGGCGGCTTTGATGGAGAGAGGATGATGAATAGTGACCGGTAACGGCGCGCCGCCCTTGGCCGGGCGGCGGGAGTGGTGGGGGCTGGCGGTGCTCGCCCTCCCCACGATGTTGACGATGATGGACATCAACGTCCTGTTCCTCGCGCTCCCGCACCTGAGCGCTGACCTGGGCGCGAGCAGCACCGAGCAGCTGTGGATCACCGACATCTACGGCTTCCTGATCGCCGGGTTCCTGGTGACCATGGGTACGCTCGGTGACCGGATCGGCAGGCGGAAGGTCCTGGTGACCGGCGCCACGGCCTTCGGCATCCTTTCGGCGGTCGCGGCCTTCTCGACCAACCCCGAAATGCTGATCATCATCCGGGCCCTGCTCGGCATCGCGGGTGCGACGATCATGCCGTCGACGCTCGCGTTGATCATGGGCATGTTCCAGCACCCCAAGCAGATGGGTGCCGCGATCGGTGTCTGGGCCACCTCGATGATGGCCGGTATCGCCCTCGGCCCGGTGGTCGGCGGCCTGCTGCTGGCCTCGTTCTGGTGGGGCTCGGTGTTCCTGCTCGCGGTGCCGATCATGGTGCTGGTGCTGGTGTTCGGGCCGATCCTGCTGCCCGAGTTCAAGAACCCGAACGCGGGCAAGCTCGACCTGGTGAGCGTGGCGCTGTCGCTGCTGGCGATCCTGCCGTTCATCTGGGGCCTCAAGGAGGTCGTCCGCTCCGGCTGGGCGGTCGCCCCGGTCCTGGTGGCCGTCGCCGGCATCGTGTTCGGCATCGTGTTCGTGGTTCGGCAGCGCAAGCTGGCGAACCCGCTGCTCGACGTGCGGCTGTTCGCGATCAAGGCCGTCTCCGGCGGTCTGGTCCTCGGCCTGCTGTTCGCCGCGATCCAGGGCGGCACGGGCCTGCTGGTGACCCAGCACCTGCAGGAGGTGGAGGGCTTCTCGGCCCTGAAGTCCGCGCTCCTGCTGCTGATCCCGGCCGTGATCATGGTGATCGGCATCCAGGCGACCAACCCGCTGTCGATGAAGGTCAAGCCCGGCGTCATCCTGATCGTCGGCATGCTCATCGCCGCGGTCGGCATGCTGGTGCTGAGCCTGTACGACACGACGTCGGGTGTGGCCGTGCTGATCCTCGGCTCGAGCATCATCTTCCTCGGCGGCAGCCCGATCGGCGTCCTGGTCAACAAGGTCGTCATGGGCTCGGCCCCGCCGGAGAAGATGGGGTCGGCGGCTTCGCTGCAGTCGACCGGTGGCGAGCTGGGCGTCGCGCTCGGCATCGCCGCGCTGGGCAGCATCGCGACGGCGGCCTACCACAGCCACCTGACCGTGCCGGCCGGCGTCACCGGCTCCGCCGCGGACGCCACCCGCGAGAGCATCACCAGCGCGGTCCAGGCGGCGGGTACGCAGCCGCCGAACGTCGCGCAGGACCTGCTTTCCGCGGCGGGCAACGCGTTCACCAGTGCCCTGAACACCACCGCCGGCATCTGCGCGGTCGTGTTCGTGGCCCTGGCCGCGCTGGCCTTCGTCACCCTCCGGCACATCCCGGTCCCGCCGGCGCCCCCCACGGGCCCGCCGCCGGAGGCCGCGCCGGAAGGTGCCGCGGAGGGCGAAACCTCCGCGGAGGCGGCCCAGGCCTGACGGTCTGGAAAACCCTTGATCCGGCCGGATCGCGCGAGCGGTCCGGCCGGATCGTCCCGTGAACGAGTCGTGCGGAGGAGTCCCGATGGAGCCCATGATCAACGTCATGCAGCCGGCACTGGGCGAGCAGGAGCTCGCGGCGGTGCGGGAGGTGTTCGAGAGCAACTGGATCGGCCGCGGCGCCCGCACGCAGCAGTTCGAGTCGGCTTTCGCGCGGCACATCGGCGTCGACCCCGAGCACGTGACGTCGACGAACTCCTGCACCGAGGCGACGTTCATCGCGATGGAGCTCCTCGGCATCGGGCCGGGCGACGAAGTGGTGCTGCCGACGCCGAGCTTTGTCGGCGCGGGCAACGCGATCGCCTCGCGCGGCGCCGTCCCGGTGTTCTGCGACGTCGACGAAGCCACGCTGAACCCGCGCGTGGAGGACGTCGAGGCGGTCCTGACCGCGCGCACGAAAGCCGTGCTGATCCTGCACTACGGCGGCTACCCCGGTGAGGTGGCGCGGATCGCGCAGCTGTGCCGGGACCGCGGCATCCCCCTGATCGAGGACGCCGCCGTCGCCATCGCCTCCACTGTGGACGGACAGAGCTGCGGCACCTTCGGCGACATCGGCGTGTGGAGTTTCGACCACGGCAAGATCGTGGTCACCGTCGACGGCGGGATGCTGTGCGTGCGCGACCCGGAGCTGGCCGCCCGCGCGCCCAAGATCGCCTACCTCGGGATGGAGCAGCGCAGCGGGTACGACCAGGCGATGCGCGCCCAGACCCGCTGGTGGGACTTCGACGTGACGTCCTTTTCCCGCCGCTCCACGACGAACGACGTGCTCGCCGCGATCGGCACCGTCCAGCTGAGCCGGCTGGGCGAGTTCATCGACCGCCGCCGCGAAGTCGCGCTCGCCTACGATGCCGGGTTGGCGGACGTGCCCGGCCTGCGCGTGCCCCCGCCCCTCCCGGCGGGCCACACGTCGTCGTACTACATGTACTGGCTCCAGTTCGAGGGCGGCATCCGCGACCAGGTGGCCCGCGACCTGTACGAGCTCGGCGTCTACACGACGTTCCGCTACCCGCTGCTGCACCAGGTGCCGGCGTACGGCTCGTCCGCGGTCCTCCCAGGCGCCGAAGCGGCGTCGGCGAAGACCCTGCTGCTGCCGATGCACCAGTCGCTGTCCGACGCGGACGTCGACCGCGTGATCTCGGCCGTGCGGCAGTGCACGGGCCGGCGCATCCGCGTCGCGCGCGCGGCCTGACCGTTTCCCGAAAGCCCGCAGCGGGGAAGACGGCGGGGCGGCGCCGGCCTGGCACCGTTGTCGGTAAGCGTCCGGCGTCCAGTGAGGATGATGGTGATGAAGGCTGCGGTGATTCCCGGGGTCAACGAGGAGTGGGAGCTGCGGGAGGTGCCGACCCCCGAGCCCGGCCCGGCCGACGTGCTGATCCGCGTTCGCGCGTCCGGCATCTGCTCGAACGACGTCCTGGTGACGAAGGGGATGCTGCCGTTCCCGTCGTTCGACCCGGCGATCCCCGGGCACGAGCCGGTCGGTGAGGTGGTGGCCGTCGGCGACGCGGTCACCAGCCGCCAGGTCGGCGACGTCGTCGGCACCACCTGGATCCGCGGCACCTGCGGCAGCTGCGACTACTGCCGCCTCGGCCTGCCGCTGTCGGCCCGCGCCGCCTTCGCCTGCGCGGCGCCGGTTTCGACCGGGTTCACCGTCCAAGGTGGACAGGCGGAGTACATCGTCGTCGCCGCCGACCAGACCGTGGTCATCCCCGACCACCTGTCCCCGGAGCTCGCCGTCCCGGTGCTGTGCGCGGGGTACACGAGCTGGAGCGCGCTGCGGACGGCCGACCCGAAGCCGGGCGAGCGCGTCGCGGTGGTGGGCATCGGCGGCCTGGGGCACCTCGCGGTCCAGTACGCCCGGGCGTGCGGCTTCGACACGATCGCGGTGACGAGCTCGCCGGAGAAGCACGACCTCGCCCGCGAGCTGGGTGCGGGCACGGTCGTCTCGAACGGCGAGGAGCTGCGCGCGGCGGGCGGCGCCGACGTGGTGCTCGTGACGGGCACGTCGTACCGCGCGGCCGCGGACGCGATGACGGGCCTGAACGTCAACGGCCGCCTGGTGCTGGCCGGCATCGACGTCACCGAGCCGTTCACGCTGCCGCCGATGCTGCCGTTCTTCGGGCTGGGCCAGCAGATCCTCGGCGCGACCCACAACGGGACCGAGTACCTGCGCGAGGCGCTGGACCTGGTGGCGGCGGGCAAGGTGAAGCCGCTGGTGGAGACGTTCGCGGCCGAAGACGTCGCCGAAGCCGTCCGGAAGGTCGGCAAGGGCGAGGTGCGGTTCCGCGCCGTCGTCACCTACTGAAACGGCGCCCGGGGGCTGTTGTGCGGATCCTGTTCACGACGGTGGCCCTGCCGGGTCACTTCTTCCCGCTGGTCCCGCTGGCCTGGGCCTGCCGCGCGGCGGGGCACGAGGTGCTGGTGCTGAGCGCCGAGCACTTCGTCCCGACGGTGCTGGGCTCGGGCCTGCCGGGCACGTCGTCGGGCCCGGCGGAGCGGTTCGCCGACCTGGTCGCCGACGACCGGCCGAGCGAAGGCCTGGCGGAGCAGCGCACGGCGCACGGCCGGGTGTTCGGCCGCATGGCGGCCCGCGCCCTGCCGGGCACGTCGGTGGCGATGCGCGCGTGGCGCCCGGACGTGGTGGTCTGCGAGCGCGCGGAGTTCGCCGGCCCGGTCGCGGCGTGGAGCCTGGGCATCCCGCAGGTGGAGCTGCACTGGGGGGTGGCGGCGCTGCCGGAGTACCGCTGGGGCGCGGCGACGGAGCTGTCGGTCCAGTTGGCCGCCCGCGGCCTGGACGTGCTCCCGAGACCGACGGCGACGCTCAACCCGTGGCCCCCCTCGCTGCGCCTCCCGCACGCGGCGGCCCACACGGGCATCCGCCCGCTGGCGTACAACGGCGAGGCCCGGGTGCCGGACTGGGTCCTGCGGCGCCGGCGCAAGCCGAGGGTGTGCCTGACGCTGGGCACGGTGGTGCCCCGCACGGGCCGCAGCCAGGTGGCGGAGAGCGTGGCCGACATCGTGGGCGCGCTGTCGGACCTGGAAGTGGAGCTGGTGGTGGCGGTGGACGACCGGATCGCGGCGGGCTGGCCCCCGTTGCCGGCGGCGGTCCGCCACGTGGGCCGCATGCCACTGTCCCCGGTATTCGCAACCTGCGACGCGGTAATCCACCACGGCGGCCAGGGAACAGCGCTGACGGCGATCGAGGCGGCATTGCCCCAGGTAGTCCTCCCGGTGTTCGACGACCAGTTCGACAACGGCGAGTCGGTGGCCCGCGCCGGAGCGGGCATCAGGCTCCTGCCGGACGAGATCGCCCCATCGGCGATCGCGGACCGCTGCGCGCGAATCCTGGACCGCCCGGGCTACCGCCACGCGGCGGCGACGCTGGCAGCGGAGCTGGCGGCCCAGCCGACCCCCGCTGAGGTGGCGGAGGGTCTGGCCGCGTTGGTGGCCGAGGGAGCCGCGGAGGCGGCTTGAGGGTGCGGTGCCGGCCTGGGGCGCTGCCGAGGCGGTGTGAGGGCTCTGGCGGCCCGGGGCGCTGCCGAGGCGGCTTGAGGGTGCGGTACTTGGCCCGGCGCGCTGCCGAGGCGGCGTAACGGCGCTTTGGCGGCCAAGGACCTGCTTGACGCGGCCTGAGGGCGCATTCGTGGCCGAGGGCTGCGGCTTGAGGGCACATCGGTGGCCGAGGAGTTGCCGAAGCGGCGCGAGGGTGCCTTGGCGGCCGAGGGCGCTGCCGCGGCGCGCGAGGGTGCGTTGGTGGCCGAGGCCCGAGGGTGCGTTGGTGGCCGAGGCGGGTGAGGCTTCAGCGAAGCCAGGCGGTGATGCGCTCGAAGGCCTCGCGTTCATGCCGGCTGAGCGGCGGCGAAAGCCGCAGATCAGGATGCCGCACGGGCGCAAGGAACCGGGGAGCCGCGAACGGCCCGGGCCCGGTGAGCCCGTTCAGCAGGTAGCCGCTGTGGCTGAAGCCGGCCGTCCGCTCGACGGCGTGCAGCAGCCTCTTCCCCATCGAATCCGACACGGAAAGTTCCTCCACCTTCACCGGCCCGGGCGGGCCGTGTTCTTCCATGATGCTGTTTCCGGGCGGGGAATACCACCTTGGGGTGGTCCGAGCAGGTTTCTTCGGCCTGTGGGCGGAAGGGAGCAAGCTGGAAGATGCACGCGTGCCGGATGTTAGGTACAAGCCGCGCTCGGCGGGCGTGGTGGCCTGGCTGCGGTTGGTCCTGGCGCGCTTGCCGCACCGCCACGCTGCGGCCCCGACGCTGCCGCGTACGCGACAGGCTCACGGCACTCAAGCGCCGTGTTCGCCGACCCGTGACGCGGCGCTGAGATCACTGGCGCACGCGGGGCTCCGGCTCGCGTCGCATCGAGTGCGTCGTTCCGGTGGGCCCGGGGCCAACCCAGGGTGCGTTGCATGGGATGCCGAGATCATCGGCGCGCGGGTGCCTTCGGTGGTGTGCTTGCCGCCTGCGAGCTACTGCCCGCACCGCTCAAAGCGCCGACGGGCGGTCCCTTCCAGGGAGCCGTGCGAGCTGTGTTGGCCGACGTACGAGGCTCGCGACACAGACACGCCAGACCGACGCCTCGGGCGGACAAGCCGCGTCCCCCCGAAAGTGGTCGCCAGGCCGTCCGGGGGAGCACCATCCAAAGAGGATCGTGTCGCGTCAGGCGGCCTCCGGTGTGGACGGTTGCGGAGTGTCGCTCGCGGGTTGTGCCTCCGATGTGGACGGTGGGGCGCTGGGGGTCGGTGGGGTGGGCTCCGGTGGACCGGGCACGGGTGGTGGTCCGGCGTGCGTGGCCAGATAGTGGAGCTTCCTGAGGTGGCGCTGGACGAGGCCGGCGCGTCGGGCTTCGGTGAAGATTGCCCGGGCGGCCTTGTTCGTTCGCCGGCGGTGGTGGCGGGACGGGGGTTCGGGCTCCGGCATGGTGGGTCCTCCGCGCGGGGTACGCCGGACGGGTCGGCGTGTCGGGTTGACGGGATCATTGCTCGGTGTGACGGCTCGGTTGCGGGGGAGCACGATGGGCGGATTCACCGTCCGGGTAACAAGATTGTCTCGGAAAAGGTCCGGACAAGGTGTGGTTGCGCCACTCGGCCGCTTGCGGGGCACGGCTTCCGGGCTCCGGCGCCGCAGAGAGTCGTGGACGGAGACCGTCCACTGTGGGGCGAGGTGGAGGCGGAAAGGACGTCGGAGCGTGGGGTCGATCACGTGGCCGGGATGAGCCGTGCGCAGCTGCGCACGGCGTCTCCCCTGGTGGCGCCCCCGGCAGGACTCGAACCTGCGACCTAGAGATTAGAAGGCTCTTGCTCTGTCCAGCTGAGCTACGAGGGCCCGCGCCGACGGCCTGCTGCCGATCGAGCCGGTCGCCCGGCATCGGCAGCTTAGTCGTCACCAACCTCTCGATCGTTCGACACCGGCGAATCGTTTCAGGTCTCGTCCGAGGAATTCGGCGACGAGGTGCTGACCACGTCCCCGACCGCCGACTGCCTTGATCGTCAACCCCGGCGGGGGAGGGTGGTGTGGATCTCTCCCGCCGGCCTGACCCTCGCTCGGCTGGGTTCCGTGGTGGACGGACGAGGTGGCTGAGCCCCGCCGCGTGGGACGGGTGTGCTGGCCGCGGGCGAGCCGGGGTAAGCCGCTTGGACCTGCGACCTGGTGACGGAAGGCTCTCGAGATTTGGGACGCCCTGGCTGGAGCCCGGCCCAAGACGCGCCGTAAGCCTCGGTGTCGACTGCCCGGGCAGGAGGACCAGTGACGAGGCCTGCGCCCCAGGAGCGCGGCGGCCCGGCGTGTTCAGTGCCGACGGAGCCAGGCCGACGAAGTCCAGCCCTCGATGCCCAGCCCGGAAGCCTGGCCCACGCAGCCACGCAGCCACGCAGCCACGCAGCCACGGAGCCGCCCAGCCACGCGGCCGCCCAGCCACGCAGCGACGGAGTCATGCGGCCACGCAGCTCACGGAGCCCGTGAAGGGCCCGTGGGCGCGCCACGCCGCAGAGGCGCGCCCACGGGTGGGGCCGCTGTCGGGGTAGCGGCCCCTGACGGGCCCGGCCGCCGCCGCGAGCCGGCTCTTCCCCTGGGGAGCGGTCGGCGGGTTCGGGCCCAGCTCGTGGCGTTACTCCCAGATCTGGATCCCGCGGACCAGGAACGGTGCGTTCGGGACGAAAGTGCCGCCACCCGGGTAGGTGACGAAATCTCCCTCGGTCGAGCATTCGTCGTCCTGGTACACCGTGACGTCGCGGGTCATCAGATTCTCGAATGACGAACCGGCGAATCCCTCGGACAGGGGAATGCATTCCCCCGGATTCGCGGTGCGCAGGTCGAACCGCTGGACCTCGCCGCCGTAGTCGTTCGCCGCCCAAACGCAGAACTCGCCCTTCTGGCAGCCTGGGTCGGCCTGGGCGTTCGCGGTTCCGGCGCTGGTCAGGAGGCCCAGGGTGGCCAGGATCAGCAGGTACGGGAGACGGCGTGAAGACATCGTGGATTTCCCCTCTGGAATCGCGGCGTTCGGGCCGCGGTGAACTGGTGATTCCAGATTGGCGGGCGGTGGGGGATTTGTCAGCGGGCAATTTCGGATCTGTGGACAGGTGGCCGCCCGGGAACTGGTTGTCCACAGATCCGCGAACGGTCTTGCGGGTCGGCGGACGCGGTGCTAGGCGGGCCCGGTGCTGCCCCGCACCACCAGGGAGACCGGCACCTCGGCCGGCTCCGGCACCGGGTCGCCGTTCAGCAGGCCCAGCACCAGTTCGCCCGCGATCCGGCCCTTGGCCGCGAGGTCCTGGCGAACCGTGGTCAACGGCGGCGACGACCACGCGGCGGGCGGGCTGTCGTCGAAGCCGACCACCGAAAGCTCGTCCGGCACGCCGACCCCGAGCTGTGCCGCCGCGGCGAGGACCGCCAGGGCGAGCTGGTCGGACATGCACAGCACCGCCGTCGGCCGCGGGGACCGCCCGAGCAGCGCGAACGCCCCCGCCATCGCGCTCTCCGCGCTGAGCCCGGCCGCCTCCTCGACCGCCACCGGCGCCGAGCCCAGCGCCGAGACGTACCCGGCCAGCCGCTCCCGGGTGTCGTGGAACGCGGCCTGCGCCGCCGAGGTGGCCGAAAGACTGCCCCCACCAGGCGTGACCCGGCTGCACGCGGCGAAGATCCCGAACCGCCGGTGGCCGAGCGAAACGAGGTGCCGGGCGGCCAGCGCCGCTCCGAGCCGGTCCTGGCACCCGATCCGCGCCGCGCCGGGCAGCAGCGGCTGGTCGACGACCACGAGCGGCAATCCCCGCGCGCGTACCGCGTCCAGTGCCGGAGCGCCGTCGGCCAGCGAATACGCGACCGCGATGTCGGCCTGCGCGGCCAGCACGCGCGCCGCGGGCGGCCCACCCGAAGGACCGCCCGGCAGGAGCAGCAACGCGTGCCCGTGCGGGTCGACGACCCGGGCCAGCGCGTCCAGCGTCAGGGACAACGCCGGGTCGGAGAACGCCGTCGACAGCGACGTGTCCAGCAGGACCGCGATCGCCCCGGTCCGGCTGGTGGCGAGGCTCCGCGCGGTCGGGTCCGGGCCCGCGTAGCCGAGTTCGGAGGCCACTCGCAGGACCTCTTCGCGCAGCTGGGCGGAGAGCTGGTCAGGCCGGTTGTACGCGTTCGAGACGGTGGCCCGGGAGACGCCGACGGCTCCGGCCACGTCGTCGAGCGTGGGACGGCGGCGCCGGGTCATCCGCGCAGTCTAGCCACGACCCGGTGGACTTTCTGAAGCGCTTCAGTCACCCTGGTGACCACGAAAGGGGGAAACAATGCGGCTCGCGGTGTTCACGGTGTTCGCCCTCAACGGCCTCGCGCTGGGCTCCTGGGCTTCACGCACGCCCGCGCTCGCCGCCCAGGTGCACGCCTCACCCGGCGTCTTCGGCCTCGCTCTGCTGGGCGCCAGCGTCGGGATGCTCGCCGCCGCATCGGTGTCCGGGCGGCTCATCGAGCGGGCCGGTGCCCGCGCGGTCGTCGCCGGGAGCACCCTGCTCGCCGCGGTTTCCCTGATCCTGATCGGCTTCGCGCCGACCGTGCCGCTGCTGGCCGGTGCGCTGTTCGTGATCGGCGTGAGCGTCGGGATGCTCGACGTCGCCATGAACGTCGCCGCGGTGGCCGTCGAACGCCGGGTGGCCCGGCCGATCATGCCGGAGTTCCACGCGGGGTTCAGCTTCGGCGCCCTCGCCGGTTCGCTGGCCGCGGGGCTCGCCGCCGGCCACGGCTGGTCGCCGGGGCGCCACCTGACCGTGGCCGCCGTCGTCGCGGTCGTGGTGCTGCTGCTCGTCGTCCGCGCGGTCCCCGGCAGCCGTCCCGAGCACACCGAAGAGGCCGCGCCGAGCCGGGCGCCGATCCGCCGGCCGGTGCTGTGGCTGCTCGCCGCGGTCGCGCTCTGCTCGGCGATCGCCGAGGGCGCGTCCTCGGACTGGTCCGCGCTGCTGATGACGGCCGAGCGCGGCGTCGGCGAGGGCTACGCGGCCCTGGCCTTCGCCGGTTTCCAGCTGGTCATGGCCCTGACCCGGCTCGCGGGCTCGTGGGCGCAACGCCGCTTCGGCCCCACCCGCTGCCTGGCCGCGGGTTCGGTGCTGGCCTCGGCCGGGTTGCTCGCCGCGGCCGCGATCCCGGTCGCCGCCGTCGGTTACGCCGGTTTCGCGCTCGCCGGCGCCGGTCTCGCCGCGTCGTTCCCGCTCGCCCTCAGCCTCGCCGGCGACGCCGGCAAACGCGGCGACGGCACCGGCGGCGAGCGCGAGATCGGCTTCGTCACGGCCATCGCCTACACCGGGTTCCTGGGCGGCCCGCCGATCATCGGCGGCATCGCGCAGGTGACGGACTACGGCGTCGCGTTCGGCTTCGTCGCGTGCGTGGCCGCGCTGATCCTGCCCGCCCCCCTCGGCGCCCGCCGCGCCCGGCTCCGCGAGGAAGCCGCGTTGACAGTCGAATCGTGACGAACCCCAGGGATCCGAACCCCGGGGTACGCGTCTCTTCCTGTGCGGCCCCTACAGCCGAAGCCCCGATTGACAGTGCGGAAGCACGCGGGGCAAGCTGAGCACGTCGTTAGCTGAAATGAATACGCCGACGTTACGGTTTCAGGTGGGCTGGTCAGGGTAGGGGCCTTGACCCGGGGAGGACGTCGTGAGGGTTGTGCTGCTCGGCGGCGCGGGGGCGCTCGCCGGCGGAAGCGGGCGGTTCGGGCCGGGCCTCTCGCTGGTCCAGGGTGCCGTGCCCCGGCTCGTGCTCGTTCCGGTCGCGTTCCGGCTCGCGCTGTTCCTGCAGGCGGTCTGGGCGTCGGACGCGCTCGGCGCGCCGGCCCTCGGGATCGCGGTGGCGTTCTACCTCGTGCCGAACCTCCTCGAGGTCGCCTGGGTCTTCTGCCGCACCACCGGCATCCGCGCGGTGCTCGCCGCCGACACCGCGTACACGGTCGCCACGAGCCTCGCCGCGGCGGCGTTCGCGGCGCACGTGCCCGGCCTGCTCGCGCTGACCTGGCCGAACATCATGGGCACGGTCATGGTCTGGACGCTGCTGCGCGGCGCCCCGGCCGGGGCGGTGGCGATCGTCGGCGCCGTGCTCCTGCGCTACGGCGTCGCGGCGGTGTCGGGCACCGCGGCGCCCGCGACGTGGATCGTGCTCGCCCTGGTCGCGGCGGCCGTGACGGCCCTGGCGATCGTGCTGCTGGTCGCCGGTTCGATGCGGTTCGCGCTCGGGCTGGGGGAGCAGCGCGGCCGGGCCGCGGAACGGGAACGGCACCGCCGCGACGTCCACGACACGGTGCTGCAGGTGATGGAGTCGCTCGCCCTCCCGGCGCCGCGGGACGCGCTCGACCCGGTCGGCAGCCTCGACCAGGTTCGCCGCATCGCCCGTGCGCACGCTCTGCGCCTGCGGCTGAGCCTCGACGGGGACGCGCCCGCCGAGCCGGGCGGCCTCGAACACCGCCTCGGCGCGTTGGCCGTCGAGATGACAGCGGAGGGCCTTCGCGTCGACCTCGTGACGCTTGCGAAGCCCAGCGAAGTCCCCGAAAGCCTCGTAAACGCCCTGCACGACGCAGCCCGCGAAGCGCTGCGAAACACGCTGAAGCACGCGAAGACGTCGAGAGCCGTTGTGTGTCTCGAAGAGCGCGAAGGCGTCGTCACGGTCTCCGTGCGCGACCACGGGACCGGCTTCGACGTCGCCGCGCACGCCAAGGGGTTCGGCATCGAGAACTCGATCCACGCGCGGATGGCCGAGATCGGGGGCGGGGCGAGGATCGACTCGGCGCCCGGCCAGGGCACCCGCGTCGTGCTGACCGTGCCGTCAGAGCTGCGTTTCCCCGTCGGGTGAGTCCCGCCACTGCGCGAACGGGCGGTCCAGCGACCACTTGCCGTCGGACTCGGACAGGACCCGGTATTCGCAGGTCGCCGGGTTGGACAGGGATTCGAACAGCTCGATGCTCCAGCCGAAGAGCCGGCGGCACAGCAGCCGCAGCGTGAGCCCGTGCGAGACGATCAGCACCGTCTCGGGGTGACTTTCGTCGCGCAGCCTCAGGTCCGAGAGGAACGCGGCGACGCGGTCGTCGACGTCCGCGCCCGACTCACCGAAGGGCAGCCGGTAGAAAAAGTGCCCGAACTCGTTGCGCCGCGCCTTCTGGATCTCCTGGTCGGCCGGGTCCTGGAGGTTGCCCCAGTCCTGTTCGCGCAGCCGCGGCTCCTGCAGCAGCCGCTCGCAGGAGGCCTCGATGCCCAGCAGCCGCAACGTCTCCCGCGTGCGCAGGTACGGGCTGACGTACACGGCCGGCCGCGCGCCGTCGAGCAGCGTGGCGATTTCGGGCGCCACCGCGAGGGCCTCCCGGCGGCCCTTCTCGGTGAGCGGCAGGGCGTGATCCGGGATCCGCGTGTAGGCGAGCTCGTCGACGTTGCCGAGCGACTCGGCGTGCCGCAGCAGGATCATCTTCACGCTCCCATCCTGCCCGTCACGCGGGTGTAACCCGGCCGGGGCATACGCTCAGGGGCGTGTCCGAGCAGTCCGTGACCAGAACCGACGTCCCTTCGCAGCGCCGGGCCAGCGTGCTGCCCCTGATCTCGGTCGGCGTGCTGCTGGCCGCGGTCGTCGCGATCGGGCTGATCGCGCTCACCGGCGGCGCCGGGTACGTCATCGCCGGCCTGCCGGACCCGGGGCTGGTGACCAAGTACGGCATCACCGTCATGCGCGTGCTCTCCGAAGCCGCGTCCGTGATCTGCGTCGGCTCGCTGCTGCTGGCCGCGTTCCTGGTGCCGCCGCAGAAGTCGGGCACGCTCGGCCCCGAGGGCTACGGCGCCCTTCGCGCGGCCGGCGTCGCCGCCTGGGTGTGGTTCGGCGCGGCCCTGCTCTCGGTCGCCTTCACCGCCGCCGACACCGCCGGGAAGCCGTTCGGCGAGGTGCTGGACCCGCAGACGCTGCTCGACCTCGTCGGCGCCATCGAACAGCCGAAGGCCTGGCTGTGGACGGCGCTGATCGCGATCCTCGTCGCGCTCGGCTGCCGGCTCGCGCTGACCTGGGGCTGGACGGCGGTGCTGTTCTTCCTGGCCGTCGGCGGGCTGGTGCCGGTCGCGGTCACCGGGCACTCGGCCAGCGGCGGCTCGCACGACGTCGCGACGAACAGCCTCCTGTTCCACCTGGTCGCCGCGTCGCTCTGGGTCGGCGGCCTGATCGCCGTGCTGGCACTGGGCTACCGGCGCGGCGGCCACCTGAGCCTGGCCGCGCAGCGGTTCTCGAGGCTGGCCCTGGTCTGCTGGATCGTGATGGCGATCTCCGGCGTGATCAACGCGCTGGTCCGGATCGGCCTGAACGACCTCTTCACGACCGACTACGGCCTCCTGGTCGTCGCCAAGACGGTCGCGCTGCTCCTGCTCGGGGTCTTCGGCCACCAGCAGCGGCAGAAGGGCGTCAAGGACCTCGTCGACGGCCGGGGCGGCGCGCAGCTGCTGCGCCTGGCCGCGGTCGAGATCCTGATCATGTTCGTCACCATCGGGATCGCGTCCGGCCTGGCCCGGACGCCGCCACCGGCGGACGCGGTCACCCAGCCGTCCACGACCGAGCTGCTGATCGGCTACAACCTCGACGGGCCGCCGACGGTCTGGCGGCTGCTCTTCGACACCCGCTTCGACCTCGTCTACGGCACGCTCGCGCTCGTCCTCGGCGGGCTGTACCTCGCCGGGGTCCGGCGGCTGCTGCGCCGCGGCGACACCTGGCCCGTCGGCCGGACGATCTCCTGGATCGTCGGTTGCGTCGTGCTGCTGATCGCGACGTCGTCGGGCATCGGCCGGTACGCGCCCGCGATGTTCAGCGTGCACATGGGCAACCACATGCTCCTGTCGATGGTGGCGCCGGTGCTGTTCGTGCTCGGCGGCCCGGTGACGCTCGCGCTGCGCGCCCTGCCGGCCGCGGGCAAGGAGGCCCCGCCGGGACCGCGCGAGTGGCTCGTCGCCGCCGTGCACTCCCCGGTGTCGCGGTTCCTCACGCACCCGGTGGTCGCGCTGCTGCTGTTCGTCGGCTCGTTCTACGCGCTGTACTTCTCGGGCCTGTTCGACAACGCGCTGAACTACCACTGGGCGCACCTGGCGATGAACGCGCACTTCCTGCTCGCCGGGTACGTCTTCTACTGGCCGGTGATCGGCGTCGACCCGGCGCCGCGGCGGATCCCGTACCTCGGCCGGCTCGGCATGATGTTCGCCGCGATGCCGTTCCACGCCTTCTTCGGCGTGATCCTGATGAGCAAGCAGACCGTGATCGGGCAGGCGTTCTACAGCCAGCTGCACCTGCCGTGGGTCACCGACCTGCTGGCCGACCAGCGGCTCGGCGGCGGCATCGCGTGGGCGTCCGGCGAGATCCCGGTGCTGCTGGTGCTGATCGCGCTGCTGGTGCAGTGGTCGCGCCAGGACGAGCGCGAGGCGAAGCGGCGGGACCGGCGCGAGGCGGTGACCGGCGACGAAGAGCTGAACGCCTACAACGCGATGCTGAAGAACCTCGCCGAGGGCAAGCGCGCCGACTGAGTCTCGACTTCCGGTAGAGGTTGACCCCGTCCCGGATGCCGGGAAAACCGCGGTTTCGGTGTTCCCGCGGTGATCTCGGGCTGACTTTCGGTAGTCCGACGGTGACCGGCGTCAGGCCGCGATCAGGAGCGCTCTACGATCGTCGGTATGGCCGAGTTCATCTACACCATGAAGAAGGTGCGCAAGACCGTCGGGGACAAGGTCATCCTCGACGACGTCAGCACCGCGTTCTACCCCGGCGCCAAGATCGGCGTGGTGGGGCCGAACGGTGCCGGTAAGTCCACCGTGCTGAAGATCATGGCGGGGATCGAGCAGGCCAGCAACGGCGAAGCGTTCCTCCAGCCGGGCGCGAGCGTGGGCATCCTCATGCAGGAGCCGGAGCTCAACGAGGAGAAGACGGTCCGCGAGAACGTCGAAGAGGGCCTCGGCGAGGTCAAGGTCAAGCTCGACCGGTACAACGAGGTCCTCAAGCTCATGGAGACCGAGTACACCGAAGAGCTGATGGAGGAGATGGGGCAGCTCCAGGAGGAGCTGGACCACGCCGACGCCTGGGAGCTCGACTCGACCGTCGAGCAGGCCATGGACGCGCTGCGCTGCCCGCCGCCGGACGAAGGCGTCACGCACCTCTCCGGGGGTGAGCGCCGCCGCGTCGCGCTGTGCAAGCTGCTGCTGTCCGCGCCCGACCTGCTGCTGCTCGACGAGCCCACCAACCACCTGGACGCCGAGAGTGTCCTGTGGCTGGAGCAGTTCCTGGCCCGCTACGCCGGCGCCGTCCTCGCCGTCACCCACGACCGGTACTTCCTCGACAACGTGGCCCAGTGGATCATGGAGCTGGACCGCGGCCGCGTCGTCGGCTACGAAGGCAACTACTCGACGTACCTGGAGAAGAAGCGCGAGCGCCTCGAGGTCCAGGGCAAGAAGGACGCGAAGCTCGCGAAGCGCCTGAAGACCGAGCTCGACTGGGTCCGGTCCAACGCCAAGGCGCGCCAGACCAAGTCGCGTTCCCGCCTCGACCGCTACGAGGAGATGGCGGCGGAGGCGGACAAGCACCGCAAGCTCGACTTCGAAGAGATCCAGATCCCGCCGGGCCCGCGGCTGGGCAACGTCGTGGTCGAGGTCGAGAAGCTCAAGAAGGGCTTCGACGACCGCGTCCTCATCGACGGCCTGTCGTTCGACCTCCCGCGCAACGGCATCGTCGGCGTGATCGGCCCGAACGGCGTCGGCAAGACCACGCTGTTCAAGACGATCGTCGGGCTCGAAGAGCCGGACGACGGCGTGGTCAAGATCGGCGAGACGGTCAAACTGTCCTATGTGGACCAGAACCGCGGCGGGATCGACCCGAAGAAGACCGTCTGGCAGGTCGTCTCCGACGAGCTGGACTACATCCACGTCGGTCAGACCGAGATGCCGTCGCGCGCGTACGTCAGCGCGTTCGGCTTCAAGGGCCCGGACCAGCAGAAGCCGGCGGGCGTGCTCTCCGGTGGTGAGCGCAACCGGCTCAACCTCGCGCTGACGCTCAAGCAGGGCGGGAACCTGATCCTGCTCGACGAGCCGACGAACGACCTGGACGTCGAGACCCTGGGCTCGCTGGAGAACGCGCTGGAGCAGTTCCCCGGCTGCGCCGTCGTGATCTCCCACGACCGGTGGTTCCTCGACCGGGTCGCGACGCACATCCTGGCCTGGGAAGGCACCGACGAAGACCCGGCCAAGTGGTTCTGGTTCGAGGGCAACTTCGAGGGGTACGAGAAGAACAAGGTGGAGCGGATGGGCGCCGAAGCGGCCCGCCCGCACCGTGTCACCCACCGCAAGCTGACCCGCGACTGAGGGGGCGGGTTTCCCCGTGGAAGCCAGCAAGCAGCACCGGACGGGCCCGCTCTCGCACGAGAGCGGGCGCTCCGTCAATGCCGGGGGAACCCTCTCCGCAGTCGGCCGGCTGATCGAGCGGGCGGACGCCCTGCACCTGCGCGCGCCTGAGCTCGCCCTGGTCCTCGGCGAGCGCGCCGCCGCGCTGTCCGAAGCCGCGGGCGCCGACGAACAGTGGATCCGCGCCGAGAGCCTGGTCGTGTCCGCGCGCGTCCGGCTCGGCGAGCGGCCGGGCACGGTCGGGCGCGCCGTCGCGGCGTTGCGTGCGGCCGAACACGCGGGCTACGGCGACATCGCCGCCCGGCTGCGCATCGACCTAGCCGTCTGCGCACGCAGCTTGGGCGTGCCGCTGACCGGGCTCGCCGCGCTGCGGCCGGTCCTCACGGACCCGGTCGTTTCGCCGGTGCACCGAGCCGCCGCGTTGACGCACCTGGTCGGCTGCCTCGGCCTGCTCGGGCGCAAGGCCGAACTGGACCGCGTGCTCGTCGAGGCGGACAAGCTCGTGCTCGGCGACGAGTCCCTGGGCGCCGACACCCAGCTTCTGGTGCGGGCGCTGCTGCGCGTCGGCACGGCCGCGCACCGGCGCCGCCACGGCGATCTGACGGCGGCGGCCGACGCCGCCCGGACCGGCCTGGGCTTCCTGGAGAAGCTCGACAACCCGGCCGACGACGGCGGCCTCGTCCGGATCCGGCTGGTCCTGCTGCTGGTCAGCACCCTGCTCGACCGCGGCGACACCGAAATGGCGTACGAGATCGCCGAGCCGGTGCTGGCCGAGCCCGTGCGGGCGGCGGGCATCGCCCCGGCGGGCTGGCTGCGACTGGCCGTCGCGACGCGGATCCACCTGCCCGCCGGCTCCGGTGAAGCGGCGATCGAGCTGGTCCGCGAAGCCGTCGCGAGCACGGACCGGCACGGCATGTCGGCCGTCACCGCCCGGCTGTGGCTGGAGCTGGCGCAGCTGCAGGAGCGGTTCGGGCAGGCCGAGGAAGCGATCGCGTGCCTGTACCGCTCGCGGGCGGCCGAGCAGCTGCACGCGCGGGCCCGGCGGCAGGCGTGCAGCGTCCTGGCCGGCGAGTTCGGCACCGGAGAACCGGCGTCGGTCGATCTGGACGAGGTGCTGAAGGCGGTGCCGTCACGGCCGGTCCCGGTCGTCGCGGCCGAGCCGGTCGCGCCGCCGCCCTCGCCACCGGCTTCGCCGGCTTGGTCGTTCGGCCGCGAGGAAGCTCCGCAGCCGGCGGCCCCCGCGTGGTCGTTCGAACGGCCGCGGGCGACGGCGGACGTCGCCGAGACCACGGTGATGCCGGCGGTGCGCGACGAGCCCGCGCCGCCCCGGCAGCCGCGCTCGGAACCGGTGGTGGTGGAGCGCCGCCCCGAGCGCCCCGCGGCGCGACCGGAGCCGATCGAGGTGCGCTCGGAGCGGCGTGCGGAGCCGGAGTATCGCGCCGAGTCGGTTGGGCGGCGTTCTGAACCTGAGTACCAGCCGGAGTCGGTGCAGCGGCGTGCGGCGGACTCGGTCGAGCGGCGTGCGGAGCCGGAGTTCCGGGCCGAGTCGGGCAGGCGGCGCGCAGAGCCGGAGTTTCGGCCGGAGTCGGTTGGGCGGCGTGCGGAGCCGGAGTTTCGGTCGGAGTCGGTCGGGGGGCGTGCGGAGCCCGAGTTTCGGCCGGAGTCGGCGGAACGGCTTGCGGAGCCGGAGCCCGGGGGCCGACGGCGTGCGGCGCCTGAGCCTGCCGAGGAGCGTCGGAACGCTGCGCTCGAACCGATCGAGGTGCGGTCGGAACGGCGCGCGGAGCCGGTGGGGAAGCGGCGTGCGGCGGCTGAGCCGATCGAGGTGCGGTCGGGGCGGCCTGCCGAGCCGGATTTCCGGCCGGAGCCGGTCGAGGTGCGCTCCGAACCCGCGGAACGGCGCGAGCCAGAGGTGCGTTCGGGGCGGTCTGGCGAGCCGGAGCAGCCCGTGGCGAGTGCGCCGGTGCCCGGCGAAAGCGGGAAGACCAAGTTCTCCTGGGCGGCGCTCGCCGAAGCGCGGCTGAAGGAGACCGCCGCCGAACGGGAGTCGGCGCCCACGCGCGTCACGCCCGCTTTGCCGCTCGCGCCCGAGCCCGCCGCCGAGCGGGACGACCGGCCGCAGCCGTCGACCCGGCACGACTCCGAGCACGGCTCGGTGGCCGCGCGGTCGGTGCTCGACCGGCTCGGGATTTCATCGTCCGGGGGCAGCGGGGGCGGTGGCCGTCGCCGCGCGGAGGACACCGACGCGGAGGGCCCCGCCGCCGAAAGCCCGCGCCGTGACCGTCCCGAGCCCGAGCTGGCCCCGCCGCCGCGGCCGGAGGACGAGCCGCCGGACTACCGCGACGAAGCCGAACCCTGGCTGCCGCGGCTGCGGATGCCGCCGTCGCTGGAGCCGATGGAGGACTTCGGGCACTGGACGCCCGCGACGGCGCCCTTCCCCGAGAGCTACGCCCGCGCCATCGCCGAGGACGAGCCCCCGCCGGACGCGGGGCTCGCCGACCTCCTCGCCCGCGCGCTCGCCGAGCACCAGGCCGGCACCGCGAGCGCGGCCGCGCTGGTCAAGCAGCTGGGTTCACAGGACACCGGCCACCGCAACGGCCACGGCCGCAACGGCCACGGCGCCGAAGTTTCGGACTCCCGCCGCCACGGCTCAGGCGACTGACGCGTACCGACCCGGTCCGGCCGCCGCCCGAACGCGACGCTCGGCTGGCCGCGTAGTTCGCCCCCGCGCGGTGCCCGTTCGCGACGCCTCGCCCGCGGTGCGGTCCACGCCGCGCGGTGCCCGTTCGCGACGCTTCGCCTGCGGTGCGGTCCACGCCGCGTGGTGCCCGTTCGAGACGCCCCACCGGCCGCCCAGTTCACTCCACCCGGCACCCGATCGCCGAGACGTCGGGCGCCGTCGCCGACCTGCCGGGCGCCCGGCCGCAGTGGGATCCGTCGCAGTCTGGTGTCGCCGACCGGCCGACAGGCTTCGCCGAGCGGCTCGACCGGCGATCAACTGAACCGATCATGTTGGCCTCACGTCGCACAACGCCCGCGGCGGGAGGCTGGTCAGCGCCGTGCGGGCGGCTCGAACACAACCCGTCAGTAGCTTGACCGATCACGCGAATCCGCTGGCCCGGAAGGGTTTTCGGGCTTTAGTGAACCTCCGGGTCTTCATGTGTTCCCCGACCGCGGCGCATTAGTGTGGGGTGGTCCGGTTCATCGCCGAACCGGCACGGTGCCACCTCACGCATACTGGAGAGTTGCCTCAAATGAGCTCGACCGGAGTCTCGTCCCTACCCGGAACCGGAGCCGACGCCGAACCCGAATTCGGCCAGCGTTCCCCGGCCAGCCCGGAGCAGATCAGGGACGACCTGATCGACGCCGCCGCCGGCCTGGCGCCGGAGATCGGGGAGCTCATCCGGCTCTACTACCGGCACATCCCGGCCGAGGAGATCGTCGGCGACGAGCCCGTCAACCTGGTGGGCGCGGTGCGCTCGCACCTGCAGCTCGCCAAGTCCCGCATGCCCGGCCGCCCGGCTGTGCGGCTGCTGAACCCCACCGTCGCCGAAGACGGCTGGGCCCGCGAAGCCACCGTCGTGCAGGTCGTCACCGACGACATGCCGTACCTGGTCGACTCGATCGCCGCCGAGTTCGCCCGCGACGGCGTGCAGGTGCAGCGGATCGTCCACCCGATCGTCGTGGTCAGCCGCGACCTGACCGGGGAGCTCCAGGAGGTCCACCCGGACGCCGACCCGGCCGACCCGCCCGCGAACTCGGCCGCCGAGTCGTGGATGTACATCGAGATCGACTTCGTCACCGACCCGAACCGCGCGCGCGAGCTCGACAACCGGCTGTCCAGCGTGCTGGGCGACGTCCGCGAGGTCGTCGAAGACGCCGAGAAGATGGCCCAGACGGCGTGCCAGCTCGCGAGCGAGCTGGAGACCGACCCGCCGAAGCTGCCCGAAGCCGAGGTCGCCGAGGGCGCGCGGCTGCTGCGCTGGCTGGCCGACGGCCACTTCACCTTCCTCGGCTACCGACGCTACGAGCTGATCGACAACCCGCACCCGGACTCGGACGAGCCGGCGCTGCGCGCGGTCCTCGCGTCCGGCCTGGGCGTGCTGCGCCAGGACAGCCTCGCCGCCCGCGGCCTCACCGCCGGCCCGGACACCGCCGCCACCGCGCTCGCGCCGTCGCTGCTGGTGCTGACGCAGGCGAGCGCGCCCTCGACCGTGCACCGGCCGGTCTACCCGTACTACGTCGGCGTGAAGACCTTCGACGCCGACGGCAAGGTCACCGGCGAGCACCGCTTCCTCGGCATGTTCACCACGACCGCGCTGCACGAGAACGTGCTCGACATCCCGGTGGTGTGCAACCGGGTCCGCGAGGTCATCCACCGCGCCGGCTTCCCCATGGAGTCCTTCTCCGGCCAGCGGATGCTCGAGGTGCTGCAGAACTGGCCGCGCGCCGACCTGTTCTCCGCCGACACCGATTCGCTGTACTCGACGACGACGGGCGCGATCACGCTGTCCGACCGGCGGCGGCTGCGCCTGTTCCTGCGCCGCGACCCGTACGGCCGCTTCTACTCCTGCCTCGTCTACCTCCCGCAGGACCGCTACACGACGCGCTCGCGGCTGGCGATGCAGGAGGTGCTGCTCGAAGAGCTCGAAGGCACCCAGCTCGAATACAGCGCCCGGATCGGCGAAACCGTGCTGGCGCAGGTGCACTTCATGGTGCACACCGACCCGTCGCGGCGGCTGGAGCCGGACACCCAGCGGATCCAGGAACGGCTCAACAGCGCCGTCCGCAGCTGGGACGACCGGATGGTCGAAGCGGTGCTGGACGAGCGCCGGGAGCGGTCCGACGGCGGCGTCGCCGTGGGTGTCCTCGGCGAGGAGTCGGCGACCGAGCAGGGGCAGCGCTTCGCGAGTGTCTTCCCCGAGGGCTACAAGGAGGACTTCTCGGCCGAAGAGGCGCTGGCCGACCTCCGCGCGCTCGACTCGCTGACCGACGAGGGCGACCTCGCGCTGTCGTTCTACCTGCCCGCCGGCGCCGAGCCGGGCGAGCGCCGCTTCAAGCTGTACCTGCGCGGTGAGGGCGTCACGCTGTCGAAGGTGCTCCCGGTGCTGCAGGCCATGGGCGTCGAGGTGGTCGACGAGCGCCCGTACGAGCTGCACCGCGAGGACGGCGGTGCCTGCTGGATCTACGACTTCGGCCTGCGCATCGCGCAGAAGATGCTCGACGAGGCCGACGAGCACGCGATTTCCCAGCTGCGCCAGCGGTTCCAGGACGCCTTCGAGGCCGCCTGGCGCGGTGACGCCGAGGTGGACGGGCTCAACGGCCTGGTCCTGCGGGCCGGGCTGACCTGGCGCCAGGCGGCCGTGCTGCGCGCGTACTCGCGCTACCTGCGCCAGGCCGGCAGCGCGTTCTCCCAGGACTACATCCAGAACACGCTGCTCAAGCACACCCAGGTCGCGACGAAGCTGCTGCGGCTGTTCGAAGCCCGCTTCGACCCGCAGCTGGGCGACACCGACCGCGAGGCGGCCACCGAGGCGCTGGCCGGCGAGCTGAGCGCGATGATCGACGAGGTCACCAGCCTCGACGAAGACCGGATCCTGCGCCGGCTGATGGCCGTCATCCAGGCGACGCTGCGGACGAACTACCACGTCACCGACGCCGACGGGAACCCGAAGACGTACCTGGCGATCAAGCTCGACCCGAGCGGCGTGCCGGACCTGCCCGAGCCGCGGCCGCGGTTCGAGATCTTCGTGTACTCGCCGCGCGTCGAGGGCGTGCACCTGCGCTTCGGCGAGGTCGCGCGCGGTGGCCTGCGCTGGTCGGACCGCCGGGAGGACTTCCGAACCGAGATCCTCGGCCTGGTCAAGGCGCAGGCGGTGAAGAACGCGGTGATCGTGCCGGTCGGCGCGAAGGGCGGCTTCGTCGTGAAGCGCCCGCCCATCCCGACCGGGGACGCGAGCATCGACCGCGACGCCCAGCTCAACGAGGGCATCGCCTGCTACCGCATGTTCATCTCCGGCCTGCTCGACCTGACCGACAACCGGATCGAGGGCAAGACGGTGCCCGCGCCGGGTGTCGTCCGGCACGACGCCGACGACTCGTACCTGGTCGTCGCGGCGGACAAGGGCACCGCGAAGTTCTCCGACATCGCCAACGAAATGTCGGCGAAGTACGGCTTCTGGCTCGGGGACGCCTTCGCCTCCGGTGGCTCGGTCGGCTACGACCACAAGGCCATGGGCATCACGGCGAAGGGCGCCTGGGAGAGCGTCAAGCGGCACTTCCGCGAGCTGGGCAAGGACACCCAAACCGAGGACTTCACGGTCGTCGGCATCGGCGACATGATGGGCGACGTCTTCGGCAACGGCATGCTGCTCTCGGAGCACATCCGGCTGGTCGCGGCGTTCAACCACATGCACGTCTTCCTCGACCCGAACCCGGACGCGGCGAGCTCGTTCGCCGAGCGCCGCCGGCTGTTCGACCTGCCGCGCAGCTCGTGGGACGACTACGACCGCTCCCTGATCAGCGAGGGCGGCGGGATCTACCCGCGCACCGCGAAGTCGATCCCGATCAGCCCGCAGGTCCGCGTGGCCCTCGGCCTGGACGAGGGGGTCACCGCGCTGGCGCCGATGGACCTGATCCAGGCGATCCTGCTGGCGCCGGTCGAGCTGCTGTGGAACGGCGGCATCGGCACGTACGTCAAGGCCGAGACCGAGTCCCACGCTGCCGCCGGCGACAAGGCCAACGACGCCATCCGCGTCGACGGCAAGCAGCTGCGGGTCAAGGTGTTCGGCGAAGGCGGCAACCTGGGCCTGACGCAGCTGGGCCGGATCGAGTTCGCCCGCAACGGCGGCAAGATCAACACCGACGCGCTGGACAACTCGGCCGGGGTCGACTGCTCCGACCACGAGGTCAACATCAAGATCCTGCTCGACCACCTGGTGCAGACCGGGAAGCTCGAGGAGGCGCAGCGCAACGAGCTGCTGGTGGAGATGACCGACGAGGTCGGCGCGCTGGTGCTCGACGACAACTACCGGCAGAACGCGGTCCTCGGCGTCAGCCGGGCGCACGCCGCGCCGATGGTGTCGGTGCACGCGCGCCAGGTGCAGGCGCTGGTGTCCGCGGGTGCCTTCGACCGCAAGCTCGAAGCGCTGCCGAGCAACTCCGAGTTCCGGGAGCTGGAGAAGGCGGGCAAGGGCCTCACCTCGCCCGAGCTCGCGACCCTGCTCGCGCACGTCAAGCTGGAGCTGAAGGACGAGCTGCTGGCCAGCGACCTGCCCGACTCGCAGGTGTTCGCCGGCCGGCTGTCGCAGTACTTCCCGAAGCCGCTGCGCGAGCGGTTCGCCCCCGCGATCGGCGAGCACCCGCTGCGCCGGCAGATCATCACCACGATGATCGCCAACGAGGTCGTCGACGGCGGCGGCATCTCCTTCGTCTACCGGCTGATGGAGGAGATGAACGCGACCGCGACCGACGCGGTGCGCGCGTACGCCGTGGTGACCCGGGTGTTCGACCTCCCGGCCCTGTGGGCGGAGATCGACGCGCTGGACAACGTCGTGTCCACCGACGTCGCCGACACCATGGTGCTGGAGACGCGGCGGCTGCTCGACCGGGCCGCGCGCTGGTTCCTCACCAACCGGCCGCAGCCGCTCGCGCCGCTGGCGGAGATCAACCGCTTCGGCCGGGTGCTCGGTGAGCTGGTCCCGAAGATCCACGACCTGCTGCGCGGCCGCGAAGCGGAGTCGGTGCAGAAGCACGTGGACGAGCTGATCGCGGCGAACGTGCCCGAGGAGCTCGCCCGCCGCGTCTCGCTGCTGCTGCACACCTACGGCCTGCTGGACGTCACCGAGGTCGCCGAGCTGGCCGAGCAGCAGATCGGCGTCGACGCGACGCACAGCCCGGCGGAGACGGCGGACCTGTACTACGCCCTCTCGGCGCACCTGGACGTCGACAAGATGCTCACCGAGATCAGCGCGCTCGAACGCGGCAACCGCTGGCACGCCCTCGCCCGGCTTTCGCTGCGCGACGACGTCTACGGCTCGCTGCGGGCGATCACGCTGGACGCGTTGCGGCACAGCGATCCCGGGTCCTCGGCGGACGCCAAGATCGCCCAGTGGGAAAAGACGAACGCCTCCCGGCTGCAGCGGGCGCGCGTCGCGCTGGACGAGATCACCAAGTCCGGCCGGCTCGACCTCGCGACGCTTTCCGTGGCGGCCCGGCAGATCCGGAGCACGGTGCGGTGACCTACGTTTCGCTGGTCCGTCCCCGCTGGACGGACATGGACGTCTACGGGCACATCAACCACGCGAAGATGGTGACGCTGCTCGAAGAGGCCCGCATCCCGCTGCTGTTCGCGGGGGCCGTCGAGGCCGGGCTCGAGGAGCTGCCGAAGGGCATCGTCGTCGTCCGGCTGGCGATCGCCTACAAGGCGCCGGTCGTGGTGTCCGGGCAGCAGCTCCGCGTCGAGATCGACCTGACCGACCTGAAGGCGGCGAGCTTCACGCTCGCCTACCGCGTCCACACCGGACCGGGAGAGACGGACCCGGTGGCGGTCACCGCCGAGACCGTGCTGGCGCCGTACGACACGGTCGCGCTGCGGCCGCGTAGGCTCAGCGCGGCCGAGTCGGAGTTTCTGAAGCAGGGGTTCGCGGATGCCTGAGTTGTTCGTGCCGGACGCGGCGGACCGGGAGACCCTCGGTGCGTTCGTCGCCCGCGCGGTCCGGTTGGACGGCCAGACAGCCGTCCGGCTCCGGCAGCGCGGCGACGGCGTGGTCGAAGCCTGGACGGCGACGCCGTTCGAGTGCCTGGCGACGCGCGCGGTGGCCGGCGACGTCACGCCCGGCGACGTCACCGTGTCCGGCAACGAGCTGCTCGCAGCGCTGACCGTGGCGGGCGGGACCCGGATGGACCCGGGACCCGCGCGCGACCTGCTGTGGCACGGCGAGCTCCCGCCGCCCGGCCGCTGGCCGCTGGTCGACGAGCTGCCGGCGAACGTGGTGGCCGACCTGGCGGACCGGGGCGTCACGCTGGCCCGCGACAACGTCGGCCCGCACGGCACGCCGCCGGCGTCGCTGATGGACCAGGCGGTGCTGACGGTGAGCGGCGGTTCGCAGGAGGTCAAGGTCCAGATGCGCTGCCTGTTCGCGATGTCCGGCATGGGCTTCGTGGATTCGGACGTCGAAGGCGACGTCGTGCGCGTGACGGCGACGGATTCGTGGCTGCGCCTGGACGCCCGGTACGGCGCGATCGTCCGGCGCCGGCACGCGCTCCTGCCGCTGCTGTTCTGACGGATTCCTTACGACGGCGGCGCGCGCCGGGATTCGGTGGCACGCTGGGCGGATGAGCCCGGACGACGATCCGACCGCGGACTTCCTCGACGAGGTCCGCGCGGAGGAAACGCCGTGGCGGCGCGACCGGCCGCCGGGGGAGCCGGCGCCGGAGCGCGCCGAGCGGCCCGAGCGGTGGGGACGCACCCGGGCGGCGGCCGCCCAGGCGGCGCCGTACCTCCAGGCCGCGGCGCTGGTGGCCTGGCTGGCCAGTGGTGCCTTCGACGACGGCTCGGGGAACCAGAGCGGCTGACGCGTCCAGCGTGGTTGACAGCGCCGGACCTGATTGATTACCGTCCGTGCCTTCTCGGGGTGGGGACGGCGAGAGGCAAGCGATGAGGTTCCCGGCGTTCACCGTGACTGTGACCCGCGAGGCCGGCTTGTGGACGGCCAGGGTGACCGGCGGCTCCGAAGCCGCGATCGCGGGCGAGTTCAAGCGGTTCACCGACATCGACCCCGGCATGCGCGAGCTCATCGCGGACCGGACCGGCGTCCCGGCCACGCGGTTCTACCTCCGGTGGCGCTACGAGTTCGAGGACGAGGACGCGACCGACCTCGTCCTGCAGTACCAGGAGGCGCACCGGATCGCCGAAGACGTCGCGGAGTGGCGCGAAGGGGTCCGCGCCCGCCTGGTTTCCGCGCTGAACGGCCAGATCTCGCAGCGCGCGATCGCCGATCTGCTGGGGCTGTCGCACCAGCGCGTCAACCAGATCGCGCACGAGCCCGTGCCGGAGGCGGCCGAGGTGGTCAAGCCCGGCCGCTGGGTGCCGCTCTAAAGCAGCCAGGCGGCGGCGTCGGCCGGCAGTTTGCCGTCCACCAGCGGGCTGCTCGAGAGCAGCACCTCGCCCGGCGGCAGCGCGATCGGGCTGGCCGAGGTGTTCAACGCGCACACGAGCCCGCCGCCCTTGCGGCGGAACGCGAAGCACCCCGCCGGCGCGCCGTACCACTCCAGCTCGTCGCCGCCGAACGCCGGGTGCGTCTTCCGCAGCTCGATCGCCTGGCGGTACAGGGAAAGCGTCGAGTCCTCGTCCTCGATCTGCTTCTCCACCGTCGACCCGGCCCACTCGGCGGGCATCGGCAGCCACGTCCGCGGGTTGCGCGAGAACCCGAACGGCGGCAGGTCGCCCTCCCACGGCAGCGGGACGCGCGAGACGTCCCGGCCGAACTCCGCGCCGCTCGTCTTGGCGCGCGGGTCCGCCATCTCCGCCACCGGGATGTCGACGTTGGCCAGGCCGAGCTCTTCGCCGTTGTACAGGTACACCGTGCCCGGCAGCGCCAGCTCCACCAGCGCCATCGCCCGGGCCCGCCGGACGCCCACCGCGCCCCCGCCGTAGCGGCTCACCTGCCGCCAGACGTCGTGGTTGCCGAGCGTCCACGTCGCCGGCGCCCCCGTGCGCGCCGGGACCGCCAGGGACCGCTCGATCGCCGTGCGCATCGCGTCCGCGTCGAAGTGGGTCAGCACCAGGCGGAAGTTGAACGCCAGGTGCAGCTCGTCCGGCCGCAGGTAGCGGGACAGGCGCTCCTCGTCGGTCACCCAGATCTCGCCGACCGCCATCGACTCCGGGAACTCGTCGAGCACCTTGCGGATCATCTGGTGGATCTCGTGGACGCCGTCGTAGTCCCAGCGCGGGTCGTAGTAGTGGCTCGGCCCGAGCGCGTCCGCGCGCGGGTCCATGTCCGGCAGGCCGGGTGGCTTGGCCATGCCGTGCGCGACGTCGATGCGGAAGCCGTCCACCCCGCGCTCGAGCCAGAACCGCAGTGTCCGCTCCAGGTCGGCGGCGACCTCGGGGTTGGCCCAGTTGAGGTCCGGCTGCTGGGGCGCGAACAGGTGCAGGTACCACTGGCCGTCGGGCACCCGGGTCCAGGCCGGGCCGCCGAACGCGCTGACCCAGTTGTTCGGCGGGTCCTCGCCCTGGGGGCCGACGCCGTCGCGGAAGACGTAGCGCTCCCGCTCCGGGCTGCCGGGCGCGGCCGCCATCGCGGACTTGAACCAGGCGTGCTGGTTGCTGGTGTGGTTCGGGACGACGTCGACGGTGACCTTGATGCCGCGCTTGTGCGCCTCGGTCAGCAGGACGTCGAAGTCGCCGAGGGTGCCGAACATCGGGTCGACGTCGCGCGGGTCGGCGATGTCGTAGCCGTGGTCGGCCATCGGGGAGCGGTAGAACGGCGTCAGCCACAGCGCGTCGACGCCCAGCAGCTCCAGGTAACCGAGCCGGGAGCGGATGCCTTCCAGGTCTCCGACGCCGTCACCGTCCGAATCGGCGAACGAGCGCACGTAGACCTGGTAGAAGACGGCATCTCGCCACCAGGCTCCCTCGCCCATCAGACGAAGCTGTTCATCATGCTGTGCGCGGCCATCTCCAGGTAGGCCCAGAGCTGCCCGCGGTACGGCTCCTCGAGGTTCTCCTCGTCGACGGCGATCCGGATGCAGCGCAGCCAGGCGTCGCGTTCGATGGGCCCGATCTTGAACGGCGCGTGCCGCATCCGCAGCCGCGGGTGCCCGCGCCGGTCGGAGTAGGTGTGCGGGCCACCCCAGTACTGCATGAGGAACAGCCGGAACCGCTCCTCGGCCGGCCCGAGGTCCTCCTCGGGGTAGAGCGGGCGCAGGATCTCGTCTCGCGCGACTTCCTCGTAGAAGCGCGCGACGATCCGGCGGAACGTGGGTTCGCCGCCCACCGCTTCGTAGAGGTTCGCCGGTTCGCTCACTGCAGACACGCCTCTCATTTTGCCCTTCCGGGTACGGGTTCCCGACGCCCGGTCCCGCCTCTGCCGGAAGGTCGCTGCCCCGTTCCCCAGCGTAACGACGCGGCCCGGGACGTGAGGCGGCTCACGTCCCGGGCCGCGGGGCTACTTCTCGACCGTCACGGTCGAGGTCGGGAACAACCGGCCCAGCGGCGGCTCGAAGCCGGCCTCCTCGAGCGCCGCCAGCAGCTGCGCGCGCAGGGCCCGCTGGACGGCCCACTGCTTGCCCGGCCGCACCTTCACGGTCAGGCGGAGCTGGATGCCCTCCGGGGTGACGCTCTCCACACCGAGCATCTCCGGCGGTTCCAGGACGTTCGCCTTGAGCGTCTCGCTTTCGGCCGCGGCCGAGGCGGCCCCGGCCAGCACGGTGGACGCGCGCTCGACGTCGGCGGTGTAGCCGAGCGGGACGTCGACGACCGCCACGGCGAAGCCCTGGCTCGAGTTGCCGACGCGCAGCACCTCGCCGTTGCGGACGTACCAGACCGTGCCCTTGAGGTCGCGCAGCGTGGTGATCCGCAGGCCGACGGCCTCGACGGTGCCGGTCGCCTCGCCGATGTCGATGACGTCGCCGACGCCGTACTGGTCCTCGACCATCATGAAGATGCCGGACAGGAAGTCCTTGACCAGGTTCTGCGCGCCGAACCCGATCGCGACGCCAATGATGCCGGCCGACGCGATGATCGGGCCGAGGTTCAGGCCGAGTTCGCCCAGCACGAGGATAAAGGCGAGGCCGTAGATCAGGAACGTGGTCATCGACTTCAGCACCGAGCCGATGGTCTGCGCGCGCTGGCGGCGCCGTTCGATCACGGCGGAGCCGAGCACTTCGGGGGCGCGCTCACGCAGGGGGCGCAGCAGCGCCGGCAGCTTCCCGTTCGACTTCGGGAGCGTCGTGACCCGGTTGATCACCCGTCTGATCAGCAACCGCACCACGAACGCGATCACGATGATCATCAGGATCTTCAACGGCTTGGTCAGCAGCCAGTTCGCCGAGCCGGCCAGCCACGCGTTCTTGGTGGCCTCGTACACCTGACCGCAGAAGGTGCTCGGGTCGGTGGCGCATGGCGGCATGGTGGCAGTCAGCAAGGGGATCACGGAGATCGATCAACCTTTCCGATCCGGTCGGTTTCGCCAACTTCGAGTGGATGTTGGGTCGCGCGGATGTGACACGTCATGTAACACACGTGCGCTGGGGGCCTGTTCTGTGGTCGACTATGCCTACGCCCCTGGAGGTGGTCGAGTGCCAGACCGACAACCCAGCCCCCGCGGCGCCTCCGGCCGAGCCACGGCCGACGAGACGCCAGAGGTGGTCCTGCGCGCCTATCCGGGGGGTTCCGCATCCGGCGGAGCCGCCCAGGTCGGGCCGGGGAGCCGCCCAGGGGGAATTACCCGCCCGCCCGGACAGCGTAGTAGAGGCCGGGATCCGGCTGCCCCGGCCTGGGGCCGGCGCCGGGTGCTCCTGCTCAACGCCACCTTCGAGCCGCTGACCGCGTTGCCGCTGCGGCGGGCCGTGGTCCTGGTGATGTGCGGCAAGGCCGAGGTGGTGCACGGCGACCCGGGCGGCATCGAGCTGCATTCGGCCAAGGTGTCGCTGCCGGTGCCCTCGGTGATCCGGCTCAGCACGTACGTGCGGGTGCCCTACCGGGCGCAGGTGCCGCTCACCCGCGCCGGGCTGATGCACCGCGACCGCTACCGCTGCGCCTACTGCGGCGGGCGGGCCGAGACGATCGACCACGTCGTCCCGCGCAGCCGGGGCGGCCCCCACAGCTGGACCAACTGCGTCGCCTGCTGCGCCAAGTGCAACCACCGCAAAGCGGACCGGATGCTCGCCGAGATCGGCTGGAAGCTGCGGGTCGTCCCGCGGGCCCCGCACGGCCCGCACTGGCGGCTGCTCGCGCACTCCAAGGAGGCCGATCCGCTCTGGCGGCCGTACCTCGGCTCCGCGGCGTGATCCGGCCCGGCTGACGGAGCCCCGGACATAACGGCGCCCCGGCTGCCTTGCGGCGGCCGGGGCGAGCCGGGTGCTTGCGCGTGTTCAGGTAGTGCGAGCGGCCCTGGGGTGCGCGGTCAGGCGGCCAGCGCGTAGTCGGCCTGGCAGGTGACGCGGGTCCCCATGGTGACGCGCGTGCCGCGGGTGACGCGGGTGCCTCGCGTGACGCGGGTGCCGCAGGTGACGCGCGTGCCGGCCGTGACCCGCGTGCCCATCGTGACGCGCGTGCCTCGGGTGACCCGGGTACCGCGGGTGACGCGCGTGCCGTTCGTCACCCGGGTGCCCATGGTGACGCGGGTGCCCGACGTCACACGTGTACCGCGAGTGACTCGTGTACCGCGGGTAACCCTTGTGCCCGCCGTCACACGCGTTCCGGGCACGAATTCGATGCCGCTCGGTGACGAGAAGGTCTCGGTGATCGCCTGTGCGGGGGTGTGGGCGCTGTTCATGGCAAGGCCTCCTGGGACCGGTGCGTTACCTGCTGGGGCTGGGGAGCGGGGCGCAAGGCCCGTACAGGTGAAAAAGCTACGAGGATTTCAAGGCTGCGACAAGACGACAGCGGCGGGTGCGGCCGCCTGTACGTTGAGTTGCAACCTTTCGGCCCGAAGGTCTTCGCCCCAACGTTCCAGTGGCCGCGAGCCAAGCGGCGGACGGCACTCGGCTTACGACGAACGGTCGAGTGCGGCGCGCGCGGTGGCCGCCGGGGTCATCCGATACGCTCAGCGCCGTGAACGTTGTCGAGACGATCGTGGTCTTCGCCGTGATCCCGCTGGCCATCTACGGTCTCGCCGGGCTGCTGACGCTCCGGCGCAGGTCCGGCGGTGCCCCGCGGTACCGGTCCGGCCAGGCCTGGGACTACCCGGCCATGTGGTGGAGCGCCAACCCCGACGGGGTGGGCGCGGGGCACCGGCACGCCGGAGCCGAGAACAGTGCGCCCGAGGGCGCCCCGACCGCGGCGGGAGGCGCTCGTGGCAACTGGTGAGCTGACGAAGCGCGTCGACGAGTCCGAGCTGGGCTACGGCGAGGGCCTGACGTCCAGCGGCCGCGTGTCGGCCGCGAAGATGTACGAGCCGGCGGCGCCGACGAGCCCGTTCACGACGCGGCAGCTGGCCCGCCTCGACGAGGCGCTGACGTTCGCGAGCCGGGAGACCGGCCTCGACTTCAGCCTGTACCTCGGCGAGCTGGGCGAGGACAGCCGCTCGACGGCGGAGAAGCTGCACGCGACGACGACGGACCCGGCGAACGCGGTCCTGATCGCGGTCTCCCCGGGCGAGCGCCTGATCGAGATCGTCACCGGCAAGACGGCCCACGTCCGCCTGCCCGACCGCGGCGCCAAGCTGGCGGTGGCGAGCATGGTGGCGTCCTTCAAGGAGGGCGACCTGGTCCGCGGGCTGGTCAACGGCCTCGCGAACGCCCTGCGCATGCTTTCCGACCAGGCTGGGCCCGCGCCCCGCTGACGGAGACACAGAAGAGCCCCGCACCTCGGCCGAGGTGCGGGGCTCTTTTCCTGTCTACCGCGGCTCTCGTGCGTGTTCAGGGCGGTTGGAACCGCCCTGAACACTCACGACCGGTCAGGCCTGGGCGTCGAAGTCCCGGGCGGCCAGCGCCCGCACGATCCCGGCCCGGCCTTCCGAAACCAGCCGGCGCAGAGCGTGGGAGTGCTCGCCCGCCAGCCACTCGTCGGACGCCGTCACCGTCTCCGGGGCCACCGCCCACGACGGGTACAGCCCGATCGCGATCGGCTGGGCACGCTCGCTCGAGCGGCGCTGCCACACCTCGTCGATGACCTCGAAGTACCGGCCCACGTACGAGCCCAGCAGCGCCTTCTGGCCCGGGTGCGAGAAGCCGGAGATGAGCGAGTCGCTGACCGCGTTGGGCAGCTCGTCGTCGTACACCGCCCGCTGCCACGCGTCGGCCTTGGCCTCCGGCGTCGGGCGCAGGGCGCGGCTGCGCTCCGCCTGGCGGCGGCCCGTCGCCGTGTTGTCGCGGGCCAGCTCGGCGTCGATCTCCGCCGAGTCCGCCTTGCCGTGCGCCACCAGGGCGTGCAGCAGGCGCCAGCGCAGGTCGGTGTCCACCGTGAGGCCCGGGAGGGGCGCCGAGCCGTCGAGCCAGCCGGACAGCACCGACAACGTGGCGTCGTCCAGCACCGACCCGGCCAGCGAGTTGACGAACGCCAGCTGGTGGTCCGAGCCCGGCTCGGCGCCGCGGGCCAGCTCCAGCAGCCGCGCCGTGAACGCCGGCCAGCCGCGGGCGGCCGCCCACTCCTGCTCGGCGTAGGAGTTCAGCGCCGTCTGGGCCTGCAGCAGCAGCCGCTGGACGACACCGACCTCGCTCTCGGTGTGGATGCCGCGCTGCACCAGCGTGACGAAGTCGCGGGCCTTCAGCTCGGCCTCGCGCGTCATCTCCCACGCCGCCGACCAGCAGAGCGTCCGCGGCAGCGGCTCGGTGATGTCGGCGACGCGGTCGATCAGCGTCGTCAGCGACGCCGGGTCGAGCCGCATCGTGCAGTACGTCAGGTCGTCGTCGTTGACCAGCACGAGCTTGCCCGCGGGCCGGCCGACCAGGTCGGGGACCTCGGTGCGCTCGCCGTCCACGTCCAGCTCGACGCGCTGGGTGCGGACGATCTTGCCGGAGCCGTCCTCGTCGTAGATCCCGACGGCGACGCGGTGCGTGCGCAGCTCACCGGCGCCCGGCTTCGCGCCCGTCTGCACGACCGCGAACGACGTGAACGTGCCGTCCGCGCCGACCTCGTAGCGCGGGCTCAGCGAGTTCAGCCCGGTCGTCTCCAGCCACTGCGCGCTCCACCACGACAGGTCGCGCCCGGACGCCTCTTCCAGCGCGCCCAGCAGGTCGGCCAGGGTGGCGTTGCCCCACGCGTGCTTGCCGAAGTACACCTTCAGGCCGTCGAGGAAGTGCTCGAGCCCGACGTACGCGACGAGCTGCTTGAGGACGCTCGCGCCCTTGGCGTAGGTGATGCCGTCGAAGTTCACCTCGACCGCGTGCAGGTCGACGATGTCGGCCGCGATCGGGTGCGTCGAGGGCAGCTGGTCCTGCCGGTAGGCCCACGACTTCTCGATGTTCGCGAAGCTGGTCCACGCGTTCTTGTACTCGGTGGCCTCGGCCTGGGCCAGCACGCTCGCGAAGGTCGCGAACGACTCGTTCAGCCACAGGTCGTCCCACCAGCGCATGGTGACCAGGTCGCCGAACCACATGTGCGCCATCTCGTGCAGCAGCGTCTCGGCGCGCCGCTCGTAGGCGTAGCGGGTGACGCGGCTGCGGAAGACGTAGTCCTCCAGGAACGTCACGGCGCCGGCGTTCTCCATCGCGCCCGCGTTGAACTCCGGCACGAACAGCTGGTCGTACTTGGAGAACGGGTAGGGCGTGCCGAACTTCTCGTGGTAGAAGCCGAAACCCTGCTTGGTCTCGGTGAACAGCTTGTCCGCGTCCATGTGCTCGGCCAGCGACGCGCGGCAGTAGACGCCCAGCGGGATCGTCTTGTGCTCGTCGGTGTACTCGT
This sequence comes from Amycolatopsis stemonae, assembly GCF_054781455.1. Classification (NCBI taxonomy): domain Bacteria; kingdom Bacillati; phylum Actinomycetota; class Actinomycetes; order Pseudonocardiales; family Pseudonocardiaceae; genus Amycolatopsis; species Amycolatopsis stemonae. Next base: position 117,269 of record NZ_BAAGUJ010000013.1, on the reverse strand, counting down.
CGCGCCACTCGGCGTACGGGCCGGCGATCAGCGCGACCAGGTACGTCGAGAGCCGCTCGGACTCCTTGAACACCGTTCGGACGGCGCCTTCCGGCGTCTCCTCGGTGGACTCGGCCATCGTGTTCGAGACGACCTTCCAGTCCTTCGGCGCGACGACGGTCAGCCGGTAGACGGACTTCAGGTCGGGCTGGTCGAAGCAGGCGAACATCCGCTTCGCGTCCGCCGTCTCGAACTGCGAGTACAGGTAGACGCCGTCGTCGACCGGGTCGACGAACCGGTGCAGGCCTTCGCCGGTGTTCATGTAGCGGCAGTCGGCGGTCACCGTGAGCTCGTTCGCCTCGGCCAGGCCGGCGAGCGCGATGCCCTTGTCCTCGACGTACGTGCTGGTGTCGACGTCCGCGCCGTTCAGGGTCGCCGAGTGCACGCGGTCGGCGACGATGTCGACCCACGTGTCGGCACCGGCCCGGGCACTGGAGAACCGGACGGTCGTCTTCGACGCGAAGGTCTTCTCCCCGGGACCGCCGTGGCCGTCGGTGAGATCCAGCTCGATGTCGTATCCGGTGACGTCGAGCAGGTCCGCGCGCAGCTTGGCTTGGTCGCGGGTCAGGTTGGGGGCGGGCACAGGCACCTCTGGTCGTTGGTATCGGTTTTCAACTCCCCGCATCCAATCATGGGGACGGGGTGGCGGGCGATAAGGGAACAAGCCCGCACCCCGCGGTGTTGGCCCGTCGTGTGGGGGTCCGCCCACATCGAGACGTCACTCAGGAGTACCCCGATGACCGCTGCCGAGCAGCCCACGAAGGTCGATTTCTACTTCGACCCGATCTGCCCGTTCGCGTGGATCACCTCCCGCTGGATCCTGGAGGTGGAGAAGCACCGCAACCTCGACCTGCGCTTCCGGATCATGAGCCTGTCGGTGCTCAACGAGGGCCGGGACGAGCTGCCCGAGCAGTACAAGGAGCTGCTGGCGAAGGGCTGGGGCCCGGTGCGCGTGGCCGTGGCGCTGTCGCAGCTCAAGGGTGAGGAGATGCTGCGCGAGTACTACACCGAGTTCGGCACCCGCTACCACAACCAGGGCGTCAAGGACTACGACACGGTCATCAAGGAGGCCCTGGCGGCGATCGGCGCGCCGGCAGAGCTGGCCGAGGCCGCGCACTCCACGGAGTACGACGAGGCGCTGAAGAAGAGCCACCACGAGGGGATGGACCCGGTCGGCCAGGACGTCGGCACCCCGACGATCCACATCGACGGCGTGGCGTTCTTTGGTCCGGTGCTCAGCTCGATCCCGCGCGGCGAAGACGCGCTGAAGGTGTTCGACGGCGCCGTCGCGCTGGCGAGCTACCCGGACTTCTTCGAGCTGAAGCGCACCCGGACGGGCGAGCTGAACTTCGACTAAGGCGTGTTCAGGGCGGCCAAGGTGACGTCGCTGGGGTAGCGGGACGCGGCCACGGCGGCGACCTCGGTCGTTTCGCCGCGGCCCATCGCCGCCTTCAGCGCGATCAGCTCGTGCAGGCCGTGGCGGTGGTAGCGGAGGAAGTCGGCGTCGACCGGTTCGCCGTGCCCGGGGACGATCACCCGCGGCTTCAGCTCGAGGAGCCGGTCGAAGGTGTCCGGCCAGGCCGTCAGGTCCGAGCCGGCGCTGAAGGAGAACGCGCTGAAGCCGTGTTCGGCGTTCTCGACGACGTCGCCCGCGAAGAGCACGTCGACGTCCGGCACGTGCACGACGGCGTCGTGGTCGGTGTGGGCGCGGCCGGGGTGCAGCAGGACCGCCGTCCGGCCGCCCAGGTCGAGTTCGGCGCGGTCGGTGAACAGGTGGTCGGGCACGGCGAACGTGGTGCGCGCGATCGCGTCGGCGGTGTCCGTCTTGCCCTGTTCGCGGTAGTAGGCGATCCACTTGGCCCGGTCGTCCTCCGCGGACTCGGCCAGCTCGGCGCGGCAGCCTTCGTGCGCCCAGACCGCGCAGGGCAGGAACTGCTCGGTGCCCCAGGCGTGGTCGAAGTGGGCGTGCGTGTAGACCACCGACCAGGGCAGCGGCGTCAGTTCGCGGACCGCCGCGGCGAGTTCGGCGCCCTGCTCGAGGTCGCCGCGGGTGTCGACGACCAGGCAGCGTTCGGCGCCGACCACCAGCCCGACGGTCAGGTCCAGCTCCTCGTAGCGGCGCGCGTGCACGCCCTCGGCGACCTCGATCCAGCGCCCGGTCATGCGAGCACTCCTTCCGTCAGCATCGGAGCAGCATCGCTCACGTCGAGCCGGGCGGCCAGCGCGACGTCGCCGCCGTGCCCGGCTTCGGTCAGCTCACGCCCGGAGACGCAGCTTGCCAGCGCGTCGACGTCGACGCACCGCGCGGCGAAGGTGGCTTCGGGCGAGAGCGACAGCCCCAGCCCGGCCAGCGCCCCGGCGATCGCGCCCGCGCCCACCTGGTCTTCGACGCAGGGCCGCAGCGGGCCGAGTTCCTCGCCGTGGCCGAAGATGTCGACGCCCCAGCGTTCCCCGGCGGCGATGACACCGACCGGCCCGCCCAGCTCGCGGGCCTTCGCCGCGATCGCGGACGCGTTGCGCAGGCAGCCGGCCAGCACGTGCGCGCCGGTCGCCGACGCGGCGGCGCAGAGCGTCGCGCCGTTGGGCGAGGGGAGCGCGAGCAGGGTCCCCGGCGGGATTTCCGTCACAGAAGACGGCCTCAGGGTGAACTCGCTCTCACCCGCGACGACGGCTCCCGCGGCCCGCGCCTGCGCGACACCGCGTTCGTCGCGAAACCGCACGGGCAGCACGCGCCCGCCGCGGCCGACCACGAGATCCGTGGTGGTGCCGAAGGAAAGCACGTCGACGACGACCAGTACGGCGCATTCCCGGCCGAGCGCGCTCACCCCTTCGCCGCCCCAGTCGAGCCGGACGTCGTAGCCGGATTGCTCCCAGATGCCCACCCCCGGAGCATGCCGGACGCCGGGCGTGGTGGCAGACTCCCAGCCGTGCGTGTCTACTTGGGATCCGACCATGCCGGTTACGAGCTGAAGAACCACCTGGTGGCTCACCTGGAGAAGCAGGGCCACGAGGTCACCGACATCGGTCCGCACGTCTACGACGCGGCCGACGACTACCCGGCCTTCTGCGTCGAGACTGCGCTGCGCGTGGTGGCCGACGAAGGCAGCCGCGGCATCGTCGTCGGCGGCTCGGGCAACGGCGAGCAGATCGCCGCGAACAAGGTCCCCGGCGCGCGCGCCGGCCTCGCCTGGAGCGTCGAGACCGCCCAGCTGTGCCGCGAGCACAACCACGCCCAGCTGATCGGCGTCGGCGCCCGGATGCACACCGTCGAGCAGGCCACCGAGATCGTCGAAGCCTTCCTGGCGACCGAAGTTTCGCCGGAGGAGCGGCACGCGCGCCGCGTGCAGCAGCTGCTCGACTACGAGCGCACCGGAATCCCGCCGGCGCTGCCGGGGGCCTGATGCCCGAAGGGCACACGCTCCACCGGCTCGCGCGGCTGCACAAGCGCCGGTACGCCGGCGCCCCGGTCGAGGTGAGCAGCCCGCAGGGCCGGTTCGCCGCCGAAGCGTCCCGTTTGGACGGTCAGGTGCTCGTCGGCGCCGAGGCGTACGGCAAGCACCTGTTCCACGACTACGGTTCCCACGGGGTCGTGCACATCCACCTCGGGTTGTACGGCACGTTCGGCGAGTCGCCGCTGCCCGCGACGGAACCGGTGGGGCAGGTGCGGCTGCGCCTGGCCGGCCGGACGCACCTGACGGACCTGCGCGGGCCCAACCGCTGCGAGCTGCTTTCCCCCGACCAGGCGGACGCGATCAAGGCGCGGCTCGGCCCGGACCCGCTGCGCCGCGACGCGAAACCCGAGCGGGCCTGGGAACGCATCTCGCGCTCGAAGACGTCGATCGCCGCGCTGCTGATGGACCAGGCGGTGCTCGCCGGCGTCGGCAACGTCTACCGCGCCGAGGTGCTGTTCCGCCACGGCGTCGCGCCGCTGACGCCGGGCCGGGCCCTGGACCGGGCGCTGTGGGACGACATGTGGGCCGACCTGGTGACCCTGATGCGCGCCGGCGTCCGCGCCGGGCGCATCGACACGGTCCGGCCCGAGCACCTGCCGGAGGCGATGGGCCGCGCGGCGCGCGTCGACCGCCACGGCGGCGAGGTGTACGTCTACCGGCGGGCCGGTGAGCCCTGCCTGGTGTGCGGGACGCCGGTGGCGAACTCGGAGCTGGTGGGGCGCAACCTCTACTGGTGCCCGTCCTGCCAGCCGGCCTGACTCAGAGCCGGGCGGCGAAGGTCTTCGCGAACGTGTGGACGTCGCCGGGCCAGCGCGCCGAGACGTAGTTGCCGTCCTCGACGACGAACGCGGGCCGGGCGTCGTCGAGCCGGTCGCGGGCCCGGCCGCTCGCCCGGACGCGGTCGGTGGTGTCGAGGAAGTCCTCCGGACGCGCCAGGGCGCGCGTGACCTCCTGCTGCACCGACATGTACCCGTCGGGCTGACCGGGTTCTTCGCGGTAGGTGCGGTAGTAGTCCGGGTCCCAGAAGCGCGTGCGCCGCGCGATCCGCCACGCCGTGCGTTCCAGCGGCCAGGTCAGCGCCGTCGTGCGGCGGCCGTGCAGGACCGAGCGGCCGGTCCCGGGGTCCACGCTGCGCGCGGCGAGCAGGACGCCGTGGCAGATCGCGCCGACCGGCAGGTCGCGGCGGAACGCGTCGACGACCGTCTTCTGCAGCACCGGGCTTTCGAGGTACGCGCGCATGCCGCGGGCGCGGTGCCCGCCCGGCAGCAGCAGGCCGTCTTCGACTCCGGCCTCGTCCCAGCGGGACGGCGACCGCCACGCGGGATCGGCGAGCAGGGCGCGGTGGGCGTCCCGCGCGGCGCTGTCGGCGCGCAGGACCCGCCCGACCGCGACCAGCTTCTCCAGGCCCGGCACGCGGCCCCACGGGTCGAGGCCCCGGCCGGTTACCATCAGCTCGTCGCAGGCGGCCTGCGTGCCGTCCGGCGTCGCGAACCGCACGGTGTGCCCGGCGGCGGTGAGCACCGCGTGGCTCACCGCCACCTCGGACGGGTCCGAGTCGCGCGCCGGGACCGGGATCAGGACTGTCGCCATGCGCCAGACAATGCCAGCGCGACCTCAGAAGTCGAAGCCGCCCCCGTCGAAGCCACCGCCGTCGAAGCCGCCGCCGTCGAACCCGCCGCCGCCCCAGTCGCCGCCGCCCATGTCGCCGCCGCCGTCGAAGCCGTCGCCGCCGCCCATGTCACCGGACTCGAGCGCGTCCTGCTGGCCCGCGTCGTAGCCCGACTCCCAGGCCGAGGCGCTGGCGATGCCGCTCATGCCGGAGAACATCGCGCTGAAGAGGAACATCGAGCCGAGGCCCCAGGCACCGGCGACGAGCGCGGGCTTCCACCACGGCTCGCTGTACCAGCCCTGCGGCACCGGACGGCCCGCGACGCGGCCGCCGGGGTAGTAGTACGGCGTGTCCTGGCCGGCATCGGGGGACGCGGCGTAGTGCTGGCCCTCGACGTCCACCTCGCGGCGCTCGGTGACCTTGCCGGCGCGCTCGCGCTCGGCTTCCTCCGGCAGCTGCGGGCCGGGGTCCATGCCCATCGCGGTGCGCGCGGCGCGGACGTAGTAGAGACCTTCGACGGCGGTGTCCTTCACCAGCCGGGCCTGCTCGATGGTGCGGGCCTGCTCCAGCTGCGAGCCGGCCGCGTTGTAGCGCTCGCTCGCGTCCGCCATCGCCTGCATCGACGCGGTGTCGTTGCCGTTGAGGTTGAGGACCTGGCCGCCGAGCCGCTCGACCAGGCGCCGGGCGTCGGCCTTGGCGTCGTCCAGCTCGCGCTGGCGCGCCGCGGCCCGCTGCCGCGAAAAGTAGAGGCCGCCACCGACGATCACGACGACGAGCACGATCAGGAAGATCGCGGTGCCCATGGACCACTCCCAGATGTTCGGGGCTCGGTGACCGGAAGTCACCTTTGATTCGGACAACGCGGACGTTACGCGGAGGGTTCCCGGCGAGTGATCCGGCACACCGCACGCGCTGGCCGACCGAACTAGAACACGTTATAGTTCGGCCATGAAGTTCACCCTGTCGATCGCGATGAACCCCCTCGATCAGCTGGGCGAGCTCGCCCGTGCTGCCGAAGAGGCCGGCTTTGCGTCCATCGCCCTGCCGGACTCGCTCTTCTACTCCGAAACCGTGGACACGGACTACCCGTACACCCCCGACGGCAGCCGCTTCTGGACCGCGGAGACCCCCTGGGTGGACCCGCTGGTCGCGACCGCGTCGATGGGCGCGGTCACCAGCCGCATCCAGTTCTACACGTCCGTGCTGAAGCTCGGCTCGCGCAACCCCGTGCTGCTGGCCCGCCAGGTCGGCTCGGCGTCGGTGCTCACCGGCGGCCGGTTCGGGCTCGGCCTCGGCGTCGGCTGGCTGCCGCAGGAGTTCGAGTACTGCGGCGTGCCGTTCGAGCGGCGCGGCAAGCGCGTCGACGAGGCCATCGACGTGCTCAGGCTGATCCTCGACGGCGGCATGGTCGAGTACCACGGCGAGTTCTACGACTTCGACAAGCTGCAGATGAGCCCGGCGCCGCCGTCGCGCGTGCCGTTCTACATCGGCGGCCACACCGAGGTCGCGCTGAAGCGCGCCGCCCGGGTCGCCGACGGCTGGTCCTCGGCGATGATGAAGCTCGACGAGCTGCGCGACACCATCGCGCGCCTGAAGGAGCTGCTCGCCGAGCGCGGCCGCGCCGACGACCCGTTCGAGTACCAGGCGGTCTGCATCGACCGCTTCGGTCTCGACGGCTACCGCGAGCAGGCCGAGGTCGGCGTCACCGACATCATCACCATGCCGTGGGTGTTCGACGGCGTCGGCTTCGACGCGCCCGTCGAGCCGAAGCTCGAGGCGATCCGCAAGTTCGGGGCCGAGATCATCGACAAGTTCGAGGAGTGACGGGCATGGGCGTGCGGGTCAGCTGGGACACCGCGGCGGAGCAGCCGCCGGCGCGGCGCGCGGCGTTCGCGTCGATGACCGCGGTGACGGCGGGGGACAAGGACGCGTGGCTGGCGCTGTTCGCGCCCGACGCGGTCGTGGAGGACCCCGTCGGGCCGTCGTTCTTCGACGAGGAGGGCAAGGGCCACCACGGCCCCGAGGGCATCAGCGCGTTCTGGGACAAGACGATCGGCACCGTCGAGCGCTTCGAGTTCACCATCCGCGACTCGCACGCGGCGGGCGACGAGTGCGCCAACGTCGGCACGATCACGACGTACCTGCCGGGCGGCTACCGCGTCGACACCGACGGGGTGTTCGTCTACCGCGTCGGCGAGGACGGGCTGATCCGGTCGATGCGGGCGTTCTGGGAGACCGAGCGCGCGATGGCGACCGCGCGGCAGGTGACCGAATAGCGTCCCGGCCAGCGGAAACCCAATTTCATATCTGATACATGATCTCTTGACGCCCGGTTAGGCAGGTCCCTTTACTAACTGGTGTAGACCTCCGATGTCTCCACCAGGGAGCAAGCATGTCCTTCCTCCGACGCACGGCGGTCGCGGCCGCCGCGTTCGCGCTCGCGGCCAGCGGCACCGTCCTGAGCCAGTCCCCGGCTTCCGCGCTGGAGAACGGGCTCCTCCGCACGCCGCCGATGGGCTTCAACAACTGGAACTCCACCCAGTGCAAGGCCGACTTCACCGAGACGATGATCAAGGGGATCGCCGACATCTTCGTGACGAAGGGCCTCAAAGACGTCGGATACACCTACGTCAACATCGACGACTGCTGGGCGCTGCCGGACCGCGACGCGAAGGGCAATCTCGTCCCGGATCCGGTGCGCTTCCCGCACGGCATCAAGGCGCTCGCCGACTACGTCCACGGCAAGGGCCTGAAGTTCGGCATCTACACCAGCGCCGGCACGCACACGTGCAACAAGGCGGGCTTCCCCGGCGGCCTCGGCCACGAGCAGCAGGACGCGAACACCTTCGCCTCCTGGGGTGTCGACTACCTGAAGTACGACAACTGCAACAACCAGGGCGTCGACGCGCAGCAGCGCTACAAGGCGATGCGGGACGCGCTCGCGAAGTCGGGCCGCCCGATCGCGTACTCCATCTGCGAGTGGGGCCAGAGCAAGCCGTGGACCTGGGCCGCGCCCGTCGGGAACCTGTGGCGCACCACCGGCGACATCTCCGACAAGTGGTCGAGCATGATCTCGAAGGCGCAGGCCAACCGCGGGCTGGCGCAGTACGCCGGGCCGGGGCACTGGAACGACCCGGACATGCTCGAGGTCGGCAACGGCGGCATGACCGCGACGGAGTACCGCACGCACTTCAGCCTCTGGGCGATGATGGCCGCACCGCTGCTGATCGGCAGCGACCTGCGGAAGGTCTCCGACGACGACTTCTCGATCCTGAAGAACACCGACGTCATCGCGCTCGACCAGGACCCGCTGGGCAAGCAGGCGACGGTGCTCGGCTCGAACGGCGGCCTGGTCGTCTACAGCAAGGTGCTGGCCGACGGCGACCGCGCGGTGGCGCTGTCCAACGAAACCGCCGCGACGGCGACGATCAGCACGACGGCGGCCGCGACCGGCATCGGCGCCGCGTCGTCGTACACGCTGAAAGACCTGTGGAGCAAGGCTTCCCGGGTTTCGACGGGGGCGATCAGCGCGTCCGTGCCGGCGCACGCGACGGTGCTGTACCGCGTGTCCCGGGCCGGCGGCGCCCGCTACGAAGCCGAGTCGGCGGTGCTGTCCGCGGGCGGCACGGTGGATTCGAACCACGCGGGCTTCTCGGGGACGGGCTTCGCGAACGGCGCCAACGCGGTCGGCAGCTACGTCGAGTGGCAGGTGACCGGACCGGCGTCGGCGCTGACGTTCGGCTACGCGAACGGCACGGCGCCCGCGCGCCCGGTGGACATCGCGGTCGACGGCACGGTGATCGCGACCGCCGTGCCGTTCCCGCCGACGGGCGCGTGGACGACGTGGAGCACGGTGACGCGGCCGTACGCGCTCGGCGCGGGACAGCACACGGTGCGCCTCACCGCGACCACGGCCGACGGCCCGGCGAACCTGGACTACCTGGACACCTCCGGCTGACGCCCGGCACGACCTCAGCCGCGGCGGGCCGGGGGCCGGGCGTCGTACGCCGCGCGGGCCGCCTCGACCTTGCCGAGGTTCGGGGACCACTCGGCGAGGCTGGCGAACAGCGGCGCCAGGCTCCGGCCCAGCTCGCTGATCTCGTACTCGACCCGCGGCGGGACCTCGGCGTGGTAGGTCCGCTCGACGAGGCCGTCGCGCTCCAGCTGCCGCAGCCGCTGGGTGAGCACCTTCGGCGTGATCGTGGTGATGCGGCGCGCCAGCTCGACGAACCGCTGGCGCCCGTACTCGTTGAGCGTCCACAGGATCGGCGTCGTCCAGCGGCTGAACACGATGTCGACCACCGGCGCGATCGGGCAGGCCAGCTCGGGTGTGGTTCCGGTCACGTTCAGGGCCTCCAGCCAATACTTTCCTCTAGGTACCTACTATACGTCGGAATGTAGCGTCGTCCGCATGATCGTGGTGACCGGAGCGACGGGAAACGTCGGACGACCGCTGGTGCAGGCTTTGACGGCGGCGGGGGAAGAAGTAAGGGCGGTGTCCCGCCGCGGACCGACAACGGGTGACTTGGCGGACGCGGCGTCGTTGCGCCCGGCCTTCGAGGGTGCGTCGGCAGTGTTTCTGTTGCTGCCGCCCGATTTCCGGGGTGACCTGGAGCCGGTGCTGGAACACGCCGCCGGGGCGCGGGTGGTGTTGCTGTCTTCGCAGGGCGTCGGAACGGGCCGGCACCCTTCGTTCTTCGAAGACGCCGTGCGCGGTTCGAGTCCGGAGTGGACGGTACTGCGCCCGAGCGGGTTCGCCTCGAACGCCCTCCAGTGGGCGGAAAGCGTCCGCGCGTCCCGTGAGGTGGCGGCCCCGTTCGCGGACGTGGCCCTCCCGGTGATCGACCCCGCGGACATCGCGGAGGTGGCGGCCGCCGCGCTGCGGGACCCTTCGCACCACGGGCGCACGTACGAACTGACGGGCCCGGCGGCGGTGACCCCGCGCGAGCAGGCGGCGGCGATCGGCACGGCACTGGGCGAGCCGGTGCGGTTCGTCCCGCGGACGCGGGAGGAAGCGCGTTCCGTGATGCTGGGCTTCATGCCCGCCGAAGTCGCCGAGGCGACCCTGGACATCCTGGGGTCGCCCACGGAAGCGGAACAGCGGGTGAGCCCGGACGTCGAACGGGTGCTGGGCCGGCCACCGCGGCCGTTCGCCGACTGGGCGGCGCGCAACGCGGCGGCGTTCAAGTGAACGTCCTGGCCCACCGCGAAGAAGGCTCCGGCGCGCCGGTGGTTTTCCTGCACGGCAACCCGACGTCGTCGCACCTGTGGCGCGACGTGCTGCCCGGCGTGCCCGGGCGCCGCCTGGCGCCGGACCTGATCGGCATGGGTGACTCGCCCAGGCCGGCCATCGAGTACACGTTCGACGACCACGCGCGGCACCTCGACGCCTGGTTCGACGCCCTGGACCTGACGGACGTGGTCCTGGTCGGCCACGACTGGGGTGGCGCGCTGGCGGCGGACTGGGCGGCGCGCCACCCCGGGCGGGCCCGGGCCCTGGCGTTCACCGAAGCCGTTTTGAAACCGATGACGTGGGAAGAGTTCCCGCCCGTGGGCGCGGAGGTGTTCCGCGCGGTCAAGGGAGCGGCGCCCGAGCCGGTGATCGCGGACTTCCTCGCCTCGCTCCCGCGCGAGTACGCGCGCATGTATCCGACCCCGGAGTCCCGCGTCCCGTTGGTGCGCTGGGCCCGTTCGATGCCGCTGGGTGGCGAGCCGGCCGACGTGGTGGCCCGGATCGAGGCGTTCGACGCCTGGCTCGCGTCGACGCCGGAAATCCCGAAGCTGCTCATCACGTTCGAGCCCGGCTTCGACACGATGCTGACGCGGCCGATGCTCGACTGGTGCGCGGAGACGTTCGCGGCGCTGGAGGTCGTCCACCACCCGGTGGTGGCGGGCCACCACACCCCGGAGGAACAGCCGCACCTGCTCGCGGAGACGCTGGCGAAGTGGCTGTCCGCCTGAGCGCGGCCCCGGCGCGCAATCTGGGACAACTCCGCGGCCGGGCGCGCTCGTATCCTCGACGTCGGCCGGTTCCTCCGAGGCAAGGACTCCGCATGGACGAAGCACGGATGTGGGCAGGGATCGAGCAGGCCCGGTTGCGGCTGGCGGATCTCGTCGACGGGCTTCCCGCGGAGGACTGGGAACGGCCTTCGCTGTGCGAGGGGTGGCGGGTCCGCGACGTCGTGGCGCACGTGGCCGGCAACGCGCGGTTCGGCGTGGGGGACTGGCTGCGCGAGGCGGTGCGGGCGCGGGGCAGCTTCAACCGCATGATCCTGGACTCGGGCCGCCGCCTGGGCGCGGAGCCGACGAGCGAGACCGTCGCCCGGCTGCGCGAGTTCGCCGCGTCCCGCAAGGTCCCGCCGGCCCCCGGCGCGGGCGCGGACTCGACGATCATGGACGTCCTGACGCACACCCAGGACGTCGCCCTGGCGCTGGGCCGCGAGCCGGAGATCCCGCCGGAGGACGCGGTGGCGGGCCTGGGCAGCCTGTGGAAGCTGCGCTTCCCGTTCAACCCGCGCAAGCAGCTGGCCGGCCTGCGCCTGGTGGCCGAAGACGCGGACTGGGCGGTCGGAACCGGGCCCGAAGTCCGGGGCAAGGCCTCGGCGTTCCTGCTCCTGCTGACCAACCGCCCGGCGGCCTACGCCCGCCTGACGGGGCCGGGCCTGGACCTCGCCCGCGAGAAGCAAGCAGCCTGAACCGGGTGGACAAGTGGTCGGGATGACAGGATTTGAACCTGCGACCCTTCGCTCCCAAAGCGAATGCGCTACCAAGCTGCGCCACATCCCGTGACACCCCCAGGGGGGTGTGTGATCAGACTAGCGGGTCACGCTATCCTGGCCACGCACCCGGGTCCCTCGGGGGCACGCGGGTGTAGCTCAATGGTAGAGCCCTAGTCTTCCAAACTAGCTACGCGGGTTCGATTCCCGTCACCCGCTCCGTTCAGGGATGCGGCGTCGCGAGCCGATGCCGCGTCCGCCTCCAGTTTGGTCGCGATCACGTCCAGCAGCTTGTCCGTGTCGACCGGCTTCGTGATGTATTCGTCCGCGCCGCTCGCCAAGGTCCTGGCGCGGTCCTCCGGGGTGGCCTTGGCGGTGACCGCGATCACCGGGAGGTCGGCGTTGGCCGCCTCGGCGCGGATCGCCGCGATCGTCGCGTTCCCGTCCAGCTCCGGCATCATCACGTCCATCAGCACCAGGGCCGTGTCCTCGTTGCGCTCCAGGGCGCGGATGCCGTCGACGCCCGTTTCCGCGTAGACCACCTCCAGGCCCGCCTGCTCCAGGACGGCCGCCAGCGCGAAGACGTTGCGGAGGTCGTCGTCGACGATCAGGACCTTCTCGCCGTGGAAGCGCTTCGGCGTGACGTCGGGGGCCGCCACCAGGACCGTGCTCGGGACCGGGGGCAGCCGGGGCGAGGACAGCGCCGTCACGGCCGGGTCGACCAGGTTGGCCGCGGCCACCGGGAGGTACAGCGTGAACGTCGAACCGACGTTCGGCTCGCTCACGACCCGCAGCTCGCCGCCCAGCAGCTCGGTCAGCTGCTGGCTGATGTTCAGGCCCAGCCCGGTGCCGCCGTACTTGCGGCTGGTCGTGCCGTCCGCCTGGCGGAACGCCTCGAAGATGACCGCCAGCTTCTCCTCCGGGATGCCGATCCCGGTGTCCTCCACCGCGAACGCGATGATGCCGGGCGCGCCCTTGAGGCTCTCCTGCTCGACCTCCGCCGGGTCGGCCGCGCGGATGTGGAGCCGGACGCCGCCCTCGTCGGTGAACTTCGCCGCGTTGGACAGCAGGTTCCGGAGGATCTGCTGCAGCCGGTGCTCGTCGGTGTGGACGCTGCCCGGCACCGGCGGGTCGATGTGGACGGCGAACTCCAGGCCCTTGTCCGCGGTCAGCGGGCGGCACAGCGACTCGACGTAGTCCACGAGCTCCGGCAGCGTGATGTCGGTCATCTGCAGGTCGAGCCGGCCCGCTTCGACCTTCGCCAGGTCGAGGATGTCGTTGATCAGCTGCTGCAGGTCCGAGCCGGCCGCGTAGATCGTCTTCGCGAACTGGATCTGCTTCTCCGTCAGGTTCCCTTCCGGGTTCTCCGACAGCAGCTTCGCGAGGATCAACGCGCTGTTCAACGGCGTCCGCAGCTCGTGCGACATGTTCGCCATGAACTCGGTCTTGTACTGCGACGCCACCGTCAGCTGCCCGGCGCGCTCCTCCAGCTCCTGGCGCGCCTGCTCGATCTCGCTGTTCTTGACCTCGATGTCGCGGTTCTGCTGGGCCAGCAGCGCCGCCTTCTCGGCCAGTTCGGTGTTGGACCGCCGCAGCTCGCCCTGCTGGGCCTGCAGCTGCTCCGAGCGCGCCCGCAGCTCCTGCGCCAGGCGCTGCGACTCGGTCAGCAGCGCCTCGGTGCGCGAGTTCGACAGGATCGTGTTCACGTTGACGCCGATCGTGTGCCGCAGCTGCTCCAGCAGGTCCTGGTGCACGGTGCTGAACTCGTTGACCGAGGCCAGTTCCAGCACGCCGAGCACCTCGCCCTGGAACAGCACCGGCAGCACGATCAGGTTGACCGGCGCGGCCGAGCCGAGCCCGGACGACACCAGCGCGTACTCCGGCGGTGCGTTGTGGACCAGGATCGTGCGGTGGTCGACCGCGGCCTGCCCGATCAGCGACTCGCCGAGCGCGAACCGCAGGCCGGCGCGGGACTGGGCGAGCCCGTACGCGGCGATGCACTCCAGCACCGTGCCGTCGCGGTCGTCGTCGCGGGCCAGGAAGAACGCGCCCTGCTGCGCCCGGACCAGCGGCGCCAGCTCGGACAGGATCAGCGCGGCGACCGACGCCAGGTCGCGGTGCCCCTGCATCCGGCCCGACAGCTGCGCGAGGTTCGTCTTCAGCCAGTCCTGCTCGCGGTTGGTCCTCGTCGTCTCCTTGAGGTTCGCGATCATCTGGTTGATGTTGTCCTTGAGGTCGGCGACCTCGCCGGACGCGTCGACCGTGATGTGCCGGGTCAGGTCGCCCGCCGTCACGGCGGTGGCGACCTGCGCGATCGCCCGGACCTGCGTGGTCAGGTTCCCGGCCAGCTGGTTGACGCTCTCGGTGAGCCGCTGCCAGGTACCGGACACGCCGCCGACCTCGGCCTGGCCGCCCAGCTTGCCCTCGGTACCGACCTCGCGCGCCACGCGCGTGACCTCCGAGGCGAACGCCGAGAGCTGGTCGACCATCGTGTTCATCGTGGTCTTGAGCTCGAGGATCTCGCCGCGCGCGTCGACGTCGATCTTCTTCGTCAGGTCGCCCTTCGCGACCGCGGTGGTCACCTGCGAGATGTTGCGCACCTGGCTGGTCAGGTTGTGCGCCATGAAATTGACGTTCTCGGTCAGGTCCTTCCAGGTCCCGGCGACGCCCGGGACGCGGGCCTGGCCGCCGAGGATGCCTTCGGTGCCGACCTCGCGCGCGACGCGGGTGACCTCGTCGGCGAACGCGCGCAGCGTCTCGACCATGCCGTTCAGCGTCTCGGCCAGCGCCGCGACCTCGCCCTGGGCGTCGATCGAGATCTTCTTCGACAGGTCGCCGTTCGCGACGCCGGTCGCGACCGTGGCGATGCTGCGGACCTGGTCGGTCAGGTTCGTCGCCATGACGTTGACGTTGTCGGTCAGGTCCTTCCACGTGCCCGCGACGCCGCGGACGGTGGCCTGGCCGCCGAGCTTGCCTTCGGTGCCGACTTCGCGGGCGACGCGGGTGACTTCGTCGGCGAAGGCGGAGAGCTGGTCGACCATGGTGTTGAGGGTGGTCTTGAGCTCGAGGATCTCGCCGCGGGCGTCGACGGAGATCTTCTGCGTCAGGTCGCCCTTCGCGACCGCCGACGTCACCGTGGCGATGTTCCGGACCTGCTCGGTCAGGTTGTTCGCCATGAAGTTGACGTTGTCGGTGAGGTCCTTCCAGGTCCCGGCGACGCCGGGCACGGTGGCCTGGCCGCCGAGCTTGCCTTCGGTGCCGACTTCGCGGGCGACGCGGGTGACTTCGTCGGCGAAGGCGGAGAGCTGGTCGACCATGGTGTTGAGGGTGGTCTTGAGCTCGAGGATCTCGCCGCGCGCGTCGACCGCGATCTTCTGCGTCAGGTCGCCGCGCGCGACGGCCGTCGCGACCTGGGCGATGTTGCGGACCTGGGTGGTCAGGTTGTTCGCCATGAAGTTCACGGACCCGGTGAGGTCGCGCCACGTGCCGGCGACGCCCGGGACCTGCGCCTGCCCGCCCAGCTGACCTTCGGTGCCGACCTCGCGGGCGACGCGGGTGACCTCGTCGGCGAACGCCGAGAGCTGGTCGACCATCGTGTTCATGGTCGTCTTGAGCTCGAGGATCTCGCCGCGCGCGTCGACCGTGATCTTCTGGGTCAGGTCGCCCTTCGCCACGGCCGTGGTCACGTGCGAGATGTTGCGGACCTGGTCGGTGAGGTTGTCGGCCATGCCGTTGACCGAGTCGGTGAGGCTGCGCCACGTCCCGGCCGCGCCCGCCACCTCGGCCTGGCCGCCCAGCTTGCCCTCCGAGCCGACCTCGCGCGCCACGCGCGTGACTTCGCCGGCGAAGGCGGAGAGCTGGTCGACCATGGTGTTGAGGGTGTTCTTCAGCTGCAGGATCTCGCCGCGGGCGTCGACGTCGATCTTCTTCGTCAGGTCGCCGTTGGCCACCGCGGTCGCCACCAGCGAGATCGCGCGGACCTGGTCGGTGAGGTTGTCGGCCATCTGGTTGACCGAGTCGGTGAGGTCGCGCCAGGTCCCGGCGACGCCGGCGACCTGGGCCTGGCCGCCGAGCTTGCCGTCGGAGCCGACCTCGCGCGAAACCCGGGTGACCTCGTCGGCGAACGACGACAGCTGGTCGACCATGGTGTTGATCGTGTTCTTGAGCTCGAGGATCTCGCCGCGGGCGTCGACGGTGATCTTCTGGGTCAGGTCCCCGCGCGCGACGGCCGTGGTGACCTGCGCGATGTTGCGGACCTGGTCGGTGAGGTTGTCGGCCATCCCGTTGACGGAGTCGGTCAGGTCGCGCCAGGTGCCGGACACGCCCGGCACGACCGCTTGGCCGCCGAGACGTCCCTCACCCGCGATCTCGCCGGAGAGCCTCGTCACTTCGGCGGCGAAGCGGGACAGCTGCGCGATGAGGCCGTTGACCGTCTTCGCCAGGGCCGCGTACGCGCCCTGCAGGGGACGGCCGTCCAGCGTCATGGTCATCGGCTGGGAGAGGTCGCCCTCGGCGACCGCGCCGAGCACCCGGTCCAGCTCGATGGTGGGCCGGGTGAGGTCCTCGACCAGGCCGTTGACGGCCTCGACTGCGGTGTTCCAGCCGCCGGGGCCGACCTCGGCCTCCAGCCGCTCGCTCAGCCTGCCGTCCTGGCCGACGGCCGCGCGGACCCGTAGCAGCTCGCTGACCAGCCGCTGGTTGCGCTCGGCGATGTCGTTGAACGCGACCGCGAGCTGGGCCGAGATGCCGTCGCCGTGCGGGACGAGCCGCCGGCGGAAGTTGCCGTCCCCGAGATCCCGCACCGCCACGAGCAGCCGCTCCAGCGCCGCCGCCTCGCTCTGGGATTCCGTTGTCATGTGTGCCGACCCTCTCCACCACGCATGCGCCAGCCATGGTCTCCGACCCAGCGTGTCATGATTCGCCCTACACTTCGAGCCAGTCCGCCCGCTCACGCGGTAACCGTGCGACAGCAGTCCGGAGGCAGGAGGTCCGTGCATGGTGTCACGTCCGGCTCCGGCGTCGGCGGCCCTGCCGCCGATGACCGCGGAGGACGCGCCGCCGGGCTTCGACGCCTTCGGGCGAGCGGTCCTCGAGGACGTGCGTGACGCGGTCTTCCTGCAGGACGCCGAAGGGGCGTTGCGCTGGGCGAACCCGTCGGCGCGGGCGCTGGCCGACGGCGCCGAGCCGCGCCTGCTCCCGGTCGCCGAAACTCCGACAACAGGGGCTCCGCCCCTGGCCGGGGGCTCCGCCACCCGGACCCCCGCGAGCCAGGTGTTCGGTCACGTCGAAGTAGCGGGCCACCGGCGTCCGGCACGGGTCCGCGCGCTGCCCGGCGGCTGGCACTCCTGGACCGTGCCCGCGGAAGACGTCGCCCAGTGGCACGTCGGGGACTTCCTGGCGGAGGCCGGGCCGCGGCTGGCCGGGGCCCGCGGGCGCCACGGGACCGCGCGGGTGATCGCCGAGCTCGCCGCGTCCGCGCTGGCCGAGACGGTCTTCGTGCTGCTGCCGACCACCCGCGGCCGGTGGGAGTGGTGGAGCTGCGAGCGCCCGCAGGCGCACGGCCACGGCCGGATCCGGCGGGTCCCGCCGCAGGTCGCGCCGGTGCTGGCGGCGACGTTCGCCGCGGTCGGGACGCCGCAGCCGGCCCCCGTTCCCGCGCCCGAGGTCGCCACGCTGCCTTCGGTCGTCGCCGACCGGTTCGCCGGGCACGCGGAGGTGACGGTCGTCTCGCTGGGCCCGAGCGCCGGCGCCGGTGTCACCGGGGCCCTGCTGCTGGGCCGCCGCGCGGACCCGGAGTTCGGCACCGAGCAGGACCGCGCGGTCGTCGAGTTCGCGAAGGCGGCCGGGACCGCGCTGGCCAACGCGCAGCGCTACGCCCGCCAAGAGGAGGCCACGCGCGGCCTGGAGACCACCCTGCGCCCGGTCGACCCGCCCGAGCTGGACGGCGCCCGCTTCGAGACCTGGTACGAGCCGGCCGCCGGGGTGCTCGCCGTCGGCGGCGACTTCTTCGACGTCCTCGCCCACGACGACGGCAGCGCGTTCCTGGTGCTCGGCGACATCTGCGGCAAGGGCGCCGAGGCCGCGGCGCTGACCGGGCGGGTCCGGCACGCGCTGACCGCGCTCGCCATGGTCGAGCGCGACGGCCGGACGCTGCTGCGGCTGCTCAACGAGCTGCTCATCGCGGGCGGCAGCAGCCGGTTCGCGACGCTGGTGCTCGGCACGGCGCGGCCGTCGGACGGTGGCGTCGGCCTGACGCTGGCCTCCGGCGGGCATCCGGCGCCGCTCATCGTGCGCGGGGCGGGCGAGGTCGAAGAGGTCACGGTCCCCGGCACGCTGGTGGGCATCTCGCCGCAGGCGCGCTTCGCCGAGGCGGAGGTCCGCCTGGAGCGCGGCGACGTCCTGCTGCTCTACACCGACGGCATCACCGAGGCCCGCAACCGCCACGACCAGTCGGAGCTCTTCGGCGACGACCGGCTGCGCGGGGTACTGGCGGCCGCGGCGGGCGAACCGGCCCGCGAGGTGGTGCGGCGGCTGCGCCAGGCCGTGCGTGACTGGCTCGGCAGTTCCGCCCACGATGACATCGCTGTCTTGGCTGTCGAGTGTTCGGACTGACGTCTTTCGGGGGTCCGGGTGGCGGAGCCCCCGGCTCGGGGCGGAGCCCCGGACCGCGCAGTCCTTTGTAGACCGTGTTTGGCCCCTCCCGCAGGGGGTAATTCCTTCGTGCATTGATCTCGACGAAGGGAGTCTCATGGTGAACTCACTGCAGGGGCGCCGGGTCGCGATCCTGGCCGCCGACGGTGTCGAACAGGTCGAGCTGGAGCAGCCGCGCCAGGCCGTTCTCGACGAAGGTGCGACGGTCGAGCTGGTCTCGCTCGACACCGGCGAGATCCAGGCCATGAACGGCGATATCGACAAGGGCGACCGGTTCGCGGTCGACCGGAAGGTGGCCGACGTCCAGGTCGGCGACTACGACGCGCTGCTGCTGCCGGGCGGCACGATGAACCCCGACAACCTGCGCACGAACCCGGACGCCGTCCGCTTCGCGGGCGACTTCGTGCGCTCCGGCAAGCCGGTCGGCGTCATCTGCCACGGTCCGTGGACGCTCGTCGAAGCCGATGTCGTGCGTGGCCGCACGCTGACGTCGTACCCGAGCGTCCGCACCGACCTGCGCAACGCCGGCGCCACCGTCCTCGACGAAGAGGTCGTGGTCGACAACGGCCTGGTGTCCAGCCGCAACCCGGACGACCTTCCGGCGTTCTCCCGTGCGGTCGTGCGGGAGTTCGCGAGCTGACGTCCTTTGTGGACGTTCACCCGGCCGTGTGTTAAGTCCCGCTTAAATGTGTTGGCATTCGGCATCGCGGCGGAGCACGCTGGACGTGTGACCTGGATCGCCCGTGGAGAGGAGGTGGACGCGATGACTGTGCACGCCAGACGCTACGGCCGCTGGTGCCGTGAGCACTTCGACGCGATCGCCGCCGAGGGCGTTCCGGCACCCCGCGCCGGCGAGCCGGCCGAGCGCGAAGCCCGGCCCGAGTCCGAACCGGAGCCTCTCCAGCCCGGTGCCGAGCCGCCGCGGCTCTGACCCGACCCACGAAGAAGGCCTCCCCGGCTCCGGGGAGGCCTTCTTCGTGGGTCCGTCAGTGGTAGCGGTAGCCGCGGCGGTACCAGACCCGCCGGGGGCCGGGCACACCGATGCGGGCGATGACGTCGGTCAGGATCGCGCCGATGACCAGCCAGATCACCGCCGCGAGACCGTCGTTGAGGAAGGTCCGCAGCTTCTCGGAGTCCGGGGTGAAGAGGTTGCGCAAGCCGAGCGAGACGCTCGACGACCACTCGTTGATCAGGTGCGCGAAGCCGTTCGCCGAGTTGGCCTCGCCCAGCACCAGCACGATGTGCACGGCGAGGACCAGCGCGAACACCGCGCACACGAGGTGGATCAGCGCGTTGACCGTGCGCACGACCCGGATGCGCGGGTGCGTGCGCTCCACGACTTCTTCGGCGGGCTCGGGCTCGTACCGCGGTTCGTACGGCTCCGGGGGCGGGGGATACGGCATCGTCGGCGCCGTCCTTTCGACTGTCCGATGTGGACGTATCTGGGCGTGTGCTCGCAGGTTCGTGGAGTACCCGTCACCTGGGTGAGCGAATCATGCCTTCCCTAAACTTCCCTGAGTGTTGACATGATAGGGTTGTTTACGGAACATGAGGAGGGCTGGACCATGAAGGAGACCATGTCGCAGGAGGTCTTCTCCGTCGAACAGGTCGCCGCGAAGCTCGGCCTGCACGTCCGGACGGTCCGGAACTACGTGCGGGACGGGCGGCTGAAGGCGGTCCGGATCGGCAAGCAGTACCGGATCACCGCGGCGGACCTGGAAGCCTTCACCGGGCTGCCGGTGGCCGGCGCGAAGCCGGACCGGCCCGTCGCCGAGCTGTCGGGCGTCGCCGAGATCGACGGCGTCGACCGGGCGGGGGCCGACCGCATCGCCACCATGGTCATGGCCTCGGTGAACGGACCGCGGGAGGAGGGTGAGCGGCCCCTGCGCGTCGAGACCATCTACGACAAGGAGCGCGCCACCATGAAGATCCTCGTGTTCGGCGACCTCGCCGCCGGTGCCGACCTGCTGCGCTGGGTCGCGTCGATCACCGAGAACCTGACGTGAGCACGATCTACCGCTCGGCCGAAGGCGGCCGGGCGGTCCGGGAGCGCTACGACGCCCTCCTCGGCGGCTGGCCGGTGCCGCACGAGCCGCGCACCCTCGGGACGCGGCTCGGCGAGACCTTCGCCGTCGTGTCCGGTCCGGTGGACGCGCCGCCGGTCGTGGCCCTGCAGGGCTCCGGCGGCACGGCCGCGCACTGGCTGCCCGACATCGCCACGCTCGCCGCGCGGCTGCGGGTGTACGCGGTGGACGCACCCGGGGAGCCGGGGCGGACCGTCGAAGCCCGGCCGCCGCTCGGGTCGGCCGCCTACGCGGAGTGGCTCGACGACGTCCTCGACGCGCTCGGCCTGTCCCGCGCCGCCTTCCTCGGCACGTCCCTGGGTGGTTTCTGGGCGCTCGACCACGCGGTGCGGCAGCCCGGGAGAGTGTCGGCGCTGGCCCTGGTGAACCCGGCCGGGATCGGCCGCCGCCGGATCGCGCCGCTGCTGAAGTTCGGCGCGTACAGCCTGTTCGGCGACTGGGGCCGGCGCCGCTCGCTGGCGATGGTCGCCCGAGGAGGTCCCGCCGATCCGCGCCGGCGTGCGGTCGGCGAGTTCACGCTCGCGACGTTCGAGCACTTCAAACCGCGGCTGGAGGCGATCCCGGTGATCCCGGCCGAGCGGCTGCGCGAGCTGGCCGTGCCGGTGCAGGCCCACTTCGGCGCCCGTGACGTCCTCCTGGACCAGCGCGACGCGGCGGCGAAGCTGCGGGAAGCCCTGCCCGGCGCCGACGTCCGGTTGGCCGAGGACGCCGGGCACTTCCTGCCCGGTTGGGCCGAAGCCGTCACCGAATTCCTGAACGGAGCAACGAAATGATCGACACGCGGCACGGCGTCGCGGTGTGGCACGCGCCGTCCGACGGCCCGCCGCTGAGCACCGAGCAGGACGCCGTCGACCTCGTCGGGGCCACCTACGGCCTCGGCGCCGAAGTCCTCGTCGTCCCGGTCGAGCGGTTCCCCGCCCGGTTCTTCGACATGCACGCCAAGCTCATCGGGCACTTCTTCTCGAAGGTCGTCCAGTACGGCTTCCGGCTGGTGCTGCTCGGCGACGTCCGGCCGCACCTCGAGGCGAGCGGCGCCTTCCGGGACGTCGTGCGGGAGTCGAACCGCGGCAAGGACGTCTGGTTCGTGGCCGACTTGGCGGAGCTCGACGCGCGGCTGGCCGCGGCGCGCTGAGCCGCGCGGCGGAACCTGGCGCGGGACGGGCAACCCCGTCCCGCGCGGCACGTCCAGGTGATCATGAGAAGCGCGCTGCTGGTGGCCCTGCTCGCCCTCCTGGCCGGGCTGGCCCCGCCCGCGGTGGCGGAAACCGTTGTCCCGCAGGGGTTCCGTCCCGCCTCGACCAGCTGGACCAGCGCCGATCGCGGGTACGTCCTGGGGTACTCGCCCTGCGGGAAGACGTGGTGCCCCGCGCTGCTGGGCACCACCGACGGCGGGACCCACTGGCGGCGGCTGGGCGCGCCGGCGCTGCCGCTGCCGGACAACCACAACCACGTCGCCCTGACCGTCACGAGCGATCGCGTCGCGTACGTCAGCGACGGCGTCCACGTGCGCGCGACCCGGGACGGCGGGGCGAGCTGGCACCCGGTCGGCCTCGCCGGCGCGCGGGAGCCTTACTACGTCTCGAAGATCACCGAAACCGCCGGCCGGGTCTTCGCGATCCTCAGCGGCCGCGGCTCGACCCGGCTGTACTCGGGCGTCGCCGGTTCGCCGGTGCTGGTTCCCATGCCCGGCTTCGCGGTCACCGGCGGCATCACCTACGGCGACCTGGCCGTCGGCGGCGGCCTGCAGGTCGCGCTCGGCTCGGACTACGGCACGGAGAAGTACTGGACGTCGCGCGACGGCGTCCGCTTCACCCCGGCCGCGCCGCCGTGCCCGCCGGGTTCGGTCGCTTCGCTCGCCGGGGTGCGCGACCGGCGGGTCGTGGCGTTGTGCAGCAGCAGCCCCGGTACGCCACAGCCCGGTTCGACCGAGCGGGAGCTGCGGCACGCGCCGGAGCTCGGCGGCACGTTCAGCGGCGACGACGCCGCGCCGTTCGCGGGCATCACCCAGGGCTTCGCCGCCGCGACGCCCGCGTCCGCGACGGTCGCGGCGATGGGCGGCGGCACGGGGTTCCTGCACAGCACCGCCGACGGCGGCCGCACCTGGACGACGACCGTCCTTTCCGACCGCGGGCTCGAGCTGTCCGATCTCGACTTCCCCGGCGGCGGCACCGGGGTGGTCGTCGACGGTCAGCCGGATGCCGCAGACGGCTCCGCCGTGTACCGGACCACGGACGGCGGACACATCTGGCGTGAAGTGCGGTTCGGGTCATAGTCCCTGGCAGCCAAGGCCCTTCGGCCCGGTTCACTTGGTGAACGCCATGTCGTAGTCTGAGCACCGTCCGTTGCCGGACACAGGTGGCCGGGCCCGGGGCAGGGGCCGGCGCCGGATGACGAGGGAGAACAGCCGATGACGCCTGGCGACCTGCGGTCCGGAACCGAGGGCGGCTCGGCTTCCCTCGATTTCTCCAAGGCGAGCCTGGCCCGGCTGTCCGACGCGCTGCTCGGCGGGCACGACCACTACGAGGTCGACCGCGAAGCGATGCGGCGGCTGCTGGCGATCGCCCCCGGGGCGCGCACGATGGCCAAGGAACACCGCGACTGGCTGGTGCGCGCGGTCCGGTTCCTCGCCGGGAAACGCGACATCGACCAGTTCCTGGACCTGGGCTCGGGCATGCCGACGGCGGAGAACACCCACGAGGTGGCCCAGCGGTACAACCCGGACGCGCAGGTGGTGTACGTCGACAACGACCCGGTCGTGCAGGTGCACGGCCGGGCGTTGCTGGAAGAGAACTACCTGACGCACGTGACGGGCGCCGACCTGACCCGTCCGGCGGAGACGCTCGCCGACGACGTCGTCAAGGAATACCTGGACTTCACCCGGCCGGTGGCGCTGATCCTGACGTCGATCATCCACCACATCGACGACTACGAGCGCGCGAAATCGGTCGTCTCGGAGTACGTGGCCGCGCTCGCGCCCGGCTCGTACCTGCTGCTCACGCACCACTTCGACCCGGAAGAGGACTCCCCGCGCCAGGAACTGGCGCGGCTGCTGGAGACGAGCTTCCAGGGCACCGGGCTGGGCAGCGTGTACCGCACGCGCGAGCAGATCGCGGCGTTCTTCGAGGGCACCGAGCTGTTGCGGCCGGGGCTGGTCTACCTGCACGAATGGTGGCCGGACGGCCCGCGGCTGCACCCGCTGAGCGAGCTGAACTTCCTCACGCTGGGCGGAGTCGCCCGCAAACAGTGAGGGTCTGCCGCAACTCGTCGTGAGTGTTCAGGGCGGGTCCCGCCGCCCTGAACACTCACGAGGGGTCAGGCGGCGTTGAAGCTGTCGGGGTCGGGGCCGGTGCGCTCACCGCGGTCGAGCGGCGTGAGCGACTCCATTTCCTCCTCCGAAAGGGTGAACCCGAACAGGTCGAAGTTTTCCGCGATCCGCGACGGCGTCACGGACTTCGGGATCACCACGTTGCCCAGCTGGAGGTGCCAGCGCAGCACGATCTGCGCCGGCGTCCGGCTGTGCTTCACCGCCAGCTCCGCGATCACCGGGTCGCCGAGCAGGCTGCCGCCCTTGGCCAGCGGGCTCCACGCTTCGGTCGCGATCCCGTTCTTCGCGTCGAACTCGCGGACTTCCAGCTGCTGCAGGTACGGGTGGAGCTCGATCTGGTTGACCGCCGGGGCGATCTCGGCGGCGTCGAGCAGGCGCTCCAGGTGCGCGGGCTGGAAGTTGGACACGCCGATCGCGCGGATCCGGCCGTCCTTGTACAGCTTCTCGAACGCCTTCCAGGTGTCGAGGTACTTGTCGCGCTTCGGCGTCGGCCAGTGGATCAGGTAGAGGTCCAGCTGTTCCAGGCCGAGCTTCGCCATGCTCTCGTCGAACGCCTTGAGCGTCGAGTCGTAGCCCTGGGCGGAGTTCCACAGCTTGGTGGTGACGAACAGTTCGTCGCGGGCGAGGCCGGATTCGGCGATCGCCTGGCCGACGCCCTTTTCGTTGCCGTAGACGGCGGCGGTGTCGATGCTGCGGTAGCCCGCTTCGAGAGCGGCCTTGACGGCGGCGGTGGTCTCCGCGTCGGGGACCTGGAACACGCCGTAGCCGAGCTGCGGCATGCGCACGCCGTTGGTGAGTTCGATCGCAGGCACGCTGGTCACGGGATTTCCTTTCACTGGGTGGTTCATCGGGTGAGTACCCGTTCCTCCGGCACGAAACTAACCGGAGTCCGGCGGTCGAGCAGGCCGGAGACGAGGGCCACGGCGAGGCCCGCCGCGGCGAGGAGCGCGCCGATCCAGTTGGGCGCGGTGTAGCCGAGCCCGGCGCCGATGGCCTGGCCGCCGAGCCACGCGCCGCCGGCGTTGCCGAGGTTGAACGCGGCGATGTTCGCCGCCGAAGCCAGCGCCGGGGCGCCTTCGGCCTTGGCCATCACGCGGGCCTGCAGCGGCGGAACGGTCGCGAACCCGGCCGCGCCGAACAGCGCGATCGTGATCGCCGCCGGCACCTTCGCGTGCGCGGTGAAGACGAACGCCACCAGCACGAGGGCCAGCGCGGCGAGGATGACGTACAGGCTGGGCATCAGCCTGCGGTCCGCGGCGCGCCCGCCCAGCAGGTTGCCGGCGAACAGGCCGGCACCGAAGAGCACGAGCAGCCAGGTGACGGCCCCGCTCGAGAACCCGGCGACCTCGGTCATCATCGGCGCGATGTAGGTGAAGGACGCGAACACGCCGGCGAAGCCGAGCGCCGTCATGGCCAGCGCGAGCCACACCTGCGGGCGGCGGAACACGGCGAGTTCGCCGCGCAGGCCCGCGTCCGGGCCGGGTTCCTGGTGCGGCACGAGCGCGAGGATGCCGATCGCGCCGACCACGCCGAGGGCGCTGACCACCCAGAACGTCGACCGCCAGCCGAAGGCCTGGCCGAGCGCGGTGCCGGCGGGCACGCCGAGCACGTTCGCGACGGTCAGCCCGGTGAACATCAGCGCGATCGCGCTGGCCTGCTTGGCCGGGGCGACCAAGGACGCGGCGACGACCGAGCCGACACCGAAGAACGCGCCGTGGCTCAGCGCGGCGACGACCCGGCCGGTCATCAGCAGGCCGTAGCCCGGGGCGAGCGCCGAGAGCACGTTGCCCGCGATGAACAGGCCCATCAGGGCGACCAGCACGGTCTTGCGGGGCACCCGCGAAGCGAGGGCGGTGAGCAGCGGGGCACCGACGACGACGCCGAGCGCGTAGCCCGAGATGAGCAGGCCTGCGGACGGGATCGAGACGCCGAAGTCGCCCGCGACCTCGGGCAGCAGGCCCATGATCACGAACTCGGTGGTGCCGATCCCGAAAGCGCTGATCGCCAGTGCGAGCAGAGCGGCGGGCATGGACTTCCTTCTTCCGGAGGTAGAGTGGTTACTGGCGTCGGCAACTACGAGCGTCCGAGATAGTTGCACACGCCGTATATTGCACAGGCTTGATAGTGCAGCGTGCAAGGGAGCACGCGCAAGCCGGGGAGAGGTGAACCGTGTCACTGGACGACGACGCCGTGGAAGCGAGAGCGCAGGGCTGGCGCACGCTGGCCGCGCTGCACGCGCGGATCGAGGACAGGCTGCAGCGCGCGCTCGAGCGTGACCACGAGCTTTCGGTGAGCGAGTACAGCGTGCTCGACGCCCTGGCCCGCCAGGACGGCTTCCACCTCCGGATGAACCAACTCGCCAACGCGGTGGTGCTCAGCCAGTCGGCGACGACGAGGCTCGTCACGCGGCTCGAGGGCCGCGGCCTGCTGGCCCGTTACCTCTGCGCGGACGACCGCCGCGGCATTTACACGGAGGTCACGCCGGCGGGCCAGGCCCTGCTGACGGCGGCCCGTCCGACCCACGACGCCGCGCTGGCGGAGGCCCTCGCCGACGCCGGGCGGTTGCCGGAACTTTCGCCGCTGGTCGCCGCGCTGGGCACGCTTTCCTTCCCGGCCGTGCCGTCCGCCTGACGAAACCTTGCGCAAGCCGGCCCGGCACTCCCGCTGAGCGGTACGGCCCGTTCGGCGGGAGGATTAGGTCGGCGATTTCCCGAACCTGTGCTCCATCCGTGGGACACTTTCGCATCCATCGTTCGATAGTTGCGCTGGTCAGCACCGGTTGTCCGGCTTTTGTCCGCAGAAGTGCGCGTTGACCGGATCGTTTCGCCCGCCCTAATTTGTTGGTCCACCAGACGAACCGGGGCGGTGTCGGCGTGGACTCCTCCTTTTCGCTCAGACCGGTGCGCCCGGCCGACCAGGCCGCCGTCCGCCGGAGCAACCTTTCGCTGGTGTTGCGGCACCTGCGCGACGCGGGGTCGCGGTCGCGGGCGGGGATCGCCGCGGACACCGGGCTGAACAAGGGAACCGTGTCGAGCCTCGTCGCGGAGCTCGCCGCGCGCGGGCTCGTCCGCGAAGGCGAGCGGGAACGCGCCGGTGCCGTCGGGCGGCCGGGCACGATCGTCGAGCTGGACGGGCGGGGCGTCGGCGGGATCGGCGTCGAGATCAACGTCGACTACGTGACGGCGCTCGCCCTCGACCTCACCGGTGCCGTCCTCTTCGAGCAGCGCGTGGCGCTCGACGTCCAAGCCCTGCCCGTGGCGAAGGTGCTCGACGCCGGCGCCGAGCTGACCGCACGGGCCCTGCGCGAGTGCCGCCGGCTCGGCGTGCTGCCGGCCGGGGTGACCGTCGGGATCCCGGCGCTGGTCGACGTCGCGAGCGGCACCGTCGCCTTCGCGCCGAACCTGCACTGGACCGACGTCCCGGTCGCGGCCGGCGTCACCGACCGGCTGACCCGGCGGTTCGGCCCCCTGGCGTTCCCGGTCCGCACGGCCAACGACGCGAACCTCGGCGCGCTCGGCGAGTACGCGATGGGCAGCGTCGCCGGCACCGCCGACCTCGTGTACCTGACCGGCGAGATCGGCGTCGGCGGCGGGGTGATCTCCGGGGGCCGGCTGCTCGGGGGCGCGGAGGGGTTTTCCGGTGAGATCGGGCACATCCAGCTCGACCCGGCGGGCCGGCTCTGCGGCTGCGGGCGCCGCGGCTGCTGGGAGACGCTCGTCGGGCTGGCCGGGATGCTGCGGCTCGCCGCGTCGCCGGGCGACCCGGTGCACGACCCGTCGCTCGACCTCGAACAGCGGCTCGACATGATCCGCCGCCGCGCCGAGCTCAAGGACCGGCGCACGCTCGACGCGCTCGCGCAGGTCGGCACCGGGCTCGGTGTCGGCGCGGCCGTGCTGGTCAACGTCTTCAACCCGCGCGTGGTCCTGCTGGGCGGCTACTTCGCGCAGCTGGGGCCGTACCTCCTCACCCCGATGATGACCGAGCTGACGGCGCGGGTGATCGCCCCGGCCATCGGGGGCTGCCGCGTCGAGCTGTCGTGGCTCGGGTTCTCCGCGGCTTCGCGCGGGGGCGCGCACGTCGCGCTGCAGGCGGTGTTCGACGATCCGGCACTCGTGCCGCCGCGTGCGGAAAGGGACAGCGGATGACGCGCGGGAAACGCTTGATCCACTCGGGCGATAGAGATCGGGTGGGGTTGGGCTGAACCAGGGAGGAAACATGGGGAAGATCGGCGTCTGGCTGATCGGTGCCCGCGGATCGGTGGCGACGACGGCGATCGCCGGAGCGGCCGCGATGCGGGCCGGACTCGCCGCGCGCACCGGGTGCGTCACCGAGCTACCGGACTTCGCCGGGGCGGCGGTGCCCGGCTTGGGGGATCTGGTCTTCGGGGGACACGACGTCGTCGACACGCCGCTGGTCAAGCGCGCCGAGCAGCTGGCGGCGGCCGGGGTGCTGCCGGCCGCGCTGCCCGGCCCGGTCACGGCCGAGCTCGAGACGGCCGAAGCGCGGCTGCGTCCCGCGCCGACCGAGGGTGGACGAGCCGGCGCCGACCGGATCATCGCGGATCTGGCGGAGTTCCGGGAGGGTCTGGACCACGTCGTCGTGGTCAACGTGGCCTCGACCGAACCGCCGTGCGTGCCGCACCCGGCCCACGCGTCGCCGGCCGCGCTGGAAGCGGACCTGGACGTGCTGCCGCCCAGCGCGTTGTACGCCTACGCCGCGTTCCGCGCCGGCTGTGGCTTTGTCGACTTCACCCCGTCGACCGGCGCGCGGCTGCCCGCCCTCGACGGACTCGCCCGCACGAGCGGGCAGCCGTACGCGGGCCGCGACGGCAAGACCGGCGAGACGCTGCTGCGGTCGGTGCTCGCCCCGATGTTCGCCCAGCGCGGCCTGAACGTGCTGGCCTGGTCGGGCACGAACCTGCTCGGCGGCGGCGACGGCGCCACGCTCGCCGACCCCGGCGCGGCGTCGAGCAAGAACGCGTCGAAGCAGCAGGTGCTCTCGCGGAACCTCGGCCGGGACGTCGAAGGCGAGGTCCACATCGACAACGTCCCGGCGCTCGGCGACTGGAAGACCGCCTGGGACCACGTGCTGTTCGAAGGGTTCCTCGGCGCGCGCATGACGCTGCAGCTCACCTGGCAGGGCTGCGACTCCGCGCTCGCCGCGCCGCTCGTGCTCGACCTGGCCCGGCTGACCGGCAAGGCGTGCCGCGACGGCGTCGCCGGGCCGGTGGCCGAGTTCGGGTTCTTCTTCAAGGATCCTGTCGGCGACGGCCCGCACGACCTCGCGTCGCAGTACGCGGCCCTGCGTGAGTGGGCGAACCGGTGAAGGCGCTCGTCGAACTCGTCCGCGCGCCCGCCGCGCTGACCGTGCCCGGGGACGCCGTCGCCGGGGCCGCCGCTTCGGGCTGGCCGTTCGGGCGCCGCACGCTGGCGCTGACCGGCGCGTCCGTCTGCATCTACTGGGCGGGCATGGCGCTCAACGACTACGCCGACCGCCACCTCGACGCGATGGAACGGCCCGAGCGGCCGATCCCGTCGGGCCGGGTGTCGCCGGGCACCGCGCTCGGGGTCGCCACCGGCCTCACCGCGGGCGGCCTCGGCATCGCCGCGGCCGCCGGCGGGAAACGGGCGCTGCGCGTGGCACTGCC
The DNA here is from genome assembly GCF_054781455.1 of Amycolatopsis stemonae. Taxonomy (NCBI): domain Bacteria; kingdom Bacillati; phylum Actinomycetota; class Actinomycetes; order Pseudonocardiales; family Pseudonocardiaceae; genus Amycolatopsis; species Amycolatopsis stemonae. Next base: position 87,746 of record NZ_BAAGUJ010000013.1, on the reverse strand, counting down.
GCTGGCCGCGACGGTCTGGGCGTACGACTTCCTGCTCAAGGAAACCGTGTTCGGGCCGGCCACGATGGCCACCGCCCGCACGCTCGACGTCCTGCTCGGCGCCGGGGGCGCGCGGGCCGCGGCACCGGCCGCGCTGACCGTCGGGGCGCACACCTTCGCCGTGACGACCTTGTCGCGGTCCGAGGTGCACGGCGCCAAGCCCGCCCTGCCGGCCGCGACGCTCGCGGCCACGGCCGGGGTGCGCGTCGCCGCGGGCCGCGTCGGGCCGCTGGCTTCGGCGCTGCTCGGGACGTACCTGGCGACGACCGGGCGGGCGCAGTACGACGCCGTCCGAGACCCGGCCGCGCCGAAGATCCGCCGCGCGGTCGGCGCCGGGATCCACGGCATGATCCCGCTGCAGGCCGGGCTGATCGCGCGGACCGGCGCGTGGCGCTCGGCGCTGGCCGTGGCCGCCGCGTTCCCGATCGCGCGGGCGCTGAGCCGGAAGGTGTCGCCGACATGAGGTTCGGGTACGGCACCAACGGCTTCGCCAACCACCGCCTCGGCGACGCCCTGCGCGTCCTCGCGGACCTGGGCTACGACGGCGTCGCGCTGACGCTGGACCACCAGCACCTCGACCCGTTCGGGCCGGACCTCGCCCGCCGCGTCGCCTCGCTGGCCGCGGACCTGGACCGGCTCGGGCTGGCCGTCGTGATCGAGACGGGCGCCCGGTTCCTGCTGGACCCGTGGCGCAAGCACTCGCCGACGTTCCTCGACCCGGACCGCGCGCGCCGCGTCGAGTTCCTGACACGGGCCGTCGAGATCGCCGCCGATCTCGGCGCCGAGGCGGTGTCGTTCTGGAGCGGGAACAAGCCGGCCGGTCTCGCGGCCGAAGACGCGTGGACACATCTGTCCGACGGCTGTGCCGAGGTGCTCAAGGCCGCCGACGAGCACGACGTCCGGCTCGGCTTCGAACCGGAGCCGGGGATGCTCGTCGAAGACCTCGACGGCTACTTCGAGCTGGCCCGGCGCCTGGGTGACCCGGAGCGGTTCGGGCTCACGCTGGACATCGGGCATTGCCGGTGCAACGAGACGGCGTCGGTGCCCGACTGCGTCCGGCGGGCCCTGCCGCGGCTGGTGAACGTCCAGATCGACGACATGCGCCGCGGCACGCACGAGCACCTGGAGTTCGGGACGGGCGAGATCGACTTCCCGCCGGTCCTGGAAGCGCTGTCGCCGTACTCCGGGCTCGTCGCCGTCGAACTGCCGCGCGACAGCCACGCGGCCCCGCGGATCGCCCGGGAGTCCCTGGAGTTCCTGCGGAAGGCGGTGCCCGCGTGAACGCCTGGCTCGACGAAGCCGTGACCAAGGTGGCCGCCGACGCGACGGCGTTGCGCACGGTGTTCCCGGGCGTCGGCCGCCGGGTCGGCCGGGGTCCGTCGGACGTCCCGGGGTGGACGGTCGACGACCTGGCCCGGCTGGAGCTGCTGAAGGCGGCTCACGGTGCGGCGGGTGAGATGCCCGATCTCTACCGCCACGGCGACGCGGCCGAGAAGCGGGCCGTCCTCCGTGGACTGTCCGTTGTGGACATCGGAGCCGCCGGGCTGGAGCTGGTCGCGGACGCCCTGCGCACCAACGACCCCCGGCTCGTCACCGCCGCGATGGGGGAGTACGCCGCCGCGCACCTGGACGACTCCGCCTACCGCCACGGCGTGCTCAAGTGCGTCTTCATGGGCATCCCGCTGGCCGAAGTGGCCGGCCTGGACCGCCGGACCGACGAGGAGCTGCTGCGCATGCTGCGGTCGTTCGCCGCCGAGCGCACCGCCGCGGGCCGCGCCGTGCCCGCCGACCTCCTCCCGCTGCTCGACGAACAGGACGCCTGATGCGCATCTTCGATCCCCACATCCACATGAGTTCCCGCACCACCGACGACTACGCGGCCATGCACGCCGCCGGCGTCCGGGCGCTCGTCGAACCGGCGTTCTGGCTGGGCCAGCCGCGCACGAACGTCGGCAGCTTCACGGACTACTTCGACGCACTGGTCGGCTGGGAACCGTTCCGCGCGAGCCAGTTCGGCATCGCGCACCACTGCACCATCGGGCTGAACCCCAAGGAGGCCAACGACCCGCGCTGCGCCCCGGTGCTCGACCTGCTGCCCCGCTACCTGGAGAAGGACGGCGTGGTCGCGGTCGGCGAGATCGGCTACGACTCGATGACCGCCGAGGAGGACAAGGCGTTCGCGGCGCAGCTCGCGCTGGCGATCGCCCACGACCTCCCGGCGATGGTCCACACCCCGCACCGCGACAAGGCGGCCGGCACCGAACGCAGCATCGCCGTCGTCCGCGAGTCGGGGATCGCGCCCGGGCGCGTCGTGCTCGACCACCTCAACGAGGTGACCGTCGCGATGGTCAAGGAGTCCGGCTCCTGGATGGGGTTTTCGATCTACCCGGACACCAAGATGGACGAAGACCGGATGGTCGCGATCCTTCGTGAACACGGCACCGAACGGGTGCTGGTGAACTCGGCCGCGGACTGGGGCAAGAGCGACCCGCTCAAGACGCGGAAGACCGGCGACGCGATGCTGGCCGCCGGGTTCACCGAGGACGACGTGGACCGCGTGCTGTGGCGCAACCCCGTCGAGTTCTACGGCCAGAGCGGGCGGCTGGCCCTGGAGCCGGAGCCGGCGGACGCCGAGTTCGCGGGCAACTCGATCCTGCGGGGTGCGCGCAAGTGAGGTTCCGGCACCCCGACGGCGCGCTCGTCCACCTCGCCTACTGCACCAACGTGCACCAGGCCGAGGACCTCGACGGCGTGCTCGCCCAGCTGGCCCGCTTCGGCGAGCCGGTCCGGGAACGCCTCGGTGCGGACCGGCTCGGGCTTGGCCTGTGGCTGGCCCGGCCGGTGGCGTCCGAGCTGACCGCGGACCCGGCCGCGGTGGCTCGCCTGCGTGACGAGCTGGCCGCGCGTGGCCTGGAGGTCGTCACCTTCAACGGCTTCCCGTACCAGGGCTTCCATGACCCGGTCGTCAAGCACAGGGTGTACCGGCCGGACTGGTCGACGCCCGAACGGACGCGGTACACCCTCGACCTGGCCCGGCTGCTCGCCGAACTCATGCCCGAGGACGCCGCGCGGGGCAGCGTCTCGACGTTGCCGCTCGGCTGGCGCACCGAATGGCGGGACGACCGCGGGCAGCTGGAGCTGCTCGCGAAGGGGCTGGCCGAGCTGGACCGGCCCGTGCGCGTGGCGTTCGAGCCGGAGCCCGGGTGCGTCATCGAGACCACCGCGCAGGCCGCGTCGCTGCTGTCCGATGTGGACAAGGACCGGCTCGGCGTCTGCCTCGACACGTGCCACCTCGCCGTCGGCTTCGAGGACCCGGCGGCCGCTTTGCGGCGGCTCGAAGCGGCCGGTCTGGACGTCGTCAAGCTGCAGGCGTCGGCGGCGCTGGAGGCGGCTTCGCCGAAGGATCCCGCGACTCGCCGGGCGTTGGAGTCCTTTGTGGAACCCCGGTTCCTGCACCAGAGCACCGAAGGCGCCCCGCCGGGTGCCGACGACCTCGACGAAGCACTCGCCGGGGGCCTGCCGGGGGAGGCGCCGTGGCGCGTGCACTTCCACGTGCCACTGCACGCCGACCCGGCGCCGCCGCTGACGTCGACCCGGCCGGTGCTCGCCGGCACGCTCGCCGAGCTGTTCGGCGGCGAGCAGGCGCGCACCGACCACGTCGAGGTCGAGACCTACACCTGGCAGGTGCTCCCGGACGCACCCGCCGACGACGCCGGGCTGGTCGCGGGCATCGCGGCCGAGCTGGACTGGACCCGGCGTTCCTTGATCGAACTGGGCTTGGAAGAGGTTTCACGATGAGTTTGCTGGTTCTCGACGTGGTCGGGCTGACGCCGCGGCTGCTCCCGCACATGCCGAACCTGCGCAAGATGGCCGAGCCCGGCTTCACCGCGCAGCTGGACACCGTGTTCCCGGCCGTCACCTGCTCGGTGCAGTCGACGTTCCTCACCGGGCTGCAGCCGGCCGGACACGGCATCGTCGGCAACGGCTGGTACTTCCGCGACCTCGGCGAGATCTTCCTGTGGCGCCAGCACAACAAGCTCGTGCAGGGCGACAGGTTCTGGGACGCCGCCCGCCGCGCGCAGCCGGGGCACAAGGTCGCGAACGTCTGCTGGTGGTACGCGATGGGCATGGACGTCGACCTGACCGTGACGCCGAGGCCGATCTACCACGCCGACGGCAAGAAGTCCCCGGACTGCTACACCCACCCGCCGCAGCTGCACGACCGGCTGGTCGGGAACCTCGGCGAGTTCCCGCTGTTCACCTACTGGGGCCCGACGGCGTCGATCACGTCGTCGAAGTGGATCATCGCCGCCGCGCGGCAGATCATGACCCAGGACAGGCCGGACACCACGCTCGTCTACCTCCCGCACCTGGACTACGACCTGCAGCGCTTCGGCCCGGACGCGCCGCAGGCCGCGGCCGCCGCGCGCGAGCTCGACACCGCGCTGAAGCCGTTGCTCGACCAAGCGGCCGCGGGCGGGCACACGGTCGTCGCGTTGTCGGAGTACGGCATCACGAACGCGAGCCGGCCGGTCGACGTCAACCGCGCGCTGCGCCGCGAGGGCCTGCTCAACGTGTACGTCCAGGCGGGCATGGAGTACCTGGACCCGTGGACGTCGCGGGCGTTCGCGGTCGCCGACCACCAGGTCGCGCACGTCTACGTCGCCGACCCGGCGGACGTCCCGCGCGTGCGGGACATCGTCGCCGGACTGTCCGGTGTGGACGTCGTGCTCGACCGTTCGGCGCAGGCCGGGTTCGGGATCGACCACGAGCGTGCGGGCGAGCTGGTCGCGATCGCCGAGCCGGACGCCTGGTTCACCTACTACTACTGGCTGAGCGACGACCGCGCGCCGGACTTCGCGAAGACCGTCGAGATCCACCGCAAGCCCGGCTACGACCCGGCCGAGCTGTTCCTCGACCCGAACGACCCGGCGGTGAAGCTGAAGGCGGCGTCCGCGCTGGCCCGCAAGAAGCTCGGCCTGCGGTACTCGATGCAGGTCGTCCCGCTCGACCCGGCGCCGGTCCGCGGAAGCCACGGGCGGCTGCCCGACGCGCCCGAGGACGGGCCGGTGCTGCTGTGCTCGGACCCCGCGCTCGCGCGCGAAAAGGTCCACGCCACCGAGGTCAAGGACCTGTTGCTGGCGGCTGTCCGAACCGAGTAGGAGGTCAGAGATGGCACGACCGTTGACGCTGCTCAACGGGTGACCGCCGGCCCCGTCGGAAGGTGATCGAAACCGGCTTCGCGCCACTCCGGGGCGAAGCACGCTCAAAATCAGGAAGGAACCGGCATGTCTCCGTCCCCACCGAAGTGGGCGAGGCTGTTCGGCGCCGCGGTACTCGGCGCCGGCCTCCTGCTCACCGTCGACAACCCGGCCCGCGCGGACATCCCGCCCGCGGACTACCAGCAGGTCGCGCTCGCCACGGGCGCGGCCGAACTCGGCGAAGCGATGTCGCTCGCCGTGCTGCCCGACCGCTCGGTCGTGCACACCTCCCGCGACGGCACCGTGCGCGTCACCACCGCGGCGGGGGCGACGTCCGTCGCGGCGAAGCTGAACGTCTACACCCACGACGAGGAGGGCCTCCAGGGCGTCGCGGCCGATCCCGGTTTCGCGACGAACCGCCACATCTGGCTGTACTACTCACCGCGACTGTCCACACCGGACGGTGACGCACCGGCCGACGGCACCGAGGCGGACTTCGCGCCGTTCAAGGGCGAGCTGCACCTCTCGCGCTTCGTCCTGAAGACCGACAACACCCTGGACCTGGCCAGCGAGGAAGTCGTCATGGCGGTCCCGAACGACCGCGGCCAGTGCAGTCACGTCGGCGGTGACATCGACTTCGACGCCGCGGGCAACCTGTACCTCACCACCGGCGACGACACCAACCCGTTCTCCTCCGACAGCTATTCGCCGATCGACGAGCGGACCACGCGCAACCCGCAGTTCGACGCGCAGCGGTCGTCGGGCAACACCAACGACCTGCGCGGCAAGCTGCTGCGGATCCACCCGCAGGCCGACGGGACGTACACGATCCCGGCCGGCAACCTCTTCGCGCCGGGCACCGCGGGCACGCGGCCGGAGATCTACGCGATGGGCTTCCGCAACCCGTTCCGGATGAGTGTCGACAAGCCGACCGGCGTCGTCTACCTCGGCGACTACGGCCCGGACGCCGGCACCACGGACCCGAACCGCGGGCCGCAGGGCCAGGTCGAGTTCGACCGGATCACCGGGCCGGGCAACTTCGGCTGGCCGTACTGCACGGGCTCGAACACGACGACCGAGACGTACAACCACTACACGTTCCCGAGCGGTCCTTCGGGCGCGAAGTACGACTGCGCGGGCGGGCCGACGAACTCCTCGTTCCGCAACACCGGGCTCGCGAAGCTGCCGGTGCCGAAGGCCGCGTGGATCAAGTACGCGGGCGACGAGGGCTCGCCGCCGGAGTTCGGCAGCGGCTCGGAGTCGCCGATGGGCGGCCCGGTCTACCGCTACGACGCCGCCTCGACGTCCACGACCAAGTTCCCGCAGTCCCTGGACGGCAAGTTCTTCGCGGGGGAATACGGGCGCAAGTGGATCAAGGCGGTGACCGTCGACTCCGACGGCGGCCGGGGCGCCATCGAAGACTTCCCGTGGTCCGGCACGCAGGTCATGGACATGGCCTTCGGCCCGGACGGCGCGTTGTACGTCCTCGACTACGGCACCGGCGACGACAACCAGGCGCTGTACCGGATCGAGTACCTCGCGGGCACGAACCGCAACCCGGTCGCGAAAGCCGCTTCGGACAGGACGTCCGGGCCGAATCCGTTGACCGTGAACTTCTCCTCGGCGGGCAGCAACGACCCCGAAGGCGGCGCACTGAGCTACCGCTGGGACTTCGGCGACGGCGCGACGTCGGCATCGGCGAACCCGGCACACACCTACACCACCAACGGGACCTACTCGCCGACACTCACGGTGGCCGATCCGGAGGGCCTGACCGGCACGGCGAGCCTGGTCGTCACGGTCGGGAACACCGCGCCTTCGGTTTCCCTGGCTGTCCCGGGAGACGGCCAGGTGTTCTCCTTCGGCGACACGGTGCCGTTCCAGGTGACCGGCAGCGACCCCGAGGACGGCGCGCTCGACTGCTCGAAGGTCAAGGTCACCTACCTGCTGGGCCACGACAGCCACCAGCACCAGATCACGCAGCAGACCGGGTGCGGCGGGTCGATCGCCGTCCCGGTCGACGGTGAACACGACGCCGCGGCCAACATCTTCGGCGTCTTCGACGCGGAGTACACCGACAGCGGCGGGTTGACGTCGCACAGCGTCCACAAGCTGCAGCCGCGGCACCGGCAGGCCGAGCACTTCTCGGCGCAGTCCGGGGTCCAGCTCGCCGACCACGGCGCGGCGGAGGGCGGCCGGACGGTCGGCTACACCGACGACGGCGACTGGATCTCCTTCACGCCGTACGCCCTGGGCAACGCGACGTCGATCAGCGCGCGGGTGTCCTCGGCCGGGCCGGGTGGCACCCTGGAGGTCCGCGCGGGCTCACCGACCGGCACGCTGCTCGGGTCCGTGGCCGTGGCGAACACCGGGGACTGGGAGACGTTCCGGAGCGTCTCCGCGAACCTGGCTGCCCAGCCCGCCGGAACGACGACGTTGTACCTGGTGTTCAAGGGCGTGACCGGCCAGGGGAACCTGTTCGACCTGGACGCGTTCACGTTCACCACCGCGTCGACGCTCGTCGAGGGCGAGTCGTTCACCTCGGGTTCGGGCGTGCAGATCGCGCCGCACGCCCCGGCGAGCGGCGGCAACACCCTGGGCTACATCGAGGACGGCGACTGGGCCGGCTACGCGTCGGTGAGCACGTCGGGTGCCACGCGGTTCACGGCTTCGGTGTCGTCCGCGGGCGCGGGCGGCACGATCGAGATCCGGTCGGGCTCGCCCACCGGCACGCTGCTGGGCACGGTCGCCGTGCCCTCGACCGGGAGCTGGGAGACGTTCCGGACCGTGACGACCGCGGTGTCGAGTGGGACCGGGCCGCTGTTCCTGGTGTTCCACGGTGGTTCCAGTTCCCTCTTCGACATCGACACCTTTGGCCTGAGTGGTGTGCCGACCCAGGCCGATCCGCCGTACGACGTGCTGGTGTTCGCCAAGACGGCCGGCTTCCGGCACGACTCGATCCCGGCGGGGATCCAGGCGATCCGGGAGCTGGGCGCGGCCAACGGCTTCGGCGTGACAGCGACCGAGGACGCGTCGGTGTTCACGGCCGCGTCGCTGGCCCGCTTCCGGGCGGTGGTGTTCCTGTCGACCACCGGCGACGTCCTGGACGACACGCAGCAGGCGGCGTTCCGGTCCTATGTGGAGGGAGGCGGCGGCTACCTGGGCATCCACGCGGCGGCCGACACCGAGTACGACTGGCCGTGGTACGGCACGCTCGTCGGGGCGTGGTTCAAGAGCCACCCGGCGATCCAGCAGGCGCGGTTCGTGACGGAGGACGCCACTCACCCGGCGACGTCCTCCCTGCCCTCGACGTGGACCCGCACGGACGAGCTGTACAACTACCGGACGAACCCGCGCGGCGCGGTGCACGTGGTGCAGACGCTCGACGAGTCGAGCTACACGGGCGGCGAGATGGGGGCGGACCACCCGATCACGTGGTGCCACCCGCAGGGGAGCGGCCGCGCGTTCTACACCGGCCTCGGCCACACGATCGAGTCGTACTCCGACCCGCTGTTCCGGACCTCGCTGGTCGGCGCGATTCGGTACGCGGCCGGGGTCGTCCCGGGCTCGTGCGGCTCGTCGTCGTCCACTGTGGAGGGTGAGTCGTTCACGTCGGGTTCGGGCGTCCAGGTGGCCCCGCACGCCCCGGCGAGTGGCGGCAACACCCTGGGCTACATCGAAAACGGCGACTGGGCCGGGTACGCGCCGGTGAGCACGTCGGGCATCACGCGGTTCAGCGCCGTCGTCTCCTCGGCGGGCGCGGGCGGCACGATCGAGATCCGCGACGGCTCCCCGGCCGGTACCCTCCTGGGCACCGTCACGGTGCCGGTCACCGGAAGCTGGGAGACGTTCCAGACGGTCTCGACGACGGTGACGTCCGGTTCGGGCCCGCTCCACCTCGTCTTCCGGGGCGGCGCGGGTTCCCTGTTCGACGTCGACACTCTCACCGTCTCGTAGATCCGTGAATGGCACATCGAGGGACTTCAAGTCCCTCGATGTGCCATTCACGGCTTGTCAGCGGACGCCGAGCAGGTGCTCCAGGGCCAGCTGGTTGAGGCGGGTGAAGTGGTAGCCGCGGGCGGCCGCCGCGTCCAGGTCGAAGTCGTCCTTCAGCAGGTCGTCGAACGACTCGCCCGGCGCCAGCGTCGGCGTCGCGAGGTCCGGCACCCGCGAAGCCGCCAGGGCCTCCGCGACCTCCGGGTCCGACCGGAACCTGGCCGACTTCTCCTTGAGGATCAGGTAGGTCCGCATGTTCGCCGCCGCCGAGACCCAGACGTCCGAGGGGTCCTCGGTGCGCAGCGGCTTGTAGTCGAAGTGGCGCGGGCCCTCGTAGCCGCCGTTCTCCAGCAGGTCGACGAGGAAGAACGCGCTCTTCAGGTCGCCGTGGCCGAAGATCAGGTCCTGGTCGTACTTGGGGCCGTGCTGGCCGTTCAGGTCGATGTGGAACAGCTTGCCCTGCCACAGCGCCTGCGAAATGCCGTGCACGAAGTTCAGCCCGGCCATCTGCTCGTGCCCGACCTCCGGGTTCAGCCCGAACAGCTCCGGCCGTGCCAGCTGTGAGATGAAGCCCAGCGCGTGCCCGATCGTCGGCAGCAGGATGTCGCCGCGGGGCTCGTTCGGCTTGGGCTCCAGCGCGAACCGCAGCGAGTAGCCCTTCTCGACGACGTAGTCCGCCAGCAGGTCCAGGCCCTCCTTGTAGCGGGCCAGCGCCGCGCGGACGTCCTTCGCCGCGTCGGACTCGGCGCCTTCGCGGCCGCCCCAGACGACGTAGGTCTCCGCGCCCAGCTCGGCCGCGAGGTCGAGGTTGCGGCGCACCTTGCGCAGCGCGTAGCGCCGGACGTCGCGGTCGTTGCTCGTCAGGCCGCCGTCCTTGAACACCGGGTGGGTGAACAGGTTCGTCGTCGCCATGGGCACCTTCAGGCCGGTCTCGGCCAGCGCCTTGCGGAAGGCCTCGATCGCCTTGTCGCGGTCCGGCTCGGTGGCGAGCAGGTCGTCGTCGTGGAAGGTCACGCCGTACGCGCCCAGCTCGGCCAGCCGGTGCACGCTCTCCACCGGGTCGAGCGGCGGCCGCGTCCCGACTCCGAACGGGTCGTTCGCGGGCCAGCCCACGGTCCAGAGGCCGAAGGTGAACTTGTCGGCCGGCTGGGGAGCGTAGTCGCTCATGACTGTCCCTTCATTTAGTTCACGTTGTAGACTAAATATGCGCCGTGGTGGTCCCGGGCGTCAAGGGGCCGGTTAAGGTACTGGTCAGGAGGACACGATGACCCAGGCCGTGCGGCACGAGGAGATGCGCGCCCGCAACCTCGAGGTCGTGCTGGGCACCGTCAGCCGCGGCGGCCCGCTCACCCGGGCGGCGCTCGCCGAGCGCACGGGCCTGACCAAGTCGACGGTCAGCAAGCTCGTCGGCGACCTCGTCGACGCCGGGCTGCTCGCCGAGACCGGGCCCGCCCGCGCGGGCGAACGCGGCCGGCCGGGGGTGGCGGTCGTGCTCAGCGGCGCGCGCGTGGCGTCGCTGGGGCTGGAGATCAACGTCGACTACCTCGCGGTCCGCGTGCTCGACCTCACCGGCGACGTCCGGTTCGCCGCGCGCCGCCAACGCGACAACCGCGGCTCGCGGCCGAAGAAGGTCCTCGCCGAGCTGCAGCAGCTGGCTGAAGACGCGCTCACCGAAACCCACCGGCTCGGCCTCGAGGTGGCGGGCGCGGTGCTCGCGGTGTCCGGCCCGGTCGGCGACGGCGTCCTGTTCAGCGCCCCCAACCTCGGCTGGCAGGACGTCCGGCCGGCCGACCTGCTGCACCTGCCGATCCCGGTCGAGCTGGACAACGAAGCGAACCTCGCGGCCCTCGGCGAGCTCTGGTACGGCGACGGCGAGCGCGACTTCCTCTACGTCTCGGGCGAGATCGGCATCGGCGCGGGCCTGGTGGTGAACGGCACGCTGTTCGCCGGCGCCCGCGGGCTGGCCGGCGAGCTGGGGCACGTCGTCGTCGCACCCCGGGGCCCGCTCTGCCGCTGCGGTGGCAGCGGCTGCCTGGAGACCTTCGCGGGCCAGGAAGCGTTGCTGGCGGCCGGAAACGCACCCGCGCTCCCGGCGTTCCTGACCGCCCTCGAAGCGGGCGACCGCGCGGCACGTGAGGCGTGCACGGCCGCCGGGCAAGCCCTCGGCATCGCCCTGACGTCGGCGGTCAACCTCCTCGACCTGGACCGCATCGTGCTCGGCGGCGTGTTCACGCAGCTGTACCCGTGGTTGTCCGGCCCCGTGTCCGACGTCCTGTCCACCCGCCTCGGCGGCCTCCGCGGCGCGCCACCGCAGCTCTCGGCATCACGCCTGGGCGGCGACGCGGCAACCCTCGGCGCGGCGGGCCGGGTGGTGCACCGCGTGCTCGCCGACCCGGCGCCGTTCCTCACCCGGGCCCAGGAAGCGTGAAGGCCGCCCCGGGGGAGTTCCCCGGGGCGGCCTTCACGGACCACAACTAGCTGACGGCGTTGATCTGCACCAGTGAAGTGCCGACCGTGACGCCGGTGTCGGTCTGCACGGTCAGCTGACCGCGCAGGCTCCGGCCGGCCGCGGGGGCGGCCGTGGCCGTCACCGTCGCCGGGACCGTCCACGAGCTGCCCGTCGCGCGCTCGGCGTTGGCGTCGGTCACCGCGACCGAGCCGAACGCCGGGTTGGTGAACACGTCGAGGTAGTCGTAGTCGGTGGTGCCGCCCGGCACCGCGAACCCGTCGACCAGCGCGACCCAGATCCCGGCGGCCGGGTTGGCGATGGTCACCGACTCCTCGGCGTCACCGTCCGCGCTGATCCCGGCCTGCACGCACGTGCCGGTCGTGCAGTTGTACAACACCAGGTCGAGGTCGGTGCCCGCGACCGAGGTGTTGCCGATCGTGGCGGTCAGCGACGTCGAACCCGCCGTCACCGCGATCTGGTACTGCTGCTGCGCACCTTCGGCGATCGACGGCCGCGAGACCTTCGCGCTGCCCAGCGTGGCGCCGGACAGCTTGCCGGTGAACCCGCCGAGCGAGTTCTTCACCGTGTAGGATCGCGCGATCGGCGTGTTCAGCGTGGCCGAGGCGATGGTGTCCGGGTTCGGCGTGATCGCCGTGCCCAGCACCGAAGCGCTCAGCTTGTACGCCGCGTTGTCCACATCGGACGTCCGGCGCGCCTCGACGACGATCTCCCACACACCCGGCAGCGGGTTGGCGAAGGTCCGGCTGGTCGGCGTGCCGCCGGGGCAGCCCGCACCCGCGTCGGGGAGGTAGCAGTACGTCGTCGACGTGCTCGCCTCGGCCGGCACGCCGGTCGGGTCGTAGCGCAGGAACCGCACCTGGCCCTTGCCCGGGGCGCCGGCGCCGGCGTCCAGGTCCACCTTCAGCGCGCTGGCGCCCTGCGGCACCCGCACGAAGTAGCTGGTCGCCTGGTTGCGGGCGATCTTGCCGGAGACGTCGACCCGGTACCCCTTGTCGGCGGTGAACTCCTGCGGCGCGAAGACCGTGTTGAGGGTCTGCACGTCGATGCCGACGGTCAGCGGGTTGTCCAGGTACAGCAGGGCCGAGTGGACGCCCGCGTTCTTCGGGGTGACCTTGACGTCGAACTTCACCGGGGTGTTGAGCGGCAGGACCAGGGTGGACCCCGAGGAGAACGTCCCGTCGTCACCGACCCACCGCGCGAAGTACGGCACCGGCTTCGCCGAACCCGTGGTCCGGGTGACCGTGTACGTGCGGGTGTACGCCTTGCCGGTGGTCACGCCCTCGCGGTCGTGGATGCCCACACCGGTGTTCGGGGTGGCCAGCTGTCCGGATTGGACGGTGTGCACCTCGACCGACGTCGAAACGGTGTCCGGCTTCGGGTTGAGCGAAAGCGCGACGAACGCGGCGGGGACGTTGAACAGGCCCGCGCCCTGGGCGTACGCGCCGATGCCCGGCACGAACCGCGCGGTCGACTTGATCGCCGAACGCAGCTGCGCCACCGGCGGCCGCCGGCCGTTGTGCGTCGCCTTGTACGCGCTCACCAGCAGCGCCGCCGCGCCGGTCGCCTGCGGCGCCGCCATCGACGTGCCCTGCAGCATCGAGTAACCGGCCGGCAGGGTGTACGTGCCGGGCACCGGGCTCGGCTGCTCCCACCGCGGCACCGTCGAGATCGCCGCGCCGGGCGCGATGATGTCCGGCTTGAAGCCGCCGTCCTCACGCGGGCCGCGCGAGGAGAACGGGTGCATCGACTCGGGCGACGCGGTCTTCGAGCCGTAGTTCGAGAGCCAGGTCTCCTTGGTGATGTACGAGCCGACCGAGATCGCGTCCGTGGCCACCGACGGGTCGCCGACGGTGTTCGCCCCGGCGCCGCTGTTGCCGGCCGAGATGAAGATCTGGACGTTGTACTCGGCGATCGTGCGGTTGTAGAGCTCCGCGCGGGCGTTGTTGCCGTCGTTGAGCGCGGGCAGGCCGCCGATGGAGATGTTGATGACGTCGGCGCCGTGGCTGGCCGCGTAGACGACACCGTCGATCAGGCCGGACGACGTGCAGGCACTGCCGGTGAGGCAGACCTTGACGGCCAGGACCTTCGCGCCCGGGGCCGCGCCGTCCATCTTGCCGCCGAACAGGTCGTTGCCGGTGGCGATGCCCGCGACGTGCGAGCCGTGTTCGGCGCCGGCGATGCCGATGCCTACGTAGCCCGGCTTGTCGGTCTGGACCACGAAGGCCATCCGCTCGGCGATGTCGGTCGCCGGGTTGTCGGTGCCGAAGTAGCCGACGTCGAACTTCTTGTTGTAGTCGGTCATCGGCTTTTCGTCGGTGAAGTCGCCGTTGCCGTTGAGGTCGACCCGGACCTCCTTGGTCGCCGGGTCGAGCAGCACGCCCCAGGAGTCGGCGCGGTCGCCGTCGCGGTTGATGTCACCGCCGGTCTCGCTGTCCGCGGCGCCCAGGTCGCCCGCGGTCTCGCCGAACACGCCGAACGTGTACGGGCCGCCGGCCGGGGCCGTCCAGGTCCTGCCGTTCGCGGTGAAGGTGCCGGTGTAGGTCTGGGTGGACTGCTTGACCCAGGTGCCGTCGCCGGAGTTGGTGGCGTTGGCGTTGTACCAGTCGACGATCTTGCGTTCGCCGTGGCTGGTGGTGGCCAGCGCGGGGGAGTCGAGGTCGACGCCGGAGTCGAGCACGGCGACGGTGGTGTCCTTGCCGTCCCAGTTGGGCAGGACCTGGCCGAACTGCGCCGCGTAGGTGTCGCCGGTGGGGAGGTACGGGTTGACGCGCGGGGTGTTCTTGCCCGGGGCCGGCTGCGGCAGCGGGGTGGTCGCGCCGTCGGGCTTCGGGTCGTCGCGCATGATGAGGCCGTCGACGTCGACGGCGTTGACGGACTTGAGCTTCGCGGCCTTCTCGGCCTTGTCCGTCGGGACGCTGACCTTGACGTAGTCGAGCTTGGTGTCGGTGGACTGGACGACTCCGCCGAGGGCCTTGAGCTCGTTCACGGCGGCGCCGGTCTGGCCCTTCTCCGCCGCGATCAGCAGCGTGACGTCGGGCTTCCCGGCCTTCTCGGCTTCGGCGACCAGCGCGCGGTCGTGCTCGTCGAGGGTCTTGCCGTCGGCCGCGCCCGAGGTGGGCGGGGCTTGCTGGGCGGCCGCCACGGGGACGGCGACGCCGAGGACGGAGGCGCCGAGTGCGGTGGCGAGGACGGTGATCCCGGCCCGCCGTCTCCAGCGCGATCTGTGCTGTGTCACTGAGAACGACCCTTCGTGAAGTGATGCGTCCGTGAAGTACACATCGGGAGATCTTCGGCAGCAATCAGACAGTTAGCCCATCGACCGCACTTGGTTGCGGGCCGAATGGCCCAACCGGCTGCCCGGGTTGGGCGGCAACCCGAAGCGCCGCTTTCCGGTGAAAGTGACGCCTTGCTATACGTGCGTGTAGCGGACTATATTCTCGTGTAGTCGACTACATGTACGTATAGGACCAGTCATGAGCACCGAAGACTTCACCGCACGGGCCCGGATCCGGGACGCCGCCATCCGCCTGTTCACCGAGCGCGGCATGGAAAAGACGTCGATCCTCGACATCGCCGAGGAGGCCGGCGTCTCGGGTGGCCTGATCCGCCACCACTTCGGCTCCAAGGACGGCCTGCGCGAGGCGTGCGACACCTACGTCTTCGACGAGCTGCTGAAGTTCAAGGAGGAGGTACTGGCGAAGGGCGCGGCGGACCCGGGTTTCCTCCCGATGTTCGACGCCCGCCAGCTGCTCTACCGCCGGTACCTGGGCCGCGGGATGGTCGACGGCTCCGAAGCCGCCGCCGCGCAGTTCACCGAGATCGTCGACGGCACCGAGGCCTACTTCCGGGAGCAGGGCATGGACCTGCCCGACCCGCGGGGCGTCGCCGCCGCGCTCGCCGCCATGACCGGCGGGCTGATGATCCTGCAGGACCACGTCGCCCGCGCGCTCGGCGAGGAGCCGGGCACCAACGAAGCGATGCTGCGGATGTCGATGGCCGCCGGGCACCTGTTCCTGAACCCGTTCGGCGACTCCGAAGTCCTCGACAAGGCCCGCGAAGCGCTGGCCGCCCACCGGAGGAAGGGATGACGATGGCCGAAGCGATCACCGCCGACGGCCTCACCAAGGCGTTCGGCCGGACGAAGGCCCTCGACGGGCTCGACCTGACCGTCCACACCGGCGAGGTGCACGGGTTCCTCGGGCCCAACGGCGCCGGCAAGACCACCACGATCCGCGTCCTGCTCGGGCTGATGCGGGCCGACGGCGGCCGCGCCACCCTGCTCGGCGGCGACCCCTGGACCGACGCCACCCGGTTGCACCGGCGGCTCGCCTACGTCCCGG
The DNA here is from genome assembly GCF_054781455.1 of Amycolatopsis stemonae. Classification (NCBI taxonomy): domain Bacteria; kingdom Bacillati; phylum Actinomycetota; class Actinomycetes; order Pseudonocardiales; family Pseudonocardiaceae; genus Amycolatopsis; species Amycolatopsis stemonae. The sequence goes on along the minus strand of NZ_BAAGUJ010000013.1, from coordinate 71,700 downwards.
GCGACGTCACGCTCTGGCCCAACCTCACCGGCGGCGAGGTCATCGACCTGCTCGGCCGGCTGCGCGGCGGGCTCGACCACGGGCGGCGCGCCGAGCTGATCGAGCGCTTCGACCTCGACCCGCGCAAGAAGGGCCGGACGTACTCGAAGGGCAACCGGCAGAAGGTCGCGCTCGTCGCGGCGCTGGCGTCCGATGTGGAGCTGCTGGTCTTCGACGAGCCGACGTCCGGGCTCGACCCGCTGATGGAAGAGGTCTTCCGGCAGGTCGTCGCGGAAGAACGCGAACGCGGCGACCGCACGGTGCTGCTGTCCTCGCACATCCTGTCCGAGGTCGAGGCGCTGTGCGACCGCGTCACGATCATCCGGGCCGGGCGGACCGTCGAGTCCGGGACCCTGGACGAACTGCGGCACCTCGGCCGGATCACGATCGACGCGTCGCTCGCGCACGTGCCGGCCGGCCTGGCTTCGCTGCCGGGCGTCCACGACCTGAGCTCGTACGGCTCGCACGTCCACCTGTCCGTCGACCAGTCTTCGCTCGACGACGTCATGCGGCACCTCGCCGAGGCCGGGCTGCGGAGCCTGGTGAGCCGGCCGCCGACGCTCGAGGAGCTGTTCCTGCGCCACTACCGGCACGACGAGCCGGCCGGAGCGGTGCGATGACCGGGACCGGGGCGTTGCTGCGGCTGGTGCTGCGCCGCGACCGGCTGCTGATGCCGCTGTGGATCGTCTGCCTGGCGGTCGCGCCGATGGGGTACCTGGCGTCGATCAAGGCGGCCTACCCGGACGCGGCGTCGCGGCAGCACTTCTACGACGTCAACGCTTCCAGCGCGACCTTCGTCGTCCGCAACGGGCCTCTCTACGGCTCGTCGGCCGGGAACCTGCTGGCCTGGCAGTGCGGGTTCGTTCCCGTGGTCGTCGGGCTGATCGCGCTGCTCACCGTCGTCCGGCACACGCGGACCGAGGAGGAGGCGGGACGCCGGGAGCTGACCGGGGCGACCGTCGTCGGGCGGCACGCCGGGCTGGCGGCCGCGGTGCTCGCCGCCTGCGGCGCGTGTCTGGTGTTCGGGATCCTGGTCGGGGCCGGCGTTGCCGCCCAAGGGGTTCCGGTCGCGGGGGCGTTCGCGCTGGGACTCGAGTTCTCGCTGGCGGGCTGGGTTTTCGCGGGGGTCGGCGCGGTCGCCGCGCAGCTCACGTGGGGCGCCGGTGGCGCGCGGGGGATCGGGATCGGCGTGCTCGTGCTGGCGTTCCTGCTGCGGGCCGCGGGGGACAGCGGCCCGGCGGGGTGGCTCTCGTGGCTGTCGCCGATCGGCTGGGCGCACCGGATGCGGCCGTTCGCGGGGGAGCAGTGGTGGGTGCTCGGCCTGGCCTTGGCTTGCACCGGCCTCCTGGTGATCTTGGCCGTCGCGCTGTCGGCGCGTCGCGACCTCGGCGCGGCGCTGCTGCCGGCCCGGCTGGGGCGAGCGACGGCGAAGGCGTCGCTGCGGTCGCCGTTGGCGCTGGCCTGGCGGCTGCAGCGGGGAACGCTGCTGGTCTGGACCGTCTGCCTGGCCCTGGTCGGGCTGCTGATGGGCGGGGTCGCGCAGAACGTCGCGGACCTGGTGCGGGACAACAAGGCCGTCGCGGACGTGTTTTCCCGCCTGGGCGGCGGAGGCGCGGTGCTGGACGCGTACCTGGCCGGCACGATGACGTTGTTCGGCCTCGCGGCGGCGGGCTACGCGGTGCAGGCGACGCTGAAGCTGCGTGCGGAAGAGTCGGCGGGCCGTGCGGAACCGGTGCTGGCGACGGCGGTCGGCCGAACCGGCTGGGCTCTGGCACACCTGACGTTCGCGCTGCTGGGCTCGGCGGTCCTGCTGGCAGTCACCGGTCTGGCGACGAGCCTGGCGTACGGCGCTTCCCTGGTCCCGGCGGCACTGGCCCAGCTGCCGGCGGTGTGGGTACTGGCGGGCCTGTCGGCATTGCTGATCGGCTTGGCCCCCCGCTTCGCGGCGGCGGCATGGGGACTGCTGGGCGCGTTCCTGCTGTTGTCACTGGTGGGATCGGCGCTGCAGTGGAACGACGTCGTGCTGGGCATTTCACCGTTCCGGCACCTGCCGCGCCTGCCCGGCGGGACGTTCTCGGTGGCGCCGGTGGCTTGGCTGGTCGCGATCGCGCTGGTGGCGGGCGTCGGCGGCCTGGCGGCGTTGCGGCGGCGTGACATCCCAGCGGGGTGAAACGCCACGAAGGCCACCGCGAGGTGGCCTTCGTTCGAGCGGCAACCGAGGGAGTCGAACCCTGCGCGGCTTGTGAAGGCGGCGCCCATGGACCGGCCCTGACCCTTCGGCGGGCGACGGCTGCCATCTCTTACAACGGGGGGAATACCCCGGATATTTCACTTTGAAGCGCGGCTTCACCCGGACGGGTCCTCCTGGCATGGTGGTCCGCATGGATGATCTCCTCCTGCGCCGCGTGCGGCCGGGGCTCGGCGGGGTGCTCTCGGACGTCCGGGTGAACGACGGCCGCGTCACGGCGATCACCGAACCGGGCTCGCCCGGGTTCGCGGCGCGGGTCGTCGACGGCCACGGCGGGACGCTGCTGCCGGGGCTGGTCGACGCGCACGTCCACCTCGTGCAGTGGGCGACGTTCCGCCGCCGGATCCCGCTCGGCGCGGCGCGGTCGGCGGGGCAGGCGGTCGAACTGCTGCTGGCGCACCTGCTGGCGACGCCGGCGCCGCAGTCGGAGCTGGTGGTGGGCGCGGGTTTCCGCGACGGGCTCTGGCCGGACAGGCCGCACAAGGAGCTGCTGCAGCGGGCGCTGCCCGGGCGTGCGGTGGCGTTGTTCAGCGCGGACCTGCACACGCTGTGGCTGAGCCCGGCGGCGCTGAAGCTGATCGGCCGCGAGCACCCGACGGGTGTGCTGCTGGAGAACGACTGCATGAGCGCGACGGCCCAGCTGCCGAGCGCCGCGATCGACGTCCAGGACCAGTGGGTGCTGGAGGCGGTCGCCGCGGCGGCCGCGCGCGGCGTGACGCAGATCGCCGACTACGAGTACGCGGACACCGTGGCGGACTGGACGCGCCGCGGTGCGCCGTCGACGCGGATCTCCTGCGTGATCGCGCGGTACCTGCTGGACCAGACCATCGAACGCGGCCACCGCACGGGCGACGTCCTGCCGGACTCCGGCGGGCTGCTGACGGTGGGCCCGTTCAAGCTGTTCGTCGACGGCTCGCTCAACACGCGCACGGCCTATTGCCACGACCCGTACCCGGGCAGCGATTCGCCGGGGCTCCTCGAACTCCCGCCCGAGGACCTGGTTCCGTTGCTGGACCGGGCTTTCGCGCACGGCCTGGTCCCGGCGGTCCACGCGATCGGCGACCAGGCCAACACGATCGCGCTGGACGCGTTCGCGCAGGTCGGCTGTCCGGGCCGGATCGAGCACGCGCAGCTGCTCTCGGCTTCGGACGTCCCGCGGTTCGCGGAGCTGGGCCTGGTGGCGTCGGTCCAGCCGGCCCACCAGCCCGACGACCGCGACGTCGCCGACCGGCACTGGCACGGCCGGACTTCGCGGGCGTTCCCCTACCGTTCGCTGCTGGAGTCCGGGGCGCGGCTGGAGTTCGGGTCGGACGCGCCGGTCGCCCCGCTGGACCCCTGGGACGGGATCGCCGCGGCGGTCTTCCGCACCGACGACGACCGCCCGCCATGGCACCCGGAGCAGTCGATCACCCTGCCGGACGCGCTGGCGGCGGCCTCGGGCGGACGTCGCGGGGTCGCGGTGGGGGACGTGGCGGACCTGATGGTGACGGCGGCGGACCCGTCGGTGCTCTCGGCCGCGGACCTGCGCACGCTCCCGGTGACGGCGACGATCCTCGGCGGCCACGTCACGCATCAGATCTGACCCACCTCCGGGGGTTGATTTGTCCGGTGGACAACGGAAAAGATCCCACCGTGCAGTTGACAACGTTGTCAGGAGGACACGGATGAAGCCGGGGACACGCGTCCTTGCCACCTTGCTCGCCGGGGCCACCGCCTTCAGCCTCGCGACCCCCGCCGAAGCCGGAACCCGCTTCGCCGACGACCCCACGACCCTCGTCGACACCTCGATCGGCAACAACGGGGACGGCACCACCTTCCCGGGCGCGACCACGCCCTTCGGGATGGTGCAGCTGAGCCCGGACACCCAGCTCAAGAAGTACGCGTCCTACGACTACGCGCAGGACACCACCCTCGGCTTCAGCCACACGCACCTCTCCGGCGTCGGTTGCCAGACCATGGGCAACTTCCGGTTCATGCCGACCACCGGCGCCGTCACCAGCAGCGACCCCGCGCAGTACGGCGCGAAGTTCAGCCACGCCAGCGAAACCCGCCAACCCGGGTACTACGACGTCAAGCTCGACAACGGCATCGAAGCCGAGCTGACCGCCACCCAGCGCACCGGCCAGCACCGCTACACGTTCCCCGCCGGCGCGAGCGAGAACGTGCTGATCGAGGTCGGCGAGAGCAACGGCTACACCTACGCCGGGGACGTCCACGTCGTCGGCGACGACACCGTCGAAGGCTGGCTCCAGGGCGGCAACTTCTGCTGGGAGACGCAGAAGGAGCGGTACAAGGTCTTCTTCAGCGCCAAGTTCGACCGCAAGTTCACGAGCTTCGGCACGTGGACCGACACCAAGCTCACGGCGAACCGGCGCGACGCCGCCCTCGGCAGCCAGCGCGCCGGTGCGTGGCTCAGCTTCGGCACCGACAAGAGCCAGGTCGGCGCGTCCGTCGGCCTGTCGTACACGTCGATCGACGGCGCCCGGCTGAACCGCGGCGCCGAGCAGCCGAAGTCTTTCGACAAGGCGCGGACCGCGGCCCACGACACCTGGCGCGACGAGCTGAACCGCATGCGCGTCGCCGGCGGGACGCCCGCCGACCAGCGGACGTACTACAGCGCGCTGTACCGGTCGCTGCTGCACCCGTCGGTCGGGTCCGATGTGGACGGTGCCTACCGCGGCTTCGACGACGCCGTGCACCGCAGCCGGGACACCTATTACCAGATGTTCTCGCTGTGGGACACCTACCGCTCGCAGAACCAGCTGGTCGCGCTGCTGCACCCGGACAAGGCGGCGGACATGACCAAGTCCGTCCTCAAGATCTACCAGGACGGCGGCTGGGTGCCGCGCTGGGCGCTGGCCGGCGGCGAGACGAACGTGATGAGCGGCGACCCCGTGACGCCGTGGGTCGTCGACAACTACCGCCGCGGCCTCCTCGACGACAAGACCGCGCGCCAGCTCTTCGACGCGCTGTGGCGCAACGCCAACGAAGTGCCCGCGGACCAGTCGATCTTCCGCGGCCGCGACGGCAACCCGACGTACATGAAAAACGGCTGGATCGGCTACCAGGACCTGCCCGGCTACACCTACGGCGACACCCGCCAGGCCGGTTCGGCGACCCTCGAGTACGCCCTCGCCGACTGCGCCCTCTCCACGATGGCGACCGGCTTGGGGTACCGCGACAAGGCGAAGACGCTGTCCGCCCGCTGCGGCAACTTCGCCAAGTTGTGGGACACGAGCGTCGAATCCCACGGCTTCACGGGCTTCCCGCGCACCCGCGCGGCGGACGGCACGGGCGTCGGCGACCCGGACCCGGCCCAGTCGACCGGCTTCCACGAGGGCACGCCGTGGCAGTACCAGTGGCTCGCCCAGCAGGACCCGGCGAAGCTGTTCGGCCTGATGGGCGGCGCGGGTCAGGCGGAGAAGCGGCTCGACACGTTCTTCGACATGCCGCTGCTGCTCACGGACCCGGCGAAGGCCGCCAAGGACTCCTGGGTCCACGGCGCCTACGACTACCACAACAACTTCGCCTTCAACCCGAACAACGAGCCCGACCTGCACGCCCCCTGGATGTACACCTGGACGGGCGCACCGTGGAAGACATCGGCGGTGCTGCGAGCGGCGCGAACGCTCTTCACGGACACGCCGTACGGCATGCCGGGCAACGACGACCTGGGCACGATCTCGTCGTGGCTGGTCTTCGGCATGACCGGCATCTTCGAAGCCCAGCCCGGCTCCGGAACGTACCTGCTCAGCACACCGATGTTCGAAAAGGTGGAGATCCACCCGGCCGGCGGCCACCGGCTGGAGATCGACGCCCCGGGCGCGAGCGCGTCGAACCTGCAGTACACAAAGGACGTCCAGATCGGACACCGTGCGTACGACCGTTCGTGGATTTCCCATGCGGATCTCCTGCGGGCCGGGAAGATCGAGTTCCGGTTGAGCGACACCCCGACGAGCTGGGGGACGAAGTCGGCGCCACCGGCGATGTGACGTGTGACGGCCGGCCTGCTCGAGGACGTCGTACCACCCGGTCAACGCCTTGGTGTTCACCCGATGTGACGGCTTCACTGGAACCATGTTGAGGTGGCAGCAGGCGGAGGGGAAGCGGCACGCGCTCGAGGGGCCGTTCCCACCTCGCCCCGATGAACGGTTCCGGACCTTGTGCGGGGAAGAGGTGACGGTCGCGGTACGTGACGTACCGCAGCTCGGTGGCCATTGGTTCGATCCCACCTGCGTGGAGTGCGCGGCGGTGTGGACGAGCCGGTGCCATCCGGCACCGACCCGGACGAACGGTGTGAAAAGGGGTGTCCACGTGCGCTGACGCCGGGTTCGTGCTGAGCTGGAGGCATGTCGGAGACGAAGACGACCGCGACCGAGAAGTTCTTCCGGGTCGCCATCGCGATCAAGGGCCTCGACGGCGCACTGCAGGTCGTCGGGGCCCTGATCCTCGCGTTCATCCCCGCGTCGACCGTCAGCGGGTTCACCCACGCCGTCATCACGCGAGACCTGCTCGGCGATCCGTCCGGCACCCTCGCGCGGCACCTGGAGTCGGCGACGGAGAACTTCCTCCACGGCGACACGAAGACCTTCGCCGTCGCCTACCTGCTCGCGCACGGCCTCATCAAGCTCGGCCTGGTCTGGGCGCTGGCCCGCAAGATCGTGCGCGCGTACCCGGTCGCCGCGCTGATCCTCGCGGCCTTCGTCGTCTACGAGATCTTCCGGGCGGTGCACACGCACTCGATCGCGCTGCCGTTCTTCGCCGCGCTCGACGTCGTGATCATCGTGCTCATCCTGCGTGAGTACCGGCAGTTGAAGCGGGGCTAGTCAGGCTGCGACGGGAAATCGCACCGTCGTGACGTCGGCCTCCAGGGGTTCGACGTAGACGGCGGTCGCGTTGTCCGAGCCGCCGCGGGCGAGGGCCGCGTCGACGAGTTCCGTGGCGCCCGTGCCCGGCTGGGCCAGCACCGCGCGGATCCCGCTGCCGGTCAGCGGCTTGTGGACGCCGTCGCTGGTCAGCAGCAGGCCGGTGCTCGTCGTGTCCGCCGTGCCGATCTCGTGCGGCTTCGTCGTGCGGACGCTCGTGGTGACCACGTGCTCCATCCGCGGGGTCACCGGCTGGTGGCGCGCGCGGAAGTACTCGGCGAGCGTGTGGTCTGTGGTCAGCCGGGCGAGCGTCGCGCCGTCCCAGGCGTACGCGCGGGTGTCGCCCACCCAGGCGATGCGGTACCCGCCGTGCTCCGCCGGCATCGCGACGACGAGCACCGCGTCCCCGTACGTCTGTTCGCGAACCGCCTGCTGCGCGGCGAGAACGGCCTCGACAGGTCCTTTGTGGACAGGGGTGCGAGCGGCGGCCGCGGCCGCGATGCGGGCGGCCCGCGCGGCGGCGGGATCATCCCCGACACCGTCGGCGAGCGCGAACACGATGCCGGGCCCGCCGGCGGCGGCGTAGGCCCCGACGGCATCGGCGTTGAGCGAGCGCGGCCCCTGTGCGCTCGCGGTGTGCCAGCGCGGGTACCCCGGACGTGTCGTGATCATCGCGGCCTCCTCATCCCCTCTGCACCCCATGATCCGCGCCCAACCTGTGGGCGGTCTGAGACTTTCCTGTGCCGTGGATCGGTAAGATCGTTTTCCGTGGACGACTACCGGGCGCTCGAGAACCTGATCGTTTCCTACGCGTCCCTGGTCGACGCGGGTGACTTCGAAGGCGTCGGCGCGTTGTTCGCCTCGGGGGCGTTCGTCGGAAGCGGTGGTGCGGCGCGCGGTGCGGCCGAGGTCACGCGGATGCTGCGCGACACGGTGATCGTGTACGAGGACGGAACCCCGCGCACCAAGCACGTCACGACGAACATCACCCTCACGGCCGACGGAACGCAAGCCACGGGAACGGCCTACTTCACCGTGCTGCAAGCGGTTCCGGGGCTGCCGTTGCAGACGATCGCCGCGGGACGGTACGCGGACACCTTCACCCGTGCGGCCGGCGGTTGGGTTTTCACCGAGCGCCGGGCGACGGTGGACCTCGTCGGCGACGTGCGCCACCACCTGCGGCCGCGGCCGTAACGAGCCACCGGCCGGCGACGACTTCGGGGCACGAACGACCGAAGGAGCCGGCCATGGGCGGAGTGCTGCACGACCTCCGGCGCGCCCGGCCGCTCATCGTCTTCGGAGAGCACGAGCAACTCCGCGGCTGGGAATGGTCGGGGCTGGTCGGCAAAGGCGACATGCTCGCCGTCGTCGAGCTCCAGGCCCAGCTCGGCAGCCCCGCCCGGCTCCTCGCGGCCGGCGCGCTCACACTGCCGGAAGTCCGGTCGGACCTCATCCTGATCGGCGGCCCGGACGGCAATCCCGTGACCGCGGGCGTGCTTTCGCGCCTGGACGGCGTGATTTCGATCGGGTTCGCCGCCGATCCCGGCAACGGCTGCGCGGTGTTCGACCGGAAGTCCGGCCTGGTGGCGTCGCCTCGCTACGACGAGTCCGGCGAGCCGCGCACGGACTACGGCCTGGTCATCCGCACGGCGAACCCGTTCGCCCCGGAGACCGCGGAGGTCGTGCTCGTCGCGGGGTGCTGGGGGTACGGCACCGCCGCTGCCGCCGAGACCCTGCGCGAGACCGGGCCCTTCGGCCGCCACCAGCACTTCGAGGCACTCGTCGAGACGACGGTCGTCGAAGGTGCGCACCGCGACACGTCGGTCCGCATCGCCCGCGAAATCGCGTGAGGCCCGGACCCCTGGAAGGAGCCCGGGCCGCACGCCGGAATCAGCTCTGCAGGTCGTAGACCGTCTGGCCGTCGACCGTGGTGGCGGTGAAGTTCGCCGTGACCCACGACGTGATCTCCGACGAGCCGCCGCCCGGTCCGCCGCCGCGGCCGCCGTCGATGTAGTACTTCACTTCGCCGGCCGCGACGTACGCCTTGAACTCGTCGAGCGTGGGGGCCGGGTCGGAGCCGCTCCAGCCGCCGATGCCGATCACCGCCTTGCCGCTCGCCAGTTCCAGCGAGGCCGCGCTCTGGGAACCCGTCGTCGCCGCGGCCCACTTGGTGGTCGTCTTCGCCAGCAGCGCGCCGACCGCGCTCGAGGCCGACTCCTCACCCGGGCCACCGCCGCCGAACCCGCCCATCCGGCTCGACGTCGGTCCCGAGGTCGGGATCGAGCCGCTGTGCGCCACCGAAGCCGTCTCGACGCCGTACGCCGCGGTCGAGACGCCCAGTGTCAGCACCACCCCCGCCGCGACGACCGCGACCAGCCGGCGCGCCGTCGGCAAGCCCACCACCAGCACGGTGCCGACCAGCACGCCGAGCACCGCGACGACCCAGCGCAGTGCCGGGAACCAGTCCGGCGTCCGGTCGAGGAGGATGAACGACCACACCGCGGTCACCACGACCATCCCGGCCAGCACCGCCCGCGGCGCCGGGTTCGCCCGGCCCTGCCAGAGCGCGCGGCCCGAAATCGCGACCAGCGCGGCGATCGCCGGAGCGAGCGCGACCGAGTAGTACGGGTGCACGATGCCGCTCATGTAGCTGAACACCAGCGCGGTGACGACCAGCCAGCCGCCCCACAGCACCAGCGCGAGGCGCGTCCGGTCGGTGCGCGGCGCGCGGCGGGTGAACCACAGCCCGGCGACCAGCCCGATCAGGGCGGCGGGCAGCAGCCACGAGATCTCCGTGCCGAAGCTGGACCCGAACATCCGGAACAGGCCCGACGCGCCCCCGAAGCCGGTGTTCCCGCCTCCGCCGAAGCCGCCTCCGCCGCCACCGCCTTCGCCGCCGAAGATGCGGGACAACCCGTTGTACCCCAAGGCGAGTTCGAGCAGACTGTCCCCTTCGGACCCGCCGATGTACGGCCGCGACGCCGTCGGCCACAGGTCCACCAGCGCGATGTACCAGCCCGCCGAGACGACCAGCGCGACGACCGCGCCGCCGAGGTGCAGCAAGCGCTTGCCCAGCGAGGTCGGTGCCGCGATCAGGTACACCAGCCCGAACGCCGGCAGCACCAGGAACGCCTGCATCATCTTCGTCAGGAACCCGAAGCCGATCGCGACGCCCGCGAGTGCCAGCCAGCCGGGGCTCGCCTTTTCCGTTGCCCGCACGACGAAGTACGCACCCGCGACCATGAGCAGCACGAGCAGCGCGTCCGGGTTGTTGAACTTGAACATCAGCGCCGCGACCGGTGTCACCGCCAGCACCGCGCCGGCCAGCAGCCCGGCGACCGGGCCGGACGTCCGCTTCACCGCCAGGTACAGGATCCCCACGGACGCGACGCCCATCAGCGCCTGCGGGGCCAGCACGGTGAAGCTGGAGAACCCGAAGATCCGCGCGAACGCCGTGCCGACCCAGAGGGCGGCGGGCGGCTTGTCGACGGTGATCACGTTGCCCGAGTCGAGCGACCCGAACAGCCACGCCTTCCAGTCCTGCGTCCCGGACTGCACGGCGGCGGCGTAGAACGAGTTGCCGTAGCCGGAGGCGGTGAGGTTCCAGAAGTACAGCACGGCGGTCGCGGCCAGCAGCCCGAACACGCTCGGGCGGACCCAGCGCGGCGGCGCGTGCGCCCCGGATTCCCTGCGGTGACGCGGTTCGCGCGTCGCCGGCTCGGACAGGACGGCGGTCATCAGAACTCCTTCTGGGTGGCGGCCTGGCGGCGCGGGTTGAACACCCAGCCGCGCAGGAGCAGGAAGCGGAGCACCGTGGCGGCGAGGTTCGCCAGCACGAGCACGGTGGTCTCCAGGACGAGGCCGGGGGTGGTGGACCCGTTGAGCAGGGCCAGCGAACCGCTCGTCAGCGCGAGCCCGAGGCCGAAGACGATCAGCCCTTCGAACTGGTGGCGCCCGGCGCCGGTGCGCCCGCGGATGCCGAAGGTGAGCCGCCGGTTGAGCGCGGTGTTGCCGATCGCCGTCACCAGCAGCGCGCTGAAGTTCGCGGCCTGCGCGCCGACGACGCTGCGAAGCAGCAGGAACAGCACTAGGTAGGCGAGCGTGCTGCTGACCCCGATGGCGGCGAACCGCACGAGCTGGGTCACCAGCCGCGGCGGCACGCCCGGCGCGTCGACGCCGATCGGCTGCCGGCCGAGCTGTTCACGCAGCCTGCTGATCGGGATCTCGCCGGTGAACGTGGCCTTCGTGACGCGGGCGATGCCCTTGAGGTCCGCGGTGGCGGTCTTGACGATGTTGACCGACGAGTTGGGGTCGTCGACCCAGTCGACGGGCACCTCGTGGATCCGCAGCCCGGCGCGTTGGGCGAGGACGAGCAGTTCGGTGTCGAAGAACCAGCCGGTGTCCTCCACGTGGGGCAGCAGCTCACGCGCGACGTCGGCGCGGATGGCCTTGAAGCCGCACTGCGCGTCGCTGAACTTCGCGGCGAGCGTCGAGCGCAGGATCAGGTTGTAGGCGCGGGAGATGAACTCGCGCTTCGGGCCCCGCACCACTCGCGCCCCCCGGGCGAGCCTGCTGCCGATGGCGAGATCGGAATGCCCCGACAGGAGCGGGGCGACGAGCGGTCCGAGCGCGGCCAGATCGGTGGAGAGGTCGACGTCCATGTAGGCGAGGACGGCGGCGTCGGAGGCTTGCCAGACGGCGTTGAGCGCGCGGCCGCGGCCCTTCTCGTCGAGGTGGTGGACGGCCACCTCCGGGAACTCCCGGGCGAGTCTTTCGGCCACCCGCAGCGTCGCGTCGGTGCTGGCGTTGTCGGCGACGGTGATCCGGTACGGGTAGGAGACGTGTTCGGCCAGGTGCGCGTGCAGCCGCCGGATGCACGGTTCGAGGTCGGCCTCTTCGTTGTAGACCGGGATGACGACGTCGAGAACGGGCTGCGGACCGGCCAGATCGACGGGAACGGTCCCAGGCCGTGCGGCGGAGGCGGTGGCTGTCATGCGTACCACGGTCGCGGCCCCCGCTTTGGTGACCGTGTGATCGCCCTGTGCGGTTGCTGTGCGCGGTGCCCGGCGTCCAGCCTGTGGACGCCGGGCAACCGGGATCAGCTGTGCACCCGCAGCGGCACGACGTTGCTGGGCAGCACCGCGCGCTCACGCGGGGCCTCGGTCGGGCTGATCGTCAACGTCACCAGGCTCGCGTACTTCGGGTGACGGTCGACGTACACCTGCGGGACCGAGCACGCCGACGCCAGGACCGCGCGGTTGCGGTGCAGGTGATCGAACGCTTCGCGGCCGAACAGGGACACCACGATGTCGCCGCCGCGGGGGCGGGACCACAGGATCGCCGGGCGGCGGCCGCCGGGCAGGCGCAGCAGCGGGAAGGCCGCCCGCAGGCGGTGCTGCAGGCGGATCGCCTGGAGCCGCGCCCGTACCTGGCGGCGTCGCAGGGCCGCCAGGGCGAGTGCGCCCGCGAAGACCGCCGACGCCCAGGCCGCGCCGGCCCACAGCGCGAACGTCACCAGGGCGTAGGGGAGCAGCGTCACCGCCAGGATCTCCCACCGCCAGTGGTAGATCCGGACCGGGAACGACGCTTGCCTGCTGCTCATTTCCGTGCTCCTTCCGGTGAACCGGCGACGGAGGAGGCCGCCGAGGTGGCGCGAGAGACGTCCGGCGGCGATGCCGAGCACGAGGGCCGCGACGATCACCGTCCCGGAGGTCATGTCGGGATCCGGGTCTTGGGGGCCTGCTCGGGCCGGCGGTCGCGGTCCTTGCCGAGCTGCCAGGTCCAGCGCCACCCCGCCCAGATCGCGACGACGGACCCCAGCAGGACCAGGACGAAGGCCTGCCCGACGAGCCCGTCGAGCGGCGCGAGCCGCAGCAGCACCAGCAGCGCCCACACCTGCGAAGCGGTGAAGGGGATGACGAGTCCGGCCGCGTAGACGCCCCGGCGCCAGCGGCTGCGGCCCGGTGCGGTGGTATAGGGGTCCATGAGTGCCCTCCTCCTCGGTGGATCCAGCAAACCTCCGGCTCGCCACGACGTCTGTGTCAGCTGACACAGAAGCCGGGATTCAGCTCGCCAGTCGTCGAAGTTCAGCCAGGCGGTGGATGGTGACCTGCCTTCTGCCGGTGCTGATCACGCCGGCCTCCCGCAGTTGCCGCGTGGCTCTCGCCCAGGATTCGCGGGACAGCGCCGCGGTCATCGCGAGCTCCGCCTGCGTGGCGGGGACGGCGATGTCGATGTCCTGCCCCCGCGGAACCCCGTGCTGGACGGCGAGTTGCATCAGCTGCGCGGCCACCCGCCGCGCCGCGGCGCCACCGCCGAGCTCCAGCCACTGCCGTCCGACGGACCGCAACCGCGTGGACAGCACGACGAGCAGCGCCCAGGAGATCCGCGACCGGCTGCGGCACAGGGCGGCGAAGCGGTCCCCGGGAACCTCGAGGACCTCCACGTCGTCCAATGCCTCGACGGTCGCGGACCGCGGCTGCGCGTCGATCGCGGCGAGCTCGCCGATCACGTCTCCGCGGCTGCGCACGCCCACGACGACTTCGCGCCCGTCCGGTGTGCTGTGGACGATCCGCACGTGCCCGCTCAGGAGGACGAGCACGGCGCTGGAGCGTTCGCCTTCCCGGCAAAGGGTTTCGCCACGCGGGTACCGCGAGCGGCGGGCCGCCCGCGTGAGCTCGGCGCGATCGGCCGGGGCCAGGTCGGCCCAGAATCCCGTCGGTTCCATGTCCCCACCTCGCTTCCGGTCCTTACGCGGTCAGCCCCTCCTCCGGCTCGCCGGCGCCGGGTGTGTAGAGCCAGCCGCGAAGCCGTTCCGAGCCGAGCTTGATGTGGACGGCCTGGGTGAAGGCCGTCCGGTCGATGCCGGGGTAGCCGTGCCGCACGACCGCCCGGTGGATCTCCTGCGAGACGGCCAGCGCCAGCGGCTCGGCGGTGGTGCGCAGCCACCGCTTCAGCTCGGGCGCGTCCACGAGCCGGCAGGCGATGTCGACGTCTTCGCCGTAGGAGGCGCGGGAGTCGCGGTGCACCTCGCCGGCGTGCACGGCGACGCGCAGCCGGAAGGCCAGCTCGGGCCGGCTCTCGGCGTGCTTGACGAGCAGGTCGGCCATCTTGGGGATGACGGTGGTCAGCAGGAGCGTCTTGGGGAGCTGGTCGTGCGGCCGGATCAGGCACAGCGCCCCGTCGCCGCGGTCGACGAACGGGTCGCGGTGCTTCTTGCCGATCCCGCCGGCGCCCAGGGCTTCGTCGAGCAGCTCGAAGAGGACGTTCCGGAGCTGGGAGCGCACCGAGTTCGTCCGGCTGGTCGAGTCCTCGATGTCGACCGCCACGATGGCCCGGTGCCGCGGTATGTCAGCTGTGGTGTCCATGGCCTGCTCCTGCCTTCAGGTTTGAACTGAAGTTCAGTCAAGTTCACTGTATGGCTTGGAGTACCCTGGAACAACAGAGATGAATCGGCGTTACCTGTTTGGTGCGAGGAAGTTCGACCAGACGTAACGTTTCAGTCCTGACTTCGGCGGGTCGCCCGTTACGGCTTCAGTCACGTGGAGTAGTATCGGAGCCCTCGACCCGGGTACTGAAATTTACTGAAAGGTCGGAGTCGTGCCCCCAGTCACGCCGAGACCTGCGCTCGCCCGCCGTCTCAAGATGTTGCGGGAGGGCCTCTGGCCCGAAGCCGGGCTCACTCAGGCGCAGCTCGCCGAGGCGTTCGGCGGGGTCAGCATCTCGCTGATCTCGTCTTGGGAGAACATCGACAAGCCGGTCCGGCCGCCGGTCAAGCGGCTGGAGGCCTACGCGACGCTGTTCGCCACCCGCCGTTCCCTCGACGGCGATGTCCTCAATGTCCTCCCCGTCGAGGAACTGACGGACGAGGAGCGGCACAACCGCAAGGAGCTGCTGGACGAGCTGCTGTGGCTGCGCGAAGGCAAGGCGGTCACGCGGGCACCGGCCGCGATCGACGACATCTGGACATTTCCTCGTGGCCAGGATGTCACCATCGTCTGCGCAGAGCTCCCCGAGTACCTCCGGGAGCACCTGAGCTACGCGGACCCGGAAAGCCCCGACTTCGTCTCGCTGTACACCTACGCCGACCCGGACGCGCTGATCGAGCTGTTCGGGCACATCCGTGCGCGCAACCCGGACAACAAGGTCAGCTTCCACACGAGTGAGGAGCTGACCACGAACGACTACACGAGCCATCTGGTCTTGCTGGGCGGCGTCGACTGGAACACGGTGACGAGGGATGTCATCGAGCGCGTCGACCTGCCGGTGACGCAGGTGGGGCGGGATGACGAGGTCGAGCACGGCGGGTTCCGCGTCCAGAACGACGGCCGGTCGAAGCTGATCGAGCCGCAACTCGACGCAGACGGTCGCCTGGTCGAAGACGTCGCGCACTTCTACCGCGGGGTATCTCCGTTCAACCGAAAACGCACTGTGACCGTATGCATTGGTATGTACGGACGAGGAACGCTCGGCGCGGTCAGGGCGCTGACAGACCCCCGCTTCCTGGACCGCAACGGGGAGTACCTCCGGGAGCGGTTCGGCGACGTGGAATCCTTCAGCATCATCAGCCGGGTGCCTGTCGTCGGTGGACAGCCACTGACCCCCGACTGGACGCTCGAGGAGAACCGGTTGCACGAGTGGCCCGAGGCCGCCGCGTGAGCGCGCGGCAGCACGAGTCCCACCAGGACCTGCTGACCCACGTCCCCGCCGAAGCGGCCCCCCGGGCGCCCCTGGACGCGATCATCGTGCCCAACGGGCGCCCGGCGGCTTACCTGGCGCAGGCCATCTCGGCGGCGAAGCGGCTAGACGCCCACTTGCTGCTGTTGTGCAGCAAGCGGGCCACGGCTTCGGGTGCGTCTCTCGCGGCGAAGCAGGCCGGCGTCCGCGTGACGGCCATCGACGTGGATGACTTGCCCGAGCGGGTCGTGCCGGAGTTCGCCACGGACAACCTGCTGCGGTTCACCCGGTTCCGCCGGAACGTCGACACGAGTCTCAAACGGAATCTCGGCCTCCTGGCCGCGAGTCTCGCGGGCTGGAAGCGGATCGTCTTCCTCGACGACGACATCGGGTTGCCGTGCCCGGAGGACCTCTCCGCGGCGGCGGGCATGCTCGCCGGGCACTCGGTGGTGGGGCTCGCGAACGCGGGGATGCCGGACAACTCGGTCGTCTGCCACGCGCTGCGCGACGTCGGCGCCGCCCAGGACGTGTTCATCGGCGGCGGCGCGCTCGTGGTCGGCGACGCCGCGTTCGGCTCGTTCTTCCCCAACATCTACAACGAGGACTGGTTCTTCCTCCTCGACGGCCTGCGGCTGCGGCCGTCAGCCGTCACGGGGACCGCGTTCCAGTACGACTACGACCCGTACAACGATCCGCGGCGCGCGCGGGGCGAAGAGCTGGGGGACACCCTGGCCGAGGGGGTCTTCGGCCTGCTGGACAACGGCAAGGGCCTGGCGGACGCCGACGAACGGTATTGGCACGACTTCCTGCGTTCGCGCCGGGACATCATCCGGGACACCATCGCCAAGGTGGAGAAGTCGGTGAGCGAGCCGGCGCTGCGGGCCAGGATGGTCGCCGCGCTCAAGGCGTCCATCGGGCGCAGCCACCACATCGCGCCGGACCTGTGCGTCCGCTACCTGCGGGCCTGGCAGGACGACTGCGTGGTCTGGCGCGAGCACATCCGTGAACTGCGCCGTGAGCACCGCGGCCGGCTGGGCATCGACGGTGCGCTCACCACGCTGGGCATCGAGCACCTGGCGCAGCCGGGGATCGGCATCAAGACGAATTCGCGGCCTCGACCGGTCTCGCCTCGTCGCGAGGTGAAGGTGGGGTCGGCGTCAAGGTCTTGACCAGGACGTGACAGCGTTCCGGTTCTTCCAGGACGCTGCCGTCCGGGAGGGTTCGCTGTGCGTAGCAGGTGACGTCGCCGTGGCCCCAGTCCCGGTAGCCGAGACGCCGGTACAGCCGGGCCGCGTCCGTGTTGTCCGTGCGGACCGCCAATGCGACGCGGTCGTGGCCCTCTTCGGCCAGGTACTGTTCGGCCGCGTCGACCAGGGCCTGGCCGATGCCCTGGTTCCGCAGGTCGCGGTCCACTTCCAGATGGGTGATCAGGGCTACTCCGGGCAGGTGACGGCGGATCGGCCGTTCTTCGGCGTCTTCGAGCCACAGGTAGACGTCGCCCGCCGGGCGGTAGCCCAGCCAGGCCAGGAACAGCACACCGCGGCCATCCAGCTGGCGGGCGTGGCGGTCGGCGAGGAAACCGTGGTCACCGAGCGTTCCGGCGAACGATTTCAAATCTGCGGAGCGGGCCGGCCGGACATCTGGCTCGGTCATCTGCAGAAACTCCTGTTCGCCGCGGGCACCTCCAGTGTGCCTGAGGCGAGCGGGCCTGACCAGGCAACCAGGCCCGCTCCCGCCTTTCGTCGGGCGTGCGTCAAGCTGGCGCGGTGAGGTCGTAGACCGTCACACCGTCCACTGTGGACGACCGGTGGTGCGAGGCCACCCAGTCGGCGATCTGCTGGGCCGCGTCCGAGCCCGTGCTGCCCTGCATCGTCATGCCGTCGCCGAGGAAGTAGTGGATCTTGCCGGCCGCCACGTACTGCTGGAACTGCTCCAGCGTCGGGTACGGGTCCGTGCCGTTGAATCCGCCCACCGCCATCACCGGGGCGCCGCTTGCCAGCTGGTAGCCCGCTGCCGCGTTCGACAGGACCGTTGCCGCCGTCCACGTGTACTTGGACGCGTCTTGTGAAAGCAGCGAAGTGAGCTGGGCGCCCGGCAAGGTCGTCGAAAGCAGTGAACCCGGGCCGCCGCGGCCGCCGAAGCCGCCGCCGAAACGGCCGCCTCCGAAGCCCGATGTGGGCCCCGCCGACGGGATCGCGCCCTCGTGGGTCGTTGCCGCCGTGGCCAGGGTGTACGCGCCCGTGCCCGTCAGCATGGCGACCAGGGCCAAGGCCGCGATCGAAGTGGCCGCCCAGCGGGTCAGGTGCGACGCGAAGAACAGGCCCACCGCCGCCATGAGGCCGCCGATGAGGACTGTCGGGGCCAGCCACGGCTGCCACGTCGAGCCCGAGAGCACCAGGTACGTCGTCAGTGCCGTGAGGGCGACGCCACCGCTCAGCAAGCCGGACGCCGAGGGGCGCGAACGCAGGCGCCACAGCTGGACCGCCGCCGTGCCGACCAGCGCACCTACTGCCGGTGCGAGGGCGACCGTGTAGTACGGGTGGATGATGCCGCCCATGTAGCTGAACACCAGCGCCGTCACCAGCAGCCAGCCGCCCCACAGGAGCAGCGCCGCGCGGGAGCGGTCCGTGCGCGGTGCGCGGCGGGTGAACCAGAGGCCCGCGCAGAGCGCGAGGAACGCCGCGGGCAGCAGCCAGGCGATGCCGCCCGCCATCTCGCTGCCGAACAACCGCGTGAGACCCGTCGAACCCCAGCCGCGGCCACCGCCGCCGCCCACGCTGCCGACCTCGTCGCCGGTGATGCGGCCGAAGCCGTTGTAGCCGAACACCAGCTCCCACAACGAGTTCGTCTGCGACCCGCCGATGTAGGGGCGTGAAGCCACCGGCCACAGCGCGACGACCACGAGGTACCAGCCCGCGGCGACGACCGTCGCCGCCAACGCGCCGAGCAGGTGCAGCAGCCGCTTGCCGAGCGACACCGGCGCGGCGACCAGGTAGGCGAGCGCGAACGCGGGCAGCACGAGGAAGGCCTGCAGCATCTTGGCCAGGAAGCCGAACCCGACGGCGACGCCGGCCAGCGCGAGCCAGCGCGGGCTCGCCTTCTCCAGCGACCGGACCACGCAGTACGCACCGGCGACCAGCAGCAGCACGAGCAGCGCGTCCGGGTTGTTGAACCGGAACATCAGGGCCGCTGCGGGCGTCAAGGCCAGCACCAGGCCCGCGACGAGCCCGGCGGCCGGGCCGGACGTCCGCTTGACCGTCGCGTGCAGCAACCACACCGAGCCGACGCCCATCAGCGCCTGCGGGACCAGGATGCTCCACGCGTTGACGCCGAACAGCCGCGCCGAAAGGCTCATCACCCACAGCGCCGCCGGGGTCTTGTCCACCGTGATCGCGTTGGCCGCGTCGCTCGAGCCGAAGAACAGCGCCTTCCAGCTTTCCGAACCCGCCTGCGCGGCCGCGGAGTAGAACGCGTTCGCCCAGCCGGACGCGCCGAGGTCCCCCAGGTAGAGGACGGCGGTCCCGAGCAGCAGGACGGCGAGCGCGGGACCGTGCCAGGTGCGGCGGGCGGGAACTGCGGGAGGAGCAACGGTTTCGCGGGACGCGAGAGCGGTCATGTGCTCAGCTTCCGGTGCCGAGCTGGGGCCGGGTTGTGCCGATGCTGTGCACGCGCTGTGCGGGCACGGCCACGGGGAGGCGCACCGCGAACTCCGTGCGGCCGGGCCGGCTGTGCACCTCGATCGTGCCGTGGTGGGCGACGACGACCGCGCACGCGATCGCCAGCCCGAGCCCGGTGCTGCCCGCCGTGCGGGAGCGGGACGAGTCGCCGCGGGCGAACCGCTCGAAGACGTCCGGCAGCAGGTCGGGGGCGATGCCGGGACCGTTGTCCGTCACCGTGAGCACGGCGCTGCCGTCGGCCGAGCGGGCCAGCGACGTCACCACCGCGGTGCCCGGCGGCGTGTGCGTGCGGGCGTTGGCCAGCAGGTTCGCCAGCACCTGGTGCAGGCGCTGGACGTCGCCGAGCACCAGCACCGGTTCCGGGGGCAGTTCCAGGAGCCACCGGTGCTCGCGCCCGGCGACCTGGGCGTCGCCGACGGCGTCGGCGACCAGCCGGGTCAGGTCGACTTCGCGCACGTCCAGCGGACGGCCCGCGTCGAGCCGGGCGAGGAGCAGGAGGTCTTCGACGAGCGCGCTCATCCGGACGGCCTCGGACTGGATCCGGCCCATCGAGTGCGCGACGTCCGGCGGCACCAGGGCGCTGCCGCGGGCGGCCAGCTCGGCGTACCCGCGGATCGCGGCCAGGGGGGTCCGCAGCTCGTGGCTGGCGTCCGCGACGAACTGGCGGACGCGCAGTTCGCTCTCGTGCCGCGCGGCCAGCGCCTTCGAGACGTGCCCGAGCATCAGGTTCAGGGCCGAGCCGACCTGGCCGACCTCGGTCCGCGGGTCGGTGTCGGACTCCGGGACGCGGATCGACAGCGCCACTTGGCCGCGGTCGAGCGGCAGTTCGGTGACGCGCCCGGCGGTGGCCGCGACGCGGTCGAGCGGCCGCAGCGTCCGGCGGACCGCGAACGCGCCGAGGAACGCGGTGCCCAGCACGCCCGTGGCGGCCACGCCGAAGAGGATCAGCCCGACGGTGAGGAGGGTGTCGTTGACCGGCTTCATCGGCAGGCCGGTGACGACGACGTCGGACGACCCGGTGACCGGCAGCGCCATCAGCCGGTATTCGCCGAGGTCGGCGAACGAAACGGTGTGCGGCTTGCCGTCGGCCGGCACCGAGAGCATGACGGCCTGCTGGGCCGCGGTGAGCTGCAGGCGTTCGCCGTGCTCGGAGATGCTGTCGTCGTGGACGAGGTCCGGCCCGTCGAAGGTGCCGCTCACCGTGCCGACGTTCTGCCCGAGCGGGTGCTCGCCCGCCTGGCCGTCCGGTTGCGGCTGCGGGCCGCGCTGCTGGCCGGCGTTGCTCGCGAAGGCCTGGGAGCGGCTCGCCGCCGCGGACAGCTGCTGGTCGACCTGGCGGGTGAGGAACAGATCGAGCGCGAACTCGCTGACCACCCCGACGATCAGGCACACCACGGTGAGCAGGACGACCATCGAGCCGGTCAGCTTCGCGCGCAGCGAAAGGCGCCCCCGGCGGGGGTGCGGTGCAACGGTTCGCGCGGCCATGACCAAAGCGTCCGTGCCGGCCGTGTGTGCGGGTTGTGTGCTGCCTGTGAGGCGGCTGTGCGGTGACCGGCCCGTCGCCCGATGTCCGGTTCCTCCGGGTCACAGGAACGGCTGACGGCAGGCACAGTCCGCGCACAGCCGGCGGCTCCACGGTGGATCCCACCGAAGGACCTCGTTAAGGAGCACCACCATGACCACACCGCAGGCACCGTCCACTCCGGACCAGACGTGGGGTGCGGCGCCCGCCCCGGGCACGCCGCCGCGGCCGGCCCGGTCGCCGGGCAAGAAGATCGCGGCCGGCGCCGTCGCGCTGGTGATCGTGGCCGGTGGGGGCGCGGCGGTCTGGGCCGCTTCGTCGTCCTCGTCTTCGACCGGTGCCCAGGCCGGGCCGGGTGGCATGCAGGGCGGCCCGGGCGGGCAGGGCGGCGCGGCGCCGGCCTCCGCGTTGCACGGCGAGTACGTGTCCTCCGACGGGAACGGCGGCTACGTCACGAAGATCATGCAGACGGGCCAGGTCACGGCCCTGAGCGCGACGTCGCTGACCGCGAAGAGCGACGACGGCTTCTCGAAGACGTACACGATCACCTCGGCGCAGGCCACCGGCCTGGCCACGGGCGACACGGTCACGGTGGTGGCGACGGAGTCGGGCGCCACGGCGACGGCGACCTCCGTGACGGACGGCGAGGCCGGCGCGGGACAGGGCCGGCCGCCGGGTGCGCCCGCTCAGACCGGCTGACCCGCGCGGTCCCGGAGGTCAGCGGCGGTCGTAGTCGACCGCGACCTCCGGGGTCGTCGCGCGGGCGCGGCACGTCAGGATGCGGCACGCCGCCACGTCGTCCTCGGTGAGCGCGTACCGGACGTCCATGTCGACCTGGCCGTGCAGCAAAGTCGCCCGGCAGGTGCCGCACGCGCCGCCCGTGCAGGAGTAGGGCACCTCGAGCCCCGCGCGCAGGGCCGCGTCCAGCACCGTCTCGCCCGCCCGTGCCGCCAGGCCCGACGTCGTCCCGCCGAGCGTCACGGCCAGCCGCGCCGGCAGGCCCGCCGGGTCGCGCAGGGGTGCCGCGCCGCGGAAGAGTTCGAAGTGGACGTTCTCCTCCGGGACGTCCGCGTCGGCCAGGGTGCGGCGGACCAGGTCCATCAGGCCGCGCGGCCCGCACAGGAACCACTCGTCGACCTTCGCCGGGTGCAGGCGGTTCTGCAGCAGGGCGCGCAGCCGCGTCCCGTCGAGCCGGCCGCGCTGGTACCGCTCGTGGGAGATCGCGAGCGCCTCGCCGAGCGTGTCGAACTGCCGGGGCCGGTGGGTGTGCAGGTCCGGGTCGCGCTCGTCGGTCCGGTAGTGGACGACGTGCAGCCGGCCGCCGAACCGTTCGGCCAGCGCGCTCAGCTCGCGCGCGAACAACGTCGTCGCGCCGGAGGTGTTCACGTACAACAGCGTCGCCCGGCTGTGCGGTTCCGCGTTCAGCGCGCTGACCAGGATGGACAGCACCGGCGTGATGCCGCTGCCGGCGGCGAGCGCGACGTAGTGGGCCGTCCGCGCCGGGTCCGGTGTGAGCGTGAACCCCCCGGAGGGCGGGAGCACGTCGAGGAAGTCGCCTTCGGCCAGCGCCGTGGTCGCGAAGCCGGAGAACGCGCCGCCCGGCCGTCGCTTCACCGCGATCCGCAGTTCGCCCGCGTCCGCCGGCGCGCAGATCGAGTACGTGCGGCGCACCGGCTGCCCGTCGAGCACCGCGCGGACCGCCACGTGCTGGCCCGGCGTGAACCGGAACTCCGCCGTCAGCTGCGGCGGGACGTAGAAGGTGATCGCGACGGCGTCCGCGGTCAGTGGCCGGATCTCCCGCACCCGCAGGCGGTGGAACCGGCTCGGCCCGAGCGGGGGCGGCTCGGGCGCGGGCTCGGCGTCGCCGAGGTCGTCGGCCAGCCGCCGCCACGCGCGGTACTCGCTCGCCGTCAGCTCGCGACCCCACGCCGTGATGATCGGGACGTCTCGGGCGAGGTAGGCCTCGCGGTTGTCCTTCCACGCGCGCAGGTAGCGGTAGAACGGCACGGCGGGGTGGAGGTGGTGGACCAGGTGGTAGTTCTGGAACAGCATGATCGGCGTCATCAGCCACTCCAGCCCCACGCGCACCCGCGTGGTGCCGTACTTGTCGCGCGGCTGCGCGGCCGGCAGGTCGTGGTGCGGCAGCCAGTCGAACCACCAAGCCAGCAGGGCCAGCCCGAGCCGCTGCGGAAGCACGTACCCGACCAGCAGCTCCCACCCGTGGCCGCTCGCGACGAGCGCGGCGGCCGCGGCGAACGCCAGCGACAGCGCCAGGATCGTCTCCGCGCGCTCCTGCGGCGGCCGGCCGCGGACGTGCGCGGTGTAGAACCGCGCGTACCAGAAGTCGATGGTCAGCCAGCGGAACGGCAGCTGCCACCACGACCCCTGCGACGTCCAGGCGTCCGGGTCGGTGTGCGAGTCGGCGTTGGTGTGGCGGTGGTGTTCGCTGTGGACGAACCGCAGCAGCGGGAAGGACGCGTAGGCGGCGACGAACGGCATCGCCAGCCGGCCGAGCACCTCGTTGACCCAGGTGAGCTTCCCGGCGGCGTGGTGCACCGACTCGTGCACGACCGTGAACATCGTGAACGTGACGAGCGCGTGCAGCGGCACGGTGAACACCGGCGACGCGATCCCGGCCAGCAGCAGCCAGGTCGCGGTGCCCCACACCGCGACGCCGCCCGTGAACAGCAGCAGCGTCGGCACCGACGCGCGGGGGAGCGGGATGCGGGGCGAGGGCACCGGACGGGAGGTCGGCACGCCGGTCGCGGGCGTCGGGGCGTTCCCGGAGCCGCGCGGCGGGGTATCGACGACGGGCATCGAGCGGTCTCCTCGGTCGAGAAGCTCCTGGCCAAGCGGGAGTCACCGTAGACAACTCAGCGGGGTTTGTAAACGTTACGGCAGGCTTCGAAAAAAGGTGTCGGCCAGCGGAACAGAACCCGCGGGTAAGCTCGCGGTGTGAAGGCCGTCACCCACCCGGTCCCGGCGCGGACCCGGGAGAAGCTGCTGGCCGCGGCGGCCGACGTCATCCAGGCGGACGGCTGGGCCGCCGTGACGATGGGCAAGCTGGCCGCGCAGGTCGGCGTGAGCAGGCAGACCGTCTACAACGAACTGGGCTCCAAGGCCGCGCTGGCCAAGGCCCTGATGCTGCGCGAGACCGACCGCTTCGTCGAGCGGGTGAGCGCGGACGTCGCGGCGCACCCCGGCAGCCCGGTCGACGGCGTCACCGCCGCGTTCCGGCACACCCTCGAAGCCGCGCACGCCAACCCGCTGGTGGAGCTCGCGCTCGGCGGTGCGCAGGGCGGCCGCGAGGACTTCCTCCCGCTGCTGACCTCGCAGCCCGAAGCCGTGCTCGGCCGGGCCGTCGAGGCCGTCGCGGCGGTGTTCGCGCGCAGCTACCCCGCCGTCCCGCTGACCCCGTCGGAGTGGGCCGTGGCGGTCGAGGCGTGGGTGCGCCTGCTGCTCTCGCACCTGGTGCAGCCCAGCGGCTCGGCCGAGCACGCGAGCGGGCAGATGCGCTGGGTGATCGGCCGGATGCTCGGGTCGTGACGCCGCAGGTGGCCCCCGCCCCGGCGGCGGAGGCCACTGGCCTAGACTCGGACGTCCCGGTCTGCAGGTGACCAGGGGTAATTTCCGCAGGATTGTCCTACACAATCGTTACCGCTCGAGGAGAAGACCTTGAAGAGCACCGTCGAGCAGCTGAGCCCGACGCGAGTCAAGATCAATGTCGAGGTGCCGTTCGACGAGCTCAAGCCGAACTTCGACCGCGCCTACCGCAAGATCGCCCAGCAGGTGCGCATCCCGGGCTTCCGGCCCGGCAAGGCGCCCGCTCGCGTCCTGGAAAGCCGCATCGGCCGCGGCCCGGTGCTCGACGAGGTCGTCAACGAGGCCATCCCGGCCAAGTACATCGAGGCGGTCCGCGAGAACGAGGTCCGCACCCTCGGCAACCCGGAGTTCGACGTCACGAAGCTCGAAGACCGCGACGTCCTCGAGTTCACCGCCGAGGTGGACGTGCGCCCGGAGATCGAGCTGCCCGACCTGGACGGCTTCACGGTCACGGTCGACGACGTCGAGCTGACCGACGCCGAGGTCGACGAGCAGCTCGACGAGCTGCGCGCCCGGTTCGGCACGCTGACCGGCGTCGAGCGCCCGGCCGAGACCGGCGACTTCGTCTCGATCGACCTCTCGGCCACCGTCGACGGCGAGGCCGTCGAGGAGGCGAGCACCACCGGGCTGTCCTACGAGATCGGCTCCGGCCAGCTCGTCGACGGCATCGACGAGGCGATCGTCGGCGCGAACGCGGGCGAGACCAAGACGTTCACCACCCAGCTCGTCGCCGGTGAGCACGCCGGCAAGGACGCCGAGGTGACGGTGACCGTCCAGTCGGTCAAGCAGCGCGAGCTGCCCGAGGCGGACGACGAGTTCGCCCAGATGGCGAGCGAGTTCGACACGATCGAAGAGCTGAAGGGCGACCTTCGCGAGCGCCTCGGCCGCGTCAAGAAGATGCAGCAGGGTGTCCAGGCCCGCGACAAGGTGCTCGACGAGCTCCTGGAGCGCACCGAGGTGCCGATCCCGGAGAAGGTCCTCGACGCCGAGATCGAGAACCGCAAGCACGACGCGATCCACCCGTTCGACCACGACGAGGCCCAGTTCGCGCAGGCCCTCGAGGCCGAAGGCCGCACGGTCGAGGAGTTCGACGCCGAGACCCGCACCGAGTCGGAGAAGGCCGTCCGCACGCAGCTGCTGCTGGACACCATCGCCGACAAGGAAGAGGTGTCGGTCAACGACGGCGAGCTGACCGAGCGGATCATCTACCAGGCCCAGCGCTTCGGGATCAGCCCGGACGAGTACGTCCAGCGCGCCCAGCAGTCCGGCCAGCTGACCGCGATCTACGCCGACGTGCGCCGCGGCAAGGCGCTCGCCTCCGTGGTCCGCAAGGCCACCGTCACCGACGGCTCGGGTGCCGAGGTCGACCTCTCCGAGCTCTTCGGCGGCGACGAGCCGGCCGGCGACGACGCAACCCAGGAGACGCAGGTCACCGACGAGACGGCGAAGACTCCGGCGGAGTGAAGCTGTGAGCGAACTTGGGCGGTGTCGGGCATTCCGCACCGCCCGAGTTCGTTAGGGTCGGATACAAGATCTCAAGCATCTGAAACGACAGCGGCGGCCGTCAGCACCGGGTCGCCGCCGGCGAAAAGGCAGGCAGACGTGACGCAGCACACGCCCGAGGCGCGGACCGGCACCGCAGGGCTCAACCTCACCGACTCGGTGTTCGAGCGGTTGCTCCAGGAGCGCATCGTCGTCCTCGGTTCCGAGGTCAACGACGAGGTCGCCAACCGGATCACCGCGCAGCTGTTGCTGCTCGACGCGGACGACGCCGAGTCCGACATCCGCTTCTACATCAACTCGCCGGGTGGCTCGGTCACCGCCGGGTTCGCGATCTACGACACCATGCAGCTGATCCGCCCGGACGTCGCGACCTATGCGATGGGCATGGCGGCCTCGATGGGGCAGTTCCTGCTCTCCTCGGGCACGCCGGGCAAGCGCTACGCGCTGCCGCACGCGCGCATCCTGATGCACCAGCCGTCGGCCGGTGTCGGCGGCACGGCGTCGGACATCGCGATCCAGGCGGACCTGTTCAACAAGTGGAAGCAGGAGCTGGCCCGGATCACCGCGGACCAGACCGGCCAGACGGTCGAGCAGATCATCAAGGACGGCGACCGCGACCGCTGGTTCACCGCTCAGGAAGCGAAGGACTACGGGTTCGTCGACCACGTCCTCACCGCCGACATCGCCCGTCCGGGCTCGAACTGAGCGCGAAGCACACAGGAGACTCGATCATGAGCAACTTCAGGCTCCCGGGTGACTTCCAGGCCCCGAGCACCCCCCAGTCGCGGTACATCCTGCCGTCGTACGTGGAGCGGACCAGCTACGGCGTCAAGGAGTCGAACCCGTACAACAAGCTGTACGAAGAGCGGGTCATCTTCCTCGGCGTGCAGGTGGACGACGCGTCGGCCAACGACGTGATGGCCCAGCTGCTGCACCTCGAGCACGAGGACCCGGACCGCGACATCCTGGTCTACATCAACTCGCCGGGCGGCTCGTTCACCTCGCTGATGGCGATCTACGACACCATGCAGTTCGTCCGCCCGGACATCCAGACGTACTGCCTCGGCCAGGCCGCCTCGGCCGCCGCGGTGCTGCTGTCGGCCGGCACGCCGGGCAAGCGCTACGCGCTGCCCAACTCGCGCGTGCTGATCCACCAGCCCGCCACCGAGGGCACCTACGGCCAGGTCTCCGACCTGGAGATCCAGGCCAACGAGATCCAGCGGGTGCGGCGCCAGATGGAGGTCATCCTGGCCAAGCACACGAACAAGGACCCCGACCAGATCCGGGCCGACATCGAGCGGGACAAGATCCTGACCGCCGAGGAGGCCAAGGCGTACGGCATCATCGACGAGGTGCTGCCCTACCGGAAGGCATCGGCTCTTTAGATCCGCCAGGCCGGTGTGTGTCGAGGAGACGACATACACCGGCACTCTGGTTTAGGGTCGTCCTCTGACGTGCTCCCGGCGCCTGTGGGTGTTCCCGCCCACGGCATCGGACGGGTACCGTCAGTGGCAATGTGTGAGGCTCCGCTCGGCCGTCCGCGGCCGGGGGTCGCACCGTCGCAACACACGTCAGGCGCGGAAAACCCGCGCCGGAGGGGACGAGGTCAACGGCCATGGCACGGATCGGTGACGGCGGAGACCTGCTGAAGTGTTCTTTCTGCGGGAAGAGCCAGAAGCAGGTGAAGAAGCTCATTGCCGGCCCCGGGGTCTACATCTGCGATGAGTGCATCGACCTCTGCAATGAGATCATCGAGGAGGAGCTGGCCGAGGCCGGCGACGTCAAGCTCGACGAGCTGCCCAAGCCCGCCGACATCCACGAGTTCCTCGAGCAGTACATCATCGGCCAGGACGACGCCAAGCGGACCCTCGCGGTAGCGGTCTACAACCACTACAAGCGGATCCAGGCGGACGACAAGGCCGGGCCGAAGGACTCCAAGGAGGAGTCGGTCGAGCTCGCCAAGTCGAACATCCTGATGCTCGGCCCCACCGGGTGCGGCAAGACCTACCTCGCGCAGACGCTGGCGAAGCTGCTGAACGTCCCCTTCGCGATCGCGGACGCCACGGCGCTGACCGAGGCCGGGTACGTCGGCGAAGACGTCGAGAACATCCTGCTCAAGCTCATCCAGGCGGCGGACTACGACGTCAAGCGGGCCGAGACCGGGATCATCTACATCGACGAGGTCGACAAGATCGCCCGGAAGAGTGAGAACCCGTCGATCACCCGCGACGTGTCGGGTGAGGGCGTGCAGCAGGCGCTGCTGAAGATCCTCGAGGGCACCACCGCTTCGGTCCCGCCGCAGGGCGGCCGCAAGCACCCGCACCAGGAGTTCATCCAGATCGACACGACGAACGTGCTGTTCATCGTGGCCGGCGCGTTCGCCGGGCTGGAGAAGATCATCAACGAGCGGGTCGGCAAGCGCGGCCTCGGCTTCGGCGCGGAGATCCGCACGAAGTCCGAGATCGAGGAGAGCGACGTCTTCTCCGACACCATGCCCGAGGACCTGATCAAGTTCGGGCTGATCCCGGAGTTCATCGGCCGGCTCCCGGTCGTGGCGACGGTGAACCACCTGGACAAGGACTCGCTGGTCAACATCCTGACCCAGCCCCGCAACGCCCTGGTGAAGCAGTACAAGAAGCTCTTCGAGATGGACAACGTCGAGCTCGAGTTCACCAAGACCGCGCTCGAGGCCATCGCGGACCAGGCGGTCCTGCGCGGCACCGGCGCCCGCGGGCTGCGCGCCATCATGGAAGAAGTGCTCCAGCCGGTGATGTACGACATCCCGAGCCGCGACGACGTGGCGAAGGTCGTCATCACCGAGCAGACGGTCCGGGAGAACGTGAACCCGACGATCGTCGCCCGGCAGCCGACGCGGCGCACGCGCAGCGAGCGCGGCGAGAAGTCGGCCTGATCCGGGTCGTCTCCGGGCCACCCCGGGCCCGGAGACCCGACAGGAAAGCTGAATGACTGCTGACTCTATCCCGGGTTCCGGGGGCGCCGCCCCCGCCGGTGGCGTGCAGGCTCCGCCGCCACCGGAACCGGCGCTGGTGCAGGTCGGCCCGGTCCTCGGGTTCCGCGAGCTGAGCGAACGCGTCATCGCGTCCGTGTTCGACCGGTACCCGTGGCTGAACCGGGTGCTGATGGGCGTGCTGGCGGTGTGCACCGGGACGTGCGTCGTGGCCGTCGTGGCCCGGTTGTCGCCGTTGCCGCTGCTCCCGGTGCCCCTGTTCCTCCTCGCGGGCTACTCCTTGTGGCGGGCCCGCGGTGTCTCCGAGCGGCGGTCGCTGTTCAACTGGGTGCTGCTGTTCGCCATCGCGACGATGGTCGGCTTCTGGCTGATCTCCGTCGTCGGGCGCTGGGTGGAGTAGCACCCGCCGTTCGGCCTGTTTGCGCGTGGACGCCCCTGGGTAAGAGAACCCCGTGGTGAATGCCCTCGGTCCGTTCCGGCATCCCGCGTTGTTCTACAGTGGTGACTCCGAGTATCTCGACGGTGTCATTCCGTTCATCCTGGCCGGCCTCGACCTGGGCCAGCCCGTGGCGGTCGGCGTCCCCGGGCGGGACCTGCGGCTCGTCGAGAAGGCCCTGGAAGACCGGGCCGGCGAAGTCCGGCTGTTCGACATGGCCCGCGTGGGCCGCAACCCCGGAGCGATCCTGCCGTCGGCGGTGTTCGCGTTCGCCGGCGAGCACGAGGGCCCGGTGCGGGTCGTGGTCCAGCCGGTCTGGGCGGGCCGCAGTGAGGCCGAGTACCCGGCGTGCGTGCTGCACGAGGCCCTCGTCAACGCCGCTTTCGCGGGCCGCGACCTGACGGTGCTCTGCCCCTACGACGTCGCGGTGCTCGCCCCGGACGTGCTGGCCGACGCCGAGCGCACCCATCCCGAGGTGTGGGGCCCGGCCGGGCCGTTCGTCAGCCCCCGCTTCGACCCGGAAGGCGCCCGCGCGGACGTCACGCGGCCGCTGGTGCCGCCACCGGCCGCGGTCGAGCGGGGGTTCGACATCGCGCAGCTGGCGTCGCTGCGCGGGTTCGCGGAGATCTGGGCCGCCCGCCACGGCCTGCGCCGCCCCCGGCGTGACGACTTCGCGCTGGCGATCGCCGAGCTGACGACGAACAGCGTGCTCTACGGCGGCGGCACCGGTGTGCTCCGGCTGTGGGCCGACGACCGGCAGGTGGTCGGCGAGGTGACGGACGCGGGCACGATCTCGGAGCCGCTGGCCGGCCGGATCCCGCCGTCGGCGGCCACCCTGGGCGGCCGCGGGCTGCTGCTGGTGAACCGGCTGGCGGACCTGGTCCGCACGTACTGGGTCCCGGGCCGCACCACGACCCGGGTCCACTTCAGCTGCTGAGCCGCTCCCGCGCCGGACCTCGTCAGTCCTTGCGGGGCACGTGCTTGCCCAGGAAGCTGACCAGGCTCGGCACCACCGTCCGGTTGAACGGGTCGCCGTGCTTGCCGTGCGCGGTGTGGGCGACCGCCGGGTGCGCGGCGTCGATGTAGCGGCGGACGCCCGTGATGAACGGGTCCTCCGTACCGCAGTAGATCGCGTTGGCCACGCTCTTCGTCTCGTCGATGTGGCGCAGCGGGTCCAGCGCCGTCCAGTCGTTCAGGCCGGTGAAGATGTGCCGCTTGGCCATCTCCTGCCAGGACAGGATCAGCGCCGGGGCCAGGGTCGCGACCGCGGCCGGCGGCTGGCGGCGCTCCACCCGGCGGCGGGTGTACACCAGCGCCCCGAACCCGCCCATCGACACGCCCGTGCAGGCGAACGGCTGCCCGGTGTCGCCGGCGAACCCGCGGGCCTTCAGCCACTGGGGGACCTCTTCCAGCAGCATCGCCATCGGGTCGTCGCCCCGGTGGACCTCGTGCCAGTAGTTGTCACCGCCGTCGACGGCCACCAGGCCGTACGCCGGGACCGCCTTGCGGGCGACGTCGCTGGCGAGCTGCTTGAGCGTGCCGGTCGGGGCCGCGTTGCGGGCGTTGCCGTGCAGGCCGTGCAGCATCAGCGACATCGGGAGCCCCTTGGGCGGGGTCTTCGACGGCAGGATGAACACCAGGTCGACCATCCGGCCGCGGGCCTGGGAGTACACGCGTTCGACGCGGGTGCTGCCGAGCTGCGTCGTCGGGTTCGACGACGTCACGCCCAGCGTGCGCTGCAGGGCCTGGCTGAAGGGCAGCTTGCCGGTGGCCGTGCCGACGGCCAGGCCGGTCACGGCCAGCCCGGAGGCGCCCGCGACCAGCACGGACCGGCGCGACAGCCAGCGCCGCGCGTCCCGGACCTTGGCCGCCCCGACCGTCTCCGGGATCAAGGGCTCGCCCGGCCCCGGTGGCCGGACCTCCTCGCGGTCCCCGTCTTGCTCGTTCACCTGTCTCCGTCCCCCGCCTGCCACTCTCAAAGGACGCCGCGCACCCGCTCCGCGTTCCCCTCACGTCCCTCTCCGCCGGGTTAGTCGTTCCCACCCTGCCCGGCGTTTCGGGTTCTCGCTCGCCAAGTGGCCTTCGCGGCCTCCGTCGAGCGTTCCGCCCTGTCCACAGTGTCCCCGAGACCCACCGCGAGGGTGATCCCCAGGGGTATCAAAATGTGGTCGATGCCCTGTTCGTCGGGCCCGAAGTGGCCGGACGCCTCCAGGGTGACGAAGCCGTGCAGGGCGCTCCACAGCTGCGCGGCGGCCTGGTACTTGTCCGCGGGCCGGAACCGGCCGGACTCGATGGCCCGCTCGGTCGCCCGGACGATGTGCTCGAAGGCCTCCAGGCCCTCCTGCGCGGCCTCGCGGCCCTCCTCGGTGGTCAGGTCCGACAGCGTCGCGCGCTTGCCGCCGGGGGCCGACTGGCCGAAGGTCACCGCGAACAGCTGCGGCTGCTCGGCGACGGCCTGCCGGTAGGTGCGGGCCATGCTGAAGATGTCCGCCACCGGGTCGCCGGTCTCGCCGACCCCGGCCAGCCACGCGCTGAGCTTGCGGAACCCGGCCCGCGCCACCTCGTCGACCAGCGCGGCCATGCCCCCGAAGTGGGTGTACACGGCCATCGTCGAGACGCCGACCTCCGCGGCCAGCTTGCGGGCTTGCAGCGATTCCGGTCCGCCGTCGTCGAGCAGCCGGATGGCGGCCTCGACGAGCCGGTCCTTGACGTCGTTCGCGCGGGGCTTCGGGCTCATGCTTGCCAGTGTCTCATAACCCTGTTATAAAAGGTGTCATAACCACGTTATGACACGATGAGAGGGGTCGGGCATGGGCAACAAGTTCCTCGAAGGCAACTTCGCCCCGGTGAGCCGGGAGCACACGATCACCGAGCTGGCCGTCACGGGGCGGATCCCCGACTTCCTCGATGGCCGCTACCTGCGCAACGGGCCGAACCCCCTGTCCGAAGTGGACCCGGCGGCCTACCACTGGTTCATGGGCGACGGCATGGTGCACGGCGTGCGCCTGCGCGACGGGAAGGCCGAGTGGTACCGCAACCGCTGGGTGCGCAACCCGGCCGTCACGGCGACCTTGAACGGCGAGGACGCGAGCCCCTTCTGCGGGCTGGACGCGCTGGGCGCCAACACCAACGTCATCGGCCACGCCGGCCGGACCTTCGCCCTGGTCGAGGCGGGCGCGCCGATCTACGAGCTGACCGACGAGCTCGACACCGTCGGCCGGTGCGACTTCGACGGCACCCTGCCCGGCGGCTACACCGCCCACCCCAAGCGCGACCCGCGCACCGGCGAACTGCACGCCGTTTCGTACTTCTTCGGCAACGGCAACAAGGTCCAGTACTCGGTGATCGACGCGGCGGGCCGCGCGCGCCGCACGGTGGACGTCGAGGTGACCGGGTCGCCGATGATGCACGACTTCTCGCTGACCGAACGGCACGTCGTGTTCTACGACCTGCCGGTGACGTTCAACGCCGAGATGGCGGTGGCGGCCACCGTGCCGGGCGCGCTGCGGACGCCCGCGAAGCTGGTCCTGTCGGCGATGGTCGGCAAGGTCCGCGTGCCGGACCCGGTCACCGCGATGATGGCGCGCAAGATCGGCGCGAACGGCGGCCTGCCCTACCGCTGGGACGAGAAGTACCCGGCGCGCATCGGCGTCATGCCGCGCGAGGGCGGCAACGGCGACGTCCGGTGGTTCGAGGTCGAGCCGTGCTACGTCTTCCACCCGCTCAACGCCTACGACGACGGCGACAGCATCGTGCTGGACGTCGTGCGCCACCCGAAGATGTTCGACCGCGAGCTGCACGGCCCGGACGAGGGCGGCCCGACGCTGGACCGCTGGACGGTCGACCTCACCGCGGGCAAGGTCCTGGAGGAGCGGCTGGACGACCGCGCCCAGGAGTTCCCGCGCGTCGACGAGCGCCTGGTCGGCCGCAGGCACCGCTACGGCTACGCGATGTCGGCCGAGGGCGGCGCGGAACCGGGCGGTTCGCTGTTCAAGCACGACCTCCACACCGGCTCACGGGAGGAGCGCGCGTTCGGCGGCGGGCGGCAGCCGGGCGAGTTCGTCTTCGTGCCGTGCCACGAGGACGCGGCGGAGGACGACGGCGTGCTGATGGGCTTCGTCTTCGACCCGTCGACCCGGCGCAGCGACCTGACCCTGCTGGACGCGGGCACGCTGGAGACGGTCGCGGCGATCCACCTGCCCGACCGCGTCCCCCACGGCTTCCACGGCAACTGGGTCGAGTCGGCCTAGGTGAGCACCCGGTGGTCGCCGGTGTAGAGGTTCATCGAGTCGCCGCGCAGGAAGCCGATCAGGGTCATCCCGTTCTCTTCCGCCAGCTCCACCGCCAGCGACGACGGGGCCGACACCGCGGCCAGCAGGCCGATCCCGGCCATCGCCGCCTTCTGGACCAGTTCGAACGACGCGCGCCCGGACACCAGCAGGCCGTGGCCGGGCGCCGGGATCCGGTTCTCGAGGACGGCCCAGCCCAGCACCTTGTCGACCGCGTTGTGCCGGCCGACGTCTTCGCGGACGACGGCCAGCCCGCCATCGGGTGTGAACAGGGCCGCCGCGTGCAGGCCGCCCGTGCTGGAGAACACCTTCTGCCGCTCGCGCAACGCGTCCGGCAGCGTGGCGAGCGTCCGGCTCTTCACCGCGAACGCCGCGCCGGCCGGCGAAAACCGGGTGCGGAGCTTGACCGCGTCGAGCGCGGCCTTGCCGCAGACACCGCAGGACGACGTCGTGTAGAAGTTGCGCTCGACGCCGGTGTCGGGGGGCGGGACGCCGTCGGCCAGGGCGACGTCCAGGACGTTGTAGGTGTTGCGGCCCTGGTCGTCGATGCCGTCGCAGTAGCGGGCGACCGCGACGTCCTCGCGGCCGCCGATCACGCCTTCGGACAGCAGGAAGCCGTGGGCCAGCTCGACGTCGTGCCCGGGCGTGCGCATGGTGACCGCCAGCGCCTTGCCGCCGACCCGCAGCTCGAGCGGCTCTTCGGCGGCCAGCGCGTCCGGCCGGCGCCGGTCACCGGCCGCGGAGATCTTCCGCACCGGCCTGCGCACGGTCACCCTGCCCATCCTCCACACCTTTCGCTGCCCGGCTGTGCTGGTCGTCACCGATGCGGCCACAGTCACGGCCGGACGACTCCCCGGCAACGGTCGCCCGCCGCTCGAGGGACCGGCCTCCTTTTGGCCGCACCGGTAAGTTTGACACCCGCATGGTGCAACACCGGGTATTTAGTAATACATTCCCTCCATCATCCCCCAGAGTACGGAGGGAACCGGATGGCTCTCGGCTTCCTGGACCGTTCCCGGATCGTGGCACCGCCCGGCTGGACGCGCTGGCTGGTGCCGCCGGCGGCCCTTTCGGTACACCTGTCCATCGGGCAGGCGTACGCGTGGAGCGTCTTCAAGACCCCGCTCGAGAAGACGATGGACCTCAACGGCACGCAGAGTTCGCTGCCGTTCCAGCTCGGCATCGTGATGCTCGGCCTGTCCGCCGCGTTCGGCGGCACGCTGGTCGAGCGCAACGGCCCGCGCTGGGCGATGTTCGTGTCGATGTGCTGTTTCGCCAGCGGATTCCTCGTTTCCGCGCTGGGCGTGGCGACCGGGCAGTTCTGGCTGGTCGTGCTCGGCTACGGCGGGATCGGCGGCGTCGGGCTCGGCATCGGCTACATCTCGCCGGTGTCGACGCTCATCAAGTGGTTCCCGGACCGGCCGGGCATGGCCACCGGGATCGCGATCATGGGCTTCGGTGGCGGCGCGCTGATCGCCTCGCCGTGGTCGTCGTCGATGCTCGGCACCGCGCCGACCGCCGGCACGATCGCGACGGCGTTCCTCGTGCACGGCATCGTCTACGCGGTGTTCATGTCCATGGGCTGGCTGCTGGTCCGGGTGCCCGCCGACGACTGGAAGCCGGCCGGCTGGGAGCCCAAGACCGACCACGGCGCCGCGATGATCACGACGGCGAACGTCTCGGCGGCCAACGCCATCAAGACGCCGCAGTTCTGGTGCCTGTGGGTCGTGCTGTGCTTCAACGTCACAGCGGGCATCGGGATCCTGGAGAAGGCCTCCCCGATGATCGTGGACTTCTTCAAGAACACCTCGACCCCGGTCGGCACCGCCGCGGCGGCCGGGTTCGTGGCGCTGCTGTCGCTGTGCAACATGCTCGGCCGGTTCGTCTGGTCGTCCACTTCGGACCTGGTGGGGCGCAAGAACATCTACCGCACCTACCTCGGTGTCGGAGCCGTGCTGTACCTGGTGATCGCGCTGACGCAGAACTCGTCGAAGCTCGTGTTCATCCTGTGCGCGATGGTGATCCTGTCGTTCTACGGCGGCGGGTTCGCGACGGTCCCGGCGTACCTGAAGGACCTGTTCGGCACCTACCAGGTCGGCGCGATCCACGGCCGGCTGCTCACCGCGTGGTCGGTGGCCGGCGTGCTCGGCCCGCTGATCGTCAACCGGATCGCGGACAGCGAGAAGGCGGCGGGCAAGTCCGGGCCGGCGCTCTACCAGCTGTCCTTCTACATCATGATCGGCCTGCTGGTGGTCGGCTTCGTGGCCAACGAGCTGGTGCGGCCGGTGAAGGAGAAGTTCCACGAGCCGGTCGCCGCGGCGGCGAGGAGTGAGGCGTGATGAGCGAGCAACCCCGGGAAGCCGGGACGACGAACCGGGTCCCGCTGATCGTGCTGGCCTGGGCGTGGGTCGTGCTGCCCTTCGCCTACGGCGTGTACCAGCTGTTCCTGAAGCTGGTGCAGCTCTTCGGATAGCGCTGTGACCTGAGTCACCCGTGCAGCGGAGGCGGGCCCGGCGGCGTCGGTAGGACGTGCACCTACTGGGGAAGATCGCCGTCGCCGGGCTCGCCTTCGTCGTCCTGTGCGGGACCGCCTACGGCTACTCGAACCTCCGGTCGCTCGACGAGGTGACGCGCGACAGCGTGATCGACGCGGACGGTGGCACCCCGCCGGGGGAGCAGCCGGCCGACGGCTCGCTCGACATCCTGTTCGTCGGCCGGGACTCGCGCACCGACGACCAGGGGAACCCGCTTTCCGCCGACGTCCTGCGCGAGCTGCGCGCCGGCGCCAACGGCGACGACCTCACCGACACCCTCATCGTGCTGCGGATCCCGAACGGCACGAAGGCGGTGAAAGCGTTTTCCATCCCGCGCGACAGCTACGTGTCGATGCCCGGCGGGAAGGGCAAGATCAACGCCGCGTTCGGCCGCGCCAAGGCCGCCGAAGCCAAGCGGCGCCGCGACTCCGGGGAGACCGACAAGGCGAAGATCGACCAAGCCGCCCTCACCGCAGGGCGGCGCGCGACGCGGCAGGCCGTCGAAGACCTCACCGGCGTCAAGATCGACCACTTCGCCGAGGTCAACCTGCTGAGTTTCTACGAGATCAGCCAAGCCATCGGCGGCGTCGACGTCTGCCTCAAGCAGGCCACCCAGGACCGCAACTCCGGCGCGGACTTCCCGGCCGGCCCGCAGCGGATCTCCGGCGCGGACGCGCTGGCCTTCGTCCGTCAGCGCGACAACCTCGTCGGCGGCGACTTCGACCGGGTGCGGCGCCAGCAGGTGTTCCTCGCCAGTCTCGCGCGGCAGGTGCTCTCGGCCGGGACGCTGGCCGACCCCGGGAAACTGGGCGACCTGATCGACGCCGTCAAGCACTCGGTCGTGCTCGACAGCTCGTGGAACCTGCTCGACTTCGTGGCGCAGATGCGCGGCGTCACCGGCGGCGGGATCCAGTTCGAAACGATCCCGGTCGTCAACCGCGACTACCGGTACGACCCGGCCAACCCGCGTGCCACGGCCGTGCAGGTCGACCCGGCCGCCGTGAAGAAGTTCGCGGCCGGCCTGGTCGGCGCGGCCGCGCCGGCGACGCCGGCGTCGCGGGATGCCGCGCCGGTCACCGTCGACGTCTCCAACGCGAGCCCGAAGAGCGGCCTCGCCGCGCGCGTGGCGGGGTTCCTCGGCGAGCACGGCTTCCCCGAGAGCACGAGCGGGAACACCGACGCGCGCCGGACGTCCCTGGTGCGCTTCGGGCCCGGCCTCGCCGAGCGCGGCGCCGAGGTCGCGAAGCTGCTCGGCGGGCTGACGACGCAGGAGTCCCCGGCCGTGCCGGCCGGCCACATCGAGGTCGTGCTCGGCACGGTGTACTCCGGCCCGGGCGCGAACGGCGGCGGGGGCGCCCCGGCGGCCGGCGACGAGCCGATCACCTCCGGCGGGGTCGCCTGCGTGAACTGACCGGCCGTGGCGAAGCGCTTTTTCGCCGGTTTCCACAGAATTGCGCCAGTAATTTCCGCAAAGTCCCGCAAGAACGTTTCCGCCGACCGGACCACGGCGGACCACGCGGGTGACTGGTCTTGACGCTGCCTCCCTGGTGAGGCAGTGTGCGGGAACCGTCGGGCGGTAGTCCGCGCGGCGGACCGGAAAAGATCACCGGACCGGTGGGGAGCCGGAAAAACAATTTCGAGAAATACGGAAAGTCCGGAACCTATGCGTAGCAGCGTTGCCCGCGGAGGGTGGCTCCTTCCGGTGCTCGCTTCGGCCGTTCTCTGCACGGCCTGCCAATCTTCGTCCGCCGCGGCGCACTACTCCGAGTCGATCGACGCCTGCAAGCTGCCCGGCGCGAACACGCGTGACAAGCTCGCTCCCGGGACCGTCGAAGTGCCTTCCGGCGCGGTGAAGACGGCCGACACCCCGGTCGTGCCCCAGGACCGCTCCGCCGAGGGCAACGACCTCACCACCTGCAAGCGCCTGTTCGCCCGCGACCTCGGCGGCGGGAAGCCCAACATGCAGGACTACCGGGTGGTGACGATCGCCGTCGTGCGGTTCACCGACTCCGACGCCGAACAGGGCGCGGGCAAAGCGAGCCAGTTGCTCACCGACGCGCTCGCCGACCACTCGGGCGTCCGCCTCGCCACCGGAATCGGCGACGAGGCCGGCTTTTCCGAGCAGTGGGCCGCGGTCCGCAGCGGGAACGTCGTGCTCGGCCTGGCGATCGCCGACGGGGGCACGGAGGCCGCGCTGATCCCGCCGGCGACCCTCGACAGCGTCCAGGCCGTGGTCACCGACATGACGAACACCCTGCAGCGCGACTACAAGGGCTGATCGAGCGCCTCGAGCCGCACCACGATCGCCTTCGACACCGGCGTGTTCGACTTCTCCGCGACCGAGTCCAGCGGCACCAGCGCGTTGGCCTCCGGGAAGTACGCCGCCGCGCAGCCGCGGGCCGTCGGGTAGGCGACCACACGGAACGACGGAGCCCGGCGGTCGCCGTCCCGCCACTCCGAGACGAGGTCCACCATCGCCCCGTCGGCCAGGCCCAGCTCCGCGAGGTCGGCCGGGTTGACCAGCACGACCCGGCGGGCGTTCTCGATCCCGCGGTAGCGGTCGGACAGCCCGTAGATCGTGGTGTTGTACTGGTCGTGGCTGCGCATCGTCTGCAGCAGCAGCCGGCCTTCGGGCGCCTTCGGGTACTCCAGGCCCGACACCGTGAAGTTGCCCTTGCCGTTCGTGGTGCCGCTGAACTGGCGGGAGTCGCGCGGCGCGTGCGGCAGCACGAACCCGTCCGGCTCGCGGACACGGCGGTTGTAGTCCTGGCAGCCCGGCACGACGCGGGAGATGCGGTCGCGGACCAGGTCGTAGTCGGCCTCGAACGTCCGCCACGGCACGGCGTGCGCCGCGCCGAACAGCGCTTCGGCCAGCCGGCAGACGATCGCGACCTCGGACAGCAGGTGCTCGCTCGCCGGCTTCAGGCGGCCGCGGGACGGGTGCACCTGCGACATCGAGTCCTCGACCGTGACGAACTGCTCGCCGCTCGCCTGGACGTCGCGCTCGGTGCGGCCGAGCGTCGGCAGGATCAGGGCGGTGCGGCCGTGCACGACGTGCGACCGGTTGAGCTTCGTCGAGACGTGCACGGTCAGGGCGCACGAGCGCAGCGCCTTCTCGGTCAGCTCCGTGTCCGGCGTCGCCGACGCGAAGTTGCCGCCGACGGCGAAGAAGACCTTGCCGCGGCCGTCGCGCATCGCCCGGATCGCGTCGACGGTGTCCAGGCCGTGCTCGCGCGGGACCTCGATGCCGAACTCGGCGTCGAGCGCGTCCATGAAGGACTCCGGCATCTTCTCCCAGATGCCCATGGTCCGGTCGCCCTGGACGTTCGAGTGCCCGCGCACCGGGCACAGGCCCGCGCCCGGCTTGCCGATCATCCCGCGCATCAGGGCGAGGTTCGCGATCTCGGAGATCGTCGGGACGGCGTGCTTGTGCTGCGTCAGGCCCATCGCCCAGCAGTAGATCGTGCGGTCCGACGACGCGATCATCCGCGCGACGCGCTCGATCTGCTCGCGGGGCAGGCCGGTCGCGAGCTCGACCTCCGGCCAGTCGATCTCCCGCAGGTGCTTCGCGTAGTCCTCGAAGCCTTCGGTGGCCGCCTCGACGAACTCGCGGTCGACGATCGCGCCGGGCGCCTCCTCGTCCCAGGCCAGCAGCAGGTGCCCGACGGCCTGGAACAGCGCGAGGTCGCCGCCGAGGCGGATCTGGGCGAACTCGTCGGCCAGCGGCGTGCCCTTGCCGACGACGCCGCGGACGTTCTGCGGGTTCTTGAACCGCATCAGCCCGGCCTCGGGCAGCGGGTTCACGGCGATGACCTTCGCGCCGTGGCTCTTGGCCTCCTCGAGCGCCGAAAGCATCCGCGGGTGGTTGGTGCCCGGGTTCTGCCCGACGACGACGATCAGGTCGGCCTGGTGGATGTCGGCCAGGCTCACCGAGCCCTTGCCGATGCCGGTGGTCGCCTGCAGGGCCGCGCCGGAGGACTCGTGGCACATGTTGGAGCAGTCCGGCAGGTTGTTGGTGCCGAAGGAACGCACGAGCAGCTGGTAGAGGAACGCGGCCTCGTTGCTGGTGCGGCCGGAGGTGTAGAAGATCGCCTCGTTCGGGTCGGTCAGCGCCTTGAGCTCGCCCGCGACGAGCTCGAACGCGTCGTCCCAGGTGATCGGCTCGTAGTGCGTCGCGCCCTCGCGCAGCACGAACGGCTCGGTGATCCGCCCCTGCTGGCCGAGCCAGTAGTCGGTCTTGGTGCGGAGGTCCTCGATCGGGTGCTTCGCGAAGAACTCCCGGTCCATCCGGCGCTTGGTGGCTTCCTCGGCGACGGCCTTGGCGCCGTTTTCGCAGAACTCGGCCAGCTTGCGCTTCTCGCCGTCGACCTCGCGGGGCTCCGGCCACGCGCAGCCGGGGCAGTCGAACCCCGCGCGCTGGTTCAGCAACCGCAGCGCCTTGACCGTCCGCCCGGTGCCCATCTGCTCGACGCTGCGCATCAGCGACACGGCCACGCCGGGTATCCCGGCGGCCCAGCCCTTCGGCTTGCCCACCTCGAGGCGGCTCTCGTCAACGTCCTGCGCCGGCGCTTCACGGGTCATGCGTTCATCGTGCGCCCTGGTGATCGTCCGCGCGAACAGGGGGTGCGTCACACCTCCGCGGTGCGCAGCCCCCGGTCCACGACGGTGACGACGAGCAGCACCCCGCTGATCACCAGCAACGCGATCGCGAGCCGGTGCAGGCCCGCCGAATCCGCGTGCGGGCCATAACAAAGCGCAATGAGCGTCGAGGCCACGATCGCGCCGAGGTACTGGGCGGTGCGGAACAGGCCGCTCGCCGTGCCCATCTGCTCGGCCGGGGCCTCGCGGTAGAGCGTCGTCTGGTTCGCGACGCTCGTCAGGCCCTGCGCCAGGCCGAACAACGCGGCCAGCGCGAGCAGCGCGCCGGCCCACGTGCCGTCGTGGACGAGCAGCAGCAGCGCCGAACCGCCGAGCAGCGCCACCGCGACGGTGACCAGCCGCGCCTTGATGCCCGACGCGCGCCCCGAAAACGCCGCGGCACACACCGCCGTGCCCGACATCGGCAGCAGCATCAGCCCGGCGGCCTCTTCGGACAGCTGCCGCGTCGTCTCCAGCCACTGGACGTAGCCGAACA
Organism: Amycolatopsis stemonae; assembly: GCF_054781455.1. Taxonomy (NCBI): domain Bacteria; kingdom Bacillati; phylum Actinomycetota; class Actinomycetes; order Pseudonocardiales; family Pseudonocardiaceae; genus Amycolatopsis; species Amycolatopsis stemonae. The sequence goes on along the minus strand of NZ_BAAGUJ010000013.1, from coordinate 30,206 downwards.
TGATCGCGTAGATGGCCATGAAGCTCAGCGCCTGCCGCAGGTAGGTGCGCAGGATCGCGCGGTTGGCCGCGAGCATCCGCAGGTCGAGGAACGGGTGCGCGCGGCGCAGCTCGACCAGCGTGAACGCGGCACCGAGGGCGGCGACGACGGCGAGCAGCCAGGCGCCGGCACCCGGGTCCATCAGGAAGAACAGCAGCGCGAGCAGGGTCGCCGAGAACAACGCGATGCCCACGACGTCGATCGGGGTGGCGGTGCGGGCGCCGCGGTCGTCCTTCGGCACCCACAGCAGCGCCAGCACCAGCGACAGGCCGGCGAGCGGGATGTTCACGGCGAAGATCGCCGGCCAGCCGAAGAGGCCGATCAGGACACCGCCGAGCGTCGGGCCGATCACCATGACGGTCTGCGCGGACATCGACAGCACGGACAGCACACGGGCGGGCACGCCCTGGCCGGTGGCCTCGGCGTGGTGGCGCAGCACGGCCATCGCGGCCGGGAAGCCGGCGCACGTGCCGAGGCCGAGCACGACCCGCACGCCGGTCAGCCAGCCGACCGAGAGCGGGATCATGCCGGCGACCCCGGCGATGATCACGAGGGTGGCGCCGCCGAGCAGGACGCGCCGCGCGCCGTAGCGGTCGACCAGCAGGCCGACCACCGGCTGCCCGACCGCGGTGGCCAGGTAGAGCGCGGAGATCAGCCAGGCCGTCTGGCCGGGTCCGGCACCGAAGCTCTGCCCGATCGGCACGAGCGCGACGGCGATGAGCGTGGAGTTGATCGGGTTGAGCACGGCGCCGGCCACCAGCGGGGTGACCAGGCGCGCGCCGAACTTCGCGGGAGCGGTGACGGTGCTCGTGAGAACTCCGTTTCTCTTACAGGCCGACGGGGGTCAGTGTTGCGCGACGCGCTGCAGCAGCGGCAGGGCAAGGGTGACGCCGTCGAGCTCGGCGGGGGACAGCTCGTCCGCCAGCGCCTGGGCCAGCCACTCGTCGCGGTGCTGCTGGATGCCGCGCACGGTGTCGGTGCCGGCCTCGGACAGGCTGATCACCACGCGGCGCCGGTCGGCCGGGTCGGGGGTGCGGGCGAGGTAGCCGAGCTCGTCGAGCACGCCGAGGGTGGCGGCCATCGACTGCTGCCGGACGTGCTCGGCGGCGGCCAGCTCGCCCTGCGTGGCGGGGCCTTCGCGGTGGAGCCGGTTGAGCACGGCGGACTGCGACGGCGTCAGGATCCCGGCGTTGTCGACCTGGCGCAGCCTGCGGTGCAGCTGCCCCACGACGGCCCGGATCCACCCGGCGCTCTCGGCGACGTGCGCTGGTACTTCGCCCATGCACACAGGTTAACTGTACAGTTCAGCCTGTGCATCTCGATGTGACGAACTCCTAGCCGTCGCAGTCGTCGAGGGTCGGCACGGGGTACTTCGGGTCGTAGTAGCCGGGCGCCTCCCGGTCACCCGTGGGCGGTGCGGCCGCCGGCGGGTTCGCGTAGCCGGGGGCCAGGAAGCCCTCCCGCGCCGCCGCGCAGCCGACCGACGAGACCGCGCTCCGCCCGCCGTCGAGCCACAGCCCCCGGCTGTTCTTCGCCAGGCCGGCGCTCGTGGCGACGACGTAGGTCTCGTCGACGCGCAGGAAGCTGACGATCTCGTTCGGGCTGGTCAGCGTCTCCGGGTGGACGTTGTCGAAGGCGTACGCGACGACGTACTTGGCGTCCACGGCCAGTTCGCCGGGCTTGTCGCCGGCCCGCGCGGTGAGCGTGCCGAACGTGCGCGGTCCCGCGTCGAGGAGGTGGTAGCCGTCGGCGATCTCGGTCAGGTAGGAGTCGAGGCCGGGCTTGTCCTTCGCCGGTTTCGCGGTCAGCCACGGCGTCATCTGCTCGCGCTGGTCCGGGGCGAAGAGCGCGAGGTAGGCCTTCGGGTCGTGCGCGGACAGCACCGCCGGGTCGAGGTGGGCGGCGGTGATGGCCTGCCGGGACTTCGCGTAGGCGTCCGCGACCGCTTCGGCCGTGAACTTGCCCACCGGGGCGGCGGCGGGCGAAGCGATGCCGCCGATGCCCTTCGGCCAGACGTCGGCGGGGGTGCGCGCGTACGGCCGGGCCAGGTCGACCGGGGCGACCTCCGGCACCGACGTCGGGTTCGGCGGCCCGGCCGCCGGCGCGGGCCGGCGGCCGACGTACACGATCGCGGCCGTCGTCACGGCGAGGATCGCCACGAGCACGGCGAAGATCCACCAGCGGCGCCGCGGGCCCCGCGAGGCGCGTCGCTGCTGCTTGCGGAACTGCTTGCGGTCCTTCTTCGAACCCAGCCAGGCGTCCGTCCGCGCGTGCTTGCGCCACTCCGGGTCCGCCAGGTCCGGGTGCGATTCGAGCAGGTTGTCCTCGTCCACGTGCTTTCCCCCAAGGTCGACGACAGATCATCGACAGGGGCGGACGAGCGTTACTGACCGAAGAACAGGAGCGAGGCCTCGTTGACGCCGACGCCCTGGACCTGGTGCACGATGATCGCCGCGGCGACCAGGGCGGCGACCAGCAGCAGCGCCAGAACGCCGGGCCAGCGGCTCTGCCCGGGCCGCTGCACCCCGCCCGCGCGGCGCTCGCGCTTGCGGCGCTTCTTGAGGTCCTTCTTGGCACCCAGCCAGGCGTCCCGCTCGGCGTACTTCTGCCAGTCGGGGTTCATCAGGTCCGGGTGCGTCTCCAGGCGCCGGTCGTCCGGATCCTGTGGCTGCTGAGGCTGTGCCATCCCGAGTGCCTTCCCCCTGGGTGACCCGCCGTGACGGGTTCGTAGACTTGTCCATTGTGACCGAGAACGCTCCGCAGCAGACCACCGACCTTCCGGGTGCCTGGGACCCGGCCGCCGAGGAAGCACCGATGTACGACCGCTGGGTAGCGGCCGGGTACTTCACGGCCGACGCCTCGTCGGGGAAGCCGCCGTTCTCGATCGTACTGCCGCCGCCGAACGTCACCGGTTCACTGCACATGGGCCACGCGCTCAACCACACCCTGATGGACGCGATGAGCCGCCGCCGTCGCATGCAGGGCTACGAGGTGCTGTGGTTGCCGGGCATGGACCACGCGGGCATCGCGACGCAGAACGTCGTCGAGCGCCAGCTGGCCGGCGAAGGGCTTTCGCGCCACGACCTGGGCCGCGAGAAGTTCGTCGAGCGGGTCTGGGAGTGGAAGGCCGAGTACGGCGGCCGGATCCTCGGCCAGATGAAGCGCCTCGGCGACGGCGTCGACTGGTCGCGGGAACGCTTCACCATGGACGAGAACCTGTCCAAGGCCGTCCAGACGGTGTTCAAGAACTTCTACGACCAGGGCCTGATCTACCGCGCCGAGCGGATCATCAACTGGTGCCCGCGCTGCCAGACGGCGCTGTCGGACATCGAGGTCGACCACAACGACGACGACGGCGAGCTCGTCTCGATCCGCTACGGCGACGGTGCCAACGCGATCGTCGTGGCCACCACCCGCGCGGAGACGATGCTGGGCGACACCGCGGTCGCCGTCCACCCGGACGACGAGCGGTACGCGCACTTGGTCGGCACCGAGGTCGAGCTGCCGCTGACCGGCCGCCGCATCCCGATCGTGGCCGACAAGCACGTCGACCCCGAGTTCGGCACCGGCGCGGTCAAGGTGACCCCGGCGCACGACCCGAACGACTTCGAGATCGGCCGCCGGCACGACCTGCCGATGCTGACGATCATGAACGAGCGCGCCGAGATCACCGCGCCGGGGCCGTTCGAGGGCCTCGACCGCTTCGAGGCTCGTCCGGCGGTCGTCGCGGCGCTGCGCGAGGCCGGCCGGATCGTGGCCGAGAAGCGGCCGTACGTGCACGCGGTCGGGCACTGCTCGCGCTGCGACACGGTCGTCGAGCCGCGGCTGTCGCTGCAGTGGTGGGTCAAGGTCGAGGAGCTGGCCAAGCTGGCCGGCGACGCGGTCCGCGACGGCCGCACCAAGATCCACCCCGCGGAGCTGGGCAAGCGGTACTTCGACTGGGTCGACAACATGCACGACTGGACGATCTCGCGCCAGCTGTGGTGGGGCCACCGCATCCCGGTCTACTACGGCCCGGACGGCGAAGTCGTGTGCGTCGGCCCGGACGAGCAGCCGCCGTCGGGTGAGGGCTGGACGCAGGACCCGGACGTGCTGGACACGTGGTTCTCGTCGGGCCTGTGGCCGATGTCGACGCTGGGCTGGCCGTCCGGCTCCGAGGACCTGGCGAAGTTCTACCCGACCAGCGTGCTGTCGACCGGCTACGACATCCTGTTCTTCTGGGTCGTCCGGATGATGATGTTCGGCGTGCACCAGATGGACGGCAAGCAGCCGTTCGACCACGTGTACCTGCACGGCCTGATCCGCGACGCCCAGGGCAAGAAGATGTCGAAGTCGCGCGGCAACGTGATCGACCCGCTGGAGTGGATGGACGCCTACGGCGCGGACGCCACCCGCTTCACCCTGGCCCGCGGCGCGAACCCGGGCGCGGACATGGCCCTGGCCGACGAGTGGGCGGCCGGCTCCCGCAACTTCTGCACGAAGCTGTGGAACGCGACGAAGTTCGCGATGATGAACGGCGCCTCGGTCGCTTCGCCGTTGCCCGCTGCCGCTGACTTGACGGAATCCGACCGCTGGATCCTCGGCCGTCTCGGCGCGCTGGTGTCCGAAGTGGACGGCCTGTTCGAGGACTTCCAGTTCGCGAAGGTGGCGGGCGCGCTCTACCAGTTCACCTGGAACGAGCTGTGCGACTGGTACCTGGAGCTGGCGAAGGTCCAGCTGTACCAAGGAGACACCGCGCGGGTTGCCGCCACGCGCGCGGTCCTGGGCCACGTGCTGGACACGGTGCTGCGGCTGCTGCACCCGTTCATCCCGTTCATCACGGAGAAGCTCTGGACGGCCCTGACCGGCGGCGAGTCGCTGGTGATCGCGGCCTGGCCGGCGGCTTCCACGTCGTACGCCGACCCGGTCGCGGACGCCCGGATCGCGGACGTCCAGAAGCTGGTGACGGAGATCCGCCGCTTCCGCGCCGACCAGGGCCTGAAGCCGGGCCAGAAGGTGGCGGCCCGGCTCGCGGGCTACGCGGGCGGCCACGAGGAGGCGATCCGTTCCCTGGTCCGCCTGACCCCCGCGGCCGAAGACTTCGCCGCCAGCGCGTCCCTCGAGGTGGCCCTGGCCGACGGCGTGGTGACGGTGGAGCTGGACCTCTCGGGCACGGTCGACGTGGCGGCCGAGCGCAAGCGCCTGCAGAAGGACCTGACGGCGGCCGAGAAGGAGCTGTCCCAGACCGAAGCCAAGCTGGGCAACGAGGCGTTCATCGCGAAGGCCCCGGAGCACGTGGTCGAGAAGATCAAGGTGCGCAAGGAAACCGCGGTGGCGGACATCGACCGCATCACGGCCCGCTTGGCTGCGTTGCCCGCTTCCTGAGGCTTGACGGCGAAGCCCGGCACCTCCAAGCGGAGGTGCCGGGCTTCGTCTTGAATCAGGAGGAGCGAGCGGCGTCGTAGCAGCGCTGCCGCTCCTGCTTCCACAGGTCCTGATCGCCGAGCCCCGCATATTCGTCGCGCAGCCGACGCGCGAGAACGTAGAAGCCGCTGCTCGGCAGACCGCTGTCCTTCGACACGACGAGCGCACTCCACAGCGGCTCGTCGCGGTCGGCCGCGCGAGCGGACACCTGCTCGAGGAAACGCCCCAGGTGATTCGGCTGCACACCGACGCGCCTGCCGAGCGGAACGTACTCGATCACGCCGCCTCCGGTCGCGACGCCGTACAGGATGTCGGCGATGCGGTCCACGCGGTCCATCTCAAAGGTTTCCGGCACGCGGCAAGGGTCGCCCGGAACGGCCCGGCTGTTACTCGCCCGCGCCGGAGGCCGCGGACGGCCTCCGGCGCGAACGTGGTCAGCGCAGTGCCTTCAACACCACCGCCGCGATGCCCGCCATCCCGGTCTTCAGCGGGTGGTAGGCGGCGGCCTCGAAGACGTTCTGGTCCTTGCCGTTGATCCACGCCGCGCCGCCGCGGGCGCAAGCGTCGTGGCCGCGGGAGGGGCCGTACGTGTCGACGTACTCCGCTTTGCCGTCCGCGTCCGCCGCGTCGGCCAGGGTCTTGTTCAGCGCCTCCTCGACGCTGTTCAGCCACGCGTAGTCGCCGTCGGCGAAGGGGAGGACGTCCGGGCAGTAGCCGGATGCCGGGGCGATCCGCGGGTAGCCGACCACCAGCACTCGCGCGCTCGGTGACCGTTCGTGGATCGCCGCGAGCACCGTCTCGACCCGGGGGCCGATGTTGTCGATCACCGACAGCACGGAACCGCCGAAGTGCTCCTCGCACGGGTTGCCCGTCGGGTCGCTCGCGCGCAGGCCCGGGCACGTCGAGGTCAGGCTGCCGAACACGTCGTAGTCGTTGCCGCCGATGCCGAGCGTCACCAGGTCGGTGTCGATCCGCAGGGCGCCCAGCTGCGGGGCGTTCGTGCCGTTGAAGGGCACGCTCTGCGGCCGCGTCATCGACCCCGTGTCGGCGCCCGCGCAGCTGACGTCGGTGAACCGGCCGGTGTGCAAGGCCGCCGCCAGCACCGACGGGTAGTTCGCGGTGGACCGCCCGCAGCCCAGCGGGTCGAGCCGCTGGACCGGGATGAACGGCCCGGAGGTGTAGGAGTCGCCGAGGGCGACGTAGCTGCCGATGGTCGTCGCCGAAGCGGCGGCCGCGGTGGTGGTGAGCAGAGTGGCTGCCGAGACGACGGCGATGAGCAGCCGGGCGATGCGCATGAAGACCCCGTTCTGGTTTCCGGAAACGCTCCTTCCGCATCTAGCGAGCCCCGGACACCGAGGGGACGGACTTCACCCGCCAGTCGGGTCACCGTCGTCGTGCTCACGGTAAGTGATCAGAGTGCGCCAGAACAGCAACGGCCGGACCGTGCTGCCGGGCAGCAGCCGCGCCGACTCGCGGCGGATCTCCGCCAGCGTCGGGTAGTCGTCGAAGACCGGTGCCTTCGGGCCGTCCTCCGGGCCGCCGTTCAGCCGCTCGCCGGCGTAGACGACCAGCCGCGCGAACGCGTTGACCGGCACCGCCGCGACCGCCCGCGCCCAGTCCCCGGGGGTGCTCGGCCGGGCCGGCCCGAGCACCGCGAGCACCCCGCCCGGCACCAGCGCGCGGCGCAGCTTGGTGACCGTCTCGAACGGCATGTGGTGCAGGGACGCCAGGCACGAGATGAAGTCGTAGTGCGCCTCGGGCAGGGGGTCGGTGACGACGTCGGCCTGCCGGTAGACGATCTTGCCCGGCCCCGGCGAACCGAGCCCCGACGCCGCCTCGATCATCGCCGCCGAGACGTCGACCGCCTCCACCGTCATGCCGGTCGCGGCCAGCCGGCGCGCGAACCGGCCGGTGCCGCAGCCGACGTCCAGCGCGATCCCCGGCCCCGGCGGGAGCAGGTCCAGCACCAGCGGGTGGTAATGGTCGTTGTGGTTGAACGGCATGCGTCGAGAGTGCCACTCATCACGCACGTAGACTCGGAAGGCAAGTGCGAAACCCCAGGCCGGAGGAGAGTCAGTGCCGCAGGATGAGACAGGTCGCGAGCCGGACCTGTCGGATCTGGACAGCTTCGCGGGCGTCGACGAACTGGGGACGTCGGGCTACGAGGAGTCCGACGACCACGACCCGGAGCTGGACGTCCGCGACACGGCGTTCGAGGCGGGCGGCGGCAGCCGCGGCGGGATCGGGGGTGTCGGGCAGCTGGGCGACAACCTCGCCACCGGCCCGGTGCCCGACCTGGTCACCGCCGAGGACGCCGAGCTGCACGAGCTCGACGACCAGGGCCCGCAGGCGGAGTTCGGCGACCCGGACGGCCCGGAAGCGCGCCACGAGCTGATGGCCGTCGAGGCCGAGCTGAACCAGCGCTGGCCGGAGACGAAGATCGAGCCGTCGCTGACCCGCATTTCGGCGCTGACGCAGCTGCTGGGCGAGCCGAACAAGGGCTACCCGGTGCTGCACGTCGCCGGCACGAACGGCAAGGGCTCCACGGCCCGGATGATCGACGCGCTGCTGACCCGGATGGGCCTGCGCGTCGGCCGCTACACCAGCCCGCACCTGCAGCTGGTGACCGAGCGGATCGCGCTCGACGGTCACCCGATCTCCGCCGCCCGCTACGCCGAGCTGTGGCACGACATCGCGCCGTACGTGTCCATGGTGGACGGTGCCGCCGCGGACGGCGTCGCGATGAGCAAGTTCGAGATCCTCACCGGGATGGCGTTCGCCGCGTTCGCGGACGCGCCGGTCGAAGCCGCCGTGCTCGAAGCGGGCCTGGGCGGTGCCTGGGACGCGACGAACGTCGCGGACGCCGACGTCGCGGTCATCACCCCGATCGGCCTCGACCACGTCGAGTACCTCGGCCCGGACATCCTCGGCGCGGCGCGCGAAAAGGCGGGCATCATCAAGCCCGGCTCGGTCGCGGTCATCGGCGAGCAGGACCCCGAGGTGCTGAAGGTCCTGCTGGAACGCGCCGTCGAGGTCGACGCCGCGGTCGCGCGCGCGGGCAGCGAGTTCGGCGTGCTCGAGAAGGAGGTCGCCGTCGGCGGGCAGCTGCTCAAGCTGCAGGGCCTCGGCGGCGTCTACGACGACATCTTCCTGCCGCTGCACGGTGCCCACCAGGCCGCGAACGCCGCGCTCGCGCTGGCCGCGGTGGAGGCGTTCTTCGGCGCGGGCAAGGACAAGCAGCTGGTGGTCGAGGCCGTGCGCGAGGCGTTCGCCGAGGTCGAGACGCCCGGCCGCCTGGAGCGGGTCCGCGCGGCACCGGCGGTCATGCTCGACGCGGCCCACAACCCGCACGGCGCCCGCGCGCTCGCGGCGACCGTGGCCGAGGAGTTCGCCTTCCGCCGCCTGGTCGCGGTGGTCGGCGTGATGGCCGAAAAGGACGCGCTCGGCATCCTCGAGGCGCTCGAGCCGGTGGTTTCGGACGTCGTCGTCACGCGGAACTCGTCGCCGCGCTCGATGCCGCTCGACGAGCTGAACCAGCTGGCCATCTCGGTGTTCGGCGAGGAACGCGTGGTCGCGGAGACGGACCTGGAGACGGCGATCGAGACGGCGATCGCGCTGGTCGAGACCAGCGACGACCCGGAGGAGCCGCTGTCCGGCGGTGGCGTGCTCGTCACCGGCTCGGTCGTCACCGCGGGCGAGGCGCGCACGCTGTTCGGGAAGGAGCCGGCGTGAGCGAGACCCCGGAGAAGCCCAAGCCCAAGGACCCGATGAAGGGTTTCCGCGGCGTGATGTCGGGAACGCTGATCATGGAGGCGATCACGGTCGCGCTCGCGCTTCCGGTCGTGAACAAGCTGGGCGGCGGGATCAGCACGGTCACCGGCTGGACGTGCATCGGGATCGCCGCCGTCCTGCTCGTGACCTGCGGGTTCGTCAAGCGGCCGTGGGCGGTGCCGCTGATCCTGGGCCTCCAGGTGGTGCTGATCGCGATGGTGTTCTGGCTGCCCGCGATGGCCGTCCTGGGGGTGCTGTTCCTGGCCCTGTGGCTGTGGCTGCTGTGGCTGCGCAAGGACGTCGCCCGCCGGATGGCGGCCGGCACCCTCGCGAGCCAGCAGCCGCAGCCCTGAACTTCAGAGGTAGTCGCCCTCGGCGACGTCCTCGAGCAGGCCCGGGTGCAGCGGTGACCAGCCGAGCAGCTCCCGCGTGAAGGCGCTGGAGACGGGCGCGTCGAAGCCGTAGGCCGTCGCGAAGAACGGGCTGGCGTAGTGCCCGGCGGCCTCCTCCGGCGTCAGGGAGACCGCGGGCAGGCCGAGGCCGCGGGCGATCGTCTCGGCGATGTCCCGGAAGACGACGTTTTCCGCGGCGCCGTGGACCACGGTGCCCGCGGGCGCCTTCTCCAGGGCCAGCCGGAACAGGACGGCCGCGTCGAGCCGGTGCACCGCGGGCCAGCGGTTGCCGCCGTCGCCGACGTAGGCCGACTGCCCGGTCTTGCGCGCGGTGTCGACGAGCATCGCGATGAAGCCGTAGTCGCCCGGGCCGTGGACGGTCGGGGCGAGCCGGACGACACTCGCGCGCACACCGCGGCCGGCGAACCCCAGGCAGGCGCGTTCCCCGGCGATCCGGAACGGGGCCAACCCGGCGGTGTCGGGTTCGTCCTGCTCGGTGCTTTCCCGGCCGGCGGGCATGACCAGCGTGCCCGACGTGCTGACGAACGGCTTCCCGGTGTTTTCCAGGGCCCGCCCGAGCGCCTCGATCGCGGCCGTGTCGCGCCGCATCATGTCGTCGGGGTCGGCGAAGTCGCCCCCGAAGGCCATGTGCAGGACGCCGTCGGCGGCTTCGGCGCCGCGGCGCAGGCTGTCGAGGTCGGCCAGGGAGCCGCGGTGCGGCGTGGCGCCCAAGGACTCGAGCTTGGCCGCGGAGGCGTCCGAGCGGGCCAGGCCGGTGACGGTGTGGCCGCCCGCGATCAGCTCGGTGACGACGGCGGGGCCGGTCAGGCCGGAACCGCCGGTGACGAAGACGTGCATGGGTCTCTCTTCAGGGTAGTGACAGTGACTGACGCTACGAACTGTACCTCGTAGTGTCAGTCACTGACGCTACGGGTAGGCTGACCGGGTGCCCCGCAGCGGAGAAGAAGCCCGCCGCCGCCTCCAGCAGGCGGCCTTGGAGCTGTACCAGGAACGTGGCTTCGACCGGACCACCACGGCCGAGATCGCCGCGCGGGCCGGCGTCACCGAGCGCACCTTCTTCCGGCACTTCCCGGACAAGCGCGAAGTGCTCTTCGACGGCGAAGCCACCCTGCGCGCGGAGCTGGTGAAGTCGGTGGCCGGCGCGCCCGCCGGCGAGCCGCCGCTCGCGGTCCTGCTCGGCGCCTTCCGGAAGTCCGGGCGGATCCTCGAAGGCAACCGGTCGTTCGCCGAGCCGCGGCTGGCGGTCATCGCCGCGACCCCGGCGCTGCGGGAACGCGACCTGGCCAAGGCCGCCGCGATGGCCGACGCCCTGGCAGCGGCGCTGCGCGAGCGCGGGGTCCCGGGCCGGCTCGCCGCGCTGGCCGCCCACATCGGCTGGCTCACCTTCCACCACGCCGCCGGAGCGTGGATCGAGGAGTCCGCGCGCAGCCTGGACGAGCACCTCGACGAAGCCTTCGCCGACCTGCGCGGGCTGTCGGCGGAGACGGGCGGCTGAGCGCCCGCCTCCGCCGGGAACCTCAGCGCAGCACGACGATCCGCAGCGCGGGGGAGCGCAGGATGTCGGCTTCGCAGAAGCGGCCCTGCACCCATTCACCGCGGCTGTAGAGCTTCGTCTGGTCGCTGAAGTACGGCGACTCCGGGTTCGCCGACTGCGAGTAGGTCAGCACCGTCGAGACGTCCGGGCAGGCGCTGCCGCGGAACCCGACCACCTGGACGTAGCTGGACCCGTGCACGACCTCGACGTTCCCGCGCGCCGGGTCCCACTCCGGCGTCACCACGTCGAGCACGCCGAGGAAGCCCTGCCCGCCGTGGAGGGGAATGCGCTCGCCGTTGCGCGTGACGGCTTGGCCGTCCCGCAGGCGAGCGTCCGGCGGCAGCCCGGCCGTCCGCAGTTCGGCCAGCGCGTCCCCGAACGCCTTCCGGACGTCCGGGTTCGCCACGTTGAGCGTGTTCGGCGTGGTCAGCGGCGCCTTCGGGTCGAACGGCACCGTGAAGCGGTCGACGGTGCCCAGCCGCGCGGCGAACCGCTGGAACAACAGCGATCCCCGCGTGTCGAGGGAGTACGTGTGGTCCCAGCTCGCGAGCGCGGCGCACGCGGCCCCGACCGGCACCGGCCCGGACGACGACGGCGCCTGCCCGCCCGGGAACGACGCGCACAGCTTCGCCAGGTCCGCCGCCGTCAGATCGGCGAACAGGCTGTGGTCGGCGAACAGCATCTTCTTCATCGAGTCCGGGGTGAACCCGCCCTTTTCGGCCGTGAGCAACGCTTCCCGCGTGCGCGGCGAGCGTTCGGTGCCGAGGTCGCCGACGATGTGCGGGTACCCCGTGATCGGCGCCTTCGCGTTCGCCAGCCAGGCGCTGTCGTTGGTGTTCAGCTCGTAGTCCCGGCGTTGCTGCCGCGGCAGCCGCGACGGCGCGAAGATGCCGGGCTCGAGCGCGCCCGGGTCGGAACCCCACTGGCACGACGACTTCGATCCGTCCAAAATGGCCAGTCCGACCACGGCGAACGTCTGCTGTCCCAAGGGAGTGCTGCAGGCCTTCGCGTGCTCGTCGGTGACGTTCGGGACGACCTGGATGTCGGCGTAGAGCGCGTTGCCGGCGCGGTCGGTCGCGATCGTGTTGACCCACGGCACGCCCTGGGTGCGGCTCAGCGCGCGGACGACGTCACCCGTGCTGTGCGCCTGGTCCAGCTCGAACCACGTGTTCAGCCCGCGCAGGTTCGTCGCGTTGGCGTCCCGCACCGCGTACGCCGATTTCGCCGTCCACGGCAGCGGAATGCCCTGGAAGTCGCCGAGCACCGAGCCGTACCGCGTCGACCAGAACGTCTGGCGGACCGGCTTCAGCGAGCCGTCGGCCTGGCGCACCCGGACCGTGACGTCGGCCCGGGTCATCTTCTCGGGCTTGCCGTCGACCAGGTAGGTCGTCGGGTCGCCGGGCTTCAGCGGCACCTCGAAGAGGCCGAAGGTGACCGGTGTGGACACCGTGTGCGTCCAGGCGGCGTCGGCGGTGTGCCCGATCTGGACGAACGGCATCCCGAGCAGGCTCGCGCCCGCGACGTCGAACCGGCCGGGGATGGTCAGCTGGCTCTGCCAGAACCGGCGCCCGGCCTGCCACGGGTAGTGCGGGTTGCCGAGCAGCACGCTGCCCTGACCCGCCGCGGTCCCGTCGGCGCCGATCGCGAGGCCGTTGCTGCCCAGCCCGCTCCCGCCGAGGGCCTGCCGGACCTTGCCGGAGAGCTGCCCGGCCGTCCCGGGCGCCGGCGTCGCGCCGGACGGCGGCGCGGCGAACAGGCTTTCGGCCACCAAGCCCTGGCCGCCGGTGATCGCGATGGCGTAGAAGTGGCGGTAGAAGTCCTGCTCGGTGATCGGCCGGACCCAGGCGGCGCCGCGGCAGGCCGGGTCGGAGATCCCGGACCGGCCGGTGCGGGCCAGGTAGGCGTTGAACCCCTTGACGTAGCCCGAAACGATCTGCCGGACCTCGGCCCGCGGGCCCTGCGGCGCGGGCTGCGCGGCGAGCCGGTCGACGACGCCCGAGTCGTTGATCCGCTGGAAGAACAGGTCGCTGTGGAGGTTGCTCCCGGCCTCCGAAAGCGACGGGTAGCCGCCGCCGTCCGGGCCGAGGTACTCCGCCCGCTGCGCGCTCACCGTGAGGTAGATGTTCGCGAGCTCGCAGATGTTGTCGGTCGCCGCGGCGTAGCCGTACCCGTAGCCGAGCCCGGCGAAGTCCTTCGCGACGATGTGCGGGACGCCGTGTTCGGTGTACCGGAGCACGGCCTTCGAGTCGCCGGCTTCCGCGATGCCGGGCCCCAGCGTGGTGATCGAGAGCGCCGCCGTGAAGACGGCGAGTGACTTCGTGAATCGTCTCATCTGACCCCCTGGTCGTGATCGCCACGCTACCGATGGCGACGGCGCGCGGGCATGGGGGAAAACCCGGGGATTCGTCCGTCTCGCGCACTCCGGCGTTGGCCGCGGCGGGAGAGGAACCGGACATGACCGAACCGCCCCCCACTCCCGCCGACCCGTCGTTCCGGGCCCGCTCGCCGGCCCGGCCACCGGGGGACCGGCCAGGTGGGCGTCGCCCGTCTCCCGTCCGGCACCGAGTACCACTGCCGCGTGACGGTGGACTCGCCGGCCCGAAGGCGGTGTTCGTGCACGCCCCGCGGGGACGTCCCTGTGGTCGAAGAACCTGCACCCGCACGCCCGCTGAACACGGTCGGCTACGCTCACGCGCACCGACCCCGAACCGCACCAAGGAGAAACACCGTCGTGACTGAACGCACGCTGGTCCTCGTCAAGCCCGATGGCGTCGCGCGCGGCCTCGTCGGCGAGGTCGTCTCGCGCATCGAGCGCAAGGGCCTGAAGCTCGCCGCCCTCGAGCTGCGGACCGTTCCGCAGGCGCTGGCCGAGGAGCACTACGCCGAGCACAAGGAGCGTTCGTTCTTCGGCGACCTGCTGGAGTTCATCACGTCGGGCCCGCTGGTCGCGCTCGCCGTCGAGGGACCGCGCGCCATCGCCGCGTTCCGCCAGCTCGCCGGCGGCACCGACCCGGTCGAGAAGGCCACCCCTGGCACCATCCGCGGCGACTTCGCGCTGGAGACCCAGTACAACCTGGTCCACGGCTCGGACTCGCCGGATTCGGCCGAGCGCGAGCTGAAGCTCTGGTTCCCCGACCTGTGACCGGCGCCGGGGCCGCGCCCGCGCGTGGCCCCGGTTCTCCCCAGGAGCACCCGTGACGACGATGCCGTTCCCGGCCCGCGAATACCTGCCGGTCCTGCGTGAGCTGACCGGTGCCTTCGCCCGGCAGCTGCGGACGGCCGACCCGGCCGCGAAGGTCCCCGACTGCGGCGACTGGACCCTGGCCGACCTCGGCACGCACCTCGGGAACGTCCACCGCTGGGCCGCCGCGGTCGTCGCCACCGGCGAAGTCCAGAAGCAGGACTTCGCGCAGGGTCCCGGCGCCGACCTGGCGTCCTGGTACGCCGAAAGCGCCGGGCTGCTGATCGACGCGCTCGAAGCGGCCACCCCCGAAGACCGGTGCTGGCACTTCGGCGGCACCGAGAAGACCAAGGCGTTCTGGTTCCGCCGCCAGGTCCACGAAACGGCCGTCCACCTCGCCGATTCGGGCAGCGGCCACGTGCTCGACGCGGCCGTGGCCGCCGACGGCGTCGACGAGGTCCTCGGCACCCTCCTGCCGCGCGTGACGCGCTGGCACGCCGTCCCCGAACTGCCCGGGCCGGTTTCCCTGCGGGCCACCGACACCGGCGACGTCTGGACGGTCCACCCCGGCGAGCCGCCCGCGCTCGGCCCGGCCGCCGACGGCGCGACCGTCGAAGCGCCGGCCCGCGATCTGCTGCTGCGGCTGTGGAAGCGCACCGGCCCGGCCCCGCGCGCCGAAGGCGCCGCCGCGGCCGCGTTGCTCCGATCGCCGCTGACGCCCTGAGGGTGTTCTAGACCGTTCAGGCGGCGTTCACCGGGAAGTCTTCCCCCGGCCGTGCCACTGCGCTGTGCTGGTCCGGCTCACTCTCACTAGCTTCTGGGGTATCTGGTGAAGAAGTCACGCGCAGCGCTGCCGCTTGCCGCTTTGTTCGCGACGGTGTTCGTCGTTCCGGCCCACGCCGACCCGCTCGCGGCGCCGCTCGGCACCCCGCCGGTCGAGGCCGCGCCCGCCGCGTCGTCCGCCCACGAGGGCCCGTCCGCCTTCGCCGCCGCGGACCCCGACGACGGGCTCGTCACCGGCAGTGCGACCACCGAGGTCGCGCCCGGCCTGGACCTCACCCAGTTCGACCGCTTCGACCCGGCCGGCTGGATCCGCGGCGACACCCTCGCCGTCGACCTCGGCAGCAAGGTCCTGAAGCCGACCTACCTCAGCCCCGGCACGGTTTCCGCGCGCACGCCGCTTTCGCAGCAGGTCGCGCGCACGGGCGCGGTCGCCGGCGTGAACGGCGACTTCTTCGACATCAACGCCACCGGCGCGCCGATCGGCGTCGGCATCGACGGCGGGCAGCTGCAGACCGCGCCCGCCGCCGGGCACAACTACACGGCCGCGATCACCGACGAAGGCAAGGCGCGGCTCGCGTCGATCTTCCTCGAAGCCACCGTGACGCTCCCCGGTGGCGCGGTGGAGGCGACGAACTTCAACAGCCCGGTCCTCGACGCGAACGCGATCGGCGTCTACACGCCGTTGTGGGGTGCTTCGGGTCGCGCGACCTCGGTGGCCGGCGCGTCGCGGGTGCGCGAAGTCGAGCTCCGCGACGGCGCCGTGACCGCGGTGCGCGACCAGCCCGCGGCCGGTCCGATCGCGGCCGGCACGACGCTGCTGCTGGCTCGCGAAGCCGGGGCGGACACGCTCGCCGCGCTGAAGCCCGGCGACCCGGTGGGTGTCACGTACGCGCCGCGCACGGACGCGGGCAAGATCGCGGTCGCCGTGGGCGGCAACGAAGTCCTGCTCCACGACGGCGTCGTGCAGCCCGTCGACAACGTGGCCATGCACCCGCGGACCGCGGTCGGCTTCTCCGCCGACGGCCGGAAGATGTGGTTGGCCACCGTGGACGGCCGCCAGGCCGACAGCCGCGGGATGACCGAGCTGGAGCTGGCCCGGCACATGAAGAGCCTGGGCGCCGACGACGCGATCAACCTCGACGGCGGTGGTTCCTCGACGCTGCTCGCGCGCAATGAGGGCGAAGCGGCGCCGAGCGTCCGGAACTCACCGTCCGACGGCGGGGAACGCCTGGTGCCCAACGGGATCGGCTTCGCGACCGTGCCGGGCAGCGGCAAGCTCACCGGCTTCGCGCCGGCGCCCGCCGTGGCGACCGACGACGCGAAGCGCGTGCTGACCGGCCTGACCCGCCACCTGGTCGCCGACGGCCATGACGAGACCGGCGCCGCGGTCGCCGCAGACCCGCGCTGGACGACGTCCGACCTCCGGCGGGCCACCGCGACCCGCGGGGTCGTCACCGGGCACGGCGCGGGAGACGTCGACGTCCTCGCGCGCTCGGGCCGCGCGACGGGGAAGACGACGCTTTCGGTGCTGGGCAAGCCGGTCCGGCTCGGCACGAGCACCGAGCAGGTCGCGCTGTCCGGCGCGGGCGCCACGAGCACGTTCAAGGTTTACGGCTACGACGCGGACGGCTACGGCACCTGGCTGGAGCCCGACGACGTCAAGCTGGACTACGACCACGCCGTCGTGCGGGTCGAGCCGTCCGGTGACGGCTACCGGGTGACTGCGCTGACGGCGTCCGGCGCTTCCGCGATCACCGCGTCGGCCGCCGGGCTGACCACCCACCTGGCCGCGTC
Source organism: Amycolatopsis stemonae (assembly GCF_054781455.1). Classification (NCBI taxonomy): domain Bacteria; kingdom Bacillati; phylum Actinomycetota; class Actinomycetes; order Pseudonocardiales; family Pseudonocardiaceae; genus Amycolatopsis; species Amycolatopsis stemonae. The sequence continues at coordinate 13,288 of NZ_BAAGUJ010000013.1, read as the reverse complement.
CGTGGGCACGGTGCCGCAGGTCGCGTCCCCGTTGGACGGTCCGGCCGGCTGGACGGCGACGGTGTACCCGGCGGTCGTGGGCGCGGCGCTGTCCGCGGCCCCCGGGCGGGACGGCGGCCAGGGCCTCGCGCTCGACTACCGGCTGACCGGCACGACCGCGACGCGCGCCGCCTACGTGACGCCGTCCTCGCCGCTGCCCGTGCCGTCCGGCACCCAGAGGATCGGGCTGTGGGTGAACGGCGACGGGAAGGGCACGTGGCTGCGGGCGGAACTCCGCGACGCCGCGAACGTCGCGTCCATTGTGGACCTTTCGCTGAGCGTCGACTGGACCGGCTGGCGGTACGTCACCGCCGCGGTCCCGGCCGGGCTGCCCGACGGCCAGCGCCTGGCGCGCTTCTACGCCGTCGAGAACGTGCCGGACCAGCAGTACGAAGGCCGGCTGGTGTTCGACGACCTGACGTTCGAGGTGGCGCCGACCGCGACCGTGCCCGCCGACCCGCAGCCGCACGACCCGGCGCTGGTCACCGACGGCACGCTCACCGGCGGCCTGCGCGTCGCGGTCGTCAGCGACGCGCAGTTCACCGCGGACGACCCGGCCGGACCGCTCGTGGCGCAGGCCCGGCGGGCCCTCCGCGAAGCCGTCGCGGCGAAACCGGACCTGGTGCTGATCAACGGCGACTTCGTCGACCGCGGCACGGCACCCGACTTCGTGCTCGCTCGCCAGGTCATCACCGAAGAGCTGGACGGCAAGGTGCCCTGGTACTACGTGCCGGGCAACCACGAGGCCGAGGGCGGCAACGGGCTCGCAAACTTCCAGGCCGCCTTCGGCGTCACGCACCAGGTCGTCGACGTGCACGGCATCCGGCTGGTGCTGATGGACTCCTCGCGCGGATCGCTGCGGGCGGGCGGGTTCGACCAGATCCGGATGCTGCGCGGGGCACTGGATTCCGCGGCCGCCGACCGGTCGATCCGCGGGGTCGTCGTCGCGATGCACCACCCGGTGAAGGACCCGAGCCCGACCGGGAACTCCCAGCTGGGGGACCGGAAGGAAGCCACGCTCCTGACCCGGTGGCTCACCGGGTTCGAGCAGGCGTCCGGCAAACCGGCCGCTTCGGTGGCTTCGCACGCCGGGGTGTTCTCGCTGTCCCGGGTGGACGGTGTGCCCTACCTGGTCAACGGCAACTCCGGCAAGGCACCCGCGGCCGCACCCGGCGACGGCGGGTTCGTCGGCTGGACGCTGCTGCGCGCCGACCCGGCCGACCGCGCCCAGCCGGTGCGGTTCGAGACGCGGCCGAACGTCGACTCGCTTTCCCTGGCCGGGCCGTCCTCCCTGGCGCGCGGCGAACGCGCGGTCGTCCGGGCCACGGTCCGGCAGGGCACCCGGGACGTGCCGGTGACGTACCCGGTGAGCGCGGACTGGACGACCTCCTGGGGCGGCGTCGTCGCGTTCGACCCCGCGTCCGGGGTCCTGACGGCGCTGCGGCCGGGTGTCGCGCGGGTGTCGGTCACGGTCAACGGGGTGACGCAGTCGCTGGTCGTGACCGTGCGCGGCTAAACCGTTCGGTTTTGTCGGTGCCCGCTCGTATGGTCGGGGTGTGGACGATGTGGAGGACCGGGAACCGGCCCTGGTGCAGGCCAAGGCACTGGTGAAGCGCTTCGGCGAGTTCGAGGCCGTGCGCGGGATCGACGTCGAGGTGCGGCGCGGGGAGGCGTTCGGCTTCCTCGGCCCGAACGGCGCGGGCAAGTCGTCGACGATGCGCATGATCGCGTGCGTGTCGCCGCGCACCGACGGCGATCTTCGCGTGCTCGGGCTGGACCCGGAGCTCGCCGGGCCGCGGATCCGCGCGCGCCTCGGCGTGGTGCCGCAGCTGGACAACCTGGACGTCGAGCTGACGGTCCGGGAGAACCTGCTGATCTACGGCCGCTACTTCGGCCTGTCCCGGGCGGCGGCCCGGCGCAAGGCGGGGGAGCTGCTGGAGTTCGCGCAGCTGGGCGACCGGGCCGACGACAAGGTCGACCCGCTCTCGGGCGGCATGAAACGCCGGCTGACGATCGCGCGGTCCCTGGTCAACGACCCGGAGCTGCTCCTGCTCGACGAGCCGACGACGGGCCTCGACCCGCAGGCCCGCCACCTGCTGTGGGACCGCCTGTTCCGGCTCAAGGAGCAGGGAACGACGCTGATCGTCACGACGCACTACATGGACGAGGCGGAGCAGCTGTGTGACCGCCTGGTGGTGATGGACCACGGCCGGATCGCGGCCGAGGGCTCGCCGTCGGAGCTGATCAGGAAGTACTCGACGCGCGAGGTGGTCGAGCTGCGCTTCCCGACGGGACAGCAGGTCGCGGCGGCCCAGCAGGTGGAAGGGCTGGCCGAGCGCGTCGAGGTGCTCCCGGACCGGGTGCTGCTCTACAGCGACGACGGCGAGACGACGCTGGAGCACGCGCACCAGCGCGGAGTGCGCCCCCTGTCGAGTCTGGTGCGCCGGAGTTCCCTGGAGGACGTGTTCTTGAGGCTGACCGGCCGGACGCTGGTGGACTGATGGGTATTCGCTTCGCCGCCGGTCTCCGCACCTCTCCGCCTCCGCCTGCGACGGGCGGTCTGGCTTGCCCGCGGCCCCGGTTCGCGGCGGCTGGCCCAGACAACAGCCCGCGCCCACCTGCTCGCCCGGCCGCGGATACCGGCCGGGCTGCCCTGAGTGGCCTTTCGGGGTCGTCTGCGGTTGCCTGTGGCGGTTTCCTGGCCGCGGGTATCGGCCGGGCTGCGTTGGGTGGCCTTTTGGGGTCGTCTGCGGCCACCTGCGGCGGTTTCCTGGCCGCGGGTACTGGCCGGGCTGCGTTGGGTGGCCTTTTGGGGTCGTCTGCGGCCACCTGCGGCGGTTTCCCGCCCGCGGCCACCGGCCGGGCTGCCCTGGGCCACCTCTCGTGGCCGTCCGCGGCCGCCTGCCCGGCCGTCCGCGGCGGTTTCCCACCGGCAGCCACCCACCGCGAGCGGAGGCGGCCATGACCACCATCGAGCCCACCGGCCGGGTGGTCGGCAAGTGGCACGGCGCCTGGCTGCGCGTCGAGGGGTACTGGACCTGGTACCGCCGCCACTGGCTGTCCACTTTGTACTCCACCGGGCTGCAGCCGGTGCTCTTCCTCGCCGCCATGGGGCTCGGTTTCGGCTCGCAGGTGCGGCCCGGCGCCGTCACCGGCGGGCTCTCCTACCTGCAGTACATCGCGCCCGCGCTGCTCGCCGCCGGGGCCGCGCAGCAGGCCGTCGGCGAGTCCAGCTACCCCGTGCTTTCCGGCTTCAAGTGGCAGAAGGACTACCTGGCGGTCACGGCCACGCCCGTCTCCCCGGGCCAGGTCTTCGGCGGCCACCTGATCTGGTCGGCCCTGCGCCTGACCCTCGCCGGCGCGATCTACGCCTTCGTCGCGCTGTTCTTCGGCGCCTGGACCGGGCCCGGGGTGCTGCTGGTCATCCTCGCCGGCACGGTCACCGGGCTCGCCTGCACCACACCGGTCGCCGCGCTGGCGGCGCACACCTTCGACGAAGGGCAGCGGTTCGGCGTCATCTTCCGGTTCGTCGTGATCCCGATGACGTTGTTCTCCGGCACGTTCTTCCCGATCTCGCAGCTGCCTGGCGCGATCCGCTGGCTGGCCTGGCTTTCCCCGCTGTGGCACGGCACGCAGCTGGCCCGCGGCGTCAGCATCGGCGGGGTCGGCGGCTGGGCGGTGCTCGGTCACTTCGCCGTGCTCGCGGCGTTGTTCGCGGCCGGGTGGGCCGTGGCGCACCGGGCCTTCTACCGGAGGCTGGTGGTCTGATGGTGAGCGTCCAGGCCCCGCCGCGGCGGCGCGGGCTGCTGCTGCGGATCCTCCCGCCCGGGCTGTACGCGGGCCGCGCGCGCATGCTCGTCGAGCGCGCGGCCATGGTGTACCGGAACAGCTGGCTGATCTTCCTCTCCGGCGCGGTCGAGCCGTTCCTCTACCTGCTGGCGTTCCAGCTGGGCTTCGGCAAGCTGGTCACCGAGGTGACCGGGCCCGACGGCCGGCCGATGAGCTACGTCGCGTTCGTGGCGCCGGCCCTGCTGGCCACGTCGGCGATGAACGGCGCGGTGTTCGAATCCACGTACAACCTGTTCTTCAAGCTGCGCTACGCGAAGCTGTACGACGCGATGCTGGCGACACCCATCGGCCCGCTGGACGTGGCTCTGGGCGAAATCGGCTGGGCGATCACGCGCGGCGGGGTCTACGCGGTGGCGTTCCTGGCGATCGCGGCGGCGATGGGCCTGCTGGCGTCGTGGTGGGCGCTGCTGATGGTCCCGGCGGCGCTCCTGGTCGGGCTGGCGTTTTCGGCGATCAGCATGGCGCTGGTGACGTTCCTGCGCTCGACCGCCCAGTTCGACTACATCCAGCTCGTGCTGACCCCGATGTTCCTGTTCGCGACGACGTTCTTCCCGCTGTCGGTGTACTCGGAGCCGCTGCAGTGGGTGGTCCGCTGCCTCCCGCTCTACCACGCGATCGAGCTGATGCGCGGCCTCGCGACGGGCGTCCTGTCGGGCAGCATGCTGGTCAACCTGGCCTACCTGCTGGTGCTGGGCGGCGTCGGCCTCTGGGCGTCGACGAGGAGGATCGCCAAGCTCCTGCTGACGTGAGCGGTCACCGGGCCGGGTCGGGCCGTCCCGTCGGCGCGACGGCGGCCAGCGCGTCCACCATCCCGTGGCCGTAGAACCCGTTGTAGCCCTCGTACCCGGCGCAGTAGGCGTCCTGGGTGCCGTCGCCGGTGAGGTCGTAGTCGGCCGGGCAGGCCATCGGCGTCGCCTCGGCGTCGAGAGTCCGCCGCAGCTGCCGCGGCCCGGCCGAGCGGTTCGCGGACGCCAGCAGGGCCAGCACGCCGGTCGCGTGCGGCGCAGCCATCGACGTCCCGCACAGCGGCGCGTACCCGCCGGGCACGGTCGAGAGCACGCACTCGCCGGTCTCGCCGCCCGGCGCCGTGACGTCGATCACGCCCAGGCCGTACGAGCTGTAGCCCGCCTTCACCCGGTCCGGGCCCACGGCCGACACCGCGACGACGTCCCGCAGCGCCGCCGGGAGGGCTTCGCAGCCGGACCCCGCCGCGGGCGAACCCGACCGCGCCGACGGTGTCAGGTCGACGGCCTCGTTCGTCGCCGCCGCGACGTTCAGCGTGCCCGCCGACGTGCTGTATTCCACCGCGCGCGCCAGCGCCTCGTGCACCACGCCGCGGTCGTTGCCGCGGATGCACGAAAGCGTCCACGGGTTCACGAAGTAGCTGCTGTTCGTCAGCCGCATGTGCCGTGACGCGGCCCACATCAGCCCGCACACCGCGGCCTCCGGGTCGGCGTAGCCGCGGTCGTCGATCACCTTCACCGACGCCACGCGCACCCCGGGCGCCACACCCGTCACGCCCCGCCCGTCGTCGGCCGCCGCGATGATCCCCGCCACGTGCGTGCCGTGCACCGACGTGGTCGGCTTCCAGGCCGCTTCGGACTGGTCCGGCGCGCCGGACAGGCAGCCGGCGGAGTCGTCGCGGTCGAGGGCGGCGCCGAGGTCGGGGTGGTCGGGGTCGATCCCGGAGTCGAGCACGCCGACGACGACGTCACGGCTGCCTTCCTGGCCGCCGCGCGCCCCGCCCGCGTTGATCATCTTCATGTCCCACTGCCGGTCGGTCAGGTCCGCCGTGGGAACGCGCGCCGGGTCGGTCGCGGGCAGCGTCGCCCGTGCGGGCTGCGGTTTCACCGGTTCGGTGACGCGCTGGGCGGCCAGCCGCTCGGCCTGCGCGCTGAACGCCCGGTCGAGCCCCATCCGCCCGCCGAAGTCCGGGTCGGCGGAGGTGGCGACCGCGACGGCGATCTGCGGGTAGTAGACAGTGGTGGCGCCGCACGCCCCGGTGATCTGGGCACGGGCCGCCGCGTCGGGGGTACCCCGGTCGAAGGTGACGACGTAACGCAGGTTCCGGGCGTGGCCGCAGGCGGGCGCGTCGGCCGCCGCAGGACCGGCGGTGACGCATCCCGAAAGCACCAGGACGGTGCACACGGCCGCCCGCAGGGGCCGCGCCAGCAGGGACACCGGACCTCCCACCGGATGCAGGAACCGCGGGTGCCGGCGCGCGAGAACCCGGTCACCCCGAGCCGCACGGTAGCCACCCCGTGCCCGGCGGACAAGCGGTACGGCCAAGTTCGCCCGGCCGGTGGGCCCCGGAGGGTGGCCCGGCGCGCCCGGCGGCGTGGGCGGAGGTACCGAGTACGCGTGTGCGGTCACCCGGTGTGGGATACTCGGGGTGGCCGCTGGGTCGCGGGGCGCACGTGAGAGGTGCTGCCTGCGGTGTTGCGGCCCGGCGAAGTGCATGAACTCCCGCGACGCGCGTCGCCGCCCAGGAAACCGGGCGGCTGGACGACGTGGCGGGCGGCCCGGGGGCCGCGAGTGCGTCACGCACGTCGCCGAGCAGACCTTTGACGGGGTTGCGCGCTTCCGGGAACCGGGGGTGCGGCGCCCGGTCGTCGGGCAAGGATTCCCGTCGCTGGTGACCACCACGGCGGAACGAACAGAAAGGGGCCCCTGCGCGGCCGCGTCCCTGCCGGTGCGAACCGGCAGACGCGCCCGGGGGCGGAGGAGACACATGTCGAACGCGGAAACACCCGCCGAGCACAGCGGCGGGAACCCCGCCACACCCACGAGCGGCCCGCTGGCCGACCTGCCCGCCCGGATCCGGGTGCACGCGCTGGCCAAGCTGCTCGAGTCGCACAGCCGGGACGTCCTCGCGAAGCTCGAAGAGCTGGGCGAAAGCGTGCGCAGCGCGCAGTCGAGCGTGACCAGGGAAGTGGCGCTGAAGGTCGCCGAGGTGCTGTCCAAGGGTGGCGCTGAGGTGCCGTCCGAAGGTGGAGCTGAGGTGCCGTCCGAAGGTGGAGCGGCTGCTCAGGCTACTGACCAGACAGCTTCTGCTCAGCCTTCCGGCCAGGTAGCGGCTGCTCAGGCGTCCGGCCGGGAAGCCGCCGCTCAGGCTGCCCCCGCCGAGGCCGCGCAGCCGGCCGCCGAGGCTCCGGCCGAGAAGCCGCGTCCGCGGCAGAAGACCCGCGCGCACCTGCCGGTGTTCGCCGCGCCGTCGCCGGTCTTCCTGCCGCCGGAGCCGGCCGAACCCGCGGCGCGCCCGGCCCGCAAGCCGGTCGACCCGTTCGCGGAGCCGGAGCCCCGCCCGGAGACGAAGGCCCGCCCGGAGCCCGAGGCCGAAGAGGAGGCCGAGGACACCACCGCGGCCGCCGATACCGGCGATGACGACGGCGAGGACGGCGGCAGCCGCCGCCGGCGCCGCCGCGGCCGTCGCGGCCGGGGCCGGGGCAAGGGCGCCGACGGCGCCGACGAGTCCACGGAGAACGAGGACGGCCAGGCCGAAGAGCCGCGCCGCAGGTCCCGCACCAACGGGGACGAAAAGCCCGAAGCGGACGCCGAAGAGGCCGAAGAGGCCAGTGCGTCGTCGGAGTCCGAAAACGACTCCGACGAGGGCGAAGGCGGCAGCAAGCGCCGTCGCCGCCGCCGTCGCCGCAAGGGCTCGGACGGCGACGACGCCGAAGGCACCGACGACCCGCCCAACACCGTCACGCACGTCCGCCAGGCCAAGGCCGAGCAGGCCGAGCGCCCGGCGCGTGACGAGGTCCGCAGCGTCCGCGGCTCGACGCGCCTGGAGGCCAAGCGCCAGCGCCGCCGCGACGGCCGCGAGGCGGGCCGCCGCCGCGCCCCGATCCTGTCCGAGGCCGAGTTCCTCGCCCGCCGCGAGTCGGTCGAGCGCACGATGGTCGTCGCCGAGCACGGCGACTCCACGCAGATCGCGGTGCTCGAGGACGGCGTGCTGGTCGAGCACTTCGTGACGCAGTCGGGCTCCGGCTCGATCGTCGGCAACGTCTACCTCGGCCGCGTCCAGAACGTGCTGCCCTCCATGGAGGCCGCGTTCATCGACATCGGCCGCGGCCGCAACGCCGTGCTCTACGCCGGCGAGGTCGACTGGGACGCCGCCGGCCTGGAAGGCAAGGCCCGCAAGATCGAGCAAGCGCTGTCCACCGGCGACTCCGTGCTGGTCCAGGTCACCAAGGACCCGGTCGGGCACAAGGGCGCCCGGCTGACCACGCAGATCTCGCTGCCCGGCCGCTTCCTCGTCTACGTGCCCGCGGGCGGCGCCACCGGCATCTCCCGCAAGCTGCCGGAGAACGAGCGCCGCCGGCTCAAGGACATCCTCAAGCGGATCGTCCCGGAGGACGCGGGCGTCATCATCCGCACCGCCTCCGAGGGCATCGGCGAGGAGGAGCTGGGCCGCGACGTCGACCGCCTGAAGGCGCAGTGGGACGTCATCAAGGAGAAGGCCGCCGCCGGTTCCGGCAAGAAGGGCGGCGCGCCGACCATGCTCTACGAAGAGCCGGACCTGCTGGTCAAGGTCGTGCGTGACCTCTTCACCGAGGACTTCAGCAAGCTGGAGATCCAGGGCAACCGGTCCTGGGAGACCATCAACGACTACGTCCGGCACGTCGCGCCGGAGCTGACCGAGCGGCTCAAGCGCTACACCGGCACCGGCGACGCGTTCGCCGACCACCGGATCGACGAGCAGATCACCAAGGCCCTCGACCGCAAGGTCTGGCTGCCCAGCGGCGGGTACCTGGTCATCGACCGCACCGAGGCGATGACGGTCATCGACGTCAACACCGGCAAGTTCACCGGATCGGGCGGCAACCTCGAGGAGACGGTGACCCGCAACAACCTGGAGTCGGCGGAGGAGATCGTCCGCCAGCTCCGGCTGCGGGACATCGGCGGCATCATCGTGATCGACTTCATCGACATGGTGCTCGAGTCCAACCGCGAGCTGGTGCTGCGCCGCCTCACCGAGTGCCTCGGCCGCGACCGCACGCGCCACCAGGTCGCCGAGGTCACGTCGCTGGGCCTGGTGCAGATGACGCGCAAGAAGATCGGCACCGGCCTGCTGGAGGCGTTCTCGACGCCGTGCGAGCACTGCAAGGGCCGGGGCGTGATCGTCTCGACCGAGCCGCAGCGCTCGGGTGGCGGCGGTGGGCACACCCACGGCGGGAACGGCAACGGCGGCGGCAACAACGGCGGCGGCGGGGAGAAGAGCTCCCGCCGGTCGCGGGGCCGCGGCAAGGGCGAGGAGCCCGCCAAGGAGCCCGAAGCCGCCAAGGCCGAGGTCCACGCCGTCCCGACGCCGGAGCAGCGCGAGTCGATCGCGTCCGCGGTGGCGGCGATGGCGAACGCCTCGAAGGCCGCCAAGGAGCACGACCACGGCGCCCTGAACGGCAACGGGCCCGCCCCGGAGCCGGGCAAGGAGGTCGCGGACGTCCCGGCGACCACCGAGGCCGACGAGACGCCGGTGGCGGCCGAGCCGCCCGCCGAGCCCGCCCAGGAGGTCGCCGGTGTCCCGGTGACGACCGAGGCGGACGAGGCCCCGGTGCCGCAGGAGGAGCCCGCCGTCGAGCAGTCGGCGGCCCCGGAGGCGGAAGCGTCCGTGACCGAGGCGCCGGAACCGGCTCAGCCGGTCGAGGAACCCGAGGTCAGCGTGCCCGAACCGGCCGTGCGCTCCACCCGGCGCCGTCCGCGCCGGGCCGCGTCGCGCCCGGCGGGCCCGCCGGTGCACGCCTCGGACCAGAGCAACTGAACGACTTGGGGACCCCGGTGGTAACGCACCGGGGCACCCCACGTAACCTGTAGTACGGCCTGCCACCAGAGTAGGTCGCTGCGCGAGAACAGGACCGCCTTCCCGGAGGCGGGCCGATCGCGCGGGCCCCCACCCATTGTCGAGTAATGCAGGAGACTTCCGTGTCGGCGTACGCGATCGTCAAGACCGGCGGCAAGCAGTACAAGGTGGCCGTCGGCGACGTCGTCGAGGTCGAGAAGCTCGAGGGCGAGCCGGGCACCGAGCACATCCTCCCCGCCGTGCTGTTCGTGGACGGTGGCGAGGTCACCACGGACGCCGACGCGTTGGCGAAGGTCTCGGTCACCGGCAAGGTCGTCGAGCAGACCAAGGGTCCGAAGATCCGGATCCACAAGTTCAAGAACAAGACGGGCTACCACAAGCGCCAGGGTCACCGGCAGAAGCTGACCCGCGTCGAGGTCACCGCCATCTCCAAGTAAGAACTTTCTCCGGATCTTCGAAGACTGAAAGAGGACTGAGCTATGGCTCACAAGAAGGGTGCGTCCAGCTCCCGCAACGGTCGTGACTCGAACGCGCAGCGCCTCGGCGTCAAGCGCTTCGGCGGCCAGGAAGTCAACGCCGGCGAGATCCTGATCCGTCAGCGCGGCACCAAGTTCCACCCCGGCGTGAACGTCGGCCGTGGCGGCGACGACACGCTGTTCGCCCTGGCCGCCGGTGCGGTCCAGTTCGGCGAGAAGCGTGGCCGCAAGACGGTCAACATCGTGCCGGCCGAGGCCTGAGCCTTCGGTCGTCGTTAGACCTCTGACGAGGGGTGGGACCGGAATATCCGGTGCCACCCCTCGTTTGTTTTGTATATCCCCTTCTCGCGAGTGAAAGAGGCAAGTCATGGCGTCCCGGTTCGTGGACCGCGCGGTGATCCACCTGACGGCCGGTGACGGTGGCAACGGCTGCGCCTCGGTGCACCGCGAGAAGTTCAAGCCGCTCGGCGGCCCGGACGGCGGCAACGGCGGCAACGGCGGCGACGTCCTGCTGGTCGTCGACCCGAACGTGCACACCCTGCTCGACTTCCACTTCCGCCCGCACGCCAAGGCCGGCAGCGGCAAGATGGGCCAGGGCGGCAACCGCGCGGGCGCGGCGGGGGAGACCCTGGTGATGAAGGTGCCGTCGGGCACCGTCGTTTTCACCGAGGACGGCGAGCTGGTCGCCGACCTGATCGGCCCCGGCACCACGTTCGTCGCGGCGCAGGGCGGCCGCGGCGGCCTCGGCAACGCCGCGCTGGCGTCGAAGGCCCGCAAGGCGCCCGGGTTCGCGCTGCTCGGCGAGCCGGGGGAGAGCCGCGACCTGACGCTGGAGCTGCGCTCGGTCGCCGACGTCGGCCTGCTCGGCTTCCCGTCGGCCGGCAAGTCGTCGCTGATCTCGGTGCTGTCCGCGGCCAAGCCGAAGATCGCCGACTACCCGTTCACCACGCTGGTGCCGAACCTCGGCGTCATCACCGGCGGCGAGACGGTGTTCACGATGGCCGACGTGCCCGGCCTGATCCCCGGCGCGTCCGAGGGCAAGGGCCTGGGCCTGGACTTCCTGCGCCACATCGAGCGGTGCGCGGTGCTGGTCCACGTCGTCGACTGCGCCACGCTGGAGCCGGGCCGCGACCCGCTGTCCGATGTGGACGCACTCGAAGAGGAACTTTCCAAGTACACGCCGGGTCTCGGCGGCAAGCTCGAGGAACGGCCGCGCGTGGTCGTGCTCAACAAGATCGACATCCCGGAGGCGGCCGAGCTCGCCGAGTTCGTCCGGCCCGAGCTGGAAGCCCGTGGCCTGCGCGTGTTCGAGGTCTCGACGGCGTCCCGCAAGGGCCTGCGGGAGCTCACGTACGCGCTCGCGGCGGTCGTCGAGGAGTACCGCGAGGCGCAGCCGGTGCTGGAGCCGGAGAAGATCGTGCTGCGGCCGCTCGCGGTCGACGACAGCGGGTTCACGGTCGAGGTCGACCCCGAGGAGGAGGGCGCGTTCATCGTGCGCGGCGCCCGCCCCGAGCGGTGGATCCGCCAGACGAACTTCGGCAACGACGAGGCCGTCGGCTACCTGGCCGACCGGCTGAACCGCCTGGGCGTGGAGGACCAGCTGGCGAAGCTCGGCGCGACGCCGGGCAGCCCGGTCACGATCGGCGACGTCCAGTTCGAGTGGGAGCCGTCGACGCCTTCGGTGGCGGTGCACCTGTCCGGGCGCGGTACGGACGTCCGGCTGGAGCGCACCGAGCGCGTCGGCGCGGCCGAGCGCAAGGAAGCCCGGCGGATCCGGCGCGACGGGACGGACGAGGACGACGACCTGGACCTGGACGCGTGAGCGGCACCCGGGAAGCCATCGCTTCCGCGCGTCGACTGGTGGTCAAGGTCGGCTCATCGGCCCTGACGACGGCGGGCAGCGGGCTCGACGCGGCGCGCCTGGACGCGCTGGTCGACGCGATCGCGGACCGCGTCACGCGGGAAACGCAGATCGTGCTGGTCTCGTCCGGGGCGATCGGCGCGGGTCTCGCGCCGCTCTCGCTGGGCAAGCGCCCGCGCGACCTCGCGACCCAGCAGGCGGCGGCGAGCGTCGGCCAGCTGGCGCTCGCGCACGCGTACGCCGAGTCGTTCGGGCGGTACTCGCTGACGGTCGGCCAGGTGCTCATGACGTCCGACGACGTCGTCCGCCGTTCGCACTACCGGAACGCGCAGCGGACGTTCTCGCGGCTGCTGGCGCTCGGCGCGGTCCCGGTGGTCAACGAGAACGACACGGTGGCCACGGAGGAAATCCGCTTTGGCGACAACGACCGCCTGGCGGCGCTGGTGGCCCACCTGATCGGTGCCGACGCACTGGTGCTGCTGTCCGATGTGGACGGTCTCTACGACGGCGACCCCCGCGACGGCGCGACCCGCAAGCTGACCGAGGTCCTCTCGGAGTCCGATGTGGACGGGATCTCGGTCGGCATGTCGAGCTCCGGCCTCGGCACGGGCGGCATGGTCTCGAAGCTGGCGGCCGCCCGCACGGCGGCGGGCGCGGGCATCCCGGTCCTGCTGGCCGCAGCGTCGGAAGCCTCCGCCGCGCTGACCACGGCGTCGCCGGGCACGGCATTCGCCCCGGCGGACACCCGCCTGTCGGCCCGCCGCTTCTGGCTGGGCTACGCGGCGGACTCGACGGGCAAGCTCCGCCTCGACGACGGCGCGGTGACGGCGGTGGTCCGCCGCCGCCGCTCCCTCCTGGCGGCAGGCATCACGGGCGTCGAGGGCGAGTTCCAGGCCGGCGACGTGGTCGACCTGGTCGACGCGAAGGACCGCGCGGTAGCCCGCGGCGTAGTGGCGTTCGACGCACCGGAGCTCCCGGACCTGATCGGCCGCTCAACGCACGAACTCCCCCCGGAACAACGCCGCGAAGTAGTCCACGCCGACGACCTGGTCCCCCTCCGCCGCTAATCCCCGTGCCCCGAAGGGCATCACCCGTGTCGTCCCTCCAATCACGCGTGATGCCTCTCCAATCACGCGTGGAGTTGCCCCCTGGGGCCGGACACCTTGATTCCAGACAGTGGTCTGGAGGGAGGATGTCCTGGTGTCTCGCAGGTCGAAGTATCCGGAGCAGTTCCGTCGTGACGCCATCGAGCTGGTCAACTCC